>NZ_VXCP01000033.1 GCF_011355085.1 Pseudomonas akapageensis | reverse complement strand
GGCGAGTCCATTTGATTACATGGAAATTCTGGCCGATCCCTTGTAGCCGCTGCCGCAGGCTGCGCTGGGGCCGAAGGCCCCCGGCGATCTTGCGATTTTGCGCGCGCTTCGCACGCGAGCGCAGCCGTGCGGCAGCGGCTACATGATGTGCCCCCCCAAAAGTAAAGCCGCTCCCACGGACGCTGAGCAAAAGCATCCGTGGGAGCGGTCCTGGCCGCGATCAGCTCAGCCGAGCGTAATCAGATCTCCCAGATCAGGTTGACCGCCGCATAACGCCCTGGCTGGGTAAAACGGCCCAGGCTCGGCGAGTCGGCATCGCGGCCCTGCACGTCACCCCAGTTCCAGTACTTCTTGTCGGTCAGGTTGAACAGGCCGCCGTTGATCGAAACCGATTCGGTGACCTGATACCAGGCGTTGAGGTCGAGCACGCCGTAGCCGGGGGTTTCGAACTGGCTGTTGATCAGGGCCGCAGAATCGCCAGTGTGATCGACGCGATCCTTGGACTGGACCACAGTCCAGGTCAACTGACCGCCGAACACGCCGCTCGGTGCGTTGTAGCCCAGGCCCATGACGGCCTTGAGCGGGTCGATGCTGTTGAGCGGTTCACCCGTATCCTCATCTTCGCCATGGGCATAGGCGATCGAGCCCAGGGCGTGGGTGCCGGCGGGCATGAAGGCGTCGAGCTTGATATCGCCCTTGGCTTCGGCGCCGTAGATGGTGACCTTGCTGAGGTTGCGGTTCTGGAAGGTCGTCAGGCCGTTGCCATTTGGATTGGGCACGATGGTGTTGGAGATGAAGTCCTTGTACTTGTTGTAGAACAGCGCAAGGCCGAAGCTGCCCAGGTCATAACGACCGCGCAGGCCGGTTTCGAAGCTGTTGCTGGTTTCAGGCTTGAGGTCCGGGTTGCCGATCTGTTGGTAGCCCTGCTGCGGGTTGCTGAACTCGCCGAACATGCCGGTGATGGGCGGAGCGCGGAAACCGGCGGCGTATTGGCCGTAGAGGCTTTCGTGCTCGGTCAGTTGATACGTCACGCCGAATTTCGGCGAGATGTGATCGTCCGTGACGCGCGACGGATCGGTATCCGACGGCAAGCCGTTGAGGAATTCGTCGGTGACATGGGGCGTCTGACGGTAGTAGTCGTAACGCACGCCTGGCAGCAAGGTCCAGCGGCCGATCTCGATGCTGTCCTGGACGAACAGGCCCAGCGAATCGCTGGTCGGATCCGGGAAGTCGCTGACCGGGAAGTTTTCCGGCGGCGCGATCACCGCGCCGGTGTCCAGGCGCACTTCGCGGCCCGTGCGCAGGTTGCTGGCGTCGGTGCGTCTGACCTCGGCGCCGTAGATCAGGTAGTGGCGCGTGTCGCCTATGGCGAATTCCTTGTCCAGCTGGGTATTCAGGCTCCACAGGCGCTCGTCGTACTGCGAGTCACGGGTGCGAAGACGGTTGACCAACGCAGTGGTCCGGCGCTGCTGCTGGGTCTTCTGGCTGTTGTCGCTTTCCTGGTAGTTCAACTGCCATTGCAGCTTGTCGGCCAGCAGGCTGTCCAGGCTCAGGGTGTGCGCCAGGCTGTAGCGGGTGCGGTCGATGCTGTCCTCGGCCTGGGAACCCAGAATGGCCGGGGTCGTCTGGGTCGCTCGGGAGGTGATGTCGCTGAGCAGGTTGCTGTTGGCATCGTCCTCGTAGCGCTCGTAGGTGAACTGCAGACGGTCGCCTTCGGCGTAGTCCCAACCCAGTTTGGCCAGCAGATTCTTGGTGGTGTAGTCGAGCGGGTTGGCCTCTTCGCGGCCCACGCCGGTGCCGCCGTTACCGCCCCAGGTGTCGGTGGACTGGCCATCGCGGCGGCCGAGGTGCAACAGGCCATCGACGCTGCCCAGGCGGCCGGCGAAGGTGGCGCTGCGCTGCCAGCTGTCGTCGCTGCCGTCGTAGCCGGTTTTCAGGCGGGCATAGGTGTCGTCGCCTTCGTCCAGGTAGTCGGCGGCATCCTTGGTCAGGTAGCTGACCGCACCGCCGATGGCGTCACTGCCGTACAACGAGGACGCCGGGCCACGGATGATTTCCACGGTCTTGACCGTGTCGAGGTCGACGTAGTTGCTGCGCACGTCCTGGAACGGGCTGAAGAAGTTGCTCTGCGGCACACGCACGCCGTCGACCTGGGTCAGGACCCGGTTGCCGTCGATACCACGGATATTGGCGCCTTTGAGGCCGAAACGATCGCCCGTGCCGCTGACCGAAACACCCGGTTCGTAGCGCACCAGGTCTTTGAGGTCCTTGTCGTTGAACTGGTCGATTTCGCGTTCGGTATGGACTGACACGGTGCTGGGCACCTTGATCAGGGTCTGCTCGGTACGGGTAGCGGTCACGCTGACGGTGTCGAACTGAGTCGTTGTCTCTGCAGCCAGGGCCAGCGATGGCGAAAGCAGCAGCAAGGCAAGCCAGGGACGACGGGCAAATGGCGGGTGAATCGACATCTAACTTACTCCTGGGTCTGACAGCTGGCACGCGCCGGCAGGCCTTTTGCGGTCCTGCGTCAGCGGGTCGAACTGTCCGGCATGTGTCTGATTTTTTTAGGAATCACAGCGTTCGGTCCCTTTCTGCGAGGGGCTGGTCTTGGCAAACGCTCGTTTGGCAGCGGCGGCGAAGATAATCCAGCTTGACTTGCAAATGCAAATTATTACCATACGCATTATATTTCTAAACAGAACGAACGTGCATGAAGCACTTCTGGTCCTACCTGCTGGTGTCCATCGCGCTGCATTTGAGCGTGGGCTGGCTATTGCGCGATCTTCGGGCAGAGCCCGAGCCGCTGGCCTGGCAACCACCGATGGCAATCCAGCTGGTCGACCTCGCTCCGCTCGCCCAGCCGGTGCCGGTACCGCGTACCCAACCAGCACCTGAGCGCAAGCAGGTCGAGGCGCCAACGCCAGTGAAGGTGCCCGTGACGGCCAAACCGGACACCGCGCAGCCCAAGCCGCTGCCGGTCGCGAAAACACCGGTCATCACCAAGACACCACCACCCCAGCGTCCTGAACCGCGCCCGTCACAAGCCACTCACTCGACACCCGCCACGGTGCAGACGGAGACCCAGCCTGCCCCCGCAAAAACCGTCAGCCCGACGGCGCCATCCATTGCCGCGCCGGCCCCACCGCTCACCCCCGTGGTCAGCCTGCGCCCCAGCTTCGTCACGCCACCACCGGCGCCCCGCTACCCTTCTGTGGCACGACGCCGCAACCAGCAAGGCATCGTGCGGGTCGAGGTGTGTCTGGATGAGCGCGGTCAGCAGCAAAAGCTCACGCTGATAAAGTCCTCGGGTGTGGAAAGTCTTGATCAGGCGGCGCTGGAAGCCGTGAAGAGCTGGCGCTTTCGCCCCGAAATCGTTGACGGCCGGGCCGTGCCCAGCCGCGTGGAAATACCCATAGAATTCGCCCTGACGGCGAACCGTTGATCCTGAGGAGCTTCACATGACTGCACACACAGCACCCGCGCTCTACCAGAACTGGCAACAGCTTCGTGCTGAACAAGTCGGTGTACGCGCTCGCGATGCCGCCGCCAGACTGGGCGTCAGCGAGGCCGAGCTGACCGCCAGCCGCCTGGGTACCGATGCGGTGCGCCTGCGCCCGGACTGGGCCGCACTGCTGCCGGCACTCGGTGAGCTGGGCTACATCATGGCGCTGACCCGCAACGAGCACTGCGTGCATGAACGCAAGGGTTTCTATCGCGACGTGACGGTGATGGGCAGCGGTCAGATGGGCCTGGTGGTGTCCGCCGATATCGACCTGCGCCTGTTCCTGAGCGGCTGGGCCAGCGTGTTTGCCGTTGACGAAGCCACCACCCGCGGCCCGCAGCGCAGCATCCAGGTGTTCGACCGCCAGGGCCTGGCCGTGCACAAGGTCTACCTGACTGCCAAGAGCGAGGAAGCCGCCTGGGCGCCATTGGTCGAGCGTTTCCGCGCCGAGGAACAGACCGCCGAACTGGACCTGCAACCTCTGCCCGAAGCCAAGGCAGCACGTGCCGACGACGATATCGATGCCGCCGCCATGCGCAGCGAATGGTCGCAGCTGCAGGACACCCATCACTTTTTCGCCCTGCTCAAGCGCCATGACGTTGCCCGCACCCAGGCCCTGCGCCTGGCCGGCCACGAGTGGGCGGAGCCTTTGGCCACCGTCGAACTGATCAAGGTGATTGAAGAAGCGGGCAAGCGCGAAGTGCCGATCATGGTGTTCGTGGGCAACAAGCATTGCATCCAGATCCACTCCGGCACCGTCAGCAACCTGCGCTGGATGGACACCTGGTTCAACGTGCTCGACCCGGAATTCAACCTGCATCTGAAGACAACGGGCATCACCGAACTGTGGCGCGTGCGCAAGCCGAGCGCAGACGGCATCATCACCAGTTACGAAGGCTTCGATGCCGAAGGCGAACTGGTCATCCAGTTGTTCGGCGCACGCAAGCCGGGCATCTCGGAGCGTGACGACTGGCGTGCCCTGGCAGAATCCGCCCCCACTTTGATCGGCTAAGGAAGCGTCTCGATGCGTATGACAACACTGCTGGCTTGCGCTGGCGTGCTCTTGAGCCAACTGGCCACTGCCGCTGACGCCTTGCCGCAACGCTGGGTCAGCGCCGGCGGCGCGTTCAGCGAGTGGGTGGTCGCCCTTGGCGGCGAAAGCAAGCTGGTCGGTGTCGACAGCACCAGCCAGTACCCGCGTTCGCTGCACAGCCTGCCCGGCATCGGCTACCAACGCGCGCTTGCAGCTGAAGGGATCCTCGCCCTGCGGCCGGACATTCTGGTCGGCAGCAATGAAATGGGCGCCCCGCCAGTACTGGAACAGCTCAAGGCCGGTGGCGTACGCATCGAATTGCTCTCGGCAAAGCCTGATGTGCAAGCCCTGGAACACAACCTGACCCAACTCGGGCAATTGCTCGGCAATCAGGCCCAGGCGCAGACACTGCTCGATGGCTATCGCCAGCGCCTGCAAAGCCAGGCCGCGTGGGTCAAGCAGGCGCAGCAACATCACCAGGCACCCCGGGTGTTGATGCTGCTCAGCCATTCCGGCGGCAATCTGCAGGTGGCCGGCAAGGACACCCTGGCCGCCTGGATGATCAACCAGGCCGGCGGGCAAAGCCTGGGTGACCACAACGGCTACAAGCCGGTTTCCGTTGAGGCCATGCTGGCACTGGATCCGGAGGTGATCATTTTCGCCGGAGGCCGGCTTGAGGGCGATGCCGCCCGTGCGGCGTTGCTCCAACAGAATCCGATCCTGGCGCAAACCCGGGCCGGTCGCGATGGCCGGGTGGTGGTCATCGACCCGACCCTGCTGGTGGGTGGCCTCGGTCCTCGGGTACCGGACGCTCTGAGTATGCTCTCGACCGCGTTTTATCCTTCCGCCCAGGCCCAGACCGCCGAGATCAAGCGATGACGGCCATGTTTCGTCCGCGGCCAACGCTGATGGTGCTTGGCCTGTTGCTACTGTTGGTGTTCTGGCTGTCCCTGGCCCTGGGACCGGTCAGCCTGCCACTGAGTGATACCTTGCTGGCCGGATTGCGTCTGCTCGGTGTGCCGGTCGATGGCAGCGGCACGCAGCAGGCGGAGTTGATCCTTGGGCAGATTCGCATGCCGCGCAGCCTGCTCGGCATCGCCGTCGGCTCGGTCCTGGCGCTGTCCGGGGTGGCGATGCAGGGATTGTTCCGCAACCCACTGGCAGACCCGGGTCTGGTCGGGGTTTCCGGCGGTGCGGCCCTGGGTGCGGCCCTCGCTATCGTCGGTGGCAGTTTGCTGGGTGGCGTGCCACCAGCAGTAGAACCTTATCTGTTGTCAGTCTGCGCCTTTGCCGGTGGCCTGGTCGTCACGGCGGTGGTGTATCGCTTCGGCCGCATCGATGGACAGACCAATGTCGCCACCATGCTCCTGGCCGGCGTGGCAATGACGGCGATGGCCGGCGCCGGTGTCGGCCTGTTCACTTATCTGGCCGATGACGCGACCCTGCGCACCCTGACCTTCTGGAACCTGGGCAGCCTCAACGGTGCCAGCTACCAACGCTTGTGGCCATTGCTGATCGTGGCGGTGGGCGTGGCGCTGTGGTTGCCACGCCGGGCACCGGCGCTCAATGCGATGCTGCTGGGCGAATCCGAGGCCCGCCACCTGGGCTTCGATATTGAGCGGATCAAGTTGGAGCTGGTGATCTGCACGGCGCTGGGCGTCGGCGCTGCCGTGGCGGCGGCCGGCCTGATCGGTTTTATCGGCCTGGTGGTGCCGCACCTGATGCGCCTGCTGGTCGGCCCCGATCATCGGGTGCTGCTACCGGCGTCGTTGCTGGCCGGTGCCAGCCTGCTGTTGTTGGCCGATCTGGTCGCGCGCTTGCTGTTGGCGCCGGCGGAACTGCCGATCGGGATCGTGACCGCACTCATCGGTGCGCCCTTCTTCCTTTATCTGTTGGTGCGAGGGCGTTCCTGATGCTGCGAGCCAAGAACCTGCTGGTACGGCGCGGCACTCGCACCGTGCTGGCGGACATCGATATCGAGCTGCGCGCAGGTGAAGTCCTGGGTGTCCTGGGCCCCAACGGCGCCGGTAAAAGCACCCTGCTCGGCGCCTTGTGCGGCGAGCTGCCGGCAAGCGCTGGCGAGGTCAGCCTCGACACGCGACCGCTGGCCGACTGGCCGGGCCAGGCGCGGGCGAAACGTCTGGCGGTGTTGCCCCAGAGTTCGAGCTTGAACTTCGCCTTCTCGGTCAATGAAGTGGTGGGCATGGGGCGCCTGCCCCATGCCAGCGGCCGGGTGCGCGATGCCGAAATCGTTGCCGAGGCGCTCAGTGCCGCCGACGCCAGCCACCTGGCCGGGCGCAGTTACCTGGCCCTCTCCGGTGGCGAGCGCCAGCGCGTGCACCTGGCGCGCGTCCTTGCCCAGCTGTGGCCAGGCGCCGTGGGGCAGACCCTGCTGCTGGACGAGCCGACTTCCATGCTCGACCCACTGCACCAGCACACCATCCTCCAGGCCGTGCGCGATTTCGCCGGGCGTGGCGCCGCGGTGCTGGTGATCCTGCACGACCTCAATCTTGCGGCGCGTTACTGCGATCACCTGTTGCTGTTGCAGGACGGTCGTCCCCATGGCTATGGCTCGCCGGATGAAGTCCTGACGGCCGAGGCACTGGAGGCGGTGTATGGGTTGCAGGTCCTCATCCAGCAGCACCCCGAACGTGGTCATCCCCTGATTATTGCGCGCTGATATCAGCCCCTAAGGAAACCCGATGCGCATTGTGTTGCTTTGCATGTTCAGCCTGCTGGCTGCCTGCCAATCTCATCACGTCACCCCACCACCGGCTCCGATTGCCCCTGAAAATCGCGACCATGCCGAACTCGGCGTCATCCGCGAACTGGCCACGGGCCGCACCCTCAGCCCACAAGAGCTGGTCGAACGTCTGGCTGCCGCGCCGCGGGTGTTGGTCGGCGAACAACACGACAACCCCGACCACCACGCCCTGCAACTGTGGCTGCTGCGCGAAATGGCAGCGCAACGCCCGCAAGGCAGCCTGTTGATGGAAATGATCAACCCGGACCAGCAGGCCAAGGTCGATGCCGCGCAGGCTGCGACCCGTGCCGGCCAGCCACCGGCCGATCCCTATCAGGCACTGGCGTGGCAGGCCAATTGGGACTGGAGCCTGTACGGTGCATTGGTTACTTACGCGCTGCGCCAACCCTACCCGCTGATGTCGGCCAACCTGGATCGTGCACAGATCATGCAGATCTACAAGCAGCGGCCATTGCTTACCGGCGAAGCGTCCACGACCAAACAGGTTCAAGCGACGTTGCTCGATGACATTCGTGAGTCCCATTGCGGCCTGTTGCCCGAATCGCAGATGCCGGCAATGCTCGCCGTGCAGCAGCAGCGTGACCGCCGCATGGCCGAACGCCTGCTGGCCGCGCCGCAGCCTGCGGTGTTGTTGGCGGGGGCTTTCCATGTGCGCAAGGATCTGGGGGTGCCGTTGCACCTGAAGGACCTGGGTGCTGGCGAGGGGAATGCGGTGTTGATTCTGGCTGAGGTGGGGAAGCCGGTGACGGCTGAGAGTGCTGATTACGTGTGGTACACAGCGGCGCAGCCGGAGCAGGATCATTGTGCGAAATTGCGGCGTTAGGACGATCGCATCGCGGGCAAGCCCGCTCCCACAGAGAGTCTCGGTTGGTCCACAATTCTGTGAACAATCCTGTGGGAGCTGGCTTGCCAGCGATGAGGCCCTAACGGCTCAACGCGTAAATATCTGCGCCGTAGTAATCGCCATATCCCCCCCAGGCAACTGGATCTTGCCGATCTGCTTCAACGAATCGGCATCGAAGATCGCCACGTCGTTGAACGTCCCTGCCAGATAGATCTTGTTCCCCGCCTTGTTGAACGAAATGCAGTAGTAGGAGTGATCCAGGTTCGCGGCCTGGAGCATCTTCTTCTCCTTGATGTCGTACTTGGCCAGGCGGTTGAGCACGCCATACATCAGGTTCGGGTCTTTCGGCGAGCGCATGCCGCTGAAGTAGATTTCGGTCAATGGGCCGAAGTCGACGGTCTCGGTCTTGCCGGTGGCCAGGTCAATGTTGAAGAAGCCATAGAGGTAGTCCGCCGTGGCCGGGTCTTCTTTCTTGTCCTTGAACTTCGCTGTGGTGTAGAGCAGCGAGAAATCATGCCGGTGCGTTTGCTGGTTCCATACATAGAGCACGTCCGGTGCGCTGTACAGCGGGCGCTTCCAGTGGCGGCTGGGGATCAGCACGTCGAACTTGCCGGTCTTGACGTTGACCTTGTAGACGTCCGCCCCGGCCACATACAAGGTACCGTCGTCGCCACTTTGCATGATGGTCAGCTGCCGCGGCGCCGGGAAGCTGCGCACCGGTTTGGCATCCATGCCGGCATCGGTGGCGTAGACGTCCAGGCGCGGTTGCTTGACCTCATAGTGGTCGTTGAGCATCAAGGTCGGATTGGCGACGGTGTACAGCTCCTTGCCGTCATGGCTGACGGTGAAGGCGAACATCGAGCGAGCCTTCTCTCCAGGTTGCTGGGTGATGCTGGCGTGGAACACCTGCTTGCAGCTGTCGAGCTCGACGCCGTAGACATCGGCGTAATGGTTGTTGAGCACGTAAGCGATCTTGCGATCCGGGGACAATTGCACGGTCCCCGGACCAAAGGCATCGGGCATCTGGCAGGTCTTGTAGAGGCTGTCGTTCTGCAGGTCGATCACATGCAGATTGTTCGGGTAGTTGGTGGCAACCATGTATTCGTGCCCGGCCTCGAGCGCCTTGCTCTCCTCGGCGTGGGCGGTGAATGAGCAGGCGCCGAGAATGGCGATGGCGGCGAGGCCGCGAGTAGCAGTGTGCAGCATGCTGTTTTCCCTCTTGTTCGGCTGTCCGCTCATTTGTCGTCCGGGAACACGGTCCCAAGGTTGCGCCAACTGTCGTTGGAGGCCTGGGCATCTTTGTTCCAGTCGGGGTAGGTGCTCATCATGTCCGGCACCTGGGCCGGCCACCAGCAAGGGTCGGAGCAGCCATAGAGGTCGGCTTCCATCGGCTGGCACAGCGACGACACACCGCCAAAGGCGTCGATTTCCCAACCCGGGTCGGTGGTCGAGGCGCAGCCGGCGACGGAGTTCATGGCCACCACTTCTTCGATGCGGTTTTCATCGGCGGCCTGTTCGAGCTTGAGGGCTTTATTATTGATTGGCTTGAGATGTTTCATGTCAGTGGGCCTTGCGCGGAGTGATGTAGCTGCTGATGAACGCGGGGTTGCCCGCCATGATCCGGCTGTAGACTTCGATGCCGAAGTCGACCCAGTCGCGCATCAGTTCGCAGTAGTGGTACGTCGGGTGAGCCGGGTCGCCGTAACGCGCATAACTCTCGTGGTAGCAGCCGCCGGAGCACAGATTGCGGATGCGGCAGCTGTCGCAGCCGGTGTTGGTCCGGTCCAGGCGCTGTGAGAGGAAGTCGTTCAGTTCGACCTGCTTGACCCCGCTGTGAACGTTGCCGAAGGTCGGCAACGACGAGCCAGTGAAGCGGTGGCACAGGTTCAACTCACCCTTGTGATCGACCGCCAGCATCTTCAGCCCGGCACCGCACGGCAGCGCCTTCTTGTGCCCTTCGTGGATGTCGGTGATCAGTTGATGCAGGTTGGAGAAACCGATGTTGCGGTGCTCCAGCGCTGCTGCCAGGTAACGCCGGCCCAGGGCTTTCATGTTGGCGAACACCTGGATCAGCTCTTCGCTGGTCAGGTTGAAACTGCTGATGTCGCCGCTGGTCACCGGCGCGAAACCGACTTCGGCAAAACCCAGTTCGTTGAACAGGTGATCCCAGATGGTTTCGACATCGGTGACGCCGGTGGTCAGGGTCACCCGCGCGCCCACCGGACGGCTGTTGTAGCGCGACAGCAGCATCTCGGCCTTGCGCCGCACCACGTCATAGGTGCCCTGCCCGCCCACGGTGATACGGTTGCGGTCGTGCACGGTCTTCGGTCCGTCGATACTTACCGACAGCCCGAAGCGGTGAGCGTTGAGGTAGTCCACCGTCTCTTCGGTGAGCAGCGTCGCGTTGGTGGTCATGACGAACTCGACACGCTTGCCGGCTTCACTGAAACGCTTCTCACAGTAATCGACCATGTGTTCGATCAACTTGCGGTTGCTCAGCGGTTCGCCACCGAAAAACACCACGGTGTAGCTGGGTTCGTCAGGGGACTCCTTGAGCAGCATTTCCACCGAGGCTTCGGCCGTCTCGGCGCCCATCTTCTTGCCGGCCGAGGGCTTGTCCAGGTCTTCCTTGTAGCAGTAGGTGCAGCTCAGGTTGCAGCCGGTGTTGACGTTCAGCACCACGGTGTTCAGCGCCGTGCGCTCGACCCGCTTGACGCCGACTTCCGGGGTCAGCGGCGAGCCGTCACTGACCAGTTCCAGCGCAATCAGCTCGCGCAGGGTTTCGTTGATTTCCTCGCCATTGAAGCGCGCGGCGAGGCGCTCGACCAGGGTTTCCGAAGAACAGCCCTCGCCACGCAGGGTGTCGATGATTTCGCCGGTCAGCTCATCGCTGGCGAACAGCGAACTGCTCGGAATGTGAAACAACATGCGCGCTGCATCGACGCTGACTTCATGCAGATTGCGCTCTACCAGATTCAAGATGACGCCCATTGCAACCTCCTCGAGAAAGGCCGGTCGGTGCCGACCCTCTCCTTGTTACTGACTCAATGCCTAACCTCAGGGGCCCCGCAACGGGTTCTCAAGGAATGGGCGGATTGTTCCAGCGTTGCACGGTGACGATCATCTGACCTTCGCCGGTATGGGATTTGCCGGCGTCATCCACGGCGGCAATGACCTTCAGGTTGCCGGCGTTGTTGGTCGACATCTTGCGTTGCGGGTTGGGCCCGGCATCGCCCGGGGTGAAGACCCCGGAATCGGCTTGCATGGTGCCGGCGTACTTGACGTCTTCGTCTTCCTTGGCGCGCTCGTCGAAGGCCTCGACCTTCCACTGCGCCGGGAACACACCGATGCGGTACGGCTTGCCATCGGTGCCCTTGCCCCAGGCTTCGGCATCGAAGCGGCCCTGGACTTTCGGCGTCGAGCCACCGCCCTCACCGATACGCGCCACCGAGAAGGCCGGCACGACCTTGACCTCGGCAATGTCACGATAGACCGCCAGGTTCACACCCTTGAGAGCACCGACGCTGACAGCACGCACGCCCGGTGCCGCATCGGCAGCCGCCTTGAGCTTGACCCGCAGGCGCTCCGGCGTCTGCTCCAGCACTTCAACAACCTCGACGCCCTTGCCGAACGACGGCTTGCCTTCCAGGCCGCTGCCGATCAGGGTGACTTCGCCTTCACTGCCGGCCTTCAGGTAGCCAGGCTGCACGGCCAGCAACTGTTTGGTGCCTTGCTTGGCCGCGACGAAATCCAGGCCCCGCTCGTCGTGGGCCTTGTCGAACATCCGGCCCTTGAGTTCGCCGCCCTTGGCCGCGAACACCTGGCGCATGTTCACGCCATCGACCGTGACATTGCCGCGCCATTCGTAACCGCTGTAGAGAATTGCGCTGCCTTCGCCCTTGAACGGGCTGCCATCGGCATATTGGCCATCGACCGCGACCTTGAACTGGTCGGTACCGTTGGCGCTGACGGTCATGATGCCGCCCAGCTCACCCTTGCCCGGCATATGGCCGCTGAAGCTCCATTGACCGACCATGGCCTCGGCCTTGGGCATGTTTTTCTGCCAGTCCTTCCAGGCCTGAGTGTCCAGTGGGTAACGCTTGGCCAGCAGCGGCACCATGTCCTTGCGGGCGATATCGAACCAGTCGCGGTCACGGGCCAGCGCCTGATACTCCAGCGACGGCCATTGGCCCAGGTGGAAGTTCACCAGACGTTCCCATTCCTGGGCAGGACGCCGCTGCAAGGCGACCCGCGCACCGGAGTGGCAGCGGCCACACATCTGCTTGGTTTGATCGTCGAACTGCTCGACCGTATTGAGCCGACGCTCCAGCGCATAACGCACGCCATCGGTTTCGCTCGGCGCCAGGCCCTGGGTATCGGCCAGGTACTTGACCACCGTGCGGCGGTCTTCGTCGCTGATCTGCAGATTGTGCATGGTCTGCATGCGCGCAATGCTCATCAGCCAGCCTTCCGGGGTCTTGCGCTGGTGGCTGATGCGGCTCAAGGCGTTTTCACCTTCAGGCGTGTGACAGCCCTGACAGGTTTCCTTGAGAATGGTCTGCGCGTCGCGGGCCTGGCTTTGCTCGGGATGCAGGGCCAGGCATGCGGCAACCGCCAACAGGCCACTGGTCATGCTCAAGCGGAGTGTTCTCTTCATCAACGTCTGACCTCCCACGGGACTTATTCTTATCGTTTTCAAGTCTGTGCTTTTGTTATCGATCTCTCGGCCTGCTGAGCTTGGATCAGGCAGGGCTCAGGCCCGAGAGTCACTTGTAGGGGAGCAATACAACTAGTGTGCCAAATCGAGCATTGCCTCGTATTTCAAGGCTTGGGGACAGTTTAGGCGGTCATTTGAAAGGAGCACGCGGAGGACTGAACGTTTAATTTCGCGACAGCTGTTCCACTCTGAGACAGCCCGACAACGCGGCCCTGTCGCCGTTGTCCGAGTGCGTCTCAGCGTTGTCGCAGAATGCGACAGGCAGCGCTTGGAACTGCGATCGATAGATTGCATTAAATATTTATAAAACAATGAGTTGAATAAAAAATTCGGCATTGGCACAGCGGTTGCGAAAGGGCTTCCATCCCCCGAACAACAAGAGGCCATCGCCATGTCCGCAACACCATCACTGCATCCCGCCACCCAGGCATTCCTGCAACGCACACCGACCATGCTGATCGGCGCCGAATGGGTCACCGCCGCCGATGGCGCCACCATGGACCTGCGCAACCCGGCCACCGGCGAAGTGCTGTGCAAGGTGCCGTCGGCCTCGGCGGCCGATGTCGACCGCGCCGTGCTGGCTGCGCGGCAGGCCTTCGATGATTCGGCCTGGAGCCGCACGCGTCCACGCGAGCGGCAGAACCTGCTCTGGCGCCTGGCCGACCTGCTTGAACGTGACGGCGAAATCCTCGCCCAGCTCGAATGCCTGAACAACGGCAAGAGCGCAGCGGTCGCACGGGTCATGGACGTGCAACTGGCCATCGATTTCCTGCGCTACATGGCCGGCTGGGCCACCAAAATCGAAGGCTCGACCGTGGATGTATCCCTGCCGCTGATGCCCAATGACCAATTTCACGGCTTCATTCGCCGCGAAGCGATTGGCGTGGTCGGCGCCATCGTGGCGTGGAACTTCCCCTTGCTGCTGGCGTGCTGGAAGCTGGGCCCGGCGCTGGCGACCGGCTGCACCGTGGTGCTCAAGCCCGCCGACGAAACCCCACTGACCGCACTGAAACTGGCAGAACTGGTGCTGGAAGCCGGCTACCCCAGCGGGGTGTTCAACGTCGTCACCGGCACCGGCATTACTGCAGGTTCGGCGCTGACCCACAACCCGCTGGTGGACAAGCTCACCTTCACCGGCTCCACCGAAGTGGGCAAGCAGATCGGCAAGGTCGCCATGGAGTCGATGACTCGCGTAACCCTGGAACTGGGCGGCAAATCGCCGACCATCGTGATGCCCGATGCTGACCTCGCCAGCGCCGCCGCCGGAGCCGCCAGCGCGATCTTCTTCAACCAGGGCCAGGTCTGCTGCGCCGGCTCCAGACTGTATGTGCACCGCAAACACTTCGACAATGTGGTGGCCGACATCGCTGGCATCGCCAACAGCATGAAGCTCGGCAACGGCATGGACCCCACTGTGCAGATGGGTCCGCTGATTTCGGCCAGACAGCAGCAACGGGTGTTCAACTACATCGAAATGGGCCGCGACAGCGGTGCAACCATCGCCTGCGGTGGCGAGCAGTTCGGCCCTGGGTATTTCGTCAAACCAACGGTGATCGTCGACGTCGACCAGAACAGCCGGCTGGTGCAGGAAGAGATCTTCGGCCCGGTGCTGGTGGCCATTCCCTTCGACGATGAGGCAGAGGCCCTGCGCATGGCCAACGACAGCCCCTATGGCCTGGGTGCGAGCATCTGGTCGAATGATCTGGCGGCCGTGCACCGGATGATCCCGCGCATCAAGTCCGGTTCGGTCTGGGTCAATTGCCACAGTGCGCTGGATCCGGCACTGCCGTTTGGCGGTTACAAGATGTCTGGCGTGGGCCGGGAAATGGGCGCTGCGGCCATCGAGCATTACACCGAGCTCAAGTCGGTGCTGATCAAGCTCTGAAGCCGGCCACCGGCCCTGGTTTCAGGGCCGGTAACCCTGGCTGAGCAACCAGCTGCGGATGGTGCGCGCCTGCTCTTCGGACAACCCGGCCAGCACCTGCTGCGCAGGTTCGTGTTGCAGGCGGCTGACCAGTGGCGCCAGTTCGACACCCTGGATATGCCAGATCCCCAGCGGTTGATCCGGGGTGATCACCACTTGCGCCGCCTCCACCAGCCCGTCGCGCAGCACGGGAGCGGATTGAATTTTCAATGCGGCGAAATCCACAGGACGGTGCGCAGGCTCGGCATCCGGCCAGCCGCTGCGCGCCTGCCAGAACGGGCTCGTCGGCCACTGTTGCTCCTGGGCATAGAAGTCGCGCCCGATGCGGGCAAAACGCCAGAACAATTGCTCGACCCGCTGCTGGTGAAACTGCCGGGCCAACCCTGCCCGCTGCGGTTGGTGCAGCAGGGTATTGATCACGGCAGGCGCCTGTAGCGCCGACGACAAGGACTGGAAGATGCCATTGCCCGAGAGTGGATCGACCGCCATGGCGGCATCGCCGACGCGAATCCAGTTGTCGCCGCAGGCCTGCTGACTGAGGATTGCCGTGCTGCTGCGGGCGTGCAGTTGCAGGTCTGTTTCATCACCGTTTTCAAAGAACGCTTGCGCCATCGGTAAACGCTGGCGGCGCTCGCGACAGTAATCGAGCAGTTGCGCCTTGCCCGGCAAGTCAGCGCTGGCGACATCCACCGTCAGCTGCCAATAGCAGCGTCCATCGGCCTGGCGGGCCATCCACACCCAGCCGTCCTCCAGGCTCTGCACCGCACTGGCAGTCTTGCCCGGCAGACCTTGCCAGCGATTGAGCAGGCTCAGCGTCTCCGGCCCGCGCACCGCCCTGCCCGTGGCGCCAGCCTGCGGCGCCTGCCGGCCGCGGGCTTCGACGAGAAAATCGGCCTGCAAGGTTTCGCCGCCATCGAGCGCAATTCGATGCCCCGCCTCGGTTGTCGTGACCGTCAGCACGCGCCCTTCGATCAGGCTGACGCCGGCTGATTGCAGGTCCTCGCGCAGCCCCCGGTCGAAGCGTGGGCGATCTAGCAGAAATTCGACATTGCGTGCGTGCTGTTCGCCGTTCCATAGCACCTGACGCTGGGACGGTTGGGTGGCGTTGGCCAGCGCCCGTTGCAGGCCCGCTGAACGCAAGCCCTCGAGCACCCGCTGGGACACCCCCTCAAGCGCGGCGAAACGGCGCCATTCGCTGACGATACACACCTGAAGGCCAAGTTTTCGCAAACCCAGCGCGACAGCTGCACCCGCCGGTCCCGCCCCCAGGATCACAATTCGGCTCATGGCGCAGTCCGGCGTTCCGGCCCCCGGAAGCTGGCGTGCTCGCGCAGCCAGGCGAGCACTTCAGGGTCGCTGGCGTGCGGGTTTTGCAGCAGTAAGGCGGCGATATGCCCGCTCAACGCCGCGCAGCCGAGACTGGCCCCGGAACGACGCGGGTCGTCGCTGCGCACGCAGGCCGCAAAGTCAGCCTGAGCACTGTCGAGCCACGACCATTGTTCTGCAAGGCAACGAGCGTCGCCAGTCACCCGCACGACCCCCGGATAGCTGGCCGGATAAACGGCTTCGCCCTGGGCCGGGCTGGACGCACACAGCATGACCCCCGCTGCCTGCGCCGCAGCACAGGCCTGACGCAGCAGATCGCGATCCTGGCGCAACCCGAGGCTGAGATTGATCAGTCGTACATTACAACCCACCAGCCAGTCGATCGCAGCGGCGATCTGCAAGGCACT
The DNA here is from genome assembly GCF_011355085.1 of Pseudomonas akapageensis. GTDB lineage: Bacteria > Pseudomonadota > Gammaproteobacteria > Pseudomonadales > Pseudomonadaceae > Aquipseudomonas > Aquipseudomonas akapageensis. The sequence continues at coordinate 65,603 of NZ_VXCP01000033.1, read as the reverse complement.
GGTGACCCCGCGGGCATCGAATACCTGGGCCACGCAAAACTGTGCATCTGGCGCACGCTGGGCAATGGCCGCCAGGACCGCACTGCCGTGGCCGAGGCTGTCGGGCTGCAACGGGCCCTCGTCGAGCCCCTCGGCAGCCAACTGGAAACGCCGCCCGGCAATCACCTGACCCTGATCCGGCGCATGCCCGCTATCGACAATACCTATGCGCAGCTCAGCTCTCATGGACGCGCTCCTGCGGCGCACTGAGCAGGCCATCGACCAACTCGAAACGCAGGTCGGCATCGGCCAGGGTCGAAGGGCGATGACTGATCAGGATGCGCGTACGCCCGGCAAACAACTGGTCGATGGCACTGATGACTTCGCGCTCGGTGGCTTCGTCGACCGCCGAGGTGGCCTCGTCCAGCACCAGAATCAAAGGGTCCTGCAACAAGGCCCGGGCAATGGCGATGCGCTGCCTCTGCCCGCCGGACAATTGCTGGCCGCGCTCGCCAAGGGGTGTGTCGAGCCCTTCGGGCATCGACTCGATCAGGCTGTCCAGCCGCGCCAGACGCGCCACTTCGGCAATCGCGTCGCGGCTGGCAAAGGGCACGCTGTAGGCCAGGTTATCGGCCAGGCTGCCACGAAACAGTACGATATCCTGGCTGACCACGGCGATTCGGCGGCGCAGTTCATACAGATCGAGTTCACGCAGGTCGCAGCCGTCCAGCAGGATTCGGCCTTCCTGCGGATCGTAGAAGCGTTGCAGCAGATCGATCAGGGTCGACTTGCCGACTCCGGACGCGCCACTCAGGGCAATCTTGCGTCCATAGGGCATGCGCGCTTCGACGCCGCGCAGAATGGCCGGCCGGTCGGGATGACTGAAGTGGACGTTCTCGAAGCACAGCTCCCCGGCCGTTGGCATTGGCCCGGGTTGCGCAGGGCTGCTGACACCGGGTTGCTCACCGCGCAGCTCCATGACCCGCCCCAGGCTGACGGTCATTCGTTGCAACGCCACATACAGGCCCAACAAGCTCTGTACCGGCCCTACCGCCATGCCCAGGTACGTCGAAAAGGCAATCAGGGCGCCCAGTTGCCAGGTGCCCTGCACCACCCAATATCCGCCAATGAGAAAAGCACAAGCCCGCGACAGTGAGGTCAGGGTGCCGGGCACCGCCTGGGTGAAGAATTCGGTGACCTGAAGCCGCAGCAACTGGCTCATGTAGCCCTGGCCCAATCCCTCCAGGCGCCGCGCCTCACGCTGCTGCTGGCCGGCCGACTGGATGAACTTCATCACCGGCAAGGTCTCGACCAGAAAAGACGAAACATCCGCCGAGCGTTCGCGCAGCTGCCGCACTTCACGCTCGACCTTGCGCCGCATCCAGCGCAGCCACAGCACATCCAGCGGGATCAGCACCAGTGCCAGCAACGACAGCTTCCAGGACAGGGTCAGGAGCATGGCCACGGCACAGACCAGACCGATCACACTGGAAACCGCCGAGAACAATGAATCGACGGCAAAGCGCTGGATTTCAGCGACGTCACCGTCCAGACGCGACATCAGGTCGCCGATCCGGCGCTTGCCGTAGAAGCTCGGCGACAGCGTCTGCAAGTGCTGGTACAGCTCGTCGCGCAAGGCAAACAGGATGCGCCCGGACAAGCGGGTATGCAGGTAGCGGTTGACCCCGGAGAGCAACGTGCCGATCAGGCCCGCGGCAATCATCAGTCCGGCAATCAGCACGAGTTGGGAAAAGTTCCGCGCCAGCAGACCATCATCGATCAGCAGCTTGGTCAGCCAGGGTTGCACCAGCACCAGCAAGGACGCGCACAACGACAACCCCAGCAGGCCGGCAATGGCCAGGCGGTGGGGGCGCACGAAGCCGTACAGCCATTGCAGGGAGTGCTGCAGTGTCTGCGGGTCCTTGCTGTCGATCAGTCGGGTAATCAGTCTTTGCATCAGCTGTGCAACTGCTTGAGCTTGCGATACAGGGTCGCGCGGCTGATGCCCAGGGCATCGGCAGCAGCGGAGACATTGCCTTGATGCTGCTCCAGGGACTGACGGATCAACTCCAGCTCATTGTCGCGGATGCGCCCGCTCTGGGGCCGTTCTACCGCACTCAATTCCTCGAGCATGCTGTCGGGCAAGTGCTCGAGACCCAGCTCGGTTTCATGCTCTTCACGCATCGCCAGCAGTGTGCGCAAGACCATCTCCAGTTGGCGAATGTTGCCCGGCCAGTGGTAGTGGGCGAACAACTCGGACAGCTCGCTCGACAGTTTCACCGTGCCGGCACCCAGTTTGGTCAACAGACTCGAAATCAGTTGGCTCAGATCGTCGCGTTCGCGCAGTGCCGGCAACTGCACGCTGATGCCGTTGACCCGGTAGTAGAGGTCTTCGCGAAACTGCTTGTCTTCCACCTGACGTTTGAGGTCACGGTGGGTGGCGCAGATGATCGCCACATCCAGATCCTGCTCTTCGGCAGCCCCCAGCGGGGCGACCTTGCGTTCCTGCAACACCCGTAGCAAACGCGCTTGCAAGGCCAGGGGCATGTCGCCGATCTCATCGAGGAACAGCGTGCCGCCATGGGCCTGTTGCAGGCGGCCAACCACGCCACCGCGGCGAGAGCCGGTGAAGGCGCCTTCGCGATATCCGAACAACTCCGACTCGATCAAGCCTTCGGGAATTGCCGCGCAATTGACTGCGACAAAGGGTTTTTCACTGCGCGCACCGGCCATGTGCAGGGCTCGCGCGACCACTTCCTTGCCGCTGCCGGTTTCGCCCAGCAGCAGCACCGGCAATTCATTGGCCAGGCCCTGGCGCGCCATGCGCAACGCACGGCTATAGCGGCTGTTGCCCATGCCCAGGGAGTCCAGGTCGGGCTGGCCGGGCACGACCTTGGCGGGACGCTTGAGCGTACCGGCGACGCTGATGGGCCGCAGTGGAACCTGCAGGGCCTTGTAGAAGAAGGAGCCCTTGGCGGTTTCGACCGTGTTGATGCCGCCCTGGGCGATGCGCGCCAGCCACTGATCCAGGCGCATGCCGAGAAAATTGTCGCAGCGCTGGCCAATCAAGCTGATGCGCGAGTCTTTGAGTAGCTGGCAGGCCTGGTTGCTGACCGCAAGAATGCGACCTTCCAGATCCAGCGCCAGCAGGCCCTGCCAGGGCGAATCGAGGTATTGGCGGCGGCTGTGAAACGCCAGCACGATCTGGTCCGGGTAGCTGGCATTGAACAGGCGCCCCTCGATCTGACTGACCGCCAGCGAGAGCAGCGCGGTGCTGTCCTGGACGCGACCCAGCGGCCCTTGGCGCGTGAGGTCGAGTACGCCGAGCAGGTCACCCTGCGGGCAGTGAATCGGTACCGAGGTGCAGGAAAAATCGCTCAACCTGTCGAGGTAGTGCTCGCCGCAGTCGATCTGCACCGTGCGCGCTTCCACCAGTGCGGTGCCGAGCGCATTGGTGCCGCGCACCGCTTCGCTCCAGCAGGTGCCCAGGGCGATATCGTCCAGCCCACTGCGCTTGAGGTCTTCGGAGCGGCCTTCGACCGCCAGGATGGTGGCATCGGCATTGGCCAGGATGATCAAGCCTTCCTTGCCCTGGCGCGCCTTGAGGTAATCGACCTCGGCCGCAGCTGCATCGAGCAGCAGGCGATTGCTGGCCAGCAGCACATCGAGACTCGATGCCGACTCCAGGTCGAGCGCCGTACGGCTATTGCAGTGCACGCCATGGCCCAGGCTGCGTCGCCATGAGGCATCGATTTCGGCACGCAGAATGCCATCGGGCAGTTGGCCATCGATGTTCAGTTTTTCACGGGCCAGACGGGCATCCTGGGGCAGGTTGCCATTTATTGTTTTTATGACGTTCATGTGTCGCTCCGGATCGGTACGCACAGCTTGTCTATATTTACGTTAACGTAAAGGCTGTGGCAACCACCGAGTGTCGTGCTCAGCCCAACAAGCCAAGCTCCTTGGCCCTGGCCACGGCCTGGGTGCGCCGCTCGACGCCCAGCTTGCCATTGATATGACTGGCATGGGTCTTGACCGTGTGCAAGGAAATGAACAGCCGATTGCTGATTTCCTGGTTCGAGTATCCCTGGGCAATCAGCTGCAAGACCGAAAGCTCCCGAGCACTGAGTTGATCGTTGCTGCAGGCGGGCACCTCATGAGGCTCACTGGCCGGCAGCAGCGCCAGCAGTGCGGTGGTCACCGGGCATTTCGGGCTGTGCTGCAACTGCTCGCGCAGCCAGGCCGGGTGGTCGGCGATCAGTCGTTGGAAAGGTTGTAGAGCGCCGCCCTGGGCAGCCATGAGACTTTGCGGGAACAATTGCCTGGCCTGGTTTTCACGACCGCTGCCCAGCAACAGGCCGATCCACTGATTCAAGGCATTGACGCACAATAGCTGCGCCCCGCTGGCCTTGCCGCGTTCGACCAGCGCCTGCAGGCGCTGCTCGGCTTGCGGCAAGCGTTGCTGGGTGCGATCGAGCGACGCCTGCAGCAGTTCAATGTGCAATGGCAGTTGCGGGTGAAACTCCGGCGCGGGGGCGGCATGCTCGCCACCGTAGGTATGGGCCAGTCGCACCAGCCAGGCCTCGGCCAGATCGGTACGCCCCTGGGCCAGCCACAGCTCGCATTTGACCTGGGTGATCATGGCCAGGTAGAAAACCGGCGGCACGTCCCATATGTGCATCAAGCGCTCGGCTTCGGCCAGCTCGGCAAAAGCTTCGGCGTATCGACCTTCCCGACCATCGAGCCAGGCGATCACGCAATGGCCGATCAAGACGCTGACATCCCGACAAGCCCGTGCTTCGACCAGGCCTGCGTGCAGCCGGATGCGACCGGCCCCGTTCTCGAGACGCACGACCAGCAGAAACCCTTCATACAAGGTCAGCCGCGCCCTTATCGAGTAAAGGCGCTGCGCCGACAGCCCTTGCAAGCGCTGCAGCCCCTGGCGGACCTCGTCGAGCGCGCGCAATACCTCTCCGCGAGCGTGCAGGACCCGGGCCCGATCATAATGGGCCAGCGCTTCGAACAGCGGGTTGCCGACGCGTTGGGCCATTTCCAGGGCTTCACGGTTCCAGCCCCGTGCACGCCAGAAGTCGTTGTCGACGATCGCCAGGTTTGACAAGGTCGACAGGCACATCAGGCGTTGGCCGTAGCGCTTGCGTGGCAGGCTCTGCAGCGCCTCGCTGCAGTAGGCCAGGGTCAGTTCGCGGTTACCCCGCCCCCGGGCAATGATGCCGCTCAAGGCCAGCCACTGGGCCAGCATCGATTTTTGCGCGGTCGCCGAAGGAGCTGGCAGGAAATTGCTCAACTGGCTGGCCAGTTCTTCGGCAGCATCGAGCTGGCACGCCAGAGCCAGCGCCCAACTGTAGAGCACGATCAGGCGCGGGGTGCTGCTGAGCAGGCTTTCGGGCAAGTCCATCTTCCAGCGCAGCAACATGCCGATGTTCTGCTCGGCCAGCAGCTGCTCTTCGGACAGGTTCTGCACCAGGTTGGCCGCCACATCCAGATGCCCGGCACGCAGGGCCTGCTCGATCGCTTCGTCTAGCAAACCCTGGGTGTTGAACCAGCGGCAGGCACGCAAGTGCAGGCTGGGTGCCGAAACGCTGGCCGGGCGTGTGCGCAGCAGGTCGGAAAACAGATGGTGATAACGAAACCAGTGACCGTGTTCGTCCAGCGGCACCAGAAACACCTGGTGCGCATGCAGGTAATGCAGAATCTGCTCGCTGTCGTGAGCTTCGCGCATGGCGTCGCACAGTTCGCTGCAAAAACGCTCCTGGCAAGCGGTATCGAACAGGAACGCCTGGACTTCCTGGGGCAGGCGCTCGATCACCTCTTCGAGCAGGTAATCCCTGATCAACCCTTCGCCCCCATGCAGCACCTGAGGCAGCGCGGCCTCAGCGCCGGCTTCGGCCGCTGCCAGCAACCAGAACCGCAGCCCGGCCACCCAGCCCTCGCTGCGCTGGATCAGGTTATCCAGGGATTGGCCGCGCAACCGGGCGCGGTGCGGGCCTAGCACGGCCAGGAATTCATCGTTGGTCAAGCGCAGGTCCTGCTCATTGAGCTCGACCAGCTGCCGGGACAGGCGCAACCGCGCCAGGTGCCAATCCGGACGCTGGCGGCTGGTCACCAGCACCACCAACCCGGCGGGCAAATGATTGAGAAAGAACTGCAGGCAGCGATCCAGCACTGGCCCCTGGGCCAGGTGGTAATCGTCCAGTACCAGCAGCACCGGATGACTGGACGACAACTGCCCTGACAATTCGTCGAGCAAACCGTCGAGCCATTCTTCGAAGGCGAAGGGCTGGTGGCGTTGGCGCATTTTCAGGAACCCCAACGCCTGGCTACCCAACTGCGGGAAGTGTTGCTGCAAGCCTTCGAGCAGACGCTCGAGGAAGCGCCCCGGATCACTGTCGCGCCGGCTCAGGTCCAGCCAAAGGCTCTGCCACATGCTCGGCAGCCCTTGGCAGAATTCGATCGCCAGCGAGCTCTTGCCAAAACCCGCCGGTGCACTGACCAACAGCAAACGACCGCCCAGGCCTGCGCTCAAGCGCTCGCACAATCGCGCGCGCGCGACGTGACCTTCGGGCAATGGCGGACGATAGAATCGCCCCTCCAGTGTCGGGGTCGCCTGGCTGTTAAACCCTTGCATGCGGGACAGATCAGTCATGGCCGGCTCTTGTTGGTAGTGCTGGGGTCGGCGTTGCAGATGTCCGCAGACTAGCCTGTATATCGGCGCAACTGAAGGCTTTTTGTCACAAGTCGTCGCGAAAGACTTGAACAAAAAGCTTCAAGCCCTGCGATCGCACGTGCACCAACAGAAACGCCCCGGCAAGCCGGGGCGTTTCTGTTGGTTCTCCAAGGTTTCGGCGGGGTTTAACGAACGCCCGACTGACGCAAGGCGGTAGGAGTGAAGTCCGCCGTCGTGGCAGTGAAACCGAAGTCATAAGCCGACTTCTCTTCGTTCTTCATGCCCAGTGCCAGGTAGCGGCCGGACTGCAGGTCGTAGAGAGTTTCCAGGGTGTACCACGGCACTTGCACGTTGTAGTAGTCCTGGGAATGCGCCTCGGCGACACGCCACAGCTGGCCACGACCGTCGTAGTGGTCGATCACCGCTGCCTGCCAGGTATCTTCGTCGATGTAAAAGTCACGCTTGGCGTAGATGTGACGCTGGCCTTCCTTCAAGGTGGCGACCACATGCCAGACCCGGCGCAGCTCGTAGCGGGTCAGGTCCTGGTTGATGTGCCCGGCCTTGATGATGTCGGCGTACTTCACGTTCGGCGAATCGAGCTTGTAGCTGTCGGAGGCGATGTACATCTCTTTCTTGCCTTCGAGTTTCCAGTCGTAGCGGTCCGGCGCGCCGTTGTACATGTCGAGGTTGTCGGAGGTACGCAGACCATCGGCGGCAGTACCCGGGCCGTCGTAGGAAACCTGCGGGGCGCGGCGAACACGACGTTGACCGGCGTTGTAGACCCACGCCAGACGCGGTTCCTTGACCTGGTCAAGGGTCTCGTGAACCAGCAGCACGCCACCGGCCAGACGGGACGGCGCCGTCACTTCCTGCTTGAAGTAGAAGAGAATGTTGCCCGGGTTCGCCGGATCATAGTCCTTCATCTTGTCGCGGAAGACGAACTGGTCCTGGAAGTACACCAGGCTGTAGGAGCCGTTCGGCTGCGGCGTGGCCTGGGTGACCAGGCGCTTCACGCTACCGCCGCGATAACGGGTGATGTGGTTCCAGATGACTTCCACGCCATTCTGGGGAATCGGAAACGGCACGGCAGTCTTGAAGTCTTCCAGACCGTTGCCACCGGCGACCAGCTTGGTTTTGGTGGCGTTTTCCTTGATGGCAGCGAACACCTCGTCGGGCACGGTGGCACCACGATGGGATGGGTAGACCGGCATCTTGAAGGTTTCCGGGTAACGCTTGAACATCGCGTACTGGCCCGGAGCGAGCTTGTCCTTGTACTGGTCGACGTTTTGCGCCGTGATGGTGAACAGCGGCTTCTCATTGGCATAAGGATCAGCCAGGAAACCCTTGCTATCGACAGCACCGGCCGTTTTCGACATCGGCTTCCAGGCCGGAATCGAACCGTCGGCATTGCCTGCCATTTCCGCGCCCATCGGGGTCAGGGTGGTACCCAGCTTGGCCGCTTCGCTGACCGAAACCGCCGCCATCACGTTGGCTGCGAGCAACGACATGCCCAGAACACCGACCTGCAACAGACCTTTTGTCATTTTCATTCTCATAGTCGTCCCGAAATCCGGATGCTTAGAAGTTCACGCCGAAGCTGAGCGCAACGAAGTCGCGATCATCCACGGTGGTGTACCTGCCGTCGAAGAAGTTGGTGTAGGACAGGCTGGCGGTGTAGGTGTTCTGGTATTCAGCGTCCATCCCCAGACTGACAGCCTTGCGACCTTCCTCGAAGTTACCGCCAGGACCTGGCGAGTAGCCATCGACGTCATGGGACCAGGCCACGTTAGGCTTGAGGTTGACCCCGGCGAACACGTCGTTGTAATCCCAGATGGCTCGCATGCGATAACCCCACGACGTCGCCGTGGTGAAACCATCGTTATTGCAATTGCGACTGAGGTTGGCAGTCGAGGTGCCCGGGCCTGCGCCGTTGATGGTGCTGGTGTTCAGGATCTGCGAGCAGGTATTGAGTGGACCGGTGGCAGGCAGTGAACCCGGACCGTAGACCGGGTCACGGCCGTAACGCACATCGGAGGTACTCTCCAGGCCACCGACATGGGTCACACCGACTTCACCGATCAGGGTCAGGCGTTCGGCGCCCATTACTTGATCAAAGAAGTGCGTCAGTGTCGTCTGGAACTGGGTGATTTCCTTGCGACGGTAGCCATTGAGGTCCTGGCCAGGCGTACCGCTCAAGAGCGAAGCATTGGTAAAAGCACCACCCAACGGGCGCACACCAGAGTAAAGAATATCGGTGGTGTTGAGCTGCACCGGGGCATTAGGCCGGTAGCTGACCTCACCGCTCCAGGCGGTGCCGGTAGGCAAGGTCGTAGAGAAGCTCAGACCATAGAGGCGGATATCTTCCGGGTACTCAACGAAGTATTTGGAGTTGCCGGCCACTATCAGGGGAGCCAATGCTCCGGCTGCCGCTGCACGTGCGTAGACCGCTGGCGAAGCGGCAGTGGCGCTGAAAATCGGTGCCCGACTGTGGTAGTTCATGGCGTATGCACCGAACTCGGTGTCGAGCGGCTCGAACAGATAACGCAACGCCACGCCGAACTGACCGCTGTCGCGTGCATCGCGGTCGGGACCGCGACGTACCAGAACGCCTTCGTTGTTGATATCCACACCACTGGCCGCCAGCAACGGCAGTGCTGCCGCAGGAACGGTTTTGCGACTATTGAGCAGGCGCAGATTATCCGTACACCCGTCAGCAATCACATCCGGTTGCGAGAAGAACGTACCGCAGTTGTCTACAACCGTCTGGTCCCACTCCAGCTGATAGAACGCCTCGGCAGAAAGGCTGTCGGTCAGGCTCTGGGAAACATAGAACATGTTGACCGGGATCAGGCCTTCCTTGACCTCGGCGCCCGGACGGCGGAATGCCGAAACGTCGACCGGGTTGATGGCGTTGATGCCACCCTGGATGAAGGTACTCTCGCCCCAGCTCACCACCTGCTTGCCGAAACGCACGGAACCCGGTTGCTCGGCGATTGCATAGTTGTGGTAGATGAAGGCGTCGAGAATCTGGCTGCCGGCCGACTTGGCGCCTTCCTTGCGATTGGAGTCGCTGATGTTCTTGAAGTTCAGGTCTTCATCCTTGAGCTTGAAGTCGTACCAGTACTTGCCGCGCACGAACACCCCGGTGTCGCCGTATTTCAGCTCCAGGTCGTGGATGCCCTTGAAGATCTTCGAGAAGGTTTCGCCACTGTTGAAGTTCAGGTGGCCGTCATCGGAGGTCTGGGACAAGCCCTTGCCGCCGTTGTTGACGCCAATCAGGTTCCTGTTCGGACTTTCGGTCGACCAGCTGGCCCCGATGGACAGCGACGAGTCGAATTGGCCTTCGATTTCCCCAATGTTGAAGCTGACGCCGAATGCAGGACCGGCGAGCGTAGAAGCGAGACTGACTGCCAGGGGAAGTTTCGCCCGGCGCCAGAACTGGTTTAACGATGTCATCGACGCTACTCCATGTACTTTTATAGTTATGGCAATGAGTCCTTCTAAAAACGCTTCGATCGACAGGTCTTTCGATATGTTTCGACTACCCTGATCGGCCGAAGTGGCAGTGCGCATTCAATTGCGCGAACCCCCGTTCCTAAAAATTCCCTGGCCCGACTATAGCCAGCAGGTACTACTGCTTGATCCCTCTAAAGTGTGATTTGCAGTGCGCGAACGCCCTGGCACGGCCTTTACGGCGATCCGGCCAAAAAGCAGGGCAATCATGACTGAAGTTTTTTCGTGAACAAGCCAAGCGCTTGCTTGGTGGGCTTGCCGTGCCTTTTGGGGCACGGCAAGGGACGCGTCAGAGCGTCGAGAGGAAGGTGCTGTCAGTGGCTTGCCATTCGCTGATATCGAGGCGAATTTGCTTCTTGTTGAGCTTGCCGACACTGGTCTTGGGAATTTCAGTAACAAGCGCGATCTGGCTGGGGATGGCCCACTTGTTGATGTGCCCCAGCTCCACGAACGGCTTCAGATGCTCCTTGAGCGCCTTGGCATCTATCGCGTGCCCCTCACGCACCACCAGCAACGCGAAGGGGCGTTCGCCCCATTGCGGATCGGCGATGCCGACCACTGCTACCTCACGTATCGCCGGGTGCTGGCTGATCAGGTCTTCGAGGTCCAATGAGGAGATCCACTCGCCGCCGGTCTTGATGACATCCTTGATCCGGTCGCGAATATCGATCACGCCCATGCTGTCGAGGGTCGCGACATCGCCCGTATGCAGCCAGCCGCCTTCCCACAGCTCGGCGCCCTTCTCCTCCTCGCGGAAATAACCCATGGTCAACCAGGGGGCCCGCAGCACCAACTCGCCCTGGGACTCGCCGTCGGCGGGCAGGAAGTTGCCGTCGCAGTCGACGATGGCCGCCTCGACCAATGGCGTGGGCACGCCGGCCTTGATCCGGTAAGTGGTGCGCTCGTCTTCACTGCTGGCCAGCAGTTCTTCGTTCAGGTGCGCGCAGGAAATCAACGGGCAGGTTTCCGACATGCCGTAAGCCGCCGTCAACTGGATGCCACGGGCCTTGGCCGCATCGTACAAGGCATGGTTCAGGGCGCTGCCGCCGATGATGATTTTCCAGCCATTGAAGTCGACACCCTGGCCCCCCTTGGCGTTGAGCAGCATCTGCAGGATTGTCGGCACGCAGTGGGAGAAGCTGACGTTTTCCTTGCGCCACAGCTCAACCAGCAATTCCGGGTCGTAACGGCCGGGGTAGACCTGTTTGATGCCGAGCATGGTCGCCACGTACGGAATACCCCAGGCATGCACGTGAAACATCGGGGTAATGGGCATGTACACATCGTTGGTGCCCATCAGCCGAACACTGTCGACGCTGCCGGTCACCGCCGCCGCGGCCAGGGTATGCAGTACCAATTGACGATGGGTGAAGTAGACACCCTTGGGGTTACCAGTGGTGCCGGTGGTGTAGAACGTGGTGGCCACCGAGTTCTCGTCGAAATCCGGGAAGTCGTACACCGGGCTTGCTGCGGCCAGCAATTGTTCGTACTCGCCGACCAGGTTGGGCAAATCGGCTGTCTTGTCGGTGCCGTCGGTAATCAGCAGGGTTTTTTCGACCGTGGTCAATTGCCCGGCGATGGCGTTGTAAAGACCGACGAAATCACTGTTGACCAGCACGAAGCGGTCGTCAGCGTGGTTCATGGTATAGAGAATCTGATCGGGAGACAGACGCACATTGATGGTGTGGATCACCGCGCCGATCATCGGGACGGCGAACATGCATTCCAGGTAGCGATGGCTGTCCCAGTCCATCACCGCCACGGTGTCGCCCGCCTTGACGCCGGCTTCGGTCAGCACGTTTGCCAGTCGCGCGATGCGCTCGTTGAGGGTTGTATAGTTGTAGCGCAGCTGGTCCCGGTAGACGATCTCGCGAGTTTTCTCGTAACGGCTGCCCGACAGCAGCAGCCGCTTGATCAACAGAGGGTACTCATAAGCGCCATCGGCGGGTGGAATGATGCGAGTCTGCAACATAAGGATCCCTTTTCTGAGTGCAAAGGCTTGGCAAGTTCCTTAACACTCTAGATCCCCTGTGTTACATACAAATCAGCCGAAGGAATGATTTGGAAACAACACCGACATTAATGGCTAATAGCCATTAATGTCATTTTCAGCTCAGCCGGATCAATGCATCTCGGTGAAGGCGATCTTGATGCCCAGCGCCACCAGCACAGCGCCCATGGTCCTGTCGAACCAGTGCCCCATCCGGGCAAAGCCTGCACGCACGCGCTGCTGGCTGAAGAGCATCGCCACCAGGCAAAACCACAACCCCGTGGCCACGGCCAGGTAAACCCCGTAACCGGCCTGGATCGCCAGCGGCGTATGCGGGTTGATGACCACGGTGAACAGCGACAGGAAGAACAACGTCGCCTTGGGATTAAGACCATTGGTCATGAAGCCTGCGACAAAGGCACCGCGCGGGGTCCGCTCGACCACCGGCGCCGCCGCGTCTTCGGCGGCTGGCGTTGCCGGTCCTGAACGCAAGGCCTTGATACCGATATAAACCAGGTACGCCGCCGCAAGCCACTTCAAGGCGTTGAACAGCACGATCGACTGGGACACGATCAGCCCGATACCCAGCAGCGAATACCCTACATGCAGGAAAATCGCGGTGCCCACGCCGAATGCCGTCCAGGTGCCCGCGCGGCGACCATGGGTCACACTCTCTCGCACCACCACGGCAAAATCGGGACCGGGGCTGGCGACCGCCAGCAAGTGAATGAGGGCAACGGTCAGAAATTCCGTCCAGTACATGGGGCCTCCAAAGGCATCTTCGAGAACAGCGGCTGGTAACATTACCCCTTCGCCCGCCCGCACAAAAGGTACAGTTGATGAGTAACAATCGCCGCGCCGTTTTTCTCGATTACACTTCCCTGGACCTGGGCGACCTCGATTTCAGTGAATTGCGCGGCTGCTTCGATGACCTGCAGCTGTACGCTTCCACTGCGCCGAATCAGGTGCGCGAACGCTTGCAGGGTGCAAGCGCGGTGATCAGCAATAAAGTCGTACTCGATGCCGAAACCCTGGCCGCCTGCCCGGATTTGAAGTTGATCCTGGTGGCCGCCACTGGCACCAACAACATCGACCTGGCCGCCGCCCGGGCCCAGGGTATCTGCGTCAGCAATTGCCAGGGCTACGGTACGCCCTCGGTCGCCCAGCACACCTTGACCCTGTTGCTTGCCCTGGCCACGAGCCTGCCCGATTATCAAAAAGCCGTGACCGAGGGCCACTGGCAGAAAGCCAAACAGTTCTGCTTGCTGGATTTCCCCATTGTCGAATTGGAAGGCAAGACCCTCGGCCTGCTCGGCCATGGTGAACTGGGCAGCGCGGTGGCCCGCCTTGCCGAAGCCTTCGGCATGCGTGTGCTGCTCGGCCAGTTGCCCGGCCGTCCGCAACGCGCCGACCGCCTGGCCCTGGACGAACTGCTGCCGCAGGTCGATGCCCTGACCCTGCATTGCCCGCTCAACGAACAGACCCGGAACATGATCGGCGCCGAGCAACTGCGTCTGCTCAAGCCGGGAGCTTTCGTGATCAACACGGCCCGCGGCGGCCTGATCGACGAACAGGCACTGGCCGATGCCCTGCGCAGCGGTCACCTGGGAGGGGCGGCGACCGATGTGCTCAGCGTCGAGCCGCCGGTCGCGGGCAACCCATTGCTGGCCGCCGATATTCCACGCTTGATCGTCACACCACACAACGCCTGGGGTTCGCGCGAGGCTCGGCAACGCATCGTGGGCCAATTGACCGAGAATGCCCGAGCGTTTTTTGCCAATGCACCGCGTCGGGTCGTCAGCTGAACCTGCCCGCTCTGGTAGACTTCGTCACTTTTTCAGGAGCCGTCCATGGACCCGCGCAGTGAAGTGTTGCTTCGACAGGCAGAATTGTTCCAGGGCCCTTTGTTGTTGGCCGGCCTGCCAGCCGACGATCTGCTCGGGAAGTTGCCCCAGGCCCATGGCTGGTGCTGGCATGCCGGTGACCAGACGGCCCTTGAGGCGCGCTTCGCCGGTCGCAGCCAATTCGGCGTGAGCGTAACGGAGCAGCCTTTCGAAGCCGCCGTACTGTTCCTGCCCAAGTCCCGCGAGCTGGCCAATTACCTGCTCAACGCCCTGGCCTCGCGCCTGGCCGGGCGCGAGCTGTATCTGGTCGGTGAAAAACGCGGCGGCATCGAGGGGGCGGCCAAACAACTGCACGCCTTCGGCAAGCCGCGCAAGCTGGACAGCGCCCGGCATTGCCAGCTATGGCAGGTGGTGGTTGAAACGCCGCCGGCGGCCGTCGAACTCGAGAGCCTGGCGCAACGCTACAGCCTGCCGCTGGCAGAAGGCCCGCTGGAAATTGTCAGCCTTCCGGGCGTGTTCAGTCACGGCCGCCTCGACCGGGGCACCGCACTGCTGCTCGAACACCTGGACAAACTCCCCGAGGGCCATGTGCTGGATTTCGGCTGCGGTGCCGGCGTGCTCGGAGCGGCCATCAAGCGACGTTACCCACAAAGCCATCTGACCCTGCTCGATGTCGACGCCTTCGCCGCCGCCAGCAGTCGCCTGACCCTGGCCGCCAATGGCTTGACCGGTGAAGTCATCTGCGGCGATGGCATCGATGCAGCCCCCAGGGGGCTCAATGCCATTCTGAGCAACCCGCCGTTCCACACCGGCGTTCATACCGATTACCAAGCCTCGGAAACCATGCTGAGAAAAGCAGCCGAACATCTGATAAAAGGCGGCGAACTTCGACTGGTAGCCAACAGCTTCCTGCGCTATCAACCGCTGATCGAAGAGCGCTTCGGTGCTTGCCAGGTGCGTGCCCAGGGGCAGGGCTTCAAGATCTATCAGGCAACGCGCTGATAAAAACTTCGCTTGCCGAATCGGATTTGCCTAGGCAGAATCCGCACCGTCCTAGGGGAGTAGTCTCCCACGAGCGCCAGCTCGTCCGGCATGCGTCAACATACTTGGTCCACAGACCATGGCGCATGCGATCCCAAGTCCGCACAGACGGACTTCAGGGTTTGACAAGACCTATGACACGCACACCTTACCCGGGGCGGGGAGGCTGTACGTGTCATAGCCGTGTCGACCCGCCCCCGTAGGAAACCCCCTGATGCTGGAATCCCTGCTCGTCCCCACCGCTATCGTGGCCCTGGCCGAAATTGGCGACAAGACCCAATTACTCGCGCTGATCCTTGCCGCACGCTTTCGCAAACCCTGGCCAATCATCGCCGGGATCATCGCCGCAACTCTGGCCAACCACGCCGCCGCCGGTGCGGTCGGGGCCTGGTTCAGCAGTTTCTTCAGCGACGCGACCCTGCACTGGATTCTCGCTGCCAGCTTCACCGCTACGGCACTGTGGACCCTGGTTCCAGACAAGATGGACGATGACGAGGCCAGCACCGCTCGACGCTTCGGGCCGTTCCTGACAACGCTGTTCGCTTTCTTCATCGCTGAAATCGGTGACAAGACCCAGATCGCCACGGTCATGCTCGCCGCGCAATATCCGCATCTGTGGCTGGTGATTCTGGGCACCACCCTGGGCATGTTGATTGCCAACGTACCGGTAGTGCTGGCGGGCAACTTCGCCGCCGAGAAGCTGCCTCTGACATTGATTCGCCGCCTGGCGGCCACCGCCTTCTTCGTGCTGGCATTGGTGGCGGTGTACACGGCAATGCAGGTCAGCGGCTGGGTTTCATAAGACGGGGTGATCGACCTCGTTCCCACGCTCTGCGTGGGAATGCAGTGAGTGATGCTCCGCGTCTCGACGCTGAGCGTCAGGTGAGGCATTCCCGCGCAGAGCGTGGGAACGAGGGAACGCTCTGCGTGGGAACGAGGGAGAAACGTTACTTTTTGGCTTTTTCGTAAAGCGGCATCACTTTCGGAATCGCCGCCTGAAGCGAAGCAATCCGGCTGCTGGACGCCGGGTGAGTGCTCATCCACTCAGGCGGCGATCCCTCCGAGGCAGCCGTCATCTTGTTCCACAGGGTGATTGCTGCGTTCGGGTTATATCCAGCGCGAGCCGCCAGCTCCAGACCGATCAGATCGGCCTCATTCTCGTTCTCGCGACTGTTTGGCAGAGTCATGCTGTATTGCACCACGGTGTCGGCCAGCGCCATGCTATCCGAGCCCAGGCCCAATATAGCGCCAGCGCCCGTCTTCGCCATTTCTATACCGTACGCCTTGGACATGGCTTCACGACCATGCTCGCGCAAGGCGTGGGCGATTTCATGGCCCATCACCGCAGCGATTTCATCGTCGCTCAATTTGAGCTTGTCGATCAGCCCGCTGTAGAAAATGATCTTGCCGCCAGGGCCGCAGCTGGCATTGAGCTCATCGCTCTTGATCAGATTGACTTCCCACTGCCACTGCGCCGAATCCGGGCGAAAAACCGGTGCCTGGGCAATCAGGCGGTCGGCGACTGCCTGGACCCGCCGGGCATCGGCGCTGGTCTTGTCCAGCACACCTTTGCTCGAGGCCTCGCCCAGGGTTTGCTGGTAGGACTGGGCATACATCTGGTTGACTTCCTGGGTCGACAGCATGCTGAACATATATTGCTTGCGCTCAACGCCCACCGCACCACCGCTGGTGGTGTTGACCGCCTGACAGCCACTTAGCAGAACACAAGCACTCAAGGCACTGACGACAAATGACTTACGCATGAAAAATCCCCTGGAGAACATGACCGGTATCCTAGGCCGACAACTTAGGTTGCGCCACCTCGATCGAATCCGGCCTCAAGCCGGTGTCAGACACTCGGGTGCATTAAGTTTAGGATCATTGACAAGATTGCTGAGCGCTCGTTCACGCAGCGGTGCCTGCGGGCTGGCCAACAAGGACTGCAAGGCCGGCAAGGGTGTGTCAGCGGCCATCCAGGCCGCTTGCCCCGCAGCATCGAGTATCAGCGGGCGTCGCTGATTCACCGCCGCCTGGGTCACCACGGCCGTGCTCAGCCAGACCTGCCCCTGCACCGGATAAGCCTCCCAGACAGCGGCGAAAAAAAGCGACGAGCCCTCCCCCGGCGTCAGCCAGTAGGGACGCTTGCGCACGGTGCCACGCCATTCGTAGAAACCATTGGCAGGCAGCAGGCAGCGACGCAGACGAAACGCTTCACGAAACATCGGTTGTTCAGCCAGGGTTTCCGCCCGGGCATGGGCTGGCGTGCGTGACAGATCGGTCAACCAGGCGGGTGTCAGCCCCCAACGTGCCCGCGCAAGATCGAGCTGGCCATCGGTACTGCGCTGAATGAGCACCGAATCGCCGGGCGAAATGTTCCACTGCGCCTTCTGGTCGGCGGGAAAGCCCGGCAGCGAGGCGAATGCGGGAGACCAACGAAACAGGGCATAACGTCCACACATGGGGCTTTGAGACTCTTGGGTAGCCGACGGCCGATCAGCAGACCAGCGTGCCGGGAAAACTGTCCGGTTCATCGCCCGGAAGCGGCAGGGCTGCATTGTACTCGGCGATCAGGCGCCGTGCGTAATCGGCCTGGTCGTTCTCCACCGTTAGACCGAGCAGACCAAGCGGCGGCAACTCACCTACCCCGCCCACCAGATCACGCCCGGCGAGGTAAGCACAGACACCTTCACTGGCCAGCATTCCCAGCAGCAACTCGGCTTCCAGCAGGTTTTCCGGCTCGTAGATTCGCTGCATCATTCATTCTCGCTGTGTACGTCGAGCATCCATTCATCTCCATCAGTCTGGAGTTTGAATACGATAGGACGACAGCAGACGGGGCAGTCCTCGATATACTGTTGATCGCCACCAGACAAATCGAGCACCGCCTCGCACGCCTCACCGCAATAAGGGCATTCATATCGCTCGGTTACCAGCATCGCGGTCTCCCAGGTGACTTGTGCGTATAATCGCCGGTCTATTTGAAGGCCCGATTCGAGTCTGAGCCGTTTTTCAGACCAAAGCCTTAACTATTACCCTAGCCGTTTCTAACAAGAGAGCATGATGGGCGAATTCGATGCCATCCGACCGTACGACGACGCTGAAGTCCCTGCCGTTCTGGCACGGCTGCTCAGCGACCCGGCGTTCCTCGATATCCTCACCCACTTCCGCTTCCCGCGCTTTGCCGGCTCCTTTGGCTGGTTGCTCAAACCACTTATAGCTCATCGGCTGCGCCGCGAGTTCGCAGAAGTCAAATGCGTCTCGACCCTGCAGGATAAAGTCGAAGTCTATGTCGACCATACGATCGCCAAGGCTACTGATGGTGTGACCTACACGGGCGTGGAGCAGTTCAAGTCCGGCAGCGCCTACCTGTTTCTGGCCAACCATCGCGATATCGTGATGGACCCGGCGTTCGTCAACTACGCCGTGTACCACGCCGGCCTGCCGACACCGCGCATCGCCATTGGCGACAACCTGCTGCAGAAACCCTTCGTCAGCGACCTGATGCGCCTGAACAAGAGCTTCATCGTGCACCGCTCCATCACCGGGCGGCGCGAAAAGATGGCGGCTTATCAACTGCTCTCGGCCTATATCAACCATTCGATCCGCAACGATTGCCAGTCGATCTGGATTGCCCAGGCCGAAGGGCGCGCCAAGGATGGAGACGACCGTACCGATTCGGCGATCCTCAAGATGTTCCACATGAGCCGCAAGGACGAACCCTTCGCCGAGGTCATTCGTTCACTGAACCTGACGCCCGTGTCGATCAGCTACGAATACGACCCCTGCGATCAGGCCAAGGCCCGCGAACTCTATATCCGTGCAACTACCGGGACCTACAGCAAGGCACCGGGCGAGGATGACGCCAGCATCGCCCTGGGCATCACGGGCTACAAAGGCCGGGTGCACGTGAACTTCGCCGCACCGATTGCAGGGTTGTTCGAAGATACCAAGCAGTTGGCTGTGGAGATCGATCGGCAGATTCTCGGCGGATACCGGTTGTTCCCGGTGCATTACCTGGCCTATGCGCAATGGGCCGATGCCGACCCGGCGCTGCAGGTACCGAGCGCAGACAAGGTGTTTGCCACCGATGAACTGGAACGCGCCAAGGCCGAATGGCAGCGCCGCCTGGACGCTTGCCCGGTGGAGCATCGGCCGTACCTGGTGCTGCAGTATGCGACGCCGGTGCGTAATCAGTACCGGGTCAAGGCGGGGCTTGCGTTGTAAGTGAGGGCCTCATCGCTGGCAAGTCGAGTCGTCGCACCGCAGCTCCCACAGGGGATTTATGGTGCGGCTCAATCTACTGTGGGAGCTGGCTTGCCAGCGATCGACTGCGAAGCAGTCGCAATAATCAAAGCTTGGTACTGATCCACGAAACCAGCAACGCCACCCCCAGACACCCAAACCCGAACCGGTAAAAAAACCGGTTCATGCGCAATGTCGCACCGTCGATACCGCGCTGCTCCCCCTGCGCCACCACACTGCCCAGCGCCAGCTGCTCACGACGGCGAGTTGCATGCAGCAACCAGGCCCCCGGGCAGGCAAACATCAGCGCCAGCACGTTGACCAACTTGGCCGGGTGGGCGGTAAACAGCGACCAGATCACTTGCAGCGACATCGAAAACCTCGAATAAGAGCCCATCGGAACCGTTCAGGCGGCGCGAATTCTATCCAACCCCACTAAAAAAACCCGCCCTTTACGACCAATGACGTACCCCGGAAACAAAAAAGCCGATGCCACCCAAAGATGACACCGGCTTTTTCCTGCCACTTCAAGCTTGCAGCTTATTCCCCCAGCACCTGGCCTACGGTCGGGTCCTTGAAGAGGCGGGTCAGCGCATCGCTGAGTACGTCGCTGACCAGCTTGGTGTTGGTCTCCTGGTTGGGCGCCATGCCGAAGCGCTGGTCCAGGGATGCACCATAACGACCGCTGTAACGGCGGTTGGAGTTAGCCACGTCGGCGCGGAAGGTCGCGCTGATGGTTGCCTCGGTCACGTACAGGCCTTCTTTTGGCGACTGGTACTTCAGCTCGGCCAGGGTCACGGTCAGCTGCGGTGCGTTGTAGGCACCTGGCGTCGGCGTGAAGCCCAGCAGGCGTACGGCCGCTTCGGCCTGGGCCTGCAGCTTGGGCAGGATGTCCTGGCCCTGGACGCTGATGGCACTGGTTTCCGGGTACAGGCCGCCACGCGTACCCAGTGTCGGCGAAGGACGACCGTCGACAACCTTGACCACCACCGGCTGGCCATGGCCCACCGGTGCGAGCTGAGTTGTGAGTTTGGGCTGCGGGCTGAGCTGTTGCGGACTGTGGGCACAACCGGCCAGGGTCAGACTGGTCACAGCGATCAAACCGATCAACAGGCGTTGCAACATGCTCATCTCTCCAGCAATGGGTACAAAATAGGGCCGCAGTATAGCGGGCCGGGCATGGGACTCACCAGCGATCATCGGCACTGGTTACTGTCAGACCCATCGCTGTATCGGCGGTTCCTGTCATCGCCCTGTCATGCCCACGGGGCATCCTCTGTTGACCGTTTGACCGGCGCCCCAAGAAAAGTCACGGAATTAAGATCATTTCTGCGCGTTTCATCGCTATAATCTCCCCCCGATTATAAGGACGTCTCCTGATCGGGCCTCGCAGCATCGCTGATGCACTGCATTCAGCTCCCCGCACCGCCCACAGAGAGCCGCCCACACAGGCCATGTGAGCCGATGTGCACCCGCTGTTTATTCGGCGCCCATCTCTTGCCCTGGCCTGCCAGAGCTGCCCCGCGCAGCCCTTTTTGAGGTTCACGACTCCAAAAGAGCGTGAAAAAACGGGTTTTCACAACTTCACGAGAGTGTGGCGAGCAATGAATAGTTTGGCATGTGTAAAAGCACCAACTGTGTCCCGATCAGCCCTGATGAGCTGCATGGACTCCTCATTCACGATGGGAGCCTGATGCCTGTTCACTACGCAAAACGGATGCCTCGGCCATAAGTCGAATTGCCGCACGGGCCGCAAAATGAGTTCATATGGACTCGATAGCCCGAAAGGTAGCGTCCGCTGAAGTTGCAGGAATTGCGAAGAAACGGACATGGCGATCCTGGCAAAGGCCAGGGTCCTATGCTGTCAATTGGTGCTGAAGATTTTGGAGACGCGTTAAATGGCGCAGAACGAAGCAGTCGACGTGGTATTGGTAGGGGCCGGCATCATGAGCGCCACCCTGGCAGTACTGCTCAAGGAACTCGACCCCGCGATCAAGCTGGAAGTCGTCGAGTTGATGGACTCCGGTGCCGCGGAAAGTTCCAACCCCTGGAACAATGCCGGGACCGGTCACGCCGGGCTGTGTGAGTTGAACTACACGCCACAGGCTGCCGACGGTTCCGTCGACATCAAGAAAGCCGTGCACATCAACGCCCAGTTCGAGGTGTCGAAGCAATTCTGGTCCTATCTGACCAAGAAAGGCACGTTCGGCTCGTCCCGATCCTTCATCAGCCCGGTGCCGCACCTGAGCTACGTTGAAGGTGACAAGGGCGTCGACTTCCTGAAGAAGCGCCATGAACTGCTCAAGCAGCACCATGCCTTCGCCGATATGGAATACACCGAAGACAAGGCCACCATGGCCCAGTGGATGCCGCTGATGATGCCTGGGCGCCCTGCCGACCAGAAAATCGCCGCGACCCGCTGCATGAACGGCACCGACGTCAACTTCGGCGCATTGACCAACAAATTGCTCAAGCACCTGGCCAGCGCCCCCGATGCCCAGGTCAAGTACTGCAAGAAGGTCACGGGCCTGGCCCGTAACAAATCCAATGGCTGGACCGTCAGCATCAAGGACGTCAACAGCGGTTCGACCCGCGAAGTCGACGCCCGCTTCGTGTTCCTCGGCGCCGGTGGCGCGGCCCTGCCGCTGCTGCAACTGTCCGGCATCGAAGAAGGCAAGGGCTTTGGCGGCTTCCCGGTCAGCGGCCAGTGGCTGCGTTGCGACAACCCGGAAGTGGTCAAACACCACCAGGCCAAGGTCTACAGCCAGGCCGCGGTCGGTTCGCCGCCCATGTCGGTGCCGCACCTGGACACCCGCGTGGTAGACGGCAAGACTTCGCTGCTGTTCGGGCCGTATGCAGGCTTCACCACCAAGTTCCTCAAGCATGGCTCATTCCTCGATCTGCCGATGTCGGTACGCGCCGGCAACATCGGCCCGATGCTGGCCGTGGCTCGCGACAACATGGACTTGACCAAGTACCTGATGAGCGAAGTGATGCAGTCCATGGAGCAACGCCTGGAATCGCTGCGTCGCTTCTATCCGGAGGCCAAGGCCGAAGACTGGCGCCTTGAAGTGGCTGGTCAGCGTGTGCAGATCATCAAGAAAGACCCGAAAAAAGGCGGTGTATTGCAGTTCGGTACCGAACTGGTCGCAGCCAAGGACGGTTCGCTGGCCGCCCTGCTGGGTGCATCGCCTGGCGCCTCGGTGACGGTTTCGATCATGCTCGACCTGATCGAACGCTGCTTCGCGGAAAAAGCTCGCACGGTATGGGCTGCCAAGCTCAAGGAAATCTTCCCGGCCCGTGAAAAGGCGCTGGAAACCGACGCTGCACTGTATCGCAAGGTCAGCGCCCATAGCGACGAATGCCTGGGCCTGGTGGAAAACAGCAACGAAGCGCAAAGCTACGCCTGATTCCCACCCATAAAAAAACGCCCTTCGGGGCGTTTTTTTTATGCCATCAATTTAGCCGCGGGCTTTGTTGATGATCTCGATGTATTCCGGGGCATTGCGCTGATCCTGGATCAGGGCGATGAAATCCTTGCCATGCTCGTCCTTGCCATCGAGGTCGTAGCCAGCCTCGAGGAAGAAACCGACAAAACGCTCGAAATCGTCGATGCGCAGGCCACGGTAGGCCTTGATCAGTTTATGCAGCGACGGCGAAGTGGCGTCGGCTGGTTCGAAATCAAGGAACAACTTGATCTGCGCATCGCCGATCTCATCACCAATCACCTGCTTCTTGTCTTTACGCATTGCCGACTCCAACTGAACGATCACGGACATCTCACGGGCCGGCAGTTTAACCCTCGCCCGCCTTGCGGCTCAACGCGCGCGTACGGCACCTGTGTGCAAATCGGCCCAGATATGCCCGTTGGCATAGGTCAGGAACTGGACATAGACGGTGTCGTTGCGCAGCAGGTCGAGGATTACACGGTACTGGGCCAGCGGGTAATTGAGGGTCAAGGTCCGTGTCTTGTCATCGTAAGCCGGCT
The DNA here is from genome assembly GCF_011355085.1 of Pseudomonas akapageensis. Taxonomy (GTDB): domain Bacteria; phylum Pseudomonadota; class Gammaproteobacteria; order Pseudomonadales; family Pseudomonadaceae; genus Aquipseudomonas; species Aquipseudomonas akapageensis. Next base: position 42,321 of record NZ_VXCP01000033.1, on the reverse strand, counting down.
TTTTCAGGCTTTTGCTTTCGGCATCGAAACTGATCAGCACTTGAGACAGGGTCGTGCCCTTGCTCAGGGGTTTGCCCTTGAGGCGCAGCACTAGTGGTGACGTCACTGGAATCGGTTGCTGGTTGGACTGGCGCTGATTGCCGACCACGACGGAGTAATCGGTCACCTGCAGGAGTTGTTGTTGCTCAGGTTGCTCGGTGCGCAGGGACAGGTCGTCCGGAGGCAGGAATTGGCTGTGCAGGGGGGCGGCGGCCAGCGGCAGGCTTAGGGATAGCAGGAAGACGGCTGGAATGCGGGTCGACAGGCGCATGGGTGGCTCCAGGGAGGAAGCTGGGCACTCTAGCATGCGGACAGTCTGGAGGTCCTGCGGGGCGGCTATCGCGGGCAAGCCAGCTCCCACAGGTTTTTGTGTCGGTAACATTATTTGTGAATGCCCGAAAACCTCTGTGGGAGCTGCGGTGCGACGACTCGACTTGCCAGCGATGAGGCCGGTGCGGTCAGTCGAACTGCGCCCGCATCCACGCCTGATACTCGGCCACCCCCGGCTCGCCTTCACGCGGCGCCCAACTGGCCATCTCGCCCTCGCCTACAGGCCGGTAAGGCCCGGCCTTGCATTCGAACATCAGCGAATCAGCCTCAAGTACTACAAGACCATGGAAAACCCCGGGCGGCAAATCGACACCCAGGCAATCTCCACCCGCCTGCAACACCCGCTTGGCCAGCACTTCCCCGCTTTCACTGAACAGCAGCAGGCCCAACTTGCCCTTGAGTACGATCAAGGTCTCGGCCTTGTCAGCACCCAGGTGCCGGTGCGGCGGGATATAGGTCGAAGGCTGCAATCCCACCGCCATCCGATGACAAGGCTCTTCCATCTGATGGAAGTTGTGATGCTGGCGCCCGCGCGGGTTGGCCGCAGCTTTCTGCGCAAGTTCGGCAAACAGGGACTGATCGAGAAAACCGGGCTGGTTCATGCTTTACAACCCCTTGACCGCATAGATACCGGCTGCATTACGCCAGTAGCCTTTATAATCCATGCCGTAACCGAAGATGTAACGGTCAATGCAAGGCAAACCGACGTAATCGGCCTTGAGGTCCGGACGGGCCTTGCGGTCATGATCCTTGTCGATCAACACGGCTGTGTGCACGGCGCGAGCACCGGCGTGCCTGCAGAAGTCGATGATGGCACCCAGGGTGTGCCCTTCGTCGAGAATGTCGTCGATGATCAGGACATCACGGTCGATGAAGGAGACTTCCGGCTTGGCTTTCCAGAACAGTTCGCCGCCGCTGGTCTCGTTACGATAACGGGTCGCGTGCAGGTAAGAGGATTCGAGCGGGAAGTTCAGGTGCGTGAGCAGCTTGCCCGAGAAGATCAGGCCGCCGTTCATCACACAGAACACCACCGGATTGCTCTCGGCCAGGTCCGCATTGATTTGTGCACCGACGCGGGCGATGGCCGCTTCGACTTCGGCTTCGGTGTACAGGCAGTCGGCCTCTCGCATGACTTGACGGATGTGCTCGAGATCAGCGGACATGGCGCTCTCCAGGGGGCGATGGAAGAAAAGCGGGCAAAGGTACGCATCCGCTCCCTTCAGATCAAGCATTTCTGGACTAACGTCCAATAATGCTTATAGGACACAACGGCTGAATAGATTAATCTAGCGCGGTTTTTTTGCCCGCCCCCCGGAGCCTTTCCCTATGCCCATCCGTGAGATCCGCCACCCGCTGATCCGCCACAAGCTCGGCCTGATGCGCCGCGCCGACATCAGCACGAAGAATTTTCGCGAACTCGCTCAGGAGGTCGGCGCACTGCTGACCTACGAAGCGACCAAAGACCTGCCCCTGGAAAGCTACGAAATCGAAGGCTGGTGCGGCACTGTCCAGGTCGAAAAGATCGCCGGCAAGAAAATTACCGTCGTGCCGATCCTGCGCGCCGGCATCGGCATGCTCGACGGCGTGCTCAGCCTGATTCCGGGCGCCAAGGTCAGTGCCGTCGGCGTAGCCCGCAATGAAGAAACCCTGGAAGCCCATACCTACCTGGAAAAACTGGTTCCGGAAATCGACGAGCGTCTGGCGATGATCATCGACCCGATGCTGGCCACCGGCGGCTCCATGGTTGCGACCATCGACCTGCTGAAAAAGGCCGGTTGCAAGGATATTCGCGCCATGGTCCTGGTGGCGGCGCCCGAAGGCATCGCCGTGGTAGAGAAGGCTCACCCGGACGTGCAGATCTACACCGCGTCCATTGATGAGCGCCTGAACGAGCATGGCTACATCATCCCCGGCCTGGGCGATGCCGGCGACAAGATCTTCGGCACCAAGCAGAAGGACGCCTGATAATGCCGGATGAGTTCAAGGACCCGCTCTGGCGACAGGTCGTCTCCGGCGCGCAAATGCTCTTCGTAGCCTTTGGCGCACTGGTATTGATGCCGCTGATCACTGGCCTCGACCCGAACGTCGCGCTGTTTACCGCTGGTTTAGGGACTCTGCTGTTTCAGCTGGTCACCGGGCGCCAGGTGCCGGTGTTCCTGGCATCGAGCTTTGCTTTTATCACCCCGATCATTCTCGCCAAGGGCCAGTTCGGCCTGGCTGCGACCATGGGCGGGGTGATGGCCGCCGGCTTCGTTTATACCTTCCTGGGCCTGGCGGTGAAGATCAAGGGCACCAGCTTCATCGACCGGCTGCTGCCGCCCGTCGTCATTGGCCCGGTGATCATTTCCATTGGCCTGGCGATGGCGCCGATTGCCGCCAACATGGCCATGGGCAAGGCAGGAGACGGTACCGAACTGATCCCGTACAGCACCGCCATGCTGATTTCCATGCCGGCGCTGCTGACCACCCTGATCGTTGCGGTGTTCGGCAAAGGCATCTTCCGCCTGGTGCCGATCATCTCTGGCGTGCTGGTGGGCTTTGCCTTGTCGTTCTACTTCGGCGTGGTCGATACCGCGAAGATCGCGGCGGCGCCATGGTTTGCCCTGCCGCACTTCACTGCACCGGAGTTCAACTGGCAGGCCATCCTGTTCATCGTACCGGTGGCCCTGGCCCCGGCCATCGAACATATCGGTGGGGTGATTGCTGTCGGCAGCGTGACCGGTCGCGATTACCTGAAGAAACCCGGCCTGCATCGCACGCTGCTCGGTGACGGCATTGCTACCACTGCAGCTGGCCTGTTCGGCGGCCCGCCCAACACCACCTATGCCGAAGTGACCGGCGCGGTGATGCTGACCAAGAACTACAACCCGAAAATCATGACCTGGGCAGCGATTTTTGCCATCAGCCTGGCCTTCATCGGCAAGTTCGGCGCCCTGCTGCAGAGCATTCCGGTGCCGGTCATGGGCGGGATCCTCTGCCTGCTGTTCGGCTCGATCGCAGCCGTGGGCATGAATACCATGATCCGCCACAAGATCGACCTGGGCGAAGCGCGCAACCTGGTCATCGTTTCAGTGACCCTGGTATTCGGCATTGGCGGCGTACTGATCGGCAGCGGTACCGGCCCGGACGACTTCGGCCTCAAGGGCATCGCCCTGTGCGCCGTGGTTGCCATCGCCTTGAACCTGCTGCTGCCGGGGCATGACAGCTGGAAGAACAAGGCGCTGGATGATCAGTTGCCATAGTTAAAAGCATCGCGGGCAAGCCCGCTCCCACAGGGTTCAGTGGTGTACATTCCTGTGGGAGCTGGCTTGCCAGCGATGAGACCTGTGCAGCCAACAGAAAATACGGGGTTAGACCGCCCGCTCACACAACGTCTTCAACGCCCGCACCCACTCCGGGTGATCATTCAGGCAAGGCACCAGCACCAACTCATCCCCCCCTGCCTCACGGAACTGCTCGCGCCCGCGATCACCGATCTCTTCCAGGGTCTCGATGCAATCGGCCACGAACGCCGGGCACATCACCATGACTTTCTTCACCCCCTGCCTGGCCAATTCATCGAGCCGCGCTTCGGTATAGGGTTCGATCCATTTGGCACGCCCCAGGCGCGACTGGAACGACACCGACCAGGAGCCCTCGGGCAAGCCCATGCGCTCGGCAAAAACCTGGGCTGTGCGCAGGCACTGGCCGCGATAGCACACGGCACGGACTTCCGGCGAGGCATTACGGCAACAGTCGGCATCCTGGAAGCAATGCTTGCCGGTGGGATCGAGCTTCTTCAGATGGCGCTCGGGCAAGCCATGGAAGCTCAACAGCAAGTGATCGTAGGGCTGCTGCAGATAGGGTCTGGCACTGGCGACCAACGCATCGATGTACTCGGGCTGATCGTAAAACGGCTGCAGCAATGACAGTTGCAAGGGCAGTTGCTTGTCCCGCACCACCTGCCGGGCCAGTTCCACCACGGTCGTCACGGTACTGTCGGCGAACTGCGGATACAACGGCGCCAGGGTTACCCTGGTAACGCCCTGGGCCGCCAGCCGGGCCAACACGGTCTCAAGCGACGGTTCGCCGTAGCGCATGGCCATTTCTACCGGGCCATGGGGCCAGTGTTCGCTCATCGCCTGCTGCAAACGCCGCGTCAGCACCACCAGGGGCGAGCCTTCATCCCACCAGATCGAGGCATAGGCATGCGCCGACTGCTCGGGGCGCTTGATCAGGATCAGCGAAACCAGCAGACGTCGAATCGGCCAGGGCAGGTCGATGACGTACGGGTCCATGAGAAATTGATTGAGGTAGCTGCGCACATCAGCGACTTCGGTCGAAGCCGGTGAGCCCAGATTGACCAGCAGCAAAGCATGATCGGTCATGCAACGTCCTAATTTCAGAGGCGACTGGACAGCTCGTCCAGGGCCGATTGCACATCAGTGAAACGGAAGGTGAAACCTGCCGCCAGTAAACGAGCTGGCCGGGCCCTCTGCCCACCCAGCAACAATCCGGACAACTCACCCAGCCCGGCGCGCAACAACAGCGCCGGCATCGGCATGATGGCCGGTCGATGCATGACCTTGCCCAAGCACTGGGCGAACTCGATATTGCGTACCGGCTCCGGTGCACAGGCATTATAAGGACCGCTGGCGTCCTTGAGGTGCAACAGAAAATCAATCGCGGCAACTTCATCCTGCAGATGGATCCATGGCATCCATTGCCTGCCATCACCGATCGGCCCGCCCAGGCCCATCTTGAAAGGCAGACGCATGCGCGCCAACAGTCCACCGTCACTGGCCAGAACCAGGCCAGTGCGCACCAGCACTACGCGAATGCCCAAGGCTTCGGCACGCTGGGCGGTTTCTTCCCAGGCAATGCAAAGATGGCTGGCGAAATCCTCTTTCACCGGTTGCGATGCCTCATTCAACTCACGCTCGCCGGCATCGCCGTACCAACCCACGGCAGAACCCGAGATCAACACGGCCGGCCGCTGTTCGCGACGTTCGAGCCACGCCAGCAATAGCTCCGTCAGCGTAATCCGGCTGCTCCAAAGCAGAGCCTTGCGCCGTGTCGTCCAGGGTCGATCGGCAATCGGTGCCCCCGCCAGGTTGATCACGGCATCGAGCGGCTGTGCACCATAGTCCTCGAGCTGGCCGATTCCCCTGACCTCGGCGCCGCAAATTTTTGCCACCTGCTCCGGGCGCCGGCTCCATACAGTGAGTCGATGCCCTTGCCCTAACCAGTGCTGACAGAGCTGTCGCCCTATCAGACCCGTACCGCCGGTCAGCAATATTTGCATCTGCGCATCCTCGCGTGGCGTTGAGCGTGATTCACTAGTCTATTTTTAAGAGCAAGGCTCTTTTACTGCAGACCAGCTCTGAGCTAAACCATAGGCCAACCTGCCGACCACGAAAGGATGAAGTTATACCGCAGTTCGTTATTGTACAGGTTTGCCCTACAGCGTAGTCTGTGTATAGAGGTGACGAGGCCACTATGACTGTACCTATCGCGATCATCGGCTCCGGCATTGCCGGACTTTCGGCAGCCCAGGCCCTGCACAAGGCCGGGCATGCCGTTCACTTGTTCGACAAGAGCCACGGCTGCGGCGGGCGCATGTCCAGCAAGCGCAGTGATGCCGGCGCGCTGGACCTGGGCGCGCAATATTTCACTGCGCGGGATCGACGCTTTGTCGACCAGTTACAACAGTGGCAAGCCATCGGTTGCGTCGAAGAGTGGGCACCGCAGCTTTACAACTACCGTGCCGGGGAACTCACGCCGTCCCCCGACGAGCAGACCCGATGGGTCGGCGTACCCTGCATGGGCGCCATCTCCCGGGCCATGCTCGGTGATTTGCCGAGAACCTTTTCCTGCCGGATCAGCGATGTCTTCCAGGGCGAGCAGCATTGGTATTTACATGACACTGAAGACCACGACCACGGCCCCTTCAGCCATGTGATCATTGCCGTTCCCGCGCCCCAGGCCAATGCCTTGCTGACGCAGGTAGCGCCGAAACTCGCAAACGTCGCAGCGGGCGTAAAAATGGAGCCCACCTGGGCCGTTGCCCTGGCGTTCGATACGCCGCTGGACACCCCGATGCAAGGCTGCTTCGTCCAGGATAGCCCGCTGGACTGGCTTGCCCTCAACCGCAGCAAGCCTGGCCGGGAAAGTACTCCGGACACTTGGGTGCTGCATGCCACCAGCACTTGGAGCAAGCGGCATATTGGCTGGTCCAAGGAGCAAGTGATCGAACACTTGCACGGTGCTTTTGCCGAACTCCTGGGCTGCGTCGTGCCCGCCCCGATCTTCACCCTCGCCCATCGCTGGCTGTATGCCCGCCCGGCGGCTGCGCATGAATGGGGCGCGCTTGCCGATGCCGACCTGGGCCTGTACGTCTGTGGCGACTGGTGCCTGTCGGGACGTGTCGAAGGTGCCTGGCTCAGCGGCCAGGAAGCCGCGCGGCGCTTGCTTGAACATATGGACTAGTAAAATCGAGCGCAGCCAAACCTCTACTTAGGTTGTACAGGCCTATTGACTTGTACACCATCGCTTCTATGATGAACTGAAATTGTACATTTATAGATTTACGTACAAGTTTATCTGCAGAGGTCAACTATGCCCCGCGAGAACGCCATCATTCGCATGCGTGCCCGTTCCGACTGGCAGCAACTGCTGCAAGGCGACCTGAGCCGGCATGCATTGATGAGCTTCCACGCGCGCTACAAATACCAGCTCATGGCCAACAACCCATCGCAATACCGGGTGCTTGGAAAGCTGTTGGGCAGCATGGGACGCTCCGATGCCACAGAACTGGGGCCTCGATACTTCAGCCTGTTGATGAATGCCCTGAACCGCTGTGCAACACGGGGCAACCATGCCAACGTCCTGTTGCACCTGAGCGGTTACTTGCGCCACTCCATCAACGCACAGGACAAACAGGAAATTCGCCAGCTGATCGAAGCCTACCGCCAAGGTGCTATCCCCTTGGCGGCGCCGATCGACCTGCTCAAGCATCACTTCGAACAGCACCCGGACCCGTACGTGCTCCAGCAGGTCTACCTGCAACCGCACCCGGAAGCACCCGGCCCGCGAAATGCGCTCTGAAATCACTGCCGCCTCCGGCCCAAGGCTTCTCTGCGATCAAGCAGAACAATGGCTGCCGATCCGCGAAGTGGCACGCCAGACGGGCGTCAACCCGGTAACCCTGCGTGCATGGGAACGTCGATATGGCCTGATCGTGCCGCAACGCACGGCCAAAGGGCATCGGCTGTACAACCATGAGCACGTGCAACGCATCTTGAATATCCTGATCTGGCTCAACCGGGGCGTGTCAGCCAGCCAGGTCAAGGCTCTGCTTCAGTCTCCCCCGTTGGTCTTCGTGCAGTCGCAAGCCAGTGACTGGCTGCCCTTGCGCCAAAAACTGATGCACAGCGTCGGCGAGCTGGACGAGGGCCGTCTCGACGAGAGCGTCAATCAAGCCATGGCGCTCTACCCGCCGACAACCTTGTGCGAGCACCTGCTGATTCCATTGATGGCCGACCTTGAACTTCGCTGGCAAGGCCAATTTGGCATGCAGATGGAGCGGGTGTTTTTCCATTCCTGGTTGCGCAGCAAACTGGGTGCGCGGATCTATTACAACAATCGACAACTCACGGGCGCGCCGCTTCTGCTGATCAATCACTCCGATTTGCCGCTGGACCCGCAGTTGTGGCTGATCGCCTGGCTAGTCAGCAGTTCCGGCTGCCCTGTGGAAGTATTCGATTGGCCGTTGCCGGTCGGCGAACTGGCACTGGCGATCGATCGACTGGCCGCACGTGCCGTGCTGCTCAGCGCCAGCAAGGCGCTGGACCCCATCCAGCTTGGCCGCCTGCTCAAAGGCATTGACTGCCCGAAGCTCCTGTGTGGCTCTGCCGTCATTATCCACAAGGCAGAACTGCGCAAGCACCTTGCCGCCATTGCCGGGCTGCACCTGCGCGAGGATCTCTTGTCGGCATATCAGTGCCTGCAGCAACTGAAGCTTCTGCAGACGCAATTGATATGAACAGGATCGACATGCACTTGATCTGGCTGCGTAGCGATCTGCGCATCAATGACAATACGGCTCTCACGGCGGCCTGCGAACGCGGGCCGACTGTCGCCGTCTATCTGCTCTGCCCGCAGCAATGGCAACGCCACGAAGACGCCGCCTGCAAAGTGGATTTCTGGCTGCGAAATCTATGCGAGCTCAGACGGGCACTGGGCGAATTGAATATTCCACTGTTGATTCGCCATGCCGACACCTGGGATGAGGTACCCGAGGTATTGCTCGAATTGTGCCGGCAACACCACTTCGCGACAGTGCATTTCAACGAGGAATACGGTGTCAATGAAAGCCGCCGCGACCAGGCTGTGATCACCAGGCTGCGCAGCGCCGGTATCGGTGCTCACGGCCACCTCGACCAGTTATTGTTCAAACCCGGCACTGTGCTGACCAGAAGCGGGACCTACTTCCAGGTGTTCAGCCAGTTCCGCAAGGTTTGCCATGAGCGCCTGCATCATTCGCTGCCCGATCTGATACGACGCCCGAGCGCGCAGTGCGCCTTGGCTATCGAGAGCGATCCAGTACCCGAGAATATCGACGGCTTCGCGCTTCCAGGCCCGACACTGCGCCAAATCTGGCCTGCCGGTGAATCCCGAGCCAGCCAGCGCCTCGCCAGCTTCATCGATGAGCCGATCGAGCACTACCAACGTGAACGAGATCTGCCGGCGCTAGCCGGCACCAGCCAATTGTCTGCCTATCTGGCTGCCGGTGTGATTTCCCCCCGGCAATGCCTGCATGCGGCGCTTGCACGTAACTGCGGTGAGTTCGACAGTGGCAATAGCGGCGTGATGACCTGGATCAACGAGCTGCTCTGGCGCGAATTCTATAAACACATTCTGGTCGGTTACCCACGGGTCTCGCAGCACCGAGCCTTTCGCCCCGAAACCGAGGCACTGGCCTGGCGCAATGCGCCCGAAGACCTGGCCGCCTGGCAGCAGGCACGCACTGGTTTTCCGATCATTGATGCGGCCATGCGCCAATTACTGGAAACCGGCTGGATGCATAATCGGCTGCGGATGATCGTCGCCATGTTCCTGACCAAGAACCTGTTGATCGACTGGCGAGAAGGCGAGCGCTTTTTCATGCGTCATCTAATCGATGGCGACCTGGCCGCCAATAATGGCGGCTGGCAGTGGAGCGCCTCGACCGGCACCGATGCGGCACCCTACTTCCGCATTTTCAACCCACTGAGCCAATCGGAAAAATTCGACAGCGACGGACGCTTTATCAAGCATTGGCTACCGGAGCTCGCCAGCCTGAACAACAAAGATATCCACAACCCCGCCGCCCGCGGCAAGTTGTTTGCCCTCACCGACTACCCACAACCGATCGTCGACCTGGCCAGTAGCCGCGCGCGCGCATTGAACGCATTTAAAAACCTGCCTGATCACCGGAAACCAGGGCGCAGCACTAAAGAGCATCCCGCAGCCGACCTGCGACCTTGATTTACAACGGCATGCGGTAATGCAGCGCGTAACTTTCGACGCCGTCATTGTGGCGCTGCATCTTGGCGTTAGAGTAATGGATCACACGAAAGCCGATCTCTTGCCCTGCGCCAAATCGAATGCCGCCACCAATACGGTCTTCGAACTGAAATGCTGCGCCCAGGTCATTGTCTTCAATTTCGGTGCTCGAAAACGCGGCAACACCGATACCGGCTTCAACATAAGGTTTAACCGATTCGCCAGCGAACTCGTATACGAACACCGGTGAAAACGACAAGCTGTGAACAGCGGAAGTACGGTCACCTTCCCAATAGGTGTAGGCGCCATCCCAATAACCTGTCAGGTGACCGGTGCTGCTTTGCCACCAACTAGCGTCCCAGTTCGACTGCAAGCCCAGTCGATAGGTCATGGAGGAGTCACCGGTCTGGCCGACGGAAAAGGATATATCGGCGGCTTGTGAAGTAAAGGATTGCCCCAGAATCACGGCTGCAACTGCAGCCAAACCAAGCAGTTTCTTCATGAGAAACATCCTGTTTTCCAGTACAGCTGTTGGATTTCTAGGTTGCCTCATCGGGCAACTTATTGAGGCCGGTAGCTATGCGTTGGTTCACCTGAATCAAAACGCTCACAGGTTGAATTTATGCACATCCCCGCTCTTTATCCACAGCATAGGTAGGATATTTCTAAAATGCTCGGTATCGGCACTCGTCCAGAACTGCGCCGGCAACGAAGGCCCTGTGGCCAGTAATTCCCGCTCGCCGAGCAGGCGCTTGAGTTGCCTGGCAACTGCCGCCCCCGTATCGATGATTGCCACCGACTCCGGCACCATCTCGCCTAGCAACGGCTTGAGGAAGGGGTAATGGGTGCAGCCCAGAATCAGCGTATCGCAACCAGCCGCCAGCAAAGGTTCTACATAGCCGACCAACAGATCGCGCAAGACCGGGCTGGTCAACTCGCCCTGTTCGATGAGTTCCACCAGGCCCGGGCAGGGTTGGGTGATCACGCGAACGTCATTGGCGAAGCGATCGAGCAAGGCGGCGAACTTTGCGCTCTGCAAGGTGCCGGTAGTGGCCAGCACGCCGACCACACCGGTGCGGGTGGCAGCCGCCGCTGGCTTCACCGCCGGCTCCATGCCGACAATGGGCCAGTCCGGATATTGCGCGCGCAGGTCGGCCACCGCTGCTACCGTGGCGGTATTGCAGGCCAGCACAAAGGCCTTGGCACCGCGAGCCTGAAAGAATTCGGCGACCAATCGGCAGCGCTGGCGAATGAACTCGGGGGATTTCTCGCCATAGGGGATATGCCCGCAGTCGGCCACATACAGCAGCGACTCATCAGGCAACAACTGACGGATCTCGCCCAGCACCGACAGACCGCCGACGCCGGAATCAAATACGCCAATCGGCGCCCGAGCTTCAAGCATGGGCATCGCCACAGACAGTGCAAGCCGGGTCACGCTTGACGCGCAGCTCGCGGAAACGTGTGCCCAAGGCATCGATCAACAACAACCGACCGACCAGGGGTTCACCGAAACCCGCCAGCAACTTCAGGGCTTCCAACGCCTGCAGGCTGCCGACCAGCCCAACCAGCGGACCCACCACACCGGCCTCGCTGCAGGTCAGTTCGGCCTCGCTGCCATGTCCGTACAAACAGTGGTAGCACGGGCTATCGCCACGCCTTGGGTCAAACACCGACAGCTGCCCTTCCAGGCGGATCGCCGCCCCGCTGACCAGTGGCTTGCCGGCCGCTATGCAGGCGGCGTTGACCGCCTCGCGCGTGGAAAAATTATCCGAACAATCGAGCACCAGATCCACTGCAGCCACGGCAGCAGCCAACGAGTCCTCGTCCAGTGCCACTCGGTGGGCAACCAGGGCTATTTCAGGATTGATTGCCGTCAGACGGGAGATGGCCGAATCGACCTTGCTCATGCCGACCGTCTGGCTGTCGTGCAGGACCTGCCGTTGCAGGTTGGTCAAATCGACGCTGTCGAAATCGGCCAGATGCAGCTCGCCGACCCCGGCAGCCGCCAGGTACAAAGCCACGGGCGAACCGAGCCCGCCCAGCCCGATAATCAAGGCACGGCTCGCCTTCAGCCGCAGCTGGCCGTCGATATCGATCTGCTGCAGCAGAATCTGGCGGCTGTAGCGCAGGAGCTCCTGATCGGTCAGCACGACAGGCGCCCCAGACTGATGCGCTGGTGACCGGACAGGTCGTCACGGCTTTCGATCTGTTCGAAGTCATGCCGTGCCAACAACTCGCGCACGGCTGCAGCCTGATCGTAGCCATGCTCGAGCAGCAACCAGCCACCCTCCTGCAGATGCTCGGGTGCCTTGGCAATGATTGCCCTCAGGTCATCGAGCCCATCATCGCCGGCCACCAATGCACTGGCCGGCTCAAAACGCACATCGCCTGCCGCCAGGTGTGGGTCGCAGGCAGCGATGTAGGGTGGGTTGCTGATGATCAAGTCATAGCGCTGACCTTCGAGCGCACTGAACCAGTGGCTGCTGCACACCGTCACATTGCCGAGTTCCAGGCGCTGGCGATTGCGTTCGGCCAGGGCTACGGCCTCGGGTACCCGGTCGACCGCCGTCACTTGCCAGCTCGGACGTTCACTGGCCAGGGCCAGGGCAATGGCACCGGTCCCCGTGCCCAGATCCAGTACCCGGGCTGAAGTAGCCGGTAACAGCATGAGCGCGGTTTCTACCAGCAACTCGGTTTCCGGACGGGGGATCAGCGTGTGCGGTGCGACTTCCAGGTCCAGCTTCCAGAACCCTTGCTGGCCAAGAATATAGGCCACTGGCTCGCCGGCACGACGTCGTTGCAGGTAATCAGAAAAAGTCTGCGCCGCTTCGCTGCTGACAATCCGCTCGGGCCAGGTGTGCAGGTAGCTGCGGCTTTTGCCCAGGGCCGCAGCCAGCAGCAACTCGATATCCAGGCGTGCCGTCGGTGAGTCGGGAAGCTCTGCGCCACGGAGCAGGCTGGCAATAATCGTCATTTACTCACCCAGTGCTGCAAGTTGATCGGCCTGGTACTCCGCCAACAGCGGCTCGATCACCGCGTCGACACCACCTGCCAGGACCTCATCGAGGGAATACAAGGTCAGGTTGATGCGGTGATCGGTCACGCGGCCTTGTGGATAATTGTAAGTACGGATGCGTTCGGAGCGGTCGCCCGAGCCCACCAGCAACTTGCGTTCGCTGGCAATCGCATTTTGCGCGGCGCTGGTCTGCATGTCGTTCAATTTTGCCGAAAGCCACGACATGGCCCGCGCGCGGTTCTTGTGCTGGGAGCGTTCTTCCTGGCATTCGACCACGATGCCGGTTGGCAAGTGAGTGATGCGAATCGCCGAATCGGTCTTGTTGACGTGCTGGCCACCAGCGCCAGACGAACGGTAGGTGTCGATGCGCAGGTCGGCCGGGTTGATCTCGATCGCCACCTGCTCGTCAGGTTCAGGTAATACCGCTACGGTACAGGCTGAAGTATGCACGCGGCCCTGGGATTCGGTTTCCGGCACGCGCTGGACGCGGTGGGCACCGGATTCGAACTTCAGCTTGCCATAGACGTGCTCGCCTTCGACCCGGGCAATCACCTCTTTATAGCCGCCGTGCTCGCCCTCGTTTTCGGACAGGATCTCGAGCCGCCAGCCACGCCGTTCGGCGTAACGCGAATACATGCGGAACAGGTCGCCGGAAAAAATCGCCGCCTCGTCACCGCCGGTGCCGGCACGAATTTCCAGGAACACGTTGCGACCATCGTTAGGGTCCTTGGGCAGCAGCATGCGCTGCAACTGGCCTTCGAGCTCGGCCAACTGTTCCTTGGCTTCGCGCGCCTCTTCGACAGCCATTTCACGCATGTCGGGGTCGCTGTCCTTGAGCAATGCCTGCGCCCCCTCCAGGTCGCCCTGGACTTTGCTCCAGCGCTGCCAGGCGGCCGCGATGGGCTCGAGCTCGGCGTATTCCTTGGAATAGGCGCGAAATCGGGTTTGCTCGGAAATGACTTCAGCATCGCCCAACAGGGCGGTCAATTCCTCGAAGCGGTCCTGGATCGTCTCCAGTTTATTGCGCAGTGACGCTTTCATTGCGGGGTTTTATCCGTCGGGCCCTCACCGAGGGCAAAGAGTTCTTGGGCCATGGCCAGCGCATCGAGGCGGCCTTCGGCAGACAGCTTTTTCAATTGCACGCTCGGCGCGTGCAGCAATTTGTTGGTCAGGCCCCGGGCCAATTGCACCAGTATTTCTTCGGCGCTGCCGCCATTGGCCAGCAAACGCTGGGCCTTTTGCAGCTCTTCATCACGCAGGCGCTCGCTCTGCTGGCGATAGGCCTTGAGCACGTCGACGGCCGCCAACTCGCGCAAGCGCAGCATGAAGTCGTTGGCACCTACAGATACCAGCTCCTCGGCCGCCTGTGCCGCACCTTGGCGGCTCTTGAGGTTCTCTGCAACGACTTCGTGCAGATCATCAACCGAATAGAGGTAAACGTCGTCCAACTCGCCGACTTCCGGTTCTATATCGCGAGGCACGGCGATATCGACCATGAAGATCGGCTTGTGCTTGCGCAGTTTCAGCGCGCTTTCCACGGCGCCCTTGCCCAGGATCGGCAACTGACTCGCCGTCGAACTGATCACGATATCGCTTTTGACCAGTTCCTGCGGGATATCGGCCAGCAGGACCGCGTGCGCACCGAACTGCTCGGCCAGGATACTCGCTCGCTCCAGCGTACGGTTTGCGACCACGATACGCTTGACGCCCTGCTCGTACAGATGACGCGCGACCAGCGTGATGGTCTCGCCGGCACCGATCAGCAGGGCCTGACTACGGGCCAGGTCGCTGAAGATCTGCTTGGCCAGGCTTACCGCGGCAAAGGCCACCGATACCGGGTTCTCGCCGATGGCGGTATCGGTCCGCACCTGCTTGGCCGCACTGAAGGTCGCCTGAAACAGGCGCCCCAGCAACGGCCCGATGGTGCCTGCCTCACGGGCCACGGCATAGGCCGATTTCATCTGGCCGAGAATCTGCGGCTCGCCCAGCACCAGCGAATCAAGACCGGAGGCGACCCGCATCATGTGCCGCACCGCCGCGTCGTCTTCATGGATGTAGGCACTGGCGCGCAGCTCATCGAGACTCAACTGGTGATATTCGGCCAGCCAGCGCAACACGCCGTCGGCCCCCAGTTGGTCCTGCTCTATGTACAGCTCGCTGCGATTACAGGTCGAGAGGATCGCAGCTTCGCGGCTGTTGGTCAGGCGGCAGAGCTGCTGCAAGGCCTCAACCAGCTGCTCAGGGGTAAACGCCACGCGCTCGCGCACGTCTACTGAGGCAGTCTTATGGTTGATACCGAGGGCAAGGAAGGCCATTCAAGGTCGCTGATGATGTCGAGAAGCCGACAATTGTCCTACTTCACTAGATTGAGAACAACCTCCGCTGTCTATTGTCTCAATAGACCGTGCCTGGAAGTGCCATCAATTATGGGTTTGCCCTGGCGCTTGTGTCATGATGATCTGACCGCAGGTTAGTCGCCAATTCCCCAATATGAATAGATCCTCCGCGTTGCTCCTTGCCGTTGTCTTGCTCCAGGGTTGCCAAGCCTGGTCACCCGTTTCAAAAGACGGCTCGCCGCCCGTCGAAGAAACCACCAAGGCACCTGAAGCCAAGCCCCAGGTGTATGGATCATTCAGTCAGGACACCATTTACAGCCTTCTGACTGCGGAGTTGGCTGGCCAACGCAATCGCTTCGACATCGCCCTGGACAACTACGTGACCCAGGCGATCAACACCCAGGATCCAGGCATATCCGAGCGCGCCTTTCGCATTGCCGAATACCTGGGCGCCGACCAGGCAGCCCTCGACACCTCGCTGATCTGGGCACGCAACGACTCGGGCAATCTCGAAGCTCAACGCGCAGCCGCCATTCAACTGGCGCGTGCCGGTCGCTACGACGACTCACTGGTCTACATGGAAAAAGTCCTGCAAGGCCAGGGCGACACCCATTTCGACTTCCTCGCCCTGTCGGCTGCCGACACCGACCAGGACACCCGTGACGGCCTGCTCAAAAGCTTCGATCGTTTATTGGCAAAATACCCGCACAACGGACAATTGATATTCGGCAAGGCCCTGCTGCTGCAACAGAACGGTGATAGCCGGGGGGCGCTGACCCTGCTCGAAGACAACCCGCCGGAAGAGGGCGAAATCGCGCCGGTGCTGTTGCGTGCTCGCCTGCTGGCAAGCCTCAATCGTGGCGACGAAGCCCTGCCGCTGCTGGAAAAGACCATTCGCAAATACCCTGACGACAAGCGCCTGCGCCTGACTTATGCGCGCACGCTGGTCGAGCAGAACCGGCTCGACGACGCCAAGGTCGAATTCTCCACCCTGGTGCAGCAATACCCCGATGACGACGAACTGCGTTACTCGCTTGCGTTGGTGTGCATGGAAGCCAAGGCCTGGAACGAGGCCGCCGGCTACCTGGAAGACCTGATCGCCCGTGGCAGCCATGTCGACTCGGCACACTTGAACCTGGGCCGCATTTATGAAGAACGCAAGGACCCGCAAGGCGCCTTGATCGAGTATGGTCAAGTCGGTCCCGGCAACGACTATCTGCCGGCGCAGTTGCGCCAGGCCGATATTCTGGTCGCCAATGGTCGCTCCGCCGAGGCCTCCAAGCGCCTTGCCGCAGCACGTGAACTCCAGCCCGATTACGCCATCCAGCTGTATCTGATCGAGTCCGAGACACTGACCAACAACAACAAACAGCAACAAGCCTGGCAAGTACTGGATCAAGCCCTCAAGCAATACCCCGAGGACCTGAACCTGCTCTACTCCCGCGCCATGCTGGCGGAAAAACGCGATGATCTGACTCAAATGGAAAAAGATCTGCGCTCCATCATCCAGCGCGAACCGGACAATGCCATGGCACTCAACGCGCTGGGCTACACCCTGTCCGATCGGACGACCCGCTACGCCGAAGCCAAGGCGTTGATCGAGCAGGCGCACAAGATCAATCCGGAAGACCCGGCGGTACTCGACAGCCTTGGCTGGGTAAATTACCGCATGGGTAATCTCGATGAAGCCGAACGCCTGCTGCGCCAGGCTCTCGAGCGCTTCCCCGATCATGAAGTCGCTGCCCACCTGGGCGAAGTACTCTGGGCCAACGGCAAGCAACGCGAAGCCCGCAAAGTCTGGAGCAAAGCGCTCAAGGACCAACCCGACAGCCCTATTCTGCGCAGCACCGTGTTGCGCCTGACCGGATCCGAGACCCTTTAAAACATGTTCTTGCGCCACGTCATCACATTCACCCTGATCGCCCTGCTCGCCGGCTGCGCCGCCTTCGCCCCCCGTGAAGCACTCGAAGGCAAGGGCAACCCCCAGCAATGGCGCGACCACAAAGCGCAATTGAGCCTTCTCGACGGCTGGCAAATCAACGGCAAGGTCGGCATCCGCGCCCCCAAGGATTCCGGCAGTGGCACGCTGTTCTGGCTGCAACGCCAGGATTACTACGACATTCGCCTGTCCGGCCCACTGGGTCGCGGCGCCGCTCGCCTGACCGGGCGCCCCGGCAACGTCGTGCTGGAAGTGGCCAACCAGGGCCGCTATGAAGCGCCGAGCCCCGAAGATCTGCTTGAAGAGCAGCTTGGGTGGAAATTGCCCGTGTCCAATCTGGTCTGGTGGGTACGCGGCTTGCCCGCGCCCGACAGCAAGAGCCGCGTGACTCTCGACAGCGACAGCCGCCTTTCCAATCTGGAGCAGGATGGCTGGAGCGTTGAATACCTGAGCTACATCGAGCAGAAAGGTTACTGGCTGCCCGAACGACTCAAGCTGCATGGCCGCGACCTCGATGTAACATTGGTGGTCAAGGATTGGCAGCCACGCCAACTGGGGCACTGACATGAACCAGACCACCCTGACCCTGCCCGCCCCGGCCAAGCTCAACCTGATGCTGCACATTCTCGGTCGCCGCCCGGACGGCTATCACGAACTGCAGACCCTGTTTCAATTCCTCGATTACGGCGATGAGCTGTCTTTCGCCGTGCGCGACGACGGCGAAATTCATCTGCACACCGAAATCGACAACGTCCCACACGAAAGCAACCTGATCGTAAGGGCCGCACGACAGCTTCAACAAATCTCCGGTTGCAGGCTTGGCATGGATATCTGGCTGAAAAAGATTCTGCCCATGGGCGGTGGAATCGGCGGCGGCAGTTCCAATGCGGCCACCACGCTGCTGGGACTCAACCACCTCTGGAAGCTGGATTGGAGCGAGGACCAACTGGCCGCGCTGGGCCTGAAACTGGGGGCCGACGTCC
The DNA here is from genome assembly GCF_011355085.1 of Pseudomonas akapageensis. Classification (GTDB taxonomy): domain Bacteria; phylum Pseudomonadota; class Gammaproteobacteria; order Pseudomonadales; family Pseudomonadaceae; genus Aquipseudomonas; species Aquipseudomonas akapageensis. Next base: position 24,150 of record NZ_VXCP01000033.1, on the reverse strand, counting down.
CGGTATTCGTGCGTGGCCACGCGGCTTTCGCCGAAGGCGTAGGGGAGATTCTTACCCCTGTTGACCCCGAAGAGCCCTGGTATGTCGTGCTTGTCCCGCAAGTATCTGTAAGTACAGCAGAAATTTTTTCACATCCGTTGTTGACACGTAATTCAACGCCCATTAAGATGCGCCCCGTTCCCAAGGGAAACAGTCGTAATGATTGCCAACCGGTGGTAGAGCAGAGTTACCCAGAAGTACGTAACTCACTGAATTTGCTAAGCAAATTCACTGATGCTAGACTCACCGGAACTGGAAGTTGTGTGTTTGGGGCCTTCCCAAACAAAGCTGAAGCTGATAAAGTTTTGGCCCTTCTTACAGGGACCCAAACAGGGTTTGTCGCAAAAGGTAGCAACATCTCGATGTTGCATCGCAAGCTTCAAAGTCTGCTCTAGGAATCGAGTATCAGGTACTCGCAGCTACAGATACAGGGGCGTCGCCAAGCGGTAAGGCAGCAGGTTTTGATCCTGCCATGCGTTGGTTCGAATCCAGCCGCCCCTGCCATTTTCCTTATACTCATCCAGGTATACCCTCAGCCTTCAGGTACTGCGCGTGTCCAAGATGATGGTCTTTACGGGGAACGCCAACCCCGATCTGGCTCGACGTGTCGTACGTCAGCTGCATATCCCATTGGGTGACGTCTCTGTCGGTAAATTCTCCGACGGCGAAATCAGCACTGAGATTAATGAAAACGTCCGCGGTAAAGACGTCTTTATCATTCAGCCGACCTGCGCTCCGACCAACGATAACCTGATGGAACTGGTTGTGATGGCCGATGCCTTCCGCCGCTCCTCAGCGTCCCGAATCACTGCGGTGATTCCTTACTTTGGTTATGCCCGTCAGGATCGCCGTCCGCGTTCCGCACGTGTGGCTATCAGCGCGAAAGTCGTTGCTGACATGCTCACCGTGGTCGGGATCGACCGTGTTCTCACGGTTGATCTGCATGCTGACCAAATTCAGGGTTTCTTCGATATTCCGGTAGATAACATCTACGGCTCCCCGGTTCTGGTGGATGACATCGAAGATCAACGCTTCGAAAACCTGATGATCGTATCCCCGGATATCGGCGGCGTCGTGCGTGCACGAGCCGTTGCCAAGTCCCTGGGCGTGGATCTCGGGATCATCGACAAGCGCCGTGAGAAAGCCAATCACTCCGAAGTGATGCATATCATCGGTGATGTCGAAGGGCGTACCTGTATTCTGGTCGATGACATGGTCGATACCGCCGGCACCCTGTGCCATGCGGCCAAGGCCTTGAAAGAGCATGGCGCTGCCAAGGTCTTTGCCTACTGCACACACCCTGTGCTGTCGGGTCGGGCGATCGAAAACATTGAAAATTCCGTGCTGGACGAGCTGGTGGTCACTAACACCATCCCGCTGTCCGCTGCAGCACAAGCTTGTGCGCGTATCCGCCAACTGGATATCGCACCGGTAGTCGCCGAAGCGGTTCGCCGCATCAGCAACGAAGAATCGATCAGCGCGATGTTCCGCTAAGGGCACAGCCCTTCGCACGCATCTCGTTGACGAAAAGCGCCCCGCCCCGACACACCTGTCGGGGCGGGGCTTTTTTGCCCATCCCGCTTTGGCACTGGTCGCAAGTGCTACCCGGGAATGGCTATTTTGGAGATACAAAATGACTGATTTCGTTCTGAACGCCCAAGCGCGTACCGACCTGGGGAAAGGTGCGAGCCGCCGCCTGCGTCGTCTCGCCAGCCAGGTTCCTGCCGTTGTTTACGGTGGTGACAAGGCCCCTGTGTCCATCACCCTGATGGCCAAAGAAGTTGCCAAACTGTTCGAAGACGAAGCGGCTTTCAGCCACATCATCGAACTGAACATCGACGGCGCCAAGCAAGACGTCGTGGTCAAGGCAATGCAGCGCCACCCGGCCAAGCAATTCATCATGCACGCTGACTTCGTCCGCGTTGTAGCTGGCCAGAAACTGACCGCTGTTGTTGCAGTGCACTTCATCAACGAAGAAGCACCGATCAAGAAAGGCGGCGAGATCTCCCACGTTGTTGGCGAAATCGAAGTTAGCTGCCTGCCAAAAGATCTGCCTGAGTTCATCGAAGTCGACCTGGCTAACGCCGAAATCGGTTCGATCATCCACCTGTCCGACCTCAAGGCGCCAAAAGGCGTTGAGTTCGTGGCACTGGCTCACGGCAACGACCTGGCAGTGGCCAACGTTCACGCACCACGTGTACCAGTAGAACCTGCTGCAGAGTAATTCGTTACTCTGGTGTTGCCCGGCCACGGAGCTCCAAGCACCGTGGCCCACAACTCCAAGGAAGAGCCCCTGACGTGACCGCCATTCAACTGATCGTCGGCCTGGGAAACCCCGGCCCCGAATACGAACAGACCCGGCATAACGCAGGGGCTCTTTTCGTTGAACGCATCGCATCGGCCAAAGGTGTCAACCTGGTTGCCGATCGCAAGTATTTCGGCCTGACGGCAAAATTCAGCCATCAAGGCCAGGACGTTCGTCTGCTGATCCCCACCACCTACATGAACCGTAGCGGCCAGGCCGTAGCAGCCTTGGCGAATTTTTTCCGGATACCTCCGGAGGCCATTCTGGTGGCTCACGACGAACTCGACCTGCCCCCGGGGGTTGCCAAGCTCAAGCAGGGCGGCGGCCATGGCGGGCACAACGGCCTGCGCGACATCATCGCGCAGCTCGGCAACAACAACAGCTTTCACCGTCTGCGGCTTGGCATCGGCCACCCGGGTGTCAGTAGCCAGGTGTCCAATTTCGTCCTGGGTCGTGCGCCACGCGCCGAACAGGAAAAACTGGACGCCAGTATCGATTTTGCCCTCGGCGTGCTGCCGGATATCTTCGCTGGCGAGTGGAATCGCGCGATGAAAAACCTGCACAGCCAGAAGGCCTGACTTCACGAAGAGGGGATACACCATGGGTTTCAACTGCGGTATCGTCGGCCTGCCCAACGTCGGCAAGTCCACCTTGTTCAACGCCCTGACCAAATCCGGTATCGCGGCAGAGAACTTCCCCTTCTGCACCATCGAGCCGAACAGCGGCATCGTGCCGATGCCCGATTCGCGCCTGGAAGCCCTGGCTGCCATCGTCAATCCAAAGCGCATCCTGCCGACCACCATGGAATTCGTCGACATCGCAGGCCTGGTAGCCGGCGCGTCGAAAGGTGAAGGTCTGGGCAACAAGTTCCTGGCCAACATCCGTGAAACCGATGCTATCGCCCACGTGGTCCGCTGCTTCGAAGACGAGAACGTGATTCACGTCTCCAACAGCGTCGACCCCAAGCGCGACATCGAGATCATCGACCTGGAGCTGATCTTCGCCGACCTCGAAAGCTGCGAGAAGCAACTGCAAAAGGTTGCGCGCAACGCCAAGGGTGGCGACAAGGACGCCGTGGCCCAGAAAGGCCTGCTCGAGCAACTGATCGCTCACTTCACCGAAGGCAAGCCTGCGCGTAGCCTGATGAAGAGCATGGGTGCCGACGAGAAGGCAGTAGTCCGCGGTTTCCACCTGCTGACCACCAAGCCGGTCATGTACATCGCCAACGTTGCTGAAGACGGTTTCGAGAACAACCCGCACCTGGACGTGGTCAAGGCCATTGCCGAAGAAGAAGGCGCGGTCGTGGTGCCGGTGTGCAACAAGATCGAAGCAGAAATCGCCGAGCTTGAAGACGGTGAAGAAAAGGACATGTTCCTCGAAGCCCTGGGTCTTGAAGAGCCAGGCCTGAACCGCGTGATCCGCGCAGGTTACGAACTGCTCCACCTGCAGACGTACTTCACCGCCGGTGTCGAAGAAGTCCGCGCCTGGACCGTACGCGTTGGTGCCACCGCGCCACAAGCCGCTGGCGTTATCCATACCGACTTCGAGAAAGGCTTCATCCGCGCCGAAGTGATCGCCTATAACGACTTCATCCAGTACAAGGGCGAAGCCGGCACCAAGGAAGCGGGCAAATGGCGTCTGGAAGGCAAGGATTACATCGTCAAGGATGGCGATGTGATGCACTTCCGCTTCAACGTCTGACGGTTGCCGTGGATATCCACGGCGCTTGATGCACCTCGAAACCCCCGTAATCGCCAGGCGATACGGGGGTTTCGCGTTTCAGCACGACTATCCCTGTTCGTATCTGCTTGCCTCTCTCTTAAACCAACCAGCGAGAGGTCATGGCAGTTCGATCCGTGGCGTTTTTACCGCCTTCTCTTGGTTTTCACAGGCAGTATTTCAGCATCATTGCTGATATCATTTTGCCACTCATCGAATGCATTTTCATTTTTGCAAGGAAGCCTCTATGCGTCGAGCCATCTCGCTGTCTCTGCTCGCGTCGACGATTGCCCTCACCAGTTGTTCCAGTACCCAGTTGGACACCCTCGGTCGTGAGCATGGCACCGCAGTGCTCTGTGGTGTCGGCCTGCTCGGCGGGGCCCTGTTGGGCGCCGCCGTCAACGGTAGAAATGGCGCCTTGGCCGGAGCTGCCTTGGGCACTGCCGCAGGATGCTATGCCGGATCGGCCTGGCAATCGCGCATGCAGGCGCTTGATCGCATTGCCAAGGAAGAGGGCCTGAAGCTGACCTCCACACCGCTGCAGATCGCCAACAGCGCTCCCGGCGCCAAACCGGCCGAAGCCGGTTTGGTGACCGAGGTCGAGAGCGAAAGCATGTTCGACACCGGCTCTGATCAGCTCACCGCTGCCGGCGTACGTGCCGTGAGCAAGCTGGCGGCCGAATACTCGAAGAATGACGGCACCCCGGCCAACGCCCAACGCCGCTTCCTGGTAGTCGGTCACACCGATGCCACGGGTACTGCGCAGATTAACCAGAGCCTGTCCGAGCACCGCGCACGCACTGTAGGCCGCCTGTTGCGTGATGCTGGCATCCCAGCCAGCGCTATCTATTATCAAGGCGCCGGGGCCGCCCGCCCTATCGCCGACAACACTGACCCCTTGCAACGCGGACGCAATCGCCGGGTCGAAATCGTCGAAACCACCAGCGAAGACGTGCTGATCAAACGCATCGTCTCCGAGCAGAACAACGCCCGCTACCTGGCCTACGGCACGGTCAGCGAGCGCAAGCCGGCAACTGTCGCCAGCGCAACGCAAGCCAAAGCCAAGCCCACCAATCCGGTAAAGGCCAGCAACACGAAGCCGACCACCGATAGCAAAGGCACGTCCGCCCTGGTGGATTTCGGCGGCAGCCCGACCACCAGCGACCAACTCGGCTACAGCCTCAAACCCATGACCGACGGCCTCAGCCTGATTTCTACCGCCCGCGCGGCCGAGCCGCCGATGCGTACCTGCCAGGCCGACAAGCCCCGCGATAGCGGTGCTGCGCTCAACCTGGCGACCGAACAGCCGCTGAACCAGCACGCAACCCGTGAATACTTGCCGGGCTATAACAACCGCGTCTGGGCCAATACCGTCAACGGTAATCTGGTGACCATTTCCCCAGTCTCCATCCTGCGCGAAGGTGCAGCGGTCGGTACGCAGCCCTTCATTCAGATCGTGACCGGCTACGAGACCGCGAAAAAGAAAAATCTGGGCAAGCTCGACGCTGTCGCCAACACCTATGAAGGCCAGGACGAAGTGCTCTATCGCGTGTTCGTCACCGAGGACAACGCCGCCGTCAGTTGCATGGACATTGTCTTCAGCAAAGGCAATGCCAAGGCCAGCCAGGGCGCGCTCTACTACCCCGACAACGGCCAAAGCTATACCGCTCGTTTCGTCCCTATCCGCAGTTGATCAGGAGGATCATCCATGGAAACCTTTTTCAGTCTGCAAGACCTGCAGACACTGTTGCGTACCCACACCGTGCTGACCATTGCGATCATCGCTACCCTGCTGGCAATCGCTCTGATTGCCTATCTCTGGGAACACGTTTGCTATTTCACCATGCGCGCCTGGCATGGCCTGCCTGTGATCGGCACCGTCTCGCGCCTGTCCGCCACACCCGGTTATATGAAAGATGGCTGGCCCAGCGTCGAGTCGGATATCTGCGGCGACTACAAGACCTATTACGACAAGTACGATCGCGACTCCTCGCTCTATCGCAAGAGCAAGGACTACCTGGCCAAGGTGGGTGAAGCCGGACGCCGGCCGATGCCCTCCTGGGTTCTGGGTCTGGCGGTGATCCTGCTGGTGGTCGAGGCTGTCGGCTTCGGCTTCGTCCTCGGCCCGTTCGTCAATAGCTCGGCCAGTGCCAACCAAATGGCCATGCTGGCCTGGTCGGTAGCCTTCCTGCTGGCGTTGATTTCCGGCGGCTTCGCCCACTTCGCCGGTCATGACATGCACTACAACTCCCTGGTCAAAAAGGCCCATGCCTGGTGGTCTCGCGACAGCAAGGGACCTCAGCGCCCCAGCTCGCTGAAGCAACTGAAATCGTTGCACCTGGAAGACTCGTTCAATGACGACGACCAGCCCGACTACCAGCAGATCATGGCGCGAATCCACGCCAACCACGATGTGACCCAGAAGAAGAAAGTCATCTATGGCTTCTTTGCCGTAATCATTGTACTGGCCATCGCCGCGTTCTGGATTCGTGCCTACACCCTCGAATCCATCGAAACCGATATGGTCGCCCAACTCAGCACCAGTGCCGCACCGGCCTCGGCTTCGGCCTCACCGTTCGACCTTCCGGACGAATCAAAATCGGTCAATGAACAGTCCGATGATCAGGCCGTTCAAGACAAGATGGACGCAATCCGTCACGCTTCGATGGTGACCTACATTGTGCTGTCGGTGGTATATATCGCCATCCAATGCCTGATGCTATGGCTATCGGTGGTGTATGGCTTCAGCGGCGTACATTCCAAGGAAGCCTGGAAGAACACCCATCGCTTCAACAGCGCAGACGAGTTCGAACGTTGGTACGCCAACCAGCGCGCGCGTATCACCGGGCATGCCGACCACAAACTGCGTCTGCTGCAACAGAAGCGCTCAAGCAAGCATACCGCCATCGCCGAGGAACAGGATGCCCTGGCCACCGAGCAAGTGGGCAGCCGCAACTTTCTCAGTTTTGTGCTGTTGAGTCGGCAGGACAGCAACCGTCATGCGGAAAAAATGGCCAATGCGCGCCAGGTCGCGGCCGAACCGCGCCCCGCTGTTACGCCTGTCGTCCCGGTTCAAACTGCAGCGGCACCTGAGAGCGCAACCAGCGCGCAAGTCGCTGAAGTGGATGCGGCCAGCTTCAATGACCTCACACCTTTCGACGACGCCCAACTGAACCTCGCCGCCAAAGCCTTGAAAATGCCTTATGAGACGCTGCTGGACATCCGTGCCCAGCAGACCGTGCTCAAACAATTGGGCATGTTCGGTGCACAGGAGCCCGCCTGAGATGCTCAAGTCACTGATCACCACGCTGACCCTGATGATCGCTGCCAGCGCCAACGCCGCCGAACGTAACGACCTGCCCAGTTGCTACGGCAAGGCACACCTGAGTGACCAGCGTGCGCCCACCTCTGGGCGTCTGCTCAATGTCGTGGTCGACCAGACCATTCCTATGCCCGAGGACATCCAGCGCGCTGCCTGGGGCAACATCAGCCGCTACGTCGGCCCCGGCGATCAGGTACGGCTGTACAGCTTCTCGGCGCTGGTACCGGGCCAGTACGTGCGACTGCTATTCGCCGGCACACTGGATGCCCCCATCGACCCGGCGCAACGCGACGATATCGACATGAATAAACTGCGCAGCTTCGATGCTTGCATGGCGCAGCAGAAGGCCCTGTTCGAAGGCAGCTTCGGCCGCCAGTTCGTTGCCGCCCTGCGCGGCGCCACCGCCGATCTCCCCAAAAGCGAAATCATGTTCGCGCTGCGCGAAGTAGCAGGCGATCAAGCAAAAATACCAGCCGATCAACGGGTGCTGTTCGTCATTAGCGACATGCTCGAACACAGCGACTACACCAGCTTCTATGCCGCCAACAAAATTCGCGACCTCAACCCCGCGCAGGAGTTGACCAAGGCGGAGAAAAGCGGAGCCATCGGCGACCTTCACGGCGCACGGGTGTATGTTGCCGGGGCAGGCCTGATCACGGACGCAATCAAACAAAATTACCGCTCAGGCAAGACGATGGACTCCCTGGAGAGCTTCTGGCGCGGCTACTTCGAGAAATCTGACGCCTCTCTGGCCGATTTCGGCAAGCCAATGCTGAATGTGGATCTGCAGTGAGCGGGTAACGGGGTCGTGACACCAGCTTGGTGAATCAAGTAACAGGAGAATCAGACGGCGCTGTTGATCAGCGCCTGTCTGCCATCGCGAAGATTCACGTCGACATGATTCAAGCCTTTTTCGTGCGCGGAAGCAAAATCGCCAGCACGCCAAACAGCGGCAGGTACGAGCACAGGCTGTAAACGTATTCGATGCCACGGATATCGGCCAGGTACCCCAGCAAGGCCGCGCCAATCCCGCCGAAGCCAAACATCAGGCCGAAAAACACCCCGGCGATCATGCCGACATTGCCGGGCACCAGTTCCTGCGCGTAGACCACGATGGCGGAAAAGGCCGAGGCCAGGATAAACCCGATGATCACGCTCAGGACGCTGGTCCAGAACAGGTCAACGTAAGGCAACAACAGGGTGAACGGCGCCACGCCGAGAATCGAGAACCAGATCACTGCCTTGCGACCGATACGGTCGCCAATCGGCCCACCGAAAAAGGTGCCTGCTGCAACCGCCCCCAGGAACAGGAACAGGTGCAACTGCGAACTGGCCACCGACAGATCGAACTTCTCGATCAGGTAGAACGTGAAATAGCTGGTAAAGCTGGCCATGTAGAAATACTTGGAGAACACCAACAACCCAAGTACCACCAGCGCCCCGATAACCCGCTGCCGGGACAGGCCGTGGGTGGCGCCCTGCCCTTTGCGCGCCTTGAACAGGCTCAAATGCTCGCGGTACCAGCGGCTAAGCGCATAGGTCACCACCACGGCGAATATCGCGAACAAGCCGAACCACACCACGTTGCCCTGGCCGAACGGAATGATGATCGCCGCGGCCAGCAACGGCCCGAAGGCTGAGCCGGCGTTGCCACCGACCTGAAAAGTCGATTGCGCCAGACCGTAGCGACCGCCTGAGGCCAGACGGGCAATACGCGAGGTTTCCGGGTGGAAGGTCGAGGAACCGATGCCAACCAGCGCGGATGCCAGCAGAATCATCGGGAAGCTGCCGACGTAGGCCAGCATCACTATCCCCACCAGGGTGCAGAGCGTCCCCAGCGGTAACAGGTTCGGCATCGGCCGGCGATCGGTGTAGAACCCTACCCAAGGCTGCAGCAGAGAGGCTGTGACTTGAAAGGTCAGGGTAATCAGCCCGACCTGGGTAAAGCTCAGGCCATAGTTGGCCTTGAGCAACGGATAGATCGAGGGCAAGACGGCCTGGATCAGGTCATTGATCAGGTGCGCCAAAGCGCAGGCCGCGATGATACGCATCACCAATGGACTGCTCTGGCCGATGGGCGGGGAAACGGTCGTACTGGGCTGGATATTGCTCACGGCCACGGGAATTCATTCCAATCAGCGATTTGGATCCAAATTATCCAGAATCCGCCGGGCCCCGCGCCAGCGTTTTTTCCGGAGCCGAGGCCGATGGAATCGCTAACCTTTTGATAGCGTGCAGAAATTTTTTGAAAAAAGGCTTGACGCATATCCGTTCTCAGCGAATAATGCGCGCCACTTGGCTACATAGCTCAGTTGGTTAGAGCATAGCATTCATAATGCTGGGGTCCGGGGTTCAAGTCCCTGTGTAGCCACCAAGTACTAAAAAGGGCTTACCGAAAGGTAGGCCCTTTTTTTATGCCTGCAGAAAAGTAAGGCTTCCATTGTATCTTCCTCGTTCCCACGCTCCGCGTGGGAACGAGGGGAAAATGTAAAAAAGTAGGCCTTTCATTGTGCCTTAGGAAAAGGCCTACTAATCCTTGAGACCGATCGAGCTTGTTGCGCCAGAGCCTCGCCTCTAACCTTTTCCCGTCGTTGCAAACCCAGCGACCGGATTTAGCAGTCCGCATCTATCGGCGCTCAAGCGCCACCCTCAAGACAGGCGCTTTTTTATCGCCTGTACTTTATGGTGGCTGTGCGTGGGGCATCTTAGGATGCGCCGGGTTCCGATAGACCGGTCTGCTAACCCGCGCACAGCTGCCACCCTTTCGTTTAGCAGCGTTTGATGGCAGCTCCACTCTATCGGAGCGTCACCATGAAAAAGATCACCCCCGATCCACCACAAGCAACAACCGAGCAATTCACTCACTTCTCGACATCCGAAACCGCCTTCGGCGCCAGCTGCGGCGACAAAAGGCTTTTTGCCGTCTGCAAAGACATCAGTGTCGAAGCTGCCCTGATACACGCAACGGAATTACTTGGCTGCGCGTCAGCCTCCGCTTTTGAAATAGCCAACACGCTGCACGAGAGCAATCGCAGTCAGATCCTCGCGGTTTTCCATCTAGTGGAAATGGCGAAAGGACTGGTTAACGCGTCGCTGGAGGGCACCAACAAGGCGGGCGATCCGCTTTGCCGCATCTAATGCAGCTCAATACGATCGGCCGCTGCCCCCAGGCTGCGCTGAGGTCCAGCAGGACCTTCCTACGATCTACCGAACCTGCGCCCACTTCACGGTGGGTTCGTGCTTCGCTGCGACAGCCTGACGCCAGCGGCCTGGACCGTTCCCTTTCCTCGTTCCCACGCTCCGCGTGGGAATGCAGGGTCAGACGCTCCAGCGTCGGTGGGCCTGAGAGCGCGCGGAGCGTCGCTGCAGGCATTCCCACGCGGAGCGTGGGAACGAGGAAACAATTCGGGAGATCCGCTCTGCCGTATCACGCCGCTACCGGCAAAACGACGTCTTGTTGGTAAAGTCATCACCCCAAGTCCGGTAGCCCGCCGTATCGATATGAATACGCCCAGTCGCGTACTGGCTCAGTCCCATCTTCCACTGCTCCCCCTGAAGCTTCCAGAATGCGCATAGGCGCGTTGCAGCATCTTCAGGCATAGCGATGAACAGATCGACTGCGAAAGCCCGTACATGAGCGCTTTGGGGGGCTCCGCCGGCACAGGCGTTGAGCGCCGGGTCGCGGTAGGCAGAGACCACCTCGAACTCGCTCAAAGCTTGCTCTACCTTCAATGTCTGGAGCAGCCGCAGTGTCGAAATGACAGATTGCCACAAGCTTTGCGGCGGCAACGAAAAAGGCTCGGCCGCACACGCTTCCCAGTCGCTGGCCGTTCTGAGCAACTGGTACAGCGGGACGACTGTATCGATATGATTCTCGGCCAACATCCGCGTGAAGCTCGCCAGATCATGTTGGCTGGCCCACTGCGTAAACATCCCCTCGTCCCGCTCATCCGCCTGCACGGCCAGGGCAATCGAAACTAGTAGCGCCACCATCCCTCTGAGCAATGATTCGTCTCCTGCTGTGACCGGTGTCAGACGTTGATACGAAACTCCGATGGGCGTGTCGCCGGCGGTCTTTCAGTATGGCAAGCCTCCCGCCTGGAGGGAGCATTCTGACAAGGAGTCGCCGATGTCCAAAGCACCTTGCCTCACGCTGCTTGCCCTGAGCCTGCTGGCAGTATCGTTCACCACCACCGCCCACGCCGACGCGCACATCACCTTGGGTAGCCAGGAACGCGTGGCCCGGCTATTTGCTTACCCCAACAATTGCAACGTGATTTGCTTTCGCAACTGGACGCTGGAACAGACGGTGGAGCACTACCTGAGCCAAAGTACCCAGCGCGATGGTTACTCTGCTGCCAAGGTGAAAGTCAGCCGTGACAACGATCAGCTCGTCGCCCGCATCAGCGGGGTCCCGCAGAGCTACGAAATGCCCGTAAAAGACCTTCTGGACGCAGGTGACCTGGCATTCGAAGGGGCCAGCCGCCTCAACCGCGACGGCAAGTGGGCGTACAACTGGAACCTGTTCCTGCCATTGGGCATGGCGCTGGAAAAGCGCCGCAGCATCGAACTGCTGCACTTCCCGCCCGACTACTCACTGACTCAAGCCCAGGACTACCTGCGCTCGGCCACCAGTGATCGCTGGGCCTCCTTGCTGACCCGCAACGGCATACCCCGGGAGCAGACTCCCGCGTACCAGACCATCATCGATATCGCCCCCATCGCCGCTCCCGCCAGCGCCGGCAAGAACCTGGAAGGCGTCTACGGCTATTTTCAGGATTACCAGCGGCAGATGGTCAAGTCACTGAGCCGCAATGCTGACGGCCAGACACTGCCGATGGTGGCTTTCGGCGCGCCAGTGCGCGACTGGATCAAACAGCAATACGGCCCGACGCTGAAGGTCCTGGGTCTCGCCAGCATCAGCCTGGCGTCTGAACAGCAGGTGACGGTGCTCGGCGCCCATCACCCCAGCAATATCTGGTATGCGGCAGACAGGAACAACCATAAGGGGGATCAAGACAGGGCTGACCAGGCCGGGCTGAAAGTCATGGGCCAGGACCTCAGCGCTGCCTGCTGGCAGGCCGGGATGGGTCGCAACCACAACGCCGACCCGAAGGCGACCCTCGACGCCTGCACCCACAAATGGCAGGTCACGTCCAAAAAACAGACCTGCGAACTGTTCTTCAGCTCGATTCGCAACATGACGGCAGCACAGGCCAAGAGTAGATGTGCCACTGGGCCAATGACCCGCACCCTGCGGGACCTGCAGAAAACATCGGTGCAGCCTGCACCTGGCCTTTAGAAAGGACCAAGGGCCGCTCGCGCCTGAGTTGCCCTTGGCTGCTGCTGAAGGCGTCAGATCACACCACAGGCCATCCGTTCGCCACCGCCACCCAGGGCTGCCGGTTGATCCGAATGATTATCTCCCCCAGCATGGATCATCAGCGCTCGCCCCTCTATCTCGCTGATCTTGCTGATTCGAGGCGCCAGCACCGGATGGGTCACGGTACCATCCGCGTTGGCATAGAGTGCTGGTAGGTCACCCAGATGCCCGTCGGCGTAGGGCCCCAGGTGCTTGCCGGTCTTGTTGGCATCGAAATGCCCGCCCGCCGCAAGCGCGGCGACCGGCCTGCCATCTTTCACGGCGGCATCGCAGCTGCCGTTTTCGTGTACATGAAACCCATGAATACCTGCCGGGAGCAGGCTCAGCTGCGGGGTGAAGAGCAACCCATGTTCGGTTTCATTGATAGTGACCTGCCCAATGGGTTGCACAGCGCCGTCGGCGCCGACCAGGTTGATTGCCACGTCCTTCGATGCGGCCTGCACGTTGCCAAAGGACAACGTGGCCAGCATTGCAATCCAGCCATACGGTTTCATTACGTCTCCTGATACGTCCAAGTAAGGACGCAGCAGTCTAAGGCAACCGCCGAGCGGATAGCCCCGACTACATATCAGGAAACGATATGCCCGCCGCCGCTATTGCCCCAACGGGCGCAGACGGTACTGCGGTGGCAGTTGCTCGAAGCCGCTGATGGTCGTATCCAGGCTCTTCCAGCGACCGTCCTTGATGCCGTAGATGCAGCCATGGATCGACAGGCTCTGACCACGGTGCCAGGCGTTCTGGACGATACTGGTATGCGCGACATTGGCCACCTGCTGAATCACGTTCAACTCGCACATGCGGTCGACACGTTCCTCTTCGGTTGCCAGCTTGGCCAGTTCATCGCGCTTTTCGTAATAAAGATCACGAATCGAGCGCAGCCAGCCATCGATCAGGCCCAACTGACGGTCCTGCATCGAGGCACGCACACCGCCGCAGCCATAGTGACCGGTGACCAGGATATGTTTGACCTTGAGCACTTCCACGGCGTACTGAATTACCGAAAGGCAGTTGAGGTCAGTGTGCAGCACCACGTTCGCCACATTGCGGTGCACGAACAGATCGCCGGGCAGCATGCCGACGATTTCGTTGGCCGGTACTCGCGCATCCGAACATCCGATCCAGAGAAATTCCGGCGTCTGCTGGCGGGCCAGCTTGGCGAAGAATTCAGGATCTTCCTTGTTGATGGCATCAGCCCAACGCGCGTTGTTATCAATCAGTTCTTGTAGATCGCTCATGTTCAAGCCTCATAATTGATGCGTAGCTATGACAAGCCCCGCGCCCTGCGGGTCACGCCGGCGCCGTCACCTATTCGAGCAGCGAACAGGCCATGACCAACGCATCTTCGCGCCCGCCCACTGCCGGATAGTAATCGCGGCGCCGACCAATTTCGTTGAATCCGTAACGCTCATACAGGCGGTAAGCCGACTGATTGCTGGCGCGCACCTCAAGGAAACACTCCCGGCCGTTCAACTCGTAGGCGCGTGACATCAGCTTTTCCAGCAGCCGCAAGCCCAGGCCGCGGCCCTGGCTTTCCGGCTTGACCGTGATATTGAGCAAGTGCGCTTCATCGATGATGACATTGATGACACCGTGCCCGACTTGCTGGTTGCCTTCGAACATCAACCAGATTTCGTAGGATTTGAGCCCATCGAGGAAGATCCCCCGAGTCCACGGATGGCTGAACGCGGCGTATTCGATCTTCAACACAGCATCCAGATCCGCCTCAGTCATGGGGCGGAAGCTTACAGCGTCACTCATCGGTTGGTTTCCAGCGCGCCATCAGCCGACGCATGGCTTTCCAGACGTCCGCCTTGCGTTGCGGCTCGTCCATCAGTAATTCCAGTGCCGGCAGCGCCCAGGCAGTGCCCAGGCCCTCGACCGGCAATTCGAGACAATAGGCCTGGGCATCGGCTTCACCGGCAAAACGGATGGCCGGCACGCCGATCAGCCAGAGGCAAGTGCATGGCGCTTCTTCCAGGCGTGCCTGGACGAAGCCCTGAACGAAATCCCGTGCAGCTTCCGGGCCCTGGTCGAGGTTGCCGCGTACCAGCAATGGCCAGCGCACCGGCTCGCCGATGATCTGCGGGCTATCGGGCAGGCCGGCAGCGCGCAGCATGTCCTTGAGCAGCAGATAGGACGGATCCCGGCTTTGAAACGGCTCGCCCGTGGCCAGTTCCACCAGCAGCAGGCACGACCCCGCCCGCAACAGTTGCAGGGCAAAGCGTGGCGGTGGAACGGCGGCAACCCTGGGCGCGACCACAGCGGGCTCCGCATCGACGGCCGGCTTGCTGGCAGCCTTCGGCGTGGCACTGGGCCGCGGCACTTCGATTTTCGGACGTTCGGCTACCCGCGCCACGGGCGCTGCAACCGTTTCTACCGCTTGCTGCACCGGCGCAGGCTCGGGCAACGACGCCACCGGCAACAGCAGCTCCGGCCGCGATGGCGCGGCGAAGGGCAGTTCGGTACGCGGCAGCCAATGCACCACTTGCATGGCGTTGAGGTAAGCGCGGCGGCGGGACTCGATAAGCAAGGGTCGGCCATCTGTGGATAAGTGAAGACGCCAATTCTACCGCCCTTCGCTGCGCTGCGCCGCAGTTGATCGGCAGAAAAACGGTGCGACTGATGAGTCGACCGATCAGGGGGTGAATCGCCAGGCGAATGATGCAGTACAATCGCTCCCTTTTATCTGGCAACGAGTCGACCATCCAATGATCGAACCCAAGCGCGTCCTGCGCGCCCTCGCCGAACACTGGGCCTTGCTCGAGCCACTGTGCGAGCATTTCGACCAGGGCACCCTGAGCCTTGGCGAGTTGCGCCAGCAATTGGCGGCCCGACAGCTGGACAGCACCCCCCAGGACATCACCAGCCTGCTGGACGTGTGGATCCGCCTGGATATTCTGGTTCCGGTGGCCAAGAGTCCGAACCGCTTCGAGCTCAACGCACAGATCCACGACTTCCTCGCCTACCTGCGCCGCGAACACCGGCTGGGCCTGTGCCTGGAGATCGAAGCCTATCTGCGCCATCTCGAACGCCTGGCCGGGCATATCCAGGACGCCTTCGACATTCGTGACGGCAACGACCTGGCCCGCCAGTTGCGCCTGCTCGACATGCGCGTGCGCGATGTGCTGAAAAAGCTCGATAACGACGAACAGGCGCTCGTGGCCGTGGCCGAAAGGGCCAAGACCAGCGACCGGCAGATTCCGTTGAGACAGCGCTATGCCGAGGTGCTGGCGACCTGGGACGAGTACGTCGAGCCGATGATCCAGCTGGTCAATGCCGACGGTGCCTTCGAACAGGGTGTACGCAAGGTCGAGAACGTCCTGTTGCGCCTGCTCGGTGAACAGCAGCGCCTGGGCCATCTGGTCGACGACGACATGTTGCTGCGCACCCATGCCCGTATCCTCGAGATGCAGACCAGCGCCCAGCTGACCCTGCGCCATGCCCGAGAGCTGCTGCTGCCGTTGCGTGAAGAAGCCCGCCGGCACAACGCCGTGACCCGTGGCGCCGCCCTGGCCCTCTCGGTCATCCGCCGCAAGGGCCTGGACGCCTTGCCGCAGGCGGCGATGCCCATGTTCACGCGCCCGCAAAGCACTTTCCTGGGCAGCGCCAGCCAGGTCGAGGCCTACGTCTATGCCCTGGCCCGATTCGAGCCCAAACCCGCGCAGTTTCCCAAGTCGCACAAGACCAGCAAAGGCGAAACGCCCCGTGCGCCCCGCACCGTCAAGGAAATGCTCGAACGCTGCGAAAGTGCGCTGCCGATGCCCGACCTCATGGTCTGGCTGCTCGAGCAGGAGCCCAACGGCGCCACCGACGAACTGCTTTATTGGTTCTCGCGGCTTTCCCGTGAGAAGCGTTTTTCCCGTGAGCGCCTGGAGCGCCGCGATTATCACACCCGGGAGCATCAGGTCAGCCTGCGCTCTTTCGCCTTGATTTCTAGCCGAGACGAGCCGCTAGACCCTTCTGCGAGCACACCTCATGCATCTTGATCTTTCTGAATTGTCGCAACTGGCACCGATCTTCCGCGAGTTGTTCAAGGGTTTCCACATCAGCCGCCGCGACCCGGAACTGTACGCGCAGCTGTCGAATTTCCAGGATCAGTACCGGGGCCTGTTCAAGGCGCTGGGTTTCGAGCTGGTCTGTGATACCCGCGGTTTCTACTACTTCGTCCCGGAACTGGCGGCCGCACAGGTCAACAAGACCGCCCAGCGCTTGTCCTTGTTCACCTTCATCCTGGTCGAACACCTGGCCGACCAGGGCCGCGACCCGATGGCCGTGCTCGATGGCGGCAGTCTTGGCCGCGACGAATTGCCCTCGTTGCTGGAAAAGTACCGCGACCTGTTTATCCAGGCCGAGGTCCAGACCCAGGACGAACTGGAAGAGAAAATCATGCGGCGCATGACCCAACTGGGTTTCGCCAGCGAAGAAAACGGCATCTACCGCTTCCTGCCGCCCATGCACCGCTTCCTCGATGTCTGCCTCTCGGTCCAGCAGGACCGCGACCTGGCCGCCAGCCTGCACAGCGCCCTGCCGCTGCCGACGCCCGAGCTGGTCGACGATGACAGCGACGAGCAGCTGCTCAAGACCGATGACCCGCTCGACCTGAGCCCATTCGAAGAAACCGAAGAGCAGGCATTGGCCCGCGCCATCGCCGAAGAACAACAGGAGATCGATGCATGAGCCAGGAACGCTACGGCATTCGCCGCTTTGCACTGCTCAACACCGCTGGCTACAGCCTCGGCCTGTTCCCCCTGGAGCATCCGCTGTCGGTCTACGGTGCCAACAACCTGGGCAAGAGTGCCTCGATCAACGCCCTGCAGTTCCCGATTCTGGCGCGCATGTCGGATATGAGCTTCGGCAAGTACAGCCTTGAGCAGTCCCGTCGTTTCTACTTCGCCAGTGACACCAGCTACATCCTTTGCGAAGTCTCCCTGCCCCACGGGCCACACGTCATCGGCGTGGTCGGTCGCGGCCCGGGTGGCGGCTTCGGTCACCAGTTCTTTGCCTATGCCGGTGAACTGGACCTGGCCCACTACCAGAAGAACGACACCTGCCTGCGACAAAAAGAGTTGTTCACCAACCTCGAGCGCGAGGGTCTGAAGGCTTACGAGCTCAAGCCAGACGAACTGCGTCGCCTGCTGGTTGGCGGCCACACCTCCATCCCGCTGGACCTGACGTTGATTCCGCTGCGCTCGACCAGCGAGCAGAGCCTGAAAACCTTCCGCGCCCTGTTCATCAACCTGCTGCACATGCGTGAAATCACCGCGGCCAAGCTCAAGCAGCTGTTCCTCGATGCCTTCGAGCACAGCCTGCGTTCGGGCAGTGTCGACTATATCGCCGCCTGTGAAGAAGCCTTCCGCGACGTGCGCCGCATGGAGCAGGACTACAACTCGCTGGTCGCTGCCGGCCCGCTGGTCGAAGCCCTGGCCAACGGTGTCAAACAGCGCGATCTGCTGCGTGGCAAGCTGCACCGGATTTCGCCACTGCTCGATTCATTGCTCGGCACCTGGCAGGACTATGCCGGCGCGCGCAAGGAAGAGCTGGTCATCCAGGCCGAGCACTACCGCAGCGAACAGGATGCCCTGCAGAACGATCAGCGTGGCGGCACCCAGGAGCTGATGCGCCTGGAGCGGGAAATTACCGGAGTTCAGCGTTGGCTCGGCGAGCTGTCGGTGCTCAAGCATCGCTTCGCCCTGGTCGATGACGTTCGCGTGCTGGAACAGCAACTGCTGGCCGCCAAGGACGCCCATGACGAGTTGGCCGGTGCCCTGGCGCAATCGCGACAGTTCAGCGCCGAAGACCTGGAAGAACGCCTGCGCGACCTGGAAAAACGCCTGAAGTCGGTCAAGCAGCAGCTCGACCACGCCGACAACAACAGCTACGCCCGCCTGCGCGAGGAGTTCTCGCAACAGGATGTGGAGCGTCTGATGCGCCTGTTCAACAGTGCACTGTTCAGCCTGCCGCTGGGCGAGCACGGCATTGCACTGGACGACAACGACGCCTGGGTCAAATCCCTGGAAGCCATACTCGACGGCTTCAAGGGCGAGCGTTTCGAGGCGCCGGGAATATCGATCGACCTGTCGCACATCGAGCCGCCGGCGTTGCAGGCCCTGGCCGATCGCGCGGCACTGCGCGATCAGAAAGAGCGCCTGGAAAAAGAACTCAAGCAACTGAAAACCCAGCAGGCCGTGGCCGCCGACCGCGCCGCCAGCAAGACCCAGACCGAAGCCCTGTACCAAAAGGTGCTCGATGCCCAGAAGGCACTGGAAGACTTCCGCCGCACCCAGACCCTGAGCGCTGAAGAATCCGACAAGATGGAACAGCTGGCGCAGATGGAGGCGGCTCAGGACGAGCTCAAGCGCTCCAGCGACGCCTTCACCGAGCGCGTCCAGCAGTTGTCCGCCAAGCTGCAACTGGTCGGCCGCCAGATTGCGGATCTGGAAGCCAAGCAGCGCACCCTCGATGACGCCTTGCGCCGTCGTCAGCTGCTGCCGGCCGATTTGCCGTTCGGTACGCCATTCATGGATCCGGTCGACGACTCCATGGACAACCTGCTGCCGCTGCTCAATGACTACCAGGACAGCTGGCAAGGGCTGCTGCGCTGCGACGGGCAGATCGAGGCGCTGTACGCCCAGGTTCGCCTCAAGGGTGTTGCCAAGTTCGACAGCGAAGACGATGTCGAGCGTCGCTTGCAATTGCTGATCAACGCTTACAGTCACCGCCAGGAAGAAGCCCTGACCCTGGGCAAGGCACGCCGTGCCGCTGTCACCGATATCGCCCGGACCCTGCGCAACATTCGCAGCGACTACGACAGCCTCGAGCACCAACTGGCCCTGTTCAACCGCGAGATCAACAAGCGTCAGGTCTCCAACCTGCAGAGCTTCCGTATCGTCCTGGCGCCGAACAAGGAAGCGCTCAAGCACATCGACCAGATCATCCACAGCGCCGGCCAGTACGAAGAGGGCGAAACCCTGTCGGTGTTCGACCTGAGCCAGAGTGCCGATCAGGACAACAAGAACGAAGAGGCGAAGGAGTACCTTGCCCGCCTGGTAGCTGCCAACCATAACCAGCTGGGCCTCAAGGACCTGTTCGAACTGGCGTTCGAGATCACCAAGGTCAACGGCCAACCGGTCATCCATACCGACATCGACGGCGCCGCCTCCAACGGCACCACCATGACCATCAAGGCGCTGACCAACATGTACCTGTTGCTGCACTTGATGGACCGCGACCTGGCCGGTCGAATTCGCCTGCCGTACTACCTGGACGAAGCAGCCGACATCGACGAACGCAATCAGGCTGCCTTGCTCGAAACCAGCCTGCAGCTGGGCTTCGTGCCGATTCTGGCCAGTGTGAAACCACAGGTTTCGGCCCGGGTGGCGATTGACCTGGAAGGTGGCAGCGGGCCGAACGGCATCTACATCGATGAGGCAGACTGGAAGTACATTCGTCGGCATGACGAGGTGAAGGCTTTGGTTGAAGAGATCGAGGCTGAGACGGCTTGAGCCGGATGCTGAAATGAAAAAGGCCGCGATATTTTCGCGGCCTTTTTTTTTTTGAAGGCCCTTTGGGCCTTATCTCATTTACCCAACTGAATCTTCGGCGCCCACTGCAGCCACTCATCCTCGGCCTTGTCGAACAAGGCGAAGGTCTGCTGCGGCCGGGCAGGACTGCCCATGCGCTCACCATCGGGAGTGGCAAAGGCAATTCCGCCTTCAATCAGCGTTTCAAGCGACTCGGTTTTCACCGTAGCCCCCTTGAACAAGCCAAAGTCGACACCAAAGCCGCTGCTGTTCCAGAATCGGCTGCCCCCACGTACCAGCGTGGCGTAGCGAGGTTCGATCAGGATCTTGATCAATACCCGGTCGGCCGTATCACCCAATTCGTACCCCGTCACCTTGCCCACAGTGACCTCGCGGTAGGTGACTGGCACCCCCGGCTTGATCGAGCCACGGCGTGGTGCACTGAGCACCAGGCTCAAACCGGCTTCGCGCTCGGCGAAGTCCGGTGGTTGAGGCAACGCCGTGAAGTTCTTCTGCGGTCCTGCATTCTTGATCGCCGGCTGCACTTCCAGGTATTGGCCAGTGACCAGGGTTTCCAGGTTGGCCGTCTTGACGATACCCAGTGCCGGCTTGACCACCCAGAACTGCGTGCCGACCCGGGCAATGCGTTCCGGCACCTCGGTGATGCGCGCGGTCAACAGTACCGACTGCAAGTCATCGCTCAGGTCGACGTTTTCGACCTTGCCGACATCGAGCCCCTTGTAACGAATGGGCGTGCCTTCCTTTAGGCCATCGGCCCGCTCGACCTTGATCGTGACCATGGTGCCGGTCTTGTTCGCTTCATCCTGGCTTTCGAACAGGCGGAAACGGGGAATGCGCTTTTGCAGCGGGACGTTCGCCTTTGGCGTCTCGAAGGCAATGCCACCGGCCATCAGGCTTTGCAGCGACTCGGCCTTGACCTGAATGCCGGACAGGCCGCCTGTCAGGGTAATCCCGCTGGCATTCCAGAAACGCGTCGAGCCATTGACCAGGTTGGCGTACTCCTTCTCGATGTGCACGCCGATGATCAACTGCTTGTTGGTACGCGAGAACTGATAGCTCTGAACCGTACCTACCTTGACCTGCTTGTAGAGGATGGGGCTGCCGACCTCCAGCGAACCGAGATTTTCGGTGAACAGAACCAGGTGCAGGCCGGGCGCGCGCAGGTCCAGCGGTGGCGCCTTGGCTCTTGCCTCGAATTCGCGCTGCGGGGTCGCCCCCTTGTCGCCCGGGCGAATGGCAATGTAGTTACCCTTGACCAACGCTTCCAGACCGGTGATGCCTGCCAGCGAAATCGAGGGCTTGACCACCCAGAACTGCGTCCCCTCGACCAGATAGTCCTCGGCTTGCGGGTCGAGTGTAAGCTCGGATGTCGCGCTGTTCAGGTCGGGGTCGACCTTGAGGGTCTTGAGCATCCCCACCTGGATGCCCTTGTACATGACCGGCGTGCGCCCGGCCTGCAGGCCCTCGAAGTCGGTAAGCTTGACCTTGATCCGTATACCCGCCTGAGCGGCATCGAAGTCTTCGTAAAGACGAAACGGCAGGCTCGGATCAGTGGGCGGGCTGTCCTGGCGGTGTTCCGGCGTCGCAAAGGCAATACCACCTGCCACAATGCTCGACAGCGACTCGCTGCGAACCTTCACGCCGCTGAGGCCAGCGTCGATGCTGATGCCGCTGGCGTTCCAGAAACGCGTATGTTTGCGCACCAGATTGGCATAGGTAGGCTCGATGAAAACCTTGAGCTCGACCGTATGCTGATCGTCGGACAAGGCGAAGCTCTTCACCCGACCGACCTTGATCTGCTTGTAGAACACCGGGCTGTCGCGATTGAGTGAGCCCAGCCGGTCAGCCTTGAGCGTCAAGTGCAGGCCAGGTTCGGTGTCCGAAAGCGGCGGTGGCGATGCCAGCGCCGTAAACGAACGGGTCGGCTCACCGCCTTCCCCGGGACTGACGGCAATATAGTTACCTGATACCAGCGTCTCCAGCCCGGTAATCCCGGCCAGCGTGACGCTGGGCTTGACCAGCCAGAACCGGGTGCTGGTCCGCATGTGAGGCTCGGCAGCCTTGTTCATCTCGATCGTGGCGATAACGCCCTTGTTGTCACCCTTCTCGTCCAGCGCCAGGGCGGTGACTTTGCCGACCGACATTCCCTTGAAGACCACTTCGGTCTTGTTCGCCTGGAT
Organism: Pseudomonas akapageensis; assembly: GCF_011355085.1. Classification (GTDB taxonomy): domain Bacteria; phylum Pseudomonadota; class Gammaproteobacteria; order Pseudomonadales; family Pseudomonadaceae; genus Aquipseudomonas; species Aquipseudomonas akapageensis. Next base: position 1,661 of record NZ_VXCP01000033.1, on the reverse strand, counting down.
ACCTTCACCGCTCTCGAAGCGTACCTGAATCTCGATACCGGACTGGTTATAGGCTCTCCAGCCCAGCCAGCCGCCGATAATCAATGCAATCAGGGGAAGCACCCAAATAGCCGACCAATTGGAAGCGGGGCGGGTTTTAGCCGTAGGCAAATCACTCATGGTCGTCATCCGACTCCGTGTTATCCCAAATCAGTCGGGGATCGAAAGTTACTGCAGCAAGCATCGTCAAAATCACCACACTGGCAAAGGCCACCGCCCCCAGGTTGGCTTCAACGCTGGCAAGGCGGCCGAAATCCACCACCGCCACCAGAATGGCAATGACAAAGATGTCCAGCATGGACCAGCGTCCGATGAACTCGATGAAACGGTACATCCAGATGCGCTGCCTCGCCGACAGGGGCTGGTGGCGTTGCACCGAATAAAGCAGCAAGGCGATCCCTACCAGCTTGAAGGTCGGCACCAGGATACTGGCCACGAACACCACGCCGGCAATCGGGTACATGCCGTGTTGCATCAGGGTAATCACCCCGGACATGATGGTGTCCGGACTGCCCTGCCCCAGTGCGCTGACCGTCATGATCGGCAGCACATTGGCTGGGATGTAGAGGATTGCCGCGGTGATCAGAAGCGCCCAGGTGCGTGCCAGGCTGTTCGGTCGCCGGGCATGCACCAACGCACCGCAGCGCGTACAGATCTGCTCGTCGGTGTCCGGCTCCTGCCTGTTGAGCTCGTGACATTCGGCGCAGATCAGAATGCCTGCATCAATCGCCCGCATGTGGGTCCTCTCCTGACAACGCGACCCAGATCTGATGTGGCGACATCACCACTTCCAGCCAGACCTGAACCAGCAACAAACCAACAAAACAGGCCATCCCCAAGCCGAGGGACAGCTCGGCCAGATCCGACAGTTTGACGATGGCCACCAACACCCCCATCAAGTAGACCTCGAGCATGCCCCAATCACGCATGTGATGATAAATGCGATAGAGCAACAAGCCGTAACTGCGGCCGATATCCAGGCGGATGCTCAGTAACACGAACAACTGGCACAGCAGCTTGAGCAGCGGAAACCCCATGCTACAGAGAAAGACCACCGCCGAGATGCCTTGCATGCCGGAGTTGAACAATCCGACTACGCCGCTCCATACCGTATCATCGGAGGCTTGGCCCAACAGATTGAGCTGCATGATCGGAAGAAAGTTCGCCGGGACATACATCAACAATGCAGCCAGGACCAGGGCCAGGCTTCGATTGACTACGTTATGGCGGTGGGCATAGAGCTCGTAACCGCAGCGGGGGCAGAGGGCTTTTTCGTCGTGAGCAAGCGTGGGTCTGCGCATCAGCAAGTCACACTCATGGCAGGCCACCAGCTCATCCAGCGGTAACTGCGCCAGCTGACTGGGCTCAACGGGATCAGGCATAAACGGCTTCTGTGTAAAGAAATGGCTCTATTCTAGTGTTCTTGCTCGAAAATAGCCGGGCATTTTACATCTCGTACATTTACATCTCATTCCCACGCTCTGCGTGGGAATGCAGGGTCCGACGCTCCAGCGTCGCGACGCGGAGCGTCAGGAGAGGCATTCCTTTGCTGCGCGTGGGAACGAGGTCCAGGAGTATGCGGGGCTTTTCGCGGGGCAAAAACAAAACCCCATCTGCGTCAG
>NZ_VXCP01000032.1 GCF_011355085.1 Pseudomonas akapageensis | reverse complement strand
CACCAAAGCCGCCGCCGAAGCCACCACCCAGGCCACCGCCGACCCCACCGGAACGACCACCACCCCCGCCTCTGCCGGTGATTCCCATCGCTTGCAGGACATAGAAAATGACGAAGAGCAGGATGATCAGCGTAACGACCCAGTTGCGCGGCAGCTCACCCTCACTGCCCGCCACCTGCTCCGGCTCGGCCAGCGGATTACCGCCGAGCACCTGGATCATTGCTGCGACACCGGCACTGATGCCCTGGCTGAAATTCCCTTGCTTGAACGCCGGCGTAATCAATTGGTTGATGATGACCGACGATTGCGCATCGGTCAGACGATCTTCCAGGCCGTAGCCGACTTCGATGCGCAGCTTGCGCTCGTCGCGGGCGACTATCAACAAGGCGCCGTTGTCCTTGCCCTTCTGCCCGATACCCCAATGGCGCCCGAGCTGGTAGCCATAGTCTTCGATATTGGTGCCTTGCAAGTCAGGCAGCGTCACCACCACGATCTGCTCGCCCGTACCTTGCTCATGGGCCTGAAGCATCTGAGTCAATTGCGCGACGCTGCGTGCGTCGAGCATCCCGGCCGTGTCGACGACACGGCCAGTCAGCGCCGGAAAGATCAACGCCGCCTGCACCAGGGCCGCAGCCAATAGCAGCATTAGCGCCAGCCCCAGCTTGAACCTGCGCATCAGAACTTCACTTGCGGCGCTTTATCGGCCTCAGGCGAAGTCGCTTCGAAGCTTTCGCGCACCGGCAGGCTGCTGTACATCAAGGTGTGCCAGATGCGACCTGGGAAAGTACGTATTTCGGTGTTGTAGCGTGCAACTGCCGCGATGAAGTCCTTGCGGGCAACGGCGATGCGGTTTTCCGTGCCTTCGAGTTGCGACTGCAAGGCCAGGAAGTTCTGGTTGGCCTTGAGGTCCGGGTAACGCTCGGATACCACCATCAGACGGCTGAGGGCGCCGCTCAATTGATCCTGAGCCTGCTGGAACTGTTTGAGCTTCTCAGGGTTGTCCAGGGTTTTGGCATCCACCTGGATGGACGTCGCCTTGGCCCTGGCTTCGATCACGGCCGTCAGGGTGTCCTGTTCATGCTGGGCGTAGCCCTTGACGGTTTCGACCAGGTTGGGGATCAGGTCGGCACGGCGCTGGTACTGGTTTTCGACCTGCCCCCAGGCTGCCTTGACCTGCTCGTCATAGGTCGGGATGTTGTTGATGCCGCAGCCTGCCAACAGCGTGGTCAGTGCCAGCAGCGCCATGACTTTCCAACGCCAGGCATAACCCGAATGTACTCGCATGCTCGATACGCTCCTTCGATTCACGGTGCAAATGTGGTGAACAGGCCTAAAACCCCGGCACTTGAGGCATAATCCGTGGCCGCTGCTGGACCATGTCGGCCTAATCGGCTAAAAGACTGCCCCAGCAAATTACAACAATAGCCGCTCTCCCAACTTCGGCCGAACAGTATTGACCGTAGGTACTGTTGCAGCCTTGAGAATCGAATTCATGAATAAGCTGTGTTTGCTGGGCCTGCTCGTCAGCCTGGCCAGTCATTCGGCCCTGGCCGACACGCCCTCGGAACTGCTGAAGAACAAGGAAGCGTTCATCGGCGACCTGATGAAACAGATGACCCTCGATGAAAAGATCGGGCAGCTGCGCTTGATCAGTATCGGCCCGGAAATGCCCCAGCCGCAGATTCTCAAGGAAATTGCCGCTGGCCGCATTGGCGGTACCTTCAACTCGATTACCCGAGGCGAAAACCGTCCGTTGCAGGACGCCGCGATCAAGAACAGTCGCCTGAAGATTCCGATGTTCTTCGCCTATGACGTGATTCACGGCCACAGGACCATCTTCCCGATTCCGCTGGCCCTGGCCTCGAGCTGGGACATGGACGCCATTGCCCTGACCGGTCGCACCTCGGCGATCGAAGCCAGTGCCGACGGCATCGACATGACCTTTGCGCCGATGGTCGACATTTCCCGCGACCCCCGTTGGGGCCGCACCAGCGAAGGCTTTGGCGAAGACACCTATATGGTCTCGCGCATTGCCAAGGTCATGGTCAATGCCTTCCAGGACCAGAGCGCCAGCTCGCCGACCAGCCTGATGGCCAGCGTCAAGCACTTCGCCCTGTACGGCGGCGTCGAAGGCGGCCGCGACTACAACACGGTCGACATGAGCCCCACACGCATGTACCAGGTCTACCTGCCACCCTACCGCGCCGCCATCGACGCCGGTGCCGGCGGGGTGATGGTGGCGCTGAACTCGGTCAATGGGGTGCCGGCCACGTCCAATACCTGGCTGATGCAGGACCTGCTGCGCAAGGAATGGGGCTTCAAGGGCGTGACCGTCAGCGACCACGGTGCGATCACCGAACTGGTGCGCCATGGCGTAGCCCGCGATGGCCGCGAGGCAGCGAAGCTGGCGATCAAGGCCGGTATCGACCTGAGCATGAACGACTCGCTGTATGGCCAGGAACTGCCAGGCCTGCTGAAGTCCGGCGAAATCAGCCAGAGCGACATCGACAATGCCGTACGTGAGGTGCTGGGCGCCAAGTACGACATGGGCCTGTTCGAGAACCCCTACCGGCGCATCGGTATCGCCAGCGAAGACCCGGCCGACACCAACGCCGAAGGCCGTCTGCACCGCGACGCCGCACGTGCCGTAGCGCGCAAGAGCCTGGTGTTGCTGAAGAACGAGAACCAGACCCTGCCGCTGAAGAAGCAGGGCACCATCGCCGTGGTCGGCCCGCTGGCCGATGCGCAGATCGACATGATGGGCAGCTGGGCCGCCGCTGGCGTGCCGGCCCAGTCGGTCACCCTGAACGACGGCGTTCGCCGCGCGGTTGGCGAACGGGCACGGGTGATCTACGCCAAGGGTGCCAACCTGACCCATGACAAGAAGATCATCGATTACCTGAACTTCCTCAACTTCGATCGTCCGGAAGTGGTGATCGATCCGCGACCGGCCAAGGTCATGATCGACGAAGCCGTTGCAGCGGCCAAACAGGCGGATGTCATCATCGCCGCGGTTGGCGAGTCACGCGGCATGTCCCATGAATCGTCGAGCCGCACCACGCTGGAAATCCCCGCCAGCCAGCGCGAGCTGATCACGGCGCTCAAGGCCACTGGCAAGCCGCTGGTGATCGTGCTGATGAACGGCCGTCCGCTGTCGCTGAGCTGGGAGCAGGAACAGGCCGACGCCATGCTGGAAACCTGGTTCAGTGGTACCGAAGGCGGCAATGCCATTGCCGACGTGCTGTTCGGCGACTACAACCCGTCCGGCAAACTGGCCATCACCTTCCCACGCTCGGTTGGACAGATTCCGTCGTACTACAACCACTTGAGCATCGGGCGGCCATTCACGCCTGGCAAACCGGGCAACTACACCTCGCAATACTTCGAGGAAGAAAACGGCCCGCTGTTTCCGTTCGGCTATGGCCTGAGCTACACCGATTTCAGCCTGTCCGAACTGACCCTGTCGAACCGTTCGCTGAAAAAGGGTGACCCGCTCGACGCCAGCATCTTTGTGAAGAACACCGGCAAGCGTGCAGGCGAAACCGTAGTGCAGTTGTACATCCAGGACGTGACGGCTTCCATGAGCCGCCCGGTCAAGGAATTGAAGAACTTCCAGAAAATCATGCTCAAGCCGGGTGAAGAGAAGATCGTTCACTTCACCATCAATGAGGAAGATTTGAAGTTCTACAACAGCCAGCTCAAGTTCGCTGCCGAGCCGGGTGAGTTCAATGTGCAGGTTGGGTTGGATTCGCAGGCGGTGAAGCAGCAAAGTTTCGAATTGCTTTAAAGCCACCCCTCACCCCAACCCTCTCCCCTGGGGGGAGAGGGAGCTATTTTGGGGTGTACTCGAGTTTTGTGGCCGACAAATATCGGCTCCCTCTCCCTCCGGGGAGAGGGCTGGGGTGAGGGGAGGCGCACACAAAATGCTATGGTGCCCTCCTCCGAACTTCCTCGACTCCATCCTCATGCACCTCCCCACCCGCGCCCTGCGCCTTTCCCTGATCGTTCTGCTGATCCTCGCCGGCACCCTGGTCGCGGCCGGCTGGGCGATGCGCCAGGCCGAGCACCGGGCGCTGATCGAAGATGCGGCGCGCGCCAACGAGCAATTGGGCCTGTATGCCAATTCACTGAATACCCTGATCGAACGCTACCGCGCCCTGCCCGCCGTACTGGCACTGGACCCGGAGTTGATCGGCGCCTTGAGCGGCCCGGTCGGCAAGGCAACCCAGGATGTGTTGAACAACAAGCTCGAGCGCATCAACGGCGCGGCCAACACCTCGAGCCTGGAGCTGCTCGATCGCACCGGCCTGGCGGTGGCTGCCAGTAACTGGCGCCTTCCCAGCAGCTACATCGGCCAGAACTATAGTTTTCGCCCCTATTTCAAGCAAACCCAAAGCCAGGGGGCGGGTCGCTTCTACGCTGTGGGCGTCACCAGTGGCATTCCGGGATACTTTCTATCGAGCGCCGTGACCGCTCAGAATGGCGCGTTTCTTGGCGCCATGGTGGTCAAACTAGAATTCCCGGAGCTGGAACGTGAATGGCGACAGGGCAACGACGTGTTGCTGGTCAGCGATGCGCGCGGGATTGTCTTCATCGCCAACCGGGATGGCTGGCGCTACCGTGAGTTGCAGCCACTGTCGGCCAGCGACCGCAGCGAACTGGCAACCACCCGGCAATACGACAAGCAACCGCTAACACCCTTGCAACATGACATTCTGGAAAGTTTCGCCGACAACAGCCATCTGACCCGTGTACAAGCCCCCGGAGGCGAGGCCAACTACCTGTGGGAGTCGCTGCCTTTGCCGACAGAAGGCTGGACACTGCACCTGCTGCGCCGCCCATTGACGGCCGCCGAAGATGGTCGCAATGCCGCATTGGCAGCGGCCGCCGTCTGGCTCAGCCTGGTGTTCCTGATTCTGTTCCTCAACCAGCGCTGGCGCCTGGCCCGTCTGCGCCAGCGCAGCCGCGAGGAACTGGAACGCCTGGTCGAAGAGCGCACCCGCGACCTGCGCACCGCCCAGGATGGACTGGTGCAGTCAGCAAAGCTCGCCGCGCTGGGGCAGATGTCCGCCGCGCTGGCCCATGAAATCAATCAACCCCTGACCACCCAGCGCATGCAATTGGCAACCCTGCGCCTGCTGCTCGATCATGGCCGGGTCGAAGAGGCCTGTCAGGCACTGATGCCCCTGGAGCAGATGCTGACACGCATGGCCGCCCTGACCAGCCACCTCAAGACGTTCGCCCGCAAGAGCCCCGGCGGCCTGCGCGAGCGCCTGGACCTGGCCCTGGTGGTCGATCAGGCCCTGCACCTGCTCGACCCGCGCATCCGCAGCGAGAACGTCAGCACTGCCCTGCACCTGGTCCGGCCAGCCTGGGTCCGTGGCGACGCCATTCGCCTGGAGCAGGTGCTGATCAACCTGCTGCGCAATGCCCTGGATGCCATGGGCGACAAACCGCTCAAGCGTCTGGTCATCCGCATTGAGGCCGATCACGGACACTGGCGCCTGAGCGTTGCCGATACCGGTGGCGGCATTGCTACCGAACACCTGGGCAATGTCTTCGATCCGTTCTTTACCACCAAACCCGTCGGTGAAGGCCTGGGTCTGGGGCTGGCGGTATCCTATGCCATCGTCCATGAACTGGGCGGCCATCTGCAGGTCGGCAACTGTGCCGAAGGCGCCCTCTTTACCCTGATCCTGCCCGCCGACTCGGAGCCCTTATGTTGAACTCGGTAATTGTCGTCGATGATGAAGCCAGTATCCGCAGCGCCGTGGAGCAATGGCTGAGCCTGTCAGGGTTCGAGGTGCAGTTGTTCAGCCGTGCCGAAGACTGCCTGGCGCAACTGCCCCGGCATTTCCCCGGGGTGGTGATCAGCGACGTACGCATGCCTGGCATGGACGGCCTGGAGCTGCTGCAAAAACTGCAGAACGAGGACCCCGACCTACCGGTCATTTTGCTTACCGGTCATGGCGACGTACCGATGGCCGTGGAGGCCATGCGCATCGGTGCCTACGATTTCCTGGAAAAACCCTTCAGCCCGCAAAGCCTGCTCAGCAGCCTGCGCCGAGCCCTGGAAAAACGCCGTTTGGTGCTGGAGAACCGCAGCCTGCATGAGCAGGCCGACATCAAGGCCAGGCTCGATTCGACCTTGCTCGGCGTCTCGCCGAGCCTGCAGACCCTGCGCCGGCAAGTGCAAGAACTGGCGCCGCTGCCGGTCAATGTGCTGATTCGCGGCGAAACCGGCAGTGGCAAGGAGCGGGTCGCCCGCTGCCTGCATGATTTCGGGCCTCGGGCAGACAAGCCTTTCGTCGCCCTCAACTGCGCGGCCATTCCGGAGCATTTGTTCGAGGCCGAGCTGTTCGGCCATGAAAGCGGCGCCTTCACCGGTGCCCAGGGCAAGCGCATCGGCAAGCTGGAGTACGCCGATGGCGGCACGGTGTTCTTCGACGAAATCGAAAGCATGCCACTGGCCCAGCAAGCCAAGCTGCTGCGTGTACTGCAGGAAAAGAAACTCGAACGCCTGGGCGCCAATCAGAGCATCTCGGTCGACCTGCGGATCATCGCGGCAACCAAGCCCGATCTACTGGAGCTGGCGCGCGCTGGTGGCTTTCGCGAGGACCTTGCCTATCGCCTGAACGTGGCCGAATTGCGCCTGCCGCCCCTGCGCGAGCGCCGCGAAGACATCGCGCAGCTGTTCGAATACTTTGCCCGCACTGCCGCTGAGCGCTTGGGCCGGACTGCCCCGCCGCTGTCCGGCGCCCAACTGGGTCGCCTGCTCAGCCACGACTGGCCCGGTAACGTACGCGAGCTGGCCAATGCCGCCGAACGCCATGCCCTGGGCCTGGGCGAACCTGCGCCGGAGCTGGCTGAAGCCGGCCAGTCGCTGGCAGCCCAGCAGGAAGCCTTCGAAGCCCAGTGCCTGCGCTCGGCGTTGAGCCGGCACAACGGCGACATCAAGGCGGTGCTCAATGAGCTGCAGCTGCCCAGGCGCACCCTGAACGAAAAGATGCAGCGCCATGGCTTGCTGCGCGAAGACTTCCTGAAAGACGCCTGATCGGCAATTTTCCGCTTATTGACACCCTGGCGATAAGCGATTTTCCGCTCACGCTTTCTCCGCGACCCTTCTAGCACGGGCGTTTCAATCCTGGCACAGGTCCTGCTATAGCCCTGTCAGGTTGCGTTTCGACGCGTCTACACAAAAACAACTAGAAGGATCCACCATGGATAATTCCACTACCTTGCCTGCTGGGGCGATAGCTTCGCCTGCCGTTGAAAAAACCACCCGAAGCCGCCTCAAAGCGATCTTCAGCGGCTCGGTCGGCAACATGGTCGAATGGTACGACTGGTACGTCTACGCGGCATTCTCCCTGTACTTCGCCAAAGCCTTTTTCCCTTCGGGCGATACCACCGCACAACTGCTCAATACCGCCGCGATCTTCGCCGTAGGCTTTCTGATGCGCCCGATCGGTGGCTGGCTTATGGGCCTGTACGCTGACCGCAAGGGCCGCAAGGCCGCACTGATGGTCTCGGTACTGATGATGTGCTTTGGCTCGCTGATCATCGCCCTGACCCCGAGTTACGAGACCATCGGTGTCGCTGCCCCGATCCTGCTGATCGTCGCACGCTTGCTGCAAGGCTTGTCCGTAGGTGGCGAATACGGCACTTCCGCCACCTACCTCAGCGAGATGGCGACCAAGGAACGTCGCGGCTTCTTCGCGAGCTTCCAGTACGTGACGCTGATCTCCGGCCAGCTCATCGCCCTGGGCGTGCTGATTGTCCTGCAGCAGACCCTGACCACCGAGCAGCTGTATTCCTGGGGCTGGCGCGTGCCGTTCGTCATCGGCGCCCTGTGTGCCGTGGTCGCGCTGTACCTGCGTCGTGGCATGGAGGAAACCGAGTCCTTCACCAAGAAGCAGGAAAAACCGAAAGAACCCCTGATGCGCACCCTGATGCGTCATCCCAAGGAGCTGCTGACCGTGGTCGGCCTGACCATGGGCGGCTGCCTGGCCTTCTACACCTACACCACCTACATGCAGAAATACCTGGTGAACACGGTCGGCATGAGCATCTCCGACTCGACCAGCATCTCGGCAGCCACCCTGTTCCTGTACATGTGCCTGCAGCCGGTGATCGGTTCGCTTTCGGACAAGATCGGCCGACGCCCGATCCTGATCGCCTTCGGCGTGCTCGGCACGATCTGCACCGTGCCGATCCTGACCACCCTGCACACCATCGAAACCTGGTGGGGCGCGTTCTTCCTGATCATGGCCGCGCTGATCATCGTCAGCGGCTATACCTCGATCAACGCGGTGGTCAAGGCCGAGCTGTTCCCGACCGAAATCCGCGCGCTGGGCGTTGGCCTGCCGTATGCCCTGACCGTATCGATCTTCGGTGGTACCGCCGAATACATCGCCCTGTGGTTCAAGAGCATCGGCATGGAGTCCGGCTACTACTGGTATGTCACTGCCTGTATCGCCTGTTCGTTGCTGGTGTATGTGTTCATGAAGGATACCCAGAAGCACTCGCGGATCGAGACCGACTGATCCTCCAGCTACAGCACAAACTCCTCGTTCCCACGCTCCGCGTGGGAATGCCATGCCAGACGCTCTGCGTCGACCTTCAAGAGCGCAACGTGGAGCGTCGCCGGAGGCATTCCCACGCGGAGCGTGGGAACGAGGAAGGTCGGAGATGAACCAAAAAAAAGGGGCAGCGCCAGTACTGGCCTGCCCCTTTCTTCTACTGCGCTCGATCAAGAAAGCTGCGGCGCAACCTCGCGCGCGCTTCGCCCCTTATAGAACGAAGCCAGGCCAATCATCGCCAGCAGAACCCCGCCCAGCACCAACGAAGAACCAATGGTTCCGAAATCCAGCCCACCCTTCTCATGGGGCTTGGTCAGGAAATCGCCAAGGGTTGCACCAAACGGCCGGGTCAGGACGAAGGCGGCCCAGAACAGCAGCACGGGAGACAGTTTGGTGAAGTAGCGAGCCAGCACCACCAAGGCGATGGTCGACCCGATCAACAAGGCACCCCCGGCAAAGCCAAGCCCGGAATCGTCCGCCAGAAAATCCCCCAGCGCCGTACCCAGGGTGTTGGAAAACAAAATCGCCATCCAGTAGAACATCTCGCCCCGGAAGCTCTGGATCTTGTTCACGTTCAGCGAATCGCCGCTCATGCGCCAAAGGGCAAAGATGGCCAGCAGGATACCGATCAGGATCATGGAGCCGGTGGCATAGCCCAGCCCGAGGGTGCGGTCCATGAAATCGGACATCGTCGTGCCGGCGGTGCTGGTCGACAGAATGACGAGCCAGTACAGCACAGGGTGATAAGCCCTGGAGAACAACTGCGTTACCAGGGTCAGCAGAAACACGCTGATCAGAATCAACGAGCTGATTGCATAGCCCACGTTCAGGGTCATGGACAGCAGATCGCCGGCTGTCTCGCCCAAGGTTGTCGCGCAGATTTTCATGACCCAGAAGGCCAGGGTTATCTGTGGAAGTTTGTTCATTCGGTGCAACGCTCCAGAAATGATTGATGTGGCTGTCCGGTCAGAAGGCGAACCAACCTCATTTGCAATACGGCGCGCAGGGTGAATGTTGCCCAGTCAAAAATGAGTCAATCGATCATCAAAAAAGCATGGCTACAGGAATTTTCAGGCTACAACTTGCCTCTTTTCCGCCTTGTCGCCACCTACCCACCACGCTAACCTACGCCCGTCGCTGCACATCAGCGATACGGGCTTGGCGGTCCGTTCGACAGTAATCGCAATTCCCCAACCTTCTTCGCAGGCGCTTTGTCGTACCTGCGAGATTGCGTTATGACGGGTTGCGCAGGGACTTCTTCGGAAGTGCTGGGTTCTACTGTCCCGGTCCGCCAACCTTGTGCAATCCGTCACCCTTTCCTGCTTGGCGGCAGGTGGTGATGGTTCCTCAACAGTAAGGAGCTTCATCAATGACCGATCTAACGGACTTAAAAACCTTCGGCACCACCTCCTTCGGCCGTTGCGGCCAAGGCGCCAACAAACTCTTCCGCATCACCCCTGACATCCCCGCCATCCAAGCCCTGGAATACGCCTCCAACTTGCAGGACTGCGCGAACAAGCTGGCAGTGCAGCTGGCCATGGGCGAAGGCTGCGCACAAACAGCGTGGTCGACTTTCTATCTCGGAGAAATGGCCAAGGCGATTATCGATGACATGACAGCGACATTGTCTCGTTTCGAAAATTAGGAAAAGGGGACAAATTTATTTTCTACTCTAAAGCTGACTATCTGGACAAAATTAGAGTGGCAAAAATAAATCTGTCCCTTTTCGGTCCCAGTGAGGTATGTGTATGTCGGTTATCTCGACGTGGATCGAGACCGTTAGCTTTCAGAAAGTTTGAGCAATCCAACAGCTAGAAGCAGCCATGCCGCGCCACTGAAGAGTAAGCTGGCTGAGATACCCATTAGCCGCTTTATCTCGGCGGGAAATTTGCGTACTTCCTCGGGATCGAGCTCACCGCGTCGAATTTGAATCTTTGGCCAAAGCACGAAGCCTGCAGTGAAGGAGACCTGCATGCAGCGCGAATGGAAATCGAATCCTGCACAACGCCTCGTATAGTTCTGCACGCCAGGACTATTGGGAAAAGCTGTGATTATCCGTTCGTAGTGTTGGTAAGTCGTATAGGCAAGAACCGCCATGCCAGATAAACCAATCACAAAAGGGGCTAGAAGGAATGATATCTGTAGATCCAATGGCCAGCTTTCATACCATGTATTGAAGTTGATCACTCCAAGCCCCTCTCAAAAATTTTCTCTCCTATCTGTTCACCCCCCCATTCACCTCCCAATCCTCCAGCATAAGATGCGCCTCCGACCACCACCAAGACGCAAAGTGCTGCACCAACTCCCGCCGAGCCAAGACCGATGACTGCGCATAGCTTGGGTGCTGCCAGACCTCCCAAGTGGCCTACCACCGCTCCGCCGCCCAAGCCACCAATGAAGCTGCCGGCCTCGGTAAACCGAATCTTTTGGCACTCCTCCGTTTCGCCAGCACGGCAAACCTCCTGAACTTTGGCATAGGAAGAGATACCCCCCAAATCCGACGCCAATATAGCCCCCATACTTCAGATACTTGGCCGCCTTGGCGATCTGTTCCATATACGTGGCATAGCCGAATATGTACCCAGAAGCGCCGGAACGGCTCCAGTGATGCACCGGGCTACTGCTGGCCATACCCAGGTCGCGACGCAGGCTGTCGTAACTGCCAAGGTCGATTTGCTTGTTGAGGAAGGTGGTTTTCAATTGGGCATCGAGCTGGCTGTAGAGCTGACGGCGCGTATCAAAGAACGTCTTGCTTCGCAGGTGACCATGGGCCGTGAGTTCCCGTTGATGCAAAAGCTCGAGACTGCGCAGGGTACCCTCTACCTGCTTGAGCCCCTTGTCTAGCATGTCCTTTCCGACGCCCATCGCTTCGCTCGCCCCGCCGGTGAGGAGGGCAATTTCGCCGAGATGGCGCGCCATGAAGTTGGCCTCTTCTTCGCTCAGCGGCGCCAGGGCTTCGCGAACTTGGACGGCCGCGGCCATCATGGCGGCATCCTCGCGGGTGCAGGCTGTTGGGTTGTACGGATCGCCGAGGACAAAAAGTTCGCCGGCCTTGAAGCCGTGGCCAAAGGAGGGGTTGAGCTGCTTGAGTCGATTGATCAATTGCGCCGCTGGGTAGGGATTGAGTTCGCGCAGGACCTGCTCACCGGACATGCTGTGGGGCACAATATAGAAACCGGGCTCCAGTGCGGACGCAGGCACGGGTGCGGGCATGACCGGTGCTGCGCTGCTCTTCGTGGCAGCGGCGTTGGCCATTGTCGGCGCAGCATTGTTCGTTGAGGGCGCGGTACCGGGCATATTGCTACGAGCGCTTGGTTGTTGCGGTTGCTCAAGTGGAGCAATCAACTGGTTAGTGCCCGGAGGGCAGCCGCAGTGGACTCGCGCTCCGTGCAGCACAGTCGGAATCCCATTCCATTTCATGGCGGGAAGACTGTCGACAATGACGCCAGCTTTTCCGCACTTTTTGCACGGGGTGGTCGTATCCCCCAGTCGCAATACCCCCCGTCCGCCGTGCGCCGCATTGGGAAGACTGCTGATGCACACGGCTCCGGTGGTCGTCAGGTCGCCGTCCAGCCCTTGCCCTATTCCATTGACCGCTCCACGTGCCATGGCTCAGCCCTCCACTACTGGCAGGAAATCGTCTGCCATCGGCACGCCGTCCCGCACCGCGATCAAGGCAAGGCCTTGCAGCGTATCGATGATCTCGTCGCCATTGCTCAAAAGGCTCCCGACCAACGCCAAGTGTTCATATTCGAATCCTGCGCCAGTGACGATCTGAGCCTTGCGGCCATCGTCGTACACAACGTAATCGCCTACCTGTGCTACGCAGACTTGCTGTCCGTTATCCAGAATGATCTCCATGGGCGATGTCGCTTGCTGGATCTCCCCGCCGTCACGGGTACGGCTGCCGGCGGATGCGAACCGGTAGATGGCGCAAGGGGGATGGGCCTGGAGATAAACTTGATTTTGACGAATAGCGGCTATGGCCTCTTCGCGGAACTCGACGATCTGCTGATCTGTGAAAGGGGACTTGTCCAGAGTGCGAAGAAATTCAGGGGAGATTTCGTTGGTGAAGCGCTGGGGCAAAGGTGCGTTCATTTCTATGATCCTGATCCTTGGTGGCCTTGGGTTGCTTTCCCCCGTCATCGTGGCGACAGCGGGGTAAATTCAAAGTCAGCAGGCTGGACCCTAAAGTCATGATCACTGGAGATAAATCGGAAATTTCTGAAAACTATGCCGGACGCAGCCTTCGGCGGCGGTGTACCAAATCGGCGTAGCCACTGCCGTTAGGCTGCGCTGGAGTCCCGCAGGGACTCCCTCAGCGATCTTGAGTGCCTGCGTCCGCTACGCGCCCGAGCGCAGCCTTCGGCAGCGGCTACAGGTGTACGACCGCACCGGCGTTGGGCGCATCAACTAACGGTTGAACACGGCTTAATAGCCCGGCTTGGCGGGCTTAGTTGATTTGGAAAAGCGTTTTTTTCAACCCTCACAGTGGCACCCCCCGCCAATGCCTTGCACACTGTGGACCTGTTTAGGCAAAGGCCCGGTGGGGCGACAAGGAATACGGCAATGGCTGACGAGATGTACTACTACGAACCCGCCCAGGGCCATGGATTGCCCCATGACCCCTTCAACGCCATCGTTGGCCCGCGGCCAATCGGCTGGATCTCTTCACATGACCGTGAAGGCCGCCTGAACCTGGCGCCCTACAGCTTCTTCAATGCGTTCAACTACATTCCGCCGATCGTTGGGTTCTGCAGCGTCGGGCGCAAGGACAGCCTGAACAACATCGAGCAAACCGGCGAGTTCGCCTGGAGCCTGGCGACCCGGCCGCTGGCCGAAGCCATGAACCAGAGCAGCGCCGCCGTAGCCCCGGAAGTCGACGAGTTCGCCTTCAGCGGCCTCACACCCGTCGACTCGAAGATCATCTCGGTGCCCCGCGTACTGGAAAGCCCCGTCTCCTTCGAGTGCAAGGTGACGCAGATCATTCAGCTGCAACGCGCCGACCAGGAAAAGGTGCCGAGCTGGCTGGTGTTGGGCGAAGTGGTCGCGGTGCACATTGCCACCTCCTTGCTCAAGGAAGGTATCTATGACACGGCTGCTGCCGAGCCGATCCTGCGTGGCGGTGGCCCGGCCGACTTTTTCCAACTGGGCCAACTGTTCAGGATGTACCGCCCGAAAGTGGACAAATAATTGGCTCATCGCAGGTTAACGTGAGAATGCCTGAGCAATGCGGACTCTGTAGGAGCGGGCTCGGCGCTGACCAATAGCCCCCCAAAAATAATTACCAGACCAGCTCACCGTCTTCAGTGACACTGACCAATTTGGCCAGTTCCAGGGTCGCAGCGTCGTCTGCCTCGAATGCCTTGGCGAAGGTCTGGCCTTCAAGCACCTTGTGAAAGCGCGGCGCGCCCCCTGCATTTAGGGCCTTGACGGCAATCGCCGCGCTGTAGCCGCCCTCCCATGGAACCACTGCGGAAACCGCTTCGTACTGTTCGAATTCTCTACGTGCCATGTCGCTTGTCCCGGCCAATTGATCAATGGCCGCTATTCTAACCTCGGCGCTGGCCTGAAACATCGCTGAAGGTATGCAGGTCAAGGCTGCTGACCATCAGTTCCTGCACCACCTCGCTGAAGACTTGCATGGCCGGCGAACCCAGGTAGGCGGTCATGGCGCCCTCATCGGTCCAGAATCCGCTGACCAGCCACAAATGGTCATCGCATTGCGAACGCTGCAAGGCGAAGTGCAGGCAGCCCGGCGCTTGGCGTGAAGGTTCGAGCAAACGATCCAGGCGCTCGCCCAAAGCGGCGGAACTGCCGACATTGGCGCGGATAAAGGCGAGGTGACTAACCGGTTGAGGTGAAGTCATGAGCGGGTCTCCCGTGATGATCGAAGCAGGCATCTGCCACGGAACCAAGGTTAAGCCGCCCACTGCGCATGCCGTTAGGCGATTCCTGCACCCGGCTTGCCTGATCCTGCACGGGCTGCAGAATCAGGCAAGAATCGCGCAGAATCCACCTACCGCCAGCGCTTGCCCGATCGTATGCTGAATCCACATTCCCCCAGGGTACATGGCATGTCTCACCTCGAAGCCGCGCACGCCCCGCTCGACCCGCTGCTGGAGCAGCAGCGCGCCGAACTTGCCGGGCTGATCAGCCGCCATACCGTCACATCCGGTATTTTCGACACGGCCGTGCAGGCCCTGTTCCTGTCGCGCTATGACGAATGCATTCAGTCCTTCCCGACCCTCGCGCAACCGGCCCTGTGCATCATGGCCCAGGGCAGCAAGGAGGTTCGCCTGGGCGAAGAGACGTACCGCTACGATGCGCTGAACTACATGGTGGTTTCGGTCTCCATGCCGATCAGCGGACGCCTGCTCGAAGCGCGCCCCGACTATCCGAGCCTGGCCATTCGGCTGGACATTGACCCCGCCGAGATCAACGCATTGATCGCCGAAGCCGGGCCCATGGGCGTGCCGAGCCGTCCCGCCGGGCGCGGTCTGTATGTGGACACACTGGATACGACATTGCTCGATGCGGTCGTGCGCCTGGTGCGCTTGCTCGATACGCCGAAGGACATCGCCATGCTGGCGCCACTGGTTCGCCGGGAGATTCTCTACCGTTTGCTGCGCAGCCAGCAGGGCCATCGCCTGTATGAAATTGCTGTCAGCAACAGCCAGACCCATCGGGTGAGCCAGGCGGTCCAGTGGCTCAACGGCAATTTCCATATGCCCCTGCGCATCGACGACCTGGCCCGCGAGGTCAACCTGAGCGTCTCGACCCTGCATCATCGCTTCAAGGCCGTGACGTCCATGAGCCCCTTGCAGTATCAGAAACAGCTGCGCCTGCAGGAAGCCAGAAGGCTGATGCTCAACGAGGGTCTGGAAGCGTCGGCGGCCGGGTATCGCGTCGGCTATGAAAGCCCGTCGCAATTCAGCCGCGAGTACAGTCGGTTATATGGTGCGCCGCCGCTGCGGGATCTGGCGCGATTGCGCCAGACCTTGTGATGCAACGGCCGGTCAGTGCTTCAACAAGCCGCCATCGACCGGAATCATCGCGCCAGTGACGTAACTCGCCAGAGGGCTGGCCAGGAACGCCGCGACCGCGCCGAATTCTTCGGGATTACCGTAGCGCCCCACGGGAATCTGCGCCTGCTCCTGATCGACAAGCGTCGACAGGGCAATCCCTGTACTTTGCGCATCCGCCTGAATCAGGCTCTGGGTGCGCTCGGTCCAGAAACTGCCCGGCATCAAGGTGTTGACGGTGACCCCATCGGCGGCGACTTCAGTGGCCAGGGTCTTGCCCCAGTTCGCCAGCGCCGCGCGCAAGGCACTGGACAGCACCAGGCCGGGAATCGGCTCGACCACGCTGGTCGAGGAAATCATCAGAATCCGGCCAAAACCCCGTGCGCGCATACCGGGCAGGAAGGCTTCAGTCAGTTTCAAGGTGTACAGCAGCATGGCGTCCAGCTGCTTGTGCCATAGCTCCGGTGCGAAGTCGCCGCTGGCCTGACCGGGTGGCGGGCCACCGTTGTTGCCCAGCAGGATGTCCGGCTCGCCGATGCAGGCGCGGACTTGCTCGATCACCCCGTCCAATGCCGCAATGTCACTCAGGTCGGCAACCACGGCATGGGCCTGGCCACCTTCCCCACGAATACGCTCTACCGCCTGCTCCAGTCGTGCCGGATTACGCGCCAGCAGACAAACCCGCACGCCCTCGCGAGCCAACGCCTGAGCCACGCCGAAGCCCAGGCCCGAGCTGCCCGCACAAATCAACGCAGTGCGATTTTCCAGAGAAAGATTCATCAGCGCTCCCTTTCATGCAATGGCTTGCCCGCACAGCTGGCGGACAAGCCAGTGTCATTTCAAGCCGTCAGAACCCGGCATGCCTCAGCCGGAATTGTGATCGAAACCGGATGACCGACGCTCAGGCCGATATCCTGGTTAGGCGTGCTCAGTGCCGTCAGCGAAACCCCGGAGCAATCAATGGTGGTTTCGATGGTCGCACCGATATCACGTACGAAGGTCACCTTGCCCAACAGGCGATTGCCCGCCGATGCCTGCGCCGAGGATAGCTGCAAGTCTTCGGGGCGCACCAGCATCTTGATCCGGGAACCGGCCTGAATACTGCTGCAGATCGGCACCTCGAGCGCATCACCGCCCGGCAGGCTGACCCGGCCGTTGCCCAGCGCGGTGGCCGGGAAGATATTGCCGGTGCCGATAAAGTCTGCAACGAACTCGTTGGCCGGGTTGCGGTAGATCTCGATCGGCGTGCCGACCTGCTGGATCTTGTGCTCGCCCAGTACGACCACGATATCGGCCATGGTCATGGCTTCGCGCTGGTCGTGGGTCACCAGGATGGTGGTGATGTTGAGGCGCTGTTGCAGCTGGCGAATTTCCACCTGCATGGACTCACGCAACTTGGCATCGAGCGCCGACAGCGGTTCGTCGAGCAAGAGAATCTTCGGATGCGACGCGATCGCACGGGCGATGGCCACACGCTGGCGCTGGCCACCGGAGAGCTTGGCGACCGGGCGATCGACCATCTGCGACAGCTGGATCATTTGCAGCAATTCAGTGACCCGCGCCTTCTGGTCCGCCTTGCTGACACCGCGCAGCTTCAACGGATAGGCGATGTTCTCGCCCACCGTCATGTGCGGGAACAGCGCCAGCGACTGGAACACCATGCCGAAATTGCGCTCGTGCGCCGGCGTATGGCCGATGTTTTCGCCGTCCAGGCGGATTTCGCCTGCGGTCAAGGTTTCCAGCCCCGCGATCATGCGCAGCAGAGTGGTCTTGCCACACCCCGAAGGGCCGAGGAAACACACCAGCTTGCCTTCGGGCAGGTGCAGGTTGACGTCTTTTACCGCGCAAGCCGAGCCGTAGCGTTTCTCGACATTTTCCAGAATAAGTCCGGTCATTTTACTTAACCTCAAAAATCAGAACGAAACGCCACCTTCACCGACCAGCTTCTCCAACGCCCAGATCAGGACGAAGTCGATCAGCACGATCAGCACGGCAAACGAGAACACGGTCGGGTCCAGCGAGGAAACGGTGCGGCTGTACATCCAGATCGGCACGGTCATCACATCGATGGTGTAGAGGAAATAGGTCACGGTGAACTCGTTGAACGAGACGATGAACGCCAACAGCATCCCGGCCAGAATCCCGGACTTCATCAGCGGCACTACCACATCGATGATGGCGCGCATGGGCGAAGCGCCGAGCATCTGCGCCGCCTCTTCGACTTCGGTGCCGATGGAGAGCATCGCCGCGGTGCAGTTTTTCACCACGAAAGGCAGTGCCAGGATGACGTGAGCAATCACCAGCCGCGAAGTCGTCAGGTGGAACGGCAGGCTGTCGAACACCAGCAGCATCGCCAGGCCCAGTACCACCATCGGGAACACCAGCGGCAGCGACATCAGCTGCAGGGCCACGGCCTTGCCACGAAACTCGCAGCGGGTCAGCGCATAGGCGGCCGGGACCGCGATCAGCGTTGCCAGCACCATGGTCAGGCAGGACACCAGCAGGCTGGTACCCAGCGCCTGGCCCAGGCTCAGGACATCACTGGAGTCGGGAGAAACGAAGGTTTTCCAGGCTGCCTGGTACCACTGCAGGCTGTAGCTGCTCGGTGGAAAGTCCAGGTTCGAGGCGCCACTGAAGGACATGACGATCATGGTCAGGATCGGCATAACCGCCAACAGCAGAATGAACCCCGACAGGATGCCTGCAAAGCGTCCGGTGTCACCGGGCAAGGTCGGCTGGAAACGGATCAGGCCTTTCAAGGGGCTACTCATTGCGAAGCCTCCAGCATGCGGCGGCGACGGCCACTCAAGTATTCGGAGAGGGTCATGATGATCAGGGTGGTGACGATCAGCACCACACCGGCAGCCGACGCGGCGGGCCAGTTCATCAACGGCGCGATCTGGTCATGGACCATCACCGCGAGCATCGGCACGCGGCGGCCGCCCAGCAACAATGGCACGACAAAGCTGCTGGCGTTGTAGGCGAACACCAGGGTGGCGCCGGTGATGATGCCCGGCATGCTCATCGGCAGGACCACCTGGCGGAACACCTGCAGGCGGCTGGCGCCCAGGGTCGCGGCGGCCTCTTCAAAGCTGCGCGATACGCCGCGCATGGCGCTGGCGATTGGCAGCACCGCCAATGGGAAGGCGGTCTGAACCAGGCCCATCAGTACGCCGTTCTGGTTGTACAGCATCATGATCGGGCGCTTGATCAGGCCAAGGCCCAGCAACGCCTTGTTGAGCATCCCTGCCGGCCCGAGGATGACCAGCCAGCCATAGCTTTGCAGCAGCAGGTTGACCAGCAGCGGCAGCAGCACCGCGGCCAGGAAGATCCGCCGCACCAGCGGCGACTGCAGGCGCGACATGGTGTACGCCACCGGAATGGCCAGCACCACGGCAATCACAGCGCTGATCAAGGCCAGGCGCAAGGTCAGCAGCAGGGACTTCAGGTAATAGGGTTCGAGCAGCTGCGCGTAGCTGGCCAGGCTGAAGCCTGTCCATTCCGCGCCCTTGGTGCCCACGCTCATGCGCAGCACCAGCAAGCTGGCCGCAATCAGTACGGCAAGAAACAACATCGACGGCGTCAGGAAAAACCAGGCGCGCGCCGTCGGCGAAATCGCTCGGGGCGGGCGCACGGGCGCCTCACCGACCGAACGGGTCAGATTGGGATGCTGCATATCGGTTATCTCGGTAAAACTGAAGTTACCAGCCCCGTGCAGCGCCACTTGGCGCTGCACGGGACTCCATGGCCGCGAACGGCGCTACGTCAGGAAGAGAAGATTTCCGTGTAGCGACGGATCCACTGGTCGTGGACGGTCGCCAGGAAGGCGTTGTCGTGCATGATCGCCTTGTCGGCAATCTGCTCGGGCGTGAGGATGTACGGGCTCTTGCGTGCTTCGGCCGAGATGATCGCCTTGGCGTTGACCGGGCCGTTGAAGATGTCTTCGGCCATCTTGCCCTGGACCAGCGGGTCGAGGGAGTGGTCGAGGAAGGCATAGGCCAGGTCGGTGTCGCCTGGACGGTTCTTCGGCATCACCGAGAGCATCAGGTCGGTGTAGAAACCTTCCTTCATGCCGAAGGTGGCGCCCAGGCCGTAGTTCGGGTCGCGGATCTGTTTCGGGAAGAAGGCCGGTGCGTACAGGCCGCCCATGTCCAGGGAACCGGTGCGGAACAGTTCGGCGATCTGGTTCGGGTTCTCGCCCAGGGTCACGACGCGATCCTTGAGCTCGGCCAGCTTCTTGAAGCCCGGCTCGATGTTGTGCTCGTCACCACCGGCCAGTTTGGCGGCGATGATGATCAGGTCCATGGCCTCGGTCCAGTTCGGCGGCGGCAGGAAGATGTTCGGCGCCTGGTCCTTGTCCCACAGCGCAGCGTAGCTGTTCGGCACTTCCTGAACGGTGCGGGTGCTGTAGATCAGACTGTTGCACCACAGCAGGTAGCCGATACCGTGGCCATTGGCGCCAGTTTGGTACTGTTTCGGAACATCGACGATGTTGGGGATGCGGTTGAGGTCAGGCTTTTCCAGCAGGCCGGCAGCGGCCAGGCCTTCTGCACCGACACCGGCGAGGGTGATGATGTCGTACTGCGGACGATCGCCACCGGCCTTGAGCTTGGCAACCATTTCCGAGGTACTGCCGGTACGGTCGGCGATGACCTTGGCGCCGGTCTTGGCTTCGAAGGTCGCGGCGATATTGCGCAGTGCAGCCAGCCCGGTGTCATCGGACCAGGTCAGCAAACGCAGGGTCTTGCCCTGGAATTTGGTGTCACTGGCCTTGGCGTGGATGAAAGGCATGCCCATGGAAGCGGCGGCGACCGAAGCCACACCCACCGTTTTAATGAACTGCCTTCTGTTCAGATCATGCTGGCCCATAACGGACTCCTGCTTAATTGTTGTAAGTATTGGGGGATCGCTTTTTTGCCTCAGGCCCAATGCATGCGCCGAGACCAGCAGCATTCGCTGCTCGGTGCATGCATCCTGAGGCGGGTATTTCAGCGCAACAATCGAAAGTTTTTCATCGAAGCCATGCGTCAGACGCATGCCTCGTCATGAGGCATGCGTGACCCATTGCAGCCCGTCCTAGACGGCCCGGATGACGTGTTTTATTTCCTGGAAAGCCTGCAGGCCCCACGGACCCAGTTCGCGCCCGATACTGCTCTTCTTGTAACCACCCCAGGACGCCTGCGGGAAGATCACTTGCGGGGCGTTGATCCATACCATCCCGGCCTGCAGCGCGTTGGCGACACGCTCGGCGGTCTGTGCATTGCTGCTGACCACACTGGCCACCAGGCCGAATTCGCTGTCGTTGGCCAGGGCAATCGCCTCGGCTTCGTCAGCGAAACGACGTACGCACAGCACCGGACCAAAAATCTCTTCACACCACAGTGCACTGTCCAGGGGCACGTCGGTGAAGACGGTCGGCTGCAAGAAATAGCCGGACGGGCTATCAACCGGACGCTGACCACCACAGACCAGGCGCGCACCAGCGCTCACACCACGCTCGATATGGCCCAGCACGCGCTGGTATTGGGCCAGGTTGACCAGTGCGCCCATCTCGGTGCCTTCGACAAACGGGTCGCCGACCTTGATGGCTTCGGCGCGTGCCTTGATACGCTCCATGAAAGGTTCGTACAGTGCATCGGCAACCAATACGCGGCTGGTGGCCGAGCACATTTGCCCGGCATTGAAGAAGCCACCACCGCTGGCCAGTTCAACCGCAAGGTCGAGGTCCGCGTCTTCGAGTACCAGCAAGGAAGACTTGCCGCCCAGCTCCAGGCTCACGCCCTTCACGGTTTCCGCCGCGCGCTGCATGACCTGGACACCGACCGCATTGCTGCCGGTGAAGGAGATCTTGGCGATCCGTGGGTCGGCAGACATCGGTGCGCCAACCGCCAGGCCCGTACCGCAGACCAGGTTGAACACGCCGTTGGGCAAACCGCACTCAGCGATGATTGCCGCCAGTTCCAGCTCAGGCAGCGGCGTGACTTCCGAAGGTTTCAGGACCACACAGCAACCGGCGGCCAGCGCAGGCGCCAGTTTCCAGGCCGTGGTGACCATGGGGAAGTTCCACGGCACGATCAGGCCGACCACGCCAACGGGTTCGCGACGCAGGCGCGCGGTAAAGTCTTCGCTTGGCAGGGCCACGGACGAATCCTGTTTGGCGTCCAGCCCTTCGGCCAGCTCGGCGTAGTAGCCAAAGGTGGCGATCACATCGTCGACATCAATGGCTGCTTCGAACAGCGGCTTGCCGTTGTTGCTCGACTGCAACTGGATCAACCGCTCGCGGCGCGCTTCAACGCCGCTGGCGATGGCGCGCAGGTAGACCGCACGCTGCGCACCGGAAGTTGCCGACCAGCCGGCGAATGCCTGCTGTGCAGCCCCGACGGCTTGCTCGACCGCTTCGCTATCAGCGCCGGCGACCAAAGCCAGCACTTGTTCGGTGCTCGGGTTGATCACGGTCAGCGGCTGATTGCCTTGCTGCCAGGCGCCGTCGATATAAATGCCGGGCAAGGTCTGTGGAAAGCTCAGCATGCTGGCATCCCCTTCATCCAGGTGGTCTGGTCGATTTCGATCAGGGTCGGTACCGAGCGATCGTTGGCCAGGCGCAAGGCCGCGCGCAGTTCTTCAACGCCATTGGCCGATTGCGCCGCGCAACCCAGGGCCTTGGCGACGCCTATGAAGTCCGGGGTGTAGATATCCACGCCCACCGGTTCGATGGCGCGGTTGACCATGTATTTCTTGATTTCTTCGTAGCCCTGGTTGTTCCACAGCAGGACGATGACCGGAATCTGTGCTTCTACCGCACTGGCCAGCTCAGGCAGGGTGAACTGCAGGCCGCCGTCGCCGATCAAGCAGACCACCGGACGACGCTCTTCGCGTTTCGGGCTGCCACCGAGCCAGGCGCCGATGGCGGCAGGCAGGGCATAACCGAGGGTGCCGTAACCGGTCGAAGCGTTGAACCAGCGGCGAGTGTGATCGAAGTCCACGGTCACGTTGCCGGTGTAGACCGGTTGGGTCGAATCGCCAACCAGCACCGCATCCGGCAGTTCTTGCAGGATGGTGTTCAGGAACAGGGTCTGGCCATGCATGTTGGCGTCCCAGGTGGCCAGCAGTGCTTCACGCAGGGCTGCTGCACGCGCAGGCCCCCAATCGGCGCGGCGCGCTGGCAGCGTCAGGCCGGCCAATGCGGCCAGCAATGCCTCGGTGGCGACTTCGGCGTCGGCCACCAGGGCGACTTTCGGCGGGTAGTTGCGTACGGTCTGGTCCGGGTCGATATCGATGCGCAGCAAGGCGCCAGGGATCTCGAAACCACCGGCGAAGGTCACGTCATAGTCGGTTTCGGCAAGCTCGGTACCGATTGCCAGCACCACGTCGGCTTCACGTACCAGCTCACGGGTGGCCACCATCGACTGGGTCGAGCCGATCAGCAATGGGTGCGCGGCAGGCAGCATGCCTTTGGCATTGATGGTCAGGGCCACCGGAGCCTGCAGTTGTTCGGCCAGGCGAGTCACGGCAGCAGCGGCATCGATCGAGCCACCACCGGCCAGGATCAATGGCCGCTGTGCGTTTGCCAACAGACTTGCCATTTTGGCGACTGTTGCAGGTGCCGCACCGGCGCGGGCCACTTCAACCGGCTCGCTGGTCAGCAGGTGATCGGCTTCCTCGACAATCACGTCCAGCGGGATCTCGATATGCACAGGACGTGGGCGTGCGCCCTGGAACACCGCAAAGGCGCGGGCCAGCACGGTCGGCAGGTCATCGGCGCTCATCAGGGTGTGGGAGAAAGCCGCGACGCCGGCAACCAGTGCGCCCTGGTTAGGCAGCTCATGCAGCTTGCCGCGACCGCCGCCCAGTTGGCTGCGCGATTGCACGCTGGAAATCACCAGCATCGGGATCGAATCGGCATACGCCTGACCCATCGCCGTGGTGATGTTGGTCATGCCTGGACCGGTGATGATGAAGCACACGCCTGGCTTGCCACTGGTGCGCGCATAGCCGTCAGCCATGAACCCGGCGCCTTGCTCGTGACGTGGCGTGACATGCTCGATGGTCGAACGGGCAAGCCCGCGATACAGCTCGACGGTATGCACGCCAGGAATGCCAAACACTTGGTCGACACCATAACGCTCGAGGAGTTTTACCAGTACTTCGCCGCAAGTAGCCATGTTCAATTGCCTGTCTTTTATGCTGGAACTGCTGGTTCCCCCGCCGGCTGCACGGGCCGGAGAACATTACAGATGAGCCTTAATTGAACCCCCCGAGGGCTACACTCACAATGCAAAAATTGTCATACTAGCCATGTCCAAAAGTCATAAGTGCGCCGCCATGAAGCGATTGCCCCCCTTGCCTGCCCTGCACACCTTTCTCGTCACCGCCCAATGCTGCAACTTCACCAAGGCGGCGCAGCAGCTGCACATCACTCAAGGCGCGGTGAGCCGGCAGATCGCCGGCCTGGAAGATCACCTGGGCTATACGTTGTTCGTGCGCCAGGCGCGCGGCCTGAGCCTGACATCCCAAGGGCGCGATCTGTTTCCGCGTATCCAGCAGGTATTTGCACTGATCGACGAGGCCGTCGAGCAAGTGGGCGCCAAACGCGAAGCCCTGCAACTCAAGGCGCCGACCTGCGTGATGCGCTGGCTGTTGCCACGGCTGATGCAATGGCAGGCGCAGCGGCCTGATGTGCCGGTAGAGCTGACCACCACCGTGCAGCACAGCGTGGATTTCCGACGAGAGGAATTCGATGCCGCTGTGGTCTATGGCCCACCGCCCAATCACGGGGTGACCTACCAGCACCTGTTCGACGAGCAACTGACGCCGGTCTGCTCACCGCAACTGTTGGCCGGGACAGTGCCGCTGCAAAATCTCGCCGATCTGGACCGACACATGCTCCTGCACCCGACCCGCGATCAGCGTGACTGGGAAACCTGGTTGAAAGTTGCCGGGGTTTCGCTAGCCAACATCAGCAAGGGCCAGCATTTCGAGACGCTGGACCTGGCCATGTCGGTGGCCTCCCAGGGCACCGGGGTGGCGATCGGCGACTGGGCATTGATCGCCGAGGACCTGGCGAACGGGCGACTGGTGATGCCGTTCGATTTGAAGGTGCCGACGGGGCAGGCTTACTACCTTGTCCAACCGCAACGCGCCGTGCCGTCGCCGGAGTTGCGCGAGTTGCTGGATTGGTTGTGTGGGCAGGCCGCCGATCGGCAGGTCTGACGCAAATGCGTTTACTCGTTCCCACGCTCCGCGTGGGAATGCAGTGATAGACGCTCTGCGTCGAGCCTTGTGAGGGCGACGCAGAGCGTCTCCTGAGGCATTCCCACGCGGAGCGTGGGAACGAGTATTGTGTAGCTCAGTAGCCCACGGTAAACCGCTGCCGCGAATGGCTCGGCTTCTCCACTTCATCAAGCATGGCAATGGCAAAGTCCGCAAAACTGATCGCGCTCTTGCCATCGCCATCCATCAGCAACTGATCCTTGCCCAGGCGAAACTTGCCAGTGCGCTCGCCCTCAAAAAACAACGCCGAGGGCGATAAAAACGTCCAGTCCAGCTCCTTTTCCTGCCGCAGCGCATCCAGGAAAACCGCCCCCGCACCCGCTTCAGCCTTGTACTCCGGAGGAAAGTCCGGGCTGTCGATGACCCTCTGCCCCGACGGCAGCAACAGGCTCCCTGCCCCACCCACCACCAGCAGGCGCTTGACCCCGGCCGTCTTCGCCGGCTCGATGATCAAAGCCGCCGGAATGCCGGAAAAGTGCGCAGCGCTCAACACCACGTCATGGCCAACCAGAACCTGCTGCAAGGCAAAGCCATCATGCACATCCACATCCCGGGTCGTCACACCGTCGCGGTGGCCCAGGGTCGAAGCCTTGCGGGCAATGGCCGTGACACTGTGGCCACGACGCCGAGCTTCTTCCAGCAGCTGGCTGCCGGCACGTCCGGTAGCGCCGATGATTGCGATCTTGCTCATGGGTCAAACCTCCACTCTGGATCGAATAAACGTCACCATTTCATTTCGCCTTTGGCCACTCTGGCACTGAGTTCCAGTGAAGACGCTTCGCCCGCCTGTGGGTAGCGCTTTTCCATGGCGGCGATCAGCTCGGCCGAATTCGTGGCCTGGGCGGTCTCTTCATCGAAGGCCTTGATGTAGTCGGCGGTGAAATGCACCGCATCGAGCGTTCCGCTACGCTCGCCCAGGTAATGACCGGGTACGACGGTCTGCGGTTGCAACTGCTCGATGCGTTGCAAGGTTGCCAGCCAATCCTGATGGGATTGCGCCGATTGCGTGTCGGCCATCCACACGTGCAGGTTCTCGGCCACCACCACGCCGCCCACGACCGCCTTGATCGATGGAATCCAGACAAAACTGCGATCAGGCTGCTTGCTGTCCAGGCCGATGACCTTCAAGGCCTGCCCTTCCAGGCTCAGGCTGTCGCCCTGCAGCACCTGGGGCACGATGACGTTTTGCGGCTTGTCCGCGCCCATCTTCGGCCCCCAGTAGGCCAGCTTGCCAGCCATGGTCTCCTTGATATGCGCCACGGTCGGTGCCGAAGCGAGCACCTTGGCTTGCGGGAAGGCTTCAGTCAGGGTTTCGAGACCGAAGTAGTAGTCCGGATCGCCATGGCTGATGTAGATGGTGGTGAGTTGTTTGCCGCTGGCGCGCAATTTTTCCACTACCTGTTCAGCTTGCCCTTTGCCGAACTGGGCATCGACCAGGATGGCCTCCTTCTGGCCACTGACAATCACGGAACTGACCGGAAACAGGGCGTTGGTTCCAGGGTTGTAGACCGTCAACTGCAAAGCCGGCTCGCTGGCAGCAACATGGCTCGCGAAACCAAGGGCGGCACCCACCAGCAGCAATCGACGCAGGGAAAACAAGACAGACATTAAGCACTCCAGTTTCGGGGAGCCCGACGTGGGCAATGGGGAGAGCTTAGTTGCACGAACCGTCACAAAAAATGCGATTATTGGCCATAGTTTGTTTCTGAAATCGGTCAAATCATGGATCGTCTTACGGCAATGCGCGTGTTTGTCAGCGTGGTAGACTTGGGTAGCCAGTCGGCTGCAGCCGACCATTTGCAGTTATCGCGCCCCGTGGTGTCACGCTACCTGGCCGAACTTGAAGACTGGGTCGGCGCGCGCCTGATGCACCGCACTACGCGCAAACTCAGCCTCACGGCGGCCGGCCAGGAAACACTGCCCCGCTGTCGGCAAATGCTGGAGCTGTCGGAGGACCTGCAGGCAGCGGTCAGTACGCCGGCGGATGCGCCTCGGGGTGAATTGCGCATCAGTGTCAGCACCTCGTTCGGCCAGGCGCAACTGATGGACGCCGTGGCCGATTACGTCAAACGCTACCCGCTGGTGAACGTCGATCTGCAGATGCTCGATCGCACGGTCAACCTGGTGGATGAGCGCATCGACCTGGCCATCCGCACCAGCAACGACCTGGACCCGAACCTGATCGCCCGGCGCCTGACCGTTTGCCGCTCGGTGATCTGTGCCTCCCCCCACTACCTGCGCGACCATCCGGCGCCGCAACGGGTACAGGACCTCAGCCAGCACAATTGCCTGACCCACTCCTATTTCGGCAAGAGCCTGTGGCACTTCGAGCAGGATGGCGAGCAGGTCTCGGTGCCGGTCCACGGCAATATCAGCGCCAACGAAGCATTGTCATTGCAACGGGCCGCACTGGCCGGCGTCGGCATCGCCATGCTGCCCACTTACCTGGCGGCCGAACCCTTGCGCAATGGCGATCTGGTACGCCTGCTGCCCCAGGCTCGCCCCCGTGATCTGAACCTGCATGCGGTCTATGCCTCGCGCAAGCACATGCCGGCCACCCTGCGCAGCATGCTCGATTTTCTTGCCGAGCGTTTCACCGTGCCGCCGAGCTGGGACAGCGGGCTGCCCTGACCCGCTTGCGTCAGCTTTCTGGCCTATGCTTGAGGTAGAAGCCTCAACTCGCACGCGGAGGTCAGACCATGGTCATCAAAACAAGAAAATGTGCCTTCATCTTCGCCGTGGCGGCTGTCATAGGCCTGTACGCGGCGGCGGCCTACCGTGTCGAACTGGCACGCAATACCCCACGCGAGAACGCCACCTGCAGCCTGGCCCATTGCCCGCCGCAAACGGCCACGCTTGGAAACATCAAGCAATAGAATAGAACTCTTAGCTAGCTATCGAGTACACTGACGGGCATCTTCTCGCGCAAGCATCCGCTCGCGCGACGCCATGCCCATCAGGCCTGCCCGTGACTGATCTGAGCCAAACCAAACCTGCCGTGCGCAGTGTCCTCGTCGCCCTGATGCTGGCGATTTTCCTCGGCGCACTGGACCAGACCATCGTCGCCGTATCGCTGCCGGCCATCTCGGCCCAGTTCAAGGATGTCGGCCTGCTGGCCTGGGTGATCTCCGGTTATATGGTGGCCATGACCGTGGCCGTGCCAATCTACGGCAAGCTGGGCGATCTCTACGGCCGCCGGCGCATGATGCTGTTCGGCCTGGGCCTGTTCACCCTGGCCTCGGTCTTCTGTGCCATGGCCCAGAGCATGGAACAACTGGTGCTGGCGCGGATTTTCCAGGGCATCGGTGCCGGCGGCATGATTTCGGTCAGCCAGGCGATCATTGGCGACATCATCCCGCCACGCGAGCGTGGTCGCTATCAAGGTTACTTCAGCGGCATGTATGCACTGGCCAGCGTCGCCGGCCCGGTGCTGGGTGGCTACCTGACCGAATACCTGTCCTGGCGCTGGGTATTCTGGATCAACCTGCCGCTGGGGCTGGTCTCCTGGTGGGTGGCAAGGCACAGCCTGCGCGGCCTGCCGATCCCCCATCGCAAACCGATAATCGATTACTTCGGCACGGTACTGTTAATCCTGGGCCTGAGCTCTCTGTTGCTGGGGATCACCGAAATCGGCCAGGGCAAGTCCTGGCATGACCCCACAGTGTCGACACTGGTGTTCACCGCCCTGCTCACCCTGGGCCTGTTCGCCTGGTACGAACGCCGGGTGCGGGAACCGCTGCTGCCGATGAAACTGTTCGCCAATCGCACCGCCACCCTGTGCTGGTGTACGGTGTTTTTCACCAGTTTCCAGGCCATTTCCCTCAGCGTGATCATGCCGCTGCGCTACCAGAGCATCACGGGCGCGGGCTCTGACAGTGCCGCGCTGCACTTGTTGCCACTGGCGATGGGGCTGCCGATCGGCGCGTATTTCGCCGGGCGCCTGACCTCGCTGACGGGCCGGTACAAGCCGCAGATCCTCACCGGTGCCCTGCTGATGCCGTTTTTCATTGCAGGCATGGCCTTCACGCCACCTCAGTCGATGTTGCTCAGCGCGCTGTTCATGTTGCTGACGGGGATCGCTTCGGGCGTGCAGTTCCCCACTTCGCTGGTGGGCACGCAGAACGCCGTCGAGCCAAGGGATATCGGCGTCGCCACCAGCACCACCAACCTGTTCCGCGCGCTGGGCGGCGCCATGGGGGTTGCCTGCATGTCGGCCCTGCTGCTGGCGATGTTGCAGGACGCGAGCCTGGCACAGGCCAGCGTGGCCGGCCTGGGCGTCGAAGGCACTTCGGGCAATGCGCTTTTGCAGGGGCTCAATGCAGCCAGCGGCAGCATCGAACTGACGATCACCTTCCGTCACCTGTTGCTGGCCAGTGCGGCTATCTCGCTGCTCGGCCTGTGCGCCGCGCTGGCACTGCCGGACAAGATCTTGCGCGGGCGCGAAGACAAGGCGCTCTAAATGCAGGTCAGCGGCGACGCTGACCCCAGGCCACGGCAAGACCGCTCAGACAGATAACAGCGATACCGACAATGCCGAAAATGTCCGGCGTGTGATTGAACACCAGATAGCCGAACATCAAGGCAAACAGAATCTGCCCGTAGCTGAACGGGGCCAGCATGGCCGGTGCGGCATAGCGAAAGGCTTGTGTCAGCAGCATGTGCCCGAGCATGCCGCAGGTCCCCACGCCCACCATGAGCAAGGCGTGGATGCCGGTGGGCGTCTCCCAGAAGAACGGCAACATTGCCGACATGATCAAGCTATTGAGTATGCCGGTCAGGAAGTTACTGGTGGTGGGGCTGTCGACGCTGCTGAGTTTGCGCGTGAGCAGTTGATAAAAGCCGAAACACAATGCCGAACACAGCGGCAACAGAATCGCCGGGGTAAACAGAGCGCCGCCTGGACGCACCACGATCAACACGCCGACAAATCCGGCCAGCACTGCCAGCCACTGATTGCGGGTGACCCGTTCACCCAGCAGCGGCACCGACAGCGCTGTGACCAGCAACGGCGCGAGGAAGTTGACCGCCGTGGCCTCGGCCAAAGGGATGTAGCGCAAGCCCGTGGTGAAGAACAGACTGGTCCCGATCAGGCACAGCGCCCGGGCCAGTTGCAGCCCGGGGCGACGTGTGCGAACCACCGCCGACAAGCCCGTCTGCGGCACGAACACCACCAGCATGAGCAGGGTATGCACCACATAGCGGGCCCAGACCACCATGACAATGGGGTAGAACGCCGACAGGTATTTGGACAAGGTGTCATGACTGGAAAACATCAACACCGCCAGACAGATCAGCGCGATGCCCTTGATCGGCTGCTCGGTCTTTTGCAACAAGGGATTGCGCACAGTCATGCACACGCTCGGAAGGAAGTACGAAAAATAAGCTTAGCAACCTAACTATTCAAGCAAAGCAAATAGGCAGATAATCGAGGGTAGCCAGCGGCGAGATTCTCACTCGCCAGGCATTTTGACACAACTGGACTCAAACACTCATTTGCGCAAGCTGGGGCTCAGGCGCAGCATATCCAGCCCAGCATCGACCCAGGTTTCTGCTTGCTCATGCAATGAGTAACTGTCCGGGATCAGCAACCATTGCGCCAGCATGCCGTCTATATAAGCATGCAGGGTGATTGCCGCACGTTCGGTATCCAGATTCTCGGGCAATTGCCCGCGGTTCACCGCGTTGGTCAAGGACACTCCGATGCGCACATTGCAGTCCAGTGCGGCGGACTGGCGCTGTCGCCTCAGATCACACATTTCATCGGTGAATTCGCACTTATGAAACAGAATTTCATTGACCCGCCGAATCTTCGGATCTTGCGCTACCTGGTGCAGCAGCTGGATCAGCAGGTTGCGCATGCAGCCCAGCGGGTCGATCTCGTCCCGATTCTCGCTGGCCTGTGCCAGGGCATCCAGCGGCTCGCTCAAGCTGTCGAGCATGGCCTGGAACAAATCCGCCTTGTTACTGAAATGCCAATAGATGGCGCCACGTGTCACACCCGCCATGGCGGCGATGTCGGCCAGCGTCGTGCGCGCCACGCCTCGCTCATGGAAGGCTTTTTGCGCCGCCTCGAGAATCTGGCTTCTGGTTTCCTGGGCTTCCTCTTTGGTGCGACGGACCATGGCGGTACAACCTCGATCAGATGGCTCGAAGGAATGGCTGAATCCATTGAGCACGGGCCCGGTCGGCGTTTGTCATGCCTTGTCCCGGGTTTTTCAGTCTAGGCCTTGCCGCAACGATTGCATGCAGGCAAGGTGTTTACAAACAACCATGAATGTAAGTATATTCGTTAGCAAGCTCATCATCAACTCGAAACAATTTTTCCATTATTCTTGAGCGTCTTGCGTGCTCTCGACCGAGGATTTTCATGCAATTCAAGCCAGCTGTTACTGCCCTGGTTTCCGCCGTCGCCCTGGCAACTCTGCTCAGCGGCTGCAAGAAGGAAGAAGCGGCACCTGTCCCGCACACTCCTCAGGTCGGCGTCGTAACCCTGCAAACCCAGGCCTATACCCTGACCTCCGACCTGCCCGGCCGGACCGCGCCCTATCGCATCGCCGAAGTGCGTCCCCAGGTCAACGGCATCATCCTCAAGCGCCTGTTCACCGAAGGTGGCGAGGTCAAGGCCGGCCAGCAGCTCTATCAGATCGACCCTGCGGTCTATGAAGCGACCCTGGCCAGCGCCCAGGCCAACCTGCAATCGACCAAGTCGTTGTCCGAGCGCTACAAGCAGCTCGTCGACGAGCGCGCTGTAAGCCGCCAGGAATACGACGACGCGCAAGCCAAACGTTTGCAAGCTGAAGCAACGCTGAAATCCGCCCAGATCGACCTGCGCTATACCAAGGTCCTGGCACCGCTGAGCGGCCGTATCGGTCGTTCGGCAGTCACCGAAGGCGCCCTGGTGAACAACGGCCAGACCAACGCCATGGCGGTGATCCAGCAACTCGACCCTATCTACGTCGATGTCACGCAATCTTCGGCCGAACTGCTGAAACTTCGTCACGAACTGGAAAGTGGCCAGCTGCAAAAGGTGGGTAACAACGCGGCCAAGGTCAAACTGACCCTGGAAGATGGCAGCACTTACCCCCACGAAGGCAAGCTGGAGTTCAGCGAAGTGTCGGTGGACGAAACCACGGGCTCCGTGACCCTGCGGGCGATTTTCCCCAACCCCGATCACAACCTGCTGCCAGGCATGTTCGTCCACGCCCAGCTCAAGGCCGGCGTCAACAGCGCGGCGATCCTGGCCCCGCAACAAGGCGTGACCCGCGACCTCAAGGGCAGCCCGACCGCCCTGGTGGTGAACCAGGACAACAAGGTGGAGTTGCGCCAGCTCAAGGCCAGCCGCACCGTCGGCAACATGTGGCTGGTCGATGAAGGCCTCAACGCCGGCGATCGCCTGATCACCGAAGGGCTGCAATTCGTCAAGCCAGGCGTCGAGGTTACCGTCAGCGAAGCAACCAACGTCAAACCTGCCATCCCGGCCCCGGCTGCGGCGCCTGCCCAGGCAACTGCAAAAGTCGCTGGCGGCAAAGGGGAGTAAGCAATGTCGAAATTTTTTATCGACCGTCCGATCTTTGCCTGGGTAATTGCCCTGGTGATCATGCTGGTCGGGGCACTGTCGATCCTGAAACTGCCGATCAACCAGTACCCGAGCATCGCCCCGCCGGCCATCGCCATTGCCGTGACCTACCCGGGCGCCTCCGCGCAGACGGTGCAGGACACCGTGGTGCAGGTCATCGAGCAGCAGCTCAACGGTATCGACAACCTGCGTTATGTGTCTTCGGAAAGCAACTCCGATGGCAGCATGACCATTACCGCAACCTTCGAACAGGGCACCAACCCTGACACCGCCCAGGTCCAGGTGCAGAACAAGCTAAACCTGGCCACCCCGCTGCTGCCACAGGAAGTGCAGCAGCAGGGCATCCGCGTCACCAAGGCAGTAAAGAACTTCCTGATGGTGATCGGCCTGGTGTCCGAAGACGGCAGCATGAACCGGGACGACCTGGCCAACTACATCGTTTCGAACATGCAGGACCCGATTTCGCGAACTGCCGGCGTCGGTGACTTCCAGGTGTTCGGCGCCCAGTACGCCATGCGTATCTGGCTCGACCCGGCACAGTTGAACAAGTACCAGTTGACCCCGGTCGATGTGCGAGCCGCCGTGGCGGCGCAGAACGTCCAGGTTTCTTCCGGCCAGTTGGGTGGCCTGCCCGCCCTGCCCGGCCAGCAACTGAACGCCACCATCATCGGCAAGACCCGCCTGCAGACTGCCGAGCAATTCGAGAAGATTCTGCTCAAGGTCAACCGCGACGGCTCGCAGGTTCGTCTCAAGGATGTCGCCAAGGTTGCCCTGGGTGGCGAGAACTACAGCATTACCGCGCAGTTCAACGGCAAGCCGGCCTCGGGCCTGGCGATCAAGCTGGCAACCGGCGCCAACGCCCTGGACACCGCCAAGGCGCTGCGTAAAACCATTTCCGACCTGGAACCCTTCTTCCCGCCAGGCATGAAAGCGGTCTTCCCGTACGACACCACCCCCGTGGTGAGCGAATCGATTTCCGGCGTGATCCATACGCTGGTCGAAGCCATCGTGCTGGTGTTCCTGGTGATGTACCTGTTCCTGCAGAACTTTCGCGCCACGGTGATTACCACCATGACCGTGCCGGTGGTATTGCTCGGGACCTTCGGCATCCTTGCGGCCTTCGGCTTCAGCATCAACACCCTGACCATGTTCGGCATGGTGCTGGCAATCGGCTTGCTGGTGGACGACGCCATCGTTGTGGTGGAAAACGTCGAGCGGGTCATGGCCGAAGAAGGTCTGCCACCGAAGGAAGCAACCAAGAAATCCATGGGCCAGATCCAGGGCGCACTGGTCGGTATCGCGCTGGTGCTGTCGGCGGTACTGCTGCCCATGGCGTTCTTCGGCGGCTCGACGGGTGTGATCTACAAGCAGTTCTCGATCACCATCGTCTCGGCCATGGCCCTGTCGGTACTGGTTGCTCTGATCTTCACCCCGGCCCTGTGCGCGACCATGCTCAAGGCCATTCCCAAGGGTGAACACCACACGCCCAAGCGCGGCTTCTTCGGCTGGTTCAACCGCAGCTTCGATCGCAGCGTGAAAAGCTACGAGCGGTCCGTCGGTACCATCCTGCGCAACAAGGCTCCGTATCTGCTGGCCTACGTCATCATCGTGGTTGGCATGGTCTGGCTGTTCGCGCGCATTCCTACGGCGTTCCTGCCTGAGGAAGACCAGGGCGTACTCTTTGCCCAGGTACAGACGCCGGCCGGCTCCACCGCCGAGCGCACTCAGGTCGTGGTCGACGAAATGCGCAGCTACCTGCTCGAACAGGAAGGCGACACCGTTGCGTCCGTGTTCACCGTAAACGGCTTCAACTTCGCCGGCCGCGGCCAGAGCTCGGGCCTTGCGTTCATCATGCTCAAGCCATGGGACCAGCGTTCGGCAGAGAACAACGTGTTCAACCTGGCCCACCGCGCCCAGCAGCACTTCTCCTCCTTCCGCGACGCCATGGTCTTCGCCTTCGCGCCACCGGCCGTACTGGAGTTGGGTAACGCTACAGGTTTCGACGTATTCCTGCAGGACCGCGCCGGGATCGGCCACGACAAGCTGATGGAAGCGCGCAACCAGTTCCTCGGCATGGCTGCCCAGAGCAAGGTCCTCAGCGCCGTACGTCCGAACGGCCTGAACGATGAACCGCAATACCAACTGACCGTCGACGACGAACGTGCCAGCGCCCTGGGCGTGACCATCGCCGACGTCAACGCCACCCTGTCGATTGCCTTGGGTGCGAGCTACGTCAACGACTTCATCGACCGCGGCCGCGTGAAGAAGGTCTACATCCAGGGCCAGCCCGGCTCACGGATGAACCCTGAAGACCTGAAACAGTGGTATGTACGCAACAGCGCCGGCCAGATGGTCCCGTTCGCCTCCTTCGCAACCGGCCAGTGGATCTACGGTGCACCGAAACTGTCGCGTTACAACGGTGTCGAAGCCATGGAGATCCTCGGTTCTCCAGCCCCTGGCTACAGTACCGGTGAAGCCATGGCGGAAGTCGAGGCCATTGCCGCGAAACTGCCGGCCGGCGTCGGTTTCTCCTGGACCGGCCTGTCGTATGAAGAACGCCTGTCCGGCTCCCAGGCGCCTGCCTTGTATGCGCTGTCGTTGCTGATGGTTTTCCTCTGTCTGGCAGCGCTGTACGAGAGCTGGTCGATCCCGATCGCGGTAATGCTGGTTGTGCCGCTGGGGATCATCGGTGCGCTGTTGGCCACCAGCCTGCGCGGCTTGTCCAACGACGTGTACTTCCAGGTCGGTCTGTTGACCACCATCGGTCTGGCGGCAAAGAACGCCATTCTGATCGTGGAATTCGCCAAGGAACTGCACGAACAGGGTCGTAGCCTGATCGACGCGGCCATCGAGGCTTGCCGCATGCGTCTGCGCCCGATCATCATGACCTCGCTGGCGTTCATTCTCGGCGTGGTGCCCCTGGCGATTTCCACGGGCGCAGGTTCCGGCAGCCAGCATGCCATCGGTACCGGCGTGATCGGCGGTATGCTGACCGCCACGGTGCTGGCGATCTTCTGGGTACCCCTGTTCTTTGTGAGCGTGTCGTCGCTGTTCGGCAGCAAAAAAGTCGAGACTGACGAAGCCACTGACACTCCTGAAACTCCAAGCTATGAGGCTGGGAAATGAGTAAGTCCTTGTTGTCCCTGGCGGTAGCCGCGTTTGTACTGGGCGGCTGCTCGCTGATACCTGACTACCAGCGGCCGGAAGCGCCGGTAGCCTCGCAATGGCCGACGGGGCCTGCCTACGAGCCGGCCCAGGCCGCCGGTGTAGCGGCGGCCGAGCAAGGCTGGCGCGAGTTCTTCCATGACCCGGCCCTGCAAAAACTGATCGAGACATCCCTGGTCAACAACCGCGACCTGCGGGTCGCGGCGCTGAACATCGATGCCTTCCAGGCGCAGTACCGCATCCAGCGTGCGGACCTGTACCCGGCCGTATCGGCCGATGTCGGCGGCACTCGTCAGCGGATCCCGGCGGGACTTTCGCAGACCGGGGGCAGTGGCTCGACAATCAGCAGCCAGTATTCGGCGACCCTGGGCGTCAGTGCCTACGAACTGGACCTGTTCGGTCGCGTTCGCAGCCTGAGCGAGCAGGCGTTGGAAACCTACTTCTCCAGCGAAGAAGCCCGTCGCTCCACGCAGATCAGTCTGGTGGCCAGCGTCGCCAATGCCTACTTCACCTGGCAGGCCGACCAGGCCCAGTACAAGCTGGCCCAGGAAACCCTGAAGACCTTCGAAGAAAGCTACAAGCTGACCGCACGCAGCAGTGAAGTCGGCGTGGCTTCGGCGCTGGACCTGAGCCAGTCGCGCACGTCAGTCGAGAACGCCAAGGCCCAGGTGGCCAAATACAAGCGCCTGGTCGCCCAGGACCAGAACTTCCTGGTCCTGCTGGTCGGCACCGGCCTGCCGGACCTGCCCGCAGGCCAGCCGCTCGACGCCGACCTGCTCAGCGACGTACCCGCCGGCCTGCCGTCGGACCTGCTGACACGGCGCCCGGACATTCTCGAAGCCGAGCACCTGCTCAAGGCCCAGAATGCCAATATCGGTGCCGCCCGCGCTGCATTCTTCCCCAGCATCAGCCTGACGGCCAACGCCGGGTCGCTGAGTTCGGACCTGGACGGCCTGTTCAAGGGCGGCTCGGGTACCTGGTTGTTCCAGCCGCAGATCAGCCTGCCGATTTTCAATGCCGGCGCGCTGAAGGCGAGCCTGGATTACTCGAAGATCCAGAAAGACATCAACATCGCCAAGTACGAGAAGGCAATCCAGACGGCTTTCCAGGAAGTTTCCGATGGCCTGGCGGCGCGTCTGACATTCAACGAGCAGCTGCAGGCGCAGCGTGATCTGGTCAGTGCCAACCAGGATTACTACCGCCTGGCCGAGCGTCGCTACCGGATCGGCGTCGACAGCAACCTGACCTTCCTCGATGCCCAGCGTCAGCTGTTCAGTTCTCAGCAGACGTTGATCACTGACCGACTTTCGCAACTGGTCAGCGAGGTCAATTTGTACAAGGCGCTGGGTGGCGGCTGGTACGAGCAGACGGCGCAGGCAAAACAGGCTACAGCCGAACAGCCAAAAGGCTGATCGCGTCGGCAGAAGTCCAGAGCCCACCTTTATGGTGGGCTTTTTTTGGTTCATCGCAGGTCAATGCCAGGTCCGCGTCGTTAAAACATCGTGCAACGGAATGTACTAACCAGTTAGTGTTCGTTTATCGCCCAATACCGTCCCGCGCGAATTGATTCACCCAGCCGCCAGCAAGCACCATCGCCCTCACAGAAACCCAGCATCCTTACTGCGACTCCTCTCACCGTCGCAGCGGTTTGCTGCTGCCTGAAAACGATCAGAGACCACAACAATAATGAAAAAAATCACCCTGAGTCCCCTCGCGGCGTTGGCATTGGCTGGCGCTACCCTCCCCGCTTTCGCCGCCGAATCGGGCTTCGTCGAAGACGCCAAGGTCAACCTCAACCTGCGAAACTTCTACATCAACCGCAACTTCGTCAACCCGACCTACCCTCAAGGCAAAGCCGAGGAATGGACGCAGAACTTCATCCTCGATGCCAAGTCTGGCTTCACCCAGGGCTTCGTAGGATTCGGCGTGGATGTATTGGGCTTGTACTCGCTCAAGCTTGACGGTGGACGCGGAACCACCAATACCCAATTGCTGCCAGTGCATGCTGATGGCCGCCCGGCCGACGACTTCGGCCGCCTAGGCGTCGCGCTCAAGGGGAAAATCTCGAAAACCGAATTGAAGGTCGGCGAGTGGATGCCGGTGCTGCCCATCCTGCGCTCCGACGACGGCCGCTCTTTGCCACAGACCTTCCGTGGTGGCCAGGTCACTTCCCAGGAGATCGATGGCCTGACGCTCTACGGCGGCCAGTTCCGCCAGAACAGTCCGCGCAACGACGCCAGCATGGAAGACATGTTCATGCAGGGTAAGGCGGCCTTCACCTCGGATCGTTTCAACTTCGTTGGCGGTGAATACAGCTTCAACGAAAAGCGCACCCTGATTGGCCTGTGGGATGCCGAACTCAAGGATATCTATCAACAGCAATACCTGCAGATCGTCCACAGCCAGCCGCTCGGCGCCTGGACGCTGGGTGCCAACCTCGGCTACTTCTGGGGCAAGGAAGACGGCAGCGCCCTGGCCGGCGATCTGGACAACAAAACCGCCTCGGCCCTGCTTTCGGCCAAGTACGGCAGCAACACTTTCTTCGTCGGCCTGCAAAAAGTCAGCGGCGACGATGCATGGATGCGCGTCAACGGCACCAGCGGTGGCACCCTGGCCAACGACAGCTACAACTCAAGCTTCGACAATGCCAGGGAGCGCTCGTGGCAAGTGCGTCACGACTTCAATTTCGCCGGCGTCGGCATTCCCGGGCTGACCTTGATGAACCGCTACATCAGCGGGGATGAGGTGCATACAGGCGTGATCACCGACGGCAAGGAGTGGGCGCGTGAGACGGAGCTGGCCTACACCGTTCAGAGCGGCACCTTGAAGAACCTCAATGTCAAATGGCGGAACTCGACCATGCGCCGGGACTTCAGCAACAATGAGTTTGATGAGAATCGGCTGATCATCAGTTACCCGATCGGGATTCTTTGAAACCCGGCTGACGCTTTCGCGGGCAAACCCGCTCCCACAGGAACCACTGCAAACCACAAATATCTGGTTTGACACAAAACACTGTGGGAGCTGGCTTGCCGGGTCGCCAGACCGCAGCGATTGGAGCGCAACGCGCTCCCCGCCAAAAAACATCAGCTACGCGACTCAACCCCCAACTCATCCCACACCGACTCTGCCAGGTGGAACGTCGCATTGGCCGCCGGAATCCCGCAGTAAATCGCACTCTGCATCAGCACTTCCTTGATCTCCTCGCGGGTCACCCCATTGTTGGCCGCCGCACGCAGGTGCAGTTTCAGCTCATCATTGCGGTTCATGCCGATCAGCATGGCGATGGTAATCAGGCTGCGGGTATGGCGCGGCAAACCGGGGCGGGTCCAGATATCGCCCCAGGCGTGCCGGGTGATCATTTCCTGGAACTCACTGTTGAACTCAGTGAGATTGTTCAGGCTGCGGTCGACATGGGCGTCGCCCAGTACCGCCCGACGCACCTTCATGCCTTCGGCGTAACGCTCTTTCTCGTCCACGAACAATTCCTCAACGGGCCAGCAAAAAGTCGATCACGCGACGGCTGAAGGGTTCGCCCACTTCTACGTTGGACAAATGCGCCGCGTGAAACTCGGCGTACTCGGCGCCCTTGATGTGTTCCTGGATGAACAGACCGCCAGCCGGTGGCGTAACCGCATCCTCGCTGCCGGAAATCACCAGGGTCGGTGCCTTGACCTCACCCAACTGATCACGGAAATCGGCATCGCGTACAGCCCCGCAGTTGGCGGCATAACCTTGTGGCGAAGTGGCGGCCAGCATGTCGGTGATGCGCTTGGCCTGGGCCGGGTTCGCTTCGGCGTAAGCCGGCGTGAACCAGCGTGCAATCGAGGCATCGCGCAAACCGACCATGGCGGCCTGGCCGTCGCGCAGGACCATTTCAATGCGTGGATTCCACATGTCCGGGTTGCCGATCTTGGCCGCGGTGTTGCACACGATCAGCCTGTTCAGACGATCGCCCGCATTGATGCCCAGCCACTGGCCGATCAGGCCACCCATGGACAGACCACAGAAGTGCGCGCGCTCGATGTGCAAGGCGTCCAGTAATGCCAGCACATCACGGCCCAGTTGCTCGATGCTGTACGGCCCTTCGGTCACCAGCGACTTGCCGTGGCCCCGAGTGTCGTAGCGCAGCACGCGAAAGTGTTGGGTAAAGGCTTCGATCTGGGTGTCCCACATGTGCAGGTCGGTACCCAGCGAGTTGGACAACACCAGCACCGGCGCATCGGCCGGGCCATCGAGTTGATAATTCAGTACGCCATCGACCAGTTGTACGCTTCCCACAGCAGCCTCCTTCAGGCACTCAATTCGTTATGTTCGGCCACGGCACGCTCGACCCAGCGCTGGGCCTGGCCGAGGTAATGGGCAGGATCGAGCAGACGATCGAGTTCGTCTGCCGAGAGTTCGGCGGTGACCCTGGGCTCATCGCCCAACACCGCGCGCAAATGACGTTGTTCGGCCACGGCACGCTTGCAGCAGTGCTCGAGCAAATGGTGCGCGGCATCACGCCCCAAGCGTTGCGCCAGCACAATACTGACGGCTTCGGCCATGACCAGCCCCTGGGTCAGGTCGAGGTTGCGGCCCATGCGTGTCGCGTCTACCTCCATGCCCTCGGCCAACAGCAGCGCTTGTTGCAAGGCCCCGGACACCAGGCAGCAGATTTCCGGCAATGTTTCCCATTCGGCGTGCCACAGGCCGAGGCTGCGTTCATGCTCTTGCGGCATGGCGCTGTACATCGTCGCCAGCAAACCGGGCACGCGAGTAGCAGCACCGATCAGCACGGCGGCGCCCACCGGGTTGCGCTTGTGCGGCATGGTGGAGGATCCGCCCTTGCCCGGCGCCGCTGGCTCGAACACTTCCGCCGCCTCGGTTTGCATCAACAGGCTGATGTCACGCCCCAGCTTGCCCAGGCTACCGGCCACCAGGCCCAGCACCGCTGCGAACTCGACCAGGCGATCACGCTGGGTGTGCCAGGGCTGCTCGGGCAGCACCAGTTGCAATTCATTCGCCAGCGCCTGGGTCACTGGCCAGGCTTTGTCGCCCAGGGCCGCCAGGGTTCCGGAGGCACCGCCAAATTGAAGGCTCAGCAAGCGCGGCTTGAGTTCATGCAGGCGTTGGCGGCTGCGGCTGACCGCGCCCAGCCAGCCGGCGATTTTCATCCCGAGGGTGACCGGCGTCGCATGCTGCAACCAGGTGCGCCCCGCCAGCGGCGTGGCCTGGTGCAGCGTGGCCTGACGGGCCAATGTTGCACCGAGACGGGCCAGATCACCTTCGATCAAGTCCAGTGCATCGCGCAATTGCAGGACCAGCCCCGTGTCCATCACATCCTGGCTGGTAGCCCCCAGATGCACATAACGTTCAGCGTCTGCATCGCCCAGGGCGATCTGCTTGCCCAATGCCTTGACCAGCGGGATCGCCGAGTTGCCGGCTATCGCAATGGCTTCGCCGAGCGCCTGAAAGTCATAGCGCTCAGCCTGGCAGGCCGCTTCGATCGAACTGACCGCCGCTTGCGGGATCACGCCGACACTGGCTTCGGCACGCGCCAGCGCGGCCTCGAAATCGAGCATGCCCTGCACCCGCCCCTTGTCGGAGAACACATCGCGCATGTTGCGGGCAGTGAAGTAGGCATCGAACAACTGATTGCCCGGTCGTTGGCTCATAGGAAATCCTTAAGGCGCGCGCCGCGACCGGCGCGCGCGAACAGATCAATGATCGGTATGCAGATAGGCGGCCTGCCTGGGCAGGCGCAGGCTGAACAGGAAGGCAATCGCCATCATGACAGTCACGTACCAGTAGAAAGTATTTTCCATGCCCATGGTCTTCAGCCCCAGGGCCACGTACTCAGCCGTACCACCGAACAGGGCATTGGCCACGGCATAGGCCAGGCCGACCCCCAGGGCACGCACTTGAGTCGGGAACATCTCGGCTTTGACCAGGCCACTGATCGAGGTGTAGAAGCTGACGATAGCCAGTGCCAGCGTGATCAGCACAAATGCCAGGAACGGATTGGTCACGGTTTTCAGCGTCAGCATGATGGGCACGGTGAAAATGGTGCCCAGCGCGCCGAACAGGAGCATCGAATTGCGCCGGCTGATCCTGTCGGAAAGCATGCCGAACAACGGCTGCATGCACATGTACAGGAACAGCGCACCGGTCATGATGTAACTGGCGGTCTTGGCCGGCATATGGGCGGTGTTCACCAGGTACTTCTGCATGTAAGTCGTGAAGGTGTAGAAAATCAGCGAGCCACCGGCGGTGTAGCCCAGCACGGTGATAAACGCTGCCGTGTGGTGCTTGAACAGGCCGGCGATGCTGCCGGCTTCCTTGTCGTTACGGTCTTCGGCACTGGTGGTTTCTTCCAGCGAACGACGCAGATACAACGAGACCAACGCAGCGATGGCGCCGATCACAAAGGGAATGCGCCAACCCCAGGCACGCAGTTCGTCTTCAGAGAGGAACTGTTGCAGAACCACGATGACCAGCACAGCCAACAGCTGACCGCCGATCAGGGTCACGTACTGGAACGAGGCGAAGAAGCCGCGCTGGCCGCGCATTGCCACTTCGCTCATGTAGGTGGCCGTCGTGCCGTACTCACCGCCTACCGACAAGCCCTGGAACAATCGCGCCATCAATAGCAGCGCCGGCGCCCAGGCGCCGATCGAGGCATAGGTGGGCAGACAGGCGATGACCAGGGAACCGGCGCACATCATCAGCACCGAAATCATCAATGAATTCTTG
The DNA here is from genome assembly GCF_011355085.1 of Pseudomonas akapageensis. Taxonomy (GTDB): domain Bacteria; phylum Pseudomonadota; class Gammaproteobacteria; order Pseudomonadales; family Pseudomonadaceae; genus Aquipseudomonas; species Aquipseudomonas akapageensis. The sequence continues at coordinate 8,914 of NZ_VXCP01000032.1, read as the reverse complement.
CGGCCATGCCTGTCGGCAACCCGGCCAAACAGCCAGCCACCGATAGGACGCATCAGGAAACCGGCAGCAAAGACCCCCGCGGTATTAAGCAGCTGCACGGTGGGGTCATCTGAAGGGAAAAAGGCAGAAGCGAAGTAGATGGCACTGAAGGCATAGACATAGAAGTCGAACCATTCCACCAGATTACCGGAGGAGGCGCCGACAATGGCGAATATGCGTTTGCTGCGCTCTTCACCTGTGTAGTAGTCACTTGTTGTCGTCATGGTCTGTTCCCCGTTGAGATCATTAGAGTCTAGACACACCCAGAAATAATCCCGTTCCGCAAAACAAATACCCAAAACATTGAAGACCTTGCGTGGAGGGCAGCCATGTTCCGGGTATGTGCTTCAAACAGGTGGCACCCTTCACGGTGCCACTTTCCTCAAACGCGCTCGATCGCCAGTGCCAGGCCCTGACCTACGCCGACGCACATGGTCGCCAGGCCTTTCTTGCCACCGGATTTTTCCAGCTGATGCAACGCCGTCAGGATCAGGCGAGTGCCGGTCATGCCCAGCGGGTGCCCCAGGGCGATGGCACCGCCGTTGGGGTTGACCTGCGGTGCATCGTCGGCCAGGCCCAGTTCGCGCAATACGGCCAGACCCTGGCTGGCGAAGGCCTCATTGAGTTCGATCACGTCGAAATCGGCCACCGCCAGGCCCAGGCGCTCGGTCAGCTTGCGCACCGCCGGGACCGGGCCGATGCCCATGACGCGGGGCGCTACACCGGCACTGGCCATGCCCAGCACGCGGGCACGGGGGGTCAGGCCATGTTTTTTTACCGCTTCGGCCGAGGCCAGGATCATCGCCGCTGCGCCGTCGTTGACACCCGAGGAATTACCGGCGGTCACGGTCTTGTCCGGGCCGTTGACCGGTTTGAGCTTGCCCAGGACTTCCAGGCTGGTATCAGCCCGTGGATGTTCGTCCTGCTCGACCACGGTCTCGCCCTTCTTGTGGGCAATGCGTACCGGCACGATTTCTTCGGCGAAGAAGCCGGCGGCCTGGGCCGCTGCCGTGCGCTGCTGGCTGCGCAGGGCGAACGCGTCCTGGTCGGCGCGCGAGATCCTGTAGTCGTCGGCGACATTGTCGCCGGTCTGCGGCATGGCATCGACGCCATACTGGGCTTTCATCAAGGGGTTGATGAAACGCCAGCCGATAGTGGTGTCTTCCAGCTTCATATTGCGCGAAAACGCTGCATCAGCCTTGCCCATCACAAAGGGCGCACGGGACATCGACTCGACGCCACCGGCAATTGCCAGTTCCATCTCGCCGCTGGCAATGGCGCGGAAGGCAGTACCGACAGCGTCCATGCCTGAGGCGCAAAGGCGGTTCAGGGTGACGCCCGGAATGCTCTCCGGCAAACCGGACAGCAGCAGTGCCATGCGTGCCACGTTACGGTTGTCTTCGCCAGCCTGATTGGCACAGCCGAAGAACACCTCGTCCACCTGGTCCCAATGCACGGAAGGGTTGCGCTCGATCAGTGCCTTGATCGGCGCGGCAGCCAGATCATCGGCACGAACGCCGGACAGGCCGCCACCAAAGCGGCCAATCGGGGTGCGGATCGCATCGCAGATAAAGACGTCACGCATCATGCTTCTCCTGGTGCTTGGCCATGGGCAGCAGCAGTACGCGCTTCCAGATCGCGCAGGGCGGTCAGTTCGGCTTCGGTGGGTTCGGCAGTTTCGGTTACGTTGTCGGCGAAGCGGATGGCCCAGCCGGTGGCGGCGATGATCTGCTCGCGGGTCACGCCCGGGTGAATGGCGGTGACCACGAATTCATTGGTACCGGCTTCCGGCTCCATGATGCACAGATCGGTGATGATCCCCACCGGGCCTGCACCTGGCAATCCAAGGCGCTTGCGCGAATCGCCACCTTCGCCGTGGCCGACCGAGGTGATGAAATCCAGCTTGTCGACAAAGGCACGGTTGGACTGCTTGAGGATGATCAGCACGGTTTTTGCGGAACCGGCGATTTCCGGCGCCCCGCCTGCACCTGGCAGACGAACTTTCGGATTGTGGTAGTCGCCGACCACGGTGGTGTTGATGTTGCCGAAACGGTCGACCTGGGCAGCGCCGAGGAAGCCCACGTCGATGCGGCCACCTTGCAGCCAGTAGCGGAAGATCTCGCCGGTCGGCACCACGGTGTCGGCGGTTTCCGCCAGCTCACCGTCACCGATCGACAGCGGCAGTACGCTCGGTTTGGCGCCGATCGGGCCGGACTCGTAGATCAGCACGACGTCTGGCGAGGAAGTCAGGCGGGCAAGGTTGGCTGCCTTGGAAGGCAAACCGATGCCGACGAAGCAGACCGAACCGTTTTTCAGGCGACGGGCCGCAGCCACGGTCATCATTTCATTGGTGGAGTAATTCATTATTGAGCCTCCGATGCGCTGGCCAATTTTGCCTTGAATGCGTTGAAATCAGCGGTGCCGCGGATGTATTCGTCGATCCACGCGGTGAAGGTTTCACGGTTGCGGGCGATCGGATCCCATGCCTGGTAGAAACGGTTGTCACGCTCGGAGTAACCGTGGGCGTAGGATGGGTGGGCACCACCTGGCACCAGGCAGACCGCGGTCAAGGCCCAGGTCGGCAGCACGCAGGCGTTCATTGGCGCCTGCAAGTCATCGACGATTTCTTCGACCGTGACGATGCAGCGCTTGGCCGCCAATGCTGCTTCCTTCTGGACACCGAGGATGCCCCAGAGCAATACGTTGCCCTTGCGGTCGGCCTTCTGTGCGTGAATCACAGTCACATCCGGACGCACCGACGGCACTGCCGCCAGCACTTCGCCGGTAAATGGGCAAGTAACGGTCTTGATCAGCGGGTTGACCTTCGGCAGGTCGGAACCGGCGTAAGCACGCAGCACGGCGAATGGCAGGCCCGAGGCACCCGCCACATAGGCGTTGGCGAGGTCGGCATGGCTGTGCTCTTCGATTTCCATCGCGTGCGGCCATTGCTTCTCGACTGCGTCGCGCAGACGGTGCAACGAACCCACGCCCGGGTTGCCGCCCCAGGAGAAGATCAACTTGCTGGCGCAACCGGCACCGATCAATTGGTCATAGATCAGGTCAGGCGTCATGCGCACCAGCGTCAGATTCTTTTTGCCCTGACGAATGATTTCATGACCCGCAGCCGTGGGGATCAAGTGCGTGAAGCCTTCGAGTGCAACGGCATCGCCATCTTGGACGAATTGCTTCACAGCTTCGTGGAGCGAGAGAATTTCAGCCATGGGAGACTCCTTGATTCACTGAGCCGGTGGTCGGAGATAAGGGCGCTTTTGTTGCCCAGGAATGGTTGAAGATTAAGCTTGGCGACCTTCGCGTACAATCCGATAATCGAGTATCCGTTCGATTATCGAACAAATTGTTGCGCTGCTAACCGTTATTCCCAGCCATGAAAAAACCCGGAATCTGAAACCATTCGCGCATGTAGCCGCTGCCGCACGGCTGCGCTCGGCCGCGGAGCGGACGCAGGATTTCGGAATCGCCGGGGAGCCCCGACGGGACTCCAGCGCAGCCTGCGGCAGCGGCTACAGGAATTTGCGGTGTCAATAAAAAGGCCCTGTCTCGAGAGAGGCAGAGCCTTTTTATTGCGTTAACCGGTTTCAGGTCGCATCCGCGTGACTGACCCACCCCTTGATCAGCACCCCGACTGTCGCCAGTGCTGCCGGAATGACCAGCGCGGTCAGGACCTGCTCGAAATTCCAGCCCTGGCCCAGCAAGGTCGCTCCCATCCAGGCACCCAGGATCGCGCCGAAGCGACCAATGCCAAGCATCCACGACACGCCGGTGGCTCGCCCCTGGGTCGGGTAGAAGCGCGCGGCCAGTGACGGCATTGCCGACTGCGCGCCGTTGACGCACATGCCGGCAATCAGCACCAGAGTCGCCAGCAAGGTGATGCTGCCCAGGCTCTGGCCGACGGCGTAGGCAAAGACCCCAGCCAGCAGATAGAAGATGCCGATGACCTTGTGCGGATTGAACCGGTCCATGGCCCAACCAACGGCCACCGCACTCATCACACCGCCAAACTGGAACAAGGCACCGATAAAGGCGGCCTGCTCCATGCTGGCACCGCTGTCACGCATCAGGGTCGGCAACCAGCTGGTCAGCAGATAGACGATGACCAGGCCCATGAAGTACGTCAGCCACAACAGCAAGGTACCTACGCTGTAAGTCCCGGAGAAAATCACTGCGAAAACGTTGCGCGCCTTGACGGTGCGCTGCTCCGGCACGCTGAAACTGCCTGCCTGATTGACGATGTCGGGCTGGATCGGCGCCAGGGTCTTGCGGACCTTGTCCGTGCCACGATTGCGCACCACCAGGTAGCGCGCCGACTCCGGCAGCCAGACAAACAGCACCACGGCCAGCACCAACGGCAGCAAGCCACCGATCAGCAACAGGCTGTGCCAGCCGAATGTCGGAATCAACTTGGCTGAAATGAAGCCGCCACCGGCCATGCCCAGGTTGAAGCCGCAGAACATGCTCGTGACCAGCAGTGATTTGTGTCGTTCCGGGGTGTATTCGGAAAGCAGCGTGGTGGCATTGGGCATGCCCGCACCCAAACCCAGTCCGGTCAGCAAGCGCAGCACCACCAGTTGATCGACGTTGGTGGCATAGGCCGAAGCCAGGCTGAACGCACCAAACAGCAAAACCGCGCCCACCAATACCACTTTGCGCCCGAAGCGATCGGCCAGCGGGCCAGAACCCAGGGCTCCAAACACCATTCCGATCAGTGCGGCGCTCATGACCGGGCCGAGGCTGGCGCGATCGATGCCCCAGTCCTGGGACAAGGCCGGCGCGATGAAGCCCATGGCAGCGGTGTCCAGGCCGTCGAGAAAAACAATAAGAAAACACAGCACAACCACACGCCATTGGTAGCGCGACAAGGGTTGAGCATTAATGAAAGACTGCACATCCAGGCAGTTTCCGACAGCTGTTTGCGGACGATTCATTATTTTTATCCAGAAAAAAGACACAGGTACGCGAGTGCCAATACAGCTTCGGCACGAATATGTAAAAACTGCGGAAACGGGATCAGGTTGCGCAGAACCGAGAATAAAAAAGCTGCGGCCAGCGCACTGGGAGAATGTCAGTCACAGAGGTGTTTCTCGCTCTTCTTATTGAGGGTCAAGCGAAGCCGACCGATGTGAGGAACATTAATAAGCCGAGGGAAACAGCGTCAATTCGATAAACGCGGAACTGTGCGTTTATCGAACGACACCCGTCCACTAGCGTCAGGCGAATAATTGGGCGCTGAGATCGCCACTGGCACTGAGCATGATGGGTAGAAAACGCTGTTCCAGTTCGCTGCGGCTGACCCGTCCGGCATGGGTACTGACATTAAGCGCCGCAAGCACCTGGCCCGATGCGTCATAAACCGGTACTGCGATAGAGCGCAAACCCTGCTCGAGTTCCTGGTCGACGATGCACCAACCCTGTTGCCGAACTTGCTGCAGGCACTCGAGCAATGCCTGGGGCTCAGTGATGGTTCGACTGGTCTTGGGCTGCAAGTCGGCATGCTCGAGGTACTCGTGCAAAGTGGCATCGTCCAGCGCTGCCAGCAGAATCCGGCCCATCGAGGTGCAATAGGCGGGAAGCCGCCCGCCCACCGACAGGTCGACCGAGATCAACCGTTGAGTCGTCGCCGAACGGGCGATATACAGAATGTCGTCGCCCTCCAGGGTGGCCATGTTGCAGGCTTCGTGCAGTTGTTCGCTCATGCGGTCCAGATAGGGCTGGGCCGAGACTGCCAAGGGTGTGGAGGACAAGTAGGCATGCCCCAGGGTCAGCACCTTTGGCAGCAGCGAGTAGGTGCGGCCATCGGTCGTGGCATAGCCCAGCTTGATCAGCGTATGCAGGCAACGGCGTACCGCAGCCCGCGGAATTTCGGTGCGATGGCTGATCTGGGCAATGGTCAGGTGACGCTTGCGCTCCTGAAACGCCTGTACCACCGCCAGGCCGCGGGCCAGCGAGGTCATGAAGTCCGGGTCACCCGTGAATGCCTGGATTCGCTTGGCCGGCGACGCCACGATGGGGGGGGCCAGCGAGGTGAATGAATTGCGCAACTGGTCGTTCATTCCTGGTCCTTTATGCGGTAGATCTTCGCTCATGGCTCAAACTGCCCTCTCGGGAAACACGGCTAACGTGTCCGATTATCGAACCAACGATCGATAATCGCAATTGACCATTAGCCTCGTTGCTTATACCTTTCCCCCGCCACAATGTGGCTTCTTGGAGATCTTGGTCAGGTACCCACCGAAGAAGTCCCAGGCACGGCCTTACCCACGAAGTGAGGCCGTTTTTTTTAGCCCCGCGCAGTGGAGTGAACTTTCCCACCCCGCGCCAAGATGAGACAGCCCCGTATACGCACACGTATGTCTCAACCTGCCGACCTGCCCATGCAACAAAACTCACAGACAATATTGACCGGACGTAAGAGTCGGGCGATAGTTTTATTGCATTCAATTGCTATAATCAAAACGAGTGACCGACACGCTTCAGACAAGAGCGGATCCCGTCACACGGGCTATACCTGTCAGAACAGACAGGCATCGCCTCTATCACCGATAATCCATCACTACTTTTTATTAGGTAACATCGTGACAAAAGATGAACTGCGCGCGGAACTTGAGCGCCAGGAGCAACGTTACAAGGAAGTCTACGGCGGGGAAGTCACCACCTACGCCGCACAACCCGATCCGGAACGCAAACCGTGGCGTAAAAGAGCCACCGTCCAAGATCAGGTGTATACCCAGGAACTCCAGAAAATGGAACAGGAACTCAAGGCAGATCAGCCTTAAGCAACCTGCTTGCATCTGACAGAAACGTTCCGATCGAATCGTGCCAACGCATTGCCCGTCTTTCGCGGGCGAGCACGGTGCTGCTTTTTCGGGGAAAAGGCGGATAAATAATGCCTGCCGAAAAGTTCAGTTACTGATTCTCACAAATTTCAAACAAGCGTTTGAAACATTTCCTGCATTGTTTAGTGCGGGATTTTTGCGGCCATTACCTCCGAAATCATGCAATTTTGATGCTTTTCTACCACCCGGCTCGTGGCGACCCATTCTGTCAGCCCGCGATTGCCCGGTATTACCGATCAGCAGCAAGTGCATCGATTACTGGGGATTTCTGGCATAATCGCGCCCCCTTATGACCGGGTCAGAAAACCTTCATGATCGATTTATTCAGCGGACTTGATGCTTGGGTGCTGGTGAGCTTGCTGCTCGCCCTGGCCTTTGTCCTCACCTTCGAGTTCATCAATGGCTTTCATGACACCGCTAACGCGGTTGCCACAGTCATCTATACCAAAGCCATGCCGCCGCATCTGGCCGTGTTCTTTTCGGGTCTGTTCAACTTTCTCGGGGTGCTGCTCGGTGGGGTGGGTGTGGCTTATGCCATCGTGCACCTGCTGCCCGTCGAACTGTTGATCAATGTGAACACCGGCCATGGCCTGGCCATGGTCTTCTCGTTGCTCGCAGCGGCCATTACCTGGAACCTCGGAACCTGGTATTTCGGTATTCCTGCCTCCAGTTCGCATACCTTGATCGGCTCGATCCTGGGCGTCGGCCTGGCAAATGCCCTGCTCAATGACATACCGCTGAGTGATGGCGTCAACTGGCAGAAAGCGATCGATATTGCCGCTTCGCTGGTGGTTTCGCCCATGGCAGGCTTTGCCGTGGCCGCACTGGTCCTGATCGGACTTAAATGGTGGCGCCCGCTGTCGAAGATGCACAAGACACCGGAGCAACGTCGCAAGATCGACGATAAAAAGCACCCGCCATTCTGGAACCGCCTGGTGCTGGTCATCTCGGCCATGGCCGTCAGCTTCGTGCATGGCTCCAACGACGGCCAGAAAGGCATCGGCCTGATCATGCTGGTGTTGATCGGTATCGTTCCGGCCCAGTTCGTACTGGACCTGAACAGCACGACCTATCAGATCGAACGGACCCGAGACGCGACCGTGCACCTGAGCCAGTTCTATCAGCGCAATAACGAAACGCTGGGGGAGTTCCTGGCACTGGGCAAGGCCCAGGATACTGATCTGCCGGAACAGTTCAGCTGCAACCCGAAGCAGACCGAGCCAACCATCGCTGCCCTGCAAGGCACCCTCGCCGGGGTTGCGGACTACCATTCGCTGCCGGCGGAAAAACGTATTGAAGTGCGCCGTTACCTGCTCTGCCTCGATGACACCGCCAAGAAGGTGGGCAAGTTGCCTTCCCTGCAGGCACGTGAAAAGGCAGACCTGGAAAAACTGCGCAAGGACCTCACCGCGACGACCGAATACGCCCCATTCTGGGTGATCCTCGCCGTGGCCCTGGCCCTGGGTATCGGTACCATGGTCGGCTGGAAGCGTGTAGTCCTGACCATCGGCGAGAAGATCGGCAAGCAGGGCATGACCTACGCCCAGGGCATGTCGGCGCAAATCACTGCCGCCTTCGCCATTGGCCTGGCCAACGTGTTCAGCCTGCCGGTTTCCACGACTCACGTACTGTCGTCCGGCGTGGCCGGCACCATGGTGGCGAACAAGACCGGTTTGCAGGGCGGTACCATCAAGACCATCCTGCTGGCCTGGATCCTGACCCTGCCGGCTTCCATGGCCCTGGCAGCAGGCCTGTTCTGGCTGGCGTCCAAAGCCCTGGCCTGATTGTTCCGCACATGAAAAAGGCGCCCAAGGCAGACTGTGTGAAAACGCAGTCTGCAAAGGCACAAACAAACGCCCCGGCTTGCCGGGGCGTTTGTTTTTTGGCCTCGCGATAAAAAAAGCAGAGCCTCTCAGCTCATCAGGCCCCGCATTTGAGAGGCACCCAACACCTTGAGCGCTCGCTTCGGGTTGTAACCCGCGCACCGCCAGGCACCTTCCAGCACACCCACTGGCACGGACGGG
>NZ_VXCP01000031.1 GCF_011355085.1 Pseudomonas akapageensis | reverse complement strand
CGAACGCAAAACCCCCAGTCCACGGACTCAGACCACGGCTCAGTGCTGCCCACGCTGTGATTGGTGCGGTGCTGGACCAGCGCTGAACCCTGCCCCTCGTTAACCCTCGTTCCCACGCTCCGCGTGGGAATGCCTCCACCGACGCTCCGCATCGCGCTCTCAGGCACATCGACGCTGGAGCGTCTTGACCTGCATTCCCACGCGGAGCGTCACTAGTGTCCGGTAAAAACCAAAGGGGGAGCTTGCTCCCCCTTGCTGTTGGCGGCCTTCAGTCATAATCGGATTTTTCAGACTCGATTTTGGCTCATGTTTTCCAGCACCCGCTTAGCCCAACTGCTCAGTGCGATTCCGCGCCTGTACTTCCAGCAATCCACCGAAACGCATCAGGCTGATCGCTACGTCAAACGCTGCACATCCTGGCAATTGCTGGTGACGCTGGTCAGCGGCCATTTGACCCAAGCCTTGAGCCTGCGGTCCCTGGCGACTTTCTCCGAGACTCTGGCCGCGCATCGCTACCATCTCCAGGCCGGTCCCATCGCCCGTTCGACCCTGTCTGATGCTTTGAATAAGCGCAATTACCGCCCGTTCCAGGACCTCTGCGAGTTCCTGCTGCGCGGCATCAGCCGCCAGCAGCGCAAGGAAGTCGGCGCCATGGTTAGCCTGATTGATTCCACTTCAATCACCTTGCGTGGACCTCACTTCGACGACTGGACTGCAGCGACGAAGACCCGCATTACGCAAGGTCTCAAAGTGCATGTGGGGCTGGATCTGGCGCAGCTAGCACCGGTGTACGTGAACATCACCCCTGCCAACGTCAACGACCTGACCGATGCGCTGGAAATGCCGATTCGGGCTGGCATGACCTACGTCTTTGACAAGGGCTACTGCGATTACAACTGGTGGTACCAGTTGCAGAGCAAGGGTGCTTTCTTTGTCACCCGGCTGAAGAAGAACGCCAACTTGAAGGTGCTGCGCGAGCACTCAACCGTGGCCGAACAAAGTCCGGTCATGACCGATGAAGCTGTCCAGTTCGGCAAAAAGCATCTGGGCGGCAAACGTCTGAATGACTATCGAGACGAGCCGGTAAGACGCATCGTGGTTGAGCGCGAGGGGCATGCGACGCCGTTGATCCTGGTGACCAACGACTTTGCACGATCAGCCGAAGAAATTGCGGATTTGTACAAAGATCGCTGGAAGATCGAGCTGTTTTTCAAGTGGATCAAGCAACATCTGAAGCTCAAGCGCTTCTATGCCTTCTCCGAAAACGCCGTGCGTCTGCAGATTTACAGTGCCTTGATCAGCTATTTGTTGCTGCACCTTTTCCACCGTCGCTCAGGATTTCCGGGCACATTGTTCGAGCTGACGGTTCGTATTGCTCATGTTCTGCATGAACGGCCTGAAGCCCAAGCGTTCAGGGAACGACGAAGGCAGGAGCGAGAAAAGCTGAAGGCTGCCCAAGGCAGCCTTCAGCTATGAAACATGTTTACCGGACACTAGTGACGC
>NZ_VXCP01000030.1 GCF_011355085.1 Pseudomonas akapageensis | reverse complement strand
CTGGAACGGCGCCGTGCCGAGCGTCACCTACACCACCAACACCGGCTCCACCAGCACACTGACCATCAACGTTACTCCGGTCGATGACCCGAGCGTGCTGAAGACCGACACCAACACGGTCGACGAAGATCATGCCGCCACCGGTAACGTGCTCACCAATGACAGCGATGTCGACAACATTCTGAGCGTGGCGAAGTTCACGATTGGTGGTACCGAGTACACGGCAGGTGGTACTGCCACCATAGAAAACGTCGGCAAGCTGACCCTCGGTGCCAACGGTGAATACACCTTCACTCCGGTAGACAACTGGAGCGGCAACGTTCCTACCGTGACCTACACCACCAACACCGGTTCAAGTACCACACTGAACATCAGCGTCACTGCGGTGGCCGACAAACCAACCATCACGGTCACCACCCCGACCTTCACGTCGACCGGCCTTTCCGAACAGGTGTGGGCGTCGAGCACAGCGCTGAATAACGCTCTGGGTACTGGCGGCAATGGTGCCACGGCGGCAACTCTGATCGCCGGCATCAACGGCTATACCGTGAAGCCCGCAATCACCACCACCGTGCTTGATTTCACGTCCTCGGCCAACATCGAACAGGGTACCGCCACAAAGGCCAGCGGGCTGATTTACCTGGAAGCCGGCAAGACCTATACCTTCGCAGGCAATGCCGACGACAGCTTCGCAGTCACAGTGGGTGGCAACACCGTGGCCAGCGCCACCTGGGGTAATCAGAGCGGGGCCATCAGCGGTAGCGGCTTCACACCGACGGTCTCGGGCTATTACACCTTGGACATCTACCACTTCAACCAGAACGGCCCAGGCAACTACAACCTGACGGTATCGGTAAACGGAGGCACTGCTACTTCGCTGAGCGCCAGCAACCTGCTGACCTTCACCAGCGTTGGCGACATCGCCAAGGCCGGCCTGACCGTATCCGATCTGCATGGCCAGAATGGCCAGGGCTACTACACCGTTTCCTCGATCAACCATGGCCAGGAGAACACCTTCATCAAGGTGAGCCCGATCACCACGACCTACACCGACAACGATGGTTCTGAAACACACGTCACCACGCTGAGCGGGATTCCAGTCGGTTCAATATTGATGGATGGCACCGGCAAGTCGGTCACCGTCTCGTCGACGGCGGCATTGGATCTCAGCGGTTGGGATACCAAGACTCTGAGCATCAAGCCACCGACCAACTGGACAGGCACTATCAACCTGACCGTCATTGCAACTGCCACCGAGAAGAGCAACGGCTCGGTCGAATCGGGTGTCGCTCATATCGACGTTACCGTCGATGCGGCCAACCATCTGCCCGTCGCCACCAACAGCAGCGTCCAGGGCACAGAAGACACCCCGCTGACGCTGACCTGGAGCGCCCTGAACGTTACCGATGCTGACACTGTTGCCAGCAAACTGAGCATCATCGTCACTCAACTACCAGGTAACGGCAAACTGACCTACAACGACGGTACCGGCTGGAAAGACGTGACCATCGGCACGGTGATCAGCAAGTCAATCATTGACAGCAATGGCCTGGTCTTCGTGCCTGTCGCCAATCAGTCCAGTGGTAGCGACTACACCAATACCGGGCTGGGTGACCAAAAAACCGACTACGCGCAATTCCAGTTCCAACCGTTTGACGGCATCGACAGGGGAGCAGTTGCGAGCGTAACCGTAGACATCGCGCCAGTGGTCGATGCACCGATTGTGTCCGCCACCAGTACTCAGGTGGTCGAAAACAACAGCGTTGCATTGGGCCTGAAGGTAACTTCGCTGGACACCGATGGCTCTGAAACCCAAGTCATCACCAAGATCGGCGGCATCCCGGCGGGTGCGACGCTGACCGACGGCACACACACCTTTACCGGTACGACAGGCAGTGCCGTCGCCGACCTCCGCGGCTGGGATGTGAGCAAGTTGAGCTACACCCCGGCGCCGTACACCAGCGGTACTGACACGCTTACAGTGACGGCGGTCTCGACCGAGAGCCATACCACCCAATCGCTGGCCACGACCACATCGCTGAACATCACCGTGACAGCTGGCGTGTATGACCATCAGGATGGCAAGCCGGGCACCGACACCTTGTCCGGCACCACCAGCAATGACATTCTGGTCGGCGACACCACGGGCACCACTGTTGTCGAAGGAAAAAACTACAACATCGCCTTCATTCTCGACAGTTCGGGCAGCATGAGCGACTCCCTGGCGACCGCGAAAGCGCAATTGAAAACAGTGTTCGACCAATTGGCGAGCAATGCCAGCAAAACGAATGCAGGTACTGTCAACCTCTACCTACTCGACTTCGGTACCAACGCAGGCAAGTCCGTCGCTGTCGATCTGTCCGACAAAGACGCCGCGATGGCCAAACTCACCGCCCTGTTGAACTCGATCAAGGCTGACGGCGTTACCAACTATGAGGATGCATTCAAGACGACAGCCAACTGGTTCTACAGCGACCTGGCGAAGAGCAATGTCGGTGCAACCAATCTGACCTTTTTCATCACCGACGGCCAGCCCAACTACTACCAGAACACCGCGTCGACGGTTATCGACTACAAGGTCGGCACCGATAGGGTACTGAGCGAATACATTGCGCAATGGAAGCCGGGCACGCCAGTCAACGTCACATTGGGGGGCCGCGAGTACACGCTGATCAGTGAGAAAGGTGAGGTTTACACGCTGGAGGAAAAGAACGGGAACTCCGGGAAGTTCGACAGAGACTACCTGGGTACCTTGTCCTCTCACGCTAATGGCTATGGTGGCGTCGAGTACAGTCTCACGATGGGCACGAGTTCGAACACGCCCACCCCCGACTCGGTCAACAATGCAAAAGAAGGCTACGCCGCACTGAGCAAAGTCTCGACGGTAGAAGCGATCGGCATCAACAGTGATATCAACAAGGACACCCTGCAGCTGTTCGATAGCGATCATGTCGTGCAGACCAGCGTGAGCGCCGGCGACCTGGCTTCGACGATTCAGGGCTCAACCGCGCCGATCGCACCGGGTGACGACAACGTCAATGGCGGCAACGGCCATGACATCCTCTTCGGCGACCTGGTGAGCTTCAATGGCATCAGCGGCAACGGAGTCCAAGCGATTCAGGCCTATGTGGCGTCGAAAACCGGCGTAGCTGACTCCAGCCTGCTCACCGATCAACAGATGCACCAATACATCAACAACCACATCGGTGAGTTCAATGTCACCGGCTCCACCGATGGCAAAGACACGCTGCTGGGTGGTGATGGCAATGACATTCTGTTTGGGCAGGGTGGTATCGACACCCTATACGGCGGCAATGGCAATGACACGCTGATCGGTGGACGGGGTAACGATACGCTGTATGGCGGTTCGGGCGCCGACACCTTCACTTGGCTCAAAGCCGACACTGGCAAGGATGTGATCAAGGACTTCAAGGCATCGGAAGGGGACAAGATCGACCTCAGCGACCTGCTACAGGGCGAAAGCTCAAGCACCATCGACAACTACCTGAAGATCACCACCAGCGATGGTGTTTCGACCTTGCAGGTGAGCTCCACTGGCAAGTTGAACGATGCCGGCGGCGTGGCCAACGCAGACGTGACGATCAAGCTGGAAGGCAACAACTGGTCCAACACCACTGTCAGCTCGCTGATCGCCGGCGGTGACCCTACCATCAAAGTCGATCACTCTCACTGATGAGCTTGGCACCGGTAGCCTCATGGCTGCCGGTGCCGGCTTAAGTTGAATTTTTCCAACGTCTGAGCATCCTGTCGCATACTCTGTCTGGCGTTTCGCTCAGCCGCGCAGATTGTTTTATGTAGCCAGGTACTGTCAGGGACTCAAATTCGAGGGAAATACCGTGTTCTACGTGCAACGCGATGCACAAGGGCTGCTCAGCCGCGTGGAAGTGGCACGCTATGCCGAGGCCACCGAAACGCTTCCGGCCGACCATCACGAGATACAGTCGTGGTACGCCAACAACGCCGTTGAGACCCGTCTGAAACAACTCAAGCAGAGTGACCTGGACATGATTCGGGTACTCGACGACCTGATTCAGGTGCTGACCACCAAGGGCGTAATTCGGGTTACCGACCTGCCACCGGCGGCGCAGGCGAAACTGATGGACCGGACTCAGGCGCGGGAAGCCTTGGGCGGGCTGGATCATCTGATCAACGATGAAGAGTCAGGGCTGATCTGAAGTTCTTTCAGGCGCCGTGATCGACACCTGCGTAAAGACTCAGGGCCGAGCCTCGTTTACCAAGGCGCCGGTTCACCGACCAGTTGCCCCTGGATACCCTGGATGCCCATCTCGCGGATGACCCGCAACTCCCCTTCCGTCTCAACCCGCTCGGCAATCAAGGGCAGGTCAATGCTGTGTGCCGCACGCTGGACCGCCTCGATAAACAGACGTTTGTGGCTCTCCTGATCAATGTCACGAATGTAGCTGCCATCGATTTTCAGGTACGCCAGGCCGAGATGTGCCAGGTTCCCAATCATGCTGAAACGGCCGCCGAAACGCTGCAAGCTGAGCCCATAACCCAGTGCGTGCAAGCGTCGGGTCAGGTTCTCGAGTGCGCTCTGCTCTGGTAGCTGCTCTTCACCTATTTCGAAAGTAAGGCGCGGCCCCAGCCCGGGATGTTGCCCCAGCATGGCGAAGATTCGCTCGAGCGCCTGCGAGTCGGCCAGGGTCGCTGCTGACAGGTTCAGGGCCAATGGTTGCTCATGCTGCTGCAGATGTTTGAGCACATGTCCGAGGACCAACTGGTCCAGGCGAGTGGCCCAGCCAAAGCGCTCGATCCACGGCAGGAAGCGCCCAGCAGCAATACTTTGGCCCTGATCGTCCAGCAGGCGAGAAAGAACCTTGAAGTGCATGACCTTCGCGCTGTCAGTACTGGACACGACTGGTTGGAAAAACAGCTGGAACCGATCAAGGCTCAACGCCTGGTCGAGCAATACGTGCCATGTCCGGTGATCACCGCTGGTCGTCGCGATGACCTTGTGCTCCAGGCAGACCCAGCTCGGTTCGCCGTGGCTTTCGGCCTGGGCAAGCGCCTGGTCAGCCAGCGCCAGTAAATCTTTCGCCGTATCGCCGGCGTTATAGGGTGCCAAGCCAATATGCGCGGCCGGACTGACGTCACACGCTCCTGTTTCCTGCAGGCTGACCAGTGTACTTTCCAACTCGCGGGCCAACTGCATGGCTTCATCGCGAACCAGACCCGGAATCAGCACGGCGAACTCACCGCCTCGGCTGCGGGAAATCAGGCTCATATGCTCTGGGAATCGGGCGCAGCCTCGCACCAATAGCTGGGCAATAGCTTGAATCAGTTGATCTGTTCGTGCCCCTCCCAGTCGCTGATTGAGGCCGGTCAGATTATTGACTCGCAACAGCAACAGGTACCCGCCGCCGCCCTCTTCCAGGTTGCTGACGCGGGCATCCAGTTGCATGTCGAAATAACGCCGATTGGCCAACCCCGTAAGGCCATCCTGATAGGACTCCACGCGCAATTTCTCACTGCGCTCGGCTTGCTCGCGAAACAGCGCCTTGAGCTTTTCGACCATCTGGTTCATCGCCTCTACCACGCGCCGCAGTTCAGGCGTGCGCGGCAGTTCCGACAGACTGAGGAACTCGCGGCGTGCAATGGCCTGAGACTGCGCCATCATGTAATCCAGTGGCTTAAGCTGACGACGCAACAACAGCGCCCCCAACGCTGCACTGGCCGCACCACACAGCAGCAACCAGGCAAGGCTGCCGAGGGCGTTTTCCCAGAGTCTGGCCAATGCAAACATCGGGTGGCTAACCACCTCGACCCGGGCCGCCTGCTGCCAGCCACGACTGACAATCGCGTCACCACCGGCCACTTCAAGGTTGACCAATTTCACGAACCAAACAGGTACATCGCTGGCATCAGGTTCGGCGCTGCGCTCAACCATCACCTTGTTATTTGCCAGGTCGATGACTTTAATGCTGGCGTAGTAGCCGCTGTCGAAAATAGAGCCGACCATTAACTCGGCCATTGCAGGATCATCAATATTGGGTGTCAGCGAAAGTGCCAATGCAGTTGCCGCATCCTGGGCATGAGAGCGCAGTTGGTTAACGTATTGAGTCCGAGAGCTTTTCAGACCGACCATGAAACTGCCACTGAAGGCGACCACCAAAAACAGACAAATAGCGATCAGTAATTGTTTGAACAGGGACATCAGGACTCCTGATTAATTGTCCGACTCGGTTGGAAAACCTTCGGCCTTCATTTTCTTCAATACGTCCTGCCAACGAGACAGCCGCTTGGTATCGCCCAGTCTTTTGCTCCCGGTAGCCCCTGTAAGCCAGAGCCCTTCGCCGTTGAACGAATACACCGGCACCAGGTCTGTACGCTGGTTTGCCGGTTCAATCGCGTCCATCAGGCTATCCAACACCAGCGGCATTGCCACGGGGCTCGAGTAATAGGTCAAGACCATATGCGCTCGATTCTGGCGTAGCGCCTTGACGTAAGTGATGCGCAACTTGTCGCGGTCCACACCCAGATGCCGCAAGCTGAAGTACTTGGCAATTGCATAATCTTCGCAGTCCCCGCCTTTCTTCCAGAGCGCCTCAATGGGGGTGGCCCAGTAATCGCCTACATGCCAGAGGTCAAAGTCTTCCTCATATTGCAACTGATGGTTGAAAAAAAGGTTCACCACCTTCAACTGATCCTGTTCACCCAGCTGCTTTTGTGTTGCCAGCAAGTTCTGCCAGGCATCGATACGCGACTTGCCTTCACCCAGTGGTCCATACACTGCCTCCGCGTGTTGGCTGATGAGAGCAAAATCCCAGTCGGCGCGCAGGTTTGTGAGCAGCAGGCAGCCGAGCAATAGGCCCAGGCAAAGTCGACCTGACATGCAATGTAAAGTCGAGACAGACAATGCGATCAACCGGCCAGGAATGAGGCGTGCGATGTTGGAGGCTTGTAGGTGAAAAAACAATATCCTTCTGCTTCTGGTCCAGGAGACCAATACTTATACACAGCTCGTCTTGCCAAAAAACTGCGGTGCTATCTGCGCGACCGCTCTATAGCCTATGCTGCTCTGAACAGGATGACAGCCCATATAAGGAGGCGCTTCGAATGTTCTACGTGCAACGCGATGCACAAGGTCAATTGATTCGGGTGGAAACCGCCGCTTATACAGGCTTCACCGAAACCCTGCCGCTCGATCATGCCGAGATCCAGGCCTGGTACTCCAACACCAGGGTCGAGAATAGCCTCAGGCAGCTCAAGCAGAGCGACCTGGAGATGATCCGCGTACTCGACGACTTGATTCAGGTGCTGACCACCAAGGGCGTGATCCGGGTCACTGACTTGCCGCCGGCAGCGCAGGCCAAACTGATGGATCGCTCTCAGGCGCGTGAAAGCCTGGGCGGGTTGGACCATCTGGTCGATGAGGATGAAAAAGGGCTGATCTGACGATCAGGGCCAGGGCGCCGGCTCCCCGACCAACCGGCCCTGGACACCCTGGATGCCCATTTCCCTGATAACCTGCAGTTCACCTTCGGTTTCCACACGCTCGGCAATGAGCGGCAGGTCGATGCTGTGCGCCGCCCGCTGCACGGCCTCGATGAACAAGCGCTTGTGTCTCTCCTTGTCGATAGCACGAATGTAACTGCCATCGATTTTCAAGTAGGCCAACCCCAGGTTCGCCAGGTTGCCAATCATGCTGAAGCGGCCGCCGAAACGCTGCAGGCTCAAGCCAAAACCCAACTCGCGCAAACGCCGGGTCAATTGTTCGAGTACCGACTGCTCGGGCAATTGCTCTTCACCGATCTCCAGGGTCAAACGCGGTCCAAACGCCGCATTCTGGCTCAGTAATTCATAAACCCGTTGCAATGAGGCCGCGTCCTTGAGCGTTGCGCAGGACAGGTTCAAGGCCAAGGCCCGGTCGTGACCTTGCATTTGCTTGAGCACCTGCTCGAGCATCAGCAGGTCCAGCCGTGCCAACCAGCCAAAACGCTCCAGCCAGGGCAAAAACCGCCCGGCAGGAATCGCGCGGCCCTCGGTATCAAGCAAACGCGCAAGGACCTTGTAGTGCAGGACGTGCTCACGGTCGTCGCTGGCGACAACGGGTTGGAAGAACAGCTGGAAGAACCCTTGCTCAAGCGCGTGCTCCAGAAGGCTGCGCCAGGCGTGATGGTCATCGCCGCCATTTGGCGAGCTGCTTGCATCCAGGCAAAGCCAGCTCGGCCCGAGCTGGTTATGGGCCTTGGCCAAGGCCTGATCGGCGAGCGACAACACGTTCTGTGGCAAGTCACCCGGACTGCAAGGCGCAAGGCCCATATGAGCAACCGGTGTCATATCCGTAGCCCCGGCAGATTGGAGGCTGGCCAGGCTATTCTCCAGCGCCTGGGCCAGTTGCACGGCATCTTCGTGGACCATGCCCGGCGCCAACACCGCGAACTCCCCACCACGGTTACGGGTGATCAGGTTATTGGTTTCCGGGAATTTTGCGCAGGTGCGCGTTAAATGCGCACCCACCATCTGCAGCAATTGGTCGGTACGCTGGCCACCCAATCGCTTATTCAGGCCCGTCAGGTCGTTGACCCGCAGCAGGAGCAAGTAACCCGGGCGGGCCTCTTCAAGGTTGCTGACCTGCGCATTGAGCTGCATCTCGAAATAACGCCGGTTGGCCAGCCCCGTCAGCGCGTCCTGATACGACTCGACTCGCAGTTTTTCGCTGCGATCGGCCTGCTCCTGAAACAACGCCTTGAGTTTCTCGACCATCTGGTTCATGGCCTGCACCACGCGCCGCAACTCAGGGGTACGCGGCAGTTGCGGCAAGCTGAGAAATTCCCGGCGCGCGATGGCGTGGGACTGTTCGACCATGTAATCGAGTGGCTTGAGTTGACGGCGCAACAGCAGCGCCCCGAATACTGCGCTCAACGCACCGCAAAGCAGCAACCAGCCAAGGCTGCCCAAGGCACTCTGCCAAAGCTTGGCCAGCGCAAACATGGGGTGGCTGACCACTTCCACGCGAGCGGCCTGCTGCCAGCCCCGACTCACGATCGCATCGCCGCCGGCGGGCTCCAGGCCAATCAGTTTGATGAACCAGGCCGGCACGCCATTACTGTCGGGTACGGCACTGCGCTCGACCATAACCGAATCCGCGGTCGTGTCGACCACGCGGATGCTGGCGTAGTAGCCGCTGTCGAACATGGAGCTGACCAACAGCTCGACCATCGCCGGGTCGTCGATATTCGGCGTCAACGACAGTGCAAGCGCAGTGGCGCCGTCCTGGGCATGGGAGCGCAACTGGTTGACGTACTGGGCCCGCGAGCTTTCCAGACTAACCATGAAGCTGCCGCTGAAGGCGACTATCAGAAACAGGCAGATGGCGATCAACAACTGTTTGAAAAGAGACATCAACTCTCCTTAATACACCGGCTCGGTCGGAAAACCCTCGGCCTGCATCTTTTTCAAGAGATCCTGCCAACGCGACAAACGCTTGATGTCGCCAACCTTTTTATTGCCTGCCGCTTCCGTCAACCATAGACCCTCGCCGTTGAATGCATAGACCGGCAACAGATCGGTGCGTTGATTGGCGGGCTTGATAGTGTCAACCAGGCTATCGAGCACCAGGGGCATAGCCTCGGGGCTGGCATAGTAGGTCAGGACCATGTGGGCCCGATTCTGCTGCAGGGCCTTGACGTAGGTGATACGCAATTTGTCGCTGGGAACGCCCAGACGGCGCAGGCTGAAGTACTTGGCGATGGCATAGTCCTCGCAATCGCCTGCGCCCTTCCAGAGCGACTCGATCGGGGTGGCCCAATAGTCGACCTCATGCCACAAGTCAGGATCCTCGCGGTACTGCATCTGGCGATTGAAGAACTGATTGACCACCTGCAATTGCTCAAGCTCGGGGAGCTGCTTGCGGGTGGCCAGCAGACGCTGCCAGGCATCGATACGTAGCTGGCCGTCACCCAGCGGCCCATACAATTTTTGCGCGCGCGCACTGATCAGCGAGAAGTCCCAATCCGCGTGCAGGCCGCCCAGCAGCAAGCAGCCGAGCAGCAGGGCCAGAGCGAGCTGGCGGATTGTCGGAAGCACTGCCAAATGTGTCGCCAAAGCGATCAATCCGCCAGATAAGTAGTGAGCGAATGGTGGGACTTGCCCTGACAAATGACAATGTCACTTCAACGTCATCCACCCTTGCTCGCACGCCCCTACTACGCTAGCAGCATTGCTTGCATCAGCCAGTGAGAACGGCCATGCAGATGGAACAGCAGTTCGCTTCCCTTCATGGAGTACTTCGTTCACGATGGTGCTACGAGCAAGATTTCTCCTGGCTCCCACACGTTTTATTCAGGTAGATACAGCGTGACCGAAAAAACCACTCTCTTGAGCCGCGTTCTTCCCCGTGAACAACTCGAGCCACACCTGGCCCGGGCAGTGATCGAGGAAAAGCTGCGCAACGCCATTATCGATGGGCGCCTGCCCAGCGGAACAGCGCTGCGCCAACAAGAGCTTGCCTCCTTGTTCGGGGTGAGCCGCATGCCTGTGCGTGAAGCGCTGCGCCAGTTGGAGGCGCAATCCTTACTGCAAGTGGTCGCCCACAAGGGCGCAGTGGTTGCACCGCTGATTGGCGAAGATGCCGTGGATACCTATGACTTGCGCATCCTCCTGGAGAGCGAAGCACTGCGTCAGTCAATACCGCGGCTCGACGCCGATGACATCGCCATGGCTCGCCATTACATCGATCAGCTTGAAGGTGACAACAGCCATGCCGAGATCGGTCGGCTCAATCGGCTGTTCCATATGGCCCTCTACGCCAAGGCACCGAACCAGAAACTATTGCGCTTGATCGAAGTCGAGCTCAATGAGGAAGAACGCTTCCTGCGTTTTCACCTCTCCTCCATGGGAGTGGGCAAGCTGACCCAGGACGATCATCGGGCATTGGCTGATGCTGCCGCCGAAAAGGACGTCGACAAAGCCATTAATATCCTCACCGGGCACTTGGGTAAAGGCCTGGATACCATGAGGCTTTATCTGGAGGGGCATGCGGCGAACGGCAACTGAGTGGTTGCTGCAGATGCTGACTCGTTGACTCGTTCCCACGCTCTGCGTGGGAATGCAGTGTCCGATGCTCCAGCGTTGTGACGCGGAGCGTCAGGAGAGGCATTCCCACGCGGGAGCGTGGGAACGAGGTCGCCAGAAAGACAAAACCCCTGTCTGCGTTGGCAGACAGGGGTTCTGGATTTGAATCTTGACGATGACCTACTCTCACATGGGGAAACCCCACACTACCATCGGCGATGCATCGTTTCACTGCTGAGTTCGGGATGGGATCAGGTGGTTCCAATGCTCTATGGTCGTCAAGAAATTCTGTGGCCGATCCGTCGCGTGGCGACGTGTCAGCGAAATTCTTGATGCTTCTACTATAAGACAAAACCCCATCTGCGTCAG
>NZ_VXCP01000003.1 GCF_011355085.1 Pseudomonas akapageensis | reverse complement strand
ATGCGGCAGGCCGTGGCTTGCGCTCGCGTTGTGGGCGTTGGGCAGTGGCGGGCTCGGCGCTTGGCGCCGGGGGCTGCGCGGGGCTGGCGCTGGCCTTGGCTGGGGCGGTCGGTGCAGGCGGGGTGCTGGGGGCAGCGACGGCAGCTTGGCTCACCTTGGCGGTGGTGTCGGGCGCGAGCTGCTCAGCCTCGCCTTTTCCGAACATTTTCTTGAGTGCTTTGAGCACGGTCATCTCATCAATTGGTTAAGGAATGTACGCCGGCCAGTGTAAAGCAAGAACTGGGCGCGGCGTAGTGGATTGCTCCGTATGTTGCAGGAAGATTGCACTTCAGCGCAGACGTTCGCCCAACCAGACGCCAATATCGCGGATTTCTTCGGGTAACACCTCGTGCCCCATTGGGTATTCCTGCCAGGTAACGGTGACGCCCCACTCCTTCAGGAACTCGTAGGCGGTGCGGCCCATCGAGTTCTGTACCACGTCATCGTACTGACCATGCAGGCACAACACCGGGATGCGCTGCTGACTTGCCGACAGCTGCAAGTGGTCGTGGAAGGTGGGCGCATAGGTCGACAGCGCCACTACGCCGCCCAGCGGTCCCTGCCATTTCAGGAAGGCGGTGTGCAGCACCACGGCGCCGCCCTGGGAGAAGCCTGCCAGGAAGATGCGCGACGGGTCGATACCGTTGGCGCGCTGCTCTTCGATCAATGTGATGACGAAATCGGCCGATTCTTCCAGCTGCTCGCGGTTGATGGCACGGGCCGGGCTCATGGCCAGGATGTCGTACCAGCTCGGCATCTCATAGCCGCCATTGATGGTCACGGCGCGATTGGGGGCCTGGGGCAACACGAAGCGGGTGGTCAGCAATCTTTCCTGCAGGGCCTCGGCCACTGGCAGGAAGTCGTAGCGGTCGGCGCCCAGTCCGTGCAACCAGATAACACACGCATCGACGGGATTCGCCGGTTCAATAATCATTGGATTACTCATAACTGCTCCAGAAATGGGCGCGCGCTCTAATTGGGTGCGTATGCCTGGGGCGCGCTTGTTCGATCAGTGAAGAAGATGTCGCAAGGCTACAACTTTTCCACTTGACGTGCACTGAATCGCTTTAGCAGCCCAGAGTGGTACGGGCTTTGCTATGAAGCACTGGATGTGATGGTACGCGTTTTCGACGGTAACACTATCCACCGTCCAAGGATGCCGTAGTACAGCATTTATACGCCGATTGACCCAACAAGAAGCCAACACGGGTCTGATGCGCCTCATAAGGGTGCGGCGTAGTCTGGGCTCGAACACAACAAGAGCGAACTGGAGGTTCTGAATGAAGATGTTGAAAACCACCCTGGCGGTCGTTACTGCTGCAGCAGTACTGGGCGTCAGCGGTTTTGCGCAGGCGGGCGCGACCCTCGATGCTGTAACCAAGAAAGGTTTTGTCCAGTGCGGCGTCAGCGACGGCCTGCCGGGCTTCTCGGTGCCGGATTCGACCGGCAAGATCGTCGGTATCGATGCCGACGTTTGCCGTGCCGTGGCAGCGGCCGTATTCGGCGACGCCACCAAGGTGAAGTTCAGCCAGTTGAACGCCAAGGAGCGTTTCACTGCGTTGCAATCGGGTGAAGTCGATGTGCTGTCGCGTAACACCACCTGGACCAGCTCCCGCGATTCGGGCATGGGTCTGGTGTTCGCTGGCGTGACCTACTACGACGGCATCGGCTTCCTGGTCAACAACAAGCTGGGCGTGAAAAGTGCCAAGGAACTCGACGGCGCAACCATCTGCATCCAGGCCGGTACCACTACCGAGCTGAACGTCTCCGACTACTTCCGTGGCAACGGCCTGAAGTACACCCCGATCACCTTCGACACTTCCGACGAAAGCGCCAAGTCGCTCGAATCCGGTCGTTGCGACGTACTGACGTCCGACAAATCGCAGCTGTACGCACAGCGCAGCAAGCTGGCGAGCCCTAACGACTACGTGGTACTGCCGGAAACCATCTCCAAGGAGCCTCTGGGCCCGGTCGTGCGCAAGGGCGATGAGGAATGGTTCACCATCGTCAAGTGGACCCTGTTCGCCATGCTCAATGCCGAAGAGATGGGCGTCACCTCGAAAAACGTCGAAGAGCAGGCCAAGTCCACCAAGAACCCTGACGTGGCTCGCCTGCTGGGCACCGACGGTGAATACGGCAAGGACCTGAAGCTGCGCAAGGACTGGGCGGTACAGATCGTCAAGCAAGTCGGCAACTACGGCGAAATCTTCGAAAAGAACCTGGGCAAGAGCACTCCGCTGGCGATCGATCGCGGGCAGAACGCTTTGTGGAACAACGGCGGCCTTCAATACGCACCACCTGTGCGCTGATTGTCCTGTCACCCGGCGGGTCAACCGCCGGGTGATGTTCTGTTCCATTATTCCTGGGGCACTTCATGCAAAATCAAATCGGCGCACCCAAGCAGAGGCTCAGCCTAGGCGATCCACGTGTGCGTGCGTGGCTATTCCAGATCATCACGATTGTCGCGGTGGTCTCGTTGGGCTGGTACCTGTTCAACAACACTCAAACCAACCTCCAGCACCGGGGCATCACCTCCGGTTTCGGCTTTCTGGAGCGCAGTGCCGGTTTCGGCATCGCCCAGCACCTGATCTCCTACACTGAGTCGGACAGTTATGCCCGGGTGTTCGTCATCGGGCTGCTCAACACCCTGTTGGTGACTTTCATCGGCGTCATTCTGGCGACGATCCTGGGTTTCATCGTCGGGGTCGCCCGGCTGTCATCGAACTGGATCATCAGCAAGCTGGCGACGGTGTATGTGGAAGTCTTCCGCAATATCCCACCCTTGCTGCAGATTCTGTTCTGGTACTTCGCGGTATTCCTGACCATGCCGGGGCCGCGCAACAGTCATAATTTCGGCGACACTTTCTTCGTCAGCAACCGTGGCTTGAACATGCCGGCTGCCCTGGTGGCCGATGGCTTCTGGCCGTTCCTCGCCAGTATCGTGGTGGCCATTGTCGCGATCGTGCTGCTGAACCGCTGGGCAACCAAGCGCTTCGAAGAGACCGGCGTACCGTTTCACAAATTCTGGGCCAGCCTCGCGCTGTTTATCCTGATTCCCGCCTTGTGCTGCCTGATGTTCGGCGTGCCCGTGCATTGGGAAGCGCCGAAGCTGCAAGGCTTCAACTTCATCGGCGGCTGGGTGTTGATCCCGGAACTGCTGGCGCTGACCCTGGCGCTGACCGTCTATACCGCCGCCTTCATTGCCGAAATCGTGCGTTCGGGCATCAAGTCGGTCAGCCATGGTCAGACTGAAGCGGCCCATTCGCTCGGCCTGCGCAATGGTCCGACCCTGCGCAAGGTGATCATTCCGCAAGCCCTGCGGGTGATCATTCCGCCATTGACCAGCCAGTACCTGAACCTGGCGAAGAACTCTTCGCTGGCGGCCGGTATCGGCTACCCGGAAATGGTTTCGCTGTTTGCCGGCACGGTGCTGAACCAGACCGGGCAGGCGATTGAAGTCATTGCCATCACCATGAGCGTGTACCTGGCGATCAGCATCAGCATTTCGCTGTTGATGAACTGGTACAACAAGCGCATTGCGCTGATCGAGCGGTGAGGGAAAACACATGACGACTCATATCTTCAAACCCGACATGCCCGCTCCGAAGACCAGCGTAGGCGCGCTGGGCTGGATGCGTGCGCATCTGTTCTCCAGTTGGCTGAACACCCTGCTGACCCTGTTCGCGGTTTACCTGATCTTCCTGGTCGTGCCGCCGCTGCTGCACTGGGCGATCCTCGATGCCAACTGGGTCGGCACTACTCGCGCCGACTGCACCAAGGAAGGCGCCTGCTGGGTGTTCATCCAGCAGCGTTTCGGCCAGTTCATGTACGGCTACTACCCGCCGGTCCTGCGCTGGCGCGTGGACCTGACCGTGTGGCTGGCGGTCATCGGCGTTGCCCCGCTGTTCATCAAACGCTTCCCGCGCAAGGCGATCTACGGGCTGTGCTTCCTGGTGATCTACCCGATCCTGGCCTACACCCTGCTGCATGGCGGCATGCTGGGCCTGGACGTGGTGCCGACCAGCCAGTGGGGCGGCCTGATGCTGACCCTGGTGATCGCCACCGTCGGTATCGCCGGCGCCTTGCCGCTGGGTATTTTGCTGGCGCTGGGGCGGCGTTCGAAAATGCCGGCGATTCGTGTGGTCTGCGTGACCTTCATCGAGTTCTGGCGGGGCGTGCCGCTGATTACCGTACTGTTCATGTCCTCGGTGATGCTGCCGTTGTTCCTGCCTGAAGGCATGAGCTTCGACAAACTGCTGCGGGCCTTGATCGGGGTGATCATGTTCCAGTCCGCCTACGTCGCCGAAGTGGTGCGCGGCGGTCTGCAGGCCATCCCCAAGGGCCAGTACGAAGCGGCTGCCGCCATGGGCCTGGGTTACTGGCGCAGCATGGGCCTGGTCATCCTGCCGCAAGCCCTGAAGCTGGTGATCCCCGGCATCGTCAACACCTTCATCGCCCTGTTCAAGGACACCAGCCTGGTCATCATCATCGGCCTGTTCGACCTGCTCAACAGCGTCAAGCAGGCGGCTGCCGACCCTGCGTGGCTGGGCATGGCGACCGAGGGTTATGTGTTCGCAGCCCTGGTGTTCTGGATTTTCTGTTTCGGTATGTCCCGCTACTCCATGCATCTGGAGCGTAAGCTGGATACAGGCCACAAGCGTTAGGAGTTTTCTCATGAGTGAAGCGATCAAACAGCCTGTGGGCCCTGAAGGCATTATTCAGATGCAGGGCGTGAACAAGTGGTATGGCCAGTTCCACGTGCTCAAGGACATCAACCTGAACGTACGCCAGGGCGAGCGTATCGTCCTGTGCGGGCCGTCGGGCTCGGGCAAGTCGACCACCATCCGCTGCCTCAACCGCCTGGAAGAGCACCAGCAGGGCCGCATCGTGGTCGATGGGGTAGAACTGACCAACGACCTCAAGCAGATCGAGGCCATTCGCCGCGAAGTGGGCATGGTGTTCCAGCACTTCAACCTGTTCCCGCACCTGACCATCCTGCAGAACTGCACCCTGGCACCGATGTGGGTACGCAAGATGCCCCGGCGCCAGGCCGAGGAAATTGCCATGCACTACCTCGAGCGCGTGCGCATTCCCGAGCAGGCCCACAAATACCCGGGGCAGTTGTCCGGCGGCCAGCAGCAGCGCGTGGCGATTGCCCGTGCCTTGTGCATGAAGCCCAAGATCATGCTGTTCGACGAACCCACTTCGGCGCTCGATCCGGAAATGGTGAAAGAGGTGCTGGACACCATGATCGGCCTGGCTGAAGACGGCATGACCATGCTCTGCGTGACCCACGAAATGGGCTTTGCCCGGACGGTGGCGAACCGGGTGATCTTTATGGACAAGGGCGAGATCGTCGAGCAGGCCGGGCCTCATGACTTCTTCGACAATCCGCAGAATGAGCGGACGAAGTTGTTCTTGAGTCAGATTTTGCATTGATGGGTTGTTGAGTTGAAAGGAAGCCCGGACTTGTTCCGGGCTTTTTGTTTTTCTGGCCAATTTTTACGACCGCTTCGCGGTCGCAAGGGGCAATGCAATTTGCCTCGCGCTCAATTTCAGCTTAGTCTTTTCTGTAAATTCATCCGATGATTGGATGTTAAGCGAGAACCCATGCCAACCCCCCTCATCAAACGCTCCCTAGTCGACCAGGCCCTGGAACAACTGCGCCAACGCATCAACGACGGCGCCTGGACCATCGGCCAGCGCCTGCCGACCGAACCTGAACTGGCCGCCGAGCTGGGCATCAGCCGTAATACCGTGCGCGAAGCCATGCGCGTGCTGGCGTTCACCGGCCTGATCGAAGTGCGCCAGGGCGACGGCAGTTACCTGCGTGGCAATGTCGACCCGCTCGACACCATGAAGGCCTTGTCCCAATGCTCGCTGGAGCACGCCCGGGAAACCCGCCACATCATCGAGGCCGAAGCCATCGGCCTGGCGGCCCTGCGGCGTACCGAGCAGGACCTGCAAGGCCTGCGCGAAGCGCTCAAGGAGAGCGAGGCGCACTACCACCACGACCTGGATTGCTACATCGCCTGCGATATGGTGTTCCACCGCCGCCTTGTCGACGCCGCGCACAATCCGACCCTGAGCGAGTTGTACCGCTATTTCTCCAGCGTGGTCGGGGCCGCCGTGCGCCATAGCCTGAGCCACGGACCTCGACGGCAGTCGGTCTTCGACCTGCACGTCGACATGCTCGAGGCCGTCGAACAGCGTGACCCGGAACGGGCCAAGGCGCTGTGCCGGACCTTGATCGATGAACCTTGAATTGAGATGACCATGCCCAACAACGCCACATCCGCGACCAGTAGCCGGCCAGCCCCCGAACTCGACGAGCTCTTGATCGACTGCGAGGCCGATGACGCGCAGGTGCAACAACAGCCGGTGCAACTCAAACGCCCCTGGTTGCTGTTGCTCGGCTTGGTATTGGTAGCGCTGAACCTGCGTCCGGCTCTGTCGAGCATGGCGCCACTGCTCAGCCAGGTTTCGCAAAGCTTGGGCCTGAGTGCAGCGCAGGCCGGCTTGCTGACCACCTTGCCAGTGCTCTGCCTGGGCTTGTTCGCGCCGTTGGCGCCCATCCTGGCGCGGCGTTTCGGCAGCGAGCGGGTGGTGCTGGGGATTCTGGTGTTGCTGGCGGCGGGCATCGCCTTGCGCAGTTCATTGGGCACCTTCGGCCTGTTCGCCGGGAGCATCCTGGCCGGTGCCAGCATTGGTGTGATTGGCGTGCTGTTGCCAGGCATCGTCAAACGCGACTTCGCTAAACAAGCCGGGACCATGACCGGCGTCTACACCATGGCCCTGTGCCTGGGCGCGGCCACGGCCGCAGGTTCCACGGTGCCGTTGAGCGAACATTTCGGCGGCAGTTGGGCGTTGGGGTTGGGCTTCTGGCTGGTGCCGGCGCTGGCGGCGGCCCTGTTCTGGCTACCGCAGGCCAAGCAAGGGCATGGCGCGCATCAAGTGGCTTACCGGGTGCGTGGGTTGTTTCGTGACCCGTTGGCCTGGCAGGTCACGCTATACATGGGGCTGCAATCCTCGTTGGCCTACATCGTATTTGGCTGGTTGCCGTCGATCCTCATCGGTCGTGGCCTGACGCCGACCGAAGCAGGGCTGGTGTTGTCCGGCTCGGTGATCGTGCAACTGGCGAGCTCGCTGACCGCACCCTGGCTGGCGACCCGCGGGCGTGACCAGCGCCCGGCGATCCTGATTGTGATGTTGCTGACCCTGGCCGGGTTGTTCGGCTGCCTGTATGCGCCGATCGAAGGGCTGTGGGGCTGGGCCGTGGTGCTCGGGCTGGGGCAGGGCGCAACCTTCAGCCTGGCCTTGACCCTGATCGTGCTGCGTTCGTGGGATTCCCATGTGGCGGCGAACCTCTCGGGCATGGCCCAGGGTGTGGGCTATACGCTGGCGTCCATGGGGCCGTTTGCGGTGGGGGTGGTGCATGACCTTACCGGCGGCTGGGATGCCTTGGGCTGGATCTTTGGGGTGATTGGCCTGGGTGCCATTGTTGCCGGGTTGGGGGCGGGGCGGTCGTTGTATGTGCAGGTTGAAAGTGAAAAGGTTTGAGCACCCTCGTTCCCACGCTCCGCGTGGGAACGAGGATCCCCTGTGGGAGCGGGCTTGCCCGCGATTAGGATACATCTGTCAGCAATTTCGTTATGTCGTGAACGACATTTCCTAATCATAATCAACCCGCCTTAAACGCTGTTGCGCCTAGGTTTTTTGATGGTTAGTGTGGAGCGGTCGTTGACAATTCAATGATCGGGTTTCGCAGCCCTGATGAGCAGAAACAACAGCGTTCATTTTCAAAGTTCGGCTTTTTTAGGCTGAACCTTTGTTATGGCGGCTGTACGTGGGGCATCTTCGGGTGCGCCGAGTTTCTGTCTCCTCGGTCTGCGAACCCGCGTATAGCTGCCACCCTAATTCGTTTCGCAGCGAAGGGAAGGCGGCTTCACCATAAAGAGACTGAAAATGATAAAAATAGTCCCCGATCCGCCCGAATCATCCCCCTCGCTCACCACCACCACCGAAAAGCCCTTCGGCACCGTCGACAGCAACGGCATCCCCATGTTCACCGTGCGCGGCGGCATCCCGGCTGATGATGCATTGGCCCACGCCACCACCCTGATCGAATGCGCCGAAGCCACCGCCTGGGATGTAGTGGACCATTTGCACCTCAACGATAAAGCCCTGGTGCTCGGCCTGATCCAGCAACTCGATGCGGCACAGGCATTGATCGCCGCAGTAGTCGATCGCTAACCTGGCCCCTCGTTCCCACGCGGAGCGTGGAAACGAGGAAAAAGTATTACATTCCTATTCAAAAATAAGTTGGCACATATTCGTTTATATGTGTTGTCGCGCTGTTGCGTATAAGTTGCGTAGTATTTGATGGTGACTTAACAAAAACTTATTTGTATAACAAGGAATGTATATAGCGATGCAACATGAAACCGAAAAAGAGGCAGTCGGTGCCTCGCGTCGCCGAGGGCCTTTTCGAGTAGGTGAGCGCGTTCAGTTAACCGATGAGCGCGGACGCATGAGCACCATAGGCCTGGAAGCGGGCAAGGCTTTTCATACCCACAAGGGCTTCCTCGCCCATGACAGTGTCATTGGCAAGGTCGAAGGCACTGTCGTCAGCAATAACGAAGGCGTTGAGTATCAGGTGTTCAGGCCGCTGCTTTCGAATTTTGTTCTTTCAATGCCACGCGGCGCAGCCGTTGTTTACCCCAAGGATGCTGGCCAGATTGTCACCATGGCCGACATTTTTCCGGGGGCGCGGGTGGTCGAAGCCGGTGTGGGTTCCGGTGCGTTATCAATATCCTTGTTGCGGGCCGTAGGCGATCATGGCTACTTGCATTCTTTCGAGCGCCGGCAAGAGTTTGCCGATATCGCTCGGGGAAACGTTGAAGCAATGTTCGGCAGTGCCCATCCGGCCTGGAATATCTCCATCGGCGATTTTCAGGATGAAGTTGTCAGGCATGAAGCACCGGGCAGCATCGATAGAGTTGTGCTCGACATGTTGGCACCCTGGGAATGCCTCGATGCTGTCGCGACAGTGCTTGCTCCTGGAGGCGTATGGATCAATTACGTAGCCACCGTGACGCAGTTATCGCGAACCGTGGAAGCCATCAGAGAAGACGGACGCTTCACCGAACCCGATGCCTGGGAGTCGATGGTGCGTGGCTGGCACCTTGAGGGGCTGGCTGTGCGTCCTGATCATCGAATGATTGCACACACGGGGTTCCTGTTAATAACCCGCCGCTTTGCGGACGGTGTGGAAAATTTTGCAATTAAACGCAAACCCTCGAAAACAAACTTCAGTCAGGAAGACTTGAATGCATGGACCCCGACGTCCGTCGGCGAAAGAACGATTTCCGATCGGAAAATACGCCGCGCTGCACGAAGCGCAAATGCGGGTATCCAGATCAAGATTCTCGAGGAGAGCAATCACTAAGGCAGAGGTGACTGAAAGCTGCCGTATTCGCCCTATCAATGCTGATGGATTTTGCAGGTAAGGGCAGATTATCTTGGGGATATTCTTACTCGCACGGACGACCCTTCATGAGCGACGCCAACAGCGCCCTGATCACCCGTTTCTACGAAGCCTTCCAGCGCCTGGACGCCGAGGCGATGGTCGCCTGTTACACCGATGACATCGTGTTCAGCGACCCGGCGTTCGGCACCTTGCGCGGGCGCGATGCCGGTGACATGTGGCGCATGCTCGCATCCAGAGCCAAGGATTTCTCCCTGACGTTCGACAGCGTCAACAGCAACGAACGCAGCGGCGGCGCCCACTGGGTCGCGACCTATCTGTTCAGCCAGACCGGCCGTACGGTGGTCAACGATATCCAGGCACGTTTTCTGTTTCGCGATGGGAAGATTTGCGAACACCACGATCATTTCGATCTATGGCGCTGGTCGCGGCAGGCCTTGGGGGCCAAGGGCCTGCTGCTGGGATGGACGCCGCTGGTGCAGGGCAAGGTGCACCAGCAGGCGCTCAAAGGGCTACGCGCATTTCAGGCGGGGCGTTAAGCGTTTTCCGCGACCCGCTTGCGGCAGGCTTCGCCGAAGGCAGTGAACAGCTTCACCGAGTCCGGGTTGCTCTTGGCTTGCCATTCCGGGTGCCATTGCACCGCGCAGGTGAACTGCGGCAGGTCGGGGGCATGGATGGCTTCGATCAGGCCGTCTTCGGCATGGGCCAGCGGCGCCAGGCCTTCGCCCAGGGTCTTGATGCCCTGGCCGTGCAGCGAGTTGACCATGATCGAGTCGGTGCCCATCAGATCTGCGAACCAGGTACCCGGCACCAGGTCGATGCTGTGGCTCTCGGCGTACTGCACGTCGACCGGCTCGTCGGTGTCTTCACGGTGATCGTTGAAGCCATCTTCGGCGTAGACCTTCTGGTACATGTCACCGCCCAGGGCCACGTTGATTTCCTGCATGCCGCGGCAGATGCCGAGGATTGGCAGGCCACGGGCAATGGCGGCGCGAACCAGCGGAATGTCGAACAGGTCGCGGTCGCGGTCCTGGGCTTTTTCCGGGGTCAGGTTTTCCTGGCCGTACAGGGCCGGGTCGATGTTGCTGCCGGCACCGGTCAGGTACACGCCGTCGACCATGTCCAGGTATTGCTCGATGTCGTCGGTGCCGCAGCAGGTTGGCGCGAGCACGGCGACGCAACCGGCGATATCGGTCAGCGGCGTGATGTATTTGTGGGTCATTACTTGGTAGGCATGTCCCTTGCGCTCCTGGGCGCCCATGGACATCAGTACTACGGGTTTGCGGTTTTTCTTGGAAGGGTTTGCAGTATTGCTGTTTGACATACGTCACCTTGGTGACAGGCTGGACCTGTCGTGTTTTTTTGCAGGCGCTCTTGGCCTGTTTTCAGCAGGTTCCGTACAGTCGCTCGCAGGACGAGCGGCTTGGGCAACACCCCTGGTCAGAGGCAGCATCCGGGGGAATCCGGGAGTGCTCTGGCGCGATGGTCGTCTGCCCGAGCCGGCCTGATAGTGGCCGGAACCTGCGCACCAGTCTGCCAAAGCTGTAAAATATGTCAAACAATACCCGTGTTTTTTTTCACGGGTTTTTGCGCGCTCGTTGCCCTGCAGGCGGTGCGTTTAGCTGCCAAAGCCTTGGTCTGCCTAGCTCGGCACGGGTTTTTTAATCAATTATATTTGACAAGAATTTAAGTGTGTCGCGCTATGCCATGAACAGCGCTATTCAGGGCGATGGCAGGAACGTTAAGCTGAAACCTTGCAATCCTCTACCTGTCAGCAACGTGATCGAATCCAGTATCAACACCAATCCCGACCCCGTCAGCAAACCCTGGTACGTGTACCTGGTACGCGCTGAAAACGGTTCGCTCTACTGTGGCATCAGCGATGACCCGCAACGTCGCTTCGCCGCCCATCAACGGGGCAAGGGCGCGCGGTTTTTCCATTCAAGCCCGGCCGTGGCCCTGGTGTATGTCGAAGCCTGTGTCGACAAGGGTGAAGCCCTGCGCCAGGAACGCCTGATCAAGAAGCTGCGTAAAGTCGCCAAGGAAGCCCTGGTGGCGTCGTTCGCGCCGATCACCGGACTTGATGCTGTGTTATCGCCGTGAGCGGGTAGGCTTCTGCACGGGCCAAGGGTAAGCTCAAGGCTTGTCCTTCCTGTGGCGGAGCCCTAGATGACCGATCTGATCCTGCACCATTACCCCACCTCACCCTTTGCCGAAAAAGCCCGCCTGATGCTGGGCTTCAAGGGGGCGTCGTGGCGTTCAGTCCTGATCTCGCCGGTCATGCCCAAGCCCGACCTGACAGCGTTGACCGGCGGCTATCGCAAGACGCCGGTGCTGCAGGTGGGCGCCGACATCTATTGCGACACCGCCCTGATCGCGCGCCGCCTGGATCAGGAAAAAGCCTTGCCTGCGCTGTTTCCCGAAGGCCAGGAAATGACCGCCGCCATCTTCGCTGCCTGGGCCGATTCGGTGGTGTTCCAGCATGCAGTGAGCCTGGTGTTCCAACCCGAATCGGTGGCAGTGCGCTTTGCCCGTCTGCCACCCGAAGCGGTCAAGGCATTTATCGAAGACCGCAAGGCGCTGTTCAGTAGCGGCAGCTCACAACGCCTGTCAGCCGAACAGGCCAGGCACCAATGGCCGACGATCATGGCGCGCCTGGAGCAACAACTGCAGCGCGAGGAGGGCGATTACCTGTTCGGCGAGCCGTCGATTGCCGACTTCGCCATGGCCCACCCGTTATGGTTCCTCAAGGGCACGCCGGTGACGGCGCCGCTGGTGGACGCCTATCCGGCGGTGCATGCATGGCTCGGGCGAGTGCTGGGTTTTGGTCATGGTGCCTACAGCGAGCTCAGCAGCGAGGAGGCGCTGGCGATTGCACGCGATACGCTGCCAGCGCCATTGCCGGAGGAAGCCTTCAACGAACCCAATGGTTTCAGAACGGGTGATCGGGTGTCGATTGCCGCGACCGATTATGGCGTGGACCCGGTGGAAGGGGAGTTGGTGTTTGCCGGGGTCGAGGAACTTATTCTGCGTCGTGAGGATGAGCGTGCGGGGGTAGTGCATGTGCACTTCCCGCGGTTTGGTTTCAAGATAGACGCGCGCTGATCATATGGCCGTGTCACACAAGTCGCATTGCCATTCGAAGCGTTGCTGCTTGACGTTTTGTGAGTCCAGGCCGATTTGCAGGTTGAACTCACCGGGTTCTGCGGCGTACTCAAGGGATGAGTTGTAGAACTTCAAATCCTGCTCATTGACGGTGAAATGAAGGGTGCGTTCTTCACCGGCTTTGAGCATGATTTTCTGAAAGCCTTTCAGTTCCTTGACAGGCCTGCTGATTGACGCCGAGATATCCTGGATATAAAGCTGTACAACCGTTTCACCGTCGCGGGCTCCAGTGTTTTTAACAGTGACACTGGCGTCCAGCGACTCATCCGTCATCAGCCGTTGTGTCGATAGCGTGATGTCCGACAGGCTGAAATCGGTGTAGCTAAGCCCGTATCCGAATGGATACAACGGGCTATCAAGCAGGTCGAAGTACTGCGATTTATAAAGGGCTGACTCACCCGCTGTGAGCGGCCGCCCCGTGTTCAGGTGGTTGTAGTAAGTGGGAATCTGCCCCACCGAGCGAGGGAAGGTAATTGGCAACTTGCCTGAGGGGTTGTAGTCGCCCACGAGCACATCGGCAATGGCATTGCCGCCTTCGGTGCCGCTGAACCAGGTTTCCAGTACGGCGTCTGCAAGGTCGTGTTCTCCCCCAATCGTGAGTGGGCGTCCGTTCATCACTACCAGTACCAAGGGTTTGCCAGTGGCTTTCAATGCGCTGAGCAGTTCGCTCTGGCGACCCGGCAGATTGAGGTTGGTCCGGCTTGCGCCTTCGTGGGACATGCCGCGCGACTCACCGAGCACCGCAACGATGACATCGGATCGCCAGGCAATCTTGAGCGCTTCCTCTCGCATTTGCATAAACGAGCGCGAGTCGATATCGATTTTGCCATCGGCCAGTCTGTCGAAGCTGGATTTGTCCTCGGTAATATTCGCCCCTTTCGCGTAGAGGAGGGTGGCCGTGTTGCCCAAGGCATTTTTCAACCCGTCATAGACAGTCACTGACTGAGAGGCCTGACCGAGGGCATGCCAGCTGCCGAGAATATCCACTGGGTTTTTGGCCAGGGGGCCAATCAGAGCGATGGTGCCTTGCTTCTTCAAAGGCAAGGTGTGGTCGCGGTTTTTCAGCAATACCAGCGTCTTGCGCGCCACTTCTCGGGCTTGCGCCCTGTGTAATCGGCTTTCGGCATGGGCATCGGTCGGGTCGTCACTGGCCATGCCGATGCGTCGGTAAGGGTCGTCGAACAGGCCCATGTCATATTTGGCGTTCAATACATGGCGCACGGCATTGTCGAGGGCTTGTTCGGATACTTCTCCGGACCTTAGCAGCCCAGGCAGCGCTTGCCCGTAGTAGGTATCGCTCATGCTCATGTTGATACCGGCGCGAATGGCTAACCTGGCCGCATCCTGGCCATCGCGGGCAACGCCATGTTCAATCAATTCGGCAACAGCGCCATGATCGCTGAGCGTCAGCCCCTTGAAACCCCAGTCCCTGCGCAGCAGGTCCTGCAACAGCCAGGTATTGGCGGTCGCTGGCACACCGTTGAGCGTGGTCAAGGCTGTCATCAGTGAGCCCGCGCCCGCATCGATGGCTGCGCGGTAAGGGGGCAGATAGTCCTGGTACATGCGGACCATGCTCATGTCGATGCTGTTGTAATCGCGACCGCCTTCGACGGCCCCGTACAATGCGAAGTGCTTGACGCAGGCCATGATGCTGTCGGGTGAGCTCGGAGACTCGCCTTGAAATGCCTTGGTCATTACCCCGGCGATCCGGGAAACCAGGTAGGTGTCCTCGCCGAAGCCTTCCGAAATCCGCCCCCACCGTGGGTCACGGCTGATATCGACCATGGGCGCAAACGTCATGTCCATCCCATCGGAACTGGCTTCTTTGGCCGCAATACGACCGCTCAAGGCGATAGCGTCCATGTCCCAGCTGGAGGCCAGCCCGAGGCTGATGGGGAAAATGGTCCTGTGGCCATGGATAACGTCGTAGCTGAAAAACAGAGGGATTTTCAAGCGACTGTGTTTGACCGCTGCATCTTGCAGGGTGCGCAGTACTGCGCGACCCGCTGCACCGAACATCGCTCCAGTGTTGCCTGCTGCAATGGTCTGCAGTACTTCGGGTTCGGGCATTTCAGAACTGGTGAAGCGCTGACGCAACTGCCCGACTTTTT
Organism: Pseudomonas akapageensis; assembly: GCF_011355085.1. Classification (GTDB taxonomy): domain Bacteria; phylum Pseudomonadota; class Gammaproteobacteria; order Pseudomonadales; family Pseudomonadaceae; genus Aquipseudomonas; species Aquipseudomonas akapageensis. The sequence continues at coordinate 36,403 of NZ_VXCP01000003.1, read as the reverse complement.
CTTCCGGAGTCATCTGCTCGAGCAGTTGGTTGATAAAGGCCGTTTTGTCGACTGGAAGAGCAGGGTGGGGGGCTGCAGACACGCAAGTGCCGTGCAGGCTTGCCAGGAGTGCCAATACACATGATCGATTGAAACCATCCATGGTTACCCCCTGTCGTCCCTAAGCCAAGGATGGGGGTATCAGCGCAGGCGGGCTACTGTCAGAAATGACAGGTTTTCACCCTTTTTACTACCGTTTGTCGGGAACAACGAGGCAGGGAGGGTTATTTGAGCGCTTCCAGGATCGCTTCAGGGTTGTACCCGCGAATGAAGGTGCCGTTCACATCCAGCATCGGAATGCCGCCTCCGCCCAGCGCTACATAGGTCTTGCGTCCTTCCACGTCCTTTTCGATATCGACTTCGCTGAAGGCAATGCCCTGCTGATCGAGAAAGCGCCGGGTCAGTTTGCAGTAGCCACACCACTCGGTGGAGTACAGCACGACCCGGGCGTTGCTCTGGCTGTGCCTCGCTGTTGCCGGGGGCGGGTTGAAGAAGTGTTCGATCTTGCCCCAGTGCTGGTAGACGACCACCACCAGCAGGATCAGCAGGAACTTCTTCAGGACGTTATGCAGCATCGCCTCAGTCCTTGCGGCGCTTGAGCTGATCGGTCAATTGGGTTGGCAAACCCTTGATGATCAGGGTGCCGGCTTCTTCGTCGTACTCGATCTTGGAGCCCAGCAAATGTGCTTCGAAGCTGATCGACAAGCCCTCGGCCCGACCGGTGAAACGGCGGAACTGGTTCAGGGTGCGTTTGTCGGCCGGGATTTCTGGCGAAAGCCCATAGTCCTTGTTGCGGATGTGGTCGTAGAAGGCTCGTGGACGGTCTTCGTCGATCAGGCCGGAGAGTTCTTCCAGGGCCACGGGCTCGCCCATTTTGGTCTGGCCGGTGGCGTAGTCGACCAATGCCTGGGTTTTCTCGCGGGCGGCTTCTTCGGGCAGGTCTTCGCTTTCTACGAAGTCGCTGAAGGCCTTGAGCAGGGTACGGGTTTCGCCCGGGCCGTCGACGCCTTCCTGGCAACCGATGAAGTCGCGGAAGTATTCCGAGACTTTCTTGCCGTTCTTGCCCTTGATGAAGGAGATGTATTGCTTCGATTGCTTGTTGTTTTGCCACTCGGAGATGTTGATCCGTGCGGCCAGGTGCAGTTGGCCCAGGTCCAGGTGGCGGGACGGGGTCACATCCAGTTCGGCGTTTACCGCCACGCCTTCGCTGTGGTGCAGCAGGGCGATGGCCAGGTAGTCGGTCATGCCTTGCTGGTAGTGGGCGAACAGCACATGGCCGCCGGTCGACAGGTTGGACTCTTCCATCAGCTTTTGCAGATGCTCGACCGCCACGCGGCTGAAGGCGGTGAAGTTCTGGCCACCCTCCAGGTATTCCTTGAGCCAGCCGCTGAACGGATGGGCACCGGATTCGGCGTGAAACAGACCCCAGGCCTTGCCTTGTTTGGCGTTGTAGCTGTCGTTGAGATCGGCCAGCAGGTTCTCGATGGCCTGGGACTCGGCGAGCTCCGAATCGCGGGCGTGCAGCACTGCAGGGGTGCCATCGGGTTTCTTGTCGATCAGGTGGACGATGCAATGACGGATCGGCATGGGCTTCTCGGTGTGAAAAAGGGTGATGGCGGCTAGTGGTTGTGCCGCGCTGCAAAGTCGCCAAGTGTAACCCAGCTGGGCCTTCAGGCTGTGTCATGGTGTTACAGGAGGGGGCTGCTGGAGCGTATTTCGGTCATTTTTTGCCCAAACCCCCGATAAACCTGAACAAATGGCCAGGTTATGGCGGATATTTATCTGTCTGTATGGTAGTTTTGCGCCGTCTAGCGCCTTACAAAGGTGTATAGCTCGCAGTTAGCTGCTGTCAGGTCGAACCAAACGCGTTTTTCAGCATCTACATTCGCGATTGGCGTCGCTGTAACCAGAGCGCCGAGGGCTGGTTCGATGGCCGACGCAGCACTCTGCAAACCAAATGAATTTGATAGGGAAGGAACACCACCATGGCAATTACCAAAGACCAACTGATCGCCGATATCGCTGAAGCTATCGACGCGCCGAAAACCACCGCGCGTAACGCTCTTGATCAATTGGGCCAGATCGTTGCTGATCAGCTGGAAAATGGCGGTGAAATCACTCTGCCAGGTATCGGCAAGCTGAAAATCACTGAGCGCCCTGCCCGCACCGGCCGCAACCCTTCGACTGGCGCTGCCATCGAAATCGCTGCAAAGAAAGTCGTCAAATTCGTGCCAGCTAAAGTGCTGACCGACTCTGTAAACAAGTAATTTGTAAACAGCGTCAAGAACCGCGCCTGGCTCACGTCAGGCGCGGTTTTTTTATGCCTGTTTCACCCAGCGTTGTTGCCGCCAGGTTTGCTGCCCCGTCTTGTCGAGGAAGGTCCAGGCCACGAAGCGGCTTTGCTTTTGCCCCTGGCCCATCTCCACGACGCGGGTTTCCAGTGCCCCGGCCTTTTTCAGGGCCGCCTGAATGCCCGGCAGGTTGGAGGCCTTGGACACCAGGGTACTGAACCAGAACACTTGCTGGCCCAGTTGCACGCTTTCGCTGATCAGTTGGTTGACGAAGCGAATCTCGCCGCCCTCGCACCAGAGCTCGTTGCCCTGGCCACCAAAGTTCAATACCGGCAGCTTGCGTTTGGGGTCGGCCTTGCCCAGTGCCCGCCACTTGCGCTGGCTGCCTCGGGTGGCTTCATCGAGCGACGAATGGAAGGGCGGGTTGCACAGCGTCACGTCGAAGCGTTCGTCGCTTTGCAGCAGGCCGAGCAGGATGTGCTTGCGGTTGGCTTGCTGGCGCAGGCTGATGGCTTTGCTCAAGCCGTTGGCCTGGACGATGGCCTTGGCCGAGGCCAGCGCCGTGGTGTCGATGTCCGAGCCCAGGAACTGCCAGCGGTAGTCGCTATGGCCGAGCAGGGGGTAGATGCAGTTGGCACCCACGCCGACGTCCAGCGCCCGCACGGCGGCGCCACGGGGGATCGTGCCTGCGTTGTACTCGGCGAGCAGGTCGGCGAGAAAGTGCAGGTAGTCGGCGCGGCCCGGAATGGGCGGGCACAGGTAGTCGGCCGGAATGTCCCAGTGGTTGATTCCGTACAGAGCCTTGAGCAGGGCGCGGTTGAAAACCTTGACCGCTGCCGGGTTGGCGAAGTCGATGCTTTCCTTGCCGTAGGGGTTGATGATCACGTACTGGCCCAGTTCCGGGCTGCTTTTGATCAGCTGGGGGAAGTCGTAACGGCCTTGGTGGCGGTTGCGGGGGTGTAGGGTGGGTTTGCTAGGCGTGGGCATGATGTGTCCGGTAAAAAGCATCGCGGGCAAGCCCGCTCCCACAGGAGGGAATGTTTGACCCTGTGGGAGCGGGCTTGCCCGCGATGGCGTTACTGAAGCGTACGAGGATTACAGACTGGCAATCCGCGCATGCTGCTCGGCCAGTTTGCCCAGGGCCTGTTCGGCCTCGGCCAGTTTGGCCCGTTCCTTGTCGATGACCTCCGCCGGTGCCTTGTCGACGAAGGCTGCGTTGGACAGCTTGCCGCCCACGCGTTGCACTTCGCCTTGCAGGCGCTGGATTTCCTTGTCCAGGCGAGCCAGTTCGGCGTTCTTGTCGATCAGGCCGGCCATGGGTACCAGCACTTCCATCTCACCGACCAGCGCAGTGGCGCTCAGCGGCGCTTCGGCGCCTTCGGCCAGCACGGTGATCGACTCGAGTTTGGCCAGCTTCTTGAGCAGGACTTCGTTTTCGCTCAGGCGACGCTGGTCTTCGCTGCTGGCGTTCTTGAGGAACAGCTGCAGAGGCTTGCCCGGGCCGATGTTCATTTCGCCGCGGATGTTGCGCACGCCCAGCATCAGGCCCTTGAGCCATTCGATGTCGTCTTCGGCGGCTGCGTCAATGCGTGCTTCGACGGCCACAGGCCATGGTTGCAGCATGATGGTCTTGCCTTCGGCACCGACCAGCGGCGCCAGGCGCTGCCAGATCTCTTCGGTGATGAACGGCATGAACGGGTGCGCCAGGCGCAGGGCCACTTCCAGTACGCGCACGAGGGTGCGACGGGTGCCGCGCTGACGCTCGATCGGTGCGTTCTCGTCCCACAGTACCGGCTTGGACAGCTCCAGGTACCAGTCGCAGTACTGGTTCCAGATGAACTCGTAGAGCGCCTGGGAGGCCAGGTCGAAACGGAACTGATCCAGTTGACGGGTCACTTCGGCTTCGGTGCGCTGCAGCTGCGAAATGATCCAGCGGTCGGCCAGCGACAGCTCGTAGGCTTCGCCGTTCTGGCCGCAGTCGTCGCCCTTGTCCAGCACGTAACGGGCGGCGTTCCAGATCTTGTTGCAGAAGTTGCGATAGCCTTCGACGCGGCCCATGTCGAACTTGATGTCGCGACCGGTGGATGCCAGCGAGCAGAAGGTGAAGCGCAGGGCATCGGTGCCGTAGCTGGCGATACCTTCGGCGAACTCCTGACGGGTCTGCTTTTCGATCTTCTTGGCCAGTTGCGGCTGCATCAGGCCGGTGGTGCGTTTTTGCACCAGCTCTTCAAGCTCGATGCCGTCGATGATGTCCAGAGGGTCCAGGACGTTGCCTTTGGACTTGGACATCTTCTGGCCCTGGCCGTCACGCACCAGGCCATGGACGTAGACGGTCTTGAACGGTACTTGCGGGGTGCCGTCTTCGTTTTTCACCAGGTGCATGGTGAGCATGATCATCCGGGCGACCCAGAAGAAGATGATGTCGAAGCCGGTGACCAGTACGTCGGTGGAGTGGAACGTCTTGAGGAAGTCGGTCTGCTGCGGCCAGCCCAGGGTGGAGAAGGTCCACAGGCCCGAGCTGAACCAGGTGTCGAGTACGTCGTTGTCCTGTTGCAGCGCAACGTCCGGGCCCAGGTTGTGCTTGGCGCGCACTTCGGCCTCGTCGCGGCCGACGTAGACTTTGCCCGATTCGTCGTACCAGGCCGGAATCCGGTGGCCCCACCACAGCTGTCGGCTGATGCACCAGTCCTGGATGTCACGCATCCAGGAGAAGTACATGTTTTCGTATTGCTTGGGCACGAACTGGATGCGGCCATCTTCCACGGCGGCGATGGCAGGTTCGGCCAGCGGCTTGGTAGAGACGTACCACTGGTCGGTCAGCCACGGCTCGATGATGGTGCCGGAGCGGTCGCCTTTCGGCACTTTCAGGGCGTGGTCGTCGACGCTGACCAGCAGGCCGGCCTCTTCGAAGGCTGCGACGATTTCGCGGCGCGCCTGGAAGCGGTCCAGGCCCGCGTAATCAGCTGGCAGGGTGCCATCGACCTGTTCGTTGAGGGTGCCGTCGAGGTTGAACACCTGGGCGGCAGCCAACACGTTGGCATTCTTGTCGAAGATGTTGATCAGCGGCAGGTTGTGGCGTTTGCCGACTTCGTAGTCGTTGAAGTCGTGGGCTGGCGTGATTTTCACGCAGCCGGTGCCGAATTCAGGATCGCAGTAGTCGTCGGCAATGATCGGGATGCGGCGGCCGACCAGCGGCAGCTCGACGAACTTGCCGATCAGGGCCTTGTAGCGCTCGTCTTCCGGGTTCACGGCCACGGCGGCGTCGCCGAGCATGGTTTCCGGACGGGTGGTGGCGACGATCAGGTAGTCATGACCTTCTGCGGTCTTGACGCCATCGGCCAGCGGGTAGCGCAGGTTCCACAGGTTGCCTTTCTCGTCGTGGTTCTCCACTTCAAGGTCGGAAATTGCTGTGTGCAGCTTGGTGTCCCAGTTGACCAGGCGCTTGCCGCGGTAGATCAGGCCGTCTTCGTGCAGGCGCACGAAGGCTTCCTTGACCGCTTCCGACAGGCCGTCGTCCATGGTGAAGCGCTCGCGGCTCCAGTCCACCGACGAGCCCAGGCGACGGATCTGCCGGCTGATGTTGCCGCCGGACTGCTCCTTCCATTCCCAGACCTTTTCGAGGAATTTTTCCCGGCCCAGGTCGTGGCGGTTCTGGCCCTGCGCTTCGAGCTGGCGTTCTACCAGCATCTGCGTGGCGATACCGGCGTGGTCGGTGCCTGGTTGCCACAGGGTGTTGCGGCCCTGCATGCGGCGGAAACGGATCAGGGCGTCCATGATCGCGTTGTTGAAACCATGGCCCATGTGCAGGCTGCCGGTAACGTTCGGCGGCGGGATCATGATGGTGTACGAGTCGCCCGCGCCTTGCGGGGCGAAATAATTCTCGGACTCCCAGGTCTGGTACCAGGAAGTTTCAATGGCGTGCGGCTGGTAGGTCTTATCCATGCGCGGCGGGACCCTATGGCATTTATTCAGGAAAGCCGACAAGTATAACGGGGAAGAGGCGCGGGGCGTAGAGCGAGGTGATGGCAGGTGGGATAAATGTTGTAGCTACTGGCCTCATCGCTGGCAAGCCAGCTCCCACAGAGGTCTGCGGTGAACTCTGTGGGAGCTGGCTTGCCAGCGATGCGGCCCAAAGGGCCGCTGACTACTCCGGATAGTGGCTCAACAACCAATCCAGCCGCGCATCCAGCCGCCGCTTGACCTCGTTCTCGATATGCGGTGCGAAATCGTCGATCACGTCTTGCATGATCAATTGTGCCGCAGCGCGCAGTTCGACATCCAGGTGCAGCAGGGTTTCCTGGCGCTTGGCCTGCGGGTCTGGCTGAGCTTCGACCTTCGGCGGTGGTGGCGGCGCTGGCGCCGTGACTACCGGTTCGTCGATCTGCTCGAACAGCATGGGAATCTGGTCGCTGCCTTCGACCGTTTCGGTCAGCAGCGGCGGTTGCAGGGTGTCATCGCCGAGCAGTTGGCGGATCGACTCGAGGTCGTCCAGCAGTTGCACGGGCTTGGTTGAAGTTTTGGGATTGTCCATCTTGAACTCAGAGTCGCTGGAGGCGGTGATCTTGCAGAGGATAGCCCTGTTCACGGTAGAAACGGAAACTCTCCCGTGCAGCCTGACGGATCGCGGCGTCTTCGACCACCACTTCGGCCACGCGGGCAAAGTGCTTGAAGAAGGGTGGGACGCTCAGGTCGAGGTTCACCAGCAGATCCTGATGCGAACCTGCATCCGGGCCAAGACCCAGGGCGATCGAGGCTTGGGGATCGTCTTCGGCGATGCTGTGCGGGATGAAACTCTCGCCCTTGAAACTCCACAGGCGGGCATCGAGTTCGTCGCGCTGGGCGGCATCACTGCAATGCAAGTAGACGCGGTGCCCCAGGCGCCAGGCTTTTTCCGTGAGCTTGCAGGCGAAATCCAGGCGCGCCGAGGGCGATGCGCTGGGGAGAATGTAGAAATCGACTTTGGTCATATCCCTTCCGCAACCCGGCTGCGCCTTGTGGCGACGCAGCCGGATCGATCAGTTTCAGGCGTTGGCGCGATCGAGCAGGTACTGGGTCAACAGGGGCACCGGACGGCCGGTGGCGCCCTTGTCCTTGCCGCCGCTGAGCCAGGCCGTGCCGGCGATGTCCAGGTGCGCCCACTGGTAATCCTTGGTGAAGCGCGACAGGAAGCAACCTGCGGTGATGGCGCCGGCTTTCGGCCCGCCGATGTTGGCGATGTCGGCAAACGGGCTGTCCAGTTGCTCCTGGTATTCGTCGAACAGCGGAAGCTGCCAGGCGCGGTCGTCGGCGCGCTTGCCTGCGCTGAGCAGTTGCTCGGCCAGGGCCTCGTCGTTGCCCATCAGGCCTGTGGCGTGGCCACCCAAAGCAACTACGCAGGCGCCGGTCAGGGTGGCGATGTCGATCACGGCCTGGGGCTTGAAGCGGGCGGCGTAGGTCAGGGTGTCGCACAGCACCAGGCGGCCTTCGGCGTCGGTGTTGAGGATCTCCACGGTCTGGCCGCTCATGGTGCTGACAATGTCGCCCGGGCGAGTGGCATTGCCGCTTGGCATGTTTTCGGCGCAGGCCAGCAGGCACACCAGGTTGACCGGCAGCTGCAGTTCGAGCACGGCGGTGAGGGTGCCGAGCACGCTGGCGGCGCCGCACATGTCGTACTTCATTTCATCCATGCCGGCACCCGGTTTGAGGCTGATGCCGCCAGTGTCGAAGGTGATGCCCTTGCCAACCAGCACGAACGGCTTCTCGGATTTTTTGCCGCCCTGGTAGTTGAGCACGATCAGTCGTGGTGGCTGTGCGCTACCCTGGCCCACGGCCAGGAAGGCGCCCATGCCCAGTTCCTTGAGCTTTTTCTCGTCGAGGACGTCGACCTTGAGGTTTTTGTTAGCCTTGCCCAGGTCCTTGGCCTGCTCGGCGAGGAAGCTCGGGTGGCAGATGTTCGGCGGCAGGTTGCCCAGATCGCGGGTGAACTTCATGCCTTTGGTGATCGCCCGGGCGTGCGCGATGGCGCGCTCGACGTCGGCCTGGTTGGCCTTGGTGGTCAGCAGGGTGATCTTTTTCAGGGCGCGTTGGTCGGCTTTCTGGCTTTTGAAACGATCGAATACATATCCGCCGTCCAGCAGGGTTTCGGCCAGCAGGCGCGACTTGCCATAGGTTTCGCGGCCTTTGACGGTCAATTCGTCCAGGGCCAGTACCGCATCGCTGCCGCCCAGGCCGTTGAGCGCGTTCAGAGCGCTGGCGGCGAGTTTGCGAAAGGCGCGGTCGCCCAGTTCTGCGTCCTTGCCGGTGCCGACCAGCAGCACACGCTCGGCCTTGAGGTTCGGCAGACTGTGCAGCAGCAGGGTCTGGCCGGCCTTGCCGGTCAGGTCGCCGCGCTTGAGCACGGCGCTGATCGCACCGCCGCTGACTTCATCCAGCTTGCCGGCTGTGGTGCCGAGCTTTCGGCCTTCGCCGACTGCGACCACCAGGGTAGCGGTTTTCAACGTTTCTGCGGCTACGCTTTTTACAACCAATTCCATTTCCGGGTCCCCGAATGAACTGTCAGTTTTCGCACGGTCTATTGATGCGAGTGAAACAGCCTGGCGTCGTGGTGACGCGCCAGCGGTAAAGCTGTCAGTTTGAGCCTTAGTTGCCGAGGCTGACAACCCTGTGATGCAGCCTGTTGCAATGCCATGAGAGTGCCAAGTGACAGGCACGTTCAATCACAGGATAATGCGCCGACTTTTTCGGTGGCTCGTGCCCACGCGCCGGCAACTTTCGCGGCTGCTATGTTTTACTTGTTTGGCCCCCTGAGCCTGACAACCCTGGAGTGTCTGGTTTGATCGTCTTCCGTTATCTTTCCCGCGAGGTCATGGTTACCTTGAGCGCTGTCAGCGCTGTGTTGCTGGTAATCATCATGAGCGGGCGCTTCATCAAATACCTGGCCCAAGCGGCGCAAGGCGCACTCGATCCAAGCGTGCTGTTCCTCATCATGGGCTTTCGTCTGCCCGGATTCCTGCAACTGATTCTGCCGCTGGGGCTGTTTCTCGGGATTCTGCTGGCGTACGGACGGTTGTACCTGGAAAGCGAGATGACCGTGCTTGCGGCCACCGGCATGAGCCAGCGGCGGCTGCTGGCCATGACGATGTTCCCGGCGGTCATCGTGGCCCTGCTGGTGGCGTGGCTGAGCTTGAGCCTGGCCCCGCAAGGCGTGGCCCGGGTGGCACAGATCATCAACCAGCAGGATGCAATGACCGAGTTCGACACGCTGGTGCCGGGGCGCTTCCAGACCCTGCGCGACGGCACGCGGGTCACTTATACCGAGCAATTGTCCGAAGACCGCGCGCGCTTGGCCGGGGTGTTCATTTCCGAGAAGAAATTGCCCGACGATCAAAGCAAGGATCGTGGCATCACGGTGTTGGTGGCAGAGAAAGGCCGGCAGGAAATCCACCCCGACGGCAATCGTTACCTGATCCTGGATAACGGCTATCGCTACGATGGCAATCCTGGCCAGGCCGATTACCGTGCTATCAAGTACGACACCTATGGCGTATTGCTACCCAAGCCTGAAGTCAGCGAAGACATCACCGAGCGGGAAGCCATCCCGACTTCCGCGCTGCTGAGCGGCACGACCCTGCGCGAGAAATCCGAACTGCAGTGGCGCCTGTCGTTGCCGCTGCTGGTCTTCATCGTGACCCTGATGGCGGTACCGCTGTCGCGGGTCAACCCGCGCCAGGGCCGTTTCCTCAAGTTGCTACCGGCGATTCTTCTGTATATGGCTTACCTGACGATATTGATCTCCGTGCGTGGCGCGGTGGATAAAGGCAAATTGCCGATCGGGCCGGGCCTGTGGTGGGTCCACGGGTTGTTCCTGTGCATCGGCCTGGGGTTGATGCTCTGGGAGCCGATGAAGCTCAAGCGTGCCAGCCGCCGTGCGGAGGTGGCCCGTGGGTAAGATTGATCGTTACATCGGCAGCAGCGTCCTCGTGGCGATCCTCGGAGTGTTGGGGGTCATTCTGGGGTTGGCGTCGTTGTTTGCCTTCATTGATGAGATGAGCGACGTCAGTGATACCTACACGTTGTGGGATGCCGGCAGCTACGTATTGATGACCGTGCCTCGGCGCTTGTACGACATGCTGCCGATGGCCGCCCTGATCGGTTGCCTGATCGGCCTGGGCAGCCTGGCCAGTCACAGTGAACTGACCATCATGCGCTCGGCCGGGGTTTCGGTTGGCCGCATTGTCTGGGCGGTGATGAAGCCGATGCTGCTGCTGATGCTGGCCGGGGTGCTGATTGGCGAGTATGTGGCGCCGCAAACCGAGAACCAGGCCCAGGCAGCACGCTCGCTGGCGCAGGGTGGAGGTGAAGCGCAAACGTCCAAGCGCGGCGTCTGGCACCGTCAGGGCGACGAGTACGTGCATATCAACTCTGTGCAACCCAATGGCCTGCTGTACGGTGTCACGCGCTATCGCTTTGACGGCGAGCGCCATATGCTGACGTCCAGCTTTACGCGCACGGCCCAGTATGAGACTGATCACTGGAATATGACCGACGTGACCACCACCCATTTCCGTGGAGATAGCACTGAAGTCATCAAGATGCCGGAAGAACGCTGGGACGTGGCGCTGACGCCGGAGTTGCTGAGCACCGTCGTGGTTGCGCCTGAATCCCTGTCGATCTCGGGGCTGTGGACCTACATCAACTACCTGTCTGATCAGGACTTGAACAATGACCGTTACTGGCTGGCTTTCTGGACCAAGGTCCTGCAGCCGTTGGTGACGGTAGCGCTGGTGTTGATGGCAATTTCCTTCATCTTCGGCCCGCTGCGCTCGGTGACTCTGGGTCAGCGCGTGTTCACCGGTGTGCTGGTGGGCTTCGTGTTCCGCATCGTCCAGGATCTGCTGGGGCCATCGAGTCAGGTATTCGGTTTCTCGCCGCTGCTGGCAGTGGCGGTGCCGGCCGGGGTCTGTGCCCTGATTGGGGTGTGGTTACTGCGTCGGGCGGGTTGAACCTTCGTCCATAAAAAAAGCCGACCCTTGGGTCGGCTTTTTTTATTTGGTTTTCTTCGGAATCCGTACCAGCTGACTATCTGAATAGATGTCATGCCAGCTGCGCTTCTTCTTGTCGATCAACACCCAGAAAAACCCCAGCCCCAGGCACAGCCAGGACGCAATAGAGACGATAAAGCGCAGCAGGGCCTGCCACAGGCTGATGGCGCTGCCGTCGACGTTCTGCACGCGTACGCCCCACACCTGCATGCCCAGTGTCTGCCCGGCGTGGGTCCAGAACTTGGCGAAGAAGGCAAACAGCACGAACAACAGGATCGTCGACAGCAGCGGGTCGCCATCCAGCGCGCCAGCCTCGGAGAGTTCGCGCAAGCGGGCTTCACCGATGAACGCCATCATGATCAGCTTGTAGATCAGGGTGGTGACCATCAGCAGCGCAGTGCAGAGCAGGAAGTCGTAGAACATCGCCGCCAGGCGACGGCCCAGGCCCACGGGAGGGAAGTCGCCCTGGGGACGCAACAGGTGTTTCGGCATGGCGGGGCAGCACTCCGTGCAGTTAAAAAACGCCTATTCTACGGAATCGCAGGCACAAAAAAGCCCCTGCTGTTGCCAGCAGGGGCTTTTTTGTGGGGGACGAATCAGCCTTCGGCTTGAACTTCGTCAGCTTGCATGCCTTTTTGGCCTTGCACTGCAACGAAAGTCACTTTCTGACCTTCTTTCAGGCTCTTGAAGCCGTTGCCCTGAATAGCGCGGAAATGCACGAACAGATCCGGACCGCTTTCTGGAGTGATAAAACCAAAACCTTTCTCGTCGTTAAACCACTTGACGGTACCGCTCTGACGTTGCGACATAGCTTATTTCCTTGGAACTTAGAATTAGTGACAGCTTCTTTCAACTGAAAGAGTACTGGGCTGGGTTGCAGGAAAGTAAGAGACGCAGAACGGGTTGTAGCAAATCTTAGCTACTGCCCAGGTCACGAACCATAGCGACCCATGCAAACACAGTGAGGAAACTCTACGCTAACTCCGGGAACAAAAACAACCCCTGAAGACCGCTGGTTTTCTACCTTTTAGGCCCGTTTTGAGGCTTTTTTTCCATGCTCATTCCAGCTGGTTTTTTCAGCTGTGTTCGACTTGTTACAAAGCGATTTCGATAACGAAACTCGCAAACCTTTTCGTGGCGATGACATGAGAGCAAACGCGCTTCTCGTGGCCATCGCCACGGTGGGTTTTCGGAATCAACCGCGGTAGTAGCGCTGAGGCACGAACGGCATTTTGCTCACCTTCATTGCCACACGCTTGCCACGCACGATGGCCCAGACCGGGGTATCCAGGGCCGTGTGTGCGGCATCCAGGTAACCCATGGCGACCGGGCCACCCAGTGTCGGGCCGAATCCACCGCTGCAGACGCGGCCGATGGTGGTGCCCGCTTCATCGACGATATCGGCATCTTCACGTACCGGCGTGCGTTCCTGTGGCAGCAGGCCGACGCGTTTGCGTGCCACGCCTTGCTGTTGCTGGTTGAAGACAGTCGCCGCACCGGGGAAACCACCAGCTCGGGCGCCGTCGGCCCGGCGAGCCTTGGAGATGGCCCAGAGCAAGCTCGCCTCAATCGGTGAGGTTTCGGTATTCATGTCGTGGCCATACAGGCACAGGCCGGCTTCCAGACGCAGCGAGTCGCGAGCGCCAAGGCCGATCGCGGCCACTTCCGGTTCGGCCAGCAGGCGGCGGGCCAGGGCTTCGGTGCTGGCGGCCGGTACGGAAATTTCAAAGCCGTCTTCGCCGGTGTACCCGGAGCGGCTCACATAGCAGTCGACGCCGAGCAACTTCACGCTGGCAAATTGCATGAAGGTCATCTTCGCAACTTCCGGTGCCAGGCGTTCCAGCACTTTCACTGCGGCTGGGCCTTGCAGGGCGAGCAGGGCGCGTTCTTCGAACAGCGGCTGGACCGTGCACTGGTCGCCCAGGTGCTTGCGCAGGTGCGCCAGGTCCTGGTCCTTGCAGGCGGCATTGACCACCAGGAACAACTCGTCGTTGCCCAGGTTGGCGACCATCAGATCGTCGAGAATGCCGCCTTGATCATTAGTGAACATTGCATAGCGCTGCATGCCCACCGGCAGATCGATGATATCGACCGGCACCAGGGCCTCCAGGGCCTTGGCGGCGTTTGCGCCGACCAGGCGGATCTGACCCATGTGCGAGACGTCGAACAGGCCGGCCTGTTCGCGGGTGTGCAGGTGTTCTTTCATCACGCCCAAGGGGTACTGGACCGGCATGTCGTAACCGGCGAAAGGTACCATGCGCGCGCCCAGTTCCAGGTGCAGGGCGTGGAGCGGGGTTTGCAGCAGTTGTTCGGTGGACATGCATGACTCCTAGCATTCGATGATGTTGACGGCCAGACCGCCACGGGCGGTCTCCTTGTATTTGCTTTTCATGTCGGCGCCGGTCTGGCGCATGGTGCGGATGACCTTGTCGAGGGAGACGAAGTGCTGGCCGTCCCCGCGCAGGGCCATGCGCACGGCATTGATGGCCTTGACCGAGCCCATGGCGTTGCGTTCGATGCAGGGCACCTGGACCAGCCCGCCGATCGGGTCGCAGGTCAGCCCGAGGTTGTGTTCCATGCCGATTTCGGCGGCGTTCTCAACCTGTTGAACCGTGCCGCCGAGTACTTCGCACAAGGCACCGGCAGCCATCGAGCAGGCCACGCCGACTTCACCCTGGCAGCCGACTTCGGCGCCGGAGATCGAGGCGTTTTCCTTATAGAGGATGCCGATGGCGGCGGCGGTGAGCAGGAAACGCACCACGCCGTCTTCGTTGGCGCCCGAAATAAAGCGCATGTAGTAGTGCAGTACCGCCGGGACTATCCCGGCTGCGCCGTTGGTCGGTGCCGTGACCACGCGCCCGCCGCTGGCGTTTTCTTCGTTCACGGCCAGGGCGTACAGATTGACCCAGTCGAGTACCGACAGTGCATCGCGCAGCGCGGCTTCGGGGTGCTGGCACAGTTGCCGGTGCAGGGCCGGAGCACGGCGCTTGACCTTCAAACCGCCAGGTAGAATGCCCTCGTTGCGGCAACCGGCGGCGACGCAGTCCTGCATCACTTGCCAGATTTTCAACAGGCCCGCGCGGGTTTCGGCTTCGGGGCGCCAGGCGCTTTCGTTGGTCAGCATCACCTGGCTGATGGAGAGGCCATAGGTGGCGCAGTGGCCGAGCAGGTCCTTGGCGCTTTTGAAGGGGAAGGTCAGCGGCGTGCTGTCTTCGACGATACGGTCGGCGCCGGCTGCGTCTTCATCGACCACGAAACCGCCACCCACCGAATAGTATTCGCGGCTGCGGATCTGCAGGCCGGCGGCGTCGAAGGCGCGAAAGATCATGCCGTTGGGGTGATACGCCAGCGGTTTGCGGATCATCGCCAGATGGAGTTTTTCATTGAATTCAATGCTGTGTTCACCGAGCAGATTCAAGCGCCCGCTGCTGCGGATTTCCTGCAGGCGTTCGGCAATGGTCTCGGTATTCACGGTATCGGGGTGTGCACCTTCAAGGCCCAGAAGAACGGCCTTGTCACTGCCGTGGCCCTTGCCGGTGGCGCCGAGCGAGCCGTAGAGCTCGACTTTGACGCAGGTGGTAGCGGCCAGCAGCCCTTCTCGGCGCAAGCCTTCGACGAAACGCGCAGCGGCGCGCATCGGACCGACGGTATGGGAGCTGGAGGGGCCGATGCCGATTTTGAACAGGTCGAACACACTTAAAGACATGGTTGTTCTCCGGTTTCTTTTTTGTTTGCTGCCGCTTTGCGGCAGATCGCTGGCAAGCCAGCTCCCACAGGGGATCCATGTGCAACACAGTCCACTGTGGGAGCTGGCTTGCCAGCGATGACGGCCTACCAGTCAATACAGTTTAGTAGCCCGAGCGACTCAGACGTCCTGATAGTTCTCGATCGACGGGCAAGCACACACCAGGTTGCGGTCGCCGAACACGTTGTCGACGCGACCGACCGGCGGCCAGTACTTGCCTTCGATCAAGGACGCCAGCGGGAACACCGCCTGTTCGCGGCTGTAGGGGTGAGCCCACTCGCCGGTCAGTTCCGCTGCAGTGTGCGGAGCGTTCTTCAGCGGGTTGTCGTCCTTGTTCAGGGTGCCATTTTCCACGGCGCGAATTTCTTCGCGGATGCAGATCATCGCGTCGCAGAAACGATCCAGTTCCTGCTTGGACTCGCTTTCGGTCGGTTCGATCATCAGCGTGCCGGCCACCGGGAAGGACATGGTCGGGGCGTGGAAGCCGAAGTCGATGAGGCGCTTGGCCACGTCGTCGACGCTGATGCCGCTGGTTTCCTTGAGCGGGCGCAGGTCGAGGATGCACTCGTGTGCAACCAGGCCATTGCTGCCCGAGTACAGGACCGGGAAGTGTTCTTCCAGGCGGCGTGCGATGTAGTTGGCATTGAGGATTGCCAGCTGCGAGGCACGCTTGAGGCCTTCGCCGCCCATCATGCGGATGTACATCCAGGTGATCGGCAGGATGCTGGCGCTGCCGAACGGTGCCGCGCAGACCGCGCCTTCCTTGCGCTCCATGTGGCCGTGGCCAGGCAGGAACTGCGCCAGGTGTGCCTTGACGCCGATCGGGCCGACGCCCGGGCCGCCACCGCCGTGGGGGATGCAGAAGGTCTTGTGCAGGTTCAGGTGCGACACGTCGCCACCGAACTTGCCCGGCGCACAGAGGCCGACCATGGCGTTCATGTTGGCGCCGTCGATGTACACCTGGCCACCGTTGTCATGGATGATCGCGCAGATTTCGCGGATGCCTTCCTCGAACACGCCGTGGGTCGACGGGTAGGTGATCATCAGTGCGGCGAGGTGTTCGCGGTGCTCTATGGCCTTGGCGCGCAGGTCTTCGATGTCGACGTTGCCACGGGCGTCGCAGGCGGTCACGACCACACGCATGCCGGCCATGTGCGCGGTCGCAGGGTTGGTGCCGTGAGCCGAGGACGGGATCAGGCAGATGTCGCGACGATCATCGCCACGGCTCTGGTGATAGGCACGGATGGCCAGCAGGCCTGCGTATTCACCCTGGGAGCCGGCGTTGGGTTGCAGCGACACGGCGTCGTAGCCGGTGGCGGCGCAGAGCATCGCTTCCAGCTCGTCGGTCAACAGTTGATAGCCTTTGCTCTGCTCGGCGGGTGCGAACGGGTGCAGGTTGCCGAACTCGGCCCAGGTCACCGGGATCATTTCGCTGGCGGCGTTGAGCTTCATGGTGCACGAGCCCAGCGGGATCATGGTGCGGTCCAGCGCCAGGTCCTTGTCGGCCAGACGGCGCAGGTAGCGCATCAGCTCGGTTTCGGAGTGATAACGGTTGAACACCGGGTGGCTGAGGATGGCCGAGCCGCGTACCAATGTTTGCGGAATACGCGATTCAACGCTGGCGGCCAGGGCGGCGAAGTCAGGCAGGGCCTGGCCTTGCGCTGCAAACAACTGCCACAGGGTTTCCACATCGGCCTGGCGGCTGGTTTCGTCCAGGGACAGACCCAGGCGCTGGGCGTCGATTTCACGCAGGTTGAGCTGCTGGCCACGGGCCTTGGCATGCAGTTCGGCGGTGGCGCTGCCGGTGCTCAGGGTCAGGGTGTCGAAGAAGTGTTCCTGCTCGACGGTCACGCCCAGGGTGACCAGGCCCTTGGCCAGGATCGCGGTCAGCTGGTGGGTGCGCCGGGCGATCTGCTGCAGGCCCTGCGGACCGTGGTAGACCGCGTACATGCTGGCGATGTTGGCCAGCAGCACCTGCGCGGTGCAGATGTTGCTGGTGGCCTTCTCGCGACGGATGTGTTGTTCGCGGGTTTGCATGGCCAGGCGCAGGGCCGGCTTGCCGAAGCGGTCGATGGACATGCCGACCAGGCGGCCCGGCATGTCGCGCTTGAACGCTTCGCGGGTGGAGAAGTAGGCGGCATGCGGGCCACCGAAGCCCAGCGGCACGCCAAAACGCTGGGCGCTGCCGATAGCGACGTCGGCACCGAACTCGCCTGGCGGGGTCAGCAGGGTCAGGGCCAGCAGGTCGGCGGCGACGGCCACCAGAGCGTTGGCCGCGTGGAAACGCTCGACCAGCTCGCGGTAGTCGAACAGATCGCCATTGCTGGCCGGGTATTGCAACAGGGCGCCGAAGAAAGCGCTGACATCGGTCAGTTCGCGCTCATCGCCTACCACGACCTCAATGCCCAGTGGCTCGGCACGGGTGCGCAGCACGTCCAGGGTTTGCGGGTGGCAATGGCTGGAGGCGAAGAAGGCGTGGCTGCCCTTGTTCTTGCTCAGGCGTTTGCAGAAGGTCATGGCTTCGGCAGCGGCGGTAGCTTCGTCGAGCAGGGAGGCGTTGGCGATTGGCAGGCCGGTCAGGTCGCTGATCAGGGTCTGGAAGTTCAGCAGGGCTTCCAGGCGGCCCTGGGAAATTTCTGGCTGGTACGGGGTGTAGGCGGTGTACCAGGCCGGGTTTTCGAGCAGGTTGCGCAGAATCGGCGCCGGCGTGTGGGTGTTGTAGTAGCCCTGGCCGATGTAGGTCTTGAACAGCTGGTTCTGGCTGGCGATGGCCTTGATGGCCGCCAGGGCATCGGCTTCGCTCTGGCCGGCCGGCATGTCGAGCACGCTGGTGCCCTTGATGCTGTCCGGGATCACGCTGGCGCTGAGTGCTTCAAGGGAGTCGAAGCCCAGGGAGGCGAGCATGCTTTGCTCATCTGCCTGGCGTGGGCCGATGTGGCGGGCGATGAATTCGTTGTCGGTGCTGAGGTTGATCGAGTGGGTCATGGTGGTTCCTCAGGCGTCGGCGTTGGCTTTGATCAGACGGTCGTAGGCGTCCTGATCGAGCAGTTGGGCTACAGCGGCGGCATCTGCCGGGATGAAGCGGAAGAACCAGCCTTCGCCCAGCGGGTCTTCGTTGACCAGTTCAGGGCTGCTATCGAGAGCGGGGTTCACTTCGATCACTTCCCCGTCCAGTGGCATGTAGACACCGCTGGCAGCTTTAACTGATTCAACGGTCGCTGCTTCAGCGCCCTTGTCATAGTTTTGAAGCTCCGGGAGCTGCACAAAGACCACATCGCCCAGTGCGTTTTGCGCAAAAGCGGTGATGCCGACAGTCACACTGCCGTCAGCTTCGGCGCGCAGCCATTCGTGGTCTTCAGTAAAACGCAACTCGCTCATGGAAATTCCTCAGAGGGACAGCGGGTGTCCGGTGGACGCGATTGAATGCTCATGCAGGGCAGAGCGTGAATGAGCTAAGCATTAGCAAAAATGCGGCCACATTTGCAAAAGTCTTTATAAAACAATGAGTTGATGTGGTTTCTAAGATGTCGCCAGACACCAGCTGTAGCGAAATCGCTACAGCTGCTGCGAGGTAAAAAAAGCCTTGATGGATCAAAGCCTTGCGCAGCGGGTCCTGACACCGACTGTAGCGATATCGTTACGCTGTAGCGCTTTCAGTACGGGTAGAGGTCGTTTTTACGACTTGTTGGGGATGCCGTATTTGCGCAGGCGATGGGCGATGGCGGTATGCGAGGTCTGCAGGCGGCTGGCCAATTGCCGGGTCGAGGGGTAGTTGATGTACAGCTTTTCCAGCAACGCTCTCTCGTAATCTTCCATGGCCTGTTCCAGGCTATCGACTTCGGTATCGTGCTGACGTGCCACGGACGTCCCGGCGATATCCAGGTCGCCGATGTCGACCAGGCTGCTCTCGCTGATGGCGGCGGCGCGGAAGATCACGTTCTGCAGTTGCCGGACGTTACCCGGCCAACGGTTGCCCAGCAGGGCCGGATAGGTGCCCGGCGCGAGCCGGCAGACGGGGCGCTGGATCTGGGCGCAGGCCTGCTGCATGAAATAGCGTGCCAGCAGCAGGATGTCCTGGCCGCGTTCGCGCAACGGCGGTACTTCCAGATTGAGGACGTTCAGGCGATAGAAGAGGTCTTCGCGAAAGGTCCCCTCGTTGACCATTTTCTCGAGATCGCGGTGGGTGGCGCTGAGGATGCGCACGTTGACCTTGACCTCGCGATCACCGCCCACCCGACGGAAACTGCCGTCATTGAGAAAGCGCAACAGCTTGGCCTGCAGGTAGGGTGACATTTCGCCGATCTCATCGAGAAATACCGTGCCCTGGTTGGCCAGTTCCATCAGGCCTGGCTTGCCGCCGCGCTGTGCGCCGGTAAAAGCGCCGGGGGCGTAGCCGAACAGTTCGCTTTCGGCCAGGTTCTCCGGCAGCGCCGCGCAGTTGAGTGCGAGAAAAGGCGCGCTGTGACGGCTGCTGATTGCATGGCAAGCGCGAGCCACCAGTTCCTTGCCGGTACCGGTCTCGCCGTGGATCAATAATGGCGCATCCAGTGTTGCGACCCGCTGGGCCCGCGCCTTGAGGGTACGGATTGGCGGCGAGTCGCCAAGCAGCGCGTCGAAACCTTCGGCGTGGTCGTGGTGCAGTGCCGACAGGCGTTCACCGATGCGATTGGGTTGATACAAGGTCAGCAACGCACCGGCATTGGTGATGGGCGTGGCATCGAGCAGCAAGGTCTGGCCGTTGAGGACGATCTCGCGCATGGGCAGGCGAAAACCGTGCTCGAGCAGGGTGCCGAGCAAGTCGGGGTCGGCGAACAGCTGGTTGACCGACTCTCCGTCGGGTTCGCGGCCATACAGGGCGACCAGTGCCGGATTGGCCAGCAACACGTGGCCGGCGCTGTCCAGGGCCAGCACCGGGTCGGTCATGGCGGCCAGCAGGGCATCGAGCTGCAGGTGACGGCGCTGGCCGGGCAGGATGTCGACCACGGTGACGGCCTGAACACCATGCACGCTGAACAGCGCGTCACGCAGCTCTTCGAGTACCTGCGGGCTGAGGGTCGGCGCATCGATATAAACGTTGGGCGGCACCATTTCCACCGCATCCAGGTTGAGATTGCGCGCGCCGAGCAGGGCGAGCACTTCCTGGGTGATGCCGACGCGGTCGATGAAGCTGACGTGGATACGCATGGGGCGCTGACGGGTTCTGGGTAGCAGGGGCGGCAAGTATGCCTTGGTGGAGGGGGTTTGGTGAAATCTGGCGGTGCGGTCAATGCGACCGCGTTGCGGTCGATCGCGGGCAAGCCCGCTCCCACAGTGTCCGCGCGCCACCCTGTGGGAGCGGCGGTGCGACGACTCGACTTGCCCGCGATGAGGCCGGGACTGTTATTCGAAATCCTTGATATCGACCGGGTCGCCGGACTTGTGGTCGAGCTTTGCGCGGATGTCTTCGAACATCTTGTCGTAGATTGGGTTGTTCACATGGACCTGGATCTGCTGATCCCTGGGTACACCGTACTTTTCAAATATCTTCGAAAAATCACGGGTGAAATTGAAGGCCTCCTCCTTGGGCAGGAAGAACTCTTCTTTCAATTCCTTGCCCTGAATCTGGCCGTGCACGGTGAAGCGTACGCCTTTGCCTTTCGAGGGGTCCTTATCGACCGTGTAGTCGACTTTCAGGTCGTAGCTGTGATCTTGAGGGGTCAGCGCGTGGCGTTCTACATGCAAATGTCCGGGCTCGAATTTGGCCATTGGATTACTCCTTCGCAAGTGGGGCGAAGGGCAGGCTGACAAGCCTGCCCCCCTGATTTAACGGTAGCTGATACCGGCCTTGGCCGTACTGACTCGGGTACCTTTGGTCCCTTTGACGATGTCTTGAATATCCGCCAGCGAACCTATGACCGCGACCTTGCCGGTATTGCGCGCAAACTCGCACGCGGCCTGGACTTTCGGGCCCATGGAGCCGGCAGCGAAGCCGAGTCTTTCCAGTTCGTCCGGGTGAGCCTCGGCGACGGCTTTCTGGGTCGGCTTGCCCCAGTCGATGTAGGCGGCGTCGACGTCGGTGGCGATGACCAGCAGATCGGACTTCAGCTCCTGGGCCAGCAGGGCCGAGCACAGGTCCTTGTCGATCACCGCTTCCACGCCGCTGAGCAGCTTGCCGCTTTCATCGTACATGGTCGGGATGCCACCGCCGCCGGCACAGATAACGACGGTGCCCTTTTCCAGCAGCCAGGTGATCGGGCGAATCTCGAAAATCCGTTTCGGCCGGGGGCTGGCCACCACGCGGCGGAACTTGTCGCCGTCCGGGGCAATGGCCCAGCCTTTTTCCTTGGCCAGTTTCTCGGCGTCTTCTTTGCTGTAGACCGGGCCGATCGGTTTGGTCGGTTTCTGGAAGGCCGGGTCCTTGCCATCGACTTCGACCTGGGTCAGCAAGGTGGCGAACGGGACTTCGAACGGCAGCAGGTTGCCCAGCTCCTGTTCGATGATGTAGCCGATCATGCCCTCGGTTTCGGCGCCGAGTACGTCCAGCGGGTAAGGGGTGACAGAGGTATAGGCCGCTGCCTGCAACGACAACAGGCCAACCTGCGGGCCATTGCCGTGGGCGATGACCAGTTCATTGCCCGGGTGAATCTTGGCGATCTGTTCGGTGGCGATGCGGATATTGGCGCGCTGATTGTCAGCGGTCATGGGCTCGCCACGACGCAGCAGGGCGTTACCGCCCAATGCAACAACGATACGCATGGTGCATTCCTTCTAAAAAAGGGGGACTTCCTGCTTACCGAGGGCCGGTGATGTTCCCCTGTGGGAGCGGGCTTGCCGGATCGCCGGACCGCCGCGATCCAGACGACGCGGTGTGTCAGGTACACCGCCTCGCTGGCAAGCCAGCTCCCACAGGGTAAGCAGGAGCATTTAGTCCATCAGAGGCCGTTACAGGTCAGCCAGGGTCGACACCAGGATCGCCTTGATGGTGTGCATGCGGTTTTCCGCTTGCTCGAAGGCGATACAGGCGGGCGACTCGAACACGTCGTCGGTCACTTCAATGCCGTTTTTCAGGTTGGGGTACTGCTCAGCGATCTGTTTGCCGACCTTGGTGTCGGAGTTGTGGAAGGCCGGCAGGCAGTGCATGAACTTGGTACGTGGGTTGCCGGTGGCTTTCATCAAGTCAGCGTTGACCTGGTATGGCAGCAGTTGCTTGATGCGTTCGGCCCAGGCTTCGACCGGTTCGCCCATCGAAACCCAGACGTCGGTGTGGATGAAGTCGACGCCCTTGACGGCCGCTTTCGGGTCTTCGGTCAGGGTGATACGTGCACCACTATCGGCCGCGTAGCCTTTGCAGCGTTCGACCAGGTCGTCATGTGGCCATAGGGCCTTGGGCGCGCAGATGCGCACGTCCATGCCCAGCTTGGCGCCGACCAGCAGCAGCGAGTTACCCATGTTGTTGCGAGCGTCGCCCAGGTAGGCGTAGCTGATATCGTGCAGCGGCTTGTCGCTGTGTTCACGCATGGTCAGCACGTCGGCGATCATCTGGGTCGGGTGGTATTCGTCGGTCAGGCCGTTGAACACGGGAACACCCGCATATTTTGCCAGTTCCTCGACGATTTCCTGCTTGAAGCCACGGTATTCGATGGCATCGTACATGCGCCCGAGTACCCGGGCGGTATCCTTCATGCTTTCCTTGTGGCCGATCTGCGAAGAGTTCGGGTCAATGTAGGTGACGTTGGCGCCCTGGTCATAGGCGGCCACCTCGAAGGCGCAGCGGGTGCGGGTGGAGGTTTTCTCGAAGATCAGCGCAATGTTGTTGCCCTTGAGGTGTTGCTGCTCTGTGCCGGTGTACTTGGCGCGCTTGAGGTCGCGGGACAGGTCGAGCAGGTACTTCAACTCGCGAGGGGTGTGGTGTTCCAGGCTCAGCAAGCTACGGTTGTGAATGTTGAACGCCATGATGGATCTCCTTGCCCGACACTGTGAAAGCTACTGCGCTTGGAAATACTGCGTTAAAAACAGGCTCGGAATGCTCATTTACAACCAGTAAAGTCGGGTGCGACCCCAGCCGTTCCTCGCCTGTTTTTGCCTTGTCTTTCCTGCGCTCGCTACGCTTTCACAGCGTCGGGTTCTAGTAAGTGAAAAAGTTAATCAATAGTCGATCGGGTCGCGGATGATTGGGCAGGTCATGCAGTGACCGCCGCCGCGACCCCGGCCCAGTTCGCCGGCGCTGATGGTGATGACTTCGATGCCGGCCTTGCGCAGCAGGGTGTTGGTGGACGTGTTGCGGTCATAGCCGATCACCACGCCTGGCTCCACGGCCACCACGTTGTTGCCGTCGTCCCACTGCTCGCGTTCGGCGGCGAAGGCATTGCCGCCGGTTTCCACGACGCGCAGTTTCTTCAGGTTCAATGCCGCGGCCACGGTGTCGATGAAGTTGGTTTTTTCGCGGCGGATATCGATGCCATTCGGTTTGCTTTCATCCGGGCGCAGGGTGAAGGCGACGATCTGGCTCACCACTTCCGGGAAGACCGTGACCAGGTCGCGGTCGCAGAAGCTGAACACGGTGTCCAGGTGCATCGCGGCGCGGGATTTTGGCAGGCCAGCCACGATGACGCGCTCGACCGCCTTGTTCTTGAACAGGCTTTGCGCCAGTTGGCCAATGGCCTGGTGCGAGGTGCGCTCGCCCATGCCGATCAGGACGACGCCGTTGCCGATCGGCATGACGTCACCGCCTTCCAGGGTGGCGGCGCCGTGTTCCTTGTCCGGATCGCCGTACCAGACCTGGAACTCGGCATTGGTGAATTGCGGGTGGAACTTGTAGATGGCGCTGGTCAGCAGGGTTTCCTGGCGACGGGCTGGCCAGTACATGGGGTTCAGGGTCACGCCACCATAGATCCAGCAGGTGGTGTCACGGGTGAACTGGGTGTTGGGCAGTGGCGGCAGAATGAAGCTGGAGTGGCCCAGGAAGCCGCGGAACATCTTGATGGCCTCGCCACCAAAAGAGTCGGGCAGGTCATCGGCCGATACACCGCCGATCAGGAACTCGGCGATCTTGCGTGGCTCCAGGCTGCGCAACCAGGCGCTGACTTCGTTGACCAGGCCGATACCTACCAGGTTCGGGGTGACCTTGCGTTCCAGGATCCAGTCCAGAGCGTCCTTCTGGGCAACGATGTCCGTCAACAGGTTGTGCATTTCCACCACATCGATGCCGCGCTCGCGCATCTTTGTGACGAAGTCGAAGTGATCGCGCTTGGCCTGGGCGACCCAGAGTACATCGTCGAACAGCAATTCATCGCAGTTGTTCGGGGTCAGGCGCTGATGCGCCAGGCCAGGAGAGCAAACCATCACTTTACGAAGCTTGCCGGCTTCGGAATGCACGCCGTATTTAACTTTTTCCGTGGACATTTCTGATTTCCTCCAAAGATTCAAAGACGGGTGTTACAGCGTTAAAAAGCCGTCATACAGACCATAGGCCGCGACCAGCGCGCCAATGACCACGGCGGCAAAGATCAACTTCTCCACGTTGGTAAAAATCGGTTGACCCAGCTCACGCTTGGCCTTGGCGAACAGGATCGCGCCAGGGGCATAGAGCAGGGCGGACAACAGCAGGTATTTGACCCCGCCGGCATAGATCAGCCAGATCGCATAGATCACGGCGATGGCGCCGATGAACAGATCTTTGCTGCGTTCGGCCATGGCTTGTTCATAGGTCTCGCTGCGCAGGGCGAGCAAGAATGCGTAGGCGGCCGACCACAGGTAGGGCACCAGGATCATCGAGGTGGCCAGGTAGATCAGCGACAGGTAGGTACTGGCCGAGAACAGGGTGATGATCAGGAACAGTTGCAC
Organism: Pseudomonas akapageensis; assembly: GCF_011355085.1. Taxonomy (GTDB): domain Bacteria; phylum Pseudomonadota; class Gammaproteobacteria; order Pseudomonadales; family Pseudomonadaceae; genus Aquipseudomonas; species Aquipseudomonas akapageensis. Next base: position 11,486 of record NZ_VXCP01000003.1, on the reverse strand, counting down.
CATGACGTTGGTCAGCCACAGGGCATTGACCGGTACATGATTGGCGTTCTCCTTGCGCAGGAATTCCGGCATCGTGTGGTCTTTGGCGGCGGCGAACATGATCTCCGCACACAGCAGCACCCAGGACAGCAGGGCACCCACCAGCGAGATGATCAGGCCAACGCTGATCAGCACGGCCCCCCAGTGACCAACCACATGCTCGAGCACGGCCGCCATCGATGGGTTCTGCAGCTTGGACAGTTCCGGTTGGGTCATGATGCCCAGTGAGAGCACGTTGACCAGCACCAGGAACAGCAGCACGGTAATGAAGCCGATTACGGTGGCCTTGCCGACGTCCGAACGTTTTTCCGCGCGTGCCGAGAAGATACTTGCGCCTTCGATGCCGATGAACACCCAGACGGTCACCAGCATCATGTTGCGCACCTGGTTCATCACGCTGCCCAGGTCGGGGTTTTTGACGCCCCAGATGTCGGCGGTGAAGATATCCAGCTTGAACGCAAACAGGGCGATCAGCACGAAAAGCCCTAGCGGCACGATCTTGGCTACGGTGGTGATCACGTTGATGAAGGCCGCTTCCTTGATCCCGCGCAGCACCAGGAAGTGCACCCCCCAGAGTATGATCGAGGCGCCGATGATGGCCGCTACCGTGTTGCCCTCACCGAAAATCGGGAAAAAGTACCCCAGTGTGCTGAACAGCAGCACGAAGTAACCGACGTTGCCTAGCCAGGCACTGATCCAGTACCCCCAGGCCGACGAGAAGCCCATGTAATCGCCAAAGCCGGCCTTGGCGTAGGCGTATACCCCACCATCGAGGTTGGGTTTACGATTGGCCAGGGTCTGGAACACGAAAGCCAGGGTCAGCATACCGACTGCAGTAATAGCCCAACCAATAAGAACGGCACCGACATCAGCACTGGCAGCCATGTTTTGCGGTAGCGAAAATATCCCGCCACCAATCATCGATCCCACTACCAAGGCAACAAGCGCGCCAAGCTTTAGTTTTCCGGGAGCTTCCGACATTGCAATACTCCAATCCAGGAGAAGTGAGGCACTAGAATAAGTCTAGTGAATATCGAAGTAGCTGACTTAGATCAGTTCGGTGCAATATTTCATCATGACGTATAACTGTACGTTGTTGACGGAATGATGAAGCGGATGACGCAACAATCCATGTGCGCGGGTCCCTCCATGCGATGCTAGAGCTTTTTTTGCGATTGCTGCGATCCTTCAAGCTAGTCACTTTTCTAAAAATCGCAAATTTTCCGAGAAAAATTCATATTAAGTTGCGTTTGTCGCGGTCCTCTTCAAAACTCACTGTTTAGTTCGCCTGGCGATAGACTGACTAGTTATGAAGCATTCACCATCAGGGAGTATTTATAATAAGCGCCATGCGATTGGCATTACTTGTTCGTGGTTGTGATATCCCATTGTAAATACAGGACTTAAGGGAGAAGGGTATGTCCGAACCAGGACAAAAGCTCAAACTCGGTGCGTTGATCGCTCTGGTGGTGGGATCGATGGTGGGTGGCGGGATTTTTTCGCTGCCACAGAACATGGCTGCGCGCGCCGACGCCGGGGCTGTACTGATCGGTTGGGGCATCACGGCGATCGGCATGCTGGCCCTGGCATTCGTCTTTCAGATACTGGCCAACCGCAAACCGGAACTGGACTCGGGGGTCTACGCCTATGCCAAGGCCGGGTTCGGCGACTACATGGGCTTCTCTTCGGCCTGGGGCTACTGGATCAGCGCCTGGCTGGGTAACGTCGGTTACTTCGTCCTGCTGTTCAGTACCCTTGGCTTTTACGTTCCAGTGTTTGGCGAAGGCAATACACCCATCGCCATTGCCTGCGCCTCGTTGCTGCTTTGGGCGGTGCATTTCCTGGTGATGCGCGGGATCAAGGAAGCGGCGTTCATCAACCAGGTCACTACCGTGGCCAAGATCGTGCCGTTGCTGATGTTCATCGTGATCGCCGCCGTGGCCTTCAAGGCCGATATCTTCACCCGTGATTTCTGGGGGCAGAGCAATCCGCAGTTTGGCAGCGTGATGGACCAGGTGCGCAACATGATGCTGGTCACGGTGTTCGTGTTCATCGGCATCGAAGGCGCCAGTGTGTACTCCGGAAGGGCGGAGCAGCGCTCGGATGTGGGCAAGGCCACGGTGATAGGCTTTTTCGGGGTGTTGGCGTTGCTGGTGCTGGTCAACGTGCTGTCACTGGGGGTCATGAGCCAGCCGGAGCTGGAGAAGCTGCAGAACCCTTCCCTGGCCACGGTGCTCGAGCATATCGTCGGGCCATGGGGCGCGTTGCTGATCAGCCTGGGGCTGGCGGTGTCACTGTTGGGAGCATTGCTGTCCTGGGCGCTGCTATGTGCCGAGATCCTCTACGCCACGGCGCGGGACGAGACCATGCCGCGATTCCTGGCCAACGAGAATGCCAATCATGTGCCGGTCAACGCCCTGTGGTTGACCAACTGCATGATCCAGCTGTTCTTGCTGATTACCCTGTTCTCGGCTGGTACCTATACCAGTCTGATCTATCTGGCGTCGTCGATGATTCTGGTGCCTTACCTGTGGTCGGCGGCCTATGCCGTGCTGCTCGGGGTGCGTGGGGAAACCTATGCGGAACAGGCGGGGGAACGCTGGAAGGATCTCGGGATCGGTCTGGTGGCGTTGCTCTATGCGATCTGGTTGCTGTACGCCGGGGGGGTCAAGTATTTGCTGTTGTCGGCGCTGCTGTATGCGCCGGGGGTGATTCTGTTTGCCAGGGCCAAGCATGAGCAGGGCAAGCCGTTGTTTACCGGGTGGGAGAAGTTGATCTTTCTGGTGGTGGTGGCGGGCGCGGTGCTGGCGGGGTATGGATTGTACAGCGGGGTGTTGTCGCTGTAGCACACTGACCTCGTTCCCACGCTCCGCGTGGGAATGCATCCCCTGACGCTCCGCGTCGACGCTGGAGCGTCATGCACTGCATTCCCACGCGGAGCGTGGGAACGAGGGGCGTGGGGTCAAACCCGGAACTGATCCATCAGCTTCATCTGCTGGGACGACAGGGCATTGAGCTGGCTGCTCACCTGGGCCGACTCTGCCGCCTGGCTGGTCAAGGTCTCGGTGACGCAACGAATGGCCGAGACGTTGCGATTGACCTCTTCGGCCACCGAACTCTGCTGTTCGGCGGCGCTGGCGATTTGCAGGTTCATGTCGCTGATCACCGTGACGGCTTCGCTGATCTTGTCCAGTGCCTGCACGGCCTGATGAATCTGCCCGGCGTTTTCCTGGGCCTTGTCATGGCTCGAATGCATGGTGGCGACCACGCCGCGTGTGTTGTTCTGGATGCGCTCGATCACCAGGCGAATTTCCTCGACCGAGTCCTGGGTGCGTCTGGCCAGGTTGCGGACTTCATCGGCGACCACCGCGAAGCCGCGTCCGCTTTCACCGGCGCGGGCGGCTTCGATGGCGGCGTTGAGGGCCAGCAGGTTGGTCTGCTCGGCAATGCTGCGAATCACTTCCAGAACCGAACCGATCTGCTCGCTGTTGACCGCCAGCGCTTCGACTTCGCCCACGGCCTTGCTGACTTCAGCGGCCAGCAAGGTAATGTCGCGGGTGCTGCGTTCGATGATGGCCATTCCCTCTTTGGCCGACTGGTCGGCGCCACGGGCGGCGCTGGCGGCGTTCGATGCACTGTTGGCGACATCGTGGGCCGTGGCGCTCATTTCGTTGGAGGCTGTGGCTACCTGGTCGATTTCACGGAACTGGATCTGCATGCCGTCGCTGGTCTGACGGGCGATTTCCGAAGACTGGTCGGCGGTCGCCTGGGCTTCGGCGATGCTCTGCTTGATCTGGGCGATGATCGGCTGCAGCTTGTCCAGGAAGCGGTTGAACCAGCTCACCAGTTCGCCCAGCTCGTCCTTCTTCTGGTACTGCAGGCGTTGGGTCAGGTCGCCGTCGCCGCTGGCAATGGCCTTGAGCATGGCGGCTACCTGGGCGATCGGCCGGGTCACGCCCGAGGCGGTCAGCCACATCAACAGCAGGCCTGCCAGCCCGGAGAAGGCGGCGATCAACAGCGCCTTGATGGTGGCGCTGGTTTGCGCGTCATCGAGAATGCTCCGCAGTTTTACCGCATCGGCCAGCAGCACCTGCTCGGGCAGGTCGATGATCACGCCCCAGGGCTTGGCGCTGGGGATAGGGGTAGCCGGGAACACGGCGCGAATCACATCACCCTGCTTGAACACTTGTGGGCTGCCGGCGCCGAGGGCTTGCTGTATATCCCTGGCGTCATTGGCCAGCACTTGATCGAGGTTCTTGCCGATCTTGCCGGCGTCATTGCTGCTGGCGGCGAGCAGGCCGGTACTGGAGGCGATCAGCATATGCCCGGCACCGTTGAACAGTTCGCGCTGGGAGGCAACGGCCGAGGCTTGCAACGAGTCCAGCGCCAGGTCGACGCCCAGCACCGCGAGTACTTTGCCGTCGACGAGCAGGGGCACGGCAATGGTCGTCATCAGCACCTGCTTGCCGCCAACGGTATCGAGGTAGGGTTCGAGCAGGCAGGTGTGGGCGCTGTTCTTCGCGCAGGTGTACCAGACGTTGTAGGGCGTACCGCTCAGGTTCAGGTCGGTCTTGTTCAAGTCTTCTTCGACGATAAGGCTGTTCACGCCCGTACCACCGACGCGGCTCCAGTAACTGGAGAAACGACCCAGGTCATTACCGCCACGCTTGGCGTCGTTGACGAAATCGCTGTCCTTGCCATCGAGCGCGTTGGGCTCAAAGGACAGCCAGATCCCCAACACACCGCTGTTGCGCTCGAAGGTGGTCTTCAAGGCCTGGTTGAGCTCTTCGCGAAGCGCACCGGCATCCATCGAACGAGTCTGGCCCATGGCGCGCATGTCACGCACCTGATCACTGAGTGCGGTAATCAGCAACAGGCTTTCACTGAAGGTCTTTTGCATGGCCACTGCTTTTTCGGCAGCCTTGGCCTGTAGAAGGTTTTGAACGTTTATGGTCAGCATTTGTGTGCTGGCAGCGCCGACCATCTGGGCGTTCTGCCGGGTTTGATAAATATTCATCCCGACCACGAGAGCCACAACACCGAGCAGGCAGAGGCCGGACAACAGGACGATTTTCAGGCGAATCGAAAGCGTGTCGAACATAAGGATTCTCGCGAATGGACGGGCCGGGTGAATAACCGGGCACAAGTGCCCGGTGCGCCAGATCCATTTAGCGCTAACGGGTTATCGGCTTGTAGGACAATTCCGTTAGTTTTATTTGACGGACGGTCGTTCGCGTATCCTTTATTGGGCGTTGCACAGGGCCAGGCAGTTATCCAGCATACGGTTGGAGAAGCCCCATTCATTGTCGTACCAGGCCAATACCTTGAGCAGTTTGCCGTTGGCTTTGGTGTGGCTGGCGTCAAATATAGAAGACAGTGGGTTGTGATTGAAGTCGCATGACACCAGCGGCAGGCTGTTGTAGCCGAGGATCCGCGAGTGCTGGCTGGCTTCCCTGAACAGTGCGTTGATCTCTTCGCTGCTGGCTTCGCGCTTGAGGTTGACGGTCAGGTCCACCAGCGAGACGTTGATCACCGGTACCCGCACGGCCATGCCGGTCAATTTGCCGGCCAGTTCCGGCAGCACCAGGCCAACGGCTTCGGCGGCGCCGGTCTTGCTCGGGATCATCGACTGGGTGGCCGAGCGCGCGCGGAACGGGTCGCTGTGGTAGACGTCGATGAGGCTCTGGTCGTTGGTATAGGCGTGGATGGTGGTCATCAAGCCTTGCTCGATACCCAGTTCGCGGTGCAGCACCTGGGCAATCGGTGCCAGGCAGTTGGTGGTGCAGGAGGCATTGGAAATGATCTGGTGCGACTGACGCAGAATGTCGTGGTTGACCCCATAGACCACGGTCGCATCGGCCCCCTTGGCCGGTGCCGAGATAATGACTTTACGGGCGCCGGCAGTAATATGGGCCGCTGCCTTGGCCCGGTCGGTGAAATGACCGGTGCATTCGAACACGACATCGACGGCTTCGGCCTTCCACGGCAGGTCGGCTGGGTGGCGGATTGCGCTGACGGCAATGCGGTCGCCATTGACGGTCAGGCTTTCCTCGTCGAACTCGACGCTGCCTTCGAAAATCCCATGAACACTGTCGTACTTGAGCAGGTGAGCATTCATGGCGCTGTTGCCCAGATCGTTGATCGCGACGACCTGCAGGTCCTGACGGTAGCCTTGGGTATACAGTGCACGAAGGATGTTGCGGCCAATGCGGCCAAAGCCATTGATTGCGATGCGGAGCGTCATAGCAGTACCTCTGGCAGATTGTGCGAAGCCCTGTGGAGAGGGAAAAGCGTTCACGAAATCTGATTTTGTTGTTGGAATTACAAGATTATTCGTAAAAAAATAGAAAACAAGCCTTTTTAGTGGCAGTATTTTGTACTATCTACAACGAGTGACCGACCAGTCCGTTCTGTCGATCAAAATCGAACCCCCTTGCCTTGAGCCTAGGCGGCGAATCGCATAAAGGGAAACGGCTGCAAAGGTCACGTCCATAGCCTGGAGTTCAACACATGCATCCCCGCGTTCTTGAAGTCACCGAACGGCTGATCGCCCGTAGTCGTCAAACGCGCGAGCGTTACTTGCAGCTGATTCGTGGTGCCGCCAGCGATGGCCCGCAACGCGCCCGGCTGCAATGTGCCAACTTCGCCCATGGCGTGGCCGGCTGTGGAGCGGAGGACAAACAAAGCCTGCGCATGATGAACGCCGCCAACGTGGCCATCGTGTCGTCGTATAACGACATGCTCTCGGCGCATCAGCCCTACGAGCATTACCCCGAACAGATCAAGCGCGCCTTGCGCGAAGTCGGCTCCGTCGGTCAGTTCGCCGGTGGCGTGCCGGCCATGTGCGACGGCGTCACCCAGGGTGAGCCGGGCATGGAGCTGGGTATCGCCAGCCGCGAAGTGATTGCCATGTCCACGGCCGTGGCCCTGTCTCATAACATGTTCGACGCCACCCTGTGCCTGGGCATCTGCGACAAGATCGTGCCGGGCCTGCTGATGGGCGCACTGCGGTTCGGCCATTTGCCGACCATCTTCGTACCGGGTGGGCCGATGGTGTCGGGTATTTCCAACAAGGAGAAGGCCGACGTTCGCCAGCGTTACGCCGAGGGCAAGGCCAGCCGTGAGGAGCTGCTGGAGTCGGAGATGAAGTCCTACCACAGCCCTGGCACCTGCACCTTTTATGGCACCGCCAATACCAACCAGTTGCTGATGGAAGTCATGGGCCTGCACCTGCCGGGCGCCTCGTTCGTCAACCCCTACACGCCGCTGCGCGATGCCCTGACCCGGGAAGCTGCACAGCAGGTGACGCGTCTGACCAAGGCCAGCGGCAACTTCACGCCACTGGGCGAAATTGTCGACGAGCGTTCGCTGGTCAACTCCATCGTCGCCCTGCATGCCACCGGGGGCTCGACCAACCACACCCTGCACATGCCGGCCATTGCCATGGCAGCGGGTTTCCAGTTGACCTGGCAGGATATGGCTGACCTCTCCGAGGTGGTGCCGACGCTGTCCCACGTCTACCCGAACGGCAAGGCCGATATCAACCATTTCCAGGCGGCGGGCGGCATGGCCTTCCTGATCCGCGAACTGCTTGATGCCGGCCTGTTGCACGAAAACGTCAACACCGTGGCCGGCCATGGTTTGAGCCGCTACACCCAGGAGCCGTTCCTCGACAATGGCAAGCTGGTCTGGCGCGATGGCCCGCGCGAGAGCCTCGACGAAGCCATCCTGCGTCCGGTGGCGCGGGCGTTCTCGCCTGAAGGCGGGTTGCGAGTGATGGAAGGCAACCTTGGCCGTGGCGTGATGAAAGTGTCGGCCGTGGATCCTGAGCATCAAGTGGTCGAAGCCCCGGCGCGGGTCTTCCAGGATCAGCAGGAACTGGCCGATGCCTTCAAGGCCGGTGAGCTTGAGCGCGATTTTGTCGCGGTGATGCGCTTCCAGGGGCCACGTTCGAACGGCATGCCGGAATTGCACAAGATGACGCCGTTCCTCGGCGTGCTGCAGGACCGTGGCTTCAAGGTGGCCCTGGTCACCGACGGGCGGATGTCCGGCGCTTCGGGGAAAATCCCGGCAGCCATTCACGTCTGTCCGGAAGCTTTCGACGGCGGACCGCTGGCGCGTGTGCGCGATGGCGACATCATCCGCGTTGATGGGGTCAAGGGTACTTTGCAGGTTATGGTCGATCCGACCGAATTGGCCGCGCGTGAGCTGGCCGTTGGCCTGATCGACAATGGCGTGGGTTGTGGTCGCGAGTTGTTCGGCTTCATGCGCATGGCCTTCAGTTCCGCCGAACAGGGTGCCAGTGCCTTTACCTCGGGGTTGGAGAGCCTTAAATGAAGCTGGCCCTGGTCGGTGACATTGGCGGAACCAATGCGCGATTTGCGTTGTGGGAAAACGATCGCATGCACTCGGTCCGGGTGCTCGCGGTTGCCGACTACACCAGCCCGGAGCAGGCGATCGGGGTTTACCTCGAAGGTCTCGGTCTCGTCCCGGGCGCCATTGGCGCTGTATGCCTGTCGGTGGCCGGGCCGGTGGATGGTGACGAGTTTCGTTTCACCAACAATCACTGGCGCCTGAGTCGCAAGGCCTTCTGCAAGACCTTGCAGGTGGATGAGTTGTTGTTGATCAACGACTTCTCCGCCATGGCCCTGGGCATGACCCGGTTGCAGGAAGGCGAATACCGCACGGTATGCGAGGGCACGGCCGATCCGCTGCGCCCAGCGGTAGTCATCGGCCCGGGCACCGGTCTGGGTGTTGGCACTTTGTTGCCTCTTGATCAGGTGCATGGCCAGGGTCATTGGATGGCACTACCCGGCGAAGGCGGGCACGTGGACTTGCCGGTGGGCAATGCCCGTGAGGCGCAGATTCGCCAGCAGATCGAGAGCAAGATCGGCCACGTCAGTGCCGAGACGGTGCTCAGCGGTGGCGGCCTGCTGCGTCTGTACCAGGCCATTTGTGCGATCGATGGTCACGCGGTCACCCTGAAATCTCCCGCCGAGGTCACGGCGGCAGCGCTGGCCGGCGATGCCGTGGCGTTGGCGGTGATCGAACAGTTCTGCCGTTTCCTCGGCCGGGTCGCCGGTAACAACGTGCTGACACTGGGTGGGCGCGGTGGCGTGTTTATTGTTGGTGGCGTGATTCCGCGCTTCGTTGAATTGTTCCTTGCCAGCGGTTTTGCCGAGAGCTTTGCCGACAAGGGCTGCATGAGCGGTTACTTCGCGGGCGTGCCGGTGTGGGTGGTGACAGCCGAGTACAGTGGCTTGATCGGTGCGGGGGTAGCCTTGCAGCAAGCCTTGGCCTGAGGGTCTAATGGGCGGAGCGGGCGTTTCGACGCCCAATAAAAACAACAAGGACGGTGCAAATTGAGTGTTGCCGGTAAGTCCATCCTGCTGGTCGATGACGACCAGGAAATTCGCGAACTGCTGCAGGTTTACCTGAGCCGAGCCGGTTTTCAGGTGCGCACGGTGGCCGACGGGCAGGGCTTTCGCCAGGCCTTGAACGAGGCCTCCAGCGATCTGGTGATCCTCGACGTGATGCTGCCCGACGAAGATGGCTTCAGCCTGTGCCGCTGGATTCGCCAGCATCCGCGCCAGGCCCAGGTGCCGATCATCATGCTCACCGCCAGTTCCGACGAAGCCGATCGGGTCATCGGTCTGGAGCTGGGCGCCGATGATTATCTGGGCAAGCCCTTCAGCCCCCGGGAGTTGCAGGCACGGATCAAGGCGTTGTTGCGTCGTGCCCAGTTCGGCCAGGAACGTGCCGGTGGTGAAGTGCTGGCCTTCGATGAGTGGCGCCTGGACATGGTCAGCCACCGGCTGTTCCACATCGATGGAGAAGAGGTGATTCTCTCCGGCGCCGATTTTGCCTTGCTCAAACTCTTCCTCGACCACCCACAGCAGATCCTCGACCGCGACACCATCGGCAACGCCACCCGTGGCCGCGAGCCGATGCCGCTGGACCGGATCGTCGACATGGCGGTCAGCCGCCTGCGCCAACGCCTGCGCGATACCGACAAGCCGCCGCGTTTGATTCGTACGGTACGCGGCAGCGGTTACCTGTTGGCGGCCAACGTTGTCAGTGCGTACTGAGTGGCGCTGGCGCCTGCCAGTCCCGCGCTCGTTGCTTGGGCGCATGCTGTTTCTGACCCTGCTGGTGGTGTTGCTGGCACAGGCATTGTCCAGCGTAATCTGGCTGTCGCAATTGCGTGCCACTCAGCTCGAAGGCCTGGTGACCAGTGCCCGCAGCCTGGCGCACTCGATGACGGCCAGCGTCAGCTACTTCCGCTCCCTGCCCGTGGCCTACCGGCCACTGGTGCTCGACCAACTGCGCAGCATGGGTGGTACGCGCTTTGTGGTCTCGCTCAACGACAGGCCGCTGGACATGCGCGTGTTGCCGCCCACGCCACGCAAGACGGCCGTGCTCGAGGCAGTCGATGAAGTGTTGCGCCAGCGACTGGGCGAACAGATCGATATCTCGGTGCAATTCGTCAGCCCGCAGGACCTGCGCATCTTCAACAGTGGCCTGAAACTCGACGAGTTGCCGCGTTCCTGGGCCCACTACGCCTTGACCCTGGAGCCGGTCAACCCGCCGGTGCTGGTCACGCAGATCCGCCTGGCAGAGGGTGAGTGGCTGTATATCGCTTCTCTGCTGCCAGAGCCCTACACCAGCCTTGAGGAGGAAGGGCTGCCGGCGCAGCAGGTCTGGTTCATCGTTCTCACCAGTTCGTTCCTGTTGTTGTTCATCGGGCTGTTGGTGCACTGGCAAAGCCGCCCGCTCAAGCGCCTGGCCCTGGCGGCGAGGGAGATGTCGCTAGGGGCGGAAGTGGAGCCGGTGGCCGAAGGCGGCGGCATCGAAGTAGAGGAAGTCGGGCGTGCCTTCAACGCCATGCGTGAGCGCATCAGCCGCTACCTGACCGAGCGCAGCCAGCTGTTCAGCGCCATTTCCCATGACCTGCGCACGCCCATTACCCGTCTGCGCCTGCGTGTGGAGCTGCTTGAGGATGACGCACTCCAGACCAGGTTCGGTCGCGACCTCGATGAACTGGAATTGCTGGTCAAGGGGGCCCTGCAATGTGTGAAAGATACCGATATCCACGAGAACATCGAGAAGGTCGATCTGGATCATGTGCTGCATTGCCTGGTCGAGCCTTACCTGGCTTCGGATCGGGTCACTGTCCAGGGCAAGGCCCTGTGGCCTTATCCCGGCAAGCCACTGGCGCTCAAGCGCTGTATCGGCAACCTGATCGACAATGCCTTGAAGTATGGGCAGAAGGCGCATCTGTTCATCGAAGATGATGGCCGTGGGTTCGTTCTGCATGTGGATGATGAAGGGCCGGGTGTACCGGAGCAGCGCCTGGAGCAGGTATTCGAACCGCATTTTCGCTTGGCCGGGCAGCAGCAGGGGTATGGGTTGGGGTTGGGGATTGCGCGCAATATTGCTCATAGCCA
>NZ_VXCP01000029.1 GCF_011355085.1 Pseudomonas akapageensis | reverse complement strand
CAGTGGCATGACGCCAGTGGCGGCGGCGAAGGCGACCAGGCCGGAACCGGCCGGGAAGGAGAGGCCGATCGGGAAGCGGGTGTGGGAGTCGCCGCCGGTGCCGACGGTGTCCGGCAGCAGCATGCGGTTCAGCCAGCTATGGATGATGCCGTCGCCAGGCTTGAGCGAAACCCCACCGCGGTTGCGCATGAAGTCGGGCAGGGTATGGTGGGTGGTCACATCCACAGGCTTCGGATAGGCCGCGGTATGGCAGAACGACTGCATGACCAGGTCGGCGGAGAAGCCCAGGCAGGCCAGGTCTTTGAGCTCGTCACGGGTCATCGGGCCAGTGGTGTCCTGGGAGCCGACGGTGGTCATCTTCGGTTCGCAGTAGGTGCCCGGACGAATGCCGGTTACGCCGCACGCCTTGCCGACCATCTTCTGCGCCAGGGTGTAGCCCTTGCCGGTGTCGGCAGGCTGCTCCGGTTTCTGGAACAGATCGGAAACCGGCAGGCCCAGCTCGGCGCGCGCCTTGTCGGTCAGGCCACGGCCGACGATCAGCGGGATACGGCCGCCGGCGCGGACTTCGTCGAGCAGCACCGGGGTCTTCAGTTCGAAGGTGGTGATGACGTCGTCAGAACCGTGCTTGCAGACCTTGCCGGCGTGCGGGTAGACGTCGATCACGTCGCCCATGTGCAGGTCGGCGACGTCGAATTCGATTGGCAGGGCGCCGGCATCTTCCATGGTGTTGTAGAAGATCGGGGCGATCTTGTTGCCGAAGCAGAAGCCACCGGCACGCTTGTTCGGCACGTACGGGATGTCGTCGCCGAAGAACCACAGCACCGAGTTGGTCGCCGATTTACGCGAGGAACCGGTACCGACCACATCACCCACGTAAGCCACCGGGAAGCCCTTGGCCTTGACCGCTTCGATCTGCTTGAGCGGGCCGATGGAACCTGGCTGCTCGGGTTCGATGCCGTCGCGAGCCATTTTCAGCATGGCCAGGGCGTGCAGCGGGATATCAGGGCGCGACCAGGCGTCCGGGGCAGGGGACAGGTCGTCGGTGTTGGTTTCGCCCGGCACCTTGAACACGGTCAGGGTGTACTTCTCGGCAATCGCCGGCTTGCTGGTGAACCACTCAGCGTCGGCCCAGGATTGCAGCACGGCCTTGGCGTGGACGTTGCCGGCGCGGGCTTTTTCGGCCACGTCGTGGAAGGCATCGAACATCAGCAGGGTGTGCTTGAGCTGTTCGGCGGCCACCGGTGCCAGCTCGGCGTTGTCCAGCAGTTCGACCAGGGTGACGATGTTGTAACCGCCGAGCATGGTGCCCAGCAGTTCTACGGCGCGCTTCTTATCGATCAGCGCAGACCTGGCTTCACCTCGGGCCACGGCCGAGAGGTAGCCGGCCTTGACGTAGGCGGCTTCGTCCACGCCGGAAGGCACGCGGTGGGTGAACAGCTCGACGAGGGTAGCTTCCTGGCCAGCAGGAGGATTTTTCAGCAGCTCGACCAGGCCGGCTGTTTGTTCGGCATTGAGCGCGAGCGGCGGCAGGCCTTCTTCGGCGCGAGCTTGTACGTGGCGGGCATAGGCTTCGAGCACTGGGGAATCTCCTGTCATGGCCGCACTTGGCGAAGTGCGCCAGGTCTGAGCGGACAGGGACATGCCGTGTCCGCGAAATAAAAAGTAGGAGCAGCTTCTCGGCAGTTGAGGGTGACCACCTGGGCTACCGAAAAGTGAGCCTGATCCTACGAAAACGGTTTTTGTCTAGCGCCCTGCGTCGAATCATTGTCAACACATCACGGTTAGTGGCGCCAAATCTAACGGTTAATGTCCGTCTTATCAATACTATTGTTGACACATTCGTCGGCACCCCAAAATTTGCGGTTGCCTGAAGGGGAATGGGCAAGCCTCGCGGTGCCGGTTTTTTCGCCGGGCTGGCAATGGCGATCACCACCTGCCGTGGGTAGGGGCAAGGCAGATTCGATTGCTTAACGTGGGGCCAAAGGCAGTGCGGGATGAATCGCCAGCCACCCAGCAAAAAGCAAGAGGAGAGGGTCTGATGTTGTCGGGTATCAAGGTTGTGGAAATCTGTGGGATCGGCCCGGGGCCGTTCTGTGCCATGCACCTGGCCGACCTCGGTGCCGATGTCATTGCCGTCGAGCGGGCAGGCCAGGGCACGGGCAAGACGAAACTGATCAACCGTGGCAAGCGCTCGGTCGCCGCCGACCTGAAAACCGCCGAAGGCCGCGAACTGGTACTGCGCCTGATCGAAGATGCCGACGTGCTGATCGAAGGCATGCGTCCGGGGGTGATGGAGCGCCTGGGCCTGGGCCCTGACGTATGCCGCGCACGCAATCCGCGCCTGGTGTTCGGCCGCATGACCGGCTGGGGCCAGCATGGGCCGATGGCCCAGGCGGCCGGCCATGACAACAACTACATCTCGCTGTCGGGTGCGCTGTACCACAATGGCACGCCGAACGAGCCACCGAGCACGGCCGTCACGCTGCTCGGCGACATCGGCGGGGGCGCGCTCTATCTGGCGATCGGCCTGCTGGCCGGGGTGCTCAAGGCCCGTGAGACCGGGCAGGGCACGGTGGTCGATGCGGCGATTGTCGACGGTTCGGCGCACATGATGCAGTTGATGCTGTCGTCCCGTAGCTCAGGCTTCTTCGCCGAGGGCTGCCAGCGGGGCAACAACCTGCACGACAGTTCGCACTTTTATTCGACCTATCGCTGCGCCGGCGGCGAGTACATCACCCTGGGCTCCCTCGAACCGCAATTCTATGGCCTGCTGCTGGAGAAGCTGGGCCTGCAGGACGACCCGCGCTTCGCCCGGCAATGGGACAAAAAGCGCTGGGACGAGATGCATGAACACTTCGCCGAACTGTTCCAGACCCGTACCCGTGATCAGTGGTGCGAACTGCTGGAATACACCGACGTCTGCTTTGCTCCGGTGCTGAGCCCGACAGAGGCGGCGCAGCATCCGCATAACGTGGCGCGGCAGGTCTACTTCGAGCGCGATGACATGCTGCAAACCGTCGCCGCGCCGCGCTTCGACGACCAGGTGGTGGTTCCGGGGCCGATTCCGCGGGTTGGCGAGCATACCGAACACGTCATGGCGGCCCTGCGGGATCCGGCGGCATCGGTCTGGCGTTGATACGGTTTTCGATGGTTGGATAACAAAGGGTTCTATCGGTCAGCGCCGAACTTGTGGGAGCGGGTCTTGCCCGCGATGGAAGGCGCAGCCTTCCCCTGCGATGTCAGACCTGATGCAGTGGGGGCCGCTGCGCAGCCCATCGCGGGCAAGACCCGCTCCCACAAAGTCCGCGTCAACTTCGGATCGTCCGGTTTGGTCAGGCAGTTTCACGCTAGCCTGCGATGAGCCTGACAAATAAGCCTTTTCAGGGTGATCTTCGGAATCTTCTGGCGGCGCCATAACCGATCTTCCCAGCATGATCGGGCACCGGCCTTTGGGGTGCAGTTCGAGCCCAGTCTCATCACGAGCACAAGGAAGCGTCATGACTCAACGGTTACTTCAACTCGATCATGTGTCATTCAACCTGCCCGACGGGCGCGTGCTGTTCAACGACCTCATCCACACCTTCAGCGCCAGGGCCACCGGCATCGTAGGTGCCAATGGCTGCGGCAAGTCGTTGCTTGGCCGACTTCTGACGGGGGAGCAGCCACCCACCTACGGCAAGGTTTGTCGCGAAGGGCGGGTTTACGCCGTGGCGCAGTTACTGGAACCGGAGCGCTATCCCAGCGTTGCCGCGCTGGCCGGGGTCGACCATATTCTGGCGGCGCTGGAGCGCATTGCACAGGGCAGTGTCGACGATGACGACCATTCGCTGGCGGTCGATCAATGGGATTGCGCCGCACACCTTGAGGCGGAGCTGGAGCAGATCGGTTTAGGCCATTTGAATGCCGATTCTCGTACTGACGCACTCAGTGGTGGCGAGCGGCAACGGGTGGCGCTGATGGGGGCGTGGTTATCCCGGGCTGACTGGCTCATTCTGGATGAACCCAGCAACCACCTGGATATTGATCAGCAACACAAGCTCGCGCAACAGATCGAGCGCTGGACAAACGGTCTGGTGTTGATCAGCCACGACCGCGGACTTCTGGAGCACGTGAACGAAATCGTCGAGCTTTCGCCCTTGGGGCTGGCGGTTTATGGCGGTAACTACAGTCAGTATGCGGCGGCGCGTGAGCTTGAACAGCAGTCGTTACAGTCGGTATTGCAAGGTGCACGGGCACAGGCCAAGCGCGAACAACGTGAGATGGTCGTTCAGATGGAACGTCAGCAACGTCGCAATGCCCGAGGCGACCGCCAGGCCCGCGACGGCAATCAGACCAAACTGATCACCAATGCGCAAAAAGAGCGCAGTGAAAACAGTCAGGGGAAATTGCGCCTCAACCAGCAACTGGCCCGTGAACAACAACAGCAACGCATCGCCGAAGCCCGTGCGCGGTGTGCGCCGGAAATTCAGCGGATGATGTTGTCCCCGGAAAGCGTGGTGCCCAATGGCAAGTTGATTTTGCAACTCAATGACGTCGTTCTGCCGTTCGGACACCCGGCGCCAATCAATCTGACCGTGACCGGCCCCTCGCGCATGGCAATCCATGGGGCTAACGGCAGCGGAAAGTCGACCCTGTTGCATGTAATTACCGGTCAGCTACCGGTGCGCGAAGGCGAGATCATACGAATTTGCCACGTCGGCTGGCTGGATCAACATGCCGGATTGCAGTACCCCGAACGCACGGCGGTGCAATGGCTTTACGAAAGTAACCCGACTCTGCCCGAAGCCGAAGCGCGAACCCGCTTGGCGCAGATGGGCATCGATGCCGATCGTGCGATGCTCAAGACCTGCCAGTTAAGTGGCGGTGAACGCCTGAAAATCGCTCTGGCCGCGCAATTGTATGCGCAGCAGCCACCCCAGTTGCTGTTGCTGGACGAACCGGACAATCATTTGGATCTGCCCAGTCGAACCGCACTGGAGCAAATGCTCAATCAGTACCCGGGGGCGTTGATCATCGTTTCTCACGACCTGGCTCTTTTACAGGGCATTAACCTGGACTTCGAGCTGCATCTCACCGTTCAGGTGCGAGCGTAAGGTAACCGCGCATTCGGAATAATCGCTGACTATGCTGGTAACTCAGTAGCTCAGGGATATCGCTTATGTTTAACCTATCACCACGAGTACTGGCCGCCGCCTTTTCCATGGGCCTTTCGCTGGTGGCGGGAGCGGTTGAAGAAGGCACAGTGCCATCAGTCGCTCCTGCTGCCCGTGCACCCGCGCAACCCACCCCCGCCAGCGTACCGGGCCCCGTCGAAGGCACGCGGATCACCGAGGCCTACGTGCGCATGGTCGCGCGCGATCTCTATTTCTGGGCCTGGCCGATGGTCAACGTCTATAACCGTCGGCTCGCGTTCGAGCCCCTGAAGGAACCTGGCTGGGTGGGCGGCGTGTTTCCAGCGGCGCCGCCCAACCAGATCGCCATGCTCACCGACTATATCGAACCCTCCCAGCGCGATGTGGCGTGCCCCAATCAGGACGTGGTCTACGGCGGTGGGCCCCTGGCCCTGGATATCGAACCCGTGGTCGTCCAGGTGCCCGACTTCGGGAGCCGTTTCTGGGTCTATCAGATCGTTGACCTGCGCACCGACAGCTTTGCCGGCATGGGCTCGATGTATGAGTCCCAGCCAGGTTTCTATCTGCTCGTCGGGCCGGACTGGAAGGGTGAGATCCCCAGCGGCATGACCAAGGTGTTCCGCTCCACGACCAACACCGGCTTCATCATTCCGCGGGTCTACATGGAGGACACCGAAGCGGATAACAAGGCCGTCCAGTCGCTGATCAATCGGATCGTGGTGTACCCGCTGTCGAAGTTCGACGGCAAGGCCAAGGTGCGTGACTGGAGCAAGACCCCATCGTTCCCGGCGCCTCCCGCCCGGCCAGGCGGTGGCGAAGCGCCGAAAGTCATCCCCGAGAAATTCTGGGACACCTTGCCACTGGTGCTCAAGGACGCGCCTGCGCTGCCTGGGGAAGCGCTGCGTTACGCCCAGGCGTCGGCATTGCTCGCCGTCCTGCAGAAAGACCCGAAACTGAAGGCGGCAGCCATCGACGAAGCCAACAAGGCGGAAAAGGACCTCATCGGCCCGCTGCTGCAGTTCCGTAACTATGGCATCCCATTGCCGCACAACTGGACGACCATCAAGAATGGCGCCGAATTCGGCACTGACTATTTCACCCGCACGGCGGTGGCCAGATCGAACATCTTCGTCAACAAGCCGAACGAGGCCACTTACTTCTACCAGGACCTGGATTCATCCGGCGTGCGCCTCAACGGCAACCGGCGCTACACCGTGAAGTTCGGCAAGGGCCAGCCACCGGTCAATGGCTTCTGGTCGTTGACCCTGTATGACGGTCAGCACTTTTTTGCACCGAACAAGATCAAGCGGTATTCGATCGGCACCAAGAACAAGGACCTCACGCCCAATGCCGATGGTTCAGTGACAATCTACGTTCAAGCCTCGCAGCCTTCGGACCCCGCACAGCGTGCCAACTGGTTGCCCGCGCCCGGTGGCAAGGACTTCAGTCTGTACATCCGCACCTATTGGCCCAAGCCGGAAGTCACCGACGGCACGTGGACGCCGCCAGCGGTGATTGCCCTCGCGCCACCTCCGCCACCACCTCCGCCTCCCGCTGCGCCCATCGAAGACAGGGCGCTACCCGGTGATGAGCGCCTGTAGCGTTATCCCCCCCACCACACCTTGTGGGGGGGGACCATGGACCGGCGATGAATTAACCTGCCTGCGTGACAAGACGCTCCACGCAGCGGTAGTGAGGAGCGCGAGAATCAAGAGGTAGGCGTTGTGAACCGTAGTATTTCCACTCTGGCCGGGGCGCCTCGCAAGCTCGATGGCGGTGTATTGTTCGGGCATACGCCGCGTCCGCGCTGGGCGCAATGGTTGCGGCCCGACCACGAAAACCTGGTCGACGTCGCCGGGCGTGCACTGCTGGTGCAGCAGGGCGGCAGGAACATTCTTGTGCTGGCCGGGGCCGATGGGCTGCTGGCGCCACCACCGCGCAAGTGTCGCTGCCAGCCAACTATCCCGGGGCTGCTGGAAAGTCTGGCACAACGGGGGCTGGGCGAGGGTGATATCCATGCGGTAGTGCTGACACACCTGCATGTGCATCCTTCCCCGGAATTGACCCAACTGATCAGCGATGGCGAAATGCCGCGCCTGTTGTTCCCCCAGGCACACTACATAACCGGCGAGCGTCACTGGTTCCGTGCACGCCATCCTCATCCAAGGGATCGCAGCCTGTTTGTCTCACCGCTCCTGCACCGACTCGAAGGCAGTGGCCGCCTGGTTCTGATCGATGACAACCGCTGTGACCAGCTGGGTGAAGGCTGGCATTTTCATCACAGTGATGGCTACACCCCGGGTCAACTGCTGCCGGAAATCGCAATGCCAGGCGGCCCAGTGGTGTTTGCCGGTGATCTGATTCCCGGCACCCATTGGCTGAGCCTGGAAGTCACCAGTGGCCTGGATCGCAACCCCGAAGGTGTGGTCGGCGAGAAGGAGCGCTTGCTGGATCATCTGGTGGCCAGCGGCGGACGCCTGTTCTTTTCCCGCGACCCGGAGGTTGCCATGGTCAAGGTGATGCGCGATCGGCAGTCGCGTTATGTGCCCTTTGATCATTACGAAGCGCTCAGCCGCTTCGATTCTTAACCGAGAGTAGCGACGCTTCGCAGAATCAAACGCACCAGCAGGGTCTGGCTGGTAACCCCGGTTTTCGAGAAGATCGAGCGCAGTTGTGCACGTGCCGTGTTGCGACTGATGCCGAACTCATCCGAGGCCTCATCGATGGTCAGGCCATTGGCCAACTGAAAGGCCAGGTGGGTTTCGGCCGGCGTCAGGTCGAACAGCGAGCGGACGATCTCCTCCGGCGCGCTGGATTTCTGCTCGGGGTCGCTGATGAAAATAACCACTGCCGGGCAGAATCTGCCGTCGCTCCATTCATTCTGGGGTACGCAGCGGACGATCAGGCCAAGGTCGTCCCGTCCGGAAGGGCGTTGCACGCGCATGGCCTTGACCAGCGAGGGGTTCTTGCTCTTTTGCGAGAGCAGGGCCTGATCGATCAGTTTGTGGAATTCCTGGCAATCGCGCAACGTCCCGACTTGCAGGCCGTCGTTGACCAGTTCGATGCCGTCCCTTTCCGCCAGCAGGCGCTGGGCGAGTCGATTGCACTGCAGCACCCTGCCTTCCTGGTCGAGGAGGATGGTACCGACAGCCAGCTTGTCGACGGCGCCGGCATAGAGGTTGCGCTCGCTCTCTATGCGGTTGAGGTACATGTGCAGGATGACGGTACGTTCAAGGTGCGGCAGGAACGAGGCGAGAAAGTCCTTGTCCTGCTGATTGAACGGGCCGCTGGCGCGATCGCGGGAGATGCGGATCCGGCATTTGGAGCCAAGGTTGGTATTGATGTCAGCTCCAAGGATATGGAACACGTCCACAGGTTCCAGGAAGCTCTTGTAGAACTCGCATTCCTGCCATTCCTTCTCGGATACGAATTCGGTGCAGTTGACGACCTGGCGATTGGGCAGGTCGGTGAAGGGATCGATGGTGTAGAAGTACTGATTGTACGAGGCTGAAATCGCCGCCGAAGAGCCCGAAGTGGAGATGCTCAGACCGTCCACGTGCTGGCTCGGCGGACGCAGGGTGAGGGTGGCGTACTTGGCTCTCATCGAGCATTTGAGCCGGTCGAGAAAGGTGCTCCAGGGAATGTTTTCCAGCGGCCCCTGATAGAGGCTGCCGAGCATGCCGCTGAATTCTTCAAGGCTGAGGGAATATTGCATAGGGACCCCGTCGTTATTCTTATTGAAAAGAGCCTGCTGCCCGACCGCCAGGCGTTCGGGCAGTGGCTCCGCTTGTCAGCGGCCGAGTTTGCGCAGGTTGGCAGTGGTGAAGAAGTCGGCTTCGAAACTGCTGCTGTTCAGGCGGGCGGGGGGCTGGCCGTTGAGCAGGCGGTCGGTCAGGTAGGAGCCGGCGATCAGGTCATGGAACAACGCCAGGCGTGCCTGAAAGCCTTGCATGTCGTAGGCGTACACAGTGGTCTGCATGTTGCTGCGCCAGAGCGCGCCCTTGCCGTCATAGTTGTCGGCCAGTACGCCGATCCAGGAGTCTTCATCGATGTACAACCTGCGCTTGCCATAGATATGGCGTTTGCCGGGCTTGAGGGTGGCTTCCAGTACCCAGACACGGTGTAACTCGTAACGCATGAAATCGGGATTGACATGACCTTTGGTGGCCAGCAACTGGTCGAGTTTCAGGCTTGGGTCGTCGAGCTTGTTGTTGTTATAGGGGATATACATCTCCTTCTTGCCGATCATTTTCCACTCGTAGCGATCGGGCGCACCGTTGAACAGGCGGTCCTCATCCATCACGCGAAAGCCGCCGGCACCGAAGGGGGTGTCGTACGCCACGGTCGGGGCTCGCCGGACCCGACGCATGCCGGGAACGTATTGCCAGGCCTGGGATGGCGAGGCCATGGGGTCGGTGAAGGTATGGGCAAGGATGATCTCGCCTTTCTTGCGTGCCGGCTCCAGGGTCGACACCATGGCGTAGGCCTGGACCCCGCCGGAGCTGCCGACGCTTTCCTTGGGATCGTCCCACACCGAGTAGATCTTGTAGTCCATGGACTCCAGCGAGCGCTCGCCGTTGGACAGGGTCAGGGCCATGGTGTAGACGGCGTCCTCCTTCCAGGCCCGGGCGGGCAGGTTGAGGTTCCACATCAGCTCGTAGCCATTTTTCGGGATGGGGAAGGGCGAGGCACCAATGGCGTTTTTTACACCGTTGCCATCGCTGATCAGTTCGGCGTCGACAGCATTTTTGGCGATGTTGCCCTCGACCCTTTCCGAATAGCGGAAATCACGATGGCTGGGGTAGATCGGCATCTTGAACGTCTGCGGGTAGCGTTCGAACAGGGCTTTCTGGCCATCGGAGAGCTTGTCGGCGAATTGCGCCATGTTCTGTGCCGTGATTGTAAACAGTGGTTTCTCATTGGCATAAGGATCCGGGTAGGCGCTGCCGCTGCCGGCGTAGTTCAGCTGGGGTGGCGCACCACGCCATTTTCCGCTCCAGGCAGGGATGCTGCCATCGGCATTGCCGGCCTTTTCGGCGCCCATGGGCGTGAGGTCGCGGCCCAGGCGTGCGGCTTCTTCGGGGCTGGACTTGGCCAGGGCGACGCTGCTCAAGCTGCTGGCAAGCAACACGCCGAGCAATAGGGTCTTGTTCTGAATAGTCATGTGATTTCTCCGGCGCACTCGGTTAGAAACTGTACTTGGCACTGATGGCGAAGTTGTCGCGATCGGCCAGCGGGGTATCCTCGGCATCGCCAAGGAAAGCGTTGTAGCGAGTCTCGAGCGTCAGGTTGTTGAGGTAGTTGAAGCTGACGCCAACACCCAGGCGGTTGTCTCCCTCGCCCATGCCGAAGCTGCCCAGCAGCGAGGAGTCGCCGTTGACCGCCTGGCTGAACACCAGGGGAATGCTCATGTCCCAGCCATCGAAGACGTTCAGATAGGCGAAGGTGGCGCCCAGGGTGTAGCCCCAGGCCGACTTGTCGTTGAAGAGCGTGTCGGTATTCGGGGTGGTGATGGAGGCGAAACCGCCCGTGCCATCCGGAACGAACACATTGAAGCTTTGCGCCTTGTCGTTCTGCAGGACGCGGTTGTAACCGACCTCGCCGGTCAGGTTGATGGTGTCGGCCACCGGGGTGTTGCTCAGCACATGGATAAAGGACACCTGGCTTTGCAGGGTCTTGCCCCGTACCGAATAAGGCACCAGGCCGGTATCGACCATCACCGGTGCGCCGTCGCGGTAGCTGATTTCGCCGCTGACGTTGGTTTCGCCAAGGACAGTGGAGAAGCTGGCGCCATACAGGTCGACATCGTCGAAGTAGCGCACCAGGTAGGCGGATTCGTTCCAGTGGCTGAGGAAGTCCAGCTGCGGTGCCTTGTCATGGAAGCGCACGTAGTACAAACCGAATTCGGTGTTGTTCAGCGCTTCGGCCATGTAGGTCATGGCCACGCCGTACTGGCCCTTGTCGCTGGGCTTGTCGTCCCCCAGGCGGTGGGTCAGCCCGAAGGCATCGGTGAAACCACCTTCGTCGATCTGGTCGGTGACCGAGAAAAAGCTGCCGACACCGTCGATTTCGGTTTTCCGCCATTCGTACTGGTAGTAGGCCTGCAGACCGATGGTATCGGTCACGCTGATCTGGCCGAACAGCTGGCCCACCGGCAGGAAGATCTCCTTGACCTCGACCCCCGGGGTATTGGCCTTGGTGGCGTCGGCCGGGCTTTGCGCGCCGGAGATGCCATTGGCGATGTACAGGCTTTCACCCCAACTGACCACCTGGTCGCCGAGCCGCAGGTTGAGGTCGTGTCCACTCAGGTTCCAGCTGCCATAGACATAGGAGTCGAGCAGGCGCACATCATGCCCGTGCTGGTCGATGGTCTCCTGGGAAAAATGTTGGGGGCTTGAGCACTCGCCGCCGACGAAGCAGTTCGAGGTGCCCGTGTCGTTATCGTTGTTGCGGTTGTAGACGTCGTCGTAGAAGCCACTGGCGCGCATGAACAGGCCGTAGTCCTGTTGCCAGTTGAGGTTGACCTCGGTGAGAAAACTCGCCCGATTGCTGATCAGGCTGCCGCGGTCAAACGCGTTGTCGCCGTCGTCGATGTTGGCGATCGCCGGGTTGGGGAAACCATCGGACAATTGCTTGTCACGGGATTCCGTACGCCAGGCCAGGCCATAGGTGAGGTTGGTGTTCCATTCGACCTTCAAGTCCTCGCTGGGCTGGAAGCTCAAGGCGTGTGCCTGACCCGCCAGCCCACCGGCCAACATGGCCAGGGACAAGCGAACGGCGGAACGCAGGGGGTGCTGGGCGATTATTGTTTTTATCATGTCGTCCTCTTACCTGAGCCAGGTGTTACCCGGCCGGTTTGTGTCGGGGTTGAACGCTGCGACATGACTATGGAGTCGGGTTGGTACTGGCTCATCGTCCTACCGGACTAGGCGCCGCAAGACGCGCTTTTTATGTCGCGCAACCCTCTGTTTCGCGGCTGCGCATCCTTTGGATCGAGGTAGTCTTCCAGGACGATGCCGCCCTGTTGGCACCGGCAAACAATCGCCGGAACGACAAGCCAACGAGGGAATGCGGATGATGGATTTCACAGGCAAGACAGTATTGGTCACTGGCGGTGGAGCGGGCATTGGCCGCGCGATTGTCGAAGCCTTTGCCCGGGCAGGGGCGCGTCTGGTGGTCGCGGAAATCGATGCCGCGCGTGCAGCGGACGTGCGCAATGTGCTTGAAAGCAGTGCGACCGAGGCCCTGGTGGTGGAGACGGATGTCACCGTCAGAGAGCAGGTCATGGCCCTGGCCGAGCAGATCCAGGAACGCTTCGGCGGGCTCGATGTGCTGGTGAACAACGTCGGTGACTCGCTGATGATCGCCAAGCCTTTCGATGCCTACAGCGATGACGATATCGACCGGCTGTACGCGGTCAACCTGCAGCATATCTTTCGCGTCACCCGCGCCATGCTGCCGCTGCTGCGGCGTCAGGGGGCGGGCAGCAGCATCATCAGCCTGTCGTCGATCGAGGGCTTTCGCGCCATTCCCAATTGCAGCGTCTATGCCGCCTTCAAGGCCGCCATCAGCGGTTTCACCAAGAGCCTGGCCCTGGAGCTCGGGCCCGTGGGCATTCGCGTCAACCAGATCGCGCCGGAGTCCACCGAAACGGCGCAATTGCCGATGTCGATGATGATTGCGCCGGAGCATCAGGGGCAGATCCCCCAGTGGATTCCCCTTGGTCGCTTCGGCAAGGCCGAGGACATGGCCGGTGCCGCGCTGTTTCTCGCCAGCCCGATGTCGGGCTGGGTCACCGGCACCACCCTGCATGTGGACGGCGGTGCCCTGGCTGCCGCGGGCTGGTACCGCGACCCCAACGGTACCTGGACCAACGTGCCGGTGATCAAGGGCAACGGTTTCAATTTCTGAGCCCGACTGGGCTTTGAATCACCCACAACAACAAGGAGCAAAATCCGATGAAGATTCTCGTAATTGGCGGTACCGGCCTGATCGGTGGGCATGCAGCCCTCTACCTCAAGGAGCAGGGTAACGACGTGACCATCGCCGGCCGCAAACCGGCGGCGGCAGGCAGCGCCCTGGCCGGGTTGAAACAACTGCAGTGCGACTATATCGAGGGCACCCTCGGCCGCGACGAACTGGCCGGCTTCGATGCCCTGGTGTTCGCAGCCGGCAGCGACATCCGCCATGCGCCACAGGAGGGGGATATCGATGTCCACTGGCAACGCGCGAATGTCGAAGCCATCCCGCGCTTTTTCGAACTGGCCCGCAGCGCCGGGATCAAGCGGGCGGTGCTGGTGGGCAGCTTCTATCCCCAGGTGGCGCCGGAGCTGATCGACAGCATCCCGTACGTGCGCTCGCGCCATCTATCGGATGCCGGCGTCAGGGCACTGTCGACACCGGACTTCAGGGTCTGCAGCGTCAATGCGCCCTTTGTTGTCGGGATGGTGCCGGGGCTGCAGGTGGACATGTTCCAGGCCTACACTCGTTATGCCGAGGGCAAGTTCGCACCCATGCCGTTCTACGGTCCGGCCGGTGGCAGCAACTTCATTTCTACCCGCTCATTGTCCCAGGCAATCTGGGGGGCACTGCAGCGCGGCGAGTCGGGCAAGGCCTACCTGGTCGGGGACGAGAATCTCAGCTATGCGGAGTACTTCCAGACCTTCCTGCGTGCGGTCGGCAACGATGCCGAGGTGCCATCACTGGACCAGGAACACCCGCTGCTGCCGGACATGGCGCTCTACACCGGGCGTGGCAATACCGTCAGCTACCAGCCCGATGCCCAGGAGTCTGAGTTGCTCGGTTATGTGCGCCAGGATATCCAGCGGGCGGTGGATGAGGTGGTGAGTCAGTACCGCGCTTAAGCGTACACGGCAACCCATGTCGATACCGTCTTGCCCCTCATCGGGCAAGCGCTATCTTTGAAGCAAACGACGGCCCATGTAGCCGCTGCCGCAGGCTGCGCTCGCCTGCGCAGCAGGCGCAGGATCTCAAGACCGCCGGGGAGCCCCTGCGGGAATCCAGCGCAGCCTGCGGCAGCGGCTACACGGGTCGTCGTTTGCCGACCGAGATAGGCTACCCACCGAGGACACCGGCTGGCTACTGACAGTTGCGGGTCACCCAATCCCGGCCTATGGTCCATGACACTGGCCATCCTAGGGATTCCCGCAGCGAGGTGACGACATGCCGAACAACTCCCGTCCCGCCGTGCTCGAACTGATTGGCAATACCCCACTGGTGCGCGTCAGCCGCTTCGATACCGGCCCGTGCACGCTGTTCCTCAAACTCGAATCGCAAAACCCCGGCGGTTCGATCAAGGATCGCATCGGCCTGGCGATGATCGACGCCGCCGAGCGCGATGGCCGCCTGCGACCTGGCGGCACCATAGTCGAAGCCACCGCCGGCAACACCGGCCTGGGCCTGGCCCTGGTCGGCCGCGCCAAGGGCTACCGGGTGGTGCTGGTGGTGCCGGACAAGATGTCCACCGAAAAGGTCCTGCACCTCAAGGCGATGGGCGCCGAGGTGCACATTACCCGTTCCGACGTCGGCAAGGGCCATCCCGACTACTACCAGGATGTCGCTGCGCGGCTGGCCCAGGAGATTCCCGACGCCTTCTTCGCCGACCAGTTCAACAACCCGGCTAACCCGCTGGCCCACGAATGCAGCACAGCCCCGGAGATCTGGGCGCAGACGCAGCACGATGTGGATGCCATTGTCGTCGGCGTCGGCTCGGCCGGCACCTTGACCGGGCTGACCCGCTTCTTCAGCCGCGTGCAGCCGAACCTGGTCATGGTGCTGGCCGATCCGGTCGGCTCGGTGATGGCCGAGTACAGCCGCAGCGGCACCCTCGGTAAACCCGGTTCCTGGGCGGTGGAGGGCATAGGCGAAGACTTCATCCCGTCCATTGCCGACCTTTCCAGCGTGCGTCATGCCTATTCGATCAGCGACGAGGAAAGCTTCGATCATGCCCGCCAACTGCTGCGCGCCGAAGGCATTCTCGGCGGCTCCTCGACCGGTACATTGCTGGCGGCGGCACTGCGCTACTGCCGCGAACAGACCGAGCCCAAACGGGTGGTGAGCTTCGTCTGCGACACCGGCACCCGATATCTATCGAAGGTCTACAACGACCAGTGGATGACCGATCAGGGCCTGCTTGCACGCAAGCGCTACGGCGATCTGCGCGACCTGGTCGCACGGCGCTTCGAGGATGGCCGGGTGATCAGCGTGGGTCCGGACGATACGCTGCTCACGGCCTTCCAGCGCATGCGCCTGGCCGATGTGTCGCAACTGCCGGTGCTGGAGGCCGGACAGCGGCTGATCGGCGTGATCGACGAATCGGATATTCTGCTCGGCGTGCATGAAGACGCCTCGCACTTCAGCAAGACCGTCGCCAGCGCGATGACCCACAAGCTGGAAACCCTGCCGCCTGGCGCCAGTCTGGCTGAACTGGAGGCGGAACTCGACCGCGGGCTGGTGGCGATCATTGCCGATGCCTCGGGCTTCCACGGTCTGATTACCCGCGTCGACATGCTCAATCACTTGCGGAGATCCCTCCCATGAGTCAGCACGATGAAACCGCCGCGCCACGCGCCTTCGCCACCCGAGTGATCCACGCCGGACAGGCGCCGGACCCTTCCACCGGGGCGCTGATGCCGCCGATCTACGCCAACTCAACCTATCTGCAACAGAGCCCCGGCGTGCACAAGGGCCTGGACTACGGGCGCTCGCACAACCCCACGCGCTGGGCCCTGGAGCGTTGCGTGGCCGACCTCGAGGGCGGGACCCAGGCCTGCGCCTTTGCCTCGGGGCTGGCGGCGATCTCCACCGTGCTCGAACTGCTCGAGGCAGGCTCGCACATCGTTTCCGGCAACGACTTGTACGGCGGTACGTTCCGCCTGTTCGACAAGGTCCGCCAACGCAGCGCCGGGCACCGCTTCAGCTTCGTCGACCTGACGGACCTGGCGGCCTTCGAAGCGGCGCTGCAGCCGGATACGCGGATGGTCTGGGTCGAGACGCCGAGCAATCCCTTGCTGCGCCTCACCGATCTGGCCGCCGTGGCGCGGATCTGCCGCGCTCGAGGCATTCTCTGTGTGGCCGACAACACCTTTGCCAGCCCGTGGATACAGCGTCCGCTGGAGCTGGGCTTCGATATCGTCCTGCACTCGACGACCAAGTACCTGAACGGCCACTCCGACGTGATCGGTGGCATTGCGGTGGTCGGGCAGAATGCGGCACTGGCCGAGCGCCTGGCCTTTCTGCAGAACGCCGTGGGGGCCATTGCCGGGCCGTTCGACGCGTTCCTCACCCTGCGCGGCGTGAAGACCCTGGCGTTGCGCATGGAGCGCCACTGCAGCAACGCACTGGAGCTGGCGCAATGGCTGGAGCGACAGCCGCAGGTGGCGCGGGTCCATTACCCGGGCCTGGCGTCGCATCCGCAGCACGAACTGGCGCGGCGGCAGATGCGCGGATTCGGCGGGATGATCTCCCTGGACCTGGACAGCGACCTGGCCGGCGCCAAGCGCTTCCTTGAGAGTATGCGGATCTTCGCCCTGGCCGAGAGCCTGGGCGGGGTGGAAAGCCTGATCGAGCACCCGGCGATCATGACCCACGCCAGCATCCCCGCAGAAACCCGCGCGCAGCTTGGCATCGGTGATGGACTGGTGCGGTTGTCGGTGGGGGTCGAGGATGTCGAAGATTTGCGTGCCGATTTGGCTCAGGCGCTGGCGCGGATTTGAAATTGAAGGGAGCTCCTCGTTCCCACGCTCCGCGTGGGAATGCAGTGCGAGACGCTCCAGCGTCGACCCGGCGGGCACAACGCGGAGCGTTGCAGGAGGCATTCCCACGCGGAGCGTGGGAACGAGAGGAGGCCTTAGATAGGCGAACCTGGCAGGCCTGCATAGTAGGACCCGGCAGCCATCCCACCATCCACCGACAGTTCGCTGCCGTTGCAGTAGCTGGCGTCGTCGCTGGCCAGGAACAGTGTGGCGCGGGCAATTTCCTCCGGGGCGCCGATGCGTTGCAGCGGTACCTGACGGTATTGGTCGTTCAATGAGTCGCGCGGGGCGCCGGTGGGGTTGGACATTTGCGTATCCACCCCGCCCGGATGCACCGAGTTGACCCGCACGCCATGCGGACCCAATTCCAGTGCCGCGACCTTGGTCAGCCCGCGTACGCCCCATTTGCTGGAGACATAGGCGGCGAGGGCGTTCACGCCGCGCAGGCCGTCCACCGAGGAGATATTGACGATCGAGCCGGCGCGCTGTTCACGCATGAACGGCGCCACGGTCTGGATACCCAGGAATGTACCGGTCAGATTGATCGACAGCGCCCGCTCGAAGTCGGCCTTGGACAGTTGCTCCAGGGAACCGAATACCAGTACGGCGGCATTGTTGACCAACACATCGATGCGTCCCAGGCGCTCGACCGTCTCGTTCACCAATTGCTGCCAGCTTTGCTCGTCGCTGACATCCAGGCGGCGGAAGCTGGCCGCGTCACCCAGCTCGCTGGCCAGGGCCTGGCCCTCGGTTTCCAGCAGGTCGGCAATGACCACTTGTGCGCCTTGCTCGACGAACAGCCGGCAAGTCTGTGCGCCCATGCCCCGTGCGCCACCGGTAACAATGGCGACCTTGTTTGCTAAACGTTGCATCTTGAAACTCCTCGATTAACCCCAGTAAGCCTGGCCGCCGTCCAACGGGATGGTGGCGCCGGTCAGGTAACGTGCGTTGTCGCTGACCAGGAAGGCGACGGTGCGACCGATGTCGGACTCGCAATCGCCGACCCGGCGCAACGGAATGCTGCTGAAAAAGGCCTGGGCCTCTTGCGGGTTGTTTTCGACCCAGCCGCGCAGGCCCGGTGACAGCGCGTGGGGCGCAATGACGTTGACGCGGATGCCATCCACACCCCATTCGCAGGCGGCGGCACGGCTGAGGGAACGGATGGCCTCCTTGGTTGCGGCATAGTGGCCGTAGCCCGAGGCATCCCAGCGCACCGCGGCCGAAGAGGCCAGGTTGATCACTGCGCCGTCGCCCTTGAGGTAGGGATAACAGGCCCGCATCAGGCGCAGGGTGGCCATGGGACCCGAGTCGATGCCGAGCATGAAGACTTCGTCGCTGACTTCCAGAATGCTGCCCAGCGGCACGATGTGCGCATTGTTCACCAGGATGTTCAGCCCACCGAAGGCTTCCACGACCTGGGCGACGCAGCGATTGATATCAGCCTGGTTCATCACATCGCATTCAACCGCCAGTGCGGTACCGCCACGACGACGGATTTCGACGCAGGTCTCTTCCAGGGTGGCGCGCGTGCGGCCCGCCACTGCGACCAGTGCACCTTCGTCAGCCAGGGCGTAGGCGATGCCCTGGCCGACGCCCTGGCCGCCGCCGGTGATCAGGGCGACTTTGTTTTGCAGCATTTTCATTTGCGCTTTCTCTGATGGGACTTGTTTTGTTGGCTCTTCATTTCGGGAGCATCAGGCAACACCGGAAATCAGTTGCCCGTTGTCGATGCGCAGTTCGGCGCCGTTGATGAAGCGGGATTCGTCCGAGGCGAGGAACAGCACCAGATTGGCCACGTCCTCGGGCATGCACATGCGTGCCATGGGGTTGTCGCCGATGCCCAGGGCGACAGGATCCAGATCGGGGACCATGGCCTGTGTCATCGGCGTCCAGATACCGTCCGGATGCACCGAATTGCAGCGGATGCGGTAACCCTGCTGCTTGCAATGGACCGCCACGCTGCGGGTCAGCGCGGTCACTGCACCCTTGGAACTGCTGTAGGCGCACATGGGCGGCAGGCCGGCCAGGGCTGCAACCGACGACATCATGATGATCGAGCCACCGGTGGCGTTGGTCTTCATCGCCTCGACCGCATACTTGCAGCCGAGAAAATAGCCGTCGGCGTTGACGCGCATGACGTTGCGCCATTGCTCCAGGCTGGCTTGCTCGATCGTCCCCAGCGGGCAGATCGCTGCGTTGTTGACCAGCACGTCCAGACGCCCGAAGTGGGCCAGGGTCCGGGCGATCGCCCGTTGCCAGTGGGTTTCGTCTGCCACGTCCAGTTCGATGAACAGGGCCTGGACACCGATCTCGTCGGCCACGGCCTGGCCGGCCTCGCAGTTGACGTCGGCCACCACCACGCGGGCGCCTTCGGCGGCCAGCAGCAGGGCGTCGGCCTTGCCCACGCCGCTGGCGGCGCCGGTGATGAGTACGACCTTGTTTTCAACGCGTTTCATGTGAGGCTCCTTGCAGGGATTGGCCGGCGAGGGCGGCGCGCAGACCTTCCTCGCCGTACAGGGCGCTGATGATGAAATCCAGTTGCGGGTTGCAGCGCAGTTCATTGCCGCCGTCGACGGCCAGGCTCTGGCCGGTCGTCCAACCGGACTCGGGGCCGGCCAGGTAGCGCACGGCACCGCTGATATCCTCGGGTTGGCCGAGGCGGCCCAGGGGTACCTGCGCGAGGAACGCGCCACAGAGTTCGGGGTTGTCGAACAGCCCATCGGTGGCTTCGCTCTGGAACAGCCCCGGGCGTACCGAGTTGACGCGGATGCCGGCGCTGGCCAGTTCCTCGGCGGCGGCGCGCACCAGGCTTTCCAGCGCCGCCTTGGCCGTGCAGTAAGCCGATAGCCAGCGGAAGGTGAGCTGCGCCGCGGTGGAGGAAATGCACACGATCGAGCCACCACCGTTTCGTGCCATCAGGGGCGCGCCGTGGCGGATGGCGAGAAAGGCGCTGAGCAGGTTGGTATCCATCACGGCACTGAAGCTGGCTGCGTCATGTTGCAGCAACGGACGGAAAGCGGCACCGCCGACGGTGGGAATCAGAATGTCCAGGCGCTGCTGCAGGCCGTAGGCATGGTCGAGTGCGCGCAACACGTCGGCTTCCTGGCAGGCATCACCGCTGCAGCACTCGACCCGGGCATTGGGTACCTGCTCGAGCAATTGCCTGCGGGCGGCCTCCAGGGCCTCGTCGCGGCGGGCCATCAACACGACGCTGGCGCCGTCCTTGAGCAATGCCAGCGCACAGGCCTTGGCCAGGGCACCGGTACCGCCGGTGATCAGGGCGGTCTTGCCGTGCAGAGGGCCGTTCATTGGGCGGCTCCTCGCAAGGGCAGGTCCTGGCTCCAGTCCAGCAACAGCTCTCGGCAGGTGAAGTGCCAGATGCCGTCCACGCAGGCGAATCGGTCGCGGTAGCGAATGCCCCAGTCGAGCTTGCGCTCGATGCCTTCGGCCTCATAGACATGGTTGGCCACGCAGTAGGTTTCCGCGCGGGCTTGCAGGTCGTCCACTTCAGCGAGGTGGTTATGGATGTGGTGCTGGGTCTTGCTGTAGTGGCCCAGGCCGTTCATGCCTTCGACGATGGCGGTGACGCCATCGAAGCTGAACCCCGGCCCCTTGAGCGAAGCCTGGGTGGTGAACAGGCGGGACAGCGCCGCCCAGTCGCGTTGGTCGACTGCCTGAGCATAACGACAGACGAGTTCGTAGAGCGCTTGCTTGTGCGATGCCTCGGACATCCTCTGAGCCTCCTCATTCGCCCTGCGGTGGTGCAGGTGCGATGAAGTTCGCATTGCGCAGACCAGGGGTCATCGTCCGAGGAGACTAGCGCCAGGGGCAGGGGACATCGTTCGTCCGGTCAGCGGGGCAGTCGCTAGTCTGGCCGGACGATGAGTGCCGCCTGACCCCTGCCTATCCTGCGCGAAGGACCATCCACAGGAACATTCACAGGAACACAACCAATGGCTATGACGATGGACACCTACCTCGAAATCGAGCAGATCAGACAACTCAAGTACCGCTACTTTCGCGCGCTCGACTGCCACGACTGGAGCTTGTTCGAAACCTGCCTGGCCGAGGACGTGAAAACGGCCCTCGACAGCGGCAAATACAGCTTCGACGGCCGTGCTGCGTTCGTTGAGGGACTCAAGGCGATAATGGACAGGCCCGGCCTGCTGTCCAAGCACCAGGGCCACCATCCGGAGATCGAATTGCTGGCAGCGGACAGGGCCAGGGGCACCTGGTACCTGGAAGATCACGTCATCGACCTGGACGGCGGCTGGATGCTCCACGGCACGGCCTTTTACCAGGATGAGTACATCAAGCGAGATGGGGCCTGGCAGATCCTCGCAACGGGTTACCGGCGTGTATTCGAGACCCTGACTTCGCCGCTCCCCGAACAGTTCAAGCTGACCGCCAGCCTGTTTGATCCGACTTGCCACGCGTAGACACGCCCATGAAAAAGCCCGGCGCATGGCGTCGGGCTTTTACAAGCGAAGGCAATTCGGTCTAAACCCGGGACGTCCATGCTCACTTCCCAAACGTTCCTCAATCGAATTTTGCTTCCCGCAGGAAAGACCTGCGATCGTTGTTCTGCTCGGCCGTCAGCATCAGCTCCGCGCCCACAAGTTTGCCAGGTTTACTCCGCCCCAACACAGTCATCGGATCTTCGAACCCGTGGACGTAGCCCAGGGCGAACGCTCCGCACTGATAGCCCATAAGACGCAGCAGATCGTCCGGCAGCGTACGGGCAATTTCTAGCGGACAGGATAGGAACTGGTTCTCCTCTTGCCGAAGCCAGCCGAGCGCATAAGTCAGATTGATGGCCGACCGGATTCGGTCGGAGCGATTGGCTCCGCCACCGTGGTACACCTTTCCGTCGTAGACGAGTACTGATCCCTTTTCCATCTCCGCAGGAAAGCTGGTCGCAATATCAAACTCGATGCTGCGCCCCCATCGGTGGCTGCCGGGTACGATGCGAGTGGCTCCCATCTGCTCGGAGTAGTCGGTCATGGCCCATAGGGTATTGCATTGCACATGATAGTCGTGAGGAAAGGGGAACATGTCCCAGGCCACCTCGTCTTGATGCAGTGTTTGTGCTGTTGCACCTGGATAAATTGACACGACCTGCGTGCAATGGATCTGAAACGTTGTAGCGTGACAGAGAAAGCGCCGTGTAGTCTCGAGAATAGTAGGATTGAGGATCAACTCGCGCGCCCCTATAGATCGCGCAATTAACCCACCGGTGCGTTTGGTCCGTCTACCGAGAATGCCGTCAGGCCCGAAGGGCGTCACCGCCGTGTAGGGTTCGAGCTCTTCGGCGATGCGATCCATAGCGGTGCCGGGTACGAGTTTGTCAATGATGGCGTAACCGTTCTCGCGCAAGCATTGCTCCACTTCCGATGCTGAAGCGGTGTTGGGAAGGTGAATCAGCGACATCGAGAATCCTCCGTGACGGGCCGTTTTACGTTGGACGAGTCGCTGCCGATGCCGCGCAGTTGCTGCGCTACGGCACTCATGGTCTGACAGGTTTCGTGGAGTTGATTAGCGCCAACCGGTATAGCTCCAGGATTCGGGCGCCCATTGCGGATGGGGCATAACGTTGCTCAACGTAGGCACGCAACCGCGCCGGTTCGATACTCTGCGAATGGTGCCCGGCCAGCACCGCCTTTACTCGTGCAATCAGCGCGGTCGTATCTTCCGGTGCGATCAGTAGGTCGGGCGTAATGCCGCGCAGAATTTCCGGAAGACCGCCAACGGCAAAAGCCACCACCGGGACGCCTGTAGCCAGCGCTTCAATACTGGCTCCCCCGAACTCTTCATGCGCTGACGGCATCACGATCAGACGGCAGGCCGCGATCGCCAGGGGCACTTCATGATTGGGGATGAAGCCCGTAACTGTCACCCAATCTTGCAGTCCAGCCTTGTAAATGGCGTGCCGCAGCCGATCCCGCTGTGTCCCGTCGCCGACGATCAGCAACTCGCACTCTTGCTCGCGAAGTGCCTGGGCGAGCGGGATAAGATGTCGCCATCCTTTTTCTTTCGCGCTGCGGCCGACAAAGCCCACCGTTTGCCGTTGCAGATTATGACGTTTGCGGAACGCAATTACGCCTTCTTGCGGGGGCGGCGCGAATTCTGTGGTGTCGACCACGTCGGGAACGATCTCGACATGACGAGCATCACGTGTGAGTTGGGAAGCGGTTCGTTGGGTCAGGGCGACTACCACGAAAGCCGTGCCCACGGCTTTGCGTTCCAGCCACCGGGCAAGACGGTGCTGAAGCATGTCCAGCCAGGAATGCGGCGTGTAGACCGCGAGACGAGAGCAGTGCACCGTCAGGATCAGCGGGCGCCGTAGTAATCGAGGCGCTAAACAAGCGACCAGCAGCGCTGGAATTTGTCCGTCGAGGTGCGTATGAACGACATCGAAATCATGCTTACGCCCTTTTTTGAGCAGTGCAGATAGTGTTGCCACGGCCCACGACTGCGTCAGCCCGATCAAACCACTGAACTCGGACCGTATCCGCGGCATGGGTAGTAGCATGCGCTCTACCCACAGAAATGGATGCAACTGTCGCAGCTTGGGCAGTCCGGGGAAGCCGATGGTCATAACATGTTGATGGATACCTTCCTGAGCGAGCCAGACTGCCTGTCGCCAGGTCTGGACCTGCATGCCACCTACCGAGTCGTACGCCGCTGGCCACGAGTCAGCATCCGGATGATGGAAAAAGGGCGTCAGCTTCAAGACTTTCATACAAATCAGGCCTTTGGTAAATGAATAAGGGCCGATGGCAGTTCGAGAGTGTAGAGCCGGGTGACCGTTAAGTGCGCCTGTCGCGACTACCTGATGAGACGCGAAAACATCATGCAACGTCCTCAGCTATCCGGACGGGCGAGGTCACGACGCGCGTCAGGACTCACGACGATTCCGACCACGTATCGGTCAGGTGACGATGTCGTCTGTTAGCCTGGCGTGCAGCACACGCATCAACGCGTCGATGGAGATCGATCGCTCGGCTGAAGTCAACATACCGGTCTGGATGTCGAGCGTCGCTTCCAGCCGGCTGAAGACCTGCTCCCAATCGCGTGTATTCAATTCAACCCTGTCGAGGGCCGTAACATCTTTTGGGGTTTCGCCGGTCACATTGCAGATTGTGTGAATGACGAGTTGGCGGATGAAGTGGGGTGTCATGTGTGGTCACTTTCTGATTGATGTTCAGTTAGAGCAGGGCTGCGCCGCTTGCGAGGCGCTTGCATGACCCGTTGCGTCGCGGGCGATCTGGCGAGCAATTCTCAAGGCATTGGCCTGGATCGTCAGAGTGGGATTCACTCCGCCCGGGTAGGGCATGTAGCTGCCATCCACAACGTAGACATTATCCAGCGAATGGAGCTTGCCATCCCGATCCACCACGGAAGTCCGCGGATCGTCACCCGCGCGACAAGTACCGTGTAGGTGAGTGCTGCCCATTGCGAAGTTCGAGACTTGATGTTGGATATCCCGCGCGCCGGCGAACGTGAGCCAGTCGGCTGAGCGCTCGACCATATAAGCCAGGCGTGCTAGATCCTGTGGATTTTTTGTGTAGTCGATCATCAATCGCGGCAGGCCCCATGAGTCCGTACTACTGGAGAGACGGATCCGATTCCCGAGAGACGGATGGTCAGCAAGAATGGTTTCCACGCGTAATACCAAACCATCGCCCTGTAGAAGGCTCCAGTCGTCGTGCTTTGCTTCGTAGATCAGTCCACCGACACCGGTCGGACAACGTTCGTCCAGATAATAGTCAAGCGTGCAGACCGTCGAGAAAGGCCCCCGATAACCGATTGGATGATCGTTGATTAGTTGTCGGTCAGCATTCACCATGCCCTGCGAATACTCGCTGAGTTTCATGCAGAGACCCCGACCAACCATATCGTGCTCGTTGCCAAGACCTCCTGGGGCATAAGGTGTGATCGAGCGCAGCAGTAATGCGGCCGTTTGAATTGCATTGCAGGCCAACACAAAACGGTGCCCACGGACGGAACTGATCTGACCGGTTATGGTGTCCATGCACTGCACCGCGCTGGCGTGGGTACACTTTTCCTGTGTTAGTGCCACGGCCTTCACGCCGGTCAGAAGCAGCAGGTTGGGCATATCGGCCAAGGGGCCGAGCAGGGAATTCACCACATCGCTCTTGGCGCCGCGCGTGCACTGTGCCGCGATACATAAGGAGCAGTGGTCACACCGGCTGCGGTCGATCGCTACAGGAGTCGGGCGGGGGGACAGGCCGAGCCGGAGCGCTCCTTCCCAAAGATGTTCCGCGGGCAGGCTCAACGTATTAGGTGCCTGTCTTCGCCTACTCTCAAACCCTGCGTGGTCGATGGAAAGACTCGATTCTATCTCGTTGTAAAAAGGAGCGAGATCGGAAGCGTTGATTGGCCATTTCACCGGTAGTCCGTCAACACGGATGCGCTCGCTGGGATCGAAATCGAAATCGGTATACCGAAACGAGGCACCGCCATAGAAAACCGTTCCGCCACCAAGATTGCGGGTACTCCATGGCCATCCCCGCGGATTCCATCCTTGTGTGGAATTGCCAGCCAATGCGTGCCCGGCTTGCGCGTCAACGTCCGCATTCTTTGCACTCGCCTTAAGTCTCACACCTTCTTCCAGCAAGAGGGTGCGAAGTCCGGCTCGAACGAAGGTGTCTGCAGCAACCGCACCAGCGGCCCCACTACCAATGATGACCACGTCGAAAGGATCATCTAACAGAATGTTTGACCGCAGCCCATGTATATGGGATATACCGAGCGCGCAGTCTTCGGCGTACTGGTTTAGTGAAGAAGTCATCGTTATGGATCGTCCTCTAACGTGATTACACGTAGGCGTGCAACGCAGATATCTCGCTTTCCTATCGAGTAAATAATCCGCGCTTTCCAACAAATCAATTATAGATGCGCAAACGTACGCCTATGGGGTAGCACTGCCCAAGCGTGCATTCACTTGGCCTATCGCCGATAGCGTGCCTTTTTGTCCCAAGTGAAATCACCTTAGCAGAGAAACTGAGGGGGAGAAATTGCAAGTTGGAAAATTTATTTTATATAAGAAAGATATGTAGTATCGCTCCTAGGACTTCGTAGTAATTTTCAGATATCACAAATTACACGAAAATTTTGTTGACATCACGGCAGCCTTGATTGCATTTATATTCGCAGTGTTCACGCTGTGTTTGGTGCGATACCCATGATCGACGGTCAAATTTTGTTCGTTGAATTTGGTTTTCTTATAAGTGATGCGTTTGCCACATGAGTGTGATTGGCGTCGGTGTTCTGTGATGTCATGTACTTTGTGACTGGGTACCTAGCCTTAGGCCGTATTGAGTGGCTCGGTGGCGATAAGCGTCATGTTGCTAACTATGCTCTTGAATAATTGAGAGAGTCTTATGCGTAACTTGCGACTTCAATTCGAAGATGAGTGCTACCCGGTATGGATTGGCGTTCGATGCTTGGATGAAATCATATCGGGTTTGCGTGAATTTGGTGCCTCTAGCTATCACTTAATTACCGACAGAACAGTCAGTCAGTTGCATGCGGGCGTATTGTGTGAGCAACTTTCCGCTCAGGTGGTTGCCAGTCTATGGGTCGTCGACAATGGCGAATCATTCAAATCCTTGGAAACTGTCGAGCGTCTTGCCCACAAAATGGTTCAGGCTGGTATTGACCGGGGTAGCGTCATTGTCGCCGTGGGTGGCGGGGTTGTCGGAAATCTCGCGGGATTAATAGCTGCATTGCTGTTTCGCGGTATTCGCCTCGTACATGTGCCGACGACATTAATAGCGGCGGCAGATTCAGTAGCCTCGCTCAAGCAGGCAGTGAATCTTTCTATAGGCAAAAATTTGCTTGGCTGTTTTCACAAGCCCACCGCTGTTCTGATTGATATTCACTTCCTCCGGACGTTGCCGGCGACGCAAATTCGGTCTGGCATGTTCGAGATCATCAAGAACGCATTGACCGTGGCAACCGAGACCATACCGCTGCTCGAAAGTGGATTGAAGCCGGACGCCAATTATTCCGATAAGGAACTCTTGGTCATTGTCGAGGCAGGTTTGCTTGCAAAGCAGAGGGTGATGAAAGCCGATAAATGCGAGCGCAAAGAGGCTCTTGTGTTCGAGTACGGCCACACGGTTGGCCACGCAATCGAACTGGCAGCGGAGGGGCGAGTACCACATGGAGAAGCCGTCGGCCTCGGAATGATCGTGGCAGCTGAAGTTGCCAGTCGCTTAGGGCGGCTGAGCGAAGCAGACCGGAGTCTTCATTATCGGCTACTCAGACGTAATGGACTGACGGTTCGGTTGCCGGCCGGGGTTACTGTCGCTGCAGTGATGGCGCTGCTGCGCACGGACAACAAGCGAGGTTATGTCTGCGCTCGTCCTGATCAGGTTGCCATGATCCTGCTAGATGGCCTGGGGGCGCCGGCCGGACCAGTTGGTAGACCCCTGATACTGGTCGAAGCCTCGCTAGTTCAGTGTTGCATTGAGGATTGCTTAACGGAGATCAAGGATATCGCCGTCGAGAAATCTCGGCAGTGACAAGGGCTTTTCAAGTCATGGCCATTTGCGGGCCAGCCAATCTCTAATGACGTCGAGGTTTCGCGATCGACGCGCCCACGGATCTCTTTGCGTGCGATAACTATGAACGACCCTCTTGTTAACCAACCTGCCCAGGCGGGCTCTGTGGGACTGATGCGCATCGATATCAGGCTTGCATTGAGTCGCCTGTGTGCCGCAGCCACCCCAAACCCTCTGGACCGATATCTGGTGGCCTGCGCCAGCGTGCAATTCTGGGCCGACCTGATCGCTGTGGGAAAATCGAACGGCGTGCTTGGCGATACGACGATGGAAGAACTCGAAGAGCAGCTTCGCCACGCCGAATGTGCAGCCGATTGCGCCGCACAGATGATGCTGGGGCGGACCGCGACTGCGTCCATAAACATCGATCACCTCGCCTCTGCGAGTGTCGCGCTCCATGCCAACTCATCGCTCAATTCTCTGAGCAAAGTGCTCCACCTGCCGATCCCGGAGTGCTGTGGCTACGACCTTGCTGATCTTGCGTTGATTGCCAGCGACGTTGATCAATTGATCGCGCAGGTGCGCCTTGATCGGGCCTTCCTGATTGTTGGGATCCGCACCGGTGGAACATACCTTGCTCCGCTCTGGAAGGCAGTACTGACCGGGTTGGGCGTTGCCGATGTGCACTGGTGTACGGTGCGCCCGCGAGAAGGATGCGCAACGTCGGATGACTTGGAAATCGCGCGGGCCTGGTTGGAGCACCGATTCGCCCCTGTGATCGTGGTGGTGGACGATCGTCCGGATACCGGAGCCACCATGGAAGGTGTAGCGGCACAGTTGCGCGAGCCCGTCGTCGATCTATGGTTCTCGAGCATCGGAACTCTTTGGCACGGTCCGGCGGTGCAGCCGATGCCGGCACACTCACAGACGCACGTGATGCGCAACTCGAGTGCACCACGGCTTTGGGAATGCTTGCTACCTGGTGAACAACCTGAATTCATCGCACGACTGCGGGATACAGCGGGCATTCCTTCGCTCCCGGCCCAGGTGCGACTTCACTTCCGGTGCCCACACGGTGAAATGCGTTACGGGCTCAGTCGCGCCTGGCTCCCATGGAACGATCCACGGGTCCTGAACGGGTGTCGCCCTTTGGTGAACCCACGCAAGACGCCGATCGAAATTCTTGGGCCTGATGGTGAGGCGTTGTTACATCTGCGTTTTATCGGCGAAGGCGTGTTCGGGCGTGCGGAGTTCGAGCGCGTGAGGAAGATGGGTTCAATGGGGGTAGCCTGGCTAGTTGACGGTTATGCCATCACGGTCGACATCGGGGCCACACAATCATTCCAGGAGCAGTTTCATGCTGCGAGCCAGCCGAGACGAGCCGACTTACTGCTTCAAGCGGCGAACTGGCTGGCCGCCCCTGCACGGCAAACCATTGCGCACACGTACCACAGCCCCGTGGTCATGGAACTTGATCCTCGCTGGTCGGCAATGGCAGATACCATGCGAAAGTGGTGCGGTTGCGATCCGCTACAGGAAATATCTGAGCCACTGAGAGTGTTTCTAGCGGAGCCGGTACCGTGGCCGGGACGGACGGGCAGGGCCTTCCGTTCGTCACTACGTTATGGCAGCGGTGGCTGGCATTGGCAGGTTGACCGACACGGAAGGCTTCATCGTTTTCAGCTGGAAGCAAACTGGGGAGACATCAGCTTTCCCGAGCTGGAATTGGCAGCTTTCATTCTCGAAAATTGCCTGGCGATCGATGACGCTGGGCAGCTCGCATCGATGTGCGGTCTCACCTGGTCGAGCGTAAGGGAGTGCCTGTCACTGGCTGCGCTGACGATCGTCGAGTCTAGAGTTCGCAGCGTGAGAATACCCAGCGAAAGTGGACGCATCACCCTCTATGAAGACTTCCATCAATTGATGCGGACAACTTCCAAGTTGGCCGAGATCGACGCGCCTTCCCGGAAATGACATGGACAGACCTCAGCACATCGTCAGCAACATCTGCACTGCACAGCCTAGGCTGCGCGCCATCAGATCCAGTGGGGCCACGGTGACGCTCTCGGACGGCAAGCAGTATATCGACCTGATGAATGGCAAAGGCGGCGTCACGCTCGGGCACCACCACCCAGCAGTGAACTTGGCGATTACTCGCCATTTACACAGCGGGCTGGCATCGGCGACCTGCTGGAGTGACCTGCATGAGGTGCTCACAAACCGGATCATCGACGACGTCGGAATGGACGAAGCGCGGCTTGCCCTGTTCAGTACGGGGACGGAAGCCTGTCGAGCCGCCGTTCAGGCTGCGCGGCAATTCACGG
This sequence comes from Pseudomonas akapageensis, assembly GCF_011355085.1. Lineage (GTDB taxonomy): Bacteria > Pseudomonadota > Gammaproteobacteria > Pseudomonadales > Pseudomonadaceae > Aquipseudomonas > Aquipseudomonas akapageensis. The sequence goes on along the minus strand of NZ_VXCP01000029.1, from coordinate 54,054 downwards.
GCCGGCACTTCATTGCAAGTGCGGGTTATCACGGCTGGGGCGACTACTGGGCTACGAGTGACAATCTACTGGAAGCCAATGCGAGTGGAGTCATTGACTTCTACTTCGTGCCAGAACTGCTGGAACAGGTGCTTGAGCGGCATCGCGGACAAACGGCCTTGGTAATTCTGTCGCCGGACTACGTCCACTTGCAACCGGATACACTTCGTCGGCTGGCGAAAATCGCTAGGGATGAGCGGGTGCTGTTGTGCTGCGATGACGTCAAGCAAGGCTACCGTTCGGTGCGCGCCTCCCAATTTCCACGGACGGTCGGCTTCCATGCAGATCTGTACACCTTCGCCAAAGGATTGGCGAATGGCCACCGACTCTCGTGCCTGGTGGGCCGATCCGATGTGATGGCCGCGGCGAAGGAGTTCACCTATACCGCCTATTTTGACACGATCCCGATCGTGGCAGCGTTGGCCACATTGGACTACATGGACAGCCACGATGGTTACCAGCGATTGGTCCAGTGTGGAGCCACCCTGGCTGCAGAAATGCGCAATATCGTGCAACGCAGGGGGCTGCCGATCGTGATCTACGGCGATGGTCCAATGCTGCAAATCGTGGGTGCCACAGAAGCCCTGGATCAAGCCCTGTACGCGAATTGTGCCATGGCGGGCCTACTTCTATACGAAGGGGACAATCAAGCTGTCTCGCTCGCGACCGGCGACGTACTTGACGAATTGCTCGAACGTTTCGAGAAAGGGCTCACTGCCACTTCGCAACGGTTCGGAAGAGGCGGCCCCGTGTCGATCAACCGGAAGCGGCGCTTCCAGGCAGCCTTTCGCATGATAGACGGAGCCAACGATCTCGTTCCTGTCGAGGAAGCGATTCGCTGGATCAAGGAGGAGCGGTGATCTCGTCATCTCTGGAGTCAATGATGGGCAGGCGAATCCTGCTGCTATCACCTCACGCGGATGATATTGCCTACTCCATAGGCGGCATCGTTGTGCGGCTTTCTATGCGAGCGGATCTCCGTCTCGTAACAATCTTCGGCCACAGCGGATGGGCACTGCCGCAGGCTTCGTGGGAGAAATCTGCACATGCGATATCGGCAGAACGGGAGCGGGAGGATCGAGCGTATTGCGCGCGACGGCGGATCGATTACGACCTGTTGTCCTGTCCAGACAGCTTTGTGATGGGATATGACAAAGCGACAGAACTTAGCATCGCAGCCACCGATGATCCCAGGACCGAGGACGTCGTGAACTTGATCCGTAACGCCGTGGCGTGTCGGTCGCCTCAGGTTGTGCTTGCTCCGTGCGGCCTTGGTGGGCATGTCGATCATCAGATCGTACGAATTGCCGCTGATACGCTGGATCACGTCGAAGTCCTTTACTACGAAGACGTTCCCTACAGCTCGAGCTTGCCGCTCCCGGAACTCGAAAGACAGCTTGCCATTCAAGGCCTAGCACCCGCCATGACGGCCGACATCGAAGTTGTGTTGGAAAGCAAATGCGAGGACATGTGGGGTTACCGTTCACAGACCAGTGCATCCACCATCGCTGAGATGCTGCTACATGCCGGTCGTGTCGGCACCGGCATCGCACGATATGCGGAGCGCCTGTGGCGACGCGTGAATTGAATCCGTTCTAGCGAAAGAGTTGATCCGGAACAACCGCTGGCTTGATCCCGTGGCTGTCCTGGATAGACCGAATTAACCCTGATTGACGGAGGCATCCATGTTGGAAAAGCTAGCAATTTACGGAGGGACGCCGGTCCACGACGGGAATTGGCCCAACTGGCCCCAGAGCACTGATAACACCCTGCGTAATGTCAATGCCGTACTGGGCAGCCACCGATGGTCCATCAGTGGTCAATACCGCGGGCAGCCGTCTTGGGAAGAGCGTTTCGGAAAGGCGTTTGCCGAATACACTGGCGCCGGGTATTGCGTGCCGTCCTCGACGGGCACCGCCAGCTTGAGTATGGCGTTGGAGGCCTGCGAGGTCGGGGCGCACGACGAGGTAATCGTGCCCGGCGTGAGCTGGGTCGCATCAGCGTCCGCGGTACTCGGCATCAATGCTATCCCCGTCCTCACCGACGTGGAACCCGAGACCGGTTGCCTTGATCCAGTGGCACTTGAGCGCGCAATCACGCGGCGTACGCGAGCCATCACTGTGGTCCATCTTGGATCGGCGGTCGCCGACCTGAATCGCCTCGTAGCAATCGCTCAGGCGCACTCCCTTCCTTTGATCGAAGATTGCGCCCAGGCACATGGCGCCAGGTATGCCGGTCGGCATGTTGGTTGTTTCGGCGCGGCAGGTACGTTTTCGATGCAGCACAGCAAGCTGTTGACGAGCGGCGAGGGTGGGGCGGTGATTACTGACAACGAGGGCGTCGCACGCCGCCTGGCGCACCTGCGGGCCGACGGCCGAACGCTCTCTGCACAGCCCCCTGGAATGGATGAGATGGCGCTGGTCGAAACCGCGGAGATCATGGGCAACAACCATTGTCTCTCGGAGTTTCATGCCGCCATCCTGGTGGCGCAACTGGAGGTGTTGGACGAGCAACTGGCACATAGGCGTCGTAATGCCGCCGTTCTGGACAGCTTTCTGGTTTCTCTTGGTTTCCTGCCACAGGCTACCGCCCCTCGCACCACGGAGCGGGCGCATTACATCTACGTGGTGCGGTTGCCGCAGTCGATTGTCGAGACACAGGGCGCGGAGAGGTTCGCTGCGGCGCTGTCTGCGGAAATTCGGTTGCCCTGCAAGACGATGTACAGCGCGCTTAACCAGAATCGTCTCTACAAGCCCTCCTCGAGAAACCGGTTCGGGCTGGGCAAGGCATTCACCGATGCGGTCGATCCAACCCGTTATCAATTGCCTATAGCGCAAGAATTTTCCAGGTCCTGCATCGCTCTTCCTCACCGGATGCTGTTGGCCGATACGAGCGCGATAGAACATGTGGCCGCCGCCTTCGAAAAAGTAGCCAGGTTGATCGACAGCTGAAGTGCTTGAGCGAATGCGCAAGCGACGCATTTATCGCATTGACTTGGTATGTCAAAACATTACCCGCCACCCGGTAGGCGTGTGGCATCAGTCGCGGAATATTAGTGAGGCTATATTTTGCTCGGCTTCTTTGAAAAATTGCTCTGTCCGTTCCCTGCCGCCGAGCCATCACCGCCGCCCCGGGGATTTTTCGCCTTTCTTTGGGCTTGCACGCAGGGCGTACGCGGCAAGATCGCCGCCATGGCGGTACTCACGATGATTATGTCGGCGTTAGAGGCGCTGCTGATTGCCATGTTCGGCCGCATCGTCGACTGGCTCAGCTTGCAGGAGCCGTCACGCCTGTGGGCTGAGCGTGGCGAGACATTACTATGGCTGGTTGCTGTAATGGTGGCCAGCATCGTAGTAGTGGCGCTGCAGTCCGTCGTCAAGCATCAGACCCTCACGGTGAACCTGCCTATGCGGCTGCGGTGGAACTTTCACAGGCTGATGCTGGGGCAGAGCATGGCCTTCTATCAGGATGAGTTCGCGGGTCGTATCACGGCGAAGGTGATGCAAACCTCACTTGCGGTACGCGAAACCATATTCGTGTTGGCCGACGTCATGGTCGCTATGAGTGTCTCCATAACTACCATGATCGTCCTGGTTGCCGTGCTCGATGCGCAGTTGGTATGGCCCTTCGTGATCTGGCTTGTCCTTTACATCGCCGCGTTGTTCTATTTCGTGCCTCGCCTTGGCAAGTTCGGCAAGGAGCAGGCTGACGCGCGAGCGCTATTGATGGGACGCGTGACCGACGCCTATACCAACATTGCCACTGTCAAACTGTTCTCGCACACGCAGCGCGAGGCAGGGTTTGCGCACGAGGCGATGCGCGAATTCATGCGCACTGGCTACGGCGAGATGCGGCTAGTGAGCGCCTTTGAGATCGTCAACCATCTCCTGAGCATTGGGCTCACTATTGGCACGACGGGTACCGCGTTGTGGTTGTGGTCGCAAGGTGTAGTGGGAGTGGGCGCCGTAGCCGCCTGCACCGCTATGGCGTTGCGGCTGCAAGGCATGTCGCAGTGGCTCATGTGGGAGATGACCAGCCTGTTCGAGAACGTCGGCACGGTGCAGGACGGCATGAAGATGCTGTCGATCCCACCTGCCGTTCTCGATGTACCTGGCGCCGTCGAACTCGCAGAGACACGTGGCGAAGTATGCTTCGAACGAGTGAGCTTCCGCTATGCCGAAAACGGGTCACGAGTGATCGACGATCTGGACCTCACGGTCAAGCCTGGTGAAAAGATTGGCCTGGTTGGCCGCTCGGGGGCCGGCAAGTCGACGCTATTGAACTTGCTGCTGCGCTTCCATGATCTAGAAAACGGTCGCATCCTTATCGACGGGCAGAACATCGCACACGCTACGCAGAATTCGTTGCGCAGCCAAATCGGCATAGTCACGCAGGACATCTCACTTCTGCATCGGTCGGTAGCCGACAACATTTCCTACGGCAGACCCGATGCGACTCCGGCGCAGATTGAAGCGGCTGCCCGGCGCGCAGAGGCACATACCTTTATCCAAGATCTCGGTGATGCGGGCAATCGCTGCGGTTACGAGGCGCATGTGGGCGAGCGCGGCGTCAAGCTCTCTGGTGGACAGCGTCAGCGTATTGCCATTGCTCGCGTGATGCTGAAGGACGCACCGATCCTGCTGCTCGATGAGGCGACCAGTGCACTTGATTCCGAAGTCGAAGCCGTAATCCAGCAGAGCTTTTACCGGTTAATGGAAGGCAAGACCGTGATTGCGATCGCGCACCGGTTGTCCACCATCGCGGCGATGGACCGTTTGATCGTGCTTGATGAGGGACGTGTTGTCGAACAGGGCGACCACACGACCCTGCTTGCGCAAGGAGGTCTATACGCGAGGTTGTGGGCTCACCAAAGCGGCGGATTCCTGGGCGACCCTAGATGAAAGTACGTGACCCCTTGAAGACGTGCCTGCACCGAAAGTGTAGCGAGATTGATATATGCCGTTGCCGGCCCATCGCCATGCTGCACCATCTTATTCATCGAATCTTGGGTGCTAAACCATGACTACAGACGAAGAACAGCTCTACGGACCCAAGGTGGATCGGCTTCTGCGCATTCGGAAGATCGAATCCCTAAGTAGTCTTGTCCTGCCCGTCTTTCCGATCGCCCCTTTGCCGACCGCAGTGGCGGGCGGCCTGGCACAGGCGGACGACCCAGTATCGATTTACGCAGCCGCTTTGGAGGAGGCTTTTCCACAGCTGACGCGACAAGTGGAGGACGTCTGTGGTCCAGGTCCCTGGATCGTGCGTAGTGCAGGTAACGAGGATCTGACGGATCACGTCAATGCCGGCGGCTACGAAAGTCTGATATGTCCCGAGCCCCAAGCGCTCATACGGCGCATTGCCGCTGTGGCCATGAGTGGATCGACCGAGCACGCACGACGCCAGCTTGCGCTTTCGGGGCGTTACGATCATGTCGAGGCCATTCCATGCTTTGTGCAGCCGTTGCTGAATATCGATGTTTGTGGCGATGTCGGTCACGATCATTCGCCGTATCTGGACACGGCAGTTCTTGATCACATGGAGGCGGTATGTAACCAGCTGATGCAGACGTTCGACTTTACAGCGATCGACTGCGAATGGGGACTCGAGACGACACTTGGCTTCGTGTCCGTGACCACCGTCATGCCGAGAAACCCACAGCTGATGAACGTCGCGCATACGATCGGCTTCGGTTTCGCCAGCGCTCAGAGTACCGGCTCGCAGGCGACGACCCTAGTCTTGCGTCCGGCTTGCTCAGACCTCAGGCTCTGGCGCGGGAGCCATCTGCGCGCGACGACGGTTCGACGGTTGCATCTGCTGCAGGTGCGGCCGGCATATCCTGATGATGCCTTTCGCGACCGTGATGTGTTGACCGATGCATGCCGTGCAGCGTTGATCGGGCGCTACGATGTCGCGGAAGCCGGCTTGTTGATGCTTGGCACACAATCCTCGGGCCGCGCATTAGTGGCACCGGATCTCATGTGCGCCTGGCGCCGATATCTTGCGCTCAACGCGTGGGAGCAGGCCGGCGTGGCAGTGGTGATAGTGGACGAAGGCAGCGCGGAGGAACACGCGGGTATCATGTTCCGCCAGCAGAAAATTACCTGCGTCAGGATGGACACTCGGCGCATGCCAGCCGGAGCAGACTGCGTTGTATTTGACCGCGGCGCCTTAATCCTGGGCGACTCGACCATGCTGCGATCAATTCAGAGTGAGCTTCGCCGAGAGTTGGTGTTGCCCGACGACTGCGCACTTGTCTTCACCGACGAGGTGCTGATACCTGGCGGCGAGCTGGCGCCAGACTGTGTCGAAGTTCTTACCCAGTTACGTCGTCTCCCGGTCGGGCGAGAAGTCAAGGACCGACTATTGGCACTTAGCGAACAGCCAACACCGGCGAGGTGGATGCAACGCGCCGACGGCGTAGTGGAGTCACCGTCTCTGCTCGCGGCAATCTGGCGCTCAAAGAACCCAGGGTACGCCGGCGAATATTGCGCGCTCACGGAGTTTGCGAGAGACTACGAACGTGCCGTCCAAGTATCACAGGGTAGGCCGCAGCGTGACCTGCGTACACTGTTCGCGCTGTCGTCCGTGACACGCACATTGGTCGCCAGTGGTGACCTTCGAATCGTCATGGCACTGCTCGCCTGCGAAGCGGCGACGTCCTGGGTACCGCCGCAAACGTTGCGCCGTCTGCTTGACTCGGCCGCAGTTCAACTGACGGCGCTTCGGCGCGACAATGCCGTATTGATTCTTGAAAGCTTGGCCTTCGTCAGGACGGAATGTGTGCGACTACCAGTTTATGTGCTGGATGACGCTGCCTCCTACATCGACGCACTAGCGCACGACCTTGAAGACGGTTTGCTTGTCGAAGCGATGGTATCCATACGTTCACTGGAGTTGCCGATCGCAAGCGGGATCCTGCTTACACGCCAGGCTCTCAACAATCCCGCCGTCCTTGAGCCAGTGGACGCATTCCGGCAGTCAGTAACGTCGTTTAGAAGCATTGTGTCGGGAGGCGAAGCGACGGCGCAGCTTCCTCAGCAACTCAACGATGCCTATTTGACGCTCCGGGACGCGCTGTACGTGGTAGGTCTGGATAACGTTGCAGAGCAGATCAGAGGATCGTTAGTCGAAACTTACGATGCCACATTGAAAATGCTGCTAGGGCGCGTGGTGGATGAGGGCGACGTCAGCAGCTATGGCCGCTACCTCATGGTGATGCAATGGTGGATCAGATTTCTGTGCATGGGATCGCTACCTGAGCGCGATGCCGCAGTGCTTCAGCGCTTTCAAATTTGGCTGCGTCAGTGGACTGATGAAGCGATCCCCGAGTCATTCGAGATACAGGACCGCAACTGGCGATTCGAGTTTGACGCCATTGTGGCTTCCCGCGAGACGCCACAGCGGTATGAGAATCCGCACGTTCTACATAATCTCCTTCACCAATACTCCCTGACAGGACTGCGTATTGACACGCAGCGGCTACCACGGCGCGTACAAGCGCTCGAGCACTTCTGTTCGACGTTTAGTAGTCGCTCGACGAAGGTTCTGCGATTTGAACGAGAGTTGCTCGAGATCCAGATTCCGATGGGAACGCACAAGGCGAGCTACGTGTTCACGCCACGGCAGATCTCGGTAGAGTGGACGGAGCCGCCTGATTGCCCCGGGGGCGAAATCGCCCGGATCCTGGCGTTTGAGGTGTTCCTGGATCGATTCCGCGCCTGGATGTTCCCGGCACTGACGGTCCGGCGCGAGCAAGTGCTGGGTACCTGGACACTGTTCATCCGCCTCAACGCGCAAGGATCAGATCCCTGGGATTACGAGCATCTCAGGCACTTTGTGGTCGCCACGCGTTTGCTATTCGACGCCTCTTACGATTTCTCGTATGTCGTCAACGAAGCCGTCGAAGGCTTCGCCGAATGTTTTGACGGGCCGCAATGGAAGGCGATTCTCACCACACTGATACGGCACCGGGCGGTACTCGACGACGCGTCGCAGTACGTCGCCTTGCACGCCCTGCCGATGTCGTCGACCGTCGCCGCGATGGCGCGGAGTCGAGTCGTTCGTGGTCTGCTCTTACGTTGTCTGCGCAGGGGATTCGATTATTGCCTAGGCTTGATTGACGGGTATGCGCACTGGCTGAATCAGGAATCCGCGGACGATGGGCTGTGGTCCGATCGCTATGAGTCGCTCCGGCAGGCCAGCCTGTTTCTGGCGGCCAATTGGCCAAGACAGGCGCTTTCGGAACTCGCCGGGCGGGGCATCTTCAATGTCGGCGATGACCTGATCGCAGCCTGCCTGTTCAAACGTTCGGACTTGGCGGATGACCTCCGGCAAATCGTGGCGGCGGGATCGTCAACCCTATCGGGAATGCCGGCGATGATAGTGCGGCATGCCCCCGAAATTGCTGTGGAGGGCCGTGGCGCAACGCTCTTGGCTACGCAACTAATCGGCACTGGAACTCGATTTCGTCGGGCGAAACATTTTTTGGCCGCTCGATTTGGCGATCGCCTTGATCAGGACATATTGGCGGGTCTACTACGGGACTTGGATGCGATTCCTTGGGGACACACCGCCGACGCTGAGCAGGCCATCCAGGCTCAGATATTGATGCGCGGGCCTGTCTGTCGATTTGAAATGGAAAAAGGCATCGATTGGACAACGTTGGATTCGTGGCCGACTCTTGTGCAGACGCGTCCCGCCTCCTTGGGGCCGACCTAGTGTGCTGCGGTTGGGCCGCGCCAGGTGCAGATCCACCTGACAGGCCTCTGACAGTTCGGAAAATTTTAGCGTACGATTTTTCCGAATTCTGTAGGCTCCCCTACAGGCAGTACTGACTGGTCGGCAGCACGTCGATCTTGTCGAAATCGATAAAGCGATTGCAGCTGTCCATCATCGCGCCCAGGTTGCGCTGGAATTTCGCCTCGTCGCCCACCGCATCGAAAAACGCCTGGGGATCGGTCATGGCGGCTGGCGGGAAACATTCTTCGACGATGGCATCGATTCGCGGCGCGCCGTGAGTCAGTGCCAATACCACCAGGTTCTGCACGTATAGGAAGTTGTCTTGCGTGTCGATGGCCACCGGGGTGTGGTGGTTGCGCCAGATATCCAGCCAGGCTTCAGGGGTGAGTCGAGGAGGGCGGGTGAGCAGGGCCAGTTGAGCGAAGCCGTGGGTGCGCTCGCCGGGCGTTGCGGGGAAGCGGATATTGCGGATCGCAACCGACTCGCAGACCAGATAGGCGGCCATGCGTGCCGTCGCCGCAGCAATCAGATCGTCAAACGGGCGGCGAGCAGGTCCGTTTGCGCTGTCCAGCCATAGCGACAGGCTGCCATCGGGCAAAGGCCGGTTGTTCTCCTGGCGCAGGCCGGCTGCAGGTTCGACATCGGCGTCGGCCAGGTTCAGTTGCAGACCCTGGGCGCCCAGGGCCTGCAGTTGTTCGGCGACCTCGCTGCGCAGGCGGCGGGCGAAGGTTTCGCGGCTGGTCTGGGTATCACGCCAGAGCAGGTAGATGACTTTTTCCATAGCGATCAAGATCCTCGTTTCGGTTGATGGATGGATCGGCCGCATTGCGGCGCAGCTCATCCAGGGTGCTCGGGCCTGAGCCGACTTCCAGGCGAGGCCTTGGACCCATGGTCAATCAAGGCCAGGAACGCGTAATCCCTCAAACAGACTACTTGGCTGCTGTCCTGGGATGGTACAGCCGGCCCGCACATAGGCGTATCCTGGTGATCGCTGACTTTATACAAGGTCAGGAAAATGCTGCCGTTGCCCCGGCAACCCTGAACACCGTTGCTGCTGCCGCGAAAATCGGTGGCGACATTCACGTGCTGGTGGCCGGTGCCGGTGTTGGCGCTGTGGCCGAAGCCGCTGCAAAAATTGCTGGCGTTGCCAAGGTACTGGTTGCCGATAACGCAGCCTATGCCCACCAACTGCCGGAAAATCAACAAGGACGAAGAAGCGCCGATCTTCCAGGTGGCCGATTACGGCCTGGTGGCTGACCTGTTCGAGGCCGTGCCGGAACTGGAACGGCTGGTTTGATCCTGGCCTTGGGGTAATTAGAGGCCCTGCGGGCCTCATCGCTGGCAAGTCGGATCGCCGCACCGCAGCTCCCACAGTAGTCCGGTGTACGTAATACCTCTGTGGGAGCGGGCTTGCCCGCGATCGGCCGCGCAGCGGCCGAATGCAACGTTGACATTGCAAGGGAGCCCCTGCGGGACTCCAGCGCAGCCTGGCGGCAGCGGCTACAAATGCTCTGCAGAACTCGTTCCGGCCAGGACTGCCACGCTGCTGTGCAACAGATGGGTCAGTTCGGTGTGCCGGGTGACGCCGGCCTTGGCGTAGATAGAGCGCAGGTGCGTCTTCACCGTGTTGCGCCGGATGTTCAACCGCGCGCCTGCTTCATCCAGTGAATGACCGTGGGCCAGTTGGAGCGTCAGCTCGGCTTCGGTGGGGGTGAAGCCGAACAGCTGGCGCAGGGTCTGCTGCTGGACACAGGCCTTGCGCTCCGGGTTGCGCAGGTAGACCACCAATGCGGGCAGGCGACTTTGCGGGCCTTCCGGGCGCGGCAGGCTCTGTACCACAACGCCGAGGCTGCCACCGCTCAATGGCCGCTTCAGGGTAATGGCTTCGGCGATTTTCGGCCCCGGTTGCAGGCGTTTTTCCTGAACTTGCCCGATCAGCCGCTGCAAGGCATGGTCGTCGCGATTGCAGGCGGCCTGCAGGCTGCCGTCCACCAGTCTGAGACCATCGTCCTCGGCGAGCAGCTCTCTGGCGGTTTCATTGATTTCCAGCACTCTGCGGTTGTCGTCGAGAATCAATGTACCGATCTGCAGGCGCTCCACGGCCGTGGCGTAGAGCTGGCATTCTGCCTCGCTGCGCTTGAGCTGACTGCGCAGGCCCACTGCCCGTCGCAAGTGCGGCAGCAGGCGCGTGCACAGCGCCTTGTCCTCCCTATTGAAGGCTTCGTCCCGGCGTGGACGGCAAATGCGCAGGCGGCACTCGCTGCCGTCGGTGCTGCGCAGGTCTGCGCCCATGATGTGGAAAACGTCCAGCGGTGCGTTGAATTGCTGGTAGAAGGCGGAGTTCAGCCAGCGCTCCTCGCCGAGAATTTCCGCCACCGTGTGCACTTCGCCTGGCGGCAGCCCGACAAAGGGGTCAAGGGCATAGTAAGTGCTGGCATAGGCGCCGACCGCCCAGGTGGAAACGGTGCCGGCATTGACCATGAAACCGGGATCTTCGGCCGTGGAAGGGCGCAGGATCAGCGTCACGTAGCTGGCTTGCAAACTGCTGCGCAGCTGTTCGAGGCTCTGTTGCCAGGGCAACGCTTCGCTGGGGCCTTCATAGATCAACTCGATAATGTGACAGAGCTCATCGAGCGAGACATCGGCGGTGTACATAGGTGTCGCCCATCCTGGGGGCCACGGATTTCGTGGCTTTTGCTCAAGACTCGCGCGCCGGGATGTGGCGGACATCGTTCAAACGGAGGATGCGTCACACGTCGGCACGTGCAAGTTACCCGAGTCACCCTTGGGGGTTAGTCCAGCGCGGGGATGTGGGGTGCTGCTGGCTGGGAGGATAGTTCGCCTCGACATCCTTCACCTTCAGGAGAGCAGCATGGAAATGTCGAGCACCGCTCTGATCCCTGTATTGGCACGACGCTACGCCCGCGGCTGGCACTGCCTGGGCCTGGCCGCCGACTACGCGGATGGCAAGCCCCACCCACTCAACATCTTCGGCACCCGCCTGGTGGCCTATCGCGACGAGGCGGGCGCGCTGCACATACTCGACGGCTACTGCCCGCACATGGGCGCCGACCTGAGCAAGGGCGAAGTCCAGGGCAGTACCCTGGTCTGCCCCTTCCATCACTGGCAGTGGGGCAGCGATGGCAAGTGTGCATCGATTCCCTACTGCAAACGCATTCCGCCACGGGCGCGGGTCAAGGCCTGGCCGACCCTGGTGCAGAACAAGTTGCTGTTCGTCTGGCACGACGCGCAAGGCGACGCACCGGACCCGCTGGTGGAGATCCCGCGCATCGAAGCCTGCTTCTCCACGGACTGGACCGACTGGATGATGCGCAAGATGGTGATCCAGACCAGCTGCCGCGAACTGGTGGACAACCTTGCCGACGCCGCTCATTTCGGCCCGGTGCACGGATCGCCTGCCAGCTACTTCTGCAACACCTTCGATGGCCATATCGGCCGGCAGATGTTTCACGGCGAGGAGAGTGAGCTGCTCGGCAGCGGCCTGCGCGCCGACAGTGCCTACTTCGGCCCCGCCTATCACGTTACCCGGATGACCGCCCGCGCAGGGGAGCAGACGATCGATACCCTGCTGCTCAACTGCCATGTGCCCATCGACCACAACAGCTTCGAGCTGCGCTACGCCATCAAGGTGCGCAAGAACCCGGCGCTCGACGAGGCGGCCAACCAGGACATCGCCCGGGGCTATGCCGAACAGGCACACACGTCGTTCTTCCAGGACGTGGAGATCTGGCACAGCAAGACCCGCATCGACAAGCCGCTGCTCTGCGAGGGCGATGGGCCGGTCTACCAGCTGCGTGAGTGGTACGAGCAGTTTTATACCGACGTCGCCGAACTGCCCGCGCCACGCATGAAGGTTTTCGAAAGCAAGGGCGGTATCTGGCGCCAGCTCGATGAGGTGCCTGAACAGGCCCGCAGCGAACTGCACCTGATCTGAGCGACGTACAAAAACAACAATCAGTGGAGACAAACGGGTATGAGGCTCAAACATAAAGTTGCGCTGGTAACCGGGGCGGGATCGGGGATGGGGCGTGCGACCGCCGCACTGTTCGCTGCCGAAGGCGCCAGTGTGGTGCTTGCGGACATCGACCAGACCGCGGCGCAGCAAACGCTGCAGATGATCGACGGGCGCGGCGACTGCCTGGCAGTGGGCTGCGATATCGCCGACAGCGAGTCAGTCAGGCGAATGTTTGCGGAAGTCGAACGGCGCTACGGCCGCCTCGATGTGCTGGTCAACAACGCGGGGCTGGGGCAGGTGCCCGGTGATGGCTTCGAGCTTTACCAGCAGCGCCTGGCCCAGCGCGGCGAGCAATTGGCGGCAGGCAGAGAGCCCGAGGTGTTCACCGACATGATCGTCGACCTCACCGACGCCGGCTGGCAGCGGATCGTGGACATCAATTTGAACGGCGCCTTCTACTGCAGCCGCGCCGCAGTGCGCCTGATGATCGCCTGCGCCAGCAAGGGCTCGATCATCAATATCGCCAGCCTGTCCGCGCTCAGTGGCGAGGGGCCGCTGTCCTACTGCGCGTCCAAGGCCGCCTTGCTCGGCATGGGCAAATGCCTGGCCCGTGACCTGGGGCCGCGCGGCATCCGGGTCAATACCATCTGCCCGGGGCCGACCCGCACGCCGATGATGCAGTCTATCTCCGAGGAGTGGGCTCGTGCCCTGCAGCAAGCCATCCCCCTGGGACGCCTGCTCGAACCTGAAGAAATCGCCCGTACCTGCCTGTTCCTGGCCAGTGACGACTCCAGTTGCTTTACCGGACAAACCCTGGCCGCCAGTGGCGGCATGTTGATGCATTGAGAGGACAGTAACCATGAATGGAAGATTGCAAGGCAAGGTGGCGCTGATCAGTGGCGCCGGAACAGGTATCGGCGCCGCAGCGGCGCAATTGTTCGCAGCCCAGGGCGCCCGGGTGATGCTCTGCGGGCGCAGGCGCGAACCCATCGAGACGATGGCGGCGAAGATTCGCGAGCAGGGCGGGGAGGCCGACTGGGTGCAGACTGACGTCACCGACGAGCAGGCGGTGGAGCGGGCGGTGGCCAGGACCCTGGAGCGCTTTCGTCGCCTGGATGTCATGGTCAATAACGCGGTGAACTACACCTGGGGGCCGTTGGCGCAACTGAGCACCGAGGACTGGCACAAGAGCCTGCGCGGCAGCCTCGACGTGGCCTTTTTCGGCACACGGGCAGCCATGCGCGCGATGCAGGGTCGGGGCGGTTCGATCATCAACATGGGCTCGGTGGCCGGCTTGCTCGGCAGCCCCGGCCTGAGCGCCTACGGTGCGGCCAAGGCCGGTGTCATCAATTTCAGCCGCGCCGTCGCCCTGGAAGGGGCTGCCGACAGGATCCGGGTCAATGTGGTGATCCCCGGGATTGTCTGGAGCGAGGGCACGCGCGAGGCCATGCAAAGCGAACAGATGATCGCCGCCACCGCGCGGGCCGTGCCGCTGGGGCGTATCGGCGAGCCCGAGGAGGTCGCCAACGCCATCCTCTTCCTCGCCTCGGACGAGTCTTCCTACATCACTGGGCAAAGCCTGATCGTCGATGGTGGCAAGACCTGCGAACTCAATGTGGGCGCTACCGATTACACCTCGCAAACCTCCAGTGAATACCGGGCAACCCAAGGGGATCTGAACCTGTGAACACGCTATTGAATTCACCTGCAAGCCCGGTAGTCATCACCGGCGGCGCCTCCGGCATCGGTGCGGCGAGCGCTGCGGCGCTGGCTGCAGTCGGCCGCCCGGTGGCGATCTGGGACCTGTTCGAGGACAAGGCGCAAGCAGTCGCTGCCCGGCTCGCCGAGCAGCATGCCGTGCCGTGCCTGGGCATCGGCATCGATCTGCGCGACCCGGACGCGATTGCCCCGGCACTGGTCAGGACCCGCGCCGAGCTGGGCGCGCCAGGCGCCCTGGTGCATGCCGCCGGAGTGGTCGACCAGAGTGGCCTGGAGCAGCTCTCGGCGCAGAGCTGGGACCAGGTGCTGAACGTCAACCTGCGCGCCATGGCCCTGTTGGTGCAGGCCATGCTGCCGGATCTGCGCGCCAATCCCGGTGCCGCAGTGGTGGGTATCGCCTCGATCAACGCCACCCTGGGCAATGCCCTGATCCCAGCCTACAGCGCATCCAAAGGGGGCCTGCTGTCGCTGGTACGGTCCCTGGCCGACGCCTTGAGCGGCGATGGCATCCGTATCAACTCGGTGTCGCCCGGGCAGATCCTGACGCCGATGCTGGAGCCGGTGGTGGCCGCCCATCCCGGGCAGTTCGAGCGTCGCATCCTGCTCGGCCGGCTCGGCCAGGCGCACGAGGTCGGCCGCGTGGTGCGCTTCCTGCTGTCGGATGAAGCCAGCTACATCAACGCTGCAGAGATCCTTGTGGACGGCGGCAATATTTCTTCGCAACGCTGAGCCGACGGGAGCGCAATGATGAACGAACAAACAGTGCAGGAGCGCCTCGACCGCCTGGAGTCGCTGGAAGAAATCCGCATGCTGCCGGCCAAGTACGCCCTGGCCCAGGACATGCGCGACCTCGACGCCTGGGTCGGGTTGTTCCCCGAAGACGTCAAGGTGGGCAAGGACAGGGTCGGCCGCAGCCACCTCAAGGCCTGGATCGACGAGACCCTGCGCCAGCAGTTCAGTACCACCTCGCACCATATCGGCGGTCATATCATCGAGTTCAAGGACCGGGACAATGCCAGCGGCGTGGTCTATTCGAAGAACGAGCACGAGACCGGGCCCGAGTGGGTGATCATGCAAATGCTCTACTGGGATGACTACCAGCGCATCGACGGGCGCTGGTACTTCCGCCGTCGCCTGCCGTGCTACCTGTATGCGTGCGACCTGAACAAGCCCCCGATCGGCGAACGGAAGATGCGCTGGCCGGGCAGGGAACCCTACGAGGGTTCCTGGCACGAGCTATGGCCGAGCTGGAAGGCGTTCTGGAACGCCAAGCCCGACGACGCGCTGCCAGAGGTCGCTGAACCTGCGCCTCTGGATACGTTCCTCGAGCGCATGCGCCGTGGCTCCGCCGCGCCGCGAGTGAGGGTTCGTTGATGGCGTCTGCGCAGAGCAAACTATTCGAGCCCCTGCAGTTGGGCGAACTGCGCCTGGCCAACCGTATCGTCATGGCGCCGATGACCCGCAGCCGTGCCGACGCCGATGACGCGCCGACCGAGCTGCATGCGGCCTACTACGGCCAGCGCGGCAGCGCCGGCCTGATCATCGCCGAAGGCACCTACCCGAGTGTGGACGGCAAGGGCTATTGCCGTACCCCCGGTATCGTCACGCCACGCCAGGTCGAGGCCTGGCGTCAGGTCACCGGCCCGGTGCGCGAGGCGGGCGCCAGCATGGTGCTGCAACTGATGCACGTGGGCCGGGCCGCCAGCCGGCACAACAAGCCCGAGAGCGCCGAGACCATCGCCCCCTCGGCCATTGCCGCACAGGGCAGCCTGTACAGCGACAGTCACGGCATGGTGCCAATGGACATGCCGCGAGCCCTGCACGGTCATGAAATAGCCAGGGTGATCGAGGACTACCGCCAGGCCGCGCTCAATGCCCGGGCGGCAGGTTTTGACGGCGTGGAACTGCACTGCAGCAGCGGCTACCTGCCGATGCAGTTCCTGCTGGCCTGCAGTAACCAGCGTCAGGATGGTTATGGCGGTTCCTTGTCCAAACGCATCCGCTTCACCGTGGAATGCCTGGAGGCCCTGGCCGGGGCCATTGGCGCTGGGCGGGTCGGCCTGCGCATCTGCCCGGCCAACCCCTACAACGACATGCAGGACGACGACCCGGTCGCGACCTATGGCGCGTTGCTCGATGCCGTGAATCCCCTCGGCCTGGCGTATGTGCAGGTGAGCCGTTCGCCGCAAGCGGATCTGGACGCCTTCGCCCTGGTACGTCGCCACTTCAGCGGCCCGTTGATTGTCAACGACGGTTTCGACGGTCGCAGTGCTGTCCAGGCCCTGGACGATGGGGTAGGCGATGCCGTGTCCTTCGCCCGTCACTTTATCGCCAACCCCGACCTGGTGGCGCGCCTGCGTGAACACGCGCCGCTCGCCGCATTCGATCGCGCCACCCTCTATACCAGCGGCGCGCGCGGCTTCACCGACTATCTCACCCACCCGCAGGATGGCCGGCCATGAGTTCGTCAAGTGCCAAACCACACACCCTGGCGGCAATGCTGGCCCTGGCGGCCCGCACCCACGACCAGCGCATCGCGATAGAAGAGCAGGGGCTGCAGATCTCCTATGCCGAGCTCTACCGCCTGAGCCGCCAGGCCGGGCGCGCTTTGCTGGCCCTGGAGGTCCAACCGGGAGATCGAGTCGCCATCTGGGCGCCCAATTGTCACCAATGGATAGTCGCGGCCCTCGGCTGTCTGCTGGTCGGTGCAGTCCTGGTCCCCTTGAACACCCGCCTGAAAGCTTCCGAGGCCGCCGATATCCTGGGGCGCAGCAGCGCAGGGCTGTTGTTCAGCGTTGGCGAGTTTCTCGGCACCTACTACCCCGACCAACTGCTCGGCCAGACGCTTCCGCACTTGCGGCGGACCATTGTGCTGGAGCAGGCGCGGGTCGAGGCCAGTGGCTGGCAGGCGTTTCTCGCCCTTGCCGAACAGGTGTCCGAGTCGGTGCTGGACCAGCGCATCGCTACCCTGGACGCCGACACTCTGTGCGACCTGATGTTCACCTCAGGCACCACCGGCTACCCCAAGGGCGTGCTCTGCGCCCAGGGCCAGAACCTGCGGCTGTTCGACAGCTGGAGCGAGATCGTCGGCCTGCAGGCCGGCGACCGCTATCTGATTGTCAGCCCGTTCTTCCACAGCTTCGGCTTCAAGGCAGGTTGGCTCGCGGCGCTGGTCAGCGGGGCGACCATCCTGCCTCAGCGAACCTTCGATGCCGAAGCCGTGCTGCAGCGGGTCGAGCGCGACCGGGTGACGTTCCTGCCCGGACCGCCGACACTGTATATCGCCATGCTGGACCACCCGCGGCGCAGGGATTTCCATCTCTCCTCGTTGCGCGTGGCGGTCACCGGCGCGGCGTCGGTACCGCCCGTGCTGATCCAGCGGATGTGCGAAGAGTTGGGTTTCGAGAGCGTTATTACGGCCTACGGTCTCACCGAATGCTGCGGGTTGGCCACGGTCTGCAGGCCCGGGGATGATCTGCAGACCATTGCCGGCACCTGCGGCCGCCCCCTGGACGGTATCGAAATTCGTTGCGTGGATGCCCAGGGACAACGGCTACCGAGCGGGCAGCCGGGCGAAGTGCTGATTCGCGGCTACAACCTGATGCAAGGTTATTTCGACGATGCCCAGGCCAGTGCCGATGCCATCGATGAACAGGGTTGGCTGCACACGGGGGACGTGGGCGTGCTCGACGAGCGCGGTTACCTGCAGATCACCGATCGGCTCAAGGACATGTTCATCGTCGGTGGTTTCAATTGCTACCCGGCAGAAGTGGAACGCCTTCTCATGGAACACGAGGCGATCGCCCAGGTCGCTGTCATTGGCGTTGTCGACACCCGGCTGGGGGAAGTGGGCAAGGCCTATTTGGTTGCACGCCCGGACGCCGCCATCACGGCCGACGCCTTGATCGAGTGGTGCCGCCAGCGCATGGCCAACTACAAGGTGCCGCGCAGTGTGGAGTTCGTCACCGAGTTACCGCTCAATGCCGCGGGCAAGGTGGCCAAGAACACCTTGCACGCGACAGCACAGCGCGTAGCGGTTACCTGAGAGCGGCGCTCAGCCCCGCCTGGCGTCCGAAGAAGGTAGCGTCAGCCAGCGACATGCCGGAACTATAGCCACCGCCCCAGCGGGGTAGCCCGCAGGCGGTGCGCCCGGCTGCATACAGGCCGTTGATGGGGTCACGCTTCTCGGTCAGCACCTGGCCCGTCGGCAGCGTGTCCAGCCCGCCCAGGGTGAAGTGCGGATAGAAGGCATAATCGACTCGGCAATCCAGCGCGACGAAGGGCGGCTCAATGAGTGGCTTGAGCCATTTTTCGGCTTTGTGGAACAGGGGATCCTTGCCTTCGGCCGCGTGACGGTTGAAGAGGGCGACGGTTTCGACCAACGCGCCCTCGGGCAAGCCGAGATCGTGCTCTACCTCTTCCCAGGTCTCTCCGGCGGCGGCAATGTCGATGCGGGTCATTTCCGTCGGTGGCGAGTAGGACGCGTTGTCGACGAGCAGATAAATCCGATCGCCCGTTTGCCGCATAATGTGATGGCCGATGCGTCCGTGATAGCAGTCTTCGTTGATGAAGCGCTGGCCGCGCTCATTGACGAAAATGCCTTTTACCAGGGATTCGGGGGCGTAGAACGGCAGGCTCTGGAAAGCCTCGTCCATGTGAATCGCTGCGGCCCCCACGCTCATGCCCAGGAGGATCCCCGTGCCGTCGTCCCCGGGTGTTCCAATTGGGTCATCGGAACGCAGCAGGAGCGGCGCGTGGCGCTTGACCATGTCACGGTTCATCGCGAAGCCGCCGGCGCACAGGATGACGCCCTTGCGGGCCCGTACAAAGCGGATCTGGCCGTCGGTTCGCACGACAACCCCCTGGACGTTGCTGGCGTCATCGGCTACCAGGCTGAGCACCCGGCTGTCGTAGCGAATGTCCACGCCCAGTTGCTCGACGCGAGCGGCCAGGGTGTCCATCAGCATGCGTCCGCCGCCCCAGCCGGTCCACTGTGGGGTATGTCCGCGGGGGCAGGGTTTGGCCTTTTCCGAGAACGGCCAGGCTTCTTCGCTGCCGGACCAGATCAGGCAGTCGTCGGTCTCCGGCTCCAGCATTTTTTCCGGCAGGAACGTGTTCTTGTACGTGACCCCTTGTGCCACCAGCCACTCATAGTGGCCAAGACTGTTTTCTGCATACAGGCGCACTTTCGACTCGTCGGCGTCGACGCCACCGGCCATCATCAGGTAGCGGAACAGGTCTTCGGTGTCGTCGTGAAAGCCGGCCTGTCGCTGGGCAGGGGTGCCGCCATTGCCGCCAAGATAGATTTCGCCTCCGGATAAAGCGCTGGTGCCGCCGTTGCCGGAGGCCGCCTCCAGAAGCGTCACGGCAGCGCCGGCACTGGCGGCTTCGATGGCGGCGCAAGCGCCTGCCGCACCAAATCCGACGATGACGACATCGGTTTCAGTATCCCACTGGGGGACCTGGTGGGGGCGACAGGGGTGTGAAACGGAGAAACTGGATGACATGTATACCGTCCTTTTTCTTGTAATTTTCAGGCAACATTCCGCTGAACCGGGGCGGTCAAGGCATGAAGTCGCCGCCATTGGCGTCGAGTGCCGCGCCAGTGATGGCGTTGGCGTAGTCGGACACCAGGAACAACGCCGCCCTGGCGCAGTCGTCGTCGGTCGGCATGCGTCCGAGCGCGATGTTGGCGGTGATCGGCGCGATGATCTGCGCTTGCGGCACGTTGTGCTCGGCCGCGGCATGCTCGACATAGCCCTGCACCGGCGCGCCCCACATCCAGCCCATATAGACGCTGTTGGCGCGAATACCGTATTGCCCCAGTTCCCTGGCCAGGTATTTGACGGCCACCGCGAGCGCGCCTTTGGAGGCGGCATAGCCGGATTCGCCAGGAAAGGGTTTGCGCGTGGCCTGGGTGTTGATCATGACGATCGCGCCGAAGCCCTGCTTTTTCATGTGTGGCACGACTTCCTGGGTCAGGTTCATGGTGCCGATCACGTTGGTGTCGAAGACCTCGCGCCAGACATCCAGATCGGCGCCCTCGACCTGCTCGGGGAAATTGCCATGGACAAAGGCGCTGTTGACCAGGGCGTCGATCCGGCCGAAGCGGGCGATGGCCTGGTCCGCCAGGTGTTTGCACTGGGCCTTGTCGGTAATGTCGGTCACCACCTTCAGCACCTGGCAGTCGGTGCCCAGTTCGAGGATGCGCCGTTCTGCCTCATCCAGTTTCGCCGCAGTCCGTGCGCCGAGCACGACCGCGTGTGCGCCTTCCTGTGCGGCATGGATCGCAAGCTTGACCCCCAGCCCCGGACCAATACCCGACACCACCACAACCTTGTTTCGCATTAGCATTGATATGCCCCTGTGAGAGTGATTCGTTCGCAGGGTCATCATATGAACGGACTGAAAGCACGCTCTTCGTCCGACTGGACTATTCACGGGGATATGACGGCTCGCGCGCGTCAGCGGGCGCAGGATCTCTTTGTACGCCCCTGTATCCCACCAGAACAGAGACACAGGGGCATACAAATCACCCACCACCCGACACATTGCCGACACAGGCACCCGCTCAAATACCCCCATCGCCGGCGCGTCCGGCTCGAAGCCTTCGGGAGTCCGTCATGAAAACCTGTCTCGCTATCGCATCCACCAGCGCAGTGCTGGTCAGCCTGTTCGCGTTCGCTTCCCCGTCCTACGCGCAAAATGCGCAGATGGCGGGCGTCACCCGCACCGATCTGCAGCGGCACGCGCTGTCCGTCCCCGGACGCGAGGTGGTCCAGGTGCGCGTCGATATCGCCCCCGGGGTAGTGGCGCCCAAACACAACCACCCGGGCGAAGAGATCGTCTATGCAATCGAAGGCGAAATGGAGTATCGGATCGAGGGCCAGCCGCCGGTGACGCTCAAGCCCGGGCAGGTTCTGTTCATTCCCGCCGGAGCCAAGCACGAGGTGACGAACGTCGGCAGCGGCAACGCGGCGGAGCTCGCCACCTATATCGTCGAGCAGGGCAAGCCGCTCGTTGTGCTGGACAAGTGAGCGCCCAGGCAGGAGTCCCTTCGACATGACCCAGTGCGATCCATGGAGTTGAAACCGAATCGTCATAAAACACTGCTGTTATAAAAAGGCGTGTTAATCAAACCAATACGGGGAGCAGGTTATGCCTGACAAATTCCGGGTTTTGTTTGTTTGTGCAAAAAATGACGCCCGTTCGCTGATCGCCGAAGCACTGCTGAAACACACGGACTCCGAGCACTTCGAAGCCTTCAGCGCCGGCCTTGAGGCCGGTGAGGTCGACCCCCGCGCGCTGGAGTCTCTCGATCACATCGGCATCGACACCACGGGACTATGCAGTAAAGGCATGGATGAGTTCGAGGGCCAGCCATTCCATTATGTGATTACGCTTTGTGACAAGTCGTCCGAGGAAGCTGCACGGATGCCCACCTCGGACGAGGTGATCGCATGGAGTTTCGAAGATCCGGTGACCAGTGAAAGGCATGATCCCTTCCGTCATGCTGTACAGGAAATCCACGATCGCATCAAAATGTTCATTACCGTGAAGACCCGGCAGTGACGCTCGGGGGCTATCTGCGTGCTCTAGCCCAAGCCCATGAGCAGCAATACCAATGGCTTCTGCTAGGCTCAATAACGTCTATTCGATGAACCCCCCACGCAGGAGCGATCAGAGCACAAAGCGCCAGGTCTGGCTGCATTGCCTGCGCCATGGCGGCGCTTCCAATCGACGGCGTGACGCGTGCCTGTCGCGGGGCGGCGAGACGCTTTGCGGAAAATGTGCCCATGCCCCCATTCGTCCAGAACCATCCGCTTGTCATCAGTGTGGTCTTGCTGCTGCTCGACGTGCTGGCGTGGCGGATGATTCCTGCCAGCCGTCAAATCTGGAGTGCATCGACCCGTCTATTGTTGTTCGTGCTTTACAGCGCGGTGATTTTCCAGGCGGGCATGGGGCCGACGAATCCGCCACCCTTCACGGACGACACCCAGAACCTGGTAGCCACCATACTGGAGATCATCTGGTGGCTGTTCGGTGCACGTACACTGACAGTGGTCATCAGCCTGCTCATGCCGCGCATAGGCCACGCCGGCCGGCTGTTTCAGGATGTGCTGGGGGCCTTGATCTTTCTGGTTGCGATAGTGGCAGCGGCAACCTATGTATTGGATCTTCCGGTCAAGGGATTGCTGGCCACTTCGGGGATCATGGCCATCGTCATCGGCCTGGCGCTGCAGAGCACCCTCAGCGATGTGTTTTCGGGCATTGTGCTGAACATCACCAAACCCTATCTACTGGATGACTGGGTCAGCATCGAAGATACCGAAGGCAAGGTGATCGAGATCGATTGGCGGGCAACGCATCTGCTCACCAGTCAGGGCAGCACAGTGGTGATTCCCAACTCGTTGGCCGCCAAAACCAAGGTGCACAATTTCAGCCGGCCCATTGATATCAATGGCGTGACCATCCATTTGAGCGTGCCTGTCCAGGTACGACCGCGCCTGGTACTGGACGCTCTGGAAAAGGCTATGCAGGGGATCGGCGCCTTGCTGCCCAACCCCAAGCCCAAGGTAACCATCAAAGGCTCGGATCTGGAATCAATGCAATATGAGGCCATCGGCTTCGTGCGCGCCGGGGAGAACAAGGCCGAAATCCGCAACCTGATGTATGACCTGGCCCATCGCCATCTGGAAGCATCCGGGATCGACTTTACCAGCGAGCCCGTAACCCGGCACCAGTCGTCACGCTTGCTGCTGGAGGAAATGAAGGTTTTTCGGGACCTCAGTACCGCAGAAAAGGAAAGCCTCAGCCAACATATGTCACCGCTGGCTTATTCCGCGGGCCAGGTTGTGCTTGATTATGGCGAGATCGCTGGCGGCCTTTTAGTGATTGGTACAGGTGTGGTCCGCGCAACGGTTCTCGAACAGGGCGACACGCTCGAGGCCGGCCGTCTGGGACCCGGTGATATCTTCGGAGAAGAAGGCGTGGCTGCCGAGGCTCCCTCGCTGGCCCGGTTCACGGCGCTGACGCCCTGCAAGATCTATCGCATCGATAAGGACATCATCAAAGGCTATCTGGAACAACACGTGGAGGTTTTAGCGGCCATCTCCAATCTGCGCCATCAACGCAGTCAACTCAGCGACTCGTTGTTGACGCCCAAGCCATCCCCAATCAAAAAGACCGGGTTTCTGCAATGGTGGCTAAAGCGGCGGCCATGAACTTCCTGCTTTTGTGGGCTATAAAGGAATCACGTGAATCGAGCCTGAGACTGTTCAAGCACGGTTTTCCCTTTGATGGAGGGTCTTGATGAGCCGCAAGGGGAGGGACGCCAGAACTTGGCGGGGGAGCCTTGTTCTGCTGACTCTGGCACTCCCGGCCTGTTCCAACGCGCCATCGGTGCCCGTGCTGGGGGCCTATTTCCCCGACTGGCTGTTCTGCATCCTCGGTGCCGTGCTGCTGGCCTTGCTTGTCCATACGTTGCTGATTCGGCGCGGTTTTGGGGCCTGGCTGGGGCCACCGGCGCTGGCTTACCCCGTGCTGACCGCGCTGTTTGCCCTGAGCGCCTGGCTGCTGTTCTTCCAGGCCTGACCGGGAGTCGCCCACCATGAGCGAGAATGCTGTGAAGACGCCGCCCCGGCGCGTCCTGATCCTGGTGCTGCTGGGGCTGACTCTGGTACTGCTGGTGTGGGTGATCTGGCGTCTCGACAACGCTCCGCGCACCGATGACGCCTATGCCTACGCCGACACCATAAATGTCACCCCCGAGGTGAGCGGCAGTATCGTCGAGCTGCCGGTGCACGAGAACCAGCAGGTGAAGCAGGGGGATGTGCTCCTGCGCATCGATGCACGGCCCTACCAGGACGTCCTGGACCAGGCCCAGGCGTCATTGCACGCGCTGAACCAGGAAATTATCCTCAGCCAGCGCCAGGTCGACGCCCAACAGTTCAACTCTGACGCAGTGAAGGCCAGCCTCGAGCGCGCCAAGGCCACTTCCGCTCAGACCGCGGACACCCTGCGACGCATGGAGCCGCTGCTGGCGCCCGGTTATGTCTCCGAGGAGCAGGTGGACCAGGCGCGTACCGCCGCCAGGAGCACCCGTGCCGAGCTGAACGCAGCACAACTACAGGCCAAACAGGCCGCTGCCGCGGTCAGTGGGGTTGACGCTCTGGTGGCCAGGCGTGCAGTGATCCAGGCACAAATCGCCCGCGCCGAACTGGACCTGGAGCACAGTGTTGTGCGCGCGCCCTTCGACGGACGCATCGTCGGCCTGACGACTTCCGACGGCCAGTTTGCCGCCGCCGGGCATCCTCTGTTCAGTCTGATCGATACGCGGCGCTGGTACGTGGTGGCGAATTTTCGCGAGACCGAGCTGGACAACATCCACACCGGCAGCCGCAGCACGCTCTATCTGATGAGCGACAGCGGGCGCGCTTTCAGCGGTACCGTAGACTCCATTGGCTTCGGCGTCTTCCCCGACGATGGCGGTGCCCAGGTCAGCGGTCTGCCGAGGGTCGCGCGAACCATCAACTGGGTGCGGGTGGCGCAGCGCTTCCCGGTGCGCATCCGCGTCGATCAGCCCGACCCGCAGTTGTTCCGCATCGGCGCATCGGCGGTGGCGGTGATCCACGCCGACAGCGACGAAGGCGAGCCACAGTGACTGCCGTGGATAGTTGGCCCGACCGTCTATGGCGCTTCCTCCGCGCGGAGCTGGCGGACTTTCCCGGGCGCGGTAACGCGCTGTTGCGCAATCTTGTGGCCTGTACGCTGGTCATCGTTGTCTCGATGAGCCTGGAAGTGCCATTGCTGGCGCTGTCGCTGATCATGGTGTTCTTCGTCAGCCAGAGCAACGTGGTCCTGACGAGGATGGCCGGTACCCTGTTCATCATTAGTGCGACCCTCGCGATCGGTATCGCCATCCTCCTGCTCAAGTTCACCTATGGTTACCCGCTGCTGCGCATCCTCTGCACCAGCGTGGTGTTCCTCGCCAGCATGTTCGGTATGCGCGCCACGCGCCTTGGCCCGTTGTTCTTCCTGGTGGCCATCGTCACCATTTACGTGCAGAGCCTGGTGGACCTCACTGCGCAGCCCGAGCTGCTGTTGCGCGCCTGCCTGTGGGTGTGGATGGCTGTGGTCTATCCGATCCTGGTGACCTTGCTGGTGAACACCTTGCTGCTGCCACAGGAGCCACAGCAGCAGTTGCGCGAGGCCATGCTGCGGCAGTTGACGCAGGTCCAGGCGCGTCTGGCCGCGCTGGCCGAGGGGCGCGCGCAGGCCTCGGGGATCAGCCCGACGGAGGTGCAGCAGGGCGTGCTCAGCCTGCACAAGCTGCTGAAGTTCGCCAGCATGCGCGATGCCGGCTACCGCGCCCGGGAAGTGCAGAATCTGGCATTGATCACATGCGTGTCGCGACTGTACGCCGCTGTATATTCCCTGAACGCGCCCGCAACGGACATCGAGGCACTGATGGCGTTGCGCCAGGATTGTGCGGCCCTGGCCTCGGCCATCAATGCCGATGCCGTGTCGCAGACGCCCCCCCTGCACAGCGAGGCCCTTGTGCGGTCGCTGGCGCCTGCGGCGCTGGAGGAGATGCGCGATGCCCTGCGCGCACTGGCCGCCAGCGAGCGCGTCCCCCCAGACGCGGGGGCCGGGGCTAAGGAGCCGCTGTTGGTGAGTGATGCCTTCAGCAATCCCAACTACCTGCGTTTTGCCTTCAAGAGCTGGCTGGCCGCAATGTTCTGCTATGTGTTCTACAACGCTGTGGACTGGCCGGGCATCCATACGGTGATGCTGACCTGCGTGATCCTCGCCCTGCCGAGCCTCGGCGCTTCGACCCAGAAGGGCCTGCTGCGCATCGGCGGGTGCCTGGTGGGGAGTACCCTGGCGCTGTTGTGCATGGTCTTTGTCATCCCGGGCATCGAAACGCTGGTCGGGCTGTTGGCCATGAGCCTGCCGGTCATCGGCCTCGGGGCCTGGGTAGCGGCGGGGTCCGAGCGCATCAGCTATGCCGGCCTGCAGATCGCGTTCTGCTTCGCCCTGGCCCTGCTCGAACAGTTCGGCCCGAGCATCGACCTTACGGAGATTCGCGATCGCCTGGTCGGCATCGTCCTCGGTGTGCTGGTCAGCACTTTGGTGCATGGTCTGATGTGGCCGGAAAGCGAGGGTGACAGCCTGCGTCGGCGCCTGGCCGCAGCCCTGCAGAGCATCGCCGGATTGTTGCGCGCACCGGCGCAGGTGCCAGCCGCGCCGGCAGACCCGCTGCACGGGCTGAGCCTGCGCAGCTGGAGTCAGCTCGCCGAATGCCAGGCCATGCTCGCGCGGGTGGCACTGGAGCCCGGCTGGCAACAGGGCGAGCATGAGCAACTGACGCTGTTTACCCAGACGCTGCTGGCCAAGGCGCGGGACATCCTCCTGCTCACCGGCCAGCTGCAACGTTACCGGGCGTTGCTCGATGCCCAGTTGCCAATGCCACTGCGCGCCTGGTTGGGCGAACATCAGGCGCGGCTGGGTGCCTGGCTGGAAAATTACGCGGCACGTCTGCAGGACCCGACGGTCGTGCCTGGTGGCCTTCCGCCACTCGATCCATCAACTGAGGTTGGGGCGGGTGGCGACGCGCTGTTGCGCAACCTGCAGGAGCTGCACCGTCTGCTGGATTCGCTGCCGGACTGGCAACACTTCGAGTATGGCGCGCTCGCGGAGCAGCACCCATGAGTGGCCGCACCCGTATTTGCGGGATAGCGGGCTTGATCCTGGCCCTCGGCGGTTGCGCGCTGATCCGCGAGGAGGGCGACCTGACGCAGCCGCGCGATCCGGTCGACATCCGCCTGGCCGATGATCTGCACCTGGCCCGCGAAGGTTGGCCCGAAGCGCGCTGGTGGACACGTTACCAGGACCCGCAGCTCGACCAGTTGATCGACATGGCCTTCGCCCAGGCGCCGAGCATCGCCATCGCCCGCAGTCATATCGACCAGGCCCGCGCCCAGGCGGACACAGTAAAATCGCTGACCGGCGTGCAGGTCGAGCTGATTGCCCTGGTCAACCGCGAGCATGTCTCCGCCAATGGCTTTCTTGGCCCCTTCGCCCGCAACGAGCCAGCCCTCGGCCTCACCGGGCCCTGGTACACCGAGGGTCTGGTGGGGCTTGGCGGCGTCTATCAACTCGATCTCTGGGGACGCCAGCGAGCGCAGGTGGACGCAGCCCTGGGTGTGCGCAATGCGCGTCAGGCCGAGGCAGCCTGGATCGAGCTGGAGGTGTCCAGCGGTGTGACCCTGCTGTATTTCCAGGTCCAGACTGCGCAGCAACTGCTTGCCGACCTGCAGCGCATGTCGGCCATCGCGGCCGAAGTGGTGGCCGCGCATCAGGCACTCATCCAGCGTGGGCTGGAGTCGCAGCCACAAAAGCAGCTGGCGCTGAGCAACCAGGCACTGATCGATCGTCAGATCGCCGCTCTGCGCAGCCAGACGCGGCAACTGCGCGAAGCCATGCGTGCGTTGATCGGCGTCGGCGCCGAAGTATCGCTGCCACTGGCACCACGCTCCCTGCCGGAGCATGCCTATGGGGTGCCGCAGAGCCTGGGCTATGAATTGCTGGCGCGTCGCCCGGACTTGCAGGCAATGCGCTGGCTGGTGCAGTCGTCCTATTCGAGCATCGATGCGGCCAAGGCGGCTTTTTACCCGAGTTTCGACATCAAGGCTTTCTTCGGTGCCGATGCCCTGCACATGGGTGACCTGTGGGACCACGGCAGCCGGCAGATCAACCTGATTCCGGGGATGACTCTGCCGATCTTCGACGGAGGCCGCCTCAATGCCGAACTGGCTGACGCCCGCAGCCTGAGCAACAGTCTGGTGCAGCAGTACAACCAGGCGGTGCTTGACGCCGTGCGGGATGTCGCCGTGGCCGGTAGCAAGCTCCAGGGACTGGAAGCGCAGGCGACGCTACAGCAGGCACGCATCGGCAATATGCGTTTCAACCGCGACAGCGCCGAGGCACATTACCGGCGTGGCCTGTTGGGCCGGGTCGCAGCGCTGGAAGCGAATCTGCCGCTGCTGGCCGAGCAGAGCAGTCTGGCCTTGTTGCAGGGGCAGCGTCTGGAAAGCGAGGTAGCGCTGATCAAGGCTTTGGGTGGCGGCTATCACGCTGATAATGCAACGGCAGCAATCGATGATTGATGTCTGACCCCGGCCAGGGATGGGAGCGCCTGCCAGAGTGGCCTGCCGCAAGAGGCAGGCCACACCGGGTGCCGGGTTCACGCCAGATTGATTTCGACGTCAATATTGCCGCGAGTCGCCTTGGAGTAGGGGCAGGTCTGGTGTGCGGTATCGACCAGGGCTCGTGCGACAGCAGGATCCAGCCCGGGGAGGCTGACATTCAGGCGCGCCCGCAGGAAGTAGGCATTGTCGGTGGTGCCCAGGTCTATTTCGGTATCGACGGCCAGGTTGGTGGGGAGGGTCACTTGCAATTTGGCAGCCGCCTTTCCGATCGCGCCGATGAAACAGGCCGACCAACCCGCCGCCAGCAGCTGTTCGGGGTTGGTGCCAGTGCCGGTGGAGCCTGGCGGGGAAAGCTTGATGTCCAGGCGTCCATCGGAGCTGCGCGACTGGCCGTCGCGGCCGCCGGTGGTGTGGGTCTTGCCGGTGTAAAGCACTTTGTCGATGGTGTTGATCATGATTGGCTCCTGAAGGGGTGGGACTTGCCACCATTGAAAGCGTTGAGTCATCGGGTCATGGCAGCAGCCCGATGTGTTCAGCTTTTCATGTCCATGTAGGAGGGATGTGTCGTGATCGGGCACTTATGTAAGGCTGTGTAAGATCTTCGCAAGCCACTACAGACCGATACAAATCAACAAGCAGCCCAGGCGCCAGAAACAAGACAGCGCCGCCGACATTCATCGACGACGCTGCGCGCAGGTTTTAGTGGCCGGCGCTCTGACCGCCATCGACGTGCAGGATCTCACCGGTGACAAAACCGGCGGAGTCCAGATAGACGACCGCCTGGGCAATGTCGCTCATCTCGCCCATGTGCCCGACCGGGTGCAGGCGCCCCAGCGCTTCATGGGTTTCTGCGCCGTGCATCGGCGACTTGATGATGCCGGGGGAAACCGCGTTCACACGGATGCCGCGCTTGGCGTACTCGATGGCCAGGGATCGGGTCGCGGCATTGAGGCCACCCTTGGTCAACGATGCCAGTACCGACGGCACCCCGTCGATGGCGTGGTCCACCAGGCTGGTGGTGATGCTGACGACGTGACCGCTGCCCTGTTTTTCCATCTCGGTGATCGCGAGTTGGGTGATGTAGAAGAAGCCATTGAGGTTCACCGACAGCACCGCGGCGTAATCTTCGGGGGTGTAGGCGGTGAACGGCTTGGCGACGAAGATCCCGGCATTGTTGACCAGGGTGTCGATGCGGCCGAAACGCGCCAGGGTTTCACGGATGACAGCCTGGGCGGTCTCCGGATCGCCAATGTCGCCTGCCACGGTGAGAATGTCCGGATCGGTGGACGCCTGGATCGAACGCGAAGTGGCGACTACCCGGTAGTCCAGATCACGGAAGGCCTTGACCACAGCGGCGCCGATACCCTGGGATGCACCGGTGACGACAACGACTTTTTTCGAATTGCTCATGATGAACCTCTGACAGTGACCTTCCCTCGACATGATGGGTAGGTGTTGGAGCTCAATTTAGGCCGATGCCAGGGAGGGATAAAGGTGGGGCGAGGAACATCATTAGTGATGTGATGTAATGAATGTGCAGGCAGACCATGGGCCGGCGGGGCTGGTGTTCCTGACTCATAAACTGAATACTGACGAGCAAATTGTTCGCGATTGGAGAATGACGTGGATCTGGTCCAGCTGGAAATTTTCAAAGCCGTGGCCGAGCACGGCAGCATCAGTGTGGCGGCGCAGCATATTCATCGCGTGCCCTCGAACCTGACGACGCGGATCAAACAGCTGGAACTGGATCTCGGGGTGGATCTGTTTATCCGGGAGAAGAGTCGCCTGCGCCTGTCGCCGGCGGGCTGGAGTTTTCTGGAATATGCTCGGCGTATCCTCGACCTGGTGCAGGAAGCCCGGGCGACCGTGGCCGGCGACGAGCCCCAGGGCTCGTTTCCGCTGGGTTCGCTGGAGAGCACGGCGGCGGTGCGTATTCCCGAACTGTTGGCCGCCTACAACCAGAAGTACAACAAGGTCGAGCTGGATCTTTCCACCGGACCTTCCGGGACCATGATCGACGGGGTGCTGGCCGGTCGGCTGGTCGCGGCCTTTGTCGATGGGCCGGTGCTGCACCCGGCATTGGAAGGCGTGCCGGTGTTCGAGGAAGAAATGGTGGTCATCGCACCGCTCCATCATGCCCCCATCGGCCGCGCCCGGGATGTCAACGGCGAAAGCATCTATGCCTTCCGCGCCAATTGTTCCTATCGGCACCACTTCGAAAGCTGGTTCACCCGGGATGCCGCGGTGCCGGGCAAGATTTTCGAAATGGAGTCCTATCACGGCATGCTGGCCTGTGTCAGCGCCGGCGCCGGCCTGGCGCTGATGCCCCGCAGCATGCTCGAAAGCATGCCGGGTTGCGCCACGGTGAGTGTCTGGCCTTTGTCGGAATCCTTTCGCTACCTGCGAACCTGGCTGGTGTGGCGCCGGGGCACGGTGTCGCAAAGCCTGACCATGTTCGTGCGCCTGCTGGAAGAGCGTGGCGTGGTGCGGCAGGAGGTTTGAACATCGGGCTCGATTGATCGGGGGTTTTGTATCCCTGTGTATACGAGCCCGGCGCCCCGGGGATTGGCTTACAAACAGGCTTCGTTGACGATACATCCCGGATACACGGTTAAGGCCAAATGGCCTCACCCAAGCGAGACAGCCCCACGCTCCTCGCTTCAGGGCTCAATCGCCCAAGTGGCAATAACCTGGCGGCCTGGCCGCACACAGTATCCGGAGAAACACCATGTCCCGTATTCAGTTCCCGAACAAGACCCGCCTTGGCCTGCTCGCCGTTGCCCTGGTGGGCGGCATGAACATGGCCTCGTCCACCTTTGCCATGGAGGCGCTGCCCCAGGGCTACCAACTCGCCTCGGCGGACAAGGCCGCGGAAGGCAAGTGTGGCGAAGGCAAGTGTGGTGCCAGCGAAGCCGGCGCCAAGGCGACCCAGGCCGAAGGCAAGTGCGGTGAAGGCAAGTGTGGCGACGCCTCTTTCGCCCGCACCGACGCCGACCATGACGGCCGCGTTTCGCTCAAGGAACTGCTGACCGTGGCCCCGAAGGGTGGTGAGGAATTCAAGGCAATGGACACCAACAGCGACGGCTATCTGTCCGAGGCCGAGGTCTACAAGTTCCGCACCAACCAGTACATCTCCAACGGCAAGAAAGTGCCCACCGAGTTGTTCACCCGCATGAGCCAGGCAAAGGGCTGATACCCGTGCGTTGTGCCACCCTCCCTGCGCTTGCCAGCAGGGAGGGATTTACGACTGGTCATGCTTCGGTTGTAGTCACAACGGAGTAGAATTCCAGTAATCAGTGCGTTCTGGAAAGGGTCATGAGGCGTGTGGTGTTCAACCAGAAGGGGGGCGTTGGTAAATCCAGCATCGCTTGCAATCTGGCGGCCATCAGTGCGTTCGAAGGATACCGCACATTACTGATCGATCTGGATGTACAAGCAAACGCTACGCGTTACGTGACGGGTCTGGGCGGAGAAGATGCGCCACTCGGTATTGCCGACTTCTTCAAGCAAACGCTTTTCCCAAGCCCCGCCTCAAAGAACGTTCAAGCCCATATCCACGAGACGCAGTTCAACAACCTCCATCTGATTGCGGCATCGTCGGAACTGGGTGAGCTGCAATCGAAGCTCGAGACTCGATTCAAGATTCACAAGCTGAGCAAGCTGCTCGACAGCCTCGATGAAGACTTTGAGCGGATCTACATCGATACCCCTCCAGGCCTGAACTTCTACAGCGTCTCGGCATTGATTGCAGCCGACCGCTGCTTGATTCCCTTCGATTGCGACAGTTTTTCCCGTCAGGCGATCTACGGTGTGCTTCGAGAAATCGAGGAAATCAAGGCGGATCATAACGAGCGGCTTGAAGTTGAGGGCATCGTCGTCAACCAATACCAGGTTCGCAATGCGCTGCCGCAACGTCTGCTCGATGAATTGATTGCCGAGAAGATGCCGATATTGCCGGTGTATCTGATGAGCTCAGTGAAAATGCGCGAGTCTCACCAGGCATGCAAGCCGTTGATCCATCTGGAACCACAACACAAGCTGTGCCGGCAGTTCGTGGCACTGTTCGACTTGCTGGAAGAACGTCCGTGACTTCACAGACAAGCAGGGCGCTTTTGTCTCACTATGTATCCAGACCCGGCACCCCGGGGACTGGCTTACAAATGCACTTCGTTGCCGATACATCCCGGATACACGGTTAAGGCCAAATAGCCTCACCCAAGCGAGACAGCCCCACGCTCCTCGCTTCAGGGCTCAATCGCCCAAGTGGCAATAACCTGGCGGCCTGGCCGCACACAGTATCCGGAGAAACACCATGTCCCGTATTCAGTTCCCGAACAAGACCCGCCTTGGCCTGCTCGCCGTTGCCCTGGTGGGCGGCATGAACATGGCCTCGTCCACCTTTGCCATGGAGGCGCTGCCTCAGGGCTACCAACTCGCCTCGGCGGACAAGGCCGCGGAAGGCAAGTGTGGCGAAGGCAAGTGCGGTGCCAGCGAAGCCGGCGCCAAGGCGACCCAGGCCGAAGGCAAGTGCGGTGAAGGCAAGTGTGGCGACGCCTCCTTCGCCCGCACCGATACCGACGACGACGGCCGCGTATCGCTCAAGGAACTCCTGACCGTGGCCCCTAAGGGTGGTGAGGAATTCAAGGCGATGGACACCAACAGCGACGGCTACCTGTCCGAGGCCGAGGTCTACAAGTTCCGCACCAACCAGTACATCTCCAACGGCAAGAAAGTACCCACCGAGCTGTTCACTCGCATGAGCCAGGCAAAGGGCTGATACGCGTGCGTTGTGCCACCCTCCCTGCGTTTGCCTGCGGGGAGGGTTTTTTTGATCTTTCGGTCAGCGCCGAACCCAATGAAATGGTCAGGGTTGGTCAGGTAGTTTCACATTAACCTCACACCCAGCGGCTGGCTGCGACCCTGTCACTGTCCCGGGCATCGACCCAGCGCGGTCCGGCGTTGGTGTCTTCGCGCTTCCAGAAGGGCGCGTGGGTCTTGAGAAAGTCCATGATGAACGCACAGGCATCGAACGCAGCCTGGCGGTGCTGGCTGGCGACGCCGACGAACACGATAGGGTCAGCGATGGCCAGACGACCAATGCGGTGAACGATATCGACCGCCTGCAGGGGCCAGAGGTCGTTGGCCTTGTCGACGATGGTTTGCAAGGACTTTTCGGTCATGCCGGGATAATGCTCGAGAAACAGGCTGTCGACTTTCCGGGCGTTGTTGATATCGCGCACATAACCGACGAAATTGACCACCGCGCCCACCTGGGGATTATTGGCATGCAGGCTCCGGGTCAGTTGGCCGATGTCGAATACCTCGCGCTGTATGCGAATCCCCATGGTTCAGCCTCCGGTGACCGGAGGAAAGAAGGCGATCTCGTCGAAGTTTTCGACCGGTCGGTCCAGGCGGCACAACTCCTGATTCAAGGCACACATCAGGTTGCTCTCGCCCAGGACGTCCTGCCAGACCCCACCACGGGCCATGAGCAATTGACGCACATCTTCGATGCTCTTGAGCGATGGCGTCAGCGCTAGCTTTTCGCCGCCCAGGTTCAGCTGTTCGCGGTAGCGGGCGAAGTAGTTGATCAGGATCATGGCGTGTCCTCCAGTTGAAAGTGCCCCGAGCGGCCGCCTTGTTTACTGAGCAGGCGAATCTCGCCGATGACCATGCCGCGGTCTACCGCCTTGCATATGTCGTAGATCGTCAGCGCAGCCACACTGGCAGCTGTCAGCGCTTCCAGTTCGACACCGGTCTGGCCGTTGAGGCGACAGGTGCTCACGATCTTCACGCTATCGGGCTCACAAACCTTGAGTTCGAGTTCCACCGAGCTGAGTTGCAGGGCGTGGCAGAGCGGTATCAATTCATGGGTTTTTTTCGCGGCCATAATGCCGGCGATGCGCGCAACGGCGAACACATCGCCTTTCGGATGCCCGTTGGCCTGAATCAGCTGCAAGGTCTGCGGCCGCATGCGCACCCAGGCCTGGGCCTGGGCCTCGCGCCGGGTGAATGCCTTGTCGCTGACATCGACCATGTGCGCACGGCCTTGGCAGTCGAGGTGGGTCAGGCTGTCAGATGGGGTATCCAAGGTTTCGGTCATGTTGAGTTCCTGCGCTCACGAGAGCGGCGATGTCGTAGAAGTATCAAGCCGGGCTGTAGATGCGTGGCGCGTTTCGGTGGGGCACGTGAATCAGGTTGAGGCGGTGTCTGTTTGCCCACTGCACGGTCAACGCGGTGGGGGCCGACAAGCTGACCAGGGTGCCGATCCTGGCCCGCACCGCCTTGTGAATCAGCTCCAGGCTGCAGCGGCTGGTGACCACCGTGAAACCCTCGCGGGCCTCGACCTGGTCGCGCTGCATGGCGCCGATCAATTTATCCAGGGCGTTGTGGCGACCGATGTCTTCCCGGCACAAGAGCGCCGAACCCCGGGAGTCGAAGTGCAGCGCCGCATGCAAGGCGCCACTGCTGCGCGCCATTTGCTGGGCCTGCTCGATGCGTTCGCGAATACCGCTGAAGTGCTCCGGTGGCGGCAGGGGTGAGGGGTCGAGAATGCCCAGTTGCGGCAGCGCCTGCTCCAGCGCTTCTACTCCGCACAGGCCGCAACCGCTGGTACCGGCCATTTGCCGGCGATGATCTTTCAACGCCCAGAACGCGCGGCTGGAAATCTGCACGTCCGCCTGACAGGCCTGGTCGAAGTGCGACAGGCGGATATCGTAGATTTCGTGTTGACCTTCGACGATAGCGTTACTGACGCTGAACCCCCGGATGAAATCCTCGATGTTGCCGGGCGAAACCATCATCACGGCCTGGCTCAGCCCGTTGTAGGTAATGGCCAGGGCGACCTCGGCCGCCAGTGCAGCCTGGCCGACAGATCCGCTCGCGTCGTATTCTCGATAATTGACGATCGACGGTTTTGGCGCAGGCGCATTGGCGTCGCTGTGTTCATGTTGCTGTTCGACCTGGCAGCCCATGGCGAATCTCTCGAAGTTCAGAGTTGGCCTCAGGCTACGGGCAACGGATTATTGCGTCCAATCGCTTGTTCCGATGCGGTGATTGACGCGATCGATCAGTGTGCCTGGCACAATCGTTAGTTGGGGCGCAACTTATGCGCCCGTAATATCGAAATGGCCGCGCTAATATCATTCAAATGATCTAGTGGTGATACCCCTCGCCAATTTTGACCTTGCCTCTGAATACGTAATAGCTCCAGGCGGTATAAACAAGAATAAAGGGCAGAATGAAGAGTGCGCCGATCAGTGAGAACAATTGGCTTGCCACGGGAGAGGCTGCTTGCCATATGGAGACAGAGGGCGGAATGATATTCGGCCAGATACTGATGCCGAGACCGCTATAGCCAAGAAAAATGACTACCAGCGTCAGCAGGAAGGGCGATGCTGTTGCACGGTGTGCCAGCGTAATCAATGTGGCAAAGAAACAGAACAGCAAAAGTAGCGGTACGGGCAGGAAATAAAACAGGTTTGGGATGGTGAACCAGCGTTGCGCAATTTCCGGGTGTGCAAGCGGGGTCCAGAGACTCACCACGGCTAAGGCACCGAGCAGAATCCAGATGAAATAAGACGAAAAGCGGTACATCTCATTTTGCAACGCGCCTTCTGTTTTCATGATCAGCCAGGTGCTGCCCAACTGCGCATAGGCAACCAACAGCGCACAACCGCAAAACAGCGGGAAAGGCCGTAACCAATCCAGGCCGCCACCGGCATACGCGTTGTCAACGACCGGTATGCCGTCCAGGAAAGCGCCGAGCGCTACCCCTTGTGCGAATGTCGCAACGATCGAACCGCCAATAAAGGCCTTGTCCCAGAAGTGTCTGTTGCGATCGCTCGCCTTGAATCGAAACTCGAATGCCACGCCGCGGAAAATCAGGCCCAGGAGCATGAACATGAGTGGCAAATACAGGGCGCTGAGAATGACGGAGTAGGCCAGGGGGAATGCGCCAAAGAGTCCGGCACCGCCCAATACCAGCCAGGTTTCGTTGCCATCCCATACAGGGGCAACCGTATTCATCATCACATCGCGCTCTTCCTTGTCCTTGATGGCGAGAAAGAGTATTCCGACGCCCAGGTCGAAACCGTCCATGATGACGTACATCATGATGCCGAAGATAATGATCAACGCCCAGATCAGCGTGATGTCGACGCCCATGGCAGTCGCTCCTCAGGTTCGAAACTGCATCAGCAAAATCAGTTGTCGTCGGCGGCCGACATTGGCCGGGCGGGTGTTCGCGACTGGCCCGCGCCACCTTCGATCGGGTGCTCACCTTCATGGGGTTGCGGGCCTTTGCGCACCAGTTTGAGCATATACGCGATGCCTGTGCCGAAAAGTGCAAAGTAGATGAGGACGAAGAGGACGAGGCTGATACTGATCTGAGTAACGGACACCGGTGATACGGCATCCGCCGTGCGCATGATTCCGTAGACCACCCAGGGTTGGCGGCCCACTTCCGTGGTGACCCAGCCTGCGAGCAATGCGATGAGGCCGGCCGGGCCCATGCAGAGCATGAAGGTGAGGAACGCCCGTGAGGTATAGAGCTGTTTGCTGCGACGCAACCAGAGGCTCCACAACCCTCCCAGGATCATCAGCATCCCCATGCCGACCATCAACCTGAAGGTCCAGAAAATCACTGTCGAGTTGGGGCGATCCTCGGGAGGAAATGATTTCAGTGCTGGAATCTGGCGATCGAGGCTATGGGTCAGGATGAGACTGCCCAGGACCGGGACCTCAATCGCAAAGCGGGTTTTTTCCGCCTTCATATCTGGCCAGCCGGCCAGGATAAGCGCAGAGGGCTCACCGGGAAAGTTCTCCCAGTGACCTTCGATGGCTGCTATTTTCGCGGGTTGGTGTTCGAGTGTATTAAGACCATGTGCATCCCCGACCACAGCCTGGATGGGTGCCACGACCAGTGCCATCCAGGTGGCCATCGACAGCATGGTGCGCGCCGCTTGACTGTCCTTTCCACGCAACAGGTGCCATGCCCCTGACGCCCCCACGAAGAAGGCGGTGGCCAGGAACGCAGCGATTGCCATGTGCGCGAGCCTGAAGGGGAAGGAGGGGTTGAAGATAACAGCCAGCCAGTCGACGGGTACGGCACGTCCATCGATGATGCTGAAGCCTTGCGGGGTGTGCATCCAACTGTTGGACGCGAGGATCCAGAATGTCGAAATCAGCGTGCCCAGCGACACCGTCGCCGTTGCAAAGAAATGCAGCCCACGGCCAACACGTTCCCAACCGAAGAGCATCACGCCGAGAAAGCCGGCTTCGAGAAAAAACGCCGTAAGCACTTCGTAGGTCAACAGTGGGCCGGTAATACCACCGGCGAAGTAGGAGAAACGGCTCCAGTTCGTTCCGAACTCGTAGGCCATGACCAGGCCCGAGACCACACCCATGCCGAAATTCAGGGCAAAGATCTTTACCCAGAAAGAATAAAGATCTTGATATACGTCTCTTCCGGTTTTAAGCCACAAACCTTCCAGCACTGTAAGGAAACTAGCCAGGCCGATCGTTATTGCTGGAAAAATAATGTGGAAGCCAACGGTGAATGCAAATTGAAGGCGCGCCAGATCAATTGCGGTCGAGCTGTATGGGTCCATGCTTTTTCTGCCTCACAGGTAGGGGCAAATTCGCCAGCAATGCGAATAAATAGCAACTACGTCAGCTCGTTCATTGGCTGCCCGTTGCCTTGACACGTGGGTGCATGCCGCTAAGATTTTAGATCACGGTCGAAAAGTTTGAATAAACTATTTCAGTTGAGTCAACGGGTTTAATCCCCAGTCCGCTATCCAATCCTCGGTTATAAGTCTGTGTTTTTGCTGTGAGGTTGTGACATTTACCGCTCTGGCGAGAATGGTAGATCGTTACGTAATGCCGCTATAGAGGCAGATGATAAGCAACCCGCGACTCTGACGTGCAATTACACCTGCAAGGTATGAGTCGTATGAGGAGCGATCATGGCGAATCGACGCAAGGTACCAGGCGTTCGTGATTACGACGGCCCTGCCGGGGGCTGGGGCGCACTCAAGGCTACCGCAACGGCTGTTCGCGAGCAGATGGACGCCTTGAAGGCGCCTGTCACGCTGCTCAGGACCAATCAGCCGGAGGGGTTCGATTGTCCGGGCTGCGCATGGCCTGACAAGGAGAGCAGGTCTACCTTCCAGTTCTGTGAGAATGGTGCAAAAGCGGTCACCTGGGAGGCGACCAACAAGCGGGTTACCCCGGAATTCTTTGCCAATCATCCCGTCTCGACCTTGCTCCACCGTAGCGACTACGAGTTGGAGGACCTCGGGCGTCTGACCCATCCCCTTGTTTATGATCGTGCAACCGATACCTACCAGCCTATCGAGTGGGAAGCGGCATTTGCGAGGATCGGCGAAATACTCCGTGGACTGCAGCCTGACCAGGTGGAGTTCTATACCTCCGGGAGGGCGTCCAACGAAGCGGCCTATCTTTACCAGTTGTTCGCCAGGGAATATGGCACCAACAATTTTCCTGATTGTTCGAACATGTGCCATGAGCCGACCAGTGTCGGGCTGCCTCGATCGATTGGCATCGGCAAAGGGACGGTTTCACTGGAAGACTTCGATGTCTGTGAACTCATCATTTCCATTGGCCACAACCCGGGCACCAATCACCCGCGCATGATGGGAACGCTGCACGAGGCGTCGCGGCGCAAGGTCCCGATCATGGTGTTCAACCCACTTCGCGAGCGGGCGCTCGAGCGTTTTGCCGACCCGCAAAGCATGATTGAAATGGCAACTTATGGGTCCACCCGGATTGCCTCCACCTACTTGCAAGTCAAGGCAGGGGGGGATGCGGCGGCGATCAAGGGGGTCATGAAGGCGTTGCTGGAGTTGGACAAAACGGTGGGGCAAGCCCTCGACTATGAGTTCCTCGCCAAGCACACCATAGGCTTCGACGCGCTGAAGGCAGATCTGGACGCAACGCAATGGCCTGATATAGAACACGCCAGTGGGCTTCATCAGGTCGAAATGGAGAAAGTGGCTGCAGCCTACGCAAAGTCCAATGCCACCATCGTCACCTACGGCATGGGCATCACACAACATAATGAAGGCACTGCCAACGTCCGACTGATTTGTGACTTGCTCATGTTGCGGGGCAACTTTGGCAAGCCAGGAGCCGGTATTTGCCCGTTGCGTGGCCATTCGAATGTCCAGGGCAATAGAACTGTCGGCATCACCGAGAAGCCATCCAGCAGTTTTCTGGGCAAGATCGAGGACGTGTTGGGCTTCAAGCCGCCAGCGGCCCACGGCCACGATTCGGTGCAAGCGATGCAGGCAATGATCGCCGGTACCTCCAAGGCACTGATTTGCCTGGGGGGCAATTTTGCGGTTGCCTTGCCTGACCCGGGTCTGTGCTTCCCGGCAATGGGCAAACTGGACCTGAGTGTACATATTGGTACCAAACTCAATCGCACACACTTGCTGGTCGCGAAGGAGACCTTTCTGTTCCCTTGTCTGGGGCGTACTGAACTCGACGTGCAAGGCGGGGTGCGCCAGTCGATCACCGTCGAGGACTCCATGTCGATGGTTCACGCCTCGGCCGGCAAGCTGACACCCGCTTCCGA
The DNA here is from genome assembly GCF_011355085.1 of Pseudomonas akapageensis. Taxonomy (GTDB): domain Bacteria; phylum Pseudomonadota; class Gammaproteobacteria; order Pseudomonadales; family Pseudomonadaceae; genus Aquipseudomonas; species Aquipseudomonas akapageensis. Next base: position 13,763 of record NZ_VXCP01000029.1, on the reverse strand, counting down.
GTTTCTACGTTCGGAACCTGCGATCGTGGCGGGGATGGCCAATGCCACCTTGCCTGATAGCAAGGTGCCGTGGCTGGAGCTCGTGGCCGACTATGACAAGATTCGCGATCTGATCGAGAAAACGGTGCCTGGCTTCGAGGCGTACAATGAGCGCATCCGTGTTCCGGGAGGGTTCCGCATGCCGCTTCCGCCTACCGAGCGCATATGGACCACCCCTTCAGGGAAGGCCGAGTTCTTTGTCTTCCCTGGCTTGCATGAAGACAAGGTGGTCGACGGTGCGGATGTCCTGCGGCTGATCACCCTGCGCAGCCATGACCAGTACAACACGACCATCTATGCATTGGATGATCGCTATCGCGGCGTGTTTGGTCGGCGAGACGTGTTGTTCATGAACCAGGCGGACCTGGATTCACGTGGCCTGGCCCATGGCGACCTGGTGGATATCGAGACGGTCACCCAGGGGCGCAAGATGCGCTACGAGAAACTGACCGCTATCGAGTACAAGATATCCCCGGGTTCGGTGGGGGCTTATTATCCCGAGGCGAATCAATTGGTGCCGCTGGACTATATCGATGTCGATAGTGGGACACCTTCCTACAAGTCGGTTCCCGTTCGTGTGATGCGTTCGGAGTTGAATTGAATCTGGTCCTGCCAGTTTCCTCGTTCCCACGCTCTGCGTGGGAATGCCTCCGGCGACGCTCCGCGATGCGCCCGGGGATCGACGCTGGAGCGTCTGGCATGGCATTCCCACGCAGAGCGTGGGAACGAGGAACGAACGAGGAACGAGGAGTACTCACAACAATGGCTAACGACATTCCAGATCCCCAACCCGTCTGTAATCCCATTACCAGCAGCGCGATTTTCATCGTTGCAACACTCACAGCCGGTGCTGAACCTGCCGAAAGAGTACGGGCCTGGTGCGCAGACATCGCGGCGCTTGTGCGATCGGTCGGCCAGCGTGTCCCCTCGGGTAATCTGTCGTGCGTCTGTGGCTTTGGTTCCAGTGCCTGGGACACCCTGTATGGCAGCCCACGTCCAGCTTCATTGCATGGGTTTCGCGAGTTCGGTACAGAGGGGCGTCGCGCGGTTGCAACGCCAGGTGACATCCTGCTGCACATTCGTGCAGAGCACATGGACCTCTGTTTCGAATTGGCGACACGGTTACTCGCATCGCTGGGCGATGCGGTCTCGGTGGTCGATGAGGTCCAGGGGTTCCGTTATTTCGACATGCGCAGCCTCATCGGCTTTGTCGATGGCACGGAAAACCCTGTCGGCCACCGGGCGGTCGATTTCACGATAATCGGTGATGAAGACCCGTCGTTCAGCGGTGGCAGTTATGTGCTGGTGCAGAAGTACCTGCACAACATGAGCGCGTGGAACGCATTGTCCGTCGAGGCCCAGGAACGCATTATCGGGCGCACGAAACTGTCCGATATCGAACTCGATGAAACCGTTAAACCGAGCTGTTCCCATAGTACTTTGACCACCATCACCCAGGATGGGCAGGAAGTGAAAATCCTGCGCGACAACATGCCGTTCGGCCGGCCAGGCGCAGGCGAGTTCGGCACCTACTTCATCGGCTATGCGCGTTCGCCTGTCCCCATTGAACTAATGCTCGAGAACATGTTTGTCGGCAAGCCGCCGGGCAACTATGACCGCTTGCTCGATTTCAGCACGGCGGTCACCGGCGGCCTGTTCTTCGTTCCTTCAGCGGATCTGCTGGAAGCTATTGCCGATCGCCGGCCTTAAAACAGCGCCAATGCAGCGCCGACGCTTGTTTGGCTAGTGAGAACAAAGTCAACGGGCTGGAGGGGTGGCGGCAGGTCAGTGCGACCCAATGAGCAGTTCCGGGGTGTTGAAATTACTCAGGCGCGGGTCGTCCGAAGCGCACGTCAATGCCCTCGGGTCACGTTTCAACAGTGCGCGTAACAGGCTTCGCTCTCCCTCATCCCAGTCTTGCTGCAGGCCCGGCAACAACGCCTTGGGAATCAGGCTGAACATAGGTTGCCATTGCCCGGCCTGCTGCACCATCAACGCTGAATCCGTTGCAGGGCGCGCCGCGAACAGGGCCCTGATCAACGCTTCGTCTATTTTCGGTGCGTCGCAGGCGAGGACCAGTAGCCACGGATGCTGCGCAACAGCCAGTCCAGCCAGCACCCCCGCCAGAGGCCCCGGGAAATCCTTCTGAGAGTCCTCAACCAATTGATCGGCATAGGCCTGATAACTGTTCTGATTACGGTTGCAGGAGATGATCACGTCATCGGTAAAGGGGCGAACGACAGCCTGTACATGCGCGATGAGCGGCTTCCCTTTCCAGGGCAGCAGCCCTTTATCACATCCCCCCATGCGCACCCCGCGCCCCCCGGCAAGTAGTAGCACTGAACAGGGTACGGATGAAGCGGCGGGAGAGCAGGTAAGTGTCATGATTGAAAACACGGATAGTTGGATGTCCAGACGATCTCACCCTTCGTATTTTCAGTCCAATCAGAAGTATTTAACGATCGATCGATTGGTTCTATCACTGCTGGTCAATATTTTAAGTCGTGGACTAATCACTTTTAACAACTGATTGATCAATTGGATCTATCAAGGGGAACATCAGGTTGTTCGATCGGTGTTTAATTCATAAATGCATGTTTTGTAACGAAAAAATATTGATAGATCATTTCGATGATGTGGTCATTATTTGCGATTAGACAGACTCGTCACGCGCAGAATAGTCTTGGCTCGCAGTCCTGAAGCAGCATCCATGAAGTGAACAAGTACGAATGTTCTGCCACCAGGCTCAATTAACACTGCCTTTTATACACGCGACAAAACAGTCATTAACAATGGCTTGGCATTAGACCGCAGCCTAGTGCAGCGTCCTGGAGAAGTCTTATGAGCGAAGTTGAACGTTACAAACCGTACAAGGGAGCCGCCGCTGGCTGGGGCGCGCTCATTGCAGTGACCAGAAACTGGTTGGGCAGCGAAAACGCTTTCAAGAACATTCGTACCATGCTCAAGACCAACCAGAACGGTGGCTTCGATTGCCCGGGTTGCGCATGGGGCGAGTCGCCGGAAAATGGCATGGTCAAGTTCTGCGAGAACGGCGCCAAAGCGGTCAACTGGGAAGCCACCGGCCGTCTGGTCAACCCTGCCTTCTTCAACAAATACACCGTGTCGGCACTGGCGGCGCAAAGCGACTACTGGCTCGAATACCAGGGGCGCCTGACTCACCCCATGCGCTATGACGCCGCCCTTGATCGCTACGTGGAAACCAGCTGGGACGATGCCTTTGCCCTGATCGCCAAACACCTGAAGGGGCTGGACTCGCCGGACCAGGCCGAGTTCTACACCTCAGGAAGGGCAAGCAACGAAGCCGCCTACCTCTATCAGCTGTTCGTACGCGCCTACGGCACCAACAATTTCCCGGACTGCTCGAACATGTGCCATGAAGCGAGCGGCGTGGGCATGGGTGAAGCCCTCGGCGTGGGCAAAGGCACGGTGGTCTTCCATGACCTGGAAGAAGCCGACGCCATCTTCGTCATCGGCCAGAATCCCGGCACCAATCATCCGCGCATGCTTGAGCCATTGCGCGAAGCGGTGAAGCGGGGCGCCCAGGTGATCTGTTTCAACCCGCTCAAAGAGCGTGGCCTGGAACGCTTCCAGCATCCGCAACATCCGCTGGAAATGCTCACCAACGGTTCCGAACCCACCTCGTCGGCGTACTTTCGTCCGGCCCTGGGCGGTGACATGGCAGCCATGCGCGGCATCGCCAAGTTTCTGTTGCAGTGGGAGCGGGAAGCGCTCGCGAACAACGGCGAGGCGGTGTTCGACCGCGCCTTCATCGCCGAGCACACCTCGGGCCTGGATGCCTACCTGGCAGAAGTCGACGCCACGACCTGGGAGCACATCGTCGAACAGTCCGGCCTGACCCTGGCGGATATCGAGCTTGCCGCCCGCATGTACCGCAAAGCCAAGCGGGTCGTCATGTGCTGGGCGATGGGCCTGACCCAGCACACCCACTCGGTGCCGACCATCCAGGAAGTCATCAACGTGCAGTTGCTGCGCGGCAATGTCGGTCGCCCCGGCGCGGGGCTGTCACCGGTGCGCGGGCACAGTAACGTGCAGGGCGACCGCACCATGGGCATCAACGAACTGGCACCCACCGAGTTGCTCGACGCGCTGGAAGCACGCTTTGCCTTCAAGGTGCCACGCAAACACGGCCATAACACGGTGATGGCGATCGCCGCGATGGAAGAGGGGCGCTCGAAGGTATTCATCGGCCTGGGCGGCAACTTCGCCCAAGCGACTCCCGACAGCCCGCGGACCCATGACGCACTGCGCAACTGTGACCTCACGGTGCACATCTCCACCAAGCTCAATCGCAGCCATATGGTCACCGGTCGTGAGGCCTTGATCCTGCCGTGCCTGGGTCGCACCGATATCGACATGCAGGCCCTGGGCCCGCAAGGCGTTACGGTGGAAGACACCTTCAGCATGGTGCACATTTCCCACGGCCAACTGAAACCCAAGTCGCCGTTGCTGCGTTCGGAGCCTGCGATCATTGCCGGGATTGCCAACGCGACCTTGGGCGCACACCCCATTGACTGGCTCTGGGTGATCGAAGACTACAGCCGAATCCGCAACCTGATTGCCGACACCATTCCCGGCTTCGAGGATTTCAATAAAAAACTCCTGCACCCCGGTGGCTTTCACCTGGGTAACGACGCTGCCGAACGCAACTGGAAAACCGCCACTGGCAAGGCACAGTTCACCCCCAGCGTATTGCCGGAGTACCTGGTCAGTGAAGGCGTGCGCAACCTGGACGTGAAACCGGATCTGATCCTGCAAACCATGCGTTCCCACGACCAGTACAACACCACCCTGTACGGGCTGGATGATCGTTATCGCGGCGTCTACGGCATGCGCGACGTGGTGTTCGTCAACGAGCAGGACATTCGCGAACTGGGCTACGAGCCGGGGCAAAAGGTCGACATGGTCTCCCTGTGGGGGGATGGCCGCGAGCGTCGTGTGACCGGCTTTACCTTGATCGCCTATGACATTCCGCGTGGCCAGGCCGCCGCCTACTACCCGGAAACCAACCCGCTGGTGCCGCTGGAAAGCTATGGCGATCGCACGTTCACGCCGACTTCGAAGTTCGTCGCCATTCGCCTCGAACAGGCCAGGACCAGCAACCTGATCCAATCCACCGGCGCTTGAGTCTGGCCGGGGCGGTGTGATCGTCGCCCCAACCTTGCCGCATCACTGAAATCTGTTCGCTGCGAGCCGAAAGGCTCACGGCGGCCGGGCTTTGCATGCATACGCATCGAGCCACTATGAGGGTATCGTCATGTTAAATCTGGAGGCGCTCGACCTGGCACGCATTCAATTCGCGTTCACGGTCTCGTTCCACATCCTGTTTCCCGCCATCACCATCGGGCTGGCCAGTTTCCTGGCTGTGCTCGAGGGGCTTTGGCTGAAAAGCAACAACTCGGTGTACAAGGACCTTTATCACTTCTGGTCGAAAATCTTTGCGGTCAACTTCGGCATGGGGGTGGTCTCCGGGCTGGTCATGGCGTACGAGTTCGGTACCAACTGGAGCCGATTCTCCGACTTCGCCGGGAGCATTACCGGGCCGTTGCTCACTTATGAGGTGTTGACGGCCTTTTTCCTCGAGGCGGGCTTTCTCGGGGTGATGTTGTTCGGCTGGAACCGGGTAGGGCGTGGGCTGCACTTCTTTTCCACGGTCATGGTCGCCATCGGCACATTGATCTCGACCTTCTGGATTCTGTCTTCCAACAGCTGGATGCAGACGCCACAGGGCTTCTCCATTGTGGATGGCCGAATTGTGCCGATGGACTGGCTGGCCATCGTGTTCAACCCGTCGTTCCCGTTCCGACTGGCGCACATGGCGATCGCCGCCTTTGTGTCGACGGCGTTCTTTGTCGGGGCTTCCGCCGCCTGGCACCTGCTGCGCAGGAATGACACACCGCAAGTACGCAAGATGCTGTCGATGGCATTGTGGATGGCCTTGATCGTCGCGCCGATCCAGGCCGTGGTCGGTGATGCCCATGGTCTGAATACCCTGGAACATCAGCCGGCGAAAATTGCCGCCATTGAAGGCCACTGGGAAAACGTCGGCAATGAGCCAACGCCGCTGGTGCTGTTCGGCATCCCCGACATGCAGGCCGAGAAGACAGGGTATGCGATAGAAGTGCCTTACCTGGGCAGTCTGATCCTGACTCACAGCCTGGATAAGCAGATCCCCGCGCTCAAGAGTTTCCCGAAAGAGGACCGGCCGAACGCGACCATCATTTTCTTCAGCTTTCGGATCATGGCCGGGCTTGGGATGTTGATGATCCTCACCGGGTTGCTGGGTCTTGCCTTGCGTCGCAGTGGTGCGCTGTACCGCAATCGCCTGTTCCTGCGCCTGGTGTTGCTCATGGGCCCCACCGGACTCATCGCCATGTTGGCAGGCTGGATCACCACGGAAGTGGGCCGTCAGCCGTGGGTCGTGTACGGACTGCAGCGAACCGCCGATGCGGCTTCCAATCACAGTGCCGTGCAACTGAGCATTTCGCTGGCGTTGTTTGTATTGATCTACTTCTCGGTGTTCGCCGTGGGCATCGGATACATGATGAAACTGGTACGCAAGGGTCCTCAGCCCCATCACGAGCATCCGCCGCATGGCGGTCCCGGCCAGGAGCGCACGGCACGCCGTCCCCTGTCCGCCGTCGCCGAGACGTTCGCGTCCGTCGAACACGTCAACTGAACAAGGGGGATCGATCATGGGTATTCAAGGCATAGATCTGTCGTTGATCTGGGGCGTCATCATCGCCTTCGGGGTGATGATGTACGTCATCATGGACGGGTTCGATCTGGGGTTGGGCATCCTGTTCCCGCTCATCCCGGATGCGCAGGAGCGCGATGTGATGATGAACACCGTAGCGCCTGTCTGGGACGGTAACGAAACCTGGCTGATACTCGGTGGCGCGGCACTCTACGGTGCGTTTCCCCTGGCTTATTCGGTGATTCTGGAGGCGTTGTACCTGCCTCTGATTTTCATGCTGGCGGGGTTGATATTTCGCGGCGTGGCGTTCGAGTTTCGCTTCAAGGCCAGCCCTGAAAGACGCCATATCTGGGATAAGGCCTTCATCGGCGGCTCACTGCTGGCAACCTTCAGCCAAGGCATAGCGATTGGTACTTACATCGTTGGCATTCCAGTGGTCAATCGCGTGTTTGTGGGCGGTGCCTTTGACTGGCTGTCACCTTTTCCATTGTTCTGTGGTGTGGGGTTGGTCGTCGCCTACGCGCTGCTGGGCAGTACCTGGTTGCTGGTCAAGACCGAAGGCATGCTTGAATCGCGCATGCGTCACTACACCCGGCCGCTGGCGTTCGTACTGATGGCAATTGTCGCTGTGCTCTGTGTGTGGACACCGCTGTTACATCCCGAGATTGCGACTCGCTGGTTCACCCATGCGCATACCGTGGTGTTTGGCGGGTTGGTGATCCTGGGTGTGCTGGCGCTGGTCGGACTGCTGAAAACATTGCGCCAGTACCACTCCCACTGGCCATTCGTGTTCACCCTGGCGCTGGTATTTCTGGGTTACATGGGCCTTGCATTCAGTATCTGGCCGAACATCGTACCGCCCTCGATCAGCTTGTGGGAGGCCGCATCGCCGCTGTCCAGCCAGTTGTTCATCTTGATCGGCACCTTGTTCATCCTGCCAATCATTCTGACGTACACCTGCTGGAGTTATTACGTGTTCCGCGGAAAAGTGAGGATTGGTGATGGTTACCATTGATCGCGCAAACACCCAAAGCACTGAACAACCCGTTCCCTTTTACAAGCAAGTTGCTGAGTCAAGTCTCATGTTTCCAGGCGGATTGATCATGCTGGCATCCGCCACCGGGCTGATGATGGAGGTTCTACATGGAACGCTCTGAAGTATCGGTTACACAAAGCGAATCCGCCCCCTGGTATCGACGGGTTCTCTGGTTGATAGCTATCTGGTTCGGCAGTGTTGTTGCATTGGGTGTCGTCGCCAGCTTTTTCCGGCTGATGATGCATATGGCCGGTATGACCACTCATTGATGCTGATTTCAAGATGTGAATGCCCGGCGCCTCGTTTGGCGCCGGGACTTTAACAGGGTGCTATTGATGAGAAAGGCAGAGTATCGAGCAGGTAAAGGGCTTCAGTTGCACCGGCACACCCTGTTTGATTTGTGTCCGGAGTTATTGAAGCTTGATGACGCTCAAGGCGATAAGCTGTTTCGCGATTTCATACGGCATTTCAACTACCGTGGCCGGGTGTTTGACTGGACGCAGCATCTCAAGCTGTACCGTTGGCTGGAGCAGTCCGCCTACGCAGAAGCGCTGGAGGATGAACATCTAGAGGCGGTCATGGCCGCAGCCGTTTCGCTATGGTGCGAAAAGGACAGGAGCAATTACCGGGGGGTGGCGCTTGTACATCGCAACAGTTCCACGATGATGCTGGGTTGGAAAGCTGTCGGTAGTCCAGCCCGTTCGGGCCTCGAAGTTCTGCCAAGTGAGTTTGAGCTGTCTTTGTCCAGTGATTTCGCGTTCTGTCGTGTGTCCAGCCGTGGTTATCCATTGCCGCAGAACTTCAAGGCGCTCAACTAATCAGATCTTTCCTAGTTCCCACGCTCTGCGTGGGAATGCCTCCGGCGATGCTCCACGACACGCCCTTCAGGTCGACGCTGGAGCGTCTGGCACGGCATTCCCACGCGGAGCGTGGGAACGAGGAACAGGCCCTGCGTCAAACCGCCATTATGTGCCCGACATCGATTCCTGTAGGAGCTGGCTTGCCAGCGATCGGCCGCGCAGCGGCCGCAATGACTGGCTACCCAATTCTATGGTCTCGACCCTCGCTCCAAACCCTCCACCTCAGCCCCATCCAACACCGCATCAATCAACCCCTTGGCCATCTCGACCGCATGCAACGTCGACCACAGCAACCCCTGCTTCTCCCCGTCACCCCCAACATCGCAAGCAGCAAAGGCTGAAGCGAACGCGCCCTTAAGCAAGAGTGACGCATGCACCAGGGCATCTTCAGCCGGAATGCCCGCGCACACGGCGAACAAGGGCGCATGCCCGGCATCGCAGGCGCCGAACACAGTCAGGGCGGTTTTGTGAAGTGTGCCGGTGGGGCAGGCGAGAGACTCGTCGGAATCGGCAGGTGGATCGGGAACGATCTTGATCATTTCATGCAGCTCCTGAAGTAAGGGAACTGCCACCGGCCTTCCTACGGGCTTGGGGTGGCAGCCATACGCGGGGTAGGAACCGGGACTCCAGGCACCCGGCCATGTCGAAGCATGCCCGCGCACAGCCGCCATAACTCGACGTGCTGACATAAAAAAACGCCATCACACGAGAAGGTGGGCGCTTGCGCGCCTGAAGATCTTCGGGTTCCTACGCCCGATCGCTGAATTTGCAGCGACTGGAGGAGGGTAGTGTGATGGTGTAGATCGAGCCAATAAGGCGGTACCGATCTGGTGCGTAGGATATTTCCCGGCTTTAAAGAGAGGAAGCAGTTTTGCTTGTTGCCACACGCCGCCATTTGTCACTGGATACTTCAGTCTGGTTCGCCGAGCAAGGGTGACGATTCGGCAATCCCGCTCTGGATGTGAGTTTACCTTTCGACATGTTTTTACGTCTGCCAACTGTATATAAATACAGTAAAAGGGTGGTCTGACTGACAAGAATGCAGGAGTACATTTGTGCTCTTTGGGTTTCGGCTGATCATTCTTTTGCAAGCAACTGAAAATAGTTGCACCATAGGGTCTCAAATGTCCAGGAAAGGAAAACTGCTTGCCAAGTTGCTGAACAAGCAGGCCGGGTTTACCTGGTCGGAGCTGGTTACGCTGATGAGTGGACTTGGATACCGCCAGATCGAAGGCGACGGGAGCCGAGTAAAGTTCGACAACGGCAACCCGCAGGCGATGATCAGCCTGCACAAGCCGCATCCCGGTAATGAGCTGAAGGCCTACGTCAAACGCCAAGTGATCGAGCAATTGCAGGCAGGAGGGTTGATCCGATGAGAAATATGTTGCAGCACCGTGGCTATTACGGCTCCATCGACGCCAGCCCAGAGGACAACTGCCTGTTCGGCAAGCTTCAGTTCATTCGCGCCTTGATCAGCTATGAAGGTGAAACCGTTGCCGATTTGGCCCAGGCGTTCCGCGAGGCAGTCGACGACTACCTGAACACCTGTGAGTCACTTGGGCAGGAGGCGGAGGTGCCTTGCAAAGGCTCGTTCAATGTGCGGGTGGGGCATGCCCTGCACCTGGCCGCCAGCGTTGCCGCTACCCGGCAAAGCATTTCCCTCAATGACCTGACCCGCAAGGCGCTGAGTGAGTACCTTGAGCACCACGCATAACACTGAAGCCAAAGCCCGGAACGCTCTGCGCAGATCCGTCTTCAGCTCCTTATAAAAAGTAGGAGCAGCTTTTCAGCAGAGGAGGGTGACCGCCCAGTCTGTCGAAAAGTATGTCTGCTCCTACGAAAACTGTTTTGTGGGGCGTCCAGCGCATCGGCGTCGAACGATTTCACGATTTTGAACAGACTTGGCCCAGGAAACACCACCCTTATTGGGGTGGGTCCCAGCCTGGCGGCAGCGGGGGCGCGCACCACGGTCTTTGTTCTCGTTCCCACGCTCTGCGTGGGAATGCCGTGCCAGACGCTCCGCGTCGACCTGCGTGACCGCGACGCAGAGCGTCTCTGGATGCATTCCCACGCGGAGCGTGGGAAAGAGGAACTCGGTCATTGGTTTTACAGGCTGCCGACCAACTGCCCACCATCCACAGCGAGTACCGCACCACTCATGTAGGCGCCTGCTTCGCTGGCAAGCAGAAGGAAGGGGCCTTCCAGCTCTTGCAATTGACCCAGGCGACGCATCGGTACCGCTTCGCGGATGTAGGCCTGGCCTTTCTCGCTGTCGAAGAAGTCGTCATTCATTTCCGTCTTGAAGTAGCCGGGAGCGATGGCGTTGACGCGGATGTGATAGCGCGCCAGCTCCAGCGCCAGCGACTTGCTCAGCTGGACCACGCCGGCCTTGGCTGCGCAGTAGTGGCTATAGCCGGTGCCGACGCGCAGGCCAAGCATCGAAGCGATATTGACGATGCTGCCGGGTTTTCCGGCGTTGGCCAGGCGTTGCGCGGCGACCTGGGCAACACGCCAGACGCCGTCGAGGTTGGTCGAGAACATTTGCCGCCAGGCTTCTTCGCTGATTTTCAGCGCCCCTTGACCATTGCCCACGCCGGCATTGTTGAGCACCACGTCGACCACGCCGAAGGCCGCTTCGGCGGCATCGAAGGCCGCCTCGACGCTGGCGCGATCGGTGACGTCCAACTTCACTGCCAGGGCCTGGCCGCCTTCGTCCTGGATCGCTGCGGCCACCTGGTCGAGGCGCTCCAGGCGCCGCGCCGCCAGCACCACGCGGGCACCAGCGCGCGCCGCCACCTGGGCCAGGTGCGCACCGATGCCGCTGGAGGCGCCGGTGACCAGCACGATCTTGCCGGCCAGGGAAAATGCATTCAGAACGCTCATTGGAATACCTCGCAGTGGTTGTTGGCTACTTTTTATGTGTTTTGTCCTGTGGTGACCAGTGGCCCGTCGCTTGCCGCCGATCTGCCGGGCGCAGGCACCAGGGCCCGGCAGGACTGAAACTCAAAACCCCCCGGGGCATGGCCACTCGTGTAGAGGGGGACGAAGGGGGCGGCCCCCCTCCAATAGAGGGGGCAGGCTGTGCCGCCGCAGCCCGCACTATCGCCCAGGTTCTGAATCTGTGCGGAGTTTGGCCTGTCGTGCTCTGCTAAAATGGAGCGCACGCCCGGCCCATGCGCCCCAGCGCTGTTTTCATCAATGTCACGGCCTGTCTGGGCCTCTCACAGGCGGCAGGGAACCGGAGATTCGGTTTGGAAATACACACGGACAAACTGCTTGTATCGACCAAATTCGCTCCGCCGCGAATCGGCACGCTATCGATTCCCCGCAGCCAATTGATCGAGCAACTGCAGCGCATGGAGCACTGCACCGTCGGTCTGGTCATTGGCAGCCCGGGCTTTGGCAAGACCACCTTGCTGGTGCAATGGCGCCAGACGATGATGCGCGCCGGCGCCGAGGTGGCCTGGCTGTCGCTCAGTGCCGATGACAAACATCTTTCGACCTTTTTCGCCTACTTGAGGGGAGCGCTCAATCGGCTGGGTGTCACGATCGACACCGGCACGCCCCTTGAAGGTGCCAGCAACGAATCATCTCATCCACGAATTGACCAGTGGCTGGCCTGCCAGTTTGCAGTTGATCGTGATCCTGCTGCGCAGCAACCCCGGTGCCCGGGAGAGCCTGCGCGAACTGGGCTGGCGCTCGGACGACCTGCAAAGCTACCTGGCCGAGGATGTCATGGCGCATCTGCCCCAGGAACTGGTGGACTTCATGGAAGCCATAAAATCCGTCGCGGTGTCATTGAGGAGCGCTATGTCGATCGGGCCGAGGCCTGGTGCAGCAGCGGTCAGAAAGTGATTTTCGAGTAACGCGGTTCATGGGCACGTCGCTCTGGCGACGTGCGTAATCCTTGAGTCGGGCCAATTTTTTTCAGGTGTATTTTCTCATGTCAAAGCCTGTCGCCAATTCACGCGATGATTACCGGTATTTTCGTCCGATTCAGACGCGCTGGATGGACAATGATGTCTATGGTCATGTCAATAACGTCAATTACTACAGTTACTTCGATACGGTTGTGAATGGCTTTCTGTTGAGCGAGGGGGTGCTCGATTACGAGCGTGGTGAGACTATCGGGCTGGTGGTTGAGACTCAGTGCAATTATTTTGCTTCGATTGCATTTCCTGATGTGATCGATGCGGGGGTACGGGTGACTCGGTTGGGTGGGTCCAGTGTGCGGTATGAAGTGGGTCTGTTCCGGGAGGGGGAGACGCTGGCGGCGGCGCAGGGGCATTTTGTGCATGTGTATGTGGGGCGTGAGTCGCGGCGTCCCGTTGCGATGTCGCAGGCGCTGCGTTCGGCGCTTGAGCGGTTGGTGGTTAATGTTTGATGTTTGATGTTTGATGTTTGATGTTTGATGTTTGATGTTTGATTTTGTGGGCATATCCGTTTTGGGTGGTGTTGCTGCTGGCGGTTCCGCCCTTACGGCGGGTCACTTTTGGCAAACGCCCCAAAAGTAACCAAAAGGTCTCGCCCTGCCGTTGGCCCTTCGCTGCGCTACGGGTCCCCTCCCTCCGGCGCTGTTACGCAGGCTCGCGGCCCAGGGTTGCTGCGCAACCCTACAGCTCGCGACCTCGGCTGCGCCGAGGGGTGCTGCGCACCGCCTGCTTCACAGCGCCTCCGGTCGGCCTGCCGGAAAGGGCGGGTGGATCAAGATCAAAAGCAAGATCAAAAGCCAAAGCCAAAGCAGTTCGTGCGGCCCACGCTAACGTAGCCGCTGCCGCAGGCTGCGCTGGAGTCCCGCAGGGGCTCCCCGGCGGTCTTGAGATTCTGCGCCCGCTTCGCGCGCGAGCGCAGCCATGTGGCAGCGGCTACAGGGTCCAGCTTTTGATCTTGCTTTTGCTTTTGCTTTTGCTTTTGATCTTCCGCCCCTTTCCAGCAGGCCGAGCGGAGGTGTCACGGAGGGGGGAGCGCGCAGCGCCCGAGGCGTAGCCGAGGTTGCGAGCTGTAGGGTTGCGCAGCAACCCTGGGCCGCAATCCCCCGCAGTGACACCGGAGGGAGGGAACCCGGAGCGCAGCGTAGGGCCCATGGAGGGGC
>NZ_VXCP01000028.1 GCF_011355085.1 Pseudomonas akapageensis | reverse complement strand
ACAGCTCGACGCGTATTGCTGTGGTCATGGTCTTCTCCTGTGATTTAAGTTCGCGTGCGAAGTATATAAATGGTTTGCATGCGAAGTAAACAGGCACGAAAGTGATGTTCACACAACGACCTCGCGGTAATGTGCGTTTGTAGCTGAATGTAGCGAGAGCGGCACCAGACACATTTCCGTGCGTAACAGCGGGAGGTCGGACACATACAGGACACAGCATCCAGCTCAAATGTGGACCAGTCGCTCCACTCCTCCTCTCACCTAAAGGAACACCCGATGAACAAGTTATTCACTGGTCTTGCTCTCGCAGCAGGAATGGTCAGCGCCACCGCAGCGCTAGCCGCTCCGGTCAAACCAACCGTTGTGCTGGTGCATGGTGCCTTCGCCGACTCCAGCAGTTGGAACGGGGTGGTCAAGATTCTGGAAAAGGATGGCTACCCGGTAATCGCTGCCTCCAACCCGCTACGGTCTCTCAAGGGCGATGCCCAGTCGGTGGCCGATGTACTGGCGAGTATCAAAACCCCAGTTGTGTTGGTTGGACACTCGTATGGTGGCCCGGTCATCAGCGAAGCCGCCTACGGTAATGCCAACGTCAAAGCGCTGATTTACGTAGCAGCTCTGGCACCTGAAGCGGGTGAATCGACCGCGGCACTGGCCGGTCGTTTTCCAGGTAGCACGCTGGGGCCAACCCTCGCACCCCCCGTTGCCCTGGCAGATGGCGGTAAAGACCTGTACATCCAACAGGACAAGTTTCACGATCAGTTCGCCGCCGACGTGTCGAATGCCGACGCCAGGTTGATGGCCGCAACCCAACGTCCGGTAACCGAAGCGGCGCTCAACGAAGCGTCGAGCGAGCCGGCCTGGAAAACCATACCGTCGTGGTTCGTTTACGGTGATAAGGACAAAAACATTCCAGCAAAAGCTCAGGCGTTCATGGCTGAGAGGGCGCATGCCAAACAAACCGTAGTCGTCAAAGGTGCGTCCCACGTGGTGATGGTGTCCAATCCGAAAGCCGTTGCCGGCCTGATTGAAACGGCGGCCACCGCCAAGTAACCAATCGCAGCGACCTCGTATGACGCGGTCGCTATCCTAGTGGTGAGGTGACAATGTAGATGCAATTATTCGAACATATCCTTCGCGGCTTCACGCAGGCACCTGATAAAATTTTTACACGCTGGATTTACGTCCTTATCAGCCCGTATAGAAAATCCGACCTCGCCAAAATTCGCGGTAGTTTTTATATCCAGGATGCCTAATAAACCCGCATTCACAAACTGTAGCGCTGCAGCGCGAGGCATCAGTGCAATCATATCGGCCTCTAGCAACAAACCTATATTGGTCAGTGTCGAAAGCGAATTGACATGATGAGGCGGGAGACCAAGTCCGGCGTCTCTGAAGAGTTTTTCGACAGCGTTATAGGATGGCGATTCCTGCAGTGGAAATATCCATTCCTCTTCCATCAATTCGCTGATGTGCAGGCCTTTTTTATCGAGCAGCGCGTGACCTTTTCCCATCACCGCGCAAAAGAACTCCTCGAACAACACCTCATGCTTGAGTGGAAACGCATGGGCCAGCGGCAGCTCCTGCTCCGGAAGCCGCCCTACCACGATATCCAGATCTCCAGTGGCCAACGCAGGAAACATTTGTGCCGTAGTGCCTTCGCGAACCGTGATCAAAACACCAGGCGTAGCCTTGCGTAATTTCACAATGGTCCGGGGTAAAAGTTTGGCTGATGCTGAAATGAGTGTTCCAACAATAACGTGACCGGCCTCTCCGGTACGGAAGGCATTGACCTCTTCTGTCATGTAACGGGTTTCAGCAATCAATGATTTGACCCGAGGGCCTAACATAACGCCAAATTCGGTTGGCGTTACGCCCCTGTTGGAGCGTTCAAATAAAGGTCCGCCAAAATAAGATTCCAACTCATAGATGGCCTTGGTAATCGCTGGCTGCGTCAGGCCCATGGCATTGGCAGCCCTGACGAATGACCCGGACTCCAGCACCAGTTCAAATATCATGAGCTGATTGAATTTCAATTTTCGGCTTAAACTAATCGCCGACATAGGTGAAATTTCCATAATCTCCTCCGACATGAGATCGCTGCTGGCCCCCATCAATGCTAAAAATAGTATAGCGCGACGAACCGCTTGCTCCTCAGGGGTAGTACACGCCGAAGACTGAGTACCTATATTTTTTTATATCAGAGCGAAGCACCCAACACACAAAACTTATCGACCTCTGCATGGCAACTCTCAAAGATCGATATTAAAAAACCGACTGGCATTATTCGACATGATTTTCTTTTTGGCCGAATCTTCGAGACGGCTCTTTAAAATCAATTCGCCAATCCTTTGCTCACCTAGAGGGAATGGATAGTCGGAGCCTAACATGACCCGGTCTTCGCCCATCACATTGACCAAAAGCTCCAATGCACCCGAGTTGAACACCGCACTGTCGACAAAAAAACGATCCACGTATTCAGAAGGCATGCGCGGGCAGTCTTCTCGCACGATGTCGCGGTGTCTCCAGGCGTTATCAACACGCCCCAACAGAAATGCAAAACTACCGCCACCATGGCCGAAGCAAATCTTCAACGACTTCGGAATTCGCTCAAATGCACCCGACAGTATCAATGACAGAATGGCAAGTTGTGTCTCGGCAGGCATGGCCACCAACCACGGCAACATCCACTTCTTCATCCGGTTGCCGCCCATCATGTCCCACGGATGAACCAGGATTGGAATGCTTTCGTTGGCGCAATGGGTCAGGAAGGCTTCAAGTGCCGCATCATCGAGGTCCTTGTCACCCAAGTGGTTGCCAATCTGGACGCCCAAGTGCCCTGCAGCAACCGCGCGGGACGCTTCTTTGCAGGCCAGTTCCAGATCCTGCAGCGGGACCTGGGCCAACACTTTGATACGCTGGGGGTTGTGCGCCGCAAACTCCAGGGCCAAATCATTCATGCGCTGCGACCATTGCGCGGCTTTGTTGGCTTCCCATGTATAGCCAAACATCACCGGGGTGGCGCAGGTGACTTGAACATCTACGCCTTGGGCGTCCATTTCCTCGATTCGGAATGCAGGGTCCCAGAGCGCTTGATAGACAGGACGAAAGTTGTTCTTCCCCATCATGATCGAACCAGTATCACCCTTGCTGTTGACCTGCAGCCAAGGTGCCTGCTCAACATCGAACTGCGCCGCCACTTGCTCTGAAATGCGCGGAAAAAAATGCGAGTGTATGTCGATCCGTGTAGTGTTCATGCTTTGTCTCCACGCAACCTATTCTGTATTGCCGCTTTACCTGGGTGGACCTCACCGCATTGAGGGCACTTGCGCAACTCTGCATTCCGGTAAAACACTTCAAATAACGGCGGCAAATCGCTGACGATACTTTTCAGCTGAACCTCAACCCGATAAACCAGGCCATTGCAGTTCAGGCAATACCACTCAAAACCGTCAATCACGCCTTCGGGGCGCTGGCGCTCAATGACCAGGCAGCGACTTTCTGGCTCTGGACGTTGCGGCGAATGCCGTAAATGGGGAGGCAGTAAAAAAATATCACCCTCTTTCAACTCAATTCGGTCCAACTGACCACGGTCCATGATGTTCAAGTAAGCGTTGCCCTTGAACTGATAGAAAAACTCCTCCATCGGGTCATCATGAAAATCGGTACGAACGTTTGGCCCACCGACTACGGTCACCAGAAAGTCGGAATCTTGCCAAACTTGTTGATTGCCAACCGGTGGTTTCAACAAGTCGGAATGGTCATCGAGCCAACGCTGAAAATTCAATGGTTTGCCAAACGTCAACATCATCAAATCCTCTTCTGAGATAACGGTTTGTAGGCAACAGCCTTGATTTCTATCAGCAAGTGCGGGTGCGGCAGCTGGTGCACTGCCACTGTCGTTCGGGTCGGACCGTCGTAGTCAAAATACGTACCGTAGACCTGGTTGTAGCCAGCGAAATCGTTCATGTTGACCAGGAAAGCCGATATCTCGACCAGGTCATCCAGGGTCGCCCCGACACTGCCGAGAATGTCCCGGATGTTTTCAATGACAGCGATTGTCTGTGCAACGATATCGAGGTGAGTGGTGCCCCTCTCGTCCACCTCTGCGCCAACCAGTGAATTGTCCGGACGACGAGAGCTGGTGCCTGATACAAACAGAAAGTCGCCCGCGCGCTTGATATGGGGAAATTTTCCTCGTGGCAGGGCCTTGCCCTTGACCAGTTTCGCTTCGGTACTCATGCGTGTGCTCCCGTGTAAAACTCGACACGTCCCAGGGACGTAATCTCTGCGCTGACATGGGTGCCGGCCGTCAACGCCTGGGCCGCAGTGGCGGCTCCGGCCATGATCAGTGATCCGGCCGGAATGACCATTTGCGCACGCGCGGCCAGCCGCGATGCCTGTACGACGCTTCTGAGCGGATCGCCCAGAATGGCGCCGGTACTTCCCATCTGCATCGGCTTGCCGTTGAAGCGCAGTGCCACGCCGAGGTTCGCCAGGCCGTTGACGTTGAGGGACATGGCGCCAACCACCAGCCCCGCGGAGGAGCAGTTATCCGCCACGACATCTTCCAGGGTGAATTTGAAGTTGCGGTAGCGCGAGTCAATGATCTCGATTGCCGGCGCCACCCCTTCCAGGTACGAACTCGCTTCCAGCAGCGTCAGCGGTCGATCGATATCGCGCTTGGTCAGAAAGCACACTTCGGGTTCGGCACGCGGATGGATGAAGTCAGCCAGGTCAATAACGGCCCCTTCTTCATACAACATCGCATCGGTGAGCAGGCCCCAGATCAGGCTGTCGACGCCCATCTGGATCATCTTCGCCCGGCTGGTGAATCCCAGTTTGATACCGACTGGCAGTTCACCGCGCTCATGACGCCGTGCGATAGATGCTCTTTGAATCAGGTAGGCGTCATCCAGATTGAATCCATGGACCGGCGTCAGCGGATCAACTTCTTCTCGATGTCTGGCGGCATTATCAAGCGCTGTCGAGATAGCGCGGATGTCCAGAGTACTCATGCTTTTACCCCTGCCTCAGTCAGTAGATCCAGCGCGACGTCGACGATCATGTCTTCCTGTCCTCCCACCATGCGGCGCTTGCCCAACTCGACCAGAATGTCCACTGCCTTTACGCCATAACGTGCCGAAGCGACTTCTGCATGACGAAGGAAACTCGAATAGACACCGGCAAAGCCCAGCGCTAGGGTTTCGCGATCCACCCGTACAGGGCGATCCTGCAGTGGGCGTACCAGATCCTCAGCAGCGTCCATCAGCGTGAACAGGTCCGTGCCGTGGTTCCATCCCAGTTTTTCGATGGCTGCGATAAAGACTTCAAGCGGCGCATTGCCCGCTCCGGCGCCCATGCCCGCCAGTGACGCATCGACCCGATCACAGCCGTTTTCCACGGCAACGATGGAATTGGCCACGCCCAGCGACAGATTGTGGTGCGCATGCATACCGGTTTGAGTCGATGGGTCGAGCACATCCTTGAATGCCTGGAAGCGTTCGGCGATGCCCTGCATCGACAGCGCGCCGCCCGAGTCCACCACGTACACACATTCGGCGCCGTAGCTCTCCATCAGCTTCGCCTGCTCGGCGAGTTTCTGCGGCGTGGCCATGTGCGACATCATCAGGAAGCCGACGGTGTCCATGCCCAACTTGCGCGCGTGTTCGATGTGTTGACGAGAGATGTCGGCCTCGGTGCAATGGGTCGCGACTCTGACGGTGCGCACGCCAGCCTTGAACGCCGCGTCCAGGTCATGCAGGGTGCCGATACCCGGCAGCAGCAAGGTTGCCAGACGGGCGTGCTTGAGCACTGACGCAGTCGCTTCGATCCACTCCAGGTCGCTGTGTGCGCCAAAACCATAATTGAAACTGGAACCGGCAAGCCCATCGCCGTGGGCCACCTCGATGCTGTCGACCCTGGCGGCGTCGAGCGCCTTGGCGATGACGACCACTTGATCCAGGGAGTACTGATGACGAATCGCATGCATGCCATCGCGCAGCGTCACATCCTGGATGAATATCTTTCTGGTGTTATTCATGGTGACCTCCCTGCCCTGCCGCAATCATCTGGGCGGCAATCTGGTCGGCGGCGGCGAGCGCGGCTGACGTCATGATGTCGAGATTGCCTGCGTAAGCGGGCAGGTAATGCGCAGCACCTTCCACTTCCAGGAACACTGACACCTTGATTCCCGACACCCAACCTATACCCGGGATGTTGATCGGTTGATCGGCCGGGATCGTGTCGAACTGCACGTCCTGCTTCATCCGATAGCCCGGCACGTACGCTGCGACTTCCTTGACCATTTGCTCGATCGATTGGCGAATCGCGTCGGTGTCGGCATCGGCGTCAGTCAGGCACAGGACCGTATCGCGCATCATCAACGGCGGTTCGGCAGGGTTGAGGACGATGATCGCTTTACCCTGTTCGGCACCGCCCACGCTCACGATGGCTTGTGAGGTGGTTTCGGTGAATTCGTCGATATTGGCGCGAGTACCGGGGCCGGCGGACTTGCTGGCAATCGAGGCAACGATTTCTGCATATCGAACCCTGGAAACACGCGATACGGCACGCACCACAGGAATCGTCGCCTGACCACCGCACGTCACCATATTGATGTTGGTGCCGGCCAGGTGTTCCTTCAGATTGACCACGGGTATTACGTATGGACCGATGGCCGCCGGGGTCAGATCGATTACCTTGACGCCGTGCTGCTGCAGGAGTTCGTTGTGTTTGGCATGAGCGCCGGCCGAGGTCGCATCGAAAACGATTCGGATCTGGTCGAAGCTCGGCAGGTTGATCAAACCATCGATGCCTTCATGAGTGGTCGCAACCCCCATCCGTGTGGCGCGGGCCAAACCATCGGAGGTCGCATCGATACCCACCATCGCACCCATGGACAGGTAGCGGGAATTGCGCATGACCTTGATCATCAGATCGGTCCCGATGTTGCCGGAGCCGATGATCGCCACGTTCAGTCGAGTGTTCTGATTCACGTTCAGTTACTCCTTCACGGGGGAGAAGGAGGCGCGTACGCGACCCAGCCCCTGGATATTGGCATCGAAGATGTCGCCAGGGACGGCGGTGACCATCGGCCCCAACGCACCGGTCATGATGATGTCCCCCGGCTGCAGCGGTTGCCCGAGGCGCGCCATGGTGTTGGCCAGCCATACGGCGGCCAGCAACGGGTTACCCATGCAGGCCGCGCCCATGCCGACACTGACCTGTTCGCCACGACGCTCCATCACCATTCCACAGCCTACGACATCGAACGCGTCCAGTTTGACTGGCCGTGAACCCAGCACGAACAGGCCGCTGGAAGCGTTGTCGGCGATAGTGTCGGTGAGTTTGATGTCCCAGTTCGCGATACGACTACCAACGATTTCGACTGCCGGAAGCGCAAAGGCCGTCGCCCGGATAATGTCGGCAACGGTGTGTTTTTGCAGATCCAGCGCACGCTCGATGACCAGTGCGATCTCCGCCTCGACCTTGGCCTGGATCACGCGACCGGGGGCGACGTCTTCACCATCTGCCAGACACATGTCGGCGAACAGCATGCCGAAGTCAGGCTGATCCACACCCAGTTGCTGTTGGACGACCTTTGACGTGAGGCCGATTTTGCGACCGACCGGGCGCTGGCCTTGCTGGAGGCGGCGCTCGGTGTTGATTTGTTGCACCGCGTAGGCCAGCTCGATGTTATCGGTGCCGATCAAATCACGGACGGGCTCACAGGGTGCTCCTTCCCGTTCAGCCTGCCACAGTCGCGTGGCGGCGAGTTCGATATTGCTGTTCATGGCTTCCCGGCCCCCCTTAGAGTTTGATGCAGATGTTGGCGATGTCGGAGTAGAAATCCATCGAGAAACGGCCGCCTTCACGGCCCAGACCCGACAACTTCACTCCGCCGAAAGGCGTGCGCAGGTCACGCAAATACCAGGTATTGACCCAGACCAGGCCGACATGGATTTGCCGCGAAACGCGGTGCGCGCGGGAAAGGTTGGTGGTCCAGATGGCGCAGGCGAGCCCGTAGTCGCTGTCGTTGACGCGTTGGATAACTTCGTCTTCGTCATCGAAGGGCGAGATGTGGCATACCGGGCCAAAGATTTCTTCGGTCACGCAACGCGCGTTGTCCGGGAGGCCGGTCCAGATCGTCGGCTGCACGTAAGCGCCTTGATCGCGCTCATCGTTGAACCGGGGAACACCTCCGCCCGTCACAACCGTTGCGCCCTCTTCGACCGCCAGGCGGTAGTAGGAAAGAACCTTGTCGCGATGCCCATGGGAAATCAGAGGCCCCATGCTCACGCCTTCCTGGTCCGGGTAGCCAATGATCAGCCGTTCTGCTGCAACCTTCAGCCCCGAGACAAACTGGTCGAAGATCGAGCGATGGACGAACACACGCTCGGAACACAGGCAGACCTGCCCCGAGTTGGTGAAAGAAGAGCGCAATACACCGGCGATGGCAGCGTCCAGATCGGCATCGGCAAACACCACCGCGGCGTTCTTGCCCCCCAGTTCGAAAGAGACTTCCTTAACGCCATCGGCCACCGCTTTCATGATGGTCGACCCCGTCCTGGATTCGCCGGTAAACGTCAATGCGCTGATACCGGGATGACGGGTCAGAAACTCCCCGGCCGAATCCTTGCCGAACCCGTGAATCAAGTTGAATACACCCGGTGGAACGCCAGCATCGTGCATGACTTCAGCCAACAACGTTGCCGACGATGGGGATTCTTCGGAAGGCTTTGCAACAACGGTATTACCGCAGGCCAATGCAGGTGCAACTTTCCAGGTAAACAACAGCAACGGGAGATTCCATGGAGAAATCACCCCGATTACCCCCAGTGGCTTGCGAACGGTGTAATTCAATGCGCCGGCGCCGTCTGACGTCGCCATCTCGAACACGTCGGTGTGACTGGTCTTCGCCAGATCGGCGAAGGTCCGAAAATTGGCGATGGCCCGCGGAATATCGAGGGTGCGGGCCTGGTGGACCGGACGCCCGGTGTCGGCAACTTCTGCTGCCACGAAATCCTCGAAGCGTGCCTGAATACCATCGGCAATTTTATGAATCAGTGCGGCCCGGTCTTGAACACTCAGCTTGCCCCATGGACCTTTCAGCGCACGCCGCGCAGCAACGACCGCGTCATTGACTTGCTCGGCATCTGCCTCGAACACTTCAGAAATGGGCTCGCCATTGACCGGATTACTATTGGCAAAACTTGTCTTTGAAGTAACAAAATTGCCGTCGATATAATTAAGTAACTGACCTGAAATACCGCAAGACTGTGACCGCGATAGTGGGTTTGGCAAGATGTTCATAGTTTCCTGCTCTGCTGTGGTTGCAAGATAGTTTTATTTTATCGAGCCTCACTAAAAGCAAAATTCAAAAAAACACGACCGTCTATTAGTAAAAGTGATATCAGAGAGAGAATGCGTCGCTGGTCGATTGCAGTTTTGCGCTCAGCCCGATGAGGTTCGACGTGAATTGCTTGACCAGCTTCCCTGCATTTGGATCAACAAAGGCATCAAAGGAATCGAATGCATGTTGCGCGGACGGGAGCGCGACATCGTCACTCAGAACCACCGCACCCAATTTCATCATGATACCGCGCAAGTCGATGATCCCCCGCAGTCCGCCAAAAGGGCTCAGCGAAGCCGACATCAAGCCAACCGCCTTGCCGCGAAACGGTGCCAAACCATCAATGCCGTCGGCGGGACGGGAACACCAGTCCAGCGTGTTCTTCAACAACGCAGTCACCGAGCCGTTGTATTCAGGCGAGGCGATCAACAGCCCATCATGCGCCAACAGCAACTCACGCAGCGCTCGAGCGTTTTGCGGGACACCCGATGCCTCTTCAAGGTCTCCGTCGTAGATCGGCAGCGGGAAATCGCGCAGGTCGATGTGCGTCACCTGCACTTCGTGTTCCTGAATGGCGGTGACGGCGAGTTTCAATAACTTAACGTTTAATGAGGATTTTCGGATGCTACCGGACAACGCCAATATTTTAATTATTGGTTTCATGAAGTTTCTCCGTTCAGTTAAAGCCTGTGTACAGAAGTGTCAGCGACGATTTTTTAGTCGCAACTTGGTTCCATGTATTGAATCTCCCCGCCGGGGAGAAAGAACAGCATGGTGACTTTTCCACCTTTTACCGTCGGATAGTGCTGGCTGCCTGGCTCGAAGACTTTCCAGCCAGCCCCGCTGCCGCAGAAGGTAGCGCCGTCGTCCACCGGGCCGATCATGTTGATCTCGCCCCGAGGGTGCAGGTGGTAGTTACCCTGCACATCTCTCAGCATTCCGCTTTCGACGCTGTAGCCATTTGGATTGTCCGTCGCCTTCGCCAACTGCCCCCGGCAATAATCCGGGCCGTCAATCTGCGCATAGCAGGCCCAGCCCTCCTCAATCCCTTTGCGTAACAGCCTTAAAAGCTTTGCGTAGGCCTCGGTGGTTGCTCCGAAGTGCTCGTTGAGTTCTGCTTCCAGTTGCTTGTCCAGCGGCTTGTCTTTGAGAAACAACAGTAACGACGCCACAGCCTCCATCATTTCAGGCTTGCTCGGACCAGAGGGCAGAACATCGCCTTTTTCCGGTACACCGAGTTGTGTCATCGGGGTATTGGACATAATGACTCCTTACAAAATAGGGAGATAGCCAGGCAGCCGTAAGCCCCGAACAGGCGGCTTGAAGCAACCGAAAAGGTAAATTGGCCTGTTGAAATCGAGTCTATGGCGTAAAAAAAACAAGGACAAATCAAGATGTCGTGATCGACCATTACCAATGGTAATACCTGACCGGCCTTCCAGCCGAACGGGCTGCGGCATCGCCCAGAGAGCGATTTCGTGTGGCAGAGATTGTGGACTCAAACGGTCGATGCATCACACTGGGTTCTGTGTAACCAGAAGAGGTGTTGCATCGACCGATTCAATCCACAACCAGGAGCAGTCCTCAGGCTATACGCAAAATCGGTTTGAGTGTGTCACCGCGCTCACTGTCAGCCGCAGCCTCATTGATCTGTTCGAATGAGTAAAATTTCACCATCTTGTCAAACGGGAAGCGTCCTTGCATGTACAAGTTCACCAAGTCAGGGATGAACTTCTGCGGCACGCTATCGCCCTCGCAGATGCCCCGAATGCTCTTGCCGCGGATCAACAAGTCATTGACGTCGAAGGATGCCAGCGTCCCAAGGTGCGATGCCCCGACCACACCCACGCAACCCAGGCCGCCCAAAGCATCCACAGACTGACGCAACACCGTCGGTATACCGGTCGATTCCAGCGCAAAGTCGACACCGCCACCAGTGATCGCTTGAATCGCCGCGACGGGGTCCTCGTTCTTGCTGTTGATCGCATGGGTTGCCCCCAGATCCAGTGCCAGTTGCAGCCGGGAAGGTACAACGTCCACCGCAATGATGACCGTGGCGCCAGCCACCTTGGCAGCCAGAATCGCACTCAGCCCCACTGCGCCGGACCCGAAAGCTGCAAAGCTGCTGCCGGGCGTCACCTTGAGTGAGTTGATCACCGAACCCGCGCCCGTCTGGATGCCGCAACCCAGTGGCCCGAGCAATTCCAGGGGTGCCTCTTTCGGCACCTTGATGGCATTGCTTTCGCGGCTCAAGGAATAGGTGGCAAATGATGACTGGGAGAAGAAGTGATCATGCAGCGGCTTGCCCTGTGCATCGTCGATTGCGCAGTGACCATGGGGATCCGCTCCGCTGAAGTTCATGTTGTAGTAATCCTTGCAGTAGGTGGAGTGCCCCCCTGCACAAGGTACGCAGTGGCCGCAGCTGCCAAAGGTCAGTACCACATGGTCGCCGATGACCAGGTCGCGGACCTGAGGCCCCACGGCTTCGACGATCCCGGCGCCTTCATGACCCAGAACCGCTGGCAGCGGCACCGGGTAATACTGGTCACGGATAATCATGTCGGTGTGGCACATGCCGGTGGCGATGATTTTGACCAGCACTTCATCATTCTCCGGACGACGCAGGGTCGCCGGTTCGATGACGAAAGGAGCGCCTTTGGAACGTACCACAGCAGCTTTTATTTGCAGCGTCTTTGAGTCACTCATTGTTATCTCCAGCGGGTTGTCGGTTACTGCATTAAAGAGAACGGCTCAATCAAAAGTGGTGGGTATAGCGAAATACCAACCGCGTGCCTTCCGGCCGATTCTTCACATCCTGTTCAAAATAAGCGTTGGCAAAAATATGGTCGTCCTGGGAGAAGCTATACATTGCTCCTGGCCCGACGGCCCAGACTTTTTCCCGACGACCGGACACCTCATGGCCATCCACTTTGGTGTCGGTTATTTGGTTTAGCCAATAACCGTTCATACCCAGGCGCAACTTGTCGGTGACGGCATACTCGGTCGCAAAGTTGGCGTGAATGGCTTGCCCGGCCTGCACATCCGATACATCGCCATAACCGTAGCCCGGGTCTTTATTCTTGAAGTTGTAGAGATAGTGCAGGCGAGCCGACGCCGTCCATTTCGGTGTGAAGAAGTAGGTCCCGGCCCAATACGGGTTGAAGGCCCAGGCGTGGTTACTGGGATTGATGTCGTGGTGTGCATCGTAATCGCCCGTGGGGGCAATCACATCCAATTCAATGCGATGAAGAAACTTGGGACCGTTCTCACCCATGATCGGATCGAACTGAAAGAACGGCCCGAACATCAGATCGCCCATCCCGCTCTGGGCCTTCAATGCGTTGTGGTTCAAGCCATCGTCGACGTCCATTTTCGTCACGATCGGCAATACCATGTTCCAGCCCAGAGCGGCGCTGCCCCAATGGACATCCGACATATAACTCAGTTGACTGGCCAAGGCCTGAAAATGCACATCGCGCTTGGGCAGCGGTACGTTGTTGCCACGATTGTCGTTGAGTCGATGGGCGTTGTAGTCAATCGCGTACTCCTGGAAGTACCAACCGGTACCTGCCGGAAGTCCACCATCGAGGAAGGAGGTCAACCCGAGGTTGACCGAGGGCAAGTCATACGCCTGGGCAAAGTGCGCACCACACGCCAGACACAATGACAAAAAAATTGCAGACATTTTCATAAGAATCTCCTTCGACCTCCGCTAAACGCAGAACTCGGGTATTCGCCGAAAGCCGGCGGTACAACTTTTTATTGTTGTTTTGTTAACACCAAGGCAGAGCTGCACAAGGTTTTTTATCTGGAGTTACTGTCTATGAACTTTTCGTGGTACATAGTGAATTTTTGTAATTGTTGCTTATCAAGCCACCCTTTAATTGCCTCAACCATCGGCGGCGGTCCGCACATGTAAATATCGAAAGATCGCCTTTGAAGTCGCTCTACATCGAAGTGTTCAGGAATAAATCCGACTTTGCCCTGCCATTGTTCCGAAGGTTGCGAAACAATGGCCTGGTATTCAAAACCCGGAATGCGTGCCTGGTAGCTGTCCAGGCGCTGGATCTCGCAAAGGTCCGCGTCCTGGGTGACGCCGTAGAACAGATGCACGGGGTGGCCGCGACCTCCTTCGACGGCCAGTTCGTCGAGCATCCCCAGAAACGCCGACAGCCCCGTGCCGCCAGCCACCAGCACCAGTGGCTTGTCCACGTGCCGCAAGTAGAAGCTGCCTAATGGCGCTTCGAGCTCTATCGTCATGCCAGGCTGGCACTGCTCACGCAGGAAATTGCTCATGACCCCGTCAGGCAGCAAACGAATCAAAAACTGCAATTGATTGCGGGAGTTGGGCCGATTGGCGAATGAGTAAGAGCGCCATTGCGAGGTCTCGGGGACTTTGAGGCGAGCGTACTGGCCGGGCAGAAAATCGAGCTGCTGCGCGTTGGCGCTGGCGTCCAGGTGCAGGATGGCAGTGCTACGCGAGACCAATTCGATGTTCGTTACAACGCCCTGCACGGTTTGTGTGCCAGCGGCATTGCACAGGCTGGAGTCGAAATCGAACAAGAAGGTCGCGTCCGACTGCAAGCGGGTCTGGCAAGCGAGAATCTTGCGTTGCGCCAGGTCTTGCGCACTCAGGGCTTCTTCGTCGACATAGTCCAAGGTGTATTGGCCCGACTCGCAGCGTCCCTGGCAGGTTCCGCACACCCCTTCCCGACAATCGAGCGGGATATTCACGCCATTGCGTAACGCAGCATCAAGCAACAGCTCGTTCGCACCCGCTTCGAAAAACAAGGTTTTGCCATCGGCAAAACTGAAGGCGACTTTATGGTTCATGACAACGGCTCCGCGGTTCACAGGTGGTAAAAGTCCAGAACCGAATCGATTGTGTCGTTCAGCAAGACGATGTGTTTGCGGGTGATCTTCCAGCTGTCGCCCACCGCTTTGAGGTGATAAGTGACATGACCGAAAAACTGGTTCGACACGGCTTGGCGGGTGAACAGCGTGACCCAGCCAGCGCGTACCTCCAGCTGGCCGTCGGCCCGCTCGTGAATGCGCACGTTGCTGATCTGGTGCAAGGTGCGCGGCAACGGCGTCGAGGCGGCGGACTTGCCGGTGCGCAGCCGAAACACCCGATCTTCCAGGCCACTGCGATTGGCGTAATAGATCAGCGACATGCCGCGTTTGGGGTCAGTGGTGTAGGCATGCTCGGATTCCCACTGGGGCAAGTGAAATTCGCTCTGCGGGTCGAACAGCTCGAGGTAAGCGTCCCAATCCTGGCCATCGCATAGCTCGGCTTTGCGATAGAGGAACTGCTCCACGGAATACTGCAGGGCCTGGCTCATCTCATACCTCCTTCAACTGCAGGGCTTGGCGTTGCAGGCCTTCAAGCAGGAGGCGCTGCCAGGTGCCGTGCTGGTTGACATACAAGCCTTCGTGGGTGAATTCGGTGCCAGTCAATACCGGCGAAATACCCAGCGCCTCGCTGTTGGCGGTCGGCCCCTGGACCCATTGATGATTGCCGCGAGTGATTTCGTTCCAGCGCTCCAGGCGGGCCTGGAAGCCGCGTTGAGCCTCACGAAACTCCACCAGATCGTCCGGCGTACCCAGGCCCGAAACGTTGAAGAAGTCTTCGAACTGGCGAATGCGATTTTCCCGGTCGGCATCGGACTCACCTTTCACACCAATGCACTGGCTGACGATTTCGGTCTTGTTCCAGGCGACCGGCCGCACGGTGCGCAGCTGCGAACTGATCTGGTCCATGAAAAACAGGCTGGGGTAAATGTTGAGATTGCGCAGACGATGCATCATCCACTCGGCCCTTTCCTGGCCGTGCACTTCTACCAGTCGAGGCATCACGCTGGCATAACCCGGACGCACATTCGGGTTGGGCATTTCGCTGAACAGCAGGCTGTGACCGTTGTTGAAAGAGAACCAGCCATCGTCGGTCTCGGCATCGCCGGCACCCAGTTTGCTGTAGTCCAGGGTCGTGGAAGCTTCGCCGTTCTGGGCATTGACCTGTTGGCGATGTTGCACGGTGGATACGTAGTTGTAATGCACGGTACTGACGTGATAACCATCCAGGCCGTTTTCGTGTTGCAACTTCCAGTTGCCTTCGTAGCTGTAAGTCGATTTGCCGGGGAGAATCTCCAGCTCACCGGTTGGGGATTGGGCGACCATCATGTCGAAAAAAATTTTCGCATCGCCCAGATAATCCTCGAGCGAATCCGTGCCCATCACATCCAGGCTGACAAAGACGAAACCCTTGTAGCTGGCAATCCGGGCTTTTTTCAGGCCACGGGTGGCCTTGTCGAAACTTTCCGGGTATTCGCCCTCGGCTTTGACCTTGACCAGTCGGCCGTCGTTTTTGTAGCACCAGGCGTGGAACGGACAGGTGAAGGTGGACTGGTTGCCCTTGCCGACACGTGTCAGCGTGGCACCACGGTGCTGGCAGGCATTGATCAGCCCGTTTAGCTGGCCGCCTGCATCACGGGTGATGATGAGCGGCTGGCGGCCGACCTTGATGGTCACGAAGTCGTTGGCCAATGGGATTTCACTTTCGTGACAGGCGTAGACCCAGACCTTTTCGAAGATCAGTTCCATCTCCAGATCGAATAGCTGCGGCTCGGTGAACATGTCTCGGGCCACGCGATAGATTCCCGCCTGCGGCTGGAAATCGAGACAGCCGCGGATATAGTCCTGCCACTGCTCATTGATTCGATAGTCACTCATCAGATCACCTCTTTTTATGGTTCAGGCATGTGTCCATTGGATGCCTGCGTGGCGCTGTCCTATATCCGGATTCGGCCCGCTCTCTATCCGTTTTCGTCGATTGGAAGATTCAGCGATGTCCGGATCGGTCGCGGCTGTGGAGCGCCATAAACATCGCCGTCAGCAGAAGCGTTATTTTCAATGGATTGGCCGAAGAGGGTCGGCGCGCCGTATTGCTCGGAGCGCAATTGGTCGGTGAGGTGTCGACTGTTGGCTGGCTCATGGAGTACCCCGGTCAGAACGTTGAAAGGCCGGCAATTTGGCTATTGCCGTTCACTTGAGAAAATGGATGACGGGGCTGAACAGGATCAGAAGATCGCAGCCTGCGGCAGCTCAGAGGGAACGCGTCCCTGTGGAAGCAGGCCCGCCATTCGTTTCCTGAAGGCTATTGAGCAGCCTCGCGCCGCTGGCCTCTATCCGCTTTCACGGGTCGTTCTATCCGCATTCGAATGACCGACACGATTTAGTCCCGGGGTTGATAGTGCTGACGTTCTGCGGATAGCGCCCTGCTCCCGCGCGGCATTAGCGTGGACGTCACTGGGAACAATCCAAAGGTGATGCGATGAACCAGCTACGTCACGGGGCTACACCAGTGCATCAAGCGCGGGTCAACACACTGCGGGTCGTCCATCACGATCCGTGCGAGGCGCAGTCCTGGATGGAATCGATCTGCGGCCCCCATCAATTGCAGGTTGGCGCACCACAGCGTCTGCAATTCCAGCACACCGCGACGGTGCTCAAGTCGATGTCGACGGTATTGGGACGGGTTCAATACGGCACTGATGTGCGAATCGGAATCGACGAAGCACAACTCAATTGCTACAGCATCAGCTTGCCCCTGGAAGGTCAGCAGGAGCTTCGGTTGCCGGCCGGGCTCGCACGTTCGGATGTCAATTACGGCGTGATCATCTCGCCTCAGGTGCGCCAGGAACTGACCATCGCCGGCAACTGCTGCAAATTGCAGGTCGCGATCTGCCACAGCGCCATGCACAAGGTGCTTGAGGAGTTACTGCTGCATCCAGCACAACGGCCGCTGGTCTTCGAGCCACGAATGGTGGCCAGTGAGGGCGCGGTCGCCGGCTGGTGGCGGATGGTAAGGTTTCTGATGCAGGAAACCAGTCAGGAGCAGAGCCTGTTCGGCGATGTATCGATGACCCGCGACATGGAGCGGGCGTTGATCAAGGGGCTGATTCTGTCGCAGCCGAACACTTACTCCGCCGAGCTTGCCGACTCCAGCGAAGCGGCCTATCCACAGTACTTGCGTCGGGCCTGCCAGTTCATTCGCGAGAACGCCAGCGAGGACTTGCAACTGGCCGACCTGGAGCGGGCGTCCGGTGTTTCCCATGCCACGCTGTATGACGCCTTCCGTCGTCATTGCAGTCTCTCGCCCACGAACTATCTCAAGCGCTACCGTTTACACGCAGTGCGCCAGGCATTACTGGATGGGCCGATCAAACAGAACATCTCGGCAGTGGCGATGGGCTGCGGGTTCAATCACATGGGACGGTTCTCATCGGACTACCGCAAGGCGTTTGCCGAGACGCCTTCCGACACCCTGGAGCGCCGCCGCTGAGCTTCGCAAACCCGGTGGCGAGGGAGCAAGCTCCCTTGCCACCGATCAACGGGCACGACGGATGGTATCCGAGGGCTTTTCACCGAAGGCCAGCCGGTAATCGGCTGAAAACTGCCCCAGGTGCAAAAAGCCCCAGCGAACGGCCAGGTCGGTAACGCAATCACCTTCGCCCGGGTTGAGAAGCGCCTGGCGCACATTGCGCAGGCGCACCTCCTTCAGGTAGCGCATCGGGCTGATGCCGCGCCATTCGTGGAAGGCGCGGTGCAGGGAGCGGATACCGCAGTGTGCTGCCTGGGCAACATCCAGCAGCGTCATGGGCTGGTCGGCATGGTCTTCGATATAGGCGATGGCGCGCTTGAGGTAGGCCGGGCAGACGGAGGTACTCATGGCCGAATGGGAATGCAGGCGGTCGGATTGAGCGCAGAGCAACGACAGAATCAACAACTCTTCCGCCCTGGGCAGCAGCAACATTCGACTTTGCTCACTGATTGCCGGGTCGAGAATCTGCCGCAGCTGATTCAACGAGGCATGCCATTGTGCGCGCTGCCGGGGATCCGTGATCGCTTGCGACACCAGCGGAAATTCCCAGGCTTTGAGGTTGAACATGGATCCAGCCAGTTCAACGATCCGTTTGGCATCAATTCGCGTCACCAGTTGACTGTTGTCTGCGTCGTAGCGGTAGCTGGAACGCTCTCCCGGCGCCACCAACACGGTATTGCCGACCCCGCCACTGCTCTGGACCGCAGGCGTGCAAATCGTCGAATGACCGCTGAGGGTGGTCAGCACCAGCACGAAGTCTTCAAATGGCTCCGGCTCAATGGTGATATCGGTGCCATAGGCGAACTTCGACAGGCCGATCGAGTCTCCCGGCAGGTTGTACATGCTTGCCGGCACGTGACACGGGCCCCGGGTGTGATAGCGATAGCTGGTGTAGATGCGGCTGACCTGCTCGCTTGCCTGACCCAGATCGGTGGTCGCAAACAATAGCGACTGCAAAGGCATATCGCCTGCACCGGTCAGTACGAACGCACCCTCTGCTGGTGGTTGTACGCTGTTATCCAAAGACATCGGAAAACTCATCACGGATGCTCCGGTGCATTCTGCGATGCACTTGTGCTCTACGAGCTTTCTGAATACGCCATTATGGTGGTCGAAGCAATATTTCAGGCAAATATGGGCCAGCAGTTGATAGTCATGACCAGTCATTGATATCGCCACGCCATCGGCCGTTCGAAGATACAGGCAAGGTCGAACATGTCGTCTCGATCCTCCCTGTGGCCACTGGATAACAACAATGAACCTGTCACTGAAAAACGAATACGCTGCTTACATTGATGGTCAATTCATTAGCACTGCTGCGACATTCCCCGCCGTAAACGCGTCCACCGGCGAACACCTGGCAACTATTGCCAGCTGCACCGCCGCTGAAGTCGACCTGGCAGTTCGCGCCGCGCACCGCGCGCAAAAGGAATGGAAAAAAACCACCTTCGAGCAACGCTCGGCGCTGCTCAACCGCCTGGCGGACGAGCTGGAAAAGGCTGCTCCGCGCCTCGCAGCCATCGATGCAGCGGACGTCGGTCGACGCATAGGCGAAGTGATCACTGACTACCACATCGCGGTGGCGCAATACCGCTACTTCGCCGGGGCGATCCTGACCCACGAAGGCTTCGGTCGGCCGATACCCAACGGCTACCTGATGGCCAAGCGCGAACCGATCGGCGTCGTGGGCCAGATCATTCCCTGGAACGTCCCGGCGATCATGGTCGCACTGAAGGTAGCGCCGGCGGTTGCGGCAGGTAATACCGTGGTACTCAAGCCGGATGAAAATGCCTCCCTGTCGACCCTTGAGTTCGCTGAACTTGCGGGCAGCATCTTCCCCCCAGGGGTAATCAACGTGGTGCCCGGTTTCGGCGCGCAAGTGGGTTCGGCGCTGACCGCGCACCCTGGCATTGCCAAGCTGGCGTTCACCGGCAGCCCGGAAGTGGGCAAGATCATCGGTTGTGCCGGCGCGCAACGCCTGGTGCCGGTGTCACTGGAACTGGGCGGCAAGAGCCCGAACATCGTTTTTCCGGATATTGCCGATATCGACGCTGTGGTCGACAACGTGCTGTTCGCAGCGATGTATTGCAATGGTCAGTCGTGCCTGGCCGGCACGCGGCTGTTCATCCATGACGACATCTACGCCAATTTCACCGACAAGCTGGCCAATGCCGTGTCCCGGGTGAAGGTCGGCGATCCGATGTCCGAGACGACGCAACTGAGCGGCTTGATCAACCAGAAGCAGGGCGAACGCGTGCTCAACTACATCGAGATTGGCAAGGCGGAAAAAGCCAAGCTGTTGGTCGGCGGTCAACGCACGGTCATCCCGGGGCATGAGCACGGCTATTTCATCGAACCAACGGTATTCGAAGCCACCAATAACATGCGCATCGCCCAAGAAGAGATCTTCGGCCCGGTGCTGAGCGTGATCCGCTGGAACAACTACGACACCATGCTTGAGCAGGCCAACGACGTGCGCTATGGCTTGGCCTCTGGCATCTATACCTCCAACCTGGGCAATGCGATGAAAACCGCCGACGCCCTGGAAGCCGGTAACGTCTGGATCAACCACTACTTCAATCTCAACAGTGGCGCACCGTTTGGCGGGGTCAAGGAAAGCGGCATCGGTCGTGAGCACTGCCACGACACGCTCAATCAGTACTCGCACCTGAAATCCATCACCGTGCAAAACGATGTAGTTGCTCCATGGTTTGCACCTGCACCTTGAGATTGAGTGTGGTAAGTATCACGCAATGAACTTCATCGGTAAGACGGGAATTCGGTTGATCTCATGCCGACTCTCTTTGCCGATGAAGTACTGCTCGGCCGCCTGTGATCGAGACTACCCCGATTTCTGCGATGTGTCCGCCCCGTCAAAAGGTTATACAGGCCTACACAAACAGGGAGACAATACCTTGGAACTGACCACTACCACGCTTCTTGTCACGTTCGCCGGCGTCTTTCTGATCTGTTTCATGAAAGGCGCGTTCGGCGGCGGATTTGCCATCATCGGTATCCCGCTGTTGTCCCTGGTGATGGACCCGATCACCGCCGGCGGCCTGCTTGCGCCACTGTTTATCGCTATGGACTTGTTCAGCCTGCGCTATTGGAAACCATCCACCTGGTCAAAACCTGACCTGAATTTGTTGGTACCAGGGCTTGTCGCCGGAATAGGCGTCGGTTATCTGCTCTTCCGCTCCCTGGACCATCGCGCGATTGCTATCGTGATGGCAGTGATCACCTTGATTTTTGTCGGCATCTGGTTCAAGGCCGGCGGAGAAGTCAGGGTACGGCCGCGCTCATCGCCCAAAGCGGTGGCCGCAGGCTTCACATCGGGCATCACAACCATGGTCGCGCATTCAGGCGGACCACCGCTGGCGATGTACTTGCTGCCGCTCGGCCTGAGTAAGCAGGTGTATGCCGGAACAACCAGTATGTTCTTCACAGTGGGCAATCTTCTCAAGGCCGCGCCCTGGTTGCTACTGGCCAGACCGACAGGCAATGTATTGAGCCTGATGGTCATCTGTCTGCTCGCCATTCCTTGCGGCGTCTGGCTTGGCTGGCGGCTGCACGCAAGACTGAACCAGCGCCAGATGTACCGTGCCTGCTACGGTTTGCTCGTCGTCACGGCCCTGAAACTTCTATGGGACGGCGTCTTCGGCTATATCGCCTGAACCTGGCGCGTCAATATTCGAAGTTTTGTAGATGCCAAGGCGTAATCGCGGACATTCAGTAAGTACACTCAACGTTCGCCCAGTTGCTCGATTACACCGCGGCTCTTCAATTCGGCCAGGCGTGCCTCGTCGAGCCCCAATTGACGCTTGAGTACCTCGTCCGTATGTTCGCCCAGCATTGGCGCCGGGCGCAGGTACTCCACCGGCGTACCGGACAGCTTGATAGGGCTGCCAACCGTGACGAAGTCTGCCTTCAGCGGATGAGGGATATTCACCAGCATGTCGCGCGCCTTCACCTGTGGCTCGTCCAGTGCCTGGGCGATGCTGTTGATCGCCCCGACTGGAACGCCCCGCGGGTGAATCCGTTGCACCCACTCATCGGCACAGCCGCCCAGAAAGTGTTGCGACAGGATGCTGATGATCTTCTCGCGATGGGTTACTCGATCTGCGTTGCGCGTAAAGCGCGGGTCCTGGGGCAGTTCAGGCAGACCAATGGCCGCGCACAGGTCGACAAACTGCGAATCGTTGCCGCAAGCGATAATGAAATCGCGATCCTTGGCGCGGAATACCTGATACGGGACGATGTTGGCGTGAGCGTTGCCATAGCGCCCCGGCGGCTTCCCCGAGGCCAGGTAGTTCTGGCTCTGGTTGCACAGGGTAGCCACCTGCACATCCAGCAGGGCCATGTCGATGTGCTGGCCCAGGCCGGTTTTTTCGCGACTCAACAGCGCGGCCTGAATGGCGACAGTGGCGTAAAGGCCTGTCATCAGGTCGGAGAACGCGACCCCTACTTTCTGCGGCCCTCCTCCAGGTAGATCATCGCGCTCGCCAGTGATGCTCATCAGCCCACCGATCCCCTGAACGATAAAGTCGTAGCCGGGTTCGGCAGCACGCGGGCCGGTCTGCCCGAAGCCGGTTACCGAGCAATAGACCAGGCGCGGGTTGATCCGGGACATACTTGCATAGTCCAGACCGTATTTAGCCAGTGAGCCAGCCTTATAGTTCTCGATCAGCACGTCGCAACTGGCGGCCAAGGCACGCACCATTTCCTGACCTTCCTGCGCGGCCAGGTTGAGCGCTACCGATAGCTTGCCGCGGTTGGTGGACTGGTAATAGGACGCTTCCTCAGTGGGCTCGTCGTTTTCATCGTTCATCCACGGTGGCCCCCAGCCACGGGTATCATCACCCGCGCCAGGCCGTTCGATCTTTATCACTTCAGCCCCAAGGTCAGCCAACGTCTGGCCGCACCATGGGCCGGCCAGCACACGGCTCAGATCGAGCACGCGGTATCCAGTCAAAGCACCCATTTCATTCCACCTGCAAGTGATAGGTCAGTTGAGCGTCGGTTCAAGGTGACGCAGCGATAGCCCGAGGGCGGCTCGACGACGCAACCAGGGGCCTGGCCGGTAACGAGGGTCTCCGGTCAGTTCGGTCATGCGCTCGAGAATGGTCAATATGCGCTTTGCGCCGAGACTGTCGCCCCAGGCCAGCGGCCCTTGCGGATAGCCCAGACCGAGGCGCACCCCGTCATCCAGGTCGTCGACACTGGCAATGCGTTGCTGGACGATGTCGCCAGCCAGATTGACGATCATCGCCAGCACACGCTGGGCGACGAAACCGACACTGTCATTGATCACGCTCACGCCGACACCATCGCGGGCCATCAACGCATGGGCGGCCTGGCACATATCGAAGCGCGTGGCCGGCGTCGGCATCAGCGTTCGATAGCGGCGCAGGTCGAGCAACGGGTCGATGCAAACCGTGCGCGCCGGGTCGGTGGCGAAGTGGCCAGCGGCAGTGGTGGCGTCCACGCCGTAGGGGGCGAGCAAGCAGAGCGCTTCACTGCTCGGTTGGCTGCCCTGCTCTACCCGTGCGCCCAGCTCTTCGAGCAACGCAATCAGGGTGGCGCGATCCTCTGCATTTTCGGTACCGAGCCACACAGGTGGCAGTGCCTCAACTGTGGGTACTGGCTGCGCCGGCGGTGGGTCGATCATCTGACCATTGGCGTACCGATAAAACCCACGCCCGACTTTGCGACCGAGATACCCGGCCTCCAGCATCTGCCGAGTCAGCGCCGCCGGACGATAGCGTGGCTCCTGATAGAACTGGTTATAGATCGACTCGATCACAGGATGAGAAACGTCCAGCGCCGTGAGGTCCAACAGCTCCAGCGGCCCCATTCGAAAGCCAAGGCCCTCACGCAGGATGCGGTCCACCTCGGCTGGCTCTGCAACGCCTTCCTTGAGAACTTGCAGGGCTTCGGTGCTGTAGGCGCGACCGGCGTGATTGATGATGAAGCCGGGCGTGTCCTTGGCCCGAATACCGCGGTGGCCCATGCGCGTTGCCAACGCCTGCAGGCAGTCTCCAACCATCGGATCGCTGGCCAGGCCGTCGATGACTTCCACCACTTTCATCAGTGGAACCGGGTTGAAGAAATGGAATCCTGCAACACGCTCCGGGTGCAGACATTTTCTTGCGATGCTGGTCACGGACAGTGACGAGGTATTGGTGGCCAAAATGCAATCGTCGGCAACGACTGCCTCAAGCGCCTCCAGCAAAGCCTGCTTGGCCTCGAGACGTTCGATGATGGCCTCTACAACGAGGTCGACGTGCTTCAATTCCGCCAGCGAAGTCGCTACCTGCACACGCTCAAGTGTGAGCTGCGCCTGGCTGCTGGTGATCTTGTCCTTGCTCACCAGTTTGTCCAACGTGTGCTTCAAGTTGTCTCGAGCTGACTGGGCGGCACCTTCGCGATTGTCGAACAGCATTACCTGTATGCCCGCCTGGGCAGCAATCTGGGCGATGCCGGTGCCCATCACTCCGGTACCGACAATGGCCATCTGGTTGATCACGCGTGTCATGCGTCACTCCCCTGCGCAGTTGATTTTGCGTTTTTCATTGCTCGCCACCGGTCGGGACGATAGCGCGCGCACTCGTATCGTAGGCTCATGATTTTCTCTCAATGTGTTTCGCTGTACGGAATTAGATACCGTTTTAGTGATTTTTCATAGGTTTTCTCTCAAGACCCTGTAAAGAACCGCTCAATGAAATCCAATAAAATCTTTATTAATCAATCGCTTAAAAAATAGAAAAATTAATTTTTTGCCTTTGTGGTCGAGCAGAATGCTGTTCCGCTTGACGGAATACAGTTTTATTTTCTTGCATTTCTCAGAATCGGGGTTCTAACATGGAACGTAACGAGGGCAACCAAACCCCAGCGGACAAGATCAGCAGGGTCGAAGAAATCGGCCTGCTGAGAACGGGCATGCTCGATCCGACAAGCGTGACGAAGGAAACTGAAAGCAGTGGACAGGTCGTGACAGCACTGGCGCGTGGGCCCTCGCCTGATCGACATGGTCAATAACATTGGCGCCGCTGCTCGCTGACACAATGGGGTCGCGTCGCCCCTAAAAACCGGCTCGCTTGCGAGCCTTGAGAAGCGCACATGATCCGTGATACCGAAACCCTGCAGATTCTGCTCGACTCCCTTCATCAGTTCGTCGACGAGGTACTGATCCCTCGCGAGAATGAAGTGGCCGAGACCGATTCGATTCCTCCAGACATCGTCGAGCAGATGCGCGCAATGGGTCTGTTCGGCCTGACGCTCCCGGAAGAGTTTGGCGGCATGGGCTTGACCATGGAAGAGGAGGTGAATATTGCCTTCGAGCTGGGCCGCACTTCACCGGCGTTCCGCTCCTATATAGGTACCAACAACGGGATCGGCTCCATCGGTATCCTCCTGGACGGCACGCAAGCGCAGAAGCATCACTACCTGCCCAGGCTGGCCAGCGGGGAGCTGCTTGGATCCTTCTGCCTGACTGAACCGGACTCCGGCTCAGATGCAGCCTCGCTCAAAACCAGCGCCGTACGCGAAGGCGACACTTATATCCTCAATGGCACCAAGCGCTTCATCACCAACGCCCCGCACGCAGGCATCTACACCGTGATGGCGCGCACCAATCCCCAGATCAAGGGTGCCGGCGGCATCAGTGCCTTTATTGTCGAGCGCGGAACACCAGGCGTTTCACTCGGTAAGCCCGACCACAAAATGGGCCACAAAGGTGCGCACACCTGCGACGTGATATTCGACAATGTCCGGGTGCCTGCCAGCCAACTGATTGGCGGCGTCGAGGGTGTCGGTTTCAAGACGGCAATGAAAGTGCTCGACAAGGGTCGCCTGCATATTGCCGCCCTGAGCGTCGGCGCCGCCGAGCGAATGCTCGACGATGCCCTGCGCTACGCGCTGGAACGCA
The DNA here is from genome assembly GCF_011355085.1 of Pseudomonas akapageensis. GTDB lineage: Bacteria > Pseudomonadota > Gammaproteobacteria > Pseudomonadales > Pseudomonadaceae > Aquipseudomonas > Aquipseudomonas akapageensis. The sequence goes on along the minus strand of NZ_VXCP01000028.1, from coordinate 152,575 downwards.
AACAGTTCGGCCAACCCATCGCGGAGTTTCAACTCATTCAGGCCATGCTCGCCGACAGCAAGGCTGAAATCTATGCAAGCCGGTGCATGGTGCTGGATGCCGCGCGCAAGCGCGACGAAGGCCGCAACGTCAGCACCGAAGCCTCATGCGCCAAGATGTTCGCCACCGAGATGTGCGGACGGGTTGCCGACCGTTGCGTGCAGATCCATGGGGGCGCGGGGTACGTCAGTGAGTATGCGATCGAACGTTTCTATCGGGACGTGCGTCTGTTCCGCATCTACGAGGGCACCACGCAAATCCAGCAGGTGGTTATCGCCCGCAACATGATCCGCGACGCTCGAGGCTGAGGCCGCGCGCCATCGGTTCCGGGCTCAAGCCCCTGTTCCCATGAATAAAAAAGGTAACGTTATGGATGCTGCTGCTCAGGCCAGTGCAATTGCACAGGCCAAAACCAGCACGTGGGTGCTGGTATTCGTCTTCTGCTTTCTTGGATTATTGATCGACGGCGCCGACCTGATGCTGCTCTCCTACAGCCTGAGCAGCCTGAAGGCCGAGTTTGGCTTGAGCAACGTTGAGGCCGGTAGCCTGGGCAGCTTCACCCTGGCAGGCATGGCCATCGGTGGCATCTACGGTGGCTGGGCCTGCGATCGTTTCGGCCGGGTTAAAACCGTGGTCTGGAGTATCGTGCTTTTTTCCGTCGGCACGGTAGTGCTGGGCCTGACCCATAGCTATTGGCAGTTCGCGATCACCCGGTTTTTTGCATCATTGGGGATTGGCGCGCTGTATGTGGCTTGCAATACGCTGATGGCCGAATATGTACCCACCCGCTACCGCACTACGGTGCTGGGGACGTTGCAAGCAGGTTGGTCGGTGGGCTATATCGTCGCGACCCTGCTGGCCGGCTGGATATTGCCGACCCATGGCTGGCGCTGGCTGTTCTACATTGCCATTATCCCGGTGATCCTGGCCGTAGTGATGCAAGGTCTTGTTCCAGAACCACAAGCATGGCTCAAGGCCCAGGCCGAACGCGTCAGAAAAAAAGTGAATGGCATCAGAAAGGTCACCACCGAAAAACACCAAAGCCAGTACAAGCTCATTTTTGCTGATCCACAGGCTCGACGCATGTTCATTTCCTGGTCCCTGACTGCCGGCTTTCTGCAGTTCGGCTACTACGGCGTGAACAACTGGATGCCGACGTACCTGGAAAGCGAATTGGGCATGAACCTGCAGTCCATGACCGGCTATATGGTTGGTACCTACACCGCCATGATCCTCGGCAAGGTGCTTGCCGGCGTGGCGGCTGACCGTCTGGGGCGCCGTGCTGTGTTCGCCTTTGGGGCGCTGGGCACCGCGATCTTCCTGCCAGTGATCGTACTTTTCCAAAGCCCGGAAAATATCCTGTGGATGCTGGTGGTGTTCGGATTCCTGTATGGCATTCCATACGGTGTGAACGCCACCTACATGACTGAAAGCTTCGAGGCCAAATTCCGCGGGTCTGCCGTAGGAGGCGCCTACAACATCGGGCGCCTGGGCGCAGCGATTGCGCCAGCCGCAATCGGTTTCCTCGCTTCTCATGGCTCGATTGGCGTGGGTTTCCTCGTCATGGGCGCGGCCTACTTCATTTGTGGCCTGATTCCGGCGCTGCTTATCAAGGACAAGCAGTTCGACCCACAGAAGCAGTAGTTTCGATAACGACACCGCTTCAGCCAGCCAAGTTGATTTGAATACAATGCCGACCCTCCCACGAGCACTGAACGATTTCTTCAAGGCGCTTTTCAACCCGTCGATCCCGGCGCTCCAGTTTGCCGTCAAGAACATGCTCGGCGGCGGCCTGGCGCTGTACCTGGCGTTCATCCTGCAAATGCAGCAGCCGCAATGGGCGTTGATTACGGTGTTCATCGTCAACCAGCCATTGAGTGGCATGGTGCTGTCCAAGGGTGCCTACCGGTTGCTGGGCACCCTTGTCGGCGCGGTGGTCTCCCTGGGCATGATCGCCCTGCTCGGCCAGTCACCCTGGCTGTTCCTGCCGTGTATGGCGCTTTGGCTGGGCTTTTGCACGGCAGGGGCTTCGCTGTACCGCAACAACGCGTCCTATGGTTTCGTGCTCGCCGGCTACACCACCGCGATCGTTGCCCTGCCGTCCACCGCCGCGCCGCTGAATATCTTCGATCAAGCCCAGGCGCGCTTTTTTGAAATCACCCTGGGTATCGTCTGTGCATCGCTCGTAAGCACCTTGCTGTGGCCGCGTCGCCTCGAACGCCAGCTCGCGCTCCAGGCCCGTGGAGCCTGGCAGTCCGGGATGGCCGCGGCGGCATCCGAGCTGCTTGGTGTCGACCAGCGCCAGGGCTTGCTCGATGCTTTGGGCCGCATCGTTTCGGTGGACTCCCAGCGCGATCATGCCGCGTTCGAGGGTTCCTCGGGGCGCCTGCGGGCGCAAGCGCTGCAGGTGATGAGCCGTGATTTGCTCAGCCTGCTGCGCGTGACCCGTGGCGTAGCGCGCCTTCGTCTGACACTGGACCAGGCGTCGGGCGACTACGTCGACCCTCTGATCAAAGGCGTCGCCCGGGCGCTGGCCGATGGCGCCAAAGCGGCCCTCGACCAGCAGGCTATCGTGCTGGATGAAAGCCTGCTGGTTGAGGGCCTCGATCCACAGGTGCGCGCGTGCCTGATGCGCATGACCGTGGTGCTGCGCCTGGCCAACGTCGCCGTGCAGTCACTCAAGGCAGTGGAGCAACGCGAGCCTGTCAGCAATGTCCCTGGGCCGCTGGCCTGGCACCGAGATATCGAGCAAGGCGTCATGTCCGGTCTACGCAGCGCTTTGGCCTTTCTTGCGGTGGCCGGGTTTTGGGTGTTCACTGCCTGGCCTGCCGGGCTTGGCGCGGTGTCGAGCTGCGGCGTGGTGCTCAGCCTGTTTGCCGGGCGTGAAGCGCCTGCCGACGCGGCGCTGAGCTTCCTCAAGGGCATCGCGCTGTCGGTGCCGATCGCGGCCCTGGTCGCCTACGGCCTGCTGCCCGCCTGGGAAGGTTTCCCCATGCTGTGCCTGGGGCTCGGCATACCACTGTTCATAGCCTCGCTGTGCCTGAGCCAACCCAGCATCGCTCCCATTGCCTCGGCGTTCTGCATCTTCTTCGTTACCAACGTCGCGCCTAGAAATGTCATGAACTACGACCTCGAACGCTACCTCAACGGAGCCTTGGCCACCTTGTTCGGGGTTGGCATTGCCGTCGTGGTCTTCCGGCTGGTGACCCTGGGGCCTGGCTTGCGGCACCATCGCCGGCTGGTCGAAGCATCCTTGGCCGACCTCTCCCAGCTCACCCAGCGGCCACTGGAACAGGCCGAAGGCTGGTTCGGCGGCCGCATGGCCGACCGCCTGATGCGCTTGGGGCGCTACCGCACCCAATACCCGGATGAACCCAACCTGCATTGGTACAACGGCCTCCACAGCCTCGACCTGGGTGGCGAACTGCTGCATCTGCGCGGCTGCCTGACCGAAGCTACCGGCCCGACGGCGCGCGAACGTGATCGGTATATGCACGATGTGGCTCGCCTGCTCAAACAGGGTCCGCCAGCGCTGGAACAGATTACGCGGCTGGATGAGCCCAGCGTACAGCTGCTCAAGGTGCTGGAAGCGGACACACAGTTGACCGTGAGGCGACAGGAACTGGCGCAGGCGGCGGTGTTGCAGTTGCAGTTTGTTTGGCGGCGGTGGAGTGCAAATTCACTCATGAACATCTCGGCGTACACATGATGTTACTGCATAGATCATAAGTAACTGCGAGAGCTTGTTTTTTACTTGCCGTGAACAATCAACATCGCCCATAAGTTAAATACTGCATTGAGAATGCACGCGGTCCCCCCACTTCATCAACCGCTTGAACTCAAACTCGATATGGCATTTTCGATCAGCTTAAGCACTTCGCGTCCTTGAAGGTGTCAGCTCCGCTGGCAACGTTGTAAAATTCGTTCATAGAACATAACCATGGCGCTGTAGCTATGTCACCTTGGCCAAGCTGCTCAATCGCCGGCAAATGCCTCAAGCGAAGTGAGCAGCTTGACGTCCTGTCGTTTCCCTACCAGTCTGCTTTCCTCCTGGCATAAATATCCAGCAATCGACGCTCGAACCGTCTGATCATGTAAGACCCACCTCGGGCTGCTTCGGCTCAGAGTTCGATGACAGGCACCCAGATCAAAGCATCAGCAGGCTATCACTGTAGCGACAAATCACCCCTTGGATCCTGCTAACGATCTTTATCTACGGCCATCTAAACCGCATCAAAGCCGGCGCAGCGAACTTCGCCTACGGGCATTGAAGGACTCTATAGATCTCGGAAATCACCTGCATCGTTGCGTCTTCGATTGTTCCTTCATTACGGCATAAAACCCAGCCGTGATCTGCAATCGCTCGCTCGAACGCCTGGGTACAAGCGACATGTTCTTCCAGCTTGTGCATCACAGTACTGCTCAGCCCACGCGATCGTGCCGCAGCCCTCGCCCATGAAATATCAGGGTCGGTGACAACCCCGACATGCAGGTCTGGTACTCGCACGTTTCGATCAATGTTCAACTGTAGAATTTCTGCAAACGGGACTATCCGGCGAAACGCGGCATCAGACGGGTACCAGCGATCGATCAGGATGATGCTGCCGGGTGGCTGTTTAGCCAGCACGTGCTGGGAAATCCAGGTACGGCTATCAGCCAGGCGCTCACAAACTCCCAACTCCAAATCACGGGAGGGATTTCTGACGAGTTTGTTAACGAGGGCCATTGTTTCACCCCTACAGGGATCGCTTTTCGCCTCGCTAAGTCGGATCACCTTTTTGTTGTCGGCCCGGAGTGCTTTGGTAACGGCCTCCAAAAGTGTGGTTTTGCCGGTCCCCTTGGGCCCATCCAGAGAAACAAACAGCGAACGATTCATTCTTCAAATATCGATTGATATACGGTTTTTTTGCCCGGTTCGTTCGCTGGAACCGCTTGGCGCGACTACGCGTATCGAGTGGAGGGTCCTTATGAACAGCCATTGATGAACACTCTAACCCAGTTTCTGGCTGCTCGTGGGAAAGGAAGGTCGCAGGGTGAGCTAGGTCAGGCGGTGCAAGAGTACCTGGAACGCATCCCACCAGATGACCAGGGACAGCAACGCCAGCCCGCTGGCAACTGCCATTACTATGCACATCCAATCGGCCGCCGTAATACGAAGATCCATGATCCCTTCTCTTTCTTTGTCCCGTGAGCGCGGACGACACTGGGTTGGTTCGACGTCTTCAGCGTCGGAGCCTTCGGCATTCACCGAATGTTCTTCGCACACCTTGCTGTTCTCTTCAGGACTGAAGGTCATACGCCGGACATGGCGAGCCGCTGAATAGCTGGGCTTTGCGCGCAGGCCGTGAGGAGGAGTTTATGAACCGAGGGAGGGTTGTCAGCTTTTCATTGGACGACAGTTTCTTATCATTTCATGACAGTCTTGTCGTTTGAGAGCGCGATAGTCGAAGAACATGTTGCCACGCATCACCAGGACAGCAAGACCATCGCCTTGGCCAGAAACAGGATACCGAGCATATGTACCAGTACGCTGCGGTGGATCCACCGGGATCGCAGCGCTGTCATGCGCCCCGTACGCATCAGGTAAACCGCGTAGATGAAGTGACCGAGGATACTCAGGGCCAGGCCGATTTTCAGCGCCAACAAGGTGCCAAAGCTGCTGGCCAACGGATCGTGCAGCACCGCACGATACTGCCAGGCCAACCCCAGGCCCGCGCCGTACAGCGTCAGTATGACCCAATGCATGACACGGCGCGCCCGCACGCCCAAGGCCTTCGCCAGTTGCTCACGGGGCGCCTGATCCAACTGTCGGGCTGCGGGACTGAGGATCATCACCTCGAAGAACACACCGCCAATGAAGAAGGCTGCCGCCATCAAGTGGATGAACTTCAACAACAGATAACTCATACCTTCTCCATCAGCCCGGATGGCCATCAGCGCGAGTGCGACAGAGCATGGGCGCATAGCAGTAGAGATACTGGACAAACGCGCCGACCCAACAGAAAGCCGCCAGCCACAGCGCCGGCTGATACCAGGCACCGACAGCCAGTACACGGAACAAGCCACCCAGGTTGAGCAATATGAATGCAAAGGCAAAACCGCGTGGCAGCTCCAGCGCACGCCCGGTATGACCTAGCGAGACCCGCGCCAGCATGGCCAGGATCGAACCGCCCAAAGCGCCGACCGTGAGGGCGTGCAGCGCCTGGCTATTAGCGCCAATCAGGCCGAAATGCCAGAGCGCCATACCGATGCAGACTATCACCAGCCAGGCATACGCCAGGTGCAGTGACCACAATAGAGGTACGCGCAGCAAGCCGCGATCAAACCAGCGCAGCAGGCGAATGCCGTGGCCCACGGCCAAGGCGGTGAACACCAGCCCCAGCCAGGCATGCACCTGCAGAGCCACACCTGACGCACACAGGATCGCCACCATGGCGCAGACAACCAACAGAGCCCAGTCCAACCAGACCCAGGGCTGGACGGCGGCGGCTCGCCCGAGACCTCGCTGGGTGAAAAATGGAATCACCCGCCCACCAATCAATCCCAACATGGCAGCGACCAACCAGACTGCAGCCCAGGCGCCCTGCCGCTGCCAGCCATCGTTTGCCTGCAGCACCCCCAGCAGTGTCAGCAGGTCGGCGACCAGCAACAACACAAGCACCGCCACAATCGGATAATTGCGTGTCTGCCGCACAGCCCAAAGTGAATGCGCCATGACCGTTGCCACACCGGCAAAGAACAGCACGTTGGCCAGTAACAGCAACAGTGGCGAAGCCGTCCACCATGCCACACGCGCCACCAACCAGATTGCCACCAGCATGCCGAGCGGCGTGCCGGACAGGCCGGCGCGCCCCGTCCACGTCTGTACCGCGGTCAGCAGAAAACCGGCAATGATGGCGCCGGCAAAACCAAATACCAGCTCATGCCGATGCCATGCCAGCCAACCTCCCAAAGGCTGACCCGTGAAGATGTGGCCCTGCAGGGCGAAAATCCAGAACACAATAGCCACGGCAGCCAACGTGCTGCCCAGCAGGAAAAAGGGGCGAAAACCCAGGCGTAGCAAAGGCCACGTGCTCATCGCCTTGCGTTTGTCGAGAATCTGCATGGTCTCTCCAAAAGGCAGGCCTGCGCGGATGCGATAGACACTTCAGTGTCGCAGGTCTGTTGATAGTCAACATGACGCAAATCAAGCCTCGGGCTAGTCGCACCTGGTCTTATTGGTTGGGTTATCTTGCTCAGTTGAAGGATGCGGAAATAACCCTTCACCGGGTGGGTTCCATCCACCGCCGGATAGTTGCGCACCTATGCCACCGTCCCATGTTTCCTTGAAGGCCACGCAGTCATGGCGCGACACCCTCTTCCACGGATTTCAAGAGGAATTTCCTTCTTGAATTCGACTTAAGGAATTATCCTACAACCCGTGTCGCCCTCCTGAAGGTTGCGTCTGGTTGGTCCGCGATCTAGTCTCGTTCGGTCGCTGCAAAATCAGCGATCGAGTGTGCAAGCTCGGGTCAACCTAGTTACAAACAACGCCATAACCTTCGCTGGAGTACCTCCTTCGCGAGGTGATTTATGGCGGCTGTGCGCGGGAGACTTTCGGGTCTGCCGAGTTGCTAGGTGATCGGTCTTGCACACCTGCGCACAGCTGCCACCCATTCGTGTGCAAGCGAAAAGTGGTAGCTCCCATGTACACACCTAGGAGCTTCATCATGAAAAAAATCGTTCCCGATCCACCCTCCTCTGAAGACCTCTACAAAACCGTAGCCACCGCCTTCGGCACCTGTGATGCCGGCCATGGCCCCTTGTTTGCCGTGTGCGGCGGCATCAGCGCCGAAGATGCACTGGTACATGCCTCCCTGTCGCTCAGATGCGCGCGGGAAACCACCTACCAGATCTGTATCAGCGATACCGACGCCAACACGGGGTTGCTGTGGTCGACCTTCCACTCCATCGAAATGGCCAAGGCATTAGTGGATGCCGTGGTGGATGGGATTGAAACCGAGGCTGCCGCGCGTTCGGAAAAAGCCGAAGGTTGATTTTGCGTCTTTCCTCATAAAGCCTTTGCCAGCAAGGCCTGATAGTCAGGCTTGCTGGCTTGCGCCCATATGCGCAGGCGCCATCGGGTCTGTTACCCACTGCTATGCTGACACTCGTGACTGCGCTGCCCGGTAGTATCCAGGTGTCGTGTGCTTCGCTCGATCACAAGTTCACTTTGAAGTTATTTTCTCGCTCGGTGCTCACGCAGCGATGACCCATTGGTGACATGGCATGATCGGACAAGCCCCCCGGTTCCTGACCCTGCTGATCTGCATGCTCGCAATGAACGTGGCACTGGTCGAGGCATCGAATGGCCCCTCTTTCCCGCCGAGCAGCAGTTGCGGTGCCGGCAGCGGTGGCGGCGGCGACGGTGGAAGCGGCGGTACTGGTGGTGGCACTGGAGGCGGTGGCAACGGTCATGGCGATCGTCCCGGGAGAGACGACATCAGCCGCAGCAACCCCCAAGCAGTGGCGCTGGCACGCGAAGGGCCACGGCTGCCCCTTGTCTACGCCTTTGCCAGCCTCAGCTTTGAGGCCGTGCTCAAGGGTGGCTGGCCGGTGGTGGCCGTCTACGATGTCGCTCCCGGTGCATTCGTCGAACTCGAATTCAATACCGACCGCACCGTGACGCGTTTTCGGCTATCTGCGCCGCCAGCCACAAGCAAAGTGCGCCAGCGGCAGCTGCTCAAGGTGGAATTGCCGGCGAGCTTTGGCAAGGTGCTCACCGTCGGTACGGTGAGCGTACGTGTCAGCGGAAAAGGCGATGGCAGCTTGCCGGTGGTGCGGCTATACGGACTCGGCGCGGGTCCGCTGGCGGTGGGCTCGGTGTCGATCGACGAAGTGGTGTTCGAGCCCGAGCGCCTGCAGTTGGCCACCGGCGAGCGCGCTTACTACAGTTTTCATTCGAAATCGGACTTCAACAAAGCCAGCATCGACATCGCCCGGCTCGATGGCCGCGACGGCAGCGCGCGTCTGGTGCTTGTGCGTAGCGAGACTGTGCAGCAGTCGGTGGCGCGCAACACCTGGGTTGGGCGCCAGCCGCCGCTATACTGGAACGGTCTGAATCAGGCCGGCAAGGCCTCCAGTGGAGCGCATCTACTTTATGTCCGCGCCTGGGCGACAGATCCGGGCGACTGGGTGATCGCATGGTCGCCGCGCGCGGTCGAAGTGCAACCCTGAATCGGCACGGAGGGTGGTTGGATGCGACAAGAGGAGGCGTCCACTTTACCCCGCTCCGGCATGTATCTGGTGCGTGCGGTGTGGATCGCGTTGATTCTCGCCACCCTTGTGGGCAACGGCATGCTGGCGCGACTGCCGTTTCCCCTCGATGCGAGCCGTGCGCCGCCGTTTGCCGCTGCCCCAGGCGAGCGCCTGAAGTTGATCGCCCCTTCCAGTACGACGCCGCTGATCCGTTACGAAAGTCGGCCAGGCGATAGAGTGGACGTACGTTTCGAGGGTGCCTCCCTGTCGGCGGACACACTGGCGACTCTGCGCGTCGCCGGGTTCGATCCGCCCAGTGATGAAGGAGCACTCGAGTTACTGAGTGAAGATGTCGGCAACGCCCGCACCTTCCTCACGGTGAATCCAAAGCCGCAGGAGGGCAGCGCTGAAGCCCGCGTCGAGCTCTTCCAGCTGCCGCAGGAAGCACGTGGTAACCCGTACTTCGAACTGCGCGCACAAGGCACCGAACTTTCGTTGACAATAGCGACGTCTGGCGACGATCTCTTCGCCGCCACAGCACCGATGCGCCAATTGACCGTTGGCGGACGTCGCTGGTTGCTGCCGGCGGCGCTCCCCCTCAACCTTGTGGTTACCGAAGGCCAGAGTCTGCGTGTGCGAGTGGTTTTGCGCGCTGTCGCCGGGGCGTCGGCCAGCCCGGCGGGGCATTTCATCTTCGGTACCGGTGACAGCAACGGCGCACTCCCACTGCGGGCGGCCGGCGTCAGCTCAGGCAATGGCGCCAACCCTCACCTGCGCCAGTTCGCCTGCTCTGCGCCCCCACGTGGTCCCTACTGGCGTGGAGCCGGCCGGCTTGCAGAGGGCATCTGCGATCTCGGGCCGAGCGCGCCGGCACTGACCGCCACACAGCTCGAGGTTTCACCCGACGCATTGATGATGACGTTGCGCGGCACGGCATGGATAGCGCGCGAAGGCGTTGCGATCAATGCACCGTTCTTCGAGCGAGTGCGTGCCAATCCGACGCTTTTCGCCGCCGTCGCTTTCGGCGACCTTGTGCTGATACTGGGCGCAGGATTGCCACTGTACCGCGCCTGGAGCCGGCACCGGCGCCGAGACGAACACGCCCCCGGCATATTCATCAGCTACCGCCGAGTGGACAGCACCGCCTACGCCCGCCTGATCGCCGATCGCCTGGGCAAATACTTCGGTGTCGAGCGTGTGTTCATCGATTTGGAAGACATCCAACCCGGCGAGCGCTTTGTGCAGCGCATCACCGACACCCTTGCCCGCTGCCACGCGGTCGTCGTGCTGATCGGCCCCGGCTGGCTGATTGCCACACGCGACGGCCAGCGCCGCCTCGACGATCCGAAGGATATCGTCCGTTACGAAATTGCTCAGGCTCTAGCCCTGCAGCTCGATGTCGTACCGGTGCTGGTCGGCGGTACCCAGCTGCCCCGCCCTCAGGACCTGCCCGCCGAGCTGGCCAGCTTGCTGGAACACAGCGCCATGGAAATATCGGATGTGCGACTGGATGAAGACATTGCATACCTCGCAGAGGCACTGCGGCCTGTCGTCAATCCAGTGGAGCACGAAGAGGAATGACGGACAGGCACTGGTTCGTATATTGGATTCCGACATTTGAGTAAGAGCGGAGCAAAGATCATGGAATACGACAACAAACTGATTGAAGAAGCCGTGCTTGCCCTGTTGGCAACCTTCAGTTTCGACAACGGCAATGCCTGGAAAGGGTTCGACTTCGAAACCATGAACCGGTTGCATGAACAAGGCCTGATCAGTAATCCGGTGAGCAAGAACAAATCGATCTGGTTGACGACGGAAGGGCTGGAGCAAGGCCGGCAGATAGCCGACCGACTGTTTGGGGTGAGAACTTGAGTGGGCCACATATCCGACTCGGATACCTGACTTCATGCTACGGCCACCCTAGGTGCACCTATGACCCTGTACACATACTCAACGCTCTGTCTGGCTGAGTTGCTTCAGACGGACCGCGTCGCCCGCATCGCTGGCAAGCCAGCTCCCACAGGTGCCCCTTGCTTCTCATAAAGCCTTTGCCAGCAAGGCTTGATATTCAGGCTTGCTGGCAATTCCAGTAGCTAGCTGCGGCGGCCAAAAATAGAAAACCCCTGAAGCCAATAGGCGTCAGGGGTTTGGAAGTAGTGGTGCCCAGAGACGGAATCGAACCGCCGACACGGGGATTTTCAATCCCCTGCTCTACCGACTGAGCTATCTGGGCCGCGGCGGAATTAAACGTTTTTTACGGCTGTGACGTCAAGCACGAATTCAAAAAAACTCAATAAATACCTATGCTTACGATTGTCCGTCATTTGGAAAACCTCGCGAAAGTCGAGTCTGGCTTCCACTACGCTGACGATGCAGCCCGTCCTTGCCAGATGGCTGGGCTACATCGCCAACGCACGACTACCTAGGTCGGCAGGCTTACACGCACTACTTCAGCGAAATAACGTGCGCCCGTCGACAGGATCGCGTCGTTGAAGTCATACAGCGCGTTATGCAGTGGCGTCGCCCCTTCCTGGCCCTCCGCGCCATTCCCGATGGTGTCCACAGGTTCAGCAGTGCTACTACGTCGCCGGCGAGTGCGATTTCGTCCTGATCATGCTGGTGAAAAACATGGAGCAATACACCCATCTGACGCGCGAGCTGTTTTTTGAGGGCAATAACGTCAATCGCTTCAAGACGTTGGTGTCCATGAGTACCGTGAAATCCGGCCTGTTTGTTCCCACGATTTCTCGTGACTGAGCGCGGTACCAAGGCGATGCAATTACATCAAGCGATCCGAGCGTTGCAGGCTTGGGCGATTTCTTAGATTGCCCGGGGAACTACGCCCAAGTGTCGCGCATCGACATGATGGAGATGCATCTTTCAGATACCATTTCGCCATGTTCTCTTCCCAACAGGGAGACAGGGAGAACATAAAAACCCCGGAAGGGCCAACCTCCGGGGTTTTGCTTTCCCTGGTGCCATTGCATTGACTGCAGTTCAACTCTTCGACCAGCACTTTGTTGATACTGATCTCGCCCTCTATCTATCCCCAAGAAAGCGGCTTACGAGATTCACTGAACTCGCCAGGACTCCACGGTCGCAGAACCGTGCTCGGCTTTCCACTCTTTAAGAATCTTGTGGTTCCCCCCCTTCGTCTCTACCAGCTCCCCGGATACAGGGTGTTTGTACACCTTCATTTCCCGTGCTTTACGGGTGATTTTCGACGGGGTCGGAACGACACTACGACGGTTGGCCTGAGGGTCGAGCAGCTTAATAACGTTCGTGAGACTGAACCCGTACTCGGCAAGCAAAGCCCGTAGTTTGGTCTCAAACTCGATCTCTTTCTGCAATCCGGAGTCTTTTTTCAGGGCTTCCAGCTCGGCCAATTGCTGAGCGAGCTGCTGTTCCAACTTTCTGAATTCGGCAAGACGAGACATGTAGATTCGTTCCTTAAAATTAGGATTGGGACGCTAACAAGTCGATGCTAAATGATACCTCCGACCTCGTCATCCATGAGAATCGTAAAGGCAAATCTCTAGAGAGGTGTCCTGAATTAAAAATTGCTTGAGTAACCGTTTGGCCGACGCATGCTTATGCATCTCTTGTTGTATATTTGCCAACAACAAACAACGACCGTGACCTTATGAGCCAATCAGAGAAGCGTGCGACTGCCCTGGCGCAATATCCAGAGGACACCCGCGAGGCGGCAGCCCTGCTCAAGCAAGCTGTACCACTGATGGTGCGTCACAACATTCCACCTAACCCGGTGCACTACGCCCTCTGGTACACCTACAGCAAAGGCCAGGAACCCGAACTCAATCGCCGCCTGGATAAAGCCGTCAAAGACTTTGGCAGTTTCCCCCCCGAATCCGCTGCCCAGCTTTTTCGTGACTACATTATTCGCGACGAGTTGGAGGACGCACGCGCGGGTCAGCAACAAGCAATCAATTTGGTTGACGACATGGAGCGCGACGTCTCGCGCAGTGTGAAGGGGAGCCAAAACTTTCAGACCAGCCTCGGTCACTGCCTGGAAATGCTTGAGGATCCGATCAACGAAAGGTTGCCCGAGATATTAAGCGAGCTGCAACAGAGCACTCAGCTTATGCAGGATCAGCAAGCACTATTCCTCTTCCAGCTACGCACTGCTCAAAATGAGATCAAAAGTCTGCGAGAAAAGCTGGAACGCGCCCAACAGGCTGCGACGCTGGACAGTCTGACTCAGGTGCTCAACCGAAACACCTTCACTCGCCTGCTGGAGCAAGCGCTGAACAATTCCCCTCGGGGTGTGGCTCTGGTCATACTGGATATTGATCACTTCAAGCAATTCAATGACCAGTACGGTCACCCTTTGGGAGACCGTGTACTCCAGCATGTCGGCCAGGTGCTGCGCAACTCGCTTCCACCCCATGCGCTGGCGGCACGTTATGGTGGTGAAGAGTTCTGCGTCATCCTGCAGGAGTGCACCGACATCACCAGCGCCCATGCCTTCGCTGAGCAACTGCGCCTGAAAATCCAGAAGTTACGGATCACGGCGCGAAACACCGACAAGGTGCTCGACACCATAACCGCGTCGTTCGGTGTTGCTCTCGCCGAAACGGGTGACAATCTGGAAACACTCCTGACTCGCGCCGATGATGCGCTTTACCAAGCCAAGCGCAATGGGCGCAACCAGGTCCAAGGGTAGCTCACCGACTACGAATGGAGGGGCAGAGATTATTTGTAGCTAAACCCTTATTGGCCGCATGGATAATTCTGGACGGATGATAGCCATGAGCTATTATTCAGATCATTCACATGGAGGGTGTTAGATGAGCTTGCGTCCAACGTTGCTCGACGTGGTTTTCGTCATTGTCATAATTATTACTTGTGCCATGGGGGGGACGTTGGTGGCCCTGTTCTGGTAGCTGCCCCAGGCTAATGCGCGCCACCGGAAAAAATGATATCAATGTGCTAGTGTTCACGTGGGTGATCGATTTCTGGCAAATAGCGGCTATCTGTATATGGATATTACCTGGTAATGATCAAGCTTATCCCTGTTCATGAGCTTTGCCTCGGCATGTATGTCCATGAATTCAGCGATTCAGGAATAGATCCGACTTTCTGGAAGGGAGGATTCCTGATCCAGACTTCATATGATCTGAAACGTATCAAGGACTCGGCTGTTCATGAAGTGTGGATTGATGTCGGCAAGGGGATAGATGCCGCGTCCGGGCGACTTGAGGTGCCACAGCGCTCGACAATAGTGAGTTCTGCACCGCGAGACTTGACGACGTTAGCGGCTGAGCTGCCTCAAGCACAAAAGCTCTGTGCGGAGGCCAAAATGGCCGTGGTTGCGATGTTCCGCAAGGCGCGCATGGGCCAGCCGCTAAAACTGGCCCGTGTTGGCGAACTGGTTTCGGAGTTCTCCGATTCAGTGCTGCGCCACCCCAGTGCACTGATCAGCCTGGCGCGCCTGAAGACTGCCAACGACTACACGCACATGCACTCGGTGGCGGTCAGCGCGCTCATGATCGCCCTCGCTCACGAGTTGAATCTGAGTCAAGACTTGATACTTGAGGCAGGCATCGCAGGGCTGTTGCACGACATCGGCAAAATCGCGATCCCTGAGACAATCCTTGACAAGCCTGGGAAACTCACCGACGAAGAGTTTGAAATTATTCGCAAGCATCCGAAAGCGGCAATCAACATACTTACCGATAATCAATACGTAAGTGATTTAGTGCTTGATGTATGCCTGCACCACCACGAAAAGTACGATGGCAGTGGCTACCCACATCGCCTGGCCAGCGAGCAGATCAGTCTATTTTCGCGCATGGGAGCGGTATGCGATGTGTACGATGCGCTGACATCGACACGCCCTTACAAACCCGGTTGGGATCCCGCCGAGGCTATCCATCAGATGGCGACATGGCAAGGCCACTTCGATACCGAAATACTGCACGCGTTCATTAGAACAATCGGTGTTTACCCGGTGGGTGCTCTGGTTAGACTGGAAAGTGGGCTGCTGGGAGTAGTAATGGAGCAGCATGAAAAATCGCTGTTGACACCACAGGTCAAGGTGTTTTTCTCAACGCATTCCAATCGACCCGTTCCTCATGAAATCATTGACCTCGCCAAATTAGTAGGGCGTGAAAAAATCATTAGCCGAGAGAGTCCAGCGAAGTGGGGGTTTAGTCAGCTCGATTCCCTCTGGACGGGTCTATCGACCTCCGCGGTCTGACTTTTTCTGACCAGGTGATCGACACGGCCCCAAACGGCGCTGGGATATGGCTGGCTTGGCCAACTTTACCTCCCTCCTCCACCGTCTTGCCGACCGAACACGATCCTCAACCTTTAATGCCATGATGCCGTCCTCGGGAAGCTCGTAGTTCACCGGTTGGGTGAAGATCATCTGTGGATCAGAGCCGAGATCCCCCTATCTCGCTGCTTCTCGAAGCAGGACATCACAAGTCCTCCTCAGTCAGTGAATTTTACTTCTCGATACAACGATACAAACGTATCTTTGAAACAAGGGCTGCTAGCCCGACGACTTCAGTCTGTCTCCAGATCGATGTCACGCTTTTCCGTCTTTTGAGTGGTCTTCTTGAACGCGTGCAAAAGGGAAGAGATCGTATGCGCTGCGCAAACTGCGGACTCGAGAATCCCTCCGGGGCCAGCTTCTGTGAAGCGTGCGGCGTCAGGTTGTCTCGCAGCTGTCCGCGCTGCGGTCACGAGGCGGGCCTGTCCGCCAAATTTTGCAGTGAATGCGGCGCGCCGCTGACCGATGCGCCTGCTGCGTCATCCCCACGCCCCGAGCCCGTTTCAGAGCCCTCTCCAGCGCCCATTCATTACACGCCCCACCACCTTGCCGAGCGCATCCGCGCCGAACAGGCGGCCATGGAAGCCCGGGGCGAGACCGCCGGTGAGCGCAAGACCGTCACGGCATTGTTTGCCGACATGGCCGGTTCCACGGCGTTGATCCACGACCTCGATCCGGAAGAGGCCCACCGCCTGATCGAGCCAGTTGTCGCGCTGATGATGGAAGCCGTCCACCACTACGAAGGCTACGTCGCCAAGACACTGGGCGATGGCATACTCGCGCTGTTCGGAGCCCCCATCGCCCATGAGGATCATCCGCAGCGGGCGTTGTATGCAGCACTGCGCATGCAGCAGGCGATACGCCGACATGGCGACCGCATTCGCCTGGAGAAAGGCATTCCCCTGCAAATCCGCGTCGGCATCCATACCGGAGAGGTCGTCGTACGCTCGATCCGCACGGACGATTTGCACACCGATTACGATCCGGTCGGGAACACGATCCACATTGCCTCCCGGATGGAGGGAATCGCCGCACCCTCGTCGATCCTGGTGAGCGAGCCTACGTACAAGCTGGCGGAAGGTTATTTCGAATTCAAGGCGCTGGGGGCCGCCCAGGTCAAAGGCATTCCCGACCCCCTTGTTGTGTACGAGGTGCAGGGTCTCGGCGCGCTGCGCACACGCCTGCAACTGTCGGCACACCGCGGGCTGGCCAGGTTCGTCGGCCGCCAGGTCGAGCTCGACCACCTGTATCAGGCGCTTGAACAGTCCAAAGCGGGCCACAGTAAGGTCGTCGCGGTGATAGGTGAAGCCGGCGTCGGGAAGTCGCGGCTGTTTCTTGAGTTCAAGGAGCGCTCGCGGCACGGATGTCTGGTGCTGGAGACGTTCTCAGTGTCGCACGGCAAGGCCTTTGCCTATTTCCCGCTCATCGAGCTTCTGAACAACTATTTTCAGATCACCGCCCAGGACGACGAGCGTCGGTGCCGGGAAAAGGTCATGGGCAAGACCCTTGCGCTCGAGCGAAGCTTCGAGGATCTCGTGCCCTACCTGCTCTATCTGCTGGGTATCGGCGAACGCAGTTCAGTGCTCGCGGCAATGGATCCACAGATCCGGCGCGATCGCACCTTCGACGCGATCACTCAACTTCTTGCACGCGAGAGCCGCAATCAACCGATCGAGCTGCTGTTCGAGGATTTGCAATGGCTGGACGGCGAAACCGAAGCATTCCTCGCGTACTTGATCGACCACTTGGCAAGCACCCCGATCCTGCTCCTCGTGAACTACCGCCCCGAGTATCAGCCTGTTTGGACGCGCGCGAGTCATTGCAGCCAACTGCGGCTCGAACCGCTGGGCCCGGTCGAAGCACAGGCAATGCTCGCGACTCTGCTTGGGGACGATCCTGCCCTCATCCCCCTCAAACAGCTCATCCTGGATAAGACGGAGGGCAACCCTTTCTTCATGGAGGAAGTGGTGCAAACGCTGGTCGAGGAGAAATGGCTGCTGGGTGAAGCCGGTCAATATCGGATCGAGCAAACTCCGGCTGCGCTGCATATTCCCACCACCGTGCAGGGTGTACTCGCCGCCCGTATCGACCGCCTCCCGGTAGCGGAGAAGGAATTGCTGCAGACCCTCGCCGTTATCGGCAAAGAGTTTCCATTCAGTCTGATCCAGTGCATCTGTGTTGGGCGGGACGAAGATTTGTGCGATCTGCTCGCACGACTGGAGGCCGCAGACTTCATCTACCAGCGGCCCGCATTTCCGGAGGTGGAATATTCGTTCAAGCATGCGCTGACACAGGAGATCGCGGGCCAATCGCTACTCACGGAGCGACGTAGCGCGCTGCATGAGCGCACGGCGCAGGCCATCGAGGCACTGTTCCCCACTCGCATCGCGGATTACTGCAGCGAACTGGCGCACCACTACAGGCTGAGCGGCAATGTTCCGAAGGCCGTGGAATACCTTCACCGTACCGGACAACAGGCCCTCCAGCATTCCGCCCATCTCGATGCAATGCGTCACCTCGGCGCAGCGCTGGAATTGCTCAAGCATTTGCCCGACACGCCCGCGCGTGCTCATCAGGAGCTGGCGTTGTTACTGTCCTTTGGGCCGGCCGTGATGGCCGTGCGCGGCTTTAGTGCGCCCGAAGTAGCGACCACTTACACCCGCGCACTGGCGCTATGCGCGCAAGTCGGGGACGACTCGGTGCTTTTCCCTGCGCTGCAGGGGCTGTGGACTTACTACGAGTTGCGCGCCGAATGCACAACTGCATGCGAACTGGCTGAACGCTTGTTCAGTATTGCGCAAACCGCGCAGGATCCAGACTTGCTCGTGGAAGCCCATGCGGCACTTGGGCAGACATTGCTTTTCCAGGGTGATCTGAAAAATGCCCTTGACCATCAGGAGCGGGCGCGTGTCCTCTACGACCCTGATCGCCATCGCACACATGCCATTACGTACGGCATGGATCCGGGCTATGCCCTGACATTTTCGGCCTGGAGCCTTTGGTACTTGGGTTTTCCCAATCAGGCAAGCATGCGCAGCCAGGATGCCCTTGCTCTGGCCAGGAAGATTGCCCACCCATTAAGCCTGGCCTTCACCCTGTCCGCTACGTCGATACTGGGACAGTTTCGGCACGACGTACAACTCGCCGAAGAGTATGCAGATGCCGCCATCAAGCTTTCTCTCGAACAAGGGTTTCCGTTGTATTTGGCAAGGGGGAATATTCTTCAAGGTTGGGCCCGCACCGAGCAGGGCCACATTGACGAGGGAATCGCTCAGATAACCAACGGTATCGCCAATTACCGCGCAGCCGGATCAGAGCTTGGATGTTCTTATTTTCTGGCCCTGCTGGCCGCAGCGCACGGGCGCGCCGGGCAACCGCAGGCAGGATTGAAGGCCGTGGCCGACGCTCTGGCTATGGTGAACAGAACAGGCGAGCACTTTTACGAAGCAGAGCTGCACCGCCTCAAGGGCGCCCTTACCCTGCAATGTCCAGGGCAAGACCGACTGGATTCTTCCGTGTGGCAAGAAGCGCAAGCATGCTTCCAAACGGCGATCTCGATCGCTCGTCAACAAGGGGCAAAGTCATTCGAGCTACGCGCCACCGTGAGCCTTGCTCAGCTCTGGGAAACACGAGACAAGGAGACGGCCAGAGAAATGCTGGCCGATATCTATAGCTTCTTCACCGAAGGTTTCGACAGCGTTGATTCGCTACAAGCCAAGGCGCTGCTCGATGCATGGGCATCAAACGGGGGATGAACGCTCGATGACAAAGGGTGATGACCATGAAGAACGGACAGCCTCGAGGCAGTGACGGGCGTAAGCCGATCGCGCTAGCTCTGCAGGGCGGCGGGATGCACGGTGCGTTCACCTGGGGCGTGCTCGATCGGTTGCTCGAGGACGGCCGGCTTGCCATTGAAGGCGTGAGCGCGACCAGTGCCGGTGCGATGAATGCCGTTGTGCTGGCCAATGGCATGCTGCACGGTGACGAGGCCGGCGCGCGCCAGGCGCTGCACGATTTCTGGTACGCCGTGGCGCAGTCCGCCGAGCGTTATAACCCGTTGCGCTGGGTGCCATGGTTGAAAGGGAAGCACAGTTTCGGGCTGGACTATTCACCCATGTATACGTTCGCGGACATGACGCTTCGTATCTTCTCGCCTTACCAGTTCAATCGCCGCAACTTGAGTCCGTTGCGGGAGGTGCTGGAGAGTCAGGTCGATTTCGCCGCCTTGCGAAGCCAATGCCCGTTCCACCTCTATCTGTGTGCGACCAATGTCGAGACGGGGAAGATACGCATCTTCTCGGGCGAGGAAGTCAGCGCCGAAGCCGTGCTGGCTTCGGCCTGTGTGCCGACATTGTTCCAGGCGGTGACGATCGACGGGCAGAACTACTGGGATGGCGGCTATATGGGCAATCCGGCCATTTTTCCGTTGATCTACCACTGCAATACGCGCGATGTGGTGATCGTCCACATCAACCCGCTCGTCCGTCCGGGCGTGCCCATTACCGCTGCCGACATCCTCAATCGCATCAGTGAAATCAGCTTCAACTCGTCGCTGATGCGTGAGCTGCGCACCATCGCTTTTGTCACCGACCTCATTCAGCAAGGCAAGGTCGATCGCAACGAAATGAAGGAGATGCTGATCCACTCCATCAAGTCCGACGAGGCGATGTGTGCGCTTAGCGTGTCCAGCAAGTACAACGCGGACTGGGACTTCCTCTGTGGACTGCGCGACAACGGACGACGCGAGGCCGAGGCGTGGCTCGCGCAGAACTACCGGAATATTGGCGAACGGTCGAGCATCGACATCCGAAAGGAATTTCTTTGAACGCCGCCATGACACGAAAAAGCTGGCTGGCGATCAAGCGCTTTGCGTTGAAGCCACTTCCAGGGTTTGCACGGTGGTTTTCTGCAGCATCTTGGGACCGTCGCCGCGCTTGCTCAGGGAGTAGACCATGCGTGAGGCCGTATAGATGGCGGAGTTGAGGCAGCTGGCCACGGCGATCAGTACCACGATATCCACGATCATTTTCGCATGGGGGATATTCATCAGCTCAAGCGCGCGCTGATAAGAGCCGACTTCCCTGAGCATCGGGTCATTCCAGGGCACGATGGAGATGATGAGGAAGACCGAGACAATGTAGAAAATCCCCATGCGCCAGACCACGGAGTTTGTTGCGCGGGTGATCTGCTTCGATGGGTTCTGGGATTCGGCGGCGGCAATGGTGACGATTTCCGTACCCATGAAGCTGAACACCGTGGTGAGCATCGCACCGACCACCGCGGTCATGCCATTGGGCATGAAGCCACCAAAGTCCTTGCTCAGTTGCAGGACACCGCTCACTTCCCGCTCAGGCAGTCCACCAACCAGGGCCAGCGCGCCCAGCGCAATGAAGCCCAGTACGGCAATGACCTTGAGCATGGCGAACCAGAATTCGAATTCGCCATAACGCGCGACGCTGAACAGGTTGGTTACGGTCAACAGGGCGGTGACCGCTATGGCAAACTCCCACGTCTGCACTGCAGGAAACCAGGCATGCAGAATGGCCGCGGCGGCAATGGCTTCGATCGGAATGACCAACACCCAGAACCACCAGTACAGCCAGCCGATGGTGAAGCCGGCGCTGCGCCCCATGGCCCGCTCGGCGTAGGTCGAAAAGGAGCCGGTATCGGGCGAGGCCACGGCCATTTCGCCCAGCATGCGCATGACCAGCACCACCAGCGTGCCGGAAAAGATATAGGCCAGAATCGCGGCCGGACCTGCGGAGGCGATGGCGTGCCCTGAGCCGATGAACAGGCCGGCACCGATGGCGCCGGCAATGGAAAGCATGGTGACGTGACGCTGCTTGAGGCCTGGGGCCAACGTAAAACTGCTGGACATGATGTTTACCCTTTTTATTGTACTTGGGAGGGCAAAGCTTCAGCCAGGAATGTGGAGCGTCTGCGGGACGGGCGATATCCAACCAATGCAGATCTGTATCCGCTGCATGCAGCTCACCAAAGTTTCCGGGTACAGGTTGCGAGCAACCTGATTACTCGACGTCTTCGTAAGGCAGGCCCACGTAGTTCTCCGCGATATTGACCAGGCCAGCGTGGGAGTTGAAGAAGTATTCGCGGTCGGCTTGCTGCATCTTCTGGTCCCATGCGTCTTTGTGATCACCGAAGTCGTGCAACAGGTTGGTCATGAACCAGCTGAAACGCTCGCCTTTCCAGATACGACGCAGCGCCAACTCGGAGTATTTTTCCAGCAAGTCGGTACGGCCTTCCTTGTAGACCTTGACCAGGATGCGATACAGGTAACACACATCGGAGGCGGCCAGATTCAACCCTTTGGCGCCGGTAGGTGGCACGATGTGCGCCGCGTCGCCGACCAGGAACAGCTTGCCGTACTGCATCGGCTCGACCACGTAACTGCGCAGCGGAGCGATGCTCTTCTCCAACGAAAGACCGGTCACCAGCTTGTCGGCCACCTCTTGCGGCAGGCGTGTCTTGAGTTCACCCCAGAAACGCTCATCGGACCACGCTTCGACCTTGTCGGTCAGAGGCACTTGCAGGTAGTAACGGCTGCGGCTCAGCGAGCGCTGGCTGCAAAGGACGAAACCACGGTCGTGATGGGCATAGATCAGCTCATGGTTAACCGGCGGTGTGTCGGACAACAGGCCCAACCAACCGAACGGATACACTCGCTCATAGTGGGTGAGCACGTCGGCAGGGATACTTCTGCGTGCGATACCGTGGAAACCGTCGCAGCCGGCGATGTAGTCGCAGTCGATGCGATGGGTTTCGCCACTTTTTTCGTAGGTGACGTAAGGGTTTTCGCCCTTCATCTCGTGCAACTGCACGTTTTCGGCCGAGTAGATGATCGGCGCGCCGTTGGCGGTGCGGGCGTCCATCAGGTCCCGTGTAACCTCGGTCTGGCCATAGACCATCACGGTCTTGCCACCGGTCAGTGCCTTGAGGTCAACACGGATGCGTTTTCCGCAAACCAGCAGTTCGACGCCATCGTGGACCAGGCCTTCAGTATCCATGCGTTCGGAAACACCGGCTTCGCGCAGCATGTCGACAGTACCTTGCTCCAGCACTCCGGCACGAATCCGGCTGAGGACGTAATCGGGTGTCTGGCGTTCGAGGACGATGTTGTCGATGCCAGCGTTATGCAGCAATTGGCCCAACAGAAGTCCGGATGGACCGGCACCGATAATCGCAACCTGAGTTTTCATTATTCTGCTCTCACATGGGCAATCCAGCCGATTGCATGCCGCGACTGGATTTTTTAGATTTATTTTGCCCCTGCATTTTTGCTGACAAAACACTGGAAAAAAGGTGATATTCCCGGCTTAAATTGCACTTTTACAAAGTCTGTTCGATTATCGAACGGTCCGAAAGATCCGAAAGGTCTAACCTCATCAGGTCATTACGCGCGATGAAAAGCCGTCTTTCCAGCATCCCTGTATTCAAGCTGTATGGCGAAAACCAGGCATGGCCAACCCCGGACCTGCTGCACTGTGAGTCAATTCCCAAACGCAGCAGCTTGCACCATTGGGAGATCAAGCCGCACCGCCATGCCGATCTGTTCCAGCTGCTCTACGTGCAGCGTGGTCAGGCGGTAGTCGAGATCGAGGGCAGGCGCAGTGATGTGCTGGAAGCGGCGATTCAGGTCACGCCGCCGATGACCGTGCATGGTTTCCAGTTCTCGGAAAACATCGAGGGGTACGTGCTCACCCTGGGAGCCCCGCTGGTGGCCAGATTGGAAGCACAACTGGGCGCGCCCCTGACCGTCCTGGCCTCCTCAGGTTGCTACCCGGTGGGGCGTGATCGCCGCTACATCAACACCCTGTTCACTGCTCTGCACCAGGAGTACGACGGTAGTGAGCCCGCACGCGACGTGGTATTGCACTCGTTGGTCAGTGTGCTGATGGTCTGGATCAGCCGTCACAGACAACTGAACACACCACCGAGCAGCAGTGGCGAACGAAATCAGCACTTGCTGAGCAACTTCATCAAGCTGGTAGAACAGCACTACCGCGAGCATTTCTCGGTAGAAACCTTCGCCCACCGTGTTGGTCTTTCCAGCGTGCACCTCAACACCCTGTGCCGGGAGCTGGCCGGACAAACAGCGCTTCAGATCATTCATCAGCGCCTGCTGCTGGAAGCCAAACGCAACCTGATCTACACCAACATGAGCATCAGTCAGTTGTCTGACAGTCTGGGCTTCAGCGACCCGACGTACTTCTCCCGCTTCTTTCGCCGCCTCAGCGGCCAGACACCGAACACCTTCCGCCAGGCTGCCGGCCACCGCGACAGCGGTGCCTGAATTTGCCAGCAAGGCCTGATATTCAGGCTTGCTGGCAATTCCAGAAGCTGCTGGTGCCCTTTATTTTGAGCGGGCATTTTCAGCCGCATCACTCAACCTGCCGCGGGATACCGTGCCGCCCGCCAGAGGTTTTGCGATTCTTCGGTCAGATGACGCAAGCCACTACGGTCCAGCATGCGTTCCGACTCCTCTTGCACCGCGGCCAGCACCGCCGCCTCGTCGACGGCGCATACGACGTAGTCTTCCATCAGGATCCGGCCGTCAACGATGGTGGTACATACGTCCCCGCCGTTGGCGAAGCAGGTGATACGGTGGACCGGCATGTTCATCGGCATCAGGTGCGGCTTGAACAGGTCGATCAGAATGATGTCAGCCTTCTTGCCAACTTCCAGCGAACCGATCTCATGGTCCATCGACAGTGCCTTGGCGGCGTCGATAGTGACCATTTCCAGCACCTTGCCCTGGGGCAGGATGTCCGGGTCGCGGAAATGGCGGCGGTGGTAATGCATGCACTGGAACATGTGGCGGAACATGTCGTAACCACGGTCCGGGGCGGCGCCGTCGGAGCCGAGGGCGACGGTGACATTGGCCTCGATCAGTTCCGGTACCGGGCAGCGACCCAGGATCGACATGATGGCGCTCGGGTTGTGCACGATCTTGGTCTGGGTCTCGCGACACAGGGCGATGTCCTCCTCTGTCAGGTCAATGCAGTGGGACATGAAGGATGTCGGGCCGAGCAGGCCCAGTTCGCGGTGGGCCAGCGCCAGCGTGCCGCCGCGGTGGCCATCCTGGGTGAAGGTCAGGCCATGGCGCTGGGCCAGAGCCAGGTAGTCCTGGGCTTGCTGGCGAAACAGCGGTGCCAGCTCCCGATGGCTGGGCTCGTATTGGGGCGCGTAAACCGGCAGCGTGATGGCGACGCGCACCCGGCCGTCACCCATGCCGTCGCAGCTCCTGGCAATTTCTTCGCAGACTTCGAACATGGTCTCGAAACTGACGTCGCGCCGAGTGGGCGGTTCGGTCGACCAGTCCAGGTAGGTGCGCGGCGCTGGTGGCCCCGACGGCCCGACGGCCACTACCGAGCGGGTACCGATTTCGGCGATGGCCTGGGCGTGGCGTTGGGCGTAAACCGGGTCGTCGACCCGCATGATCGAATCACCTCCGCCCAATAGCGACACGCCAGTGGTGGTGCCACATTTGAGCCGCTCCAGCGCCGACAACCTGGCCTCGACCTCCCAGAACTCGACGCCGGAGGCCGAGGTATAGATGGTCTGGCACGCCTGCATCCAGGCATCCCCCTCCCCGGCGCCGATGGTTTTCAGCATGGCATGGCCAGCATGGGCATGGCTGTCGATCAAGCCAGGGAGCACCGCCTTGTTGCGGGCATCGATGATTTTTTCCGCCGTGAAGCGAGCCCGCAGTTCATCCGTGCGCCCCACCGCCACGATGCGGTTGCCGAGCACGGCCACTGCGCCGTCGGCAATCACGCGCCGTTGCTCGTCCACGGTGATGACCACGCCGTGCTCGATGAGCAGGTCTACTTTGTTGAGCGTATTTTGAGTCACAGGCGGCTCCTGAGCAGACTGCCATTTTTCGCCACGACGACTCCGCGGCTGATCACCGTCCGCGCCAGCGGGCGCCCCACGACGGCTTCGGCCAATGTCTCTGCAGGCAGCAACAACAGGTTGGCTGTCTGCCCCGATGCCAATCCGTGGTCACTCCGCCCAAGTGCCCGCGCACCATTGCCGGCAGCGGCTTCGAAGGCTGTGCAGATTTCAGGATCGGTTCGCATGCCGCAGCGCAAGGCGAGCAGCATCGCGCGTTCGAGCATGTCGCCATTGCCCATTGGGGTCCAGGCGTCGCGAATGCCATCCGAACCGAGGCAGACATTCACCCCCGCCGAGTGCAGCTCGGTAAAGGGCGGAATGGCAATGTCCGCTGGCGCCGTGGTCATCAGTGAAATTCGATTGGCCGCCAGGCGTTCAGCCAACGGCAGCACTTGAGCCCAGTCTTTCATGCCCATGCAAAACGCATGGCTGATCATCACTTGCCCCTGGCGCTGATAGCGCTCGGTGAAATCGATGATGCGAGCAATCTGCCAGAGCCCCAGCTCCCCACCGTCATGCAGGTGGATGTCGATACCGCGATCAAACTTGTCCGCAAGCTCGAAGATGGTCGTGAGGTGCGCGATGGGATCATTGTCGATGCCGCAGGGGTCCAACCCCCCTACTACCTCGACCCCCAGCTCCAGGGCTTCGCGCATCAATGCTTCGACCCCCGGGCGGTTTACCAGGCCAATCTGAGGGAAGGTGACGAACTCGATATCCACCAGGTCGGCGTAGCGTTCGCGCAGTTCCAACATGGCTTGCGCATGCTCGATACCCAGCTCGGGATCGGCGTCCACATGACAGCGGAACATCAGCGAGCCGCGAGCTATGCATTGCTCCAGCAGAGCACCGGCCCGCTCGGCAATGGGAGATGTGAGCTCGCGCAGGATTTGCCGCTCATTGGCTATGCGCGCCTTGAGGTTCGGGCCTGCACTGTGCGGCCGCCAGGGTTGCCCCCACAGGGTCTTGTCCAGATGGATGTGGCTTTCCACCAGTGACGGCACGAGCAGTTGACCTTGCCCGTCAAGGTCAGCGCCAGCGACTGGATTGCCACTGGCGGGCTGACGATCGCCGATACGACCCTCGATAATCTGTATGTCTTCGATTGCGCCGCCGTAGGGGCGGACATTACGCAACCAGAACGAATTGCTCATTTGAACCTCATCACTGCTTGAGTGAGCCCCGCCGCCAGAACGCCTGCGGGGACACTGTTTACGGGGGCTACTTCAAGTTGCCTGCAAGGAACTGCTTGAGGCGCTCGCTCCTGGTGTGCTTGAACAGTTGCTCGGGGCTGCCTTCTTCCTCGATCTTGCCCTGGTGCAGGAAGATCACGTGGTTGGACACCTCGCGGGCAAAGGCCATCTCGTGGGTCACTACCACCATGGTCCGGCCCTCTTCGGCCAGGGCCTGCATCACCTTCAGCACCTCGCCGACCAGCTCGGGGTCGAGGGCCGAAGTCGGCTCGTCGAACAGCATCACTTCCGGCTCCATCGCCAGGGCCCGGGCGATCGCCACACGCTGCTGCTGGCCGCCGGACAGGTGCGACGGGTACTTGTCCTCCATGCTGGCCGGCAGGCCGACTTTGGCCAGGTACTTGCGTGCGCGGGCCACCGCCTCATCGCGGCTGAGGCCCAGGGCATGCATCGGCGCTTCGATAACGTTTTCCAGCACCGACATGTGCGCCCACAGGTTGAAGTGCTGAAACACCATGGACAGTTTGGTGCGCATGCTTTGCAGCTGCTTCTGGTTGGCCACGCGCAGCCCGCCGTTCTTGTCCTTCTCGGTGCGAATCTCCTCGGCGTTCACCGTGATTCGCCCGGAGTTCGGCTGCTCGAGGAAGTTGATGCAGCGCAGGAAGGTACTCTTGCCCGAACCCGAAGAGCCGATGATGCTGATCACATCGCCTGCCCTGGCCTTGATCGACACGCCCTTGAGCACTTCGTGGTTGCCATAGTTCTTGTACAGATCGTCTACGGTCAGTTTGTACATGGTGTTGACTCTGCGTAGGCGGCCTTCAGGCGGCCTGGGGTTTCAGGAAGGCCAGCCAGCGGGTTTCACCGCGACGAAATAGCCAGACAAGCGACAGCGCGATCACCGCGTACAACAGTGCAGCGATGAAGAAGGCCTCGAACGATGCATAGGTCGCCGAGTTGACGTCGCGGGCGACCTTCAGCAGGTCAGGAACCGTGGCGGTAAACGCCACCGAGGTCGAGTGCAGCATCATGATCACCTCGTTACTGTAGTACGGCAGTGCGCGACGCAGCGCCGAGGGCAGAATGATGCGGCGGTACAGGTTGAACTTCGACAAGCCGAAGGCACGGGCCGCCTCGACCTCGCCGTACGGCACCGACCTGATCGCGCCAGCGAAGACTTCCGTGGTGTAGGCGCAGGTATTGAGCGCGAACGCCAGCACCGTGCAGTTGAAGCCTTCACGAAAGAACATGTCGAGGAATGCGTGCTCGCGCACCACGCTCAGGCTGTAGACACCGGTGTAGATGATCAACAGTTGGATATAGAGCGGCGTGCCACGAAACACATAGGTGTAAAACCAGACTGGCAGTCGGATAAACCGGTTTTTTGATACCCGAGCCACGGCCAGCGGCACCGACATGACAAAACCGATCGCGATCGACAGCACCAGCAGCCACAGGGTGATGGACAGACCGGAAAAGTTGGCGCCATCCGACCACAAATACGCTTGCCAATATTCCTGGATAATAGCGATCACAGTTCAGCCTCCCGAATGCCGACAGAGTAATGATGCTTGAGCCAGATCAAGACGCCATTGGAGACCGTGGTAATGGCGAGATAAATCAGCGCGCCGATCACGGTGAAATAGAACAGTTGCATGGAGCTCTTGCCGGCATCCTGGGTGGCCCGGACGATATCGGACAGACCGATGATGGACACCAGCGCGGTCGCCTTGATCATGACCTGCCAGTTGTTGGCAATACCCGGCAAGGCAAAACGCATCATTTGCGGGAATAAAATGCGATAGAACGCCTGCCATGGGCTCAGGCCATAGGCCATGGCCGCCTCGATCTGACCACGCGGGACCGCCTGGAAAGCACCGCGGAAGGTCTCGGTAAAATAAGCACCGTAGATAAACCCGAGCGTCGCTACACCCGCGAGGAAGGGATCAATATCAATTTGATCCATACCAAGCCCTTCGGTGACCTGATTGAGGAGTATCTGAATGCTGTAGAACAGCAACAGCATGGTCACAAGATCCGGAACACTGCGGATCATCGTGGTGTAGAGGGTGGCACTATTGCGCAGCCACTTATTACCTGACAACTTGGAACTGGCGCCTGCCAAACCAATCAGCACTGCCGCCAGCAGCGATAATATCGCCAGCTTCAGTGTCATCCAGGTGCCACTCGCGATCAGCGGCCCATAGTCTACCAAGGACATTGCATTCTCCTTGAACACGATAGCTCAGCCGATGCTGCCTATCTTGTTCAGCAGTACTTTTCTTGTTTTTAAATGCCGCAAAAGCCTGGAGTCGTAGTCGACTTGAAATCAATCAGTTGTAGATATCAAAGGAGAAATATTTATCGGAGATCGTCCTGTAAGTTCCGTCCTTGATAATCTCGGCAAGCGCCCCATTGATCTGTTCGCGAAGCTCATTGTCTTCCTTGCGCAAACCAATCCCGGCACCCACACCGAGGGTTTTCGGGTCGCGCAACTCTGGGCCGACAAACGCAAAATCACGTCCTCTCTCGGTTTTCAAAAAACCCAGATCGGCCTGGACGGAAGATTGCAGCGCTGCATCCAGGCGGCCTGCGATCAAGTCCTGGTAAACCAGGTCCTGGTTCTGGTATGTCGTTACGGTGACGCCTTTCGACGTCCAGTAAGTTTTGGCATAGGTTTCCTGCGTGGAGCCCTGCTCGACCCCTACACGCTTGCCTTGAAGGGATTCGGGCGTTGGCAGGAGATCGGAGCCTTTTTTCGCAACGAGACGGGGCAGGACATTATTGATCTTGTCGGAGAAGGCTATCTGCGCCTGACGTTTCTCAGTCACACTCATGGAGGAAAGAATGCCGTCGAACTTCTTGGCTTTCAGCGCCGGGATGATGCCGTCGAAGGAGTTCTCGACCCATACACATTTGACCTTCAGCTTTTCGCAGATCGCGTTGCCAAGATCGATATCGAAGCCCACAAGGGTGCCATCCGGCGCCTTCGACTCGAACGGGGCGTAAGTAGGGTCAACGCCGAAACGAATGACTTGCAAGTCTTTCGCATAGACACCACTGGCGGCCAAGGCCAGAACAACTGAAACTGCAAACTTCTTCATATCAATCTCCGTAGGCACACTGGTACTGGGGTTTTAAAAGTGGCCGACCTCTATAGGGTTTTCCCTATAAAAAGTCCGCCGGGTCACACCTCTTGCATGCTGCGTCGGTAGCTCGCCGGGGAGAACTTGAAAGTCAGCACCGCCATCGCGGCGAGCACCCCGATGTGCAACCACCAGCCGGTGATGAAGCTCCCGCCGGAGTCGCGCAGCCAGCCGATCAGCCAGGGAGCACTCGATGCGAGCATGAAACCAATCCCCTGAACGAAGGCCGCCAAGGTGCCGGCCGCTTGCGCGCTGGCCAGGTGGTCGAGGCTGACAATCAGGCTGAGCGAGAAGAACCCGCCCAGGCCAAACCCGACCAATCCGACCCACACCCACGGCGCTGCGTTGGGGGCAAGCGCAAAGCCTGCGAAGCCCGCGACCTGCAGCGCGATCGTCAGCCATAAGGCAGCGCGCCGATCAGCGCTGCGGCGGGCCAGCATCGGCATTGCGAACGCCGCCGTCGCCTGGAACATCGCCAACCACGCGAGCAAGTTGCCCGAGGCCTGCAGGCCCATGCCCTGCTGCTGATAGAAGGAAGGCAACCATGCCACCAGACTCGAGTAGCCGCTGTTGGTCAGACCAAAGTAGGCAGCCAACTGCCATGCACGCCGATTCCTGAAGAAGCTGCCGGTTTTGACCGGCGCAGGTCCGCCAGTCGCTATCGGCGGCGTGCGTGGCGCACACACCAGCCAGAGCAGGAGCACTGCAAGCGCTGGCAAGGCCCACATGGAAAGTCCCAACCGCCAGCCGCCATACGCGTTCAGCCATGTGCTTGCCAGCGAGCCAAGCGCCCCGCCGCCAACCAATGCCGCCGAGTAGAGCCCCATCACCATCGCTATACGGTCAGCGAACCAACGCTTGGCGACACCCGGTATCAAGGCCTGGATCACCGCCACGCCGGTGCCGGCGATACCGGCGCTGGCAATCAACTGCGCGCCGTCCTTGACCACGGCGCGTGACGCGCACCCAAGCATCAATAGCAATAATGCGCCGGCCAGCGCCCGCCGCTCGCCGAAGCGACGTGCGACACCGATGCCAATGAAGGCAATCAGGCCCATCAGCACGAAGGGCAAGGTGGTCAGCATCGCGGCGCTGCGAAAATCGAGGCCGATGTCGGCGCGTACCAGATCGAGCACTGGCCCGACCGACGTCAGGAATGGCCGCAGATTCAAGCCCAGTAGCACCAGGAGCACCAGTGCGGCCAGTGACACCTCAGCCACGCGCGACACGCCCGTTGCGATGACAGCCGATGCGCGGTCAGTCATGGCGCGTACTTCTCGGGTGCGGGCTTCAACGTCACGTTACTTGTCATCACATTTACCTTGGGGAATCTGGCCAACAGGCTGCATCAGCCGCTGTTCTTCAAGACTAAGAGCAGGTGCTATTATTCGGAAATGAAATGTTCGAATGACAATTAGTGGATTACGTAATGACTTCGACGCTGATCGATCCGTTGCTACTCAAGAGTTTCGTCGCGGTGGTAGAGAGCGGTAGCTTCACGCGCGCCGGGGAACGCGTGCACCTGAGCCAGTCGACCATCAGCCAACAGTTGAAGCGACTCGAGGAGCAACTCGGCTGCGAGCTGGTCAACCGCAGCGGGCGTTACGTCGTCACCACCGAGGACGGCGAGCGCTTGCTCAGCTACGCACGCAGGCTTCTTGGGCTGATGGAAGAGGTGGTCGAAGAATTACGCCAGGGCAACGCCCAGGGCGAGGTGCACATCGGCGTGCCAGAAGACTTCGCCTCAGACTTGCTGACCCCGACGCTTGCCGCCTTCGCACGCGCGAACCCGGCGATAAGGCTTGAGATCAGCAGTGGACTCAGCAACACCCTATGGCAACAGTTCTGTGCAGGCGACTACGACCTGGTGCTGGTCAAACAGCGCCCGGGACAGGTTGTCGGGCACGCCGCCTGGCCCGAACCGCTCTCCTGGTTCGACAGCCTCAACGAGCCGACGTATGAGCGCGACCCGCTGCCACTGGTGGTGTTTCCGGTCGGCGGCTTGTATCGCGATGAAATGATCCACGCACTCGAGAGCGCCGGCCGCCGCTGGCGCATCGGCTACAGCAGCGCGAGCCTGGCGAGCGTGCGCTCGGCCGTCGCCGATGGTCTGGGCGTCAGCGTGCTCCCTTCGCGCCTTGCACTGCCCGGCCACCGACGGTTGGGCGTGGCCGAGTCTTTCCCTGAACTGGCGGCACTGGAAATCGCACTACACCTGCGCGCCGACGCACCACGCCGCGTGATTGACCTGGCCGAACAGCTGACAAAGTTGTGTGCCCAGGTGACCGGCCACGTCGGCTGACGTGCGCAAACAACACATTGGGGTGCGGCTGCATACCTAAGGCGCTTTGCTCTGAAACAGCCATTCATAGCTCAGAGGATATTGGCGACCTGTTGCTGGGTTGCCAGCGAAAAGGCCAAGACAGAACACACACCTGATTGCCGCGAGCTTCGAACCTTAGCGATTTTTTTGCTTAGGAAATATCCTACCCAACACTAGTCCGTGCCGTGGTTGCCCGCCCTGAAACCGCGCTCTACCCTCCTCGCATCGTTTGAAATTCATAACCGGGTGGACTCCCATTGCAGAGATCCATTCGACTCGCACCATGTAAGTCATTGGCGTACAATCACCTCATGATTTTTATCGAAACCTCGATATTCACCAGACGCGTCAAGGAGCTGCTGGATGACGAGACCTACGTGAGATTTCAGCAAGCCCTTATCAGTGACCCTGCGTCAGGCGATGTGATCGAAGGCACCGGCGGCATACGCAAGATTCGCGTTGGGGCTAAAGGTCACGGTAAACGTGGAGGAGCGCGAGTGATCTACTATCACTTTGTGTCAGCGTCGCAAATTGCTCTACTGATGATCTATCCAAAGAACGAACAGCAAGACCTGACAACCGATCAATGTAAAGCGCTGAAAGCAGTGATTGATCACTGGAGGTAACCATGAGTAAATTTTTTGAAGAACTGATGGAAAGCGTTCAGCAAATGGACGAAATCGTACGTGGCGAACGACAGCCTTCTCGTGAATTCACCGTCGATGCGCTCCAGGTCAAAGAGATTCGCAAGGCCACGGGGCTCACCCAAGCCAAGTTCGCTGCAATGATTGATGTCCAGTTGAGCACCCTGCGAAATTGGGAGCAAGGACGGCGCCAACCCACAGGTCCGGCCAAAGCGCTCTTGAAGGCCATTCATAACGACCCTGTACACGTGCTCAGTGCGCTTGCTGGCTGAGAGGCTTCAGGCGGACCGCGTCGCCGGCAAGATTCGCCTCACGCAAGGCAAAAGGTCTCACTGACTTGCGCAACAATCTCGCGCCTGGCGTTGTACAACCATGCCTCGGGCGTGAAGGACATCGAGCGCCCCTCGAGCACATAGCGTTGACCAGCTTCGAAATGATCGTAATTGACGGTCAGGTAGCATGTGCGTGTGGACGGGCCGCCCATCACACCCAGGCCCCCGCTACCGGGCACTTCGAAATCGAACCGGACGATCAGCTCATGGCTGCCGGGCGTGACTTCGAAAAAGCGCCCATCGCTCAACCGCTGTTTATCCAGCCGCTCGGCCAACAGCACTCTGTCGTTGGGGAATGGCGTCGACAAGTCGACCCAGGCCTTTTGCGGATTGGCCGCCGGTATCGGGGTCTGACAGCCAGCAACAACGCTGACGGCGAGTAACAGCATTAACCTGCTCATGCTGAATGTCCCAAGGATTAAGCATTCAGCATAACGCCGACCAGATACGTCGGCAGCCAGCAGCTGTGCCTTGCCCGATAACTTTTCGCTGTTGATCGTAGCGTTTTCAGACGGCTCACTGCCACGCCGCGAGGCTATCGTCCGGCTTGTCGGCGTTGCGTCGGAAGAAGTCGCGCAGGTGCTCAACAAAGCAGGAGACCTTCGCGGACAGATTGAGGCGCTCGAGATAGACAGCGTAGATATCCGCCGGGGGCGTCTCGTAATCACTCAGCACCTCTACCAGCCGGCCAGAGCGCAGGTGACCTGCGAGGTTCCATTCGGCGCGCATCAGAATACCCTGGCCATCCAGCGCCCAGTTCAACGCCACCTCTCCGTCATTGGTGCTCAGGCGACCACGCACTTTGACCGTCTCGGTATGTTTACCCCGGCTCAGCCGCCAGCTACCGAAGGCTGAGTCGTTCTGGCGGAGCACGATGCAGTCGTGCTGGGCGAGATCCTTCGGGGACTCCGGGTGACCAAACTCTTCCAGGTAGGCCGGCGCTGCGCACAAGCGACGGCGGTTCACCGCGATCTTGCTGGCGATCAACCGGGAGTCGGGCAACTCCCCGAAGCGGATGGCAACGTCGATCGCATCGT
Organism: Pseudomonas akapageensis; assembly: GCF_011355085.1. Classification (GTDB taxonomy): domain Bacteria; phylum Pseudomonadota; class Gammaproteobacteria; order Pseudomonadales; family Pseudomonadaceae; genus Aquipseudomonas; species Aquipseudomonas akapageensis. The sequence goes on along the minus strand of NZ_VXCP01000028.1, from coordinate 118,411 downwards.
CCGGCAAGTTTATAGGCCGGTCGGTGAGGTGCAGTTGCACCTCGACTTCCGGATAGCGTTTGGCAAACGAAGACACCGCAGGGCCCACATGAGTGCGCCCGAAACCCAAAGGTGCATTTACCCGTAGCAGACCTTTCGGTTCCGCCCGACTGCTGGATACCTGGCGCTCCATTTCCTCGATCTCGCCCAGTATCCGCTGTGCATTGATCAGGTAGGTCTCGCCCTCGGCCGTGAGGCTGATGCTGCGCGTGGTGCGATTGAGCAGCCGCACACCGAGCCGCTGCTCCAGTTGAACCAGTCGTTTGGAGACCGCGGGCGGCGTCAGGTTCAGCTCCCGCGCTGTAGCCGTAAGGCTACCCACCTTGACCAGTTGGGTAAAAAAGGCCAGCTCCGATATCGGATTCATAATTAACCTGAGGGAAACAATGAAGTAAATTCCATTGTATTACACCATTCCTGAAAAACCATTACCTTTAACTCCCGTGATTAACCACCACAAAAAGACCTGGGCTATTTGACTGCTACAGCACGGCTTCGCCTGCTCCGTGTGGTAGCCCAGCCGCCAGTAAGCATCCGACTCACAACAATAATGCGGAGAAGACAATGGCCAAGCGACTCATAGGAAAGCTGTACGTCCAGGTTCTGATAGGCGTGACCATCGGCATAGTGCTCGGTGTGTTCTGGCCGCAAGTCGGCACCGATCTGAAGCCCGTCGGCGATGCGTTCATCAAACTGATCAAGATGGTTTTCGCCCCCATCATTTTCGCCACCGTGGTGCTCGGCATCGCCAAGATGGAGAGCATGAAAGAGCTCGGCCGGGTGGGCGTAAGAGCGCTGATCTATTTCGAGGTTCTCTCGACGTTCGCCCTGGTGCTGGGCCTGATCGTGGTCAATTTCGTGCAGCCCGGCCAAGGCATGAACGTCGACCCCGCCACCCTCGATATCCAGAGTATTTCCAATTACACGGCAGCCGCGGCGAGCGGTTCCGGCAGCTTCACGGACTTCCTGCTGCACGTCATTCCTGCGAGCGTCACCGACGCTTTTGCTAAGAACGAGATTTTGCAGATCCTGCTTTTCTCGACCCTGTTCGGCATCGCGCTCTCTCATCTGGGGCCACGCGGCAAACCCATGGTCGACGTGCTGGAAGCCTTTTCCCACGGCATGTTCTACATCGTCGGCATGGTCATGCGCCTTGCCCCACTGGCTGCCTGTGGCGCGATGGCCTTCACCGTTGGCAAGTACGGTCTGGGCTCCATCGTTTCGCTTGGCAAGCTGATGGCGACCATGTACGTGACCTGCTTCCTGTTTGTGGTCATCGTCCTCGGCTTCGTCGCACGCCTGTCCGGCTTCAGCCTGTGGAAGTTCCTCAAGTACATCAAGGAAGAGCTGTTCACCGTACTGGGCACCAGTTCGTCTGAATCGGTGGTGCCGCAACTGATGACCAAGCTGGAGAACGTCGGCGTTTCCAAGCCAGTGGTGGGCCTGGTAATCCCCTCGGGCCTGACCTTCAACCCTGACGGCCAGTGCATCTACTACACCATGGCGGCGATCTTCATCGCTCAGGCCACCAACACCCCGCTGACACTGACCGATCAGTTGATCGTGCTCGGCGTACTGCTGCTCAGCTCGAAAGGTTCTGCGGGCGTTACCGGCTCCGGCTTCATCACCCTGGCCGCAACCCTGGCCTCGCTGGACAACATCCCGGTTGCCGGCATGGTGCTGTTGCTCGGGGTCGACCGCTTCATGTCCGAGGCCCGCGCCATTACCAACACGATCGGCAATGCGGTCGGCACCATGGCGATCGCCAAATGGGTCGGCGCGCTCGACAAATCACGAGTGGAGCAGGTTCTCAATGGCAGCCCACTGCCGGAACAGAAACAGCCACAGCAAGCGGTATCACGAAACCAGGTGGTGGAACCGACAACCACAGCCACTGGCGCCTGACTCAACGAACACGTCGTCAAAACCCCGAAAGACAAGTCTTGTGATGCAATGAGGAGAAGAAAGTGGATAAAGAATCAGCCGTTGAAACGCTGACCGACGTGATGGCCAAGTTTACAGCCTACATTGGCAAGCGTCTCCCAACCGACGTCAAGAAGAAAACCGCCCAGTTACGCGCTGCGGAAACCAATCCGCTGGCTATCGCGGTGTACGACTCGATGGCGGAGAACCAGGACTATGCCGACAAGCTGGATCGCCCAAGCTGCCAGGACACGGGTGTCATCCAGTACTTCATTGCCGCTGGTGCCCGCTTCCCATTGTTGGGAGAGCTTGAAAACATCCTGGAAAACGCAACGAAAGAAGCGACGATCAAGGGTCCGCTGCGCCACAACGCCGTGGAAACCTTCATCGAGAAGAATACCGGTACCAACACGGGCTCGAAGATCCCGTGGCTGGACTGGGAAATCATCCCCGATGCCGATTACGCGCTCATCGACGTCTACATGGCTGGTGGCGGCTGCACCCTCCCGGGTTCTGCCAAGGTGCTGATGCCTGGCCAAGGTTACGAAGGTGTGACCGAGTTCGTCTTCGACGTGATCACCTCGCGCGGCATCAACGCTTGTCCACCACTGCTGGTCGGCGTCGGCGTTTCCACCTCGGTGGAGACGGCAGCGCGTCTGTCCAAGAAGGCGATCCTGCGCCCTGTGGATTCAAGCCACCCCAATGAAAGTGCTGCATTGATGGAAAAGCTCCTGGAGGAAGGCCTCAATGAGATCGGCATCGGCCCACAGGGCTTGACCGGTAACAGCAGCGTGATGGGCGTGAACATCGAATCCTCGGCGCGACACCCATCAACCATCGGTGTTGCAGTGTCAACAGGCTGCTGGGCGCACCGCCGCGGGAAAATCCGGATCAATGCCGATCTGTCCTACGACATCCTCTCTCATGAAGGAGTAGTACTGTGATTAAAGTGCTCAACACCCCGATCAAGGATGAAGATCTCGCAGGCCTCAATGTCGGCGATGTCGTTTACCTTACCGGCCAGTTGGTGACCTGCCGAGATGTGGCTCACCGTCGGCTGATTGAGCTCAAGCGCGAGTTGCCGGTTGATCTGCGCGGCGGGGCGATTTTTCACGCAGGGCCCATTGTACGCAAGAAAGATGATGGCAGCTTCGAGATGGTCTCCATCGGACCAACCACCAGCATGCGCATGGAAAAATTCGAGCGGCAATTCATCGAAGAAACCGGCGTCAAGCTGATCATCGGCAAGGGTGGCATGGGTCCGGAAACCACCGCTGGCTGCCTGGAAAACAAAGCGGTGCATGCGGTGTTCCCCGGCGGCTGCGCGGTACTTGCCGCGACCAAGGTCGAGGAGATCGAGCGCGCCGAGTGGCAGGATCTCGGCATGCCAGAAACCCTGTGGGTCAACCGAGTCCGCGAGTTCGGCCCACTGATCATTTCCATTGATACCAAGGGCAACAATTTGTTCGAGCAGAACAAGGCGCGCTTTAACGAACGCAAGGGTTCGGTCATCGAGAAAATCAACAGCCAGGTACGCTTTATCAAGTGACCTGGCAGGGCGACCACGGCAGGGAAGCCGTGATCGCTCCCCTTGCGCTGCACCATGCCTTGCGGAATTTGATCATTTAAAAGAATCCAGAGATAGCTATGCAAAAAGCCTGTCACCACGAGCTGCGCAACAACTTCCGTGCCCTGCTTGCCAGTCAAGCCTGCTTGCGTACAGCATCCGTATTCGACCCCCTGTCGGCTCGCATTGCAGCCGACCTCGGCTTCGAGGTCGGTATCCTCGGCGGCTCGGTCGTCGCCTTGCAAGTGCTCGGCGCCCCGGACATTGCCCTTATCACGTTGAGCGAGTTTGTCGAGCAGGCCGCTCGTATCGGCCGTGTAGCCCGTTTACCCGTGATCGCCGATGCCGACCACGGTTACGGCAACGCCCTCAACGTCATGCGTACAGTGATAGAACTGGAGCGTGCCGGCGTTGCCGCACTGACACTTGAGGACACCCTGCTGCCCGCCCAGTTCGGCCGCAGGTCCTTCGACTTGATCAGCGTGGAAGAAGGCGTCGGCAAGCTACGCGCCGCTCAAGAGGTGCGTGACGAAAAATCCTTGGCAATTTTTGCCCGCACCCACGCCGGTGTTCAGCCGCTCGCCGATGTCATCCATCGCACCCGCGCCTATCAGGGCGCCGGTGCCGACGGCATTTGCCTGGTCGGGGTGCAGGACTTCGAACATCTTGAGGCGATTGCCGAAGGCCTGTGCGTACCGCTGATGCTAGTGACCTATGGCAACCAGGCGCTGCGCAACGACAGACGTCTGGCTGAGTTGGGGGTGCGCATCGTGGTGGACGGTCACGCCCCCTACTTCGCGGCGATCAAAGCCACCTACGAAAGCCTGCGCGAACAGCGCGGCACTTCCCTTGGCAACGGCCTGAATGCCTCGGAGCTGGTGACTAACTACACCTTCCCGAGCGATTACCTGACCTGGGCACGGGAATACATGAACGTACAGGAATAACGCTAACGCTGATTTCCCGTCGTTTCCTCATACGGCATTTGCCAGCAAGGCCTGATCTTCGCCGCCTCTCCCTCAGCGGCAACATGCAATCCGGAACAACCCGGATTGCCTCATTCAGGTTGCCAGATCTTCTTACCCCCCCTTCCGCCACTTTTCCCTAGGGCGTTGTTTCGTCTCCCCCCTCCATTGGAGAGGGGGCGACCATCCAAATCGCAGGCAGCATTCAGCCCATGTGTGCACACGATTGCACGAAGGCTGAGGCAACCCGATGACGCGCGATATCCCCCCATACGATCCCCTGCCCCGGAGCACCGTCCGGGCGGGCGCACGGCCCACCGCCCGGCATCTCGCCGAGCGGCTCGGGGTGGCCACCTCCACCATCACTCGCGCCTTCGACGAACATTCGCGCATCTCCGAGAAGCTGCGCCAACGCATCCTCGCCCTGGCCGATGAGATGGGCTATCAACCCAGCGCCATCGCGCGATCCCTGAATCGTCGGCGCACCGGCATCATCGCGCTGGTGATGGGCGACATGGCCAATCCCTTCTACCCCGCAGTGCTTGAGGAGTTCTCCTTGCAACTGCGCAGGACCGGCCGGCAAGTGCTGCTCTTCGTGGTGCCGCCGGGCGGCGACGCGGATCAATTGATGCCACAGGTGCTGCAGTACCAGGTCGACGCCATCGTGGTCACCGCGGCGAAGCTGTCCTCGCCTATGTCGAACCTGTGCGGTCGCCAGGGTGTCCCGGTGGTGTTCATGAACCGCCGTGTCGGGGATCCGACGGTGTGGTCGGTGTGCTGCGACAACGAATGCATGGGGGCAGCGGTCGCCGAGTATCTGGTGGGACAGAACCGTCGCCATTGTGCCTTCGTATCGGGCGACCTGGACGTCTCCACCACGACCGATCGACTGCGCGGTTTCGAGCGTGGCCTGGCCGCCCATGGCCAGCGCCTGATCGCGTGCGTACAGGGTGGATATACCTACGCAGGGGCACGAGAAGCGGCGTCCCGACTGTTCGGCACCGGCCAAGCCAAGATCGACGCTGTGTTCTGTGCCAATGACGTAATGGCCCTCGGCGTGCTGAGCCATCTGCGCCTGAACACTTCCTTGCGCGTGCCTCAGGACGTGGCCGTGGTTGGCTTCGACGATATCCGCGACGCCGCCTATCCCGAGAACAGCCTGACCACGGTGCGCCAGCCGGTGAGAGAGATGATCGAGTGCGCTATCGGGCTACTCGACGAAGGCCGGCCCGGCGGCAGCGTCGCGCAAGCGCTGCGCGAAGTACCGGGGCGACTCGTACTGCGCTCCACGGCCTAGGACCACATCCCGACCGCCAGTATCCACTTACCCATCCGCCTGAAGCGGCAATCCCTGAAACCCAAAGGAAACTACCCGTGATCCACTACCTCAAGAAGGGTCAATCGGCCCAGGCCAAGGCGAGCAATCAAGCTCAGGTTCGCGCCACTGTCGAGGGCATACTCGCCGACATCGAGCAACGCGGTGATACGGCGGTGCGCGAGTACTCGGAAAAATTCGACAATTGGGCGCCGTCGAGTATGCGCCTGACCCAGGAGCAGATTGACGCCTGTATCGCCAGCCTGCCGCAGCAGACACTCGACGACATCAGGTTCGCCCAGGCACAGATCCGCCGTTTCGCCCAGGTACAAAAGGACTCGATGCACGACGTCGAGATCGAGACGCTGCCAGGTGTCGTGCTCGGTCATCGCAATATCCCGGTCAACTCGGTGGGTTGCTATATCCCCGGCGGCAAGTATCCGCTGATCGCCAGCGCCCATATGAGTGTACTCACCGCCAAGGTAGCCGGCGTCAAGCGCATTATCGCCAGTGCGCCGCCCTTCGAAGGCCGGCCTTGCCCCGAGATCGTGGCGGCCATGCACCTGGCCGGCGCCGACGAGATCTACTGCCTTGGGGGCGTCCAGGCAGTGGCCGCCATGGCCATCGGTACTCAGAGCATCCCCGCTGTCGACATGATCGTAGGTCCCGGTAACGCCTATGTGGCCGAAGCCAAGCGCCAGCTCTTCGGGCGTGTGGGCATCGATCTGTTCGCAGGGCCCACCGAGACACTGGTGATCTGCGACGATACGGTGGACGCCGAACTGGTTGCCGTCGACCTGCTCGGCCAGGCCGAACACGGCCCTACTTCCCCCGCCTATTGCGTGACCACCAGCAAAACCATCGCCCAGGAGCTGCCGGCTGCCATCGAGCGGGTGCTTTCACGCCTGGACACCGCGCCGATTGCCAGTGTCGCCTGGCGCGACTTCGGCGAGATCTACCTGTGCGACACGGATGAAGAAGCCCTGGAAGTGGCTGAAAAACTCTGTTCCGAACACGTTCAGGTGATGACCAGGGATCCGGCCTGGTACCACGACCGCATGACTCGCTACGGCGCCCTGTTCCTCGGTCACCGCACCAACGTCAGCTATGGCGACAAGGTCATCGGCACCAACCACACGCTGCCCACCATGGGTGCGGGCCGCTACACCGGTGGGCTGTGGGTGGGCAAATTCATCAAGACGCACACCTACCAGCGCGTACTGACCGACGCGGCAAGCGTGATGGTCGGCGAATACTGCTCACGCCTGTGCGGCTACGAGCATATGTCAGGACACAAGGAGCAGGCGGACATCCGCGTGCGCCGCATGAAGCTGGAGGCCTGAAGCCATGAGCAAACCCGTACCGCACAACCGCGACGACTATCGCTACTTCCGCGACATCACCACGCGCTGGATGGACAACGACGTTTATGCCCACGTCAACAACGTCGTTTACTACAGCTGGTTTGACACCGTGGTCAACGGCTGGCTGCTGGAGCAAAACCTGCTGGACTTCGTCCAGAGCCCGACGGTGGGCCTGGTGGTTGAGACCCACTGCGGCTACTTCTCGTCGATCGCCTTTCCGGACATCGTACGCGCCGGCCTGCGCATCACTCACCTGGGCACCTCGAGCGTGCGCTACGAGGTCGGTCTGTTCGCCAATGACAACACCGAGGCCTCGGCGCAGGGGCACTTCATTCATGTCTACGTTGACCGCGTGACACGTCGGCCGGTGCCGCTGCCGGCGGACTTTCGGCGGGCGCTGGAGACCATCGAGGTTGCTCCATGACTGACCTGCTCAATGAACGTGAACTGAGCTTCCTGCTCTACGAGCTGCTCGACACCGAAGCCCTGTTGCAACGCGAACGCTATGCCGACCATGACCGCAACGTGTTCGACGCCACGCTGAACACCGCACGCGAAATCGCCGCGCAGTACTTCGCCCCGCACAATCAAAAGGCCGACGCCTGCGAGCCGACCTTCGATGGCAAGCAGGTCCATCTGATTCCGGAAACCGGGGCTGCGTGGCAAGCTTTCGCCGAGGCCGGTTTCCTCGCCGCCCATCACGACGTCGAGGATGGCGGCCTGCAATTGCCGGAGGTAGTGCTACGCGCTTGCATGGCCTATTTCAACGCTGCCAATGTCTCGACGACGGCCTACTCCTTTCTCAGCATCGGTGCCGCGAATCTGCTCAAGAGCTTTGCCAGCGCCGAACTGCGTGAGCGTTACCTGCCCGCCATGCTGGCCGGTCGCTTCAGCGGCACCATGGCCCTCACCGAACCGGGCCAGGGCTCGGCGCTGGGCGATATCCGCACCAGTGCGCGCCTGGCTGGCGATGGCACCTACCGGTTGTTCGGGCAAAAGATGTTTATCTCTGGCGGCGACCATGAACTGACAGAAAATATCGTGCATCTGGTGCTGGCACGCATCGAAGGTGCACCGGCGGGTGTCAAGGGCATCTCGCTATTTCTGGTACCCAGGTTCCTGGTCGATGCCGAGGGCCATAGCGGCTCGCGCAACGACGTGGCGCTGGCGGGCCTGCTGCACAAGATGGGCAATCGCAATACCACCTCGACTGTCCTGAGCTTCGGCGAACAGGGTGGCGCGTTCGGTTATCTGGTCGGCGAGCCGCAGCGAGCAGACTCGCAACGATGCCACGCAACTGCTCGACCTGCTGATCCCCATGATCAAGTCCTACCCGTCACGCTACGGCGTGATCGCTTCGGACATTGGCATCCAGGTCCTCGGTGGCGCCGGTTATACCCGCGAGTACCCGCTGGAACAGTACTACCGCGACAACCGCCTGAACCCGATTCACGAAGGCACCGAAGGCATTCACGGCCTCGACCTGCTCGGGCGCAAGATCGGCCAGCACGGCGGTGCCGGCTATCGCCTGTTCCTCGCCGAGGTTCGTGCCACCCTGGGCCAGGCCGTGGATGACTACCATTGCGCGCCATTGGCCAGCGCCCTGGGCGATGCCCTGGGGATCCTCGACCGGGTCACGGTTGAACTGCAGCGCCAGGTCAAGGCCGATGCCAACCTGGGTCTGGCCAACGCCACCCTTTACCTGGATCTGTTCGGCCGCGTGCTGGTCGGCTGGTTGTGGCTGCGCATGGCCCTGCTCGCCAGTCGTGCCCTGGCCGATGGCGCCAACGGCAGCGAGGCCGACTTCTACCGGGGCAAGTTGCAGGCTGCCCGCTACTTCATGGACTGGGAACTGGCCACGCTGGAAGGCCAGGCCCGCCTGCTCAGTGCCGGTAACCGTGTCTGCTTCGACATGCAGGCCCCATGGTTCTGATCCCCTTTCATCACGTCTTCTCGCGCTACAAGGAGTCACCATGAACACTCTGGTCAATTATCAGGTAGAAGCAGGCCTGGCCTTGATCGGCCTGGCCCGCCCGCCGGTCAATGCCCTCGGTCAGCCATTGCGCGCGGCCATCCTGGAAGCCTGCGAACGCGCGGCCGCCGACCCGGCAGTTCAGGCCATCATCCTTCATGGCGCGCGCGGGCTGTTCTGCGCCGGTGCCGATATCACCGAATTCGGCAGCCCGGCATCCTTTGCCGCCCCCGACCTGCCCGGCCTGCTGGTGCGCCTGACCCAGATCGATAAACCCCTGATCGCCGCCATCGGCAGCCTGGCCCTGGGCGGCGGTCTGGAACTGGCGCTGGCCTGCGGCTATCGCATCGGCGAGCCGAAGACCCGCGTCGGCCTGCCGGAGATCAACCTGGGCCTGCTGCCCGGTGCTGGTGGTACCCAGCGTTTGCCGCGTCTGCTCGGCGCGCAAGCGGCACTGAACATGATGATTTCCGGCCAGCAGGTCGGTGCCGAGCAGGCGCTGATGCTGGGTCTGCTCGACCGCGTCACAGACAGTGCCGAGGGCCTGCTCGACGAAGCCTGCGCCTATGCCCGTGAGTTGCTCGCCATTCGCGCCCCTGCCCGCCCGGCCGACCGCTATGCCAACCCCGGTATCGAGCTTGCCGACGACTTTTTCGCAAGCTACCGCGCCGAGAACGAGCCGCGCTGGAAAAGCCGCCTGGCGCCGCGCCTGGTGCTGGCGGCCGTGGAAGCGGCTTGCGTGCTGCCGCTCGACCAGGGCCTGGCCCGGGAGCTTTCGCTGTTCAAGCAGGCCGAGGATTCCGCCCAGTCTCAAGCCCTGCGCCATGTGTTCTTCGCCGAGCGCGAAGCCGGCAAGGTGCCGGGTGTGGAGGCCAGCACGCCGATCCGGGCGATCAACAAGGTCGCAGTGATCGGCGCCGGTACCATGGGCGGCGGTATCGCCATGAACTTCGCCAACGCCGGTATCCCGGTCATGCTGTTGGAACGGGAGGCCGAGGCGCTCGACCGTGGCCTGGCACAGGTCCGCAAGAACTACGAGATCAGCGTCAAGCGCGGCAAGCTCAGCTCTGAGCAGCTGGAGCAGCGCATGGCGTTGTTCACCGGTACCCTCGACTACGCCGAGATCGCCGACGCCGACCTGGTCATCGAAGCGGTGTTCGAGAAAATGGAGATCAAGCAGCAGGTTTTCCGTACCCTCGACGAAGTCTGCAAGCCCGGTGCGATCCTGGCCAGCAACACGTCCAGCCTCGACGTCGACGCGATCGCCGCCGTCACCCGCCGTCCCCAGGACGTGATCGGCCTGCACTTCTTCAGCCCGGCCAACGTCATGCGCCTGCTCGAAGTGGTGCGCGGCAAGGCCACGGCGCCCGACGTGCTGGCCACGACCCTGAAAATCGCCAAACGTATCGGCAAGGTGGCGGTGGTATCCGGCGTGTGCTTCGGCTTTATCGGCAACCGCATGCTCGAACCCTACAACCGCGAAGCCCACCGGATGGTGCTCGAAGGCGCCACGCCCGCCGAAGTCGACAAGGTGCTCACTGACCTGGATCTGAACATGGGCGTGCTGACCATGACCGATCTGGCCGGTGTCGACGTCAATTTCCTCGTGCGCGATGCCAACCGTGCGGCCTTTGCCCGTGATTCAAGCTACTACAGGATCGGCGACGAGCTGTATGCACTGGGCCGCTACGGGCAGAAGACCGCGCGGGGTTTCTATCTGTATGAAGGCCGCGAGCGCAAGGAAGACTATGAAGTCGTTGCCCTGGCCGAGCGCATAGCGGGCGAATTGCAGGTGCAACGCCGTCCGATCTCCACACAGGAAATCCATGACCGCTGCCTGTTCATGCTGATCAACGAAGGTATTCAGTTGCTCGACGAAGGCATAGCCCTGCGCAGCGGCGATATCGACCTGGTCTGGATCAATGGCTACGGCTTCCCCGGCCATGTCGGCGGGCCGATGCACTATGCCGAGCAGTTGGGCCTGGACAAGGTCCTGGCCGGTATCGAGCACTACCGCCAGTCCCTGGGCGCCTATGGTGAGCTGTGGTTCCAGCCGGCACCCCTGCTGCAGCGACTGGTGGCTGCCGGCAAGACCCGAATCGAACGAATCTGAGCCCTTTCGAACGCGCCGGTATCGAGCCTGGTGAAATCGAAGACCTGGTGATGGGCACCGGCATGCCCGCGGGCACTGCCGGCTGGAACCTGGGCCGCATGAGCGCACTGGCAGCGGGTCTGCCGCAGACCGTCAGCGGCCAGACCCTGGACCGTCAGTGCGCCTCAGGCCTGATGGCCATCGCCACCGCAGCCAAGCAAATTATGGTCGACGGCATGCAAGTGACCCTCGGCGCCGGCCAGGAGCACATCAGCCTGGTGCAGAATCGTCATATGGAATGGATCGGTAGCCAGCATGACGAAAGCGGCCTGCGTAACGCCCCCCTCGCCTATATGCCGATGTTGCAAACCGCCGAGTTGGTGGCCAAGCGCTACGGTATCAGCCGTGAGGCGACAAGCTGGGCATCGACAACGACAGGCTCAATGTCAACGGCAGTGCAACTGCCATCGGCCACCCCTACGGCATGAGCGGCTCGCGCATGGTCGGCCATGCCTTGCTGGAGGGCAAACGTCGTGGGGTGAAGTACGTGGTGGTGACCATGTGCGTCGGCGGTGGCATGGGTGCGGCCGGGTTGTTTGAGGTGTTGTGATTGTCCTTTGGACCTTTATTCCCTTGGAGGCCTCATCGCGGGCAAGCCCGCTCCCACAGAAGCGTTTCGTACACCGCGGACCACTGTGGGAGCGGCGGTGCGACGACTCGACTTGCCCGCGATGAGGCCCGCAGGGCCTCCAATTGGCCCCCCCCTGGCACGATCAGCTCATCGTCCACTACTCATAGGTCCGCCAGCCGACGAAGCGCAGGTAGAGGGTCATGTAATCGGGACGGAAAATGTCCGAGTCAAGCTCGAACTGCACTTTCTGTTGCAGCAGCCCCGCGGTCTCGTTCAACCGGCCGTCTTGAGGGACGGCATCAACGGGAGTCACACCTCTCAGTTCGGCGTCAAAACTGCCGGTGAGTCGTTCTATATGCATCTTATTATTCTCCTTCGAACTGAAGGTCATGCGGCCGGCAATCGGGCCGACCGGACAACCCCCCAAATAGCTGTGCTTTGCGCGCAGACTGTGAGAAGAAGTTAACCGTTGGAGGGGCTGCCTACATTTCATTTGGCGACAGCGCTTTAGCAATTGATGACAGACCATGGCCTTTGATCCGGGGGCACCCGGCATTAACTACAATCACAACCTGAACGACATCGACGACGCTACCTTGCAGACGTCGTGCATGTGCCTGCTCGCAGCGCCATTGTTCACTTGGCGGATTACCTGAGAACGGAGAAACGGATGCTTTATATTCAGGAAATGCTGGGCACCGCCGTGTTCGCCATTACCGGTGTGCTGGCTATCCAGAAAGTCGGTGTCGATTTGTTCGGAGCCATTGTTCTTGGCATCATCACCGCCATCGGTGGTGGCACCATTCGCGACCTGTTGCTCGATCTGCCGATTTTCTGGATTGCTGACTTCAACTACATCTGGGTCGCCTTGTTTGCAGCGCTGCTGGCTTTTTTTCTGACCCAGAAACTCCAGCAACGCTATCGTCTGTTGCTGTACCTCGATGGATTCGCGGCCGCCCTGTTCGGACTGGTCGCTACCGAGAAAGTGGTGGGATTGGAGCTTGCTGCCCCATTAGCCGTGATGATGGGCTTACTGACCAGTATTGGCGGCGGCATCGCGCGCGATGTGCTCGCCGGGAGAGCCTCGTTGTTGATGTCACGTGAGATCTATGCCACGCCGATCCTGCTGGGGTGCACCCTCTATGTCGTATTACGCGATACATTCCCGTCAATCCGGATTGCCGGTTGGATTGCCTTGATTTTCACCTCTGGATTGAGGTTTCTCGCCATTTACAAGGATCTGCAAATGCCAGTGATTTTCACCACCAGGCGGGACTAGGTCCATACAGTTCACCACTGCCGATTTCCCCCGCGAGCATTCAGCTATCTTTGTAGCTATGTGTCAGCGGTAGGCTATTGGAATGACCAAGAGGATCAGCAAGCGCACATATCAGGAGTGCCACCATGAACAATGGCAAGAAAAAAACCCAGGCCTTGGCCGATCTCGACGAAGCGACAGACGACATCCGCCAGACCGACAATCATGCCGAGCGGCTTGAGGCCCTGTATAAGGCCCAAGGCATGCTGTACATGCTATGGCGTATTGAATGGGTGAGCAGCGAAGACCTCGAAGCATTCAAGCTGAAGCTTCTCCAGGCGGATGCGGACGCGGTGCAGCGGATAGAAGGGAAAGTGAAGCCCTCGTAAATCATTGCCTTCAGTCACCCCGATGGAACATTGTTCGCCTCCTGCCCTCTATCGCAACAAGAGCGAGCGGAGGCCATCAGCATGATCGACTCATCAACCGGTATGAAGCCAGGCGAGCGTTACGCCGTCGAGAGCCTCGAACGCACGCGACATTTCCCCGGTTTCTTTCTCGATGGAAAGTATTACCTGGGCCCCGAGTTGCTCACCGCCGTGGGGTGGCTGGAAGGACAGCAGTTTCTGTACGACGAGCTTGATCCAGCCGGCGAACCGGTGTTTCCCGATCGAGTCGCCGGCACCATCAGAGACCTGACATTGACGTTGGCCGATGGTGCACGTCTGAAGTTGAACAAGGTGCGCTATAACGCTCAGGTAGATCTGCCGACTCAAGGGACCGACGACAGACAGGTTCAGCACCTCACTCCCACAAGTCGAGTCGAAGTCGGTGCAGTCCAGCATGGGCCTTCCAGGTTACTGGCAGTGAGCGCGGGGCTGCTTGTCGGTTACCTGATCGCTCGTCGTCTTGGACGCCGGTAACGCGCACGCCCGATCCCTGACCAGATCTGGAGAACTGCAATGGCCAACTCGCACACTTCGACTAAATCCGTGCAAACGCTGCTGCTCGAACCTAACGGCTGGGTGCCCAATAATCCGCGCCTGCCGGTGCTGATTTACGCCAACGCCATCGCCATTGAGGGCAGTGATCCGGCGGCGCAGTTCGAGAAGACCTTCAGCAACCACGGCTGGCCGCCCCAATGGCGCTATGGGGTCTACGACTAGTGCAACTGGAGAACATCAAAAAGCTGCCGTTTCCCGACCAGGATCCGGTGCAAGGTTCAGGCGGCGCGATGCTGCAATACTGGATGCTGTAGCCATCAGATCTAATGGTCCGCAATGAGCGCAGTCAGGTCCTGCTCTTCCCGGTTGATCAATTTCCGGTGCTTGATAGCCTCTTCCGTTTTCCGGTCTGCTTTCTGCTTCATCCGCAAGTAGAGCGCAAACGTCTCTGCGTCGGCATGGGGATTTTCGAGTAGAGCGGCAGCGGCGCTGCGTAGCTTTCGGGCTTCCTCGATGAGCTGTTTGTTGCGTTCAAGGGCGAGGTCGACACACGCAAACCCGGTATTTTCTTTCACGGGGAAGTCTCCAAACGCTCATGCGCTGGAAAAAGCGCACGTATAAATTTAGGACATGCCCCCTTCTGCTTTGACTGCAAAAATTTTGTGCTGAAAAGCGGTTTTAAAAAGGGTGTTTCCAGGGGAAAACTATCGAGAATCTCAACTGCTTGTGCAAAGAGTCGGCGCATAGCCGAGGCATCCAGCGCGCGCGGACGCAGCCTGAAGGCAGCTGCTACATCGGCCGTGGTGCGCCGAACCTTTGTAGCCGCTGCCGCCAGGCTGCGCTCGCGCGCGAAGCGGGCGCAACTCGAGTTCCACCCTATTCGACATAATTCAAGACGAATTTCTTTCTCGATTTCGATTTAAGGAATTATCCTACAGCCCGTGTCGCCCTCCTGAAGGTTGCGTCTGTTTGGTCTGCGCTCTAGTCTCGTTCGGTCGCTGCAAAATCAGCGGCCGAGTGTGCAAGCTCGAGAAAGTTCTGTTCCAAGCAGCGTCATAACCCTCTCCGGAGTACTTTCTTCGCGAAGTGTTTTATGGCGGCTGTGCGTGGGAGGCGTTCGCGCCTGCCGGGTTCCGGAACTCTCGGTCTTGCACACCTGCGCACAGCTGCCACCTCTTCGTGTGCAAGCGAAAAGTGGTAGCTCCCATCTATATAGTTCTGGAGCTTCACCATGATCAAAGTCGTTCCCGATCCACCCTCCGCAGATGACCTCTACAAAACCGTAGCCACCGCCTTCGGCACCTGTGATGCCGGGCATGGTCCCTTGTTTGCCGTGTGCGCCGGGATCAATGCTGAAGATGCGTTGCTGCACGCTTCCCTGTCGCTCAGATGCGCGCGGGAAACCATCTATCAGATCTGTATCAGCGAGACCGACGCCAATGCGGGGTTGCTGTGGTCGACCTTTCATTCCATCGAAATGGCCAAGGCGTTAGTGGATGCCGTGGTGGATGGGATTGAAACCAAGGCTGCCGCGCGTTCGAAAAAAGCCGAAAGCTGATTTCGCGTCTTTTGCTCACAATGCCTCTGCCAGCAAGGCCTGATGGTCAGGCTTGCTGGCAAGGTTGTGCAGTAATTTGCTTCAGCCCCTACCGCGCTAGTCATCCAGCTCAGATTGCAAGGCGGCCTTGAAGTCTTGTCCACCGTAAAAAACGCCCAGGATGGAAACCTGTTTGGCATCGACAGCAAAAGCAATCACGGTCCGCTTGCGATAGTTCGTGATACGTAGACCCGGCCGTATATCGTCCCGCTGGTTCCCTCGGTGCGGGAACGTCCGTAGCTCTTCGCAATGGTTTACGACGGCATCTGTATAACCTTTGGCAATGTCCGGCGATGCCTCCATGGCGATGTAGCGATAGAGCGCAGCCAGCTGTTCCAGAGCCTCCGGTGCAAACTCGACGGTATACGCCATTACGATTTTGCGGTGGCGCTCTGGTGCTCGGCCGACAACCGGGCACGCACCTGCTCGACGCTCAGCGAACGTGAGGGGTCAGCTTTCAAGGCATCGTAGGTCGGGGCAACCTGGCCAACGAGCCAGTTTTCCAGGGCTCGATCACGGGCCAGCAGTGCCCGTAGGCCATCTCGAATCACTTCGCTTTCAGTGGCATATTCACCGGCAGCCACCTTGGCTTTCACCACATCGGCCATCTGATTGGGCAGGGTGATGCTGAATTGTTGAGTGCTACGCATGATGAGATTCCCGGACAAGACAGGATTTAATCCTACTCCACTCCGAAAAATTGGCCAAGGCCCGTTGATGGAAGAACGGCAACAGCTTCAACGCATGTTCTAGCCTTCCAGTCTATGCATTGACGAAGGTGGCGAACTCTTCCAACTCCACCTTGGGCAGGCTCATCCGGTTTTCCGCCAGGCTGTTGTCGGCCCAGCCCAGAGACATCCCTGCTACCACCATCTGGTCATCGGGAAGGTTGAGTTCGGTACGCAGTACCGGGTGCTGCAGGGACCAGATCTGTTGAAGGCAGGTATCCAGGCCACGCCCCTTGGCGGCCAGCATGATGTTCTGGAGAAAGCAGCCGTAGCAGATGAAGCTGGCCCATTCCAGACGCCGATCCATCGTGAAAATGATGCCCACCGGTGCGTCGAAAAAGCGGAACTGGCGCTCGACGTCTCGACGCCGCCCGGCTAAATCGCTTCGGCAGCACCCTTGCGCATCGCCCAGTTGTCCGCGAAATGTATTGAACCGGGTCGCATAGGGCTCATGCAGCGGCTGAGGAAAGAAGGAATATTCCGGCTTCAGGCCATCGGGCGCTGCGCGATACGCCTCCACCGCGGCCGTGGTGATGCGCTCGCGTGCCTCGCCTGTGATGACATAACAGCGCCAGGGCTGGCTGTTACTCGAACTGGGCGCATACTTGGCCGCTGCAAGGATGTCCTTAACCATTTCCATCGACACTGGTTGATCCAGAAAACCACGCTTGGTACGACGTTCACGTATCAGATCATCAATGAAGGGGTTGGTCGGCATCGTTTTCGTCTCTTTGCCACAAGGTTCCTGATTTTCGCATGATCGGCCGGCGCTCCCCTCCCGGGAGCCACGCCATCAGTTGTTTGCGAGCTGAGCCACCTGGCGGGATGAAACGAGCGCCTTCAGTGACGTATCAAACTGTTTCAGCGCGTTCAATTGCAGTTCGGTTTGCTGGTCGATCTGCGCGGCGATCTCTGCTGCTGCTTTGCCATGAACCCAGACCGACGGCATTTGTTGCTCACGCGAGCCTTCGGCCTTGCCGATGTATTGCAGGTTCGAGTCGTAGAACTTGGCCATGAACCGCGCTTCAACCCGGTTGTTGCGCTTCGACACCAGACGGCTGTAAGTGTCCAGCATCACCACCACGTCAGGATGGGCTTGCACCACCGCGTCGAGGTTGTCGTAGACGGTCACCGAGGCGAACGCTTTCTGTAGCGAACCCATGAGCCAGTTGATCGCCAGTTTCGGATCGGAGCTGTTGACGAATGCGTTGCTGATGCGCGAATCCAGCGCGGGGTTCTTCGCGCCGTTCAGCGCTACAGAGTGGTACTGCTCCAGGTATTGGAGGGTGTTGAGGGTGTTTTCGCTGTAGAGCACACCGACCGATTGGGCATGCTGTAGAGCGGTGGTGCTGTCGACTATCGGCAAAAAGTGGCAGGACTGTCCGGCAGCATAAGCTGGCACAGTGGCGGTAACACTGCAGGTCAACACGGCAACAAGAGCAAGCAAGGTAGAAATTCTCATCGCGTATGTTCCTTCAGCAGACGATTCGGTACAGAGCCATCCTCCTCCTTTGCCGGAAAAACAGAACTTGCATTTCTTGATGGTAACTATTAACCAAACGAATGGTGAAAGCAGCGGTCGGCGTTGAGAATACACTCAGTGGTGTTCACTGGGCTTGAGTGGCCCCTTCGGACGCTTGGCCAGCCAGACGACTCCAATCGATAATGTCATCAGCACGGCAGCCCAGGCGTAAAAATCGTTGGTAGCCAGCATCACCGCTTGACCGTCAACCGCGCGCGAGAAGAAAGTCACCGCACTATCGGTCGACAATCCGGCGTGGACCGCTGCCGAGACGATCTCCTGCTCCGCTCCAGGGGAAATACTGGCGACCAGTTCGGCTCGGTTTGCCTTCGCCATATGCTCCCAATAGGTCTGAGTCAGTGATGACCCAAAGGCCATCGACAGTACGCGCAGAAAATTCTGCAGGCCTGCTCCGCTGGCCACTTTCTCGGCCGGCAGGTCGGAAACACCCAATGAAGTCAGCGTGATCATGCACGCAGGAATGCCCGCACCCAATACGAACATGGCAATCGCCACAGACATGAAATCGGCCTGTGTGGTCAAGTGGGCACGCATGAAGAAGGAAACTGCCAATACGCCCATACCATACGAGACGATCCAGCGCGGATCGATTTTCGGCAGCAACCGCCCAACCATCGGAGAGGTAACAACGGCAAGAATGCCCATGGGGGCCGTGGCCAGCCCCGCCCACGTCGCGGTATAGCCCATCTGCTGCTGCAGCCAGAGCGGCGTCAGAACGATATTGCCAAAGAAGATCCCGAACATCAGGCTCAACGTTACCGTAGAGACCAGCCAGTTGCGTGAGCGGAAGACACTCAGGTCAATGACCGGATTGGGATCGGTCAGCTCCCAGATGATCAGAAAGATCAGCGTAATCACTGCAACGGCGGCGCAAGCGGTGATGATGGGCGACGAAAACCAGTCCAGCTCTCGCCCTTTATCGATCATTAACTGAAAACTGGTAACGAACAGCGCCAGCAGGGCCAGACCTGTGCCATCGATACGCGACCGCCTGGTCGGTCCATCGCGCCCGCGCATCGTGCTCAGCGCGCCGAGCATCACCAGCACGCCGAACCCCACGTTAATGTGGAAGACCCATCCCCATTTCCAGTTGTCGGAGATCACCCCGCCCAGGATAGGGCCAAAAATTGGCGCAACGACAGTCGTCATTCCCCAGAGTGACAACGCGATATTCGACTTGTGCCTGGGGAAGACCGAAAGCATCAGCGTCGATGAAAGCGGAATCAGTGGACCGCCCGCCAACCCTTGCAGCACGCGAAAAAGCACCAGACTTCCCAGTGACCAGGATAAGCCGCAGCACACTGAAAACACGACGAAGGTCACGAGCGAGATCATGAACAGGCGCACTTCGCCCACCTGACGTACCAGCCATCCGGTGAGCGGGATCGTGATGGCCTCAGCCACGGCATAGGACGTGATGATCCATGTTCCCTCGGTCGTCGACACCCCGAGAAATCCCGAAATCGTGGGCATTGCGACATTGGCGATAGTGGTATCTAGCACCACCATGAAATTTGCCAGGGACAGCACGATCGCCGCGATGACCAGACTCGATCCCGAGAGGGGTGCATGTTTGGAGGCAGTCATCTCAGTGCCTCTGCGCAACTGACCGGGAGTCGGGAAGGCTGCTGATATCCACGGTGGCCTCCATGGATAGACCCACCCGCAGCGGATGGCGCATCAATTGATCGCGATCCAGGCGAATACGCACGGGAAGCCTTTGCACGACCTTGATCCAGTTTCCCGTAGCGTTCTGTGCAGGAATGGCCGCGAATGCCGATCCCGATCCTCCGGCAAATCCCTCGACGTACCCCTCGTAGACGACACGGGTGCCATAGAGGTCCGAGGTCAATTCCACACGTTGACCTGGACGCACTTCGCGCAATTGCCCTTCTTTGAAATTCGCATCCACGTAGATACGATCGATCGGAACCACGCTCATTAGCCTGATGCCCGGCTGCACCTGTTGCCCGATATCGACAGCCCGTTGCGCGACGATGCCATCGAAGGGTGCGCGCAGGACTGTGCGCTGAAGGTTGACTCTAGCCTGTTCAAGTCTGGCTTTGGCCAACAACACGGCGGGGTTGTTGTCTACGGCGGTGTCATTGATCAGCGCCGAATTCGCCTGCCGGGCACCTTTGGCGGCATCCATGGCTGCCTGGGCCGACAGGATGCGTGCGTTGGCCTGCTGGACTGTAGCGTGGGCCTGACGCAACAGTATTTGAGCGTTGGTGAACTCTTCTCGTGAAATGGCGCCTTCCTTGACCAGGTTGCGCCTGCGCCCCTCGTCGATGGCGGTTTTCTCATACAGCGCCTGCACACGAATCGCCTCACTCTTCGCGGCTGCGATTTCTGCCTTGCGCAGGTCAACCTGGCCAGCGAAGTTGACGTCATTGCCCATCAACTGACGGACTTCGCGCTGAGTGCGCGAGAGATTCGCTTCCTCTTGCTCAACCAGAAGCCTGGCGTCCGTATCGTCAAGGACGACCAGTACATCTCCGGTTTTGACCGCTTGCGTGTTATTGACTCTTACCTCTTTGACGGGGCCGCCAACAAGAGGCGTGATTTGCGCGACCTCTGCCGCCGTGTATGCGTTGTCTGTGGTGACGGACTCGCCCGTCAGCAGATACACCCAACTGCCATAGCCGACGCCGACAACCGCCAGGCCAAGCACCGAAACCAACAACAAGCGCTTGCGCCGGTTTCGTTGGCGGGACATATCTGCGGTCGGTACCGCGCCTTCCAGCTTGGATAGTGAATCGTTCATGAACTGACTTGCTCCGTCACTGACACGTCGTTGAACGCTGTCGAGGGCCTTCCCTCCACATCAATCTAAACCGATCGGTTCGATTAAGTCAAAGCCACCATGAATAGATTGATGAATATTAATAAATACGCACATGTTCTGGAGTTGACACGTCGTACCGATGGGTTTACTTTTTCCAAACCTCCCGTTCAATCAGCTTTCGTATCAAGGTCACGGTCAATGTCCACTTCGATAACGTCCCCAAAGCCATCAAAATCACAGCCCGCCTTGTCGGCAGCCGGGACGGACAAGGCCAGCAGGGTCGTTTCAGGAGCGCGCGAAATATTTCTGGCGCATGGCTTCAGTGCGGCGACGACGGATATGATCCAGCGAGCTGCGGGCGTCTCGAAATCGACGGTCTATGCCTACTACCCGACAAAAGAAGCGCTTTTCGAAGCAGTCGTTGAGGCGGAATGCGAAAAGTCCCTGCAGGCCGTTCGCGAGATCACGCTTTCAGAAGCTGATATTCGCGAGGTCCTGACCGCACTGGCGCGAGCCTATATGGGAATTTTTCTTGCGCCGGCCGGGCTTGCATTGTTCCGGGTCATCATTGGCGAGGCCCCCCGGTTTCCTCAGTTGGCGAGGCGGTTCTATCTTGTAGGCCCGCAAACGATGAACGGGATCGTTGCGCGGCATCTCGAGAAAGCATGCCAGGCAGGTGAGCTGGACGTAGCCAGCGTGGGGCTGGAAGCAGCCGCTGCCACGTTCAACAATCTTGTACGCTCGGAGGCGCATATGCAGTGCCTTACACACCCCTCTTCAACCCCCTCGGCAGCGCAGCAGGATCACTGGATCAATCTTGCCGTTCAGACATTCCTGCGGGCCTTCGGCACATGTGCAATCCAGGCAAAAAGACCTCTCGCCCCTTGATCAGGGTCAGTCCCAAGCCGTTGCAAAGCGTTCTGGCCTGGCTGGTCAGTCTGAGCGTGGCGTGCGGGATCATCATTGACACCCGAACTGAAACCGACCTTGCCACCACGCTGTTCTGCATCATGTTGCTGTTGATGGCGATCAACCTGTTTTCGATCAACGTAGTGATTGTGGGGGCCAAACAAACCGAAGAAGCGCTGTTCCGCGCCCAGACCCAATTGGCCCACGTCAATCGCGTGACATCCCTGGGCGAACTGGCAGCGTCCATCGCCCATGAAGTGAATCAGCCGCTGGCGGTGATCACCAGCAGTGGTGCCGCCTGCCGCAATTGGCTCAGCCGGCCGGTCCCGGACCTGGACGAAGCACGCAAATCACTCGACCGGATCATCAACAGTTCCAGCCGGGCGAACGAGATCACCAGCCGGGTCCGGGCGTTGTCGCGCAAGTGCGATCCGCTACGCCAGACAGAGTCACTCGATGACATCGTCCGCGATACCCTGAGCCTGGTCCGACACGAATTGGCACACCACAAGATCAGTCCGAAAATCGACCTGGCAGCCTTTACTGGCCAGATCAGTGCTGATCGCGTGCAGCTGCAACAAGTCATCATCAATTTGATCATCAACGCTTGTCATGCGATGAACGCGGTGCAGGTATGCGAACGGACTCTCTACGTTCGCACCTGGGTGAAGGACAGCGAGGTCGTGCTGGAAGTGGCCGACCAGGGCTCGGGTATCCCTGCCAATATCCTGCCTCACGTGTTCACTCCGTTCTTTACCACTAAAGAAAACGGCTTGGGCCTGGGACTTTCCATCTGCCGATCGATCATCGATTTTCACGATGGGCGTATATGGGCAACCAGCGCAACCGGCAAGGGCAGTGCGTTTCTGTTTGCACTACCCGTGCTTGTCACCAGCGAGTCGAGCTGAACCCACCGACCAAACGACTGCATGTCCAACCTCCCCCTTCGGAACAAGCAATGAACGAACCACGCCCCACTGATAAAACCGCTAACAGTGAGCCAATCGTTTTCGTCGTGGACGATGATGAGCCACTGCGCGAATCGATCGGAAGCCTTTTGCGCTCCATCGGCTTGCGAGTCGAATTGTTCCGCTCGGTCGCAGACTTCATGAAATACAACCGTTCGGATGCTCTCAGCTGTCTGGTGCTGGATGTGCGGCTGCAAGGCAGCAGCGGCCTGGATTTTCAGAGCTATCTGGCTGCGTCCGGCATCAACATACCGATTGTGTTTATAACCGGGTACGGCGATATCGCCATGACGGTGCGAGCAATGAAAGCCGGAGCGGTAGACTTTCTGACCAAGCCCTTTCGCGAGCAGGACTTGATCGATGCGGTTTGCGCCGCCCATACACGGGACAAGCTGCAGCGGGAGTCCGAGCGTTATACCGATAATTTGCGTATGCGCTACACGACGCTGACAGCGCGGGAACGAACGGTCATGGCGTTGGCCGCTTCGGGTTTGATGAACAAACAGATTGCCGGGGAAATAGGGCTGAGCGAAATCACGGTAAAGATACACCGTGGCCATGCCATGCGAAAAATGGGTGCACGTTCATTTGCCGATCTGGTGAGGATGGCCGAGGCTATCTCAGCCGCTCCAGTTGATTGACTATACGCGCACCGGCCTGTTGCAGAGATGATGGCTGCCACTTCCCGCGCTGAAGTATTTCACTTCCTTTGCAACAGCCAGTGCAACAACCCGCTTTTCTTGATCTCCACGGGCTTTTGCATGACCACGGCCTGGCGGATTTCCTGGCGCTGATCCTGCAGATTGCTCAGGGCCGTTTTCAAATCACCGAGGCGCTCCAACTGGTTGTCGAGCGTGGTTTTTTCAATCCGAAAAAGCCGGCCACTGGTGATACTGCGAAACTCTCCTCGCGAGCTGCTTGCAGTGAGAATCCCCTCTTCACCCATGACCTCTGCCGGCCCCAGGCGCACGGCTTCAATCAGTTTTTCACCGTCGTGAATCGAGACGGAAACCACCCCGGTACTGATAATCATCAGGCAATCGGCAACCTCACCGAAGGCAAGAATGACCTCATCTGCCTGATAGTCCACCGGGATCATTTCGCAGGCGAGTTGATCTCGCTCTTCGCTGCTCAGTGAGCGAAAAATGCGCACGTCCTCCAGCAACTGGCGTTGACGGCTCCAGGGCTGATTGTCCTGACCGCTGCCCCAGGAGACACCTGCGGCCTGGAGATGACGATGGGCGAGGTCGAACATCAGGTTGCACACTTCGGTCTTTCGCTTTTCCGAATCTATATAACCCTTGAGTTCGTACTCGGTGCATGCAAGTTGCGAGCTTTTTACCGAAACTTTAGCGGAGAGATCTGGTAACAATTCCTGGGTCCCGCGCAAGGTTTTTTCCAGTGCATCAATGACGCGGCGTGGACGCACGCTGCTGGGTACTGCAATGATCACACTGACCCCATGTACGTTCCCGGGACGACTGAAATTGATAATTCGCGCTTTCGCTGCCAAAGAGTTGGGCACCACCGCCATGCCGCCCATATCGGTTATCAAATGTGTCGAGCGCCAGTCAATCTCGACCACCTTCCCCTGGGTACCATCAATGGAAATCTGATCATCCAGTTGGTAAGGCTTGGTGGTGTTGATCACGATGCCTGAAAACACATCGCTCAATGTGCTTTGCAGCGCCAGACCAATAATGATCGCCATCGCCCCGGATGTCGCCAGCAAGCCCTTGACCGGGAGCTGCAAGACATAGGCCGCGGCGCCGACAATGCCGATCAGAAAAATCAACCCGCCCATCAGATCGTAGAACAATCGAGCGCTTTGGCCGCCGCGAGAAATCAAGCCATTGCCCAGGATCACGGTCAGTACTCTGGCCGCAAACAGCCACCAGGAAATGCCCAATACCGTGGCCACCAGGTTCAGTATGGGGTCCTCTGGCCAAAGTGGTGGTTGCAAGGGGCTGATGCCGGCAGCCGTCATTACCAGGCAAAACATCACAAAAAAACCGGTGCGCACGCACACTCGCAGGTTACGCCGCGAGGCACCAATGAACTGCCAGAGTGACAGTTCAATCAGTATGAGGGTGAAAGCGCAGATCAGGGGATGAGCCTGCAGGAATGTGAACATGAATGTTTTCTCCGGCGAGCTGTACGCTATTTCCATTAATAAATAGATTA
This sequence comes from Pseudomonas akapageensis, assembly GCF_011355085.1. GTDB lineage: Bacteria > Pseudomonadota > Gammaproteobacteria > Pseudomonadales > Pseudomonadaceae > Aquipseudomonas > Aquipseudomonas akapageensis. The sequence goes on along the minus strand of NZ_VXCP01000028.1, from coordinate 93,624 downwards.
GCGTTCATGGGAGAAAAACCGCGAAGGCACTTGGAAGATCTGGGCGGTTCAAGCCACGGCGCAAGCCAATGGCTCAACAGAGCCCGGTGCCATCTGCCGCTCTGCCTGCTCGGAAAGATGTACGCTGAATCGCGAGCGCAACCAGCATTCGCCCGGATCGCTGTGAGTCGCCCCGCGCCAGACCATGGACAGCTCCTGGGTACACAGGTCCAGAGGTGCGAACTCGGCTCTCAACCCATCCACCACCGCCATGGCCCGGGCGACGTAATCCGGCACGATGGCGATCATGTCGCTGTCGGCGAGCAATACCGGCAAAGCGCTGAACTGGGGTACCGCCAGCACAACTTTGCGTTGCCGGCCGATCAGGCTCAGGGCGCGGTCGGAGTCATCGATAACATTGCCCATCGAAGACACGACCGCGTGAGGACGACGGCAGAATTCGTCCAGCCCCAACTCACCAGCCTGTGAGTCGGCCCGCAGCAGCATGGGGTGAGTTGCCCGCAGACTTTTGCGCCGGGCATTGGCCGGCAGGTCCAGGGTGTGGCTGATACCCAGGGAAACCTCTCCGGACGCCAGCATGCGGGACATCTGCCAATGATCGGTCCGATGCACCACCAGCGTTATGTTCGGTGCTTCGGTGCGCAGATGCCGGAGCAAACCCGGCAGCAGCGCGTATTCGACATCGTCCGAGAGCCCTATATGGAAGGTCGCTTCACTGGCGCAGGGATCGAACGCCTGGCAGCGACTCAACGCGACAGCAATGCTATCGAGCGCCGGCGTCAGGTTGGAATATATTTCTTCGGCACGTGCAGTGGGCTCCATCACGCGCCCCGAGCGTATGAACAACGGGTCATTGAACATCAACCGCAAACGTGCCAGGGCGCCGCTGATGGTGGGTTGGGTCAGAAACAGCTTTTCGCCGACACGACCAACATTTCGTTCATGCATCATGGCTTCGAATACAACCAGCAGCTTGATGTCAGCACGACGCAGGTCACTTCTGTTCATCATTTTCGCCACCCGGGCGCAAGGCCGCTTGAGTCAGTGGATTTGAACGACGCCTCGCCCATTCCAATAGGCCGGAGCGGCGGTGCGCGGTGTGTGAACAGGTTATGTACGCGGTCGCGGGACGTCACTCCTACTTCGGGACAGCGCATTAATGCCTTGGCTGTGCTCCTCCATACTTCGGTATGCCGCAGGTAAACCCACTGACTAACCGGACGTCCGGAGGTAGGAGTGTCACATGGCCGGCGCGCGCTTAATGTGGTCCTCATCGAAAGGAACACATCGTTGCGCTACCGCGCGCCCATGAGGACGGTTGCCATGAATCCCCGACAAGAACCGCTCGCCGCCAGTCATACGTTTCGTGTCAGCCACTATGGTGCACACACATCACTGGTCAGGGCCGACCGGATCGAGATGGTCGATCTGCTGCAGGATCACCTCTCCACCGCACTCGATATGCTGGCCCAAGTCAAGCTGGGCCAACAGAGGTTGCGCAATGTCAGCTTCATCGCGGTCCAGCAACTGTTCCATCGTATCGCCAGCGCCAACCTCGACTATGTCGAGTTCATCACCCTGCGGATTCGCGACCTCGGTGGTTTCACCGAGCCCGCGATGCTGATGAGCGCGCTCTACTGCGACAACGAAACTCGAAAATCGCAGCCTTTTGGCGCGTGCATCCAGTGCATTCACCAAGGAGCGAGTCAATTGTGCGCACTGGGTGCAAGGCTCGGTTTTTACCGCGACCGCGCCATTGGCGGCAAGGACGGCGCCAGTATCCGTTTCATTGAAGAATGTGTGTGGCGTACCGTCTGCTTTACCTCACTGATTCAGGACAACCTTCCCTCGGGGAATCCCCCATGAACAGTGTGAACCGCGACGTTGCGGCAGCGTCGCGGCGTGTTGACTGCTGTGTTGCAGACCTAGACGGAAATCGGCTCCAGCCGGGAGAGCAACTCCTCCTTGCGCTCGCTCAGCCAGGATGGCAGTTGGAACTCGGAACCCAACTGGTCTTGCGGCTCATCGATGGTAAAGCCGATGTCGGTGGTGGTTGCCTCGAACATCACCCCGCCCGGCATCTTGAAGTACATGGAACGGAAGTAATTGCGATGCACCGATTCGGAGGTGTCGATATGCCCCATCGCCATCAGCTTTTCTTTCAACACCATTTGCTGCTCGACGTTGTCCACGGCGAACGCGACGTGATGGATCGTGCCTTCCCCGTAGATCGATGAGCCTTGCAGACGATCGGGTTCATGCTGGAATTCGACGATGGTTCCCAGTCCGCCAGTACCTGATTCACAACGGTGGTAAGGACCCTCTTCGGCTGCATGGCGAAAGCCCAGGGCTTCCTGCATGAAGATGATCGATTCCGCCACTTCACGCAGCGACAGCGTGATGCTGTGCACGCCACGGATGGCGAACTCTTCTGGAATATCACTGGCGATGCACGGTGGACGGGTGTCCTGATCCGTGGCCACCAGATCGAACTCGATGCCGCACGGATGCTGAAAGCGCTGGCGCGTTTCGCCGAAACGCGACACCACTTGCTGGGCGAATGGGACGCCTTTGGCGGCGAAACGGGCCCGCCAGAATTCCAGGGCGTGCTTGGGAACGGAATAGTTGATGACCTTGATCTGGCCAGAACCCGGACGGGCTTTCACGCCCCTTTGCTTGAAGGGGAACGAGGTCACGAGGGTACCCGCATCCCCTTTGGCGTTGCCGTAATACAAGTGGTAGATGGGGTCGTCACCGTCAAGCAGGACCGTCTTCTTGACCAGGCTCTGTCCCAGCAGCTTCACGTAAAAGTCCACATCCTCTTGCGCGCCGGCGACACCGGCAGTCAGATGGTGAAAGCCTTTTATGGTTGGCATGTAGTTCTCCTGTTTTTGTTTGGCCGAGCAAAGGCCGCCACGGCTGTCAGCGCGGCTGGCGGCTGGCGGCTGCGTGATTGTTGCTGTCGTTATGCTGGGCTGAGAAGGCGCTGGGCTTGTACGCAGGGTTCCGGATTCGTGAACTATGGCGAAACGGTATAGGTGAGAGCCCCACGGCTTTCATCCCGCGCACAATGTCCTTGACGGAGTCAACTCGCGGGTCCTAACTAGTTCATCCATGCGAATCAATGGCGTTGCGGCAATACCCAATCTGCCCCATGACTACCTTTGTGATTGCCGCCAGCCAATCAACCGCGAGTTGCTGGCATGAAGTGCAGAGCGCTCGCCACACTCCGATAGAAGCACCCTGCGGTGCACCTTCACATTGGAGGCACTCCCATGAAAATTGTCGTAATCGGCGGAACTGGCCTGATCGGGTCTCAGGTCTGCAACAACCTTCGCCAGCAAGGGCATGACGTCCTGGCAGGCGCACCGAGTACTGGCGTCAATGCCGTCACTGGCGAAGGCCTTCAGGCGGCGCTGGTGGGCGCCGAGGTCGTGGTCGATGTCGCAAATTCGCCCACATTCGATGACGCCCCGGCCATGGCATTCTTCGAGGAATCCGGGCGCAATCTGTTTGCCGCAGAGAAGGCTGCCGGGGTGAAACACCATGTCGCCCTGTCCGTGGTCGGCACCGAGCGCTTGCTCGCCATGGGCTACTTCCGGGCCAAATTGGCCCAGGAGAAACTCATCGAAGACTCCGGCGTGCCCTACTCCCTCCTACGGGCCACGCAGTTTTTCGAGTTCATCGGCGCCATTGCCGAAACCTGCGCCCAGGGCAACAGCATTCGTCTGCCCGCCGCCGCCTTTCAGCCGATCGCTTCGGCCGACATCGCGGCGACACTGGCGAAGATCGCCGTGCAACCACCCAGCAACCGGATGGTCGAGGTGGCCGGGCCTGATAAACAGCCCATGACCTGGTTCGTCAAAGCCTACCTGCAACAAAAGAACGATCCGCGCGAGGCGATCGCGGACCCCGCGGCCACCTACTTCGGCGTACCGATCGATGACCAGTCGCTGACGCCCGGCGCCAATCCGATAATCGGCCCCACCCACTTCGAGGCCTGGCTCAAGAACACTGCCGCTGCGCGCTAGCCGCAAGGCCGACAGATGACGACTGCGCTACAGATCGCCACCAGCCGGTCTTCTACAATCCTGTCGACGGCTTCAGCCGTCTTCCAGGCATTTCAAATGAGGAGAGTTGCATGCAAATTCATCATCTCTTCGTCCTGCTGCCCCTGGTGTGCAGCGGGATCGTCATGGCCCAGGACAAGGCCGCCACCGCGCCGCCCCCAACCGTCGAAAAAGTGATGGTCAAACCGCTTCCCGACTACCCCGGAAAGGAAGTGCTGATGCTCACAGTGGAGTTTCCGCCTGGCGGTGCCGATCCTGTACATCGTCATGACGCCCATGGCTTTATCTATGTCCTCGAAGGCTCCATCGTCATGGGCGTGGCGGGTGGCAAGGAAGTCACGCTGACGCCTGGGCAAAGCTTTTATGAAGGACCAGAAGACGTGCACACGGTTGGACGCAACGCCAGCCAGGACAAGCCCGCGAAGTTTGTGGTCTTCCTGCTGAAGGATGCAAACAAGCCAGCCGTGATTCCCGTCAAATGACTGGAATCACGGGCCGGGAATATGCGCGTCGGCGAGTAGCACGGGAGCTACGAGTGCTCGTCGCGCGCTTTCGCGTATCGCGCGAGTCCGATCTTGATGCCGACCAATACAGGGGCCGCAACGACAAATAGCAGGGCCACTGCGAAGAACGCGGTATCGAAAGCAATCACCGAGGCCTGACCTGAGACGACCTTGCCCAGCAGGCTGGTAGCTGCCCGGCCTGCGGCGACTTGATCCATGCCCTTCCCCGCCAGCATCGCCGCAGTGGTGGTCAGCCGTTCGATGAGCGCATTCCCCCCAGGGGTGATGTTGGCACCGAGGACCGCGCCGTTGATGACGATGTGATGCTCGATCAGAGTCTGTAGTCCCGCAACGCCCATCAAGCCACCCAATTGCCGCCCCGTATTGAACAGGCCGATTCCGTAGGCGAGGTTGCGGCTGTTGAGGTGGGTGAAGGCGATCAGCGTGATCGACAGAAACAGGAAGCCCAGACCCAGGCCGCGCAGCAGGATGGCCGTCATCATGTCGTCGGCGCCGCTTTCGCTGGTGGAACCGGACAGCATCCACATCGCCCCCATGATCAGCAGGATGCCAAAGGGCACAGTAGCCACAGGTGGAACGTGGCAAGCCTTGAAGAGAAAGGCCGCAATAAGCAGTGAGCCGATAAAAAAACCGCCACTGGGCAACAGGAGCAGGCCGGCATCGGTCGGCGTAAACGCGAGCGCCGACAGGGCGAACGCCGGAATCAGGTATGCGCTGCCGAACAACGCGGCACCGGCAACGAAACTGACGCAAAAGGCAAAGGTGAAATCGCTCGATTTGAACACCGTGAAATCGAACAGCCCCTGGCCTTTGGCCAACACTTGCTGGCCGAGAAAGACCAGCAGCGAAGCGATGCCGATTGCCGTCAGCCAATGGATGCGCGGCTCCTCGAACCAGTCCCAGCGGCTGCCTTGGCTGAGCACGTAGGCAAAACAGAACAGGGTCGCAGAGATCAGTGAGAACCCGAGCCAGTCAAAGGGCCGTTGCCGCACCTTGGCGGGCACCGGGTGTTGTGCGATGAGCAAAAGGCCGGTTGCCGCCAGGGCCAGCGGCACCACGCTGAAGAAAATCCAGGTCCAGGACTGGCTGTCGATCAACCATCCTTGCAGGGCCGGTGCGAGGGTCCCGGGCGCGACCACGGAGCCCATGGCGAACAGAGCTTGCAGGATTGGCTGCAGCGCGCGCGGATAGGCACGAAAAATGATCGCCTGGCCCGCCACCAGCAGGGCGCCGCCGGCGATACCTTGAATGATACGCAGTGCAATCAGCAGGTCCAACCGTGCGGTGATGGCGGCCATGCAGCACGCCAGGCCCATGGTCAGGGTTGCGCCGATGATCACATTACGCGGACTGAAACGCTGCAACAGCCAAGGGGCGGTCATGAACCCGATCAGCTTGAGCGCGAGGTAGCCGACATCCAGCCAGGCGAACTCGTCAGGCGTTGCATAGGTGTCACCGATAATATCGCCGCGCCCAAGCGCCAGCACGGTGCCGGCGATCGCTTCCGTCAGCGTAGCCAGCACGATGCCCACCATGAGCAGTACGCCGGTCCTGGTTTTGGTGCTGCCCGGCGTGGCGCTGGCAAGCGTGTTCATGAGCCTTCCCCTTGCGTCACTTCCACCCGGGCGGACAGGCCTGGCACGATGCGCCCCGGTAATGGGTTGTCAGCCAGGCGGATCTTGACCGGAACGCGTTGCACGACACGCACAAAGTTCCCTGTTGCGTTGTCTGCGGGGAGCAAGCTGAACGCCGAGCCACTGCCCGGCGCAAAGCTGTCGACCACGCCAGCCAATGCCGTGTTGGGGTAGCCATCGACCGTGATGCGCACGTGTTGACCGGGGTGGATGTGTTCGAGCTGGGTTTCCTTGAAATTGGCCACGATCCACACGTCGTTGACCGGCACGATATCGAGCAGGGAAACGCCCGGCGTCACGAAGCGGCCGAGACGAATCTGGCGATTACCGACCACACCATCCACAGGCGCGTGCACCACGGTGTGGTCGAGCTCGATCTGGGCGAGATCCCGCGCGGCCTGTGCTTGCAAAACGGCGGCCACAGCAGCCTCTTTTTCAGCCTCAAACACGGCAATTGTCTGTTGTTGCGCCTCGACCGTTGCCAAAGCGGCCGAAACCGAGGCCGCGGCTCTGGATTGCGCGGTGCCTGTTTCATCCACCAGGGCCTGACTGACCGCGTTGGTGACGATCAATTTGCGGCTGCGATCGTGGGTCTTGGTTGCCAGGCTCATATCGGCGCTGGCCGAGCGTCTTTGGGCTTCGGCCTGCCGGATCAGCGCACGCTGCAGCTGGATCTGCGCATCGACATGGGTCAGGCGCGCCTGGGCAGCGCTGACATTGGCCACAGCTCGCGCAAGTCTGGCGCGATAGTCGCGGTCATCGATGCGGAACAACACGTCGCCAGCACGGACGGCCTGGTTGTCTTCGACCTCTACCGCGGTGACATAACCGGCGACCTTGGCGGCGAGCGAGGTGACATCTCCACGCACATAGGCGTTATCGGTAGAGGTCACGCCACTGAAAATCGCCATGGTCCCCCACGCCGCCACGAACACCACGGCTCCCACGCACAGCAAAATGCCGATAATCTTGCGCTTGCTTCGCCGCGCCACGACGACAGGGCTCCCGGAGCCTGCGTCGGCGACATTGGCGGCCTTGTCCTGGAGCGAGTTCATGTTGTCATTTCCTGTTCAATGCCTGGGACTACAGCAGCCACGGGGCGGCAGTGACCTGCCGCCGGGCTGTCGAGCATTCATGGGCGTCTGATCGGCTCACTTTTTGATCGGTGTAACGAGTACCTTTTCGTCGGTGTCGAGGACGAACACGGCCAACAGGCGTGCGGGTTGGGTGTCGCTGGCGTTGGCGCTGACTTCGTGCACGGAGCCCGGCTCCTCTACGAAGTTTTCGCCGACGTTGTAGACCTTTTCCGGCTCGCCTTTGACTTTTATGCGAAACGCGCCCTCCAGGACCGTTGCATAGATGAAGGCCGATTTCGGATGGGTGTGGGACGGCGACGCCGCGCCCGGCCCATACTCGACGAGCACGCCCTTCATGCTCTTGCCTGGGATATTGGGAATGGGACGGTCGAACACCACCGTCACCTTGCCGGCGGGCGGCTCAGCGGCCGACGCTGCGCCGATCGAGAGCGCTGCGAAGGCAGCGGCCAGTACCAATCGAGTAACCATGACATTGCCCCTTCGTGGGTGGGGAGTTGATGACGCGAATCGTTACCGGGTCGTCGACTGAGCGAGCCAGTCTTCGAACTGGATCGCGCCCAGGCGCGCGTTCTTGCCGGCGGTCAGCGATTGATCGTCAAGCACGGCACCGAAATAGCGCGCGTTCACGTCCGGCACGACCTTGCGGTTGTCCTGGGTTGCCCGCAGAAAGCGCCTGGCCAGCTCGTCGAGCGGCAAGGCTTGCGGGCCGCCAACTTCAACCGTGCCATTGACCGGCGCTGCCAGTACGACATCGGCCAGCGCCGCCACCACATCGTCGGACGCTATCGGCTGGATCAGCGCTGGCGAAACGCGAAACTCCTCGCCAACTGCGAACGACTGGACAATCCCGCCGACAAACTCGAAGAATTGCGTGGCACGCAGCAGGGTGAAAGGAATGCCGGACGCCTTGATAAGGCTTTCCTGCGCGACCTTGGCCCGGAAATAACCCGCTTCGGGCAGCCGCTCGCTGCCGACAATCGACAGGGCGACGTGATGGCGAACCCCGGCAGCCGCTTCGGCGGCCAGCAGGTTGCGGCTCGAGGTTTCAAAGAAATCGAGGACGGCCTGGTCCTCCCACGACGGCGCGTTCGCCACGTCGACAACCACATCTGTCCCATCCATCGCTGCGGCCAGGCCTTCGCGGGTGATGCTGTTCACGCCCGTGCTGGGGCTGGCGGCGAGCACGTCATGGCCGCGCTGGCGAAGGGTTTTTACAAGTTTCGATCCAATGAGGCCGGAGCCTCCGATGACGACGATCTTCATGGCTTTTCTCCGCTTGTCGACTGCAACGATTGCGTCGGTGTAGGGAGAGATTGCCTGCGCCTGCGAAACAAATCCTTGCGCCGGGCCTGGTTTTGCCTTGGCAAAAGCTTGCATTTACGTCCAAAGATGCTGTTGTTCGTCCAGCCTACCTGGCCGCGCACGGTGCAGCGGGTGTCGTGCTGCCGTATGATTGGCATCAGGTACTCATCGACAGTCGCCTGGGACACGGAGTTGAGGGCGCTTCGCCAGGAGATGCTCACCGTGCCATTCGCGTTTGAAGGCTACGTACTCGATCAGGAACGCCGGGAGCTGACCTTGCGCGGGCAGAACGTGGCCGTCGGGCCGCAGGTCTTCGATCTGTTGCTGCTGCTCGTCAGCAATCCCGATCGCGTCATCAGCAAGGACGACTTGCTCGAGGCGGTGTGGAGCGGCCGGATCGTGTCGGAGTCGACTATCACCAGCCACATCAATGCGGTGCGCAAGGCCATCGGCGATACCGGCGAGGAACAGCGCCTGGTGCGCACGGTCGCCCGCAAGGGTTACCGTTTCGTCGGGCAGGTCAAGGTCGACAATGGCGGGGAAGCGCGACCGCCTGACATCGACGAACCATCGCCCGTTGCCCCGAAGCTAATGCCCTCCTCCACGCTCGTCCTGCCGGACAAACCCTCGATTACCGTCCTGCCCTTCCATAACCTGAGCGGCGATCCCGAGCAGGAATACTTCGCCGACGGTGTGGTGGAGGACATCATCGCCGCCCTGTCGCGCATCCGCTGGCTGTTCGTCATCGCGCGCAACTCGAGTTTCACCTACAAGGGCCGGACAGTGGACGCCCAGGGCGTCGGCCAGGAGCTGGGCGTGCGCTACGTGCTCGAAGGCAGCGTACGCAAATGCGCGAACAAAGTGCGCATCACCGGGCAACTGATCGACGCGACGAGCGGGACGCATATCTGGGCAGAGCGCTTCGAAGGCCAGCTCGACGACATCTTCGAGTTGCAGGATCAAATCGCCGAAAGCGTCGTCGGCGCCATCGCACCACAGCTGGAACGGGCGGAAATCGAACGCGCCAAACGCAAGCCGACGGAAAGCCTGGACGCCTACGATTATTACCTGCGCGCCATGGCGAAACTGCACAGCGGCAGCCGGGAAGCCATCGAGCAGGCGCTGCCGATGTTCTACACGGCCATCGAACTCGATCCCGAATTTGCCTCGGCCTATGGCATGGCCGCCTGGTGCCACTTCTGGCGCAAGCTCAATGGCTGGATGACCGATCGCACCGCAGAAATCGCCGAGGGCATACGGCTGGCGCGTCTGGCGGTGACGCTCGGCCGCGATGATGCGGTCGCACTGACGCGCGGCGGCCATGCGCTTGGCCATCTGGCTGGCGATGTCGATGGCGCCATTGCGCTGCTCGACCGGGCGCGCCTGCTCAATCCCAACCTCGCTCCCGCCTGGTACCTGGGTGGCATCCTGCGCGCCCTGCGCGGTGAAACAGACGCTGCCATCGAAAACTTGAACCATGCCGTTCGCTTGAGTCCGCTGGATCCGGAGATGTTCAGGATGCAGGTCGGGATGGCGCTCGCGCATTTCTTCGCCGGGCGCTTCGATGCCGCTGCGCAATGGGCGGAAAAGGCGCTGGGCAACCTGCCCAGCCTGCTGGCCCCAGCGGCCCTGCTGGCGGCCAGCCATGCGCTCAGCGGACGCATGGACAAAGCGAAACTGGCGATGCAACACCTGCAAGAACTGGATCCCTCATTGCGCGTCTCCAACCTCAAGGACTGGCTGCCGATCCAACGGCCGGAGGATCTCGCCCGATTCGCCGATGGACTGCGGCTGGCCGGATTGCCCGAATGAGCACGAGCCGATTTGCTCTTCGGCGGCCTTCGGCCAGATCAGGCTGGTACTGGACATCAGGCCTTCAGTCAGTATCGACACCAGAGGTTGAACCAGATGCCGGGTGCGAATTTCATCACCAATCACCACCACTTCAGTGGTGGGTAGGGTTGGCAGCTTTTCCGAGGGCTCGACAATGCGCATGCCTTCCTGCAGGAATGAAGTGCCCAGTGCTGTAATGCCCAGTCCACCCGCCACCGCGGCCTGTAAACCGATCAGATTGCTTGCCAGACAGGCCGAAGTCCACTCCCGGCCTACCGAAGCCATCGCCTCGATCATAATCGAACGGTAGCCACACGGCGGTTGCATCATCACCAGGGGCACCGGAAGCGATGCCTGGATCTGGTAATCCCTGGCGGCAATCCAGACCAGCGGTTCGCGCCAGATTGTTCTGCCTCGCTGGACCGTGGAGCTGAACTTCCGTTTGGTGATCACCACATCCAGCTGCCCAGCTTCGTAGTCCGCCAACAGGTCGTTGCCAAACCCGGTGGTGAGTTCCAACCGAATGTCAGGGTAAAGTCTGGTGAAGCGTGATAACAGATTGACCAACTGGGTGGGCACGAGGTTTTCAGAGATACCAAGGCGCAGCACATTCACCGTCGCCGGCTCCCTGAATTCGCGCAGGAAATCGTCAAAATGCACCATCATTTTGCGCGCGCCAATCAACAGTCGCTCACCGTCCGGCGTCAGGGTCAACGCCCGACTGGTACGTTCAAACACCCGTGTGCCAAGGACCTTTTCCAGACGGATGATCTTTTGGCTTACCGCTGATTGCGACCGAGAAATCACCGCGGCAGCCGCGGAAAAGCTACCCGTATCCGCGACGGCTATGAAGGCCTGCAGCAAATCGATTTCTACATCTCTAGCTTGCATCATGAATTCGGTTTTCAACTAGGTCCTATAAACATTATGCGTTTGCGCTCTACATAGCAAACTCCGAACATCGTGCACTTGGTCGCGAGACTGCCCGTTCTTTCAACAAAGTTGGTTTTATGAAAAAGAATAAATTGCAGCTGGCGTCGGCAGTGCTAGCCAGTTTTGTGTTTCAGCCGAGCATGGCTGCTCGCTACGAACTACCTCCCGATGGAAGTTCAGTTGTGGGTGTCAGACAAACCGTTATCGCGCGTTATGAAGATACCTTTGCCGATCTGGCTGAGCGCTACGATCTCGGATACCAAGAAATGCTCGACGCCAATCCCGGCGTGGATGCCTGGTTGCCAAAGGTCGGTACGCAGATTCAGATTCCCACTCAGTTCACCTTGCCTGCTGGTCCGAGGGAAGGCGTAGTGATCAACCTGACTGAACTCCGGCTTTACTACTTTCCTGTCGGAACCCGGCTCGTTTATACCTATCCGCTGGGTATTGGCCGTGAAGGGTGGGACTCTCCTGTGGCAATGACCCGCATCACGGAAAAAGTCGCCAACCCTTCATGGTTTCCTCCACCATCGATTCGTGCCGAACATGCAGCGCAAGGTGAACCGTTGCCGGACCGTGTGCCACCTGGGCCGGACAATCCACTCGGCCCCTATAAAATACGTTTGGGACTGCCGGCGTATCTTATTCATGGTTCAAATAAAAAGTTCGGGATCGGCACACGGACCAGTCATGGTTGTTTTCGCATGTACAATCAGGATGTAGCAGAGTTATTTTCGATACTACCCGTTGGCACCAAAGTTAGAATTACAAATGAATTAATCGCGTCGAAAACCTGATGGCTATATGCTCATCCAGTTTTCAGAACGGTATGGTCAACTTGAGCCAGTAGGCGTTACCGTCAGGACGGTTACGCACCTGGGTTTCATCCTGCCATTTCGCCGTCAGGAACCACCCTTTGTTACTGGCGTATTTGATCGCAGGGCCAATGGCCAGACTACGGGCCTTGTTGTCCTCTACCGTCTGGCCGTTCTGCCGGTCGTCGGTGGTCTGCCATAGCGCATAACCGCCTACGCCTACTACCCAGCCGTTACCCAGCCCCCACCCCACTGCGTAGTCCATGTGCAGCGCCTGGCCGGAGAGGTAATCGGTGGCTTCGTTCTTGCGGTTGAAGTCGTACATGGTCTTCAGATCGACATTCAAGCCTTCAGGGTCGACATAAGACAGCGCAACGAGTGGCTGGAACACCCAGTAATTGCGGCCGGGGTTGGCAAGGTCATTGCGATTGTATTTGCCCGTGGGCGCGATCGTATCGACGGCGAAGATGGCATGCAGCTTCTCGCTGTAGTGATAGCCCAGAGCAGGAGCAAAAAGAATGTCGCCTAAACCGCTGTTGCTCTGTTCCTGACCATTGACGCTGACCTTCAAATCCACCATCGGCACGATGATATGCAAGGCCAGGTCACCGCCGAGAACTTTCTGCTCCGTTACCCAAATCAGTCGAGGGGCGACGCAGTCCACCCGCAGGTCAAAGTCCATTGGCAACTTCTGGCCATCATTCCCGCGAAACGTATCCGCTTCATAATGACTGACGAAAAGCTGGCCATAAACACCGGGAGGCGGCAGCACGCCGCCCATGTAAGTTTCGGCGCCCATGGGATAAGAGGTCCCACCCCTTTCACTGGCATGTGCCAGGCCGACACTCAATGCAATAACAGTGAAACCAGCCAACTTCAATGACAAACGTTGATTCATGACCAAGACCTTTTTTATTATTATTCAGCAAATATGCGGGCACACCCCGAGACAATGTCTCAGCGGACCAGAGTCAGACTCTTGAGCAAATACCGATAGCGAGGTACGGCGGAACCTTCGGCAGTTTTATAGAACTGATTTTTCAAAATGTCACGCTCAAAAAAAAGGCCTGCACCGATTTGGATGCGATGCCGGGCAACGCCACTACATCCGTACAGTGCTGTCGACTGAAGATTTTTCGCACCCGCAGACAAAGCACTTGTTTCGGCGTCACGCCTTGTTTTACGGGGCTTTTCGGCGCGTCAACCGGATAAGCTACCGAGGCAGCAGTGGCCGGCCATACCAGGCCATTGAGCGCCATCAGACCTTATCGTTCGTAAATATTGAACTGTGCGTACAGGTTTGGCTTATCAATTAGCAATATGTTGCCCATGCATTAATTCGCGTGCGAATCAACGGCAAATAAATGCACTTCATGGTTAATTGGAACCCAATCAAATGCCCGACAGAAAGTTATGCCGGCGAACGCTTGCGTAGTGCCTTCCATCCAATCGTCCAAATACTTGTACGCTACTTCCGACATTAGCCGGCTTGTGACTGCATCACCGCTACCCACATGCTTTCAGTACGAGCTCGTCCGAGGCTCTCGAACTGCAGGCAGCGCTGTCGCCAATCTGCATTCGCCACTCGTATAGGTCGATAAGAATGAATAAATTGAATTGCCTGCCGCAGGATTCAGTCATTTGGGGCGCAAACATCCTCGCCGATACCGTCGCCCGCCTTGGCGACTACGGCATTGACCGCCCTATCACGTTCACGGCAACAGCCCTGGAGCACTTGAACAGGACTCACGTGCAACCGCATATCAAACAGGGTGTGGGCATCTTTACCGATTTGCCTGCACATGTGCCCGATGTCTCGGTCCAGGAGGGTTTGGCTGCCTGCATTCGTCTCGAAGCCAATTCGATCATCGCGCTCGGTGGTGGCTCAGTGTTTGATGCCGCCAAGGCGGTGTCGTATCTGCACTTCCAGCAGACGGGCCGTTACCTTCCGATCGCGGCCCTGCCGACGACATTGTCCGGTTCCGAGTTTTCGCATTATTTCGGCATCACCGAGACTGGCGGTCCGGAGAAATTCAAACGCAGCTATGCGATCCGGGAAACGGTGCCCAGGGTGGTCGTGATCGACCCCATCCTTTTGCTTGATACGCCCCGCCCGTTGTTATTGTCCTCGGCCATCAAGGGTATGGACCACGCGGTGGAAGGGATGCGCATAGTCGGTACTGACCATCCCCACACGATCATGGCGGCAAGCGGATTGGAGCGTTTCTTTGCCGTCCTGGAGAAGTGGCCGAAAGAGATCGATACGCGCAGCGCCATTGCCAACGGACTGGTCACAATCGACGACCTGCTGCAACTTCAGCTCGCCGCGTGGCAGTGTTATTTCTCGCCGGCGTCGGTCACCTACGGGCTCAGTCACCGGATCGGCCATATTCTCGGCGGCACCTTCGGGCTGCCTCACAGCGCCACTTCATGCATCACGCTGGCACCCGTCATTCGTGCGTGCGCCGAGTATTACGGTGCGAAATTCGATGCATTGTCCACACGGCAAGGCACCGAATCGGCCGCAGAGCAGCTCGCCAACAGGATCGCCAATCTGGTGACCACCCTTGGTCTGCCAAATCGGATAAGCAGCTTCGATATCGACAAGTCGCAACTGGCGAAAGTCGCCGATTTGCTCAAAACGAACTACCCGAAAGAGGTCGATGATCTGGGCAGCAATGCGTCTGCCAAGCTCGATATGCTACTGGAGAGTCTCTGGTGAGCGGCCCCTTCCTGAACAACCGGGCGCCGGGGCTGCGCGAAGCCCGCGATGCATTGGCGGGCAGGCGCATGAGCACCGTTGCCCTGACACGCAACGTATTGAGCATCGCCTGGTCGAGCCAGCGCGCGGTCAATGCGTTCGCGACCATTGCGTGGGACAAGGCACTGGCGGCCGCAGCAGAAAGCGATCGCAAGTATGCCGAGGGTTGCGCTCGGCCACTCGAGGGCCTGGCCATCGGCGTCAAGGACCTGATCGATACCCAGGGCATCGAAACGCGTTATGGCTCGGCGGCCTACATCGGCAATGTTCCATCGACAGATGCCGCTATCGTGCGCAGGCTGGTGGAGCAAGGCGCGATTATCATCGGCAAAACGACGACCCACGAATTCGCCTGGGGGGTCACGACGGCCAGCCGCGCGTTTGGCGACACGCTCAATCCGCTGGATACGCGCTGCATTCCCGGGGGTTCCAGTGGCGGTGCGGCGGCGGCGATCGCGTACGGTGCCGTCGCGGCGGGCCTGGGTACCGATACCGGTGGGTCGGTGCGCATTCCGGCCGCGCTATGCGGGGTGGTCGGCTTCAAGCCGACCTTTGGGACATTTCCCACACAGGGCATCTTCTCGCTGGCGCCGAGCCTGGACCACCCGGGCCTGCTCGGCGCGAGCGTCGACGACGTCACGGTGCTGGCGGATGCTCTGGGCGTTGCGCTGCAGGGCGGCGAAACGGCCGAGTCACCGCGCTTCGGGGTGATTCGCCACATCGAACCGGTCCCCTTGAGTGCCGAGGTGGCAATGTCTTTCGAGCAGGCCATCGCCACCCTGGGCCGCAGCTACCCCTGTGACGAGGTCAACACGGCCGGCCTGTTCGACGGGGTTTTCCAGGCATTCGCCGGCATTGTCCTGACCGAGGGTGGCATTAGCCACTTTGCGCGCAATGACTGGGACTTCATCACTCGTCACTACGGTGCCGAGACGGTTGGCCGACTTGACCTCGCCAGGAACGTTGCCTTGGGCGACTACGCGCACTGGCAGCAAGCGCGTCGGCACTTCACGGCGAAGCTCAGCCGAGCCATGGCAAACGTCGATTATCTGGTGCTGGCGACCTGCCCATGTACCGCACCACGCGTTGATGCAACGACGATGAGCATTGGCGCTTGGCGGGGTACGGTCCGCGAAGCGCTGATGACCTACACCGCGCCGTTCAATCTCGCTGGCTTCCCTGCAATCTCGATTCCGTTGCCCTTGCACCACGACAACCTGCGCGCAGGTCTGCAGATCGTCGCGCGCCCCGGGGACGATCGCGGCTTGCTGCAGGTCGCACTGAAACTTGAGCGCCTGCTGGCTTCGGCCGCAACAGAGTGAGGGATTACTCGTCGTCGAAGGTTGTCGCCTTGGGGATCTCGACGGCGAGAAAATCTATCAGCGCCCTTACCGCAGGTAAAAGTCCGGTCCGATAGGGCATCAATGCGGTCATGCGCGCGTCCGCGACCATCCAGCCAGGCAGGACGCGCTGCAATGTTCCGGCCTTCAGTTCCGCCTTGCAGATGTAACCTGGCAGAGCAGCAATGCCCAGGTTTGCACAGGCGGCCTCCTTCGTTGAAGTCATGTCGTTGCTTTGGAACCTGGGGGCAATCGGTACAGTGATTTCCGTGCCGGACGCTTCGCGCAACTGCCATTGTGCCGGCCCTCCCCGCACGATCGAAATCGTCGCGTGCTGCGCCAGATCTTCGGGGTGTGCGGGCCTGCCCATCTGTTCCAGGTATTGCGAGCCGGCAAACAGGCACCACGGGACCTTCGCAATGGCGCGCTGTATCAGGGACGAGTCCTGTAACGGCGCGATATGCCCGCGTATCGCCAGGTCAAAGCCTTCACCGACAATATCCACCAGCCTGTCAGTCAGTATTTCCACAATTTGCACTTTGGGATAGCGGGCAAGGAAGACCGGAAGCAGGTCGCGCAGCGCGAACTGGGCGATTTCGACGGCGGTGGTGATGCGGATAACACCGCTGGGTTCGGCCAGCCTTTGCCGCACTGCCTCTTCAGCGACGTCCGAGCTATGCAGCATGGCGATGGCGTGTTGGTAAAATTCGGAACCAACGTCCGTCATGCTGAATTGACGCGATGTGCGGTTAATCAGCCGGACGCCGAGATAAGCCTCCAGTTCCTGAATCCGGTGGCTCAACGTTGATTTAGGCAGGCGCAGGCTGTTACCAGCGGCGGTGAAACTGCCACGGTCGACCACTTGAACGAAGTAATAAACGTCCTTCAAATCCAGCATCTGGGTTCTCGCCTGAATAGAATCATGATGGAGAGCGTTCTGAGCAATAAATTCGTGAAATCAAGCATCGACACTGCAACGCAAGTTTAGCCTTTCGCCGCCACATGATAATGCACTGCAACTTCCATAAGCGCGAGAGATCGTTCGCTGTTTCGGAACTTAGCGTACAAGGCCACCAACTTCTAAAGCCCTGCGAACAAACCTAATATTCCTTTTCTCCAAACAATATCCATTGCGCCGAGTTTTATTAAAGTCGCGTGCCTGCTGTGCTTGCCGGCAAGTGGCACTGACCCGAGGTTGCTAATGGGCTTGAAAACAACAAGGAGCATAAAAGTGAACGATACCCTTAACCCTGAAAAGCACGAGCCAGTCATCACTCCGCCCGGGCAAACGCCCTACAGCGCCTGGATCCAGACCGACGCGCTGCACTCCCTGCAACGTACGATCAGCGATCATCCTGGCGAGCACGCCTGGATGGCTCACGTGCAAGCGACCGAACTTTACTGGATGCTCATCATCAAGGAGTTCCAGACAGCGCAAAGGCAATTGCGCGCCGATGATCTACCCCAGGCCTACCGAACGCTGCTGCGTGTGGTTGAACATCAAAAAGTGATTGACGCGACCTGGGGCTCGATCGCCTGGATGACTCCCAACGACTTGCTGGCCATCCTTTCACGTGTCGCTGCCCTTTTTGGCAAGGACACCGCACTGCAGGGGTGGACGTATCGGCACATGGTGTATCTGCTTGGGATCAAGCAAGCCGTGCATCTGCAACATTTCAAGCCGCAACCCGAGCGCTGGGCACAACTTGAAAAGGCGCTGGCTGAACCGAGCATCTATGACGACGTGCTCGCCTATCTGCGCCGCCGTGGCATGGAAGTGCCAATAGAGGTGCTCGAACGCGACCTGAGTGCGCCCTACTCTCCCAGCAAGGAAATCGAGCAGGTTTGGCGCGACATCTACACCGACTCCGACAGCAACATCGAACTCCAGCAGCTCGGTGAAACGCTCGCCGATATCGCCGAGGGATTCAGTAACTGGAAGTATCGCCACTTGATGGCAACACGCCGCACCTTCGGTGCACGGCCTGCCTACTTCGGCACCGAAGGCATCGCATGGCTGGTGCCCACGCTGGACGAAATTCCATTCCCGGAACTTTGGTCGGCCCGCACCTTCATCGGCGATCCACCGGCGGTATGCCCGCACATGGCCAAGCACAGGAGCTGACGACCCGCCAGCGGTGTCGACGCGCTCCCATGCTGTTCATCTGGAGTACCCCGCTGAGCCGCCTGGGCTCAGCGGGTCACGAGGGCATCCAGATAGCCGGAGGGCGGCAGCGAATCGATCGAAGCCTGAATGGCTTCCTTGCGCAGCGAAGGCCGCTGAACAAGTGCATCGACATACCGCGCCACGTTGGGAAGTTCATCCCACAGGGATGCCAGCCCGAGGTACGCCAGGCGAACAAGATTGACGCCCCAGACCACATCGCCGAGCGAGAAGCCATTACCGTCCGGACGGGGCAACGATTGCGCAGCCAGCGTATGCTCCAGCTCCGCCAACAGATCCCTCGTGTGCTGGCGAGCGGCCCGTTGAAAGTCCGCGTCATGGCGCACCTGCTTGCCACCGCTTTCCTTGACGATCTTGGCGCGATAGGCGGCGACCAGTGCCGGGTCATCGGCGTTGGCGGCGGCCAAAGCCTCCAGCGCCATGATTTTGCATTCATACACCGTTTCCATCACCGACTTGAGGATATCCGGCCGTCTATCGGCATCCGGATGAAATCCATAGAGCAGTGCTCCGTTCGGGATCCTGTCGACGATCTCCACCTGGCGCATCACTTCGGCACGCGCTTGCGGCTCATCGCACAACAGCTGAACCGGCTCACGCGACACAGCATCGAGATAGCAACAGATCCGCTTGGAGTCCACGATCACCCGACCAGCCTCATAGTCAATGAGCAACGGCACGACACAGGGATCAAAGCCTTCCGATTCGACTGACGTGCGCCCGCTGTAACGGGTGACGAAATCCTGGTTCAGCTCTCGGCCAGCAATCAAGCGTAAACGGACATAGGCAGGACTGTAGTGTTCCGCCGGGATGATCCCGTCAACCCCCATCGCACACAGAATGATCATGTCGTTCGAACGGTAGGCCAGCCCCTTCTCGAAAAGAACCGTCCTCACCTTTTGCGAGCACAGCGAGCTCGCTGCATGGAACAGTTCGAAGCGCGGGTTCGGATCATCACCCACCAGGGTGATTCGAGCTGGATCTACAATGGCAGCGCGCGCAGCGCCCGCCATGTTCATCAACTGCTCACTACTCGCCATTACAGCTGTATTATCAACAGGCACGTAAAATACTCCTTCGTTCTAAACAACGTTTTTGATAAAAGCTCTGCCTATAAAGTTATTACTGGGTAAACGCGGCTCTGCAGTTGAAAGGACGATATGATTACTTTTCAGGCCGCCCCCCCGTTTCCTTGGAGTGAACATCTTGCGACTCTATGACAGTCGGTTCTCGGGCAACTCGTGGAAAGTACGCATATTGCTCAATCAGCTGGGGATACCGTACGAACGCATCACCCTGGATCTGGCCAAGGGCGAAGCAGCAAGTCCTGCATTCAAGAAGATCAGCCGTTTCGCTCGAGTCCCCGTACTGCAACTTGACGACGGCAGGACCCTTGTCGAATCCGCTGCCATCCTGTGCTATCTGGCGCAGGGCAGCCGTTACCTTCCTGACGATCCCTGGCTGCAAGCTGAAATATTCAGCTGGCTGTCGTTCGAGCAGGCAGATCTGCAAAAGCCGCTTGCCCTGTGCCGCGTGTACCATCTGAAGGGTGTCGCTGATTCCATGGCACAGCAGATCCAGCAATTCCACGCCGAGGGTTACCCCGCGCTGGAAAAGCTCGAGCAATGGTTATCCGGGCACAACTGGCTCGTCGGCGACGCCTATACCGTGGCCGACCTGGGGGTGTTTGCCTATGTCTCACTGGCAACCGAAGGTGGATTCGACATGGACAAATTCCCCTCCATTGAGCGATGGATAACACGGATCAAGGACCAACCCGGTTGGATCGATCTATTTCATGCGGGTTGAAAAGCGAGGCGCCTGTAGTCGCCTCGCTGGACAGAGGGATGAGGCTGGCCGTTCGACTCAGGCCGCTTCAGTGACCCGTTGTGGGCACCGCAATGACTTGGCGACGGAGGCGACTCGCCTGCCCTGGAATTGCGCGACTGCCAGGTGGTCTTCATCCGGTGTCAAGGTATCGCGATTCGACACATGGGTTGCGCCATACGGCGTACCGGCCTTGAACATCGCCGGGTCTGCGTAGCCGAGCGGTACGATGATGAGGCCGAGATGGGCCATCGGGCCATAGATCGACAAAAGGGTCGCTTCGTTGCCGCCATGTCTGGAGGACGTCGCGCCAAACACTGAACCCACTTTCCCATTGAGCTTGCCGGCGAACCACAAGCCGCCGAGGCTATCGATATACGCCTTCAGTTCCGAGGCGATAGAACCAAACCGCGTTGGCGTACCGAAGATGATGGCGTCGGCCCATTCGGCGTCGGCTTCGCTCGGCCGTTCATACTTTGCGTTCATGACCTCTGCACTGTCGTACCAGCCGGGTGCTTGCAGCATGACTTCGTGGCTGACCAGCTCCCGGGCCCGACGCAGCCGAACCTCGGCGCCTTCGGCGATGGCGCCTTGGGCGATCGCGTTGGCGAGAGTTTCCGTGGAACCTGCGCGTGAGTAAAAAACAATCAGGACTTTTGGCTTTGACATGTTGGAACCTTATGTTGAAACCTTAGTTTGGCGGGGTGTGAACCGCGACGTTGCGGCAACGTCGCGGCGTGTTGACTGCTGTGTTGCGGACCTAGACGGAAATCGGCTCCAGCCGGGCGAGCAACTCGTCCTTGCGCTCGCTCAGCCAGGATGGGAGTTGAAACTCGGAACCGAGCCGGTCTTGCGCTTCGTCGATGGTAAAACCGATGTCGGTAGTGGTTGCCTCGAACATCACCCCGCCCGGCATCTTGAAGTACATGGAACGGAAGTAATTGCGATGCACCGATTCGGAGGTGTCGATATGCCCCATCGCCATCAGCTTTTCTTTCAACACCATTTGCTGCTCGACGTTGTCCACGGCGAACGCGACGTGATGGATCGTGCCTTCCCCGTAGATCGATGAGCCTTGCAAACGATCGGGTTCATGCTGGAATTCGACGATGGTTCCCAGTCCACCCGTGCCTGATTCAAAACGGTGGTAGGGCCCCTCTTCGGCTGCATGGCGAAAGCCCAGGGCTTCCTGCATGAAGATGATCGATTCCGCCACTTCACGCAGCGACAGCGTGATGCTGTGCACGCCACGGATGGCGAACTCTTCTGGAATATCACTGGCGATGCACGGTGGACGGGTGTCCTGATCCGTGGCCACCAGATCGAACTCGATGCCGCACGGATGCTGAAAGCGCTGGCGCGTTTCGCCGAAACGCGACACCACTTGCTGGGCGAATGGGACGCCTTTGGCGGCGAAACGGGCCCGCCAGAATTCCAGGGAATGCTTGGGAACGGAATAGTTGATGACCTTGATCTGTCCAGAACCCGGACGGGCTTTCACGCCCCTTTGCTTGAAGGGGAACGAGGTCACGAGGGTACCCGCATCCCCTTTGGCGTTGCCGTAATACAAGTGATAGATGGGGTCGTCACCGTCAAGCAGGACCGTCTTCTTGACGAGGCTCTGTCCCAGCAGCTTCACGTAAAAGTCCACATCCTCTTGCGCGCCGGCGACACCGGCAGTCAGATGGTGAAAGCCTTTTATGGTTGGCATGTAGTTCTCCTGTTTTTGTTTGGCCGAGCAAAGGCCGCCACGGCTGTCAGCGCGGCTGCCGAATGCGTGAAGGTTGCTGTCGTTATGCGTTGACGAAGGTGACGAACTCTTCCATCTGTAGCTTGGGCAAGCTCATCTGGTTCTCCGCCAGGCTGTTGTCGGCCCAACCCAGAGACATGCCTGCTACCACCATTTGATCATCGGGAAGGTTGAGTTCAGTGCGCAGTACCGGGTGCTGCAGGGACCAGATTTGCTGAGGGCAGGTGTCGAGACCACGCCCCTTCGCTGCCAGCATGAGGTTCTGGAGAAAGCAGCCATAGCAAATGAAACTGGCCCATTCCAGACGGCGATCCATCGTGAAAATGATGCCCACGGGCGCGTCGAAAAAACGGAACTGGCGCTCGACGTCTCGACGCCGCCCGGCTATATCGCTTCGGCAGCATCCTTGAGCTTCGCCCAGTTGGCCACGAAACGAATTGAAACGGGTCGCATAGGGCTCATGCAGCGGCTGAGGAAAAAAGGAATATTCCGGCACCAGGCCATCGGGCGCTGCGCGGTACGCCTCCACCGCGGCCGTGGTAATGCGCTCGCGCGCCTCACCGGTTATGACATAACAGCGCCACGGCTGGCTGTTACTTGAACTGGGTGCATACTTGGCCGCCGAAAGGATGTCCTTCACCATTTCCATCGATACGGGTCGATCCAGAAAACCACGCTTTGTACGACGGTCGCGTATCAGATCATCAATGAATGGGCTGGTCTGCATCGTTTTCGTCTCCTTATTATTAGATGGGTTTCTTAGCTATTGCGGTTGTATTGGCGTCTACTCGCTTCCCGTTTCTTTTGAATCCCTGGACGTGACCGAAGCATATGAGCGTTCATGTTGGCTGAGAAGGCGCAGTGCTTGTACGCAGGGTTCCGGATTTGCGAACAACAAAGCCCGCTCTCTCAAAAGGTTGCAGCGGTGCTCGGCGGGCGTCCGTCATGCTGTTACGGACGCCACGTTCAGGCTGGATTTTCAGGCCACGGGAATCATCGGGTCGGCCGCTGCCAGGGCGGTGGCTCGATCAGCTGCTGGCGGGTAGATCCACATCGTGTTGATCTGCGTCTTGAGGTCCTTGGCCTGTTCCTTGACCAGCTTCAGTTGACGATCCCAACCTTCGGTAAACACCGCGCCCCAGGCCCCCAGATCCAGGCAGGTCACGTACTTGGGCTGACGGTAGGGAGTGGGCGCGACACCCAGCAAATCCGCGGCGACGTTATTCCCGGCGTGACGGCCCAGAGAGATCGCATGCTGGCAGGACATTGCTGCAAAGTTGCCGAGGTCATCGGTAGCTGCATAGGCGACGTCGCCGGCAGCGTAGACATGTTCCTGGCCGAACACCTTGAGGTTCTGATCGACATGCAAACGCCCCTGGGTATCGTGGACGCTGCTCAGTTGTTCGGTTAGCGGGTTGGCGCGAAAACCGACTGTCCAGATCACCGTTTGGCTCTCGATATGGCGACCATCGGCGAGGGTGACGCCGTTGGCATCCACCGCCGCCACACTGGTGTTGAGTATCCATTCGATACCCAGGTGTTCGGAGGCCTCGATGATCGAAGGACGAATCCCGTCCCCCATGGACGCGGCGATCTGCGGCGCCCGGTCGACAATGATCACGCGGATGTCCTGATCGTTACCGAGCACGGAGCGCAGGCGTGCTGGCATCTCGGTAGCGGTTTCGATACCGGTAAAACCGCCGCCTGCGACTACCACGGTGTTGCGGGCAGTGCTATGGGGTCGGTGCTCGAGGGATTTCAGGTGGTTCTCCAGGCGCACCGCCGCTTCGATCTGATCAACGTCGAATGCATGGGCGTCAAGGCCTGGCACCGTCGGGCGGGCTAGCTGGCTGCCGGCCGCCAGCACCAGACGGTCGTAGCCCAACACGCCCTGGCGGCCAGCCCCATCGCGGTAGCCAACAGTCCTTTGCTGTTCGTCGATGCGCTCGGCGGTGCCTTTGATGAAATGTACACCCACCGAGTCGAAGAGCCCGTCCAGGGGCGCGAACATCTTGTGCACGTCGGTTTCGTAGAACCGGGGACGCATGCGCAATTCCGCCTGGGGCGCCAGCAAGGTGATTTCCACGTCGTTGCGATGGTGAATGTCCAGCAAACGTGCGGCGCTCAATGCACTCCAAACACCACCGAACCCGGCGCCAACAACCAGAATATGCTGTTTCATGATGTGTTCCTCAGAAGTGTGGTCAATAATCTTGAAGTTATTCTTCAATTTGAACTGGACGATGTCGGGCACCGAAATGAAGGGAGCCCATCTTCGTTACAGCGAGTCGTCCGCTGCGGCTTCATGTTATTGACGGATTTTTCCAGGCACACTTCTACATCGGTTCAGCTGAGTTATACGCCAGTCGCAGGAATTTATACGAAGGTATGTTTCTGGGGCAGCAAAAAACATCCAGAGTGTTCTCAGTGCCGCTAGCGGAGGGCTGTTTCTATGCAACTCAGCAGCCTGTCGGTGTCACAGGGTTTGGATAGTAAGGTAATCAGGCTCGGAGCATCGGCGCCAAGGAATGGCGCCGCTTCAGGATAACCGGTGATGAGTATGGTGGGGATGTGGAAGCCCTTCGCGACAAGCCATACATGCATCTCTATCCCGCTCATTCCCGGCATATGGATATCGGAAATCAGGCAATGTGTTTCAGCGGGGGCGTTCCCGCCGAGAAACTCCAGAGCGTTGCAATAGGTTCGAGCTGTATAACCGCTGGAACGCAACAAGCTTTCCAGGGCTGTCCGAATGGAGTCGTCATCATCGACAACTGCAATAATCGTCGTATTGCGCAACTGAGTGTCTTGCAGCATTTGGGTCGCTCGTGATTGCACCTATCCTTATTACATCATACGCGGCTTTATAACATGGACAAGTATACCTAAGTATAACTTTCCAAGATTAATGTATGAGGGCGCGCAACCAAAGGATACTTCGGCTGTACCCAGGTACAAGTGACGTCTCGTCGCTGGCTTGCATAAGCTGGGACTGCCGCATATTAAAAACCACATGGCATACAAGTAACTACATGGCCTATAAGAAACAACCTATTGCTCCCACGCCGATAGATAACAGCATGCAGATATTATGGGGCGACGGTGAGCGTATCTTCTGTCGGGAGCCACACCCGAATGCCTGCAGCGACTGCAATGTCCTGATTGCGCGGCCCGCCACCGAACAACCTTCCCCCTCCTGCCTTGACCGTCTCGCTCACGAGTTTGGCCTGAAAGACGAGCTGGATAGCGCGTGGGCGGTGCGACCGATAGCGATGGTACGCGAGGGTGGTCAGATGCAGATGGTGCTGGAGGATCCCGGCGGCGTGCCGCTTGTGCAGCTGCTCGGCGCGCCCATGGAAACGACTGTTTTTTTGCGTCTCGCTGTCAGCATCGCGATGGCTCTGGGAAGGCTCCACCAGCGAGGACTCGTCCATAAAGATATCAAGCCCAGCCATATCCTGGTGAACTGCACCGACGGACAGGCCAGGCTCACCGGATTCGGCCTCGCCTCGCGGCTGCCGCGCGAGCGACAGGCGCCCGAGACCCTCGCTGGCACGCTCGCCTACATGGCACCTGAGCAGACCGGGCGAATGAATCGCTCGATCGATTCACGCAGCGACCTCTATTCCTTCGGCGTCACGCTTTACCAGATGTTGACCGGCTCGCTGCCGTTTACGGCTTCCGAGCCAATGGAATGGGTGCACTGTCATATCGCAAAACAACCGCTGCCGCCCAGCTCGCGGGTCGAATCCGTCCCCGAGGCGCTCTCCCATATTGTCATGAAGCTGCTGGCCAAAACCGCTGAGGAGCGCTACCAGACGGCCGCTGGTGTTGAACTTGATCTGCAGCGGTGCCTGGCAGACTGGCAGCACTTGCACCAGATCAATACCTTCGCGCTAGACGAGCACGGCACCTCCGATCGGCTGCTGATTCCCGAGAAACTCTACGGGCGCGAGCCTGAGATCGACACGCTGGTCGCCGCGTTCGATCGGATCATTGAAAACAGCGCACCGGAACTCGTGTTGGTCACCGGCTATTCCGGTATTGGCAAGTCCTCGGTGGTCAATGAGTTGCACAAGGTGCTGGTACCGCCGCGAGGACTCTTCGCTTCCGGCAAGTTCGATCAATACAGGCGCGACATACCCTATTCGACGCTGGTGCAGGCATTTCAAAGCCTGGTGCGCACGCTGCTTGGCAAGAACGACACGGAACTGGCGAACTGGCGTGATGCGCTGCAGGAGGCGCTGGGCGCCAATGCGGGGCTCATGACTGACCTCATTCCCGAACTGAAGCTCATCATCGGCGAGCCGCCACCGGTTCCGGCACTTGGCCCCCAACAGGCGCAACGCCGTTTCCTTCTGGTGTTCCGGCGTTTTATCGGTGTATTTGCCCAGGCGGAACATCCGCTCGCACTGTTTCTCGACGATCTGCAGTGGCTCGACGCGGCAACGCTCGACCTGCTCGAAGATCTGCTGATCAGCTCGGATGTGCGCCATTTGATGCTGGTGGGCGCCTATCGCAGTAACGAGGTGGATGTCACACACCCGCTGACGAGCAAACTCCAGTCCATTCGAAACGCGGGGGGCAGGATCGTTGAGATCACGCTGGCGCCGCTCGCCAAGGTGCATATCGAGCAATTGATCGCCGAGGCGCTGCATGCCGAGCTTGCGCGCATCGAGCCCCTGGCACAGTTGGTGCTCGAAAAAACCGCCGGCAATCCGTTCTTCGTGATCCAGTTTCTGCAAGCACTCGCCGATGAGCAGTTGCTGACCTTCGAGCATGACGCCCGGCAGTGGTGCTGGGACCCGGATCGCATCCATGCCAAGGGTTACACCGACAACATCGTGGACCTGATGGTCGGCAAACTGACCCGCCTGCCGGCTGAGACGCAGCAGGCGTTGCAGCAGCTTGCCTGCCTGGGTAACGTTGCCGGAATCACGGCGCTTTCGACCGTTCTGGGTATCCCCAGGATGCGGATCCGCGCGGTACTGTGGGAGGCGATTCGCCAGGAACTGGTCGAGCGGCTGGACGGTGCCTATGGATTTGTTCACGACCGTATTCATGAAGCCGCCTATTCGCTGATCCCCAGGGATTCGCGCGCCGAAGCCCATCTGCGCATCGGGCGGTTGCTGGCAGCGCAGACGCCCCCGCAAAGGCGGGAGGAAACGATCTTTGAAATCGTGGGCCAGCTCAATCGCGGCGCCGCACTGCTCACCGACCAGGGCGAGCGGGAGCAACTGGCAGAGCTCAACCTGATTGCCGGCCAGCGCGCCAAGGCGTCGACTGCCTATGCTTCGGCGCTCAACTATCTCAGCACGGGTGCGCAGCTGTTGGACGACGACTGCTGGGCGCGTCGGCATGGGCTGATCTTCGCGCTGGAGTTGAACCGGGCCGAATGTGAGTTCCTGACCGGGCAGCTACCTGTCGCGGACAAGCGCCTTACGGCGCTGTCGAATCGCGCCACGACCACGATAGATCGCGCCAACGTCGCCTGTCTGCAAATGGATGTCTACCTGCTCCTGGATCGCAGCGATAGCGCGGTCGCTGTCTGTCTCGCCTACCTGCGGCATGTGGGCATAGAGTGGTCAGCCCACCCGAGCGATGATGACGTGCGCCTGGAATACGACCGGATCTGGTCGTTGATGGGGGATCGGTCAATCGAAGAACTCATCGATTTGCCGCTGATGCAGGACGCGGTGTCCCTCATGACAGTCAACGCTCTGTGCAAGCTATTCCCGCCTGCCGTGCAGACGGATGCGAACCTGACGTGCCTATCGATCTCCAAGGCGATCAGTCTCAGTCTCGAGTGGGGTAACTGCGACGCCTCATGTATGCATTACGCCAATGCATTCAGAGTCGCCGGACGGCGTTTCGGCGATTACCAGGCTGGATTCCGATTCGGCCAGCTCGGCTGCAAACTTGTTGAACGACGTGGCCTGAGGCGATTCGAACCCAGCACCTTTCTATGCTTCTCGAATTTTGCCGTGCGCTGGATGAGACCCGTTGGGCAATGCCGCGAACTGCTGCGCCGCTCGTTTGTCGCGGCTGACCGGATCGGCGACCTGCCATATGGCGCCTATGCAGGCAACAGCCTCACATCCAACTCACTTTTTGCGGGTGAGCCGCTGCCCGAAGCGCAAGGCGAAGCCGAACGTGGCCTGGCTTACGCCAGGAAGGTGCGCTTCGGACTGGTCATCGATTTCATCGACACGCAACTGGCGGTGATCCGGATGTTCCGAGGCTTGACGCCAAGCTTCGGTTGCTTTGACGACGGGCAATTCAACGAGCTTGACACCGAAACCCACCTGTCCAGCAACTCGGACCTGGCACTGGCCGAGTGTTGGTACTGGGTCCGCAAATTACAGGCCCGCTACATGGCCGATGACCCAGGGGCGGCCATGCAAGCCGCCGCAAAGGCACGGCAGTTGCTCTGGACTTCCCACTTGTTCTTCGAGGAAGCTGAATATTACTTCTATGACGCACTGGCCCGGGCGGCCTGGTGCGACGGTGTCCCGGTGGACGAGCATGCGCAGCACTTGAGCGCGATGGCGGCGGATCACCGGCAGCTCCAGACCTGGGCACAACAGTGCCCGGAGAATTTCGCCAGCAGGGCCGCGCTGGTCGGCGCCGAAATCGCCCGCGTCGAAGGGCGTGTGATGGATGCCGAGTTGCTTTATGAGCAAGCCATCCACACGGCCCAGGAGAGCAGCTTTGTCCATATCGAGGCGCTTGCCAACGAACTCGCGTCTCGCTTCTACGCAGCGCGCGGTCTTGGCAAGATCGCCCGTGTGTATTTGCAGGATGCCCGGTACGGCTACCTGCGTTGGGGCGCCGATGGCAAGGTGCGCCAGCTTGATAGGCGGTATCCGTTGCTGAGGACCGAAGAACACAGACTCGGCCCGACGACTACGATGGCAACACCGGTCGAACACCTCGATCTTGCCACCGTACTCAAGGTGTCCCAGGCCGTGTCGGGGGAAATCGTCCTGGAACAGCTCATCGATATCATCATGTGCACCGCTATCGAACAGGCCGGCGCCGAACGAGGCCTGTTGATCCTGTCGGACGGCAGTGAGCACCGGATAGCGGCGCACGTGACTATCGGCGGCAATGCGACGCAGTTGAGCTATGCGCCGGTGAGTGCGGCGCTGCTGCCGGAGTCAGTTCTCTATCATGTCCTGCGCACCCGGGAGAGCGTTTTTCTTGACGATGCTGTGGCCGAGGCTTCATTTTGCGCAGACCCTTATATCCGTCAGCATCGCGCCCGTTCAATTCTCTGCCTGCCGCTGATGAACCAGGCCAAGCTCGTTGGCGCGCTCTACCTTGAAAACAATCTGACCGCCCGTGTATTTGGCCCGGCCCGGATCGCCGTGTTGAAGCTGGTGGCCTCACAGGCTGCAATCTCGCTGGAAAATGCCCGTTTGTACCGCGAGGTGGCGGAACGCGAAGCGAAGATCCGGCGCCTCGTGGACGCCAACATCATTGGAATTGTCGTCTGGAATACCGACGGTGACATTATCGAGACCAATGATGCATTTATTCGCATGGTGGGATACGAACGGGAAGATCTGGCCTCGATCAACCTGCGCTGGAGAGATCTGACGCCGCCGGAGTTTCGCGAGCAAAGCGAGCACGCTATGGCGCACGCTGTGCAGACCGGACACGCCCAACCCTACGAGAAGGAGTATGTCAGGAAGGATGGTAGCCGCCTCCCGGTCATCGTCGGTTTGGCCATGTTCCAAGCCAGTAGCAAGGAAGGGGTCGCTTTCGTGCTGGATCTGACGGAGCGCAAGCAGGCGGAAGAAAAAATCCGCGAGAGCGAACGACGCTATCGTGAAGTGCAAACCGAGTTGGCCCACGCGAACCGCGTTGCGACCATGGGCCAGCTTGTGGCCTCGATCGTCCACGAAGTCAACCAGCCGATTGCCGCGGCCATCCTCAACGCCGATGCTGCGCTGCGCTGGATGAGCGCCCAGCCGCCGGAGCTCGACGAGGTACGGCAGGTTCTCGGCCGTCTCATCATGGAAACCAATCGAGCGGCGGATGTGCTGGGGCGAATCCGTGGCCATATCCGCAAGGCACCACCGCTAAAGGGGCCGCTGGACACCAACGCAGCGATCCGCGAGATGATCGAATTCACCCGTGGCCAGATCACCAAGAGTGGCGTCTCGATACAGACCCAACTTACGGACGGCTTGCCCTTCACCGAGGGAGACCGTGTGGAACTGCAACAGGTGCTGCTCAACCTGATCATGAATGCGCTGGAGGCAATGAGCACTGTCAGCGAAAGCGAACGTCAATTGCATATCAGCTCGGTATTGGATGATGTTGGCTGCGTACGCGTGAGTGTGAGCGATTCGGGGCCGGGTTTTGCCTCGGAAAGCGCAGACCGGATTTTCGCTGCTTTCTACACCACCAAGCCCACCGGCCTGGGGATGGGGTTGTCGATCTGTCACTCGATCATCGAGGCGCATGGCGGCCGTTTATGGGCAAGCGCCAACCAGCCCCGGGGGGCCACCGTTCAATTCACTCTTCCCGTCGCGTAAAGACACCTCGAACGCAACGCCCACTCGGCGTGAAACAGAAAGGGGGGCCGCTCCCACGGCTGTCCTGTAGCCATACCCTGCACAAATCTCAAGTACAAAAAAAACCCGACACCCGATGCACTGGCATCGGGTGTTGGGGTGATGCGGTAATACCACTGCAAAACTAGATATCGGCGCCAGAATCCGTGTATTTCGCGATCGATCTCGCTACGCCTGCACCATATTCAGGATCGGCCCTGGTGCAATTGACGATATGACGCTGTTGGACATCCTCGGATACCGAGCGAAGTGAACGCGCAGTGTTGTCGAATAACGCCTGTTTCTCCTGCGCAGTCATCTTGCGGAACAAATTGCCGGGTTGCTCGTAATGGTCATCGTCGAGGCGATGATCCCAATGATCGGCGGCACCGGACAACTCCAGCGGCGGCTCGCGCCAACCGGGTTGGTCCGCCCATTCGCCCTCGCTGTTGGGCACATAAGAAAGCGTGCCACCATGGTTGCCATCAACGCGCATGGCGCCATCACGATGGAAGCTGTGCACCGGGCACCGGGCGGTGTTGACCGGAATCTGGTGGTGGTTGACGCCCAGTCGATAGCGCGCCGCATCGCCGTAGGAAAACAAGCGTGCCTGCAACATCCGGTCCGGAGAAAAGCTGATGCCCGGCACGATGCTGGACGGGGTAAACGCTGCTTGCTCGACTTCAGCAAAAACGTTCTGCGGGTTGCGATTGAGTTCGATGCAACCGACTTCGATCAGCGGGTAGTCGCCATGGGGCCAGACCTTGGTCAAGTCAAACGGGTTGACCGGATGAGTCTTGGCCTGGGCTTCGGTCATGACCTGGATGTACAACGTCCAGCGTGGAAAATCCCCGGCCTCGATGCTGTCGAACAAATCGCGGTGATGGCTTTCCCGATCCTCGCCGATCAGGTGTCTGGCTTCTTCATCGCTCAGGTTCGCAATGCCTTGTTGCGTCTTGAAGGTGAACTTGACCCAGTGCCGCTCATTGTTGGCATTGATGAGGCTATAGGTGTGGCTGCCAAAGCCGTGCATGTGCCGATAACTGCGCGGGATCCCCCGTTCGCTCATGACGATGGTGACCTGGTGCAACGCTTCGGGCAGTGACGACCAGAAATCCCAGTTGCTTTGTGCGCTGCGCATTCCCGTGCGCGGATCGCGTTTCACCGCGTGATTCAGGTCGGGGAAGCGCAACGGGTCACGGAAGAAAAACACTGGAGTATTGTTGCCGACCAGGTCCCAATTGCCTTGTTCGGTGTAGAACTTGACGGCAAAGCCGCGAATATCCCTTTCGGCATCGGCTGCCCCGCGCTCCCCCGCCACCGTTGAAAAACGGGTGAACATCGGCGTTTGTTTGCCCACCGCGCTGAACAGGCTGGCTTTAGTATAGCGGGTGATGTCATGGGTCACGGTAAAGGTACCGAAAGCGCCGGCACCTTTGGCGTGCATGCGACGTTCCGGAATGACTTCGCGATCGAAGTGGGCGAGCTTTTCCAGCAGCCAGACATCTTGCAGCAAGGCGGGCCCACGGGGGCCGGCGGTCTGGATGTTGAAGTTGTCAACGACCGGAGCGCCGTTGACCGTTGTCAGTCTGTTTTTCGACATGGCTTGGGGCCTCGATAGTGTGGGCTTGTAAAAAAGCTGCGGGTGACGACGAGAGGCATCGAATCGATGTCATCTTCCAGAGACATCGTGACTCTCGCATTCATCCGCCTTCGGCAGATGAATCAGGCGTCGCCGCAGCTGAAGGAGGGAAGCAACAAGAATGGTGCGGCGCCGGATCAGCTGCGCAAGAAGGCCAGCAGATCCTGGTTGCACTGGTCTTTATGGGTTTCGGTCAGACCGTGGGGCGCGCCCGGGTACACTTTCAACAGCGCATGGGTCACCAGCTTTTTCGAAGCCCTGCCCGCCGCGTCGATCGGCACGATCTGGTCGTCATCGCCGTGGATGATCAGGGTCGGTTTGTCGAACTTCTTCAGGTCCTGGGTGAAGTCGGTTTCGGAAAACGCTTTCACCGAGTCGAAGGTGTTCTTGAAGCCGCCGGTCATCCCCTGCCGCCACCAGGAATCGATCATGCCCTGGGAAACCTTGGCGCCCGGACGGTTGAAGCCATAGAACGGACCGCTGGGGATGTCCTTGAAGACCTGCGAACGATCGGCCAGCATTGCGGTGCGAATGCCATCGAACACGTCGATGGGCAAACCGCCCGGGTTGGCAGGGGTCTTGACCATCAGGGGCGGCACGGCCGAGATCAGGCCGATTTTCGCGACGCGCGAGGTGCCGTGCCGACCGACGTAGCGCGCCACTTCCCCACCGCCGGTGGAAAAGCCGATAGCGGTCACGTTGTGCAGGTTCAAGGTGTTGATGACGGTAGCCAGGTCATCGGCGTAGTGGTCCATGTCATTGCCGTCCCAGGGCTGGCTCGAACGGCCGTGGCCGCGACGGTCATGGGCAATCACGCGAAAACCGTGGGAGGCCAGGAAATAGGCCTGGTAGTCCCAGCTGTCGGCATTCAACGGCCAGCCGTGGCTCAAGGTGACGACCGGACCATCCTTCGGTCCCCAGTCCTTGTAGTAAAGCTCGACGCCTTCTGCGGTAACGATGGTTCCCACGCTCTGTTTTCCCTTGGCGATGGAGGATGCGCTTTTAGCGGGTGTCTGCGCTGACGCGGAGGCCGGCAAGGCGGCTACGGCTGCCACGGCCAGGCCACCCAGCAACAGGTTTCGACGTACAGACTCATCAATTGAAAGTGAAGAATCGTCAGCCATGGGGATGCTCCTGATAGAACGAGGTTTATGTAGCGCGGTCCAGCCTATGGCGCCCAGATAGCGCCTGCCATGACATAAAGCCCTGAATTTCCGCCACTTCACGCTGGCACAGGTCACGGATAACTTCTCGTCTACCGCCTGTAACCCTTTCCTTGACAAGCCTGTGTGCAGCCCTTATTCCAGCACTTCGTTTGAAAAACAGGCATGGTACAAACTGCAATGACTGAACTGACACTGGCCCCTGCCCCCCTTCCCCTGGATCGATCCCGGCACATGGTCTTCGTCGCCTATCATCAAGTGGGCTTGCTTGATCTGACCGGTGCCCAGACGGTGTTCTGGGCCGCCTCCAGAGCCATGTCCGAGCGCGGATTGCCCGGCTACCAGTTGCATACCGCCAGCCTGGAAGGCGGCCTGGTCCAGACGGCCGAAGGCCTGTGCGTGGAAACCGAGCGCCTGGATCAGTTGACCGAGCTGCCCATCGACACCTTCATCGTCCCTGGCGCCCCTGATATATGCCAGAACCTGGACAATTATGCAGACCTGGTAAATTGGTTGCGCACCGCCTCGCGCCAGGCCAGACGGACTGCCTCGGTCTGCAGCGGTGCGTTTCTGCTGGCCAAGGCGCAATTGCTCGACGGCCTGCGTGCCGCCACGCACTGGGCAATGTGCGACACGCTCAAGCGACGCTTCCCGTCGATCGACGTCGATGCCGACGCCATTTTTGTCCAGCAGGGCGCAATCTGGACCTCGGCAGGTGTGAGCGCCGGTATCGACCTGGCGCTGGCGCTTGTGGAAGCCGACTGTGGTCGCGAGGTGGCCATGCAAGTGGCCAGGGATCTGGTGGTGTACCTCAAGCGCCCTGGCGGCCAGGCACAGTACAGCCAGTTGCTGCAATCGCAGTCCGAAGACAGCGTCGCATTCGAGCACCTGCACCTGTGGCTGGAACAGAACCTGGGCGACGAAAAACTCACCGTCGAGCGCCTGGCTGATCAGGCGCGCATGAGCCAGCGCAACTTCGCCCGGGTCTACAAGCTCAAGACTGGCCGCACGCCGGCCAAAGCCATAGAGCTGTTCCGTATGGAGGCCGCGCGACGGATGCTGGAGAATTCCCCGCGCAACATTGACCAGATCGCACGCCTGTGTGGCTTTGGCGACGAAGAAAGGATGCGCAGCACATTCCAGCGCAATCTTTCCATTTCCCCCCGGGACTATCGCAGCCGCTTCACACGGGCTGACTGACCTGCTCTCCCCTGCGGATAGGCCTTCACCTTCGCCGCTGGCCGAAACTCAGGGTTTTATGGCCTAGGGGGACAGTCAGCGCTGCTTCTACGATGGGCAACCTTTTGGTTACCTGTGTTGGGAAGCAAGCTCATGAAACAGCATATTCTGGTTATTGGCGCAGGATTCGGCGGCGTCTGGAGCGCCTTGAGCGCCGCCCGGCAGTTGGACATGCATGACCGTCACGATGTGCAGATCAGCGTACTGGCCCCCCAGGCCGAACTGCGGATTCGCCCGCGTTTTTATGAGGCCGACGTGCACACGATGTTCGCGCCATTGGATGAATTGTTCCAGTCGGTGGGTGTGCGCTTCATCAAGGGTTCGGCCAACAGCATCGATGAACAGGGAAAAACCGTCGGCTACAGCAGCGAGTTTGGCCACCAGGGCACATTGCGCTATGACCGGCTGGTGCTGGCAACCGGCAGCCAACTCATCCGCCCGGATTCAGGCGGCATACACGAGCACGCCTTCGATGTGGACCAGATCGAAGAAGCGGTCTACCTGGAGCAGCATCTCAAGACCCTCAAGAACCAACCCTATAGCACCGCACGCAATACAGTCGTCGTTGTCGGTGGCGGCTTCACCGGTATCGAAACCGCCACCGAGATGCCTGCGCGCCTGCGTGCCGCACTGGGCGACAACACGGATGTGCGGGTGATCGTCGTCGACAGGGCCCCTCAAATCGGGGCGGCCATGGGCGAAGGCATCCGCCCTGCTATCGTCGAGGCATCCGAGCATCTGGGCATCGAGTGGGTCCTGAACACCTCCGCTGCAGCGGTCGATGCCTACGGCGTGACCCTCGCCGATGGCAAGCGCATTGAGGCCAGGACCGTGATCTGGACCATTGGCTTTCGCGCCAGCCCCCTGACCGAACTACTGACCGGTGCACGCAACGCCCAGGGGCGGCTGCATGTCGACCACAACCTGAAGGTATTGGGCCAGGCGGATATCTTTGCCGCCGGTGACGTTGCCTATGCCGCCACCGATGATCTTGGCAACTTCTCGGCGATGTCCTGTCAGCACGCGATCGCCCTGGGTCGACATGCCGGCAACAATGCCGCCGCCGACCTCCTGGGCGTCGCCCCGACCACCTACCGTCAGCCCAAGTATGTGACGTGCCTTGACCTGGGGACCTGGGGTGCGGTGTTTACCGAAGGTTGGGACCGCCAGCTCAAGTTGGTCAAGGAGGAAGCCAAGTCGCTCAAGACCCAGATCAACACCCAGTGGATCTACCCGCCGGCCGCTGATCGCGTCACAGCCCTGGCAGCGGCCGATCCGTTGATTCCGGTGGCGTGAGACCCGCTCCTAGAATCCGCGTTACATATACGCCACTCTTCTAGACTTAATAGGCAGTCGTGGAAAGAACTGAACACGTCGCTTTGGTGCAGATGAATCAAAGGCAGCGTGGCAAGCTGCCTTATGCCCTGGAGAGATACGGCAAAGATCGTACCGGGCCCAACAAGATGCCCACACAGGGTACCTGGCCAACGGCCTGAGATTGCCACGATACCGTGATGTGGCGCGAGTGCCGCAGCCGACACTTTCGGACAACCGACAACCACCTGGTTTGCCCGTGACCGTGAGGAATGCTGTATGCCTGATGAGATGTTGCACCTGCCTATGGTCAACAGCCTGCTGGAGCGCCACAAGGGCTCCCCTGGCGCACTGTTGCCGATCCTTCATGAGATTCAGGAGGGCATCGGTTACATTCCCGATGCCGCCATCCCCGAGATTGCCCACGCCCTCAACCAGAGTCAGGCCGAGATTCGCGGGGTGATCAGCTTCTACCATGACTTCCGTACCGCGCCTCCGGCCCGGCATATCCTGCGTCTGTGCCGGGCCGAGTCCTGCCAGAGCCGCGGCGCCGAGCAACTGGCAGCGCAATTGCGCGAACGACTGCAACTGGACGACCACGGTAGCAGCGCCGACGGCAGCATCAGTCTGCGACCGGTGTATTGCCTCGGCGCCTGCGCCTGCTCGCCAGCCCTGGAGCTGGATGGCAAGCTGCATGCACGGCTCAGCGCCGAGCGCCTGGATGCCCTGCTCGATGCTTGCCAGGAGGACGCATGATGCCGCGCGTCTATCTGCCCTGTGATTCCGTCGCCCGTGCCGTGGGTGCCGATGAGGTGGCCTTGGCCCTTGCCACCCAGGCCCGGGAACGCAATCTACCGCTGGAGCTGCAACGCACCAGCTCTCGCGGCCTGTACTGGCTGGAACCGCTGCTGGAAATGGACAGCCCGCAAGGCCGTATCGGTTTCGGTCCGCTGACCGCTGCCGATGTTCCGTCCCTGCTCGATGCGCTGCAAGGCGATCCGTCCGCCCATCCCCTGGCCCTGGGCCCGGTGGAGCAGTTGCCGTATCTGAAGACGCAACAACGCCTGCTGTTCGCCCGCGCCGGCATTACCCGGCCGCTGTCCCTGGAGGATTACCGGACCCACGGCGGTTTCGAGGGCTTGACCCAGTCCATCGCCCTGGGCGGCGAGCAGACCGCGACTGCGGTATTCGATTCGGGTCTGCGTGGCCGTGGCGGCGCGGCCTTCCCGGCCGGGATCAAATGGCGCACGGTGCGTGGCACCCAGGCGGCGCAGAAATACATTGTGTGCAACGCCGACGAAGGCGACTCCGGCACCTTCGCCGATCGCATGTTGATGGAAGGCGACCCCTTCCTGCTGATCGAAGGCATGGCGATTGCCGGGCTCAGTGTCGGGGCCACCTACGGCTACATCTATGTGCGCTCGGAATATCCCCAGTCCGTGGCCACACTGCGCGAAGCGCTGGACATCGCCCGGTCCGCCGGATACCTGGGCGCCAATGTCGGCGGCAGCGGCCAGGCCTTCGATATGGAAGTACGCGTCGGTGCCGGTGCTTACATCTGCGGTGAGGAAACCGCGCTACTGGACTCGCTTGAGGGCAAGCGCGGAATCGTCCGCGCCAAGCCACCCATTCCCGCCCTGCAGGGCCTGTTCGGCCTGCCGACCCTGGTGCACAACGTGCTGACCCTGGCCTCGGTGCCACTGATTCTGGCCAAGGGCGCGCAGTTCTATCGCGATTACGGCATGGGCCGCTCCCTGGGCACCATGCCCTTCCAGCTGGCGGGCAATATTCGCCACGGCGGCCTGGTTGAACGGGCCTTTGGCCTGACCCTGCGGGAACTGGTGGAAGATTACGGCGGTGGCACCGCCAGTGGCCGGCCGCTGAAGGCCGCCCAGGTTGGCGGCCCCCTCGGCGCCTGGGTGCCGCCTTCGCAATTCGACACTCCACTGGATTACGAAGCCTTCGCCGCCATCGGTGCGATGCTCGGTCATGGTGGCGTAGTGGTGGCTGACGACAGCCTGGATATGGCCCGCATGGCGCGTTTTGCGATGCAGTTCTGCGCCGAGGAATCCTGTGGCAAATGCACCCCATGCCGCATCGGCTCGACTCGGGGCGTGGAGGTGATCGACCGCCTGCTGGCCGCACCTGACCAGAGCGCTCGTGATGAGCAGGTGATCATCCTCAAGGACCTGTGCGACACCCTGCAATACGGTTCGCTGTGCGCGTTGGGCGGCATGACCTCCTATCCGGTTGCCAGCGCCCTCAAGTACTTCCCTGCCGATTTCGGTCTGCAAGCCTCGGAGGCCGACCAATGATCACCCTCTTCGACCCGAACACAGACATTGACCTGGGCACCCCGGCCCGCCATAGCCAGGTGCAGGTCACCCTGAACATCGACGGCCGCAGCATCAGCGTGCCCGAAGGGACATCGGTGATGCGCGCCGCCGCGCTGCTGGGCACCACCATTCCCAAACTGTGCGCCACCGACAGCCTGGAAGCCTTCGGCTCCTGCCGCATGTGCCTGGTGGAGATCGACGGCATGCGCGGCTACCCGGCGTCCTGCACCACGCCAGTCACTGAAGGCATGAACGTGCACACCCAGACGCCGAAGCTCGCGAACCTGCGCCGAAACGTCATGGAGCTGTACATCTCCGATCACCCGCTGGACTGCCTGACCTGCTCGGCCAACGGCAATTGCGAGCTGCAAACCGTCGCCGGCCAGGTCGGCCTGCGCGAGGTGCGCTACGGCTATGAAGGCGACAACCATCTGGCCGATGTGAAGGACACTTCCAACCCCTACTTCGACTACGACCCGAGCAAGTGCATCGTCTGCAACCGCTGCGTGCGCGCCTGCGAAGAAACCCAGGGTACCTTTGCCCTGACCATTACCGGGCGCGGGTTCGAATCCCGGGTCGCGGCTGCCGGTGGCGAGAACTTCCTCGACTCCGAGTGCGTGTCCTGCGGCGCCTGCGTGCAAGCCTGCCCCACCGCGACCCTGATGGAAAAAAGCGTGGTCGAACTGGGCCAGCCCGAACGCAGCGTGATCACCACCTGTGCCTATTGCGGCGTGGGCTGCTCGTTCCGCGCCGAGATGAAAGGCGACCAACTGGTACGCATGGTTCCAGACAAGAACGGCCAGGCCAACCACGGCCACTCCTGCGTCAAGGGGCGCTTTGCCTGGGGCTACGCCACCCACCCGGATCGGATCACCAAACCGATGATCCGCAAGCACATCAACGACCCCTGGCAGGAAGTCAGCTGGGACGAAGCGGTAACCTACGCCGCCAGCGAATTCCGCCGGCTGCAGCAGAAATACGGCCGCGACTCCATTGGCGGCATCACTTCCAGCCGCTGCACCAACGAAGAAACCTACCTGGTGCAAAAACTGGTGCGCGCCGCCTTCGGCAACAACAACGTCGACACCTGTGCGCGGGTCTGCCACTCGCCCACCGGCTATGGCCTGAAGCAAACCCTTGGCGAGTCCGCCGGCACCCAGAGTTTCGACTCGGTGATGCAGGCCGACGTGATTCTGGTGATGGGCGCCAACCCCAGCGATGCCCACCCGGTGTTCGCCTCCCAGCTCAAGCGCCGCCTGCGTGAAGGCGCACGGCTGATCGTCATCGACCCACGCCGCATTGATCTGGTGGACTCGGTGCATGCCCGCGCCGAATACCACCTGGCGCTGCGCCCGGGCACCAACGTCGCCATGCTCAACGCCCTGGCCCACGTCATCGTCACCGAAGGCTTGCTCAACCAGGCCTTTATCGACGCCCGTTGCGAGGGCAGCGATTTCGCCCGCTGGCGCGAGTTCGTCAGCCGCGCGGAAAACTCGCCGGAAGTCCTGGGCGACATCTGCGGCGTCGCAGCCGCCGACATCCGTGCCGCCGCCCGCCTGTATGCCACCGGCGGCAATGCAGCGATCTACTATGGCCTGGGCGTCACCGAACACAGCCAGGGCAGCACCGCGGTCATGGGCATCGCCAACCTGGCCATGGCCACCGGCAACATCGGACGCGAAGGCGTGGGCGTGAACCCGCTGCGTGGGCAGAACAACGTTCAGGGCTCCTGCGACATGGGCTCCTTCCCCCACGAACTGCCCGGCTACCGGCACATCTCCAACGAAGTGGTACGGACCCAGTTCGAACAGGCCTGGAACGTCACCCTGCAACCCGATCCGGGCCTGCGCATTCCCAACATGTTCGAGGCAGCCCTCGGCGGCAGCTTCAAGGGCCTGTATTGCCAGGGCGAAGACATCGCCCAGAGCGACCCCAATACGCAGCACGTCACCGCGGCCCTGTCGGCCATGGAATGCATAGTGGTGCAGGACATTTTCCTCAACGAAACCGCCAAGTTCGCCCACGTATTCCTGCCGGGCTGCTCGTTTCTGGAAAAAGACGGCACCTTCACCAACGCCGAGCGGCGCATCTCCCGGGTGCGCAAGGTCATGGAACCTCTGGGCGGCAAGGCCGACTGGGAAGGCACAGTGGCCCTGGCCAACGCCCTGGGCTACCCGATGAATTACAAGCACCCGTCGGAAATCATGGATGAAATCGCCAGCCTGACGCCGACCTTTACCAATGTCAGCTACGCCTCGCTGGATCGCCACGGCAGCCTGCAATGGCCGTGCAACGCCGCGGCACCGGACGGCACGCCGACCATGCACATCGAGGAATTCGTGCGCGGCAAGGGGCGCTTCATGCTCACCGGCTACGTGCCCACCGAGGAAAAGGTCAACAGTCGCTATCCCCTGCTGCTGACCACCGGGCGCATCCTCAGCCAATACAACGTCGGCGCACAGACCCGGCGTACCGACAACGTCGTCTGGCACGAAGAAGACCGCCTGGAAATCCACCCGACCGACGCCGAGAGCCGTGGCATCAACGAAGGTGACTGGGTCGGCATCGGCAGCCGCGCCGGACAGACCGTATTGCGTGCGCGGGTCTCCGATCGGGTAGCCCCAGGCGTGGTGCACACCACCTTCCACTTCCCTGAATCGGGGGCCAATGTCATCACCACCGACAACTCCGACTGGGCTACCAACTGTCCGGAGTACAAGGTCACCGCCGTGGAAGTCAGCCGCGTCTACAACCCCTCCGAGTGGCAAAAACGCTACCAGGAATTCAGCGACGAACAACACCGCCTGCTCAACGAACGCCGCCAGGCACGTAGCGCCGGAGCAAAAGCGGAGGTACGCCGATGAGTACTGCCAACCTGATCAAAATGGTCAACCAGATCGCCCTGTACTTCGCCACCGAACCCGACCAGCAACTGGCCGTGGCCGGCGTGCGCAATCATCTACAGTTGTACTGGACGCCCGGCATGCGCAAGGAGTTGCTGGCCTGGCAGACGGCGCATCCAGAGGCTGAACTGCACCCACTGGCGCAGGCGGCGATCAGTGGGGCGGGCTGGGAGGCATAGGTTCAAACGCCCCGGCGAGGTGTCGCCTGCATCATTTGGGAGGAGAGTGAAATGCTCAAAGCTTCAGATGTCGTAGTGCAATGCCTCGAGAATGAGGGCGTGAAGTTTGTGTTCGGAATTCCTGGCGAAGAGAACCTGGATTTACTTGAATCGCTCAGGCGCTCCAACATCAGACTCATACTCACTCGGCATGAGCAATCGGCAGGTTTCATGGCGGCAACCTATGGCCGCCTGACCGGCAAAACGGGGGTCAGTTTATCGACCCTCGGCCCTGGCGCAACCAACCTGGTCACTGCAGGGGCCTATGCCTACCTGGGTGGGATGCCAATGCTCATGATTACCGGGCAGAAGCCGATCAAAAAGTCCAAGCAGGGTCGCTTCCAGATTCTTGATGTTGTGGGAATGATGGCTCCGCTGACCAAATACACCCACCAACTGGCCTCAGCGGACAACATCCCGTCTCGGATTCGCGAAGCCATCAGACTGGCCGAGGAAGAGAAGCCTGGAGCCGTTCATCTCGAACTCCCCGAGGATATCGCCGCCGAGCACACCGACAGCACACCGATCCCGCCCAGCCTCTCACGACGCCCTGTGGCCGAACACAAATCAATCGCAGCAGCGGTGTCAAAAATCGAAGCGGCGAAACATCCCATTCTGGTGATCGGCGCCGGAGCCAATCGCAAGATGACCGCCCGGGTTCTTCTCCGGTTTATTGAAAAGACGGGCCTGCCGTTCATCACGACGCAGATGGGCAAGGGCGTCGTTGACGAACGCCACCCTCGTTTCCTGGGCAACGCCGCACTTTCTTCCGGTGACTTCGTGCACCGGGCGCTTGAGTCTGCAGATTTGATCGTGAACGTTGGCCATGACGTCATTGAAAAACCACCCTTCTTCATGGCTCGAGGGGGTACCGAGGTCATCCATATCAACTTCCGATCCGCAGAAGTTGACCCGGTTTACTTTCCTCAGATTGAGGTAGTCGGTGATATCGCCAACGCGGTGTGGCAGATCGGCGAAGCGATCACCAACCAGCCCCATTGGGATTTCGAGCGAATTCTGACCATTCGAGAGGCCAACGAAGCCCAGACTGCCGAAGGTGCCGATGACGCCCGCTTCCCGATTTATCCGCAGAGAATGGTTGCCGATCTGCGCAAGGCCCTGCCTTCTGAAGGCATCATCGCGCTGGATAACGGCATCTATAAAATCTGGTTTGCGCGCAACTACAAAGCCCATATGCCCAATACCGTCCTGCTGGACAACGCATTAGCCACCATGGGGGCCGGGCTGCCCTCAGCGATGGCCGCCCGCCTTGTGTATCCAGACAAGCCGATTGTTGCCGTGTGTGGCGATGGCGGCTTCATGATGAACAGCCAGGAGCTTGAAACCGCCGTCCGGCTGAAGATGAACCTGATCGTCATCATCCTGCGTGACGACGGTTACGGCATGATCCGCTGGAAACAATCCCAGATGGGATTCGATGACTTCGGGCTCGACTACGGCAACCCTGATTTCGTCATGTATGCCAACAGTTACGGGGCCAAGGGGCATCGCGTGGAAAGCGCGGAAGGCTTTTTGCCCTTGATCGAGCGGTGCATGGTGGAGCCGGGTGTTCACGTGATCGACTGCCCGATTGACTACTCAGAAAACGATCTGATCCTTAACAACGAGTTGAAGCGAAGAAGCGCTTTGGTATAGGCCATCGACTCGTCTGGTAAAAGGGGCTCGGTACCCGCGAGCTCCCGTTTTGCCGCCGCCGGTTTGCTACCTCATCGCTCACTTTTCATGAACAAAGGTGCTAATGCCCCTTTTGCGCTTGTAACTATTCGCTCTTTTAACGCTCTATAATAGAAACAAGGTGGTATCCCACCCGTTTTGCGTGGGAGATACAGCGATGATGTCGCACAACTCCGGGGCCCAACCCCAGAACCGCACGCCACAATCCATCGGCTTTCTGCTGCTGGATAATTTCACGCTGATTTCCCTGGCCTCGGCGGTCGAGCCGTTGCGCATGGCCAACCAGCTATCGGGTCATGAGCTGTATCGCTGGTCTACGTTGACCGTTGATGGCGGTCAGGTGTGGGCCAGTGACGGCCTGCAAATTACCCCCGACGCCGCCATGCACAAGGCCCCGCCCCTGGACACTGTGATCGTCTGCGGTGGCATCGGTATTCAACGCACCGTTACCCGTGAACATGTCATCTGGCTACAGAGTCAGGCGCGTCAGTCCAGGCGCCTCGGCGCGGTGTGCACCGGCAGTTGGGCATTGGCCAGCGCCGGTTTGCTCGATGGTTTCGATTGCAGCGTGCACTGGGAATGTCTGGCCGCCATGCAGGAAGCCTTCCCGCGGGTGGCCATGAGCACCCGGCTGTTCACCCTCGACCGCAACCGTTTCACCAGCTCCGGTGGTACTGCGCCGCTGGATATGATGCTGCACCTGATCAGCCGCGATCACGGTCGTGAACTGGCGGCGGCGATCTCGGAAATGTTCGTCTACGAGCGCATCCGCAACGAGCAGGATCACCAGCGCGTGCCACTCAAGCATATGTTGGGTACCAACCAGCCCAAACTGCAGGAAATCGTCGCGCTGATGGAAGCCAACCTTGAAGAGCCGATCGACCTGGATGAATTGGCCGTGTATGTCTCGGTTTCGCGTCGCCAGCTGGAGCGGCTATTCCAGAAATATCTGCACTGCTCACCGTCACGCTACTACCTGAAGCTGCGCTTGGTGCGTGCGCGGCAGCTGCTCAAGCAGACACCCATGTCGATCATCGAAGTGGCGTCTATCTGTGGCTTCATATCCACGCCACACTTTTCCAAGTGCTACCGCGAATACTACGGCATTCCGCCACGCGACGAGCGCGTAGGCTCCAATACCGCAGAACAAGTGGCGATGATTCCGTTGCCACAAGCCCTGGTGCTGTCGCCGTTGTCCAGAGCGTTGTTGACGCTCGGCCAGGCCCGCAACGAATCGACCTTTGCCAGTGTCCGGCTATAGATTCCTGGCGCGCTGGAATCTGAGGTAGCGATTAGCACCTCCGAGCCCCCTCCATGCTGATCACCACCGACAACCGGGCTATAAACTGTCGATATGCGCTATTGACGCTTCACTACAATTCAATATGATTAACTTTCAATCATAGTGAATCGTAGTGACCTGAAGTAAATTACCCAGGAAGGTTCGGCAAACCACTCCAGTCCCTTGACTCCAGTGGCTGTGCTACACGAAAGCCTGCGGCCCTACGCAAAACAGGACTGACCCCATCATGGCAACTACAGCAAAAACCCGATCCGTTACAGCTCACGTCCCAGTGCAACTGGCCGAGAAGGTCGATTTGATGGCTGAACGCCTGGAACGGTCCAAGAACTGGATCGTGAAACAGGCTTTGTCGGCCTGGATAGATCAGGAAGAAGAACGCAGCCGCCTGACCCGGGAGGCGCTGGCCGATGTGGACGCTGGCCGCGTAATCGACCACCAGGCCGTTCAGGCATGGGCCGAAAGCCTGAGTACTGACACC
The DNA here is from genome assembly GCF_011355085.1 of Pseudomonas akapageensis. GTDB lineage: Bacteria > Pseudomonadota > Gammaproteobacteria > Pseudomonadales > Pseudomonadaceae > Aquipseudomonas > Aquipseudomonas akapageensis. Next base: position 48,698 of record NZ_VXCP01000028.1, on the reverse strand, counting down.
CCGTTACCGGTTCCGCGCTGATGGAGTTGAAGTGGACAAGCAAAGGCCTCAGCGACTTGACCAGACTCTACGATTTCCTCGCTGCGGTGAACCAACCTGCAGCAGCAAAGACAGTGCAACAACTCACCTCCGCGCCGACTACGCTCCTGACCAACCCACGCATTGGCGAGCGGCTGGAAGAGTTTGAACCGCGTGATGTGCGCCGGATTCTGGTCGGGCATTACGAGATGCGCTACGAAATTGTTGGCTCTACCATTTACCTGCTGCGCTTGTGGCACACCCGCGAGGATCGCTGATACCGACGCCCCTCATGCCGAAGCAGTTGCAGCTGCCTCTTCCCTCGACCGCAAGTTCTCATACAAAAAACCCATCAGTTGCGCGGCCGCCGGCGACAGGCTGCGCCCTTTCCTGCACAAGATGCCGATCTGACGCTCGACCTTGGGCTGTGACAGCGGCAGGAACACCAACTGCTCGTTGCCGGCCGGAAACGCCAGGTACGGCAGCGTGGTGATGCCGATGCCCTCTTCGAGCATGGCGATCAGGGAAATCATGTTGGAGACGAACAGCAGGCTGCTGTCGAGCAAGCCCGCCGCTTCCGTGCCTTCGAGCAGGCGCGAGGTGCCGTTGCGCACCAGGGGCCAGGATTGCAGGCTGGACCAGTGCAAGGCGCCACCGGTCGCCGCCAGGGGATGATCGCGGCGGCACACCACCCCCACTTGATCGCTGAGCACGGGCCGGAATTCGATGTTCTCGTCGGGCATCCACAGGCTGCTGATGGCAAAGTCCACCTGCCCCTGGGCCAACAACTGCTGCACGCTGTCGGCATTGCCGTCCTGGATGCTGATCTGCACTTTCGGGTGGTCGCCAACGAAGCGCGCCAATAGATGCGGCAACAGTCGGCTGGCCACCGACGGCACGGTGGCAATGCTGACCTGCCCGATTTCATGCCGTGCCAACAGGGTGACCTCCTGGGCGATACGGTCATGATGATCGAGCAAATCCTGAAACAACGGCAGGCAGTGCTCGCCAAACGGCGTCAGATCCGCCCTGCCACCTTTTTCGAACAAGGGCTGGCCAAGCTTTTGCTCCAGCTCGCGGATCGCCAGGGACAGCGCAGGCTGGGTACGGCACGCCTGCCTTGATGCCCCGTGGAAACTCTTGAGCTTCGCCACGAGCACGAAATAGCGCAACTGGGTGATTTTCAACTCGGGGAGCATGGTAAGTTTTCCTTATCAAATCATTTTTATTATTAATTTTTATTTATTCAGTATTACTCCCAAGATGAGAACCACGCAATCGGAGGTTCTCATGACACAGCAACCGTACAACAACTACATTGCCGGTAACTGGTGCGAAGGCCAGGGCGTCATCGCCAACCACAGCCCTTCGGACGTCCATGACGTCATCGGCCACTATTGCCAGGCCAGCGCCGAGCAGACCGCCGACGCCATCACCGCTGCCCGTGAGGCTCAGCCGCAGTGGGCCGCCAGCGGCCTGGAACAGCGCCAACAGGTGTTGATGGCCATTGGCGACGAGTTGATCGCCCGCAAGGAAGAGCTCGGCCGCCTGCTCTCGCGTGAAGAAGGCAAACCGCTTAACGAAGGCATTGGCGAGGTCAATCGCTCCGGTCAGTTCTTCCATTATTACGCCGCCGAAATCCTGCGCCAGATGGGCGAGACCGCCGCATCGGTGCGCCCGGGCATCGACATCGAAGTGGTACGCGAGCCGGTCGGCGTGGTCGGCATCATCACGCCGTGGAACTTCCCCATGGCCACGGCCGCCTGGAAAATCGCCCCGGCCCTGGCCTTCGGCAATGCCGTGGTGTTCAAGCCGGCCAACCTGGTACCGGCAAGCGCCTGGGCACTGACCGAGATCATCAGCCGCCAGGCGCTGCCGGCCGGCACCTTCAACCTGGTCATGGGCAGCGGCGCCAGCGTTGGCGAAACCCTGATCCACTCCCCCGACATCGATGCCCTGACCTTCACCGGCTCGCTGCCGACCGGGCGCAAGGTGGCCGTTGCCACCGCCAGCAACCTGGTGCGCTGCCAACTGGAAATGGGCAGCAAGAACGCCCTGGTGGTACTGGACGATGCAGACCTCGAAATTGCCGTGGAATGCGCACTCAACGGCGCGTTCTTCGGCACCGGGCAAAAATGCACGGCGTCCTCGCGGCTGATCGTCGAAAAAGGCATTCACGACCGTTTTGTCGCCGCCCTGACCGCGCGCATGCGCCAGCTCAAGGTCGGCCACGCCCTGGAAGCGGGTGTGCAGATCGGTCCGGTGGCCGAAGCACGGCAACTGGAGCAGAACCTGCAGTACCTGCAACTGGCCCAGGAAGAAGGCGCCACCCTGGTCGAAGGCGGCGAGCGCCTGGCCCTGCAGCCTGAAGGCTTCTATATGCGTCCGGCGCTGTTCGTCGATAGCCACAATCAGATGCGCATCAACCGGGAAGAAGTGTTCGGGCCCATCGCCTGCGTGATCAAGGTCGATGACTACGAGCAAGCCCTGGCTGTGCTCAATGACACCGAATACGGCCTGACCGCCGGGATCATCACCCAATCGTTGCGGCACGCCAGCGACTTCAAGCGCCGCGCGCGCACCGGCTGCGTGATGGTCAACCTTCCCACCGCCGGCACCGACTACCACGTCCCGTTCGGTGGTCGCAAAGCCTCGAGCTTCGGCCCCCGCGAACAAGGGCAATACGCCCGCGACTTCTACACCGTGGTCAAGACCACCTATGTGCGCCCCTGAAGTGGAGACCGCCATGCACGACTTACTGATGATCGATGGCCTGCAGTACTCCAACTGGAGCCCGGAGATTTTCCGGCAGATGCAGGCCGGTGGCCTGAGTGCGGTGCACGCCACCATCGCCTACCACGAGAATGCCCGGGAAACCCTGTCGCGGATCGGCGAGTGGAACCGCCGCTTCGAAGCCTGGCCTGAGCTGATCCGACCGGTACGCGATGCCGCCGACATCCGCAGGGCCCACGCGGAAGGACGGGTCGGTGTGTTCTTCGGTTTCCAGAACTGCTCGCCGATCGAAGATGACATCAGCCTGGTGGAGGTCTTCCGCCAGCTCGGGGTCTTCATCATGCAGCTGACCTATAACAACCAGAGCCTGCTGGCCAGTGGCTGCTACGAAAGCGAAGACAACGGCATCAGCCGCTTCGGCCGCCAGGTGATCAGCGAGATGAACCGCGTGGGCATGCTCATCGACATGTCGCACAGCGCCGAACGCAGCACCCTGGAAGCCATCGAGCTGTCGAGCCGGCCGGTGATCGTCTCCCACGCCAACCCGTCGAGCTTCCACGCCGCCAGGCGCAACAAATCCAATGCCGTACTTCGCGGCATCGCCGAATCCGGTGGCCTGCTCGGTTTCAGCACCTACCCCTTCCACCTCAAGGGCGCTTCACAGTGCACCCTTGAAGACTTCTGCGACATGGTCGCGGCCACCGCCGAGTTGATGGGTGTCGAGCACATCGGCATCGGCACCGACCTGTGCCAGCAGCAGCCGCTGCAGGTGCTGGAGTGGATGCGCAATGGTCGCTGGAGCAAGGACAAGGACTACGGCGAAGGTTCGGCCGACAACGCCAACTGGCCTGCGCCCCTGCAATGGTTCCGCGACAGCCGCGATTTCCCTGTGATTGCCCGGGGCCTGCAAGCCCGCGGCTTCGCCGACCATGAGGTACGCAACATCATGGGCTTGAACTGGCTGCGCCTGCTGGAAACCGCCACCACTGCACAAGCCTGACCATCGACACCACCGTGAGGACAGCATGAAAAACAACAACAATCGCCCCTCGTCCCTCTCCCCGTCCGGAGTCGGCCCGCGCACCGCTGCTGTGCAGGTTAAAATGCACACTCTGGAGGCCTCATGAAAACGTCCAGCACGCTTCAAGCCGATAGCAAACCCTTGAGCCTTGCAGCTCGGCAAGAGATCGACTGGCCGCTGTTTCTCATCAGCGGTGGCTTCCTCGGTGCCTTCCTGATTGCGGCCCTGGTCGACATCACCACCGTGTCCAATCTGGTCAACACCCTGTTCGCCTGGTCCACGAAGTTCTTTGGTCTGTACTGGCAGGTCCTGATGCTGCTGACCTTCCTGGTGAGCCTCGGCATTTGCTTCTCCAAATGCGGCCGCGTGCGACTTGGCGGCGTCAACCAACGGCCGGACAGCAGCACCTTCAACTGGATCGCCGTGATCATGTGCGCCCTGCTCGCCGGTGGCGGTGCATTCTGGGCGGCGGCCGAACCGCTGATGCATTTCGCCAGCCCGCCTCCCCTGTTCGCCGGCATGCAGCCGAACACCGAAGCCGCCGGCATCGCCGCACTGGCCCAGTCGTTCGTGCACTGGGGTTTCCTGGCCTGGGCCGTGCTCGGCAGCCTGCTGGCGATCGTGTTGATGCACCTGCATTACGACAAGGGCCTGCCGCTGGCACCCCGCACCCTGCTCTACCCCTTGTTCGGCCAGCGTGCGCTGGATGGCCCGATCGGTACCCTGGCCGATGCCACGTCGATCATCGCCGTGGTCGCCGGCACCATCGGCCCGATTGGCTTCCTGGGCCTGCAGATCAGCAATGCCCTGCATGCTGTCTGGGGGCTGCCGAACGACATCTTCACCCAGTCCGTGACCATTATCCTGGTGACGGTGATGTACACCACCTCGTGCCTGGTCGGGCTCAAGGGCATCCGCTTCGTCAGCGAAATCAACGTCTGGTTGATGATCGGCCTGGCCGTCTTCATGGTCGTGTTCGGGCCGACGATGTTCATCCTCGGTGGTTTTCCCAGCGCGTTCGCCCTGCACCTGGAACACTTCATCCCGATGACGATGTTCCGCGCCGACACCAAATGGCTGGACTGGTGGACGGTGTTCTACTGGGGCTGGTTCATCGGTTACGCGCCGATGGTAGCGCTGTACGTGGCCAAGATCTCGCGAGGGCGCACCATCCGTGAAGTCATCATGACTCTGTCGATCATTGCCCCGATCGTGACCATGTTCTGGTTCACTGTGGTCGGTGGCAGCGGCATCGGCCTGGAACTGCAGACACCCGGCAGCGTCACGGCCCACGGTACCCAACCCGAAGCCCTGCTGCTGGGCGTGACCCAGAACCTGCCGATGGGCGGCCTGATCTCGGCGCTGTTCCTGTTCCTGAGCTTCATTTCGGTGGCCACCAATGGTGACGCCATGGCCTTCACCGTGGCCATGGCCATGTCGCGCAACGACAAGCCCAAGGGCTGGCTGCGCGCCTTCTGGTGCATCGGCATGGGCCTGGCCGCCGTGGTGCTGATCACCATCGGCTCAGGCGGCGTCACAGCACTGCAGTCCTTTATCGTCATCACGGCGGTGCCCGTGTCCCTGTTGATCCTGCCAGCGCTTTGGGATGCCGTGCGCATTGCCCGGCACATGGCCCGTGAGCAGGCGGTCTGATCATGAATCGTTCAGGAGTAGCAAGCATGCCATCCACCCAGCACACAGGCCTGCGGCCCGCCGCCCAGGTCATGGACCTGGACCGCCTTGGCAGTCATTTCCAGAGTCGCCTGAGCTTTGTGCGCAGCAGCATGCGGCGGATGATGAACGAGCGCTGGCACATCCAGCGCACCTGCTTCGACCTCGATGCCGAAGGCTACGGCACGGCCATCTACCGCATCGAGACCGCCACCCAGCGCTATCACTGCGTGATCTTCTCCATGTACCTGCCACCGGAAAAGCGCAGCGACCGGGTGATCGCCGACCAGTGGGACGTCACCTTCGCCCTGCTTGCCGGCGATGTCGACGGCGCACAACTGGCCGACCTGCGGCGCAACGTGCCGCTGCAGGAAGCCGGCCGCTTCGATGCCCGGGTGCTGGTGCTGTCACGGGCCAATCGCAGCCTGCGCAACTTCGACCGTTTCGTCGAAGCCCTGGCCGAAGGGCGCCAGCCGCAGCCGACACAACTGGCCGAGGTGGGCTACCTGTATCGCACCACGGCCGTCTACGGCAATGGCAAGTTCGGCATCGCCGACTTCAGTTGCCTGCAGGACAATGCCGATTTCAACCAGCCGTTCAGCGCGCAGATGTTCACGGTCTACCTGCTGCGCCACTTCAGTATCGAGCAGATCGAACACATGGCCCGGGCGCGCGCGCCCCAGCGCGCCGTCGGGCTGGACGCTGCCCTGCAGCGCTACCTGGGTGTCGGCAATTCCACGGGGCTGGGCATGGCGCCCTTTCTGATCAACCACCCACAATTGGTCGAACAGTGGGTATGGGCCAGGGAAACCGCCCTGGCACAGGTCACTGCACAGCCTGCCGACCTGCCCCGGCGGCAACGCTTGCAGGTGCTGCTCGAACGGGCGCAACGGCACCTGGAGCAAACCACTACCGAGGACCAACGCCAAAGCGCAGCCGATCTGCGCACCCTGGCCGACCTCGAACACTTGCGCCAATGGCTCGGCTGCCAGCCCTTGAGTGATGCGCTATGGCAGCAGGTGCGGGAATGGAGCGAGGAGCATGCCGGCCTGGGTTGCCAGGAGTTGCTGGTCAGCCTGTTGCTGGAATTGTATCCGCAGCTGGTCGACCCGTTGGCCGCGCAAATGGACGTCACAGAAGGCTTTCGCCTCGATGCCCAGATGCCGCTGCATGAGCTGCGCGCCGTGATCGAAACCCGGTACCGCTGGGCCCTGGACTACAATCTGGAGAGAGCCGAGGCCAATCACTTTTTCTGGTATCGCTCGGCGGAGAAAGAAGAGCCGCGCCTGGGTGAACGTGCACAGGAACCCGGTGCCGAGAAGGAAATGCAGTTGGGCATCGCCCGTAATATCCAACGGTGCCATGGCGCCCTGCTGCACCACCTGGAACAGCACCCGGACCACCTGACGGCGCATTTTCTGATCGCCGAACCGCGCTATAAGGGCACTGTCTGCCGCTTGCAAGGCATGGCCCGTGGCGTCTATGGGGAAATCCGCGCCAACTTGCTGGATCGCGCCATGCTGCCGATCCACCTGCTGCGCTGCAAGCTGGCGTTCTTCGGTGCCGGCAAGTTCGACCCCAAGTCCAGCCGCTGGGTGCGCATCACCCTGTTCCAGGGCGCGCCACTGGTCAGCGACATCGGCCAACCTTTCGATGACGACTGGAACTTCGCCGTCATGCCGCAACTGGCAGCACCCGCTGGAGAACTCTGAAATGCGCGTATCGCTCAATGAAATCCAGGTTGTCTGCCGCAAGGCGTTCGAAGGCATCGGCTTCGCGCCGGGGGATTGCGACGACGCCGCGCAAATGATCGCCTGGTTGCAACTGCAAGGGCTCGACGGTATCGGCACACTGAACAAGGCCCTGCTGTTTCTCGAGACGGAAACCGACCGGCCGTTCAACACCTGCTATGAAGATGCCGCGCAGCTGACCCTCGATGCACACGGCCAGAGCGTGTTGCGTTGCGCCGCCCAGGCGGTCGAACTGGGCATCGCCAAGGCCTTGCATACCGGCTCGGCGTCGGTGCGCATCCGCCATTGCCACAACCGCTTGCTGTTGCTGGGTTACCTGGCGCGCTGTACCGACCAGGGTCTGAATTTTTGTGTCCATTGGCGCGATGCCCAGCGGCAATGGCTGGCGACCTTCGGTGCCGGCCAAAGCAGCCCGAGCTTGCAGGTCCACACGTCTGTACAGCCGGCCCAGAGCGATGAGCAAAGCATCAACGTGCTGATATCCCAGCACTTCCAGCTACTGCCCGCCCCCAACGAACCCGCGGCCGCACCCGACCTGAGCCTGGACTGGAAAATCCTCGCCGAGACGGCAGACCGGCAGCGCTCCACGGGCCTTGAAGTCAATGCCAACGTGTGGGCCGCCCTGAAGAAGCTGGGGGACCGGGTACTGGTGGAAAGCACCGAAGAATCCCGCCGGCGCGGCGCCGGGGAAGGCAGCGACGCCACTTAGCAGCGCCTGCAAGCACTTCGCATCACGTTCATTCTCGAATCAGCTCTCTAATCAGGAAGCAGTCTCCATGAAACACGCCATCAAAACCGACCTCTTCGCCTCGCGCGCGCCCCTGGAGTGGGCCGTGGTCGGCAACGGCACGCTCTACACCGCGCAAATCCCCATCGACCGGCAAGGCCAGGTGGTGGCGGGTGGCATCGAAGCCCAGACCCGCCAGACCCTGGACAACCTGCGCCACACCCTGGAAGCGGCCGGCAGCACCCTGGATGCCGTCACCCAGGTGCTGATCTATGTCACCGACCGCAGCTACCTGGCCACGGTCAACGCCCTGTACACCGAGTACTTCCAGGCCCCCTACCCCAACCGCGCCGCCATCGTGGTCGCCGGGCTTGCCCGGGAGGAAATGCTGGTGGAGCTGGTGGTTTACGCCTGTATTGTTCAGACGGACCGCTTCGTCAGTATCGCTGGCAAGCCAGCTCCCACAGAGGATTTTCACTGATCATAAATGACTGGCTAGACACAAACTCTGTGGGAGCGGGCTTGCCCGCGATGTATCACTGCGGTGTTTCAGACATACCGCGTAGTCTGCATCGCTGGCAAGCCAGCTCCTACAAAGAATTGTGTGGTCACGAACGTCACTATTAACCGAAGGTATTACCCGCCAGCATCCCCCCATCCACAATGAACTCGGAACCGGTGCAATACGTGGATTCTTCGGATGCCAGGAACAACACCAGGTTGGCCACTTCATCGGGGCGGCCGATACGCGGGATTGGTAGACCGCGGTAGATCGACGTCGAGTCGAAATCGGCAAACTCCGGCGGTCGCGCCATCGCCGTGTCGATGCCGCCCGGGTGTACGGAGTTGACCCGGATGTTGTGGCCGCCGAACTCCAGCGCCGCAGCTTTGGTCATGCCTCGCACGGCGAACTTGCTGGCAACGTAGGCCGAACCGCCCGCAACCCCCTCCATACCTGCAGTCGAGGAAACGTTCACGATCGAGCCCCTGCCCGCTTCCTTCATCGCCGGCAGCACCGCTTTCATGCCCAGCCAGCAGCCCACCTGATTCACTTCGATGACCTTGCGGTAGTCCTCAAGAGAACAGGCTTCAATGGGCGCAAGCTTGAGGATGGCGGCGTTGTTGACCAGCACGTCGAGCGTGCCGAAGCGCGCCTGCGCCGCACGCACCGCTGCGCTCCAATCCTCGGGGCAGGTGACGTCCAGGCGCTGGAACATCGCTGCCTCGCCCAGCTCGGACGCCACCCGCTGACCGTCTTCGACCAGCACGTCGGCGATCACCACGCGCGCGCCCTGGGCCACGAACAGACGAGCTTCGGCCTCGCCCTGGCCCCGGGCGCCGCCGGTAATCAATGCCACCTTGCCTTCCAATCGCTTCATTGTGCTACTCCTCAGAAACAGTGATGGCTAGACGCCGTACCCGCCGTCGACGGAAAGTGTTTGCCCGGTCGTGTAGAGCGCCCTGTTCGACGCGAGGAAGGCGACCGCGCTGGCCACTTCCTCTGCTTGCCCCCAGCGTTTGAGGCACAGATTGCGGTGCACGGCGGCCTCCCACTGTTCATCGAAGGTGCCGTCTTCCCAGAGACGCAAAAAGATGCCGGTGTTGATGACGCCAATGGCGACGCTGTTGGCGCGAATACCAAAACGCCCTTCTTCCTTGGCAATGCCCTTGAGCAGTGAATCGATGGCCGCTTTCGGGGCAACCGACAGCACATCGCCCTCCGGCCAGCGATGCAGCCCCGCGGAGCTGACATGCACGTAGGAGCCGCCGCCATTTGCCTTGAGATGGGGCAGCGTGGTCTGGACGATATTGAAGAAGCCGTTGAGGTCGGCGTCGATCACCGCCCGCCAGTCCTCCACGCTCAAATCACGAATTTTGGGTTGCGAGATATCGGAACCTGCCGCGATGACCACGGTGTGCACGCGCCCCTCATCGAGAATGGTCTCGATCACCCGACGCGCGCCGTACACATCGCTCATCGACAGCTGACAAGCCCGTGCGCGCCGGCCCAGCGCCTCGACCTTGGCCACGACTTGCGCAGCCCGTGCCTCATTGCGGTGGTAGGTCAGGAAGACGTCGGAACCGAGCTCGGCAAAGCGTGTGCAAATCGCTTCACCCGCACCGCCGCTGCCACCGACCACCAATACCGCGCCTTGCGGAAACTCCGTTTGCATCGCTGTCATTGAAGATCACTCCGATCATTCAGTGGGCGTGACGCCCGAGATGTGTTTGGCCGCCTGATAGGCAAAGGTCATCGATGGACCCAGTGTCGAACCCGGCCCCGGATACGCGGGCAGAATCGCCGCTGCACAGTTGCCCGTGGCGTACAGGCCCTGGATCGGCTCGCCTTGCTCGTCCCGGACCTGCGCGTTGGTGTCGATGTCCAGGCCACCATTGGTGCCAAATTCGCCGAGATAGATCCGCACCGCGTAGAAGGGCCCGCGGCGAATCGGCGCCAGGCACGGGTTGGGCTTGACCGCCGGATCTGCGTAGTAACGGTCGTACTCGCTGTCTCCTCGACCGAACTCTTCGTCCTTGCCCGTGGCCGCGAATCGATTGAAGCGTTCTACCGTCGCCGCAAGTCCCGCAACATCAATGCCGACCTTGAGCGCCAGGGCGTCGAGGGTGTCGGCTTTGGTGAGGAAGGTCTCATCGAAATAGGCTTTGGGAATGCGTCGGTCGGGCATCAATTTCGAAGAAAGGATGGGACTGACGATGTAATTTTCCCGGAAGTCGGCATCGAAGATGATCCAGAGATGGCTGGTGTCGGTGCCCGCCTGATGCAGGCGATGACATTCCCGAACGTACATCTGGTAGTTCATCGATTCATTGGCGACACGCTTGCCGCGTTTCTCCACGACAATGCTGCCGGGATACGACTTCTCCATGATCGACGGGTAAGGATACGGGATACCCGGCACGCGGAAGGTCGGTACCCACCACGCACCGTGCATGCGCGCCAGGCGCGCACCACGCCGGTTGGCGATCTCGATCGGCAGGCCGCGGTTGCCCTTGTGCGTGGTGGTCCAACTGGTGTGCGTGGGTGCAGGCAAGTGAGTTTCGCGCATGCGCTGGTTGTGCTCGAAACCACCCGAGGCCAGCACGACGCCGCGCCGGCACTCGATGGTCCGCTGGCGGCCTGCGGTCTTCACGATAACGCCGGTGACCTTGCCCTGCTCCATCACCAGGTCAATCATCTCGGTGTTCAGGTCGAGCGGGAGCTTGCGGTCCTCCATCGACCACAACAGGCGTGCAACGCCGGCACTACCGCAGGTGGCGCGGCGCGCGCGGCGGGTGCGCAGGCGTTGGGGCAAGTCGAGGAAATACTGCACCAGGAGCTTGGCCGCCAACAGCCGCCAACCCGGCGCCTGCACGTTGAAGACGTGTGCCTCGGTCTGGGTCATGGGTACGCGGCCGAGAATCTTCAGGATGGGGTGATGATCGCGCAGGTACTGACCCCGGCGCCGAAGCCTGGTGATATCCATCGGTTCGGGTTCAATGGAGCGATGCCCCGTGCGCGAGCCCGGGAGCGTGGAGAAGTAGTCGGGATAGTGCGCGAGCGACCGGTAGCGCATGCGGGTACGCCCATGCAGGAAGCGCAGCATCTTCGGCGCGTTCTGCAGGTAGGTTTCGATCATCTCGCGCGGCACGGTGCCTTCCGGATCGGTCGCCAGCACATACGCCAGGGCGTCGTCGTAACTGTCCTGAATACCTTCGGCTTCAGCATAGGGATTGCCGGGAATCCAAACGCCACCTCCGCTCAACGCGCTGGTACCACCGGCCTGGTCGGATGACTCCACGACCAGAACGTCCTTGACGCCCATTTCGTAAAGGCAGAGTGCGGCGGCCAGTCCGCCATTGCCCGACCCCACGACCACCACATCACAGCTTTCTGTCCAGTTCATTGGCACCTCCCCGTTAAGGCATCAGTTGGGCGATGCTGGGCCCGGGGAAGTAACAGGTCTGGTAGCTGGGCGGACAGTAATAGGCAATGCTCATTTGCGCTGGCAATGGGCGCGCCAACAGGCCGGTATAGGCGGCGCCGAAGGCGCAGAGGGACAAGAGGAGGAAGCATTTTTTTCTTGTTTTCATGGTCGGTCCACTTCAGACGAGGGAATGACTGTCATGAATGCAAGACTAAAAACGCCTGCGAAATTGTGCTTCGTCCGAGTGGACTAGGGTTTTGTTTCTGCTGATGGGCAGCTCAAGGCGAACTGGCACAAAAAAACTCTATTGGTTGATGCAGGACCTTGTGGGAGTGGGTCTTGCCCGCGATCCAGACGCCGCGGATTACCTGGGACACCGGCGTGAATTCATCGCTGGCAAGCCAGCTCCCACAAGGAATCGCGTGTCTATTCGGCCGGGTCGAGGGGCGATGCCAACGCCTTTTTTACGCACTCGAGCAGCTGCCGTCAGGCTGCACTGGAGCCCCGCAGTGGCTCCCAGGCGATCTCGCCTGCTGCGCAGCTTTGGCGCTTGCGCCAACCCAAATGGGGTGGTGTTTACCCCGGTCAATGCTGCTCACAATCGTCGATTGCCGCCATCCCCCATCAGAATCGACGAGGAACTGGGCATGACCATCCCGACACACCCGCGCACGACACGCAAGCTGATGCATACCCGCCAGGTGACCTGCTGCGGTTATGAACGCAGCGATGGCCTGTACGAAATCGAAGGCCGCTTGCACGACAGCAAGGCATACGACTCGGTAATGCTCTTCAAGGACCTGCCAGCAGGCGAGCCCGTCCACCAGATGCGCCTGACCCTGGTGTTCGATCTGGATATGGTGATTCATGAACTCGAAGCCTGCACCGAAGTCGGCCCTACGCCCTATTGCGCCGAGGTCAATCCGGTGTATGCCAAATTGGTGGGGCTGAAGATCGGCCCGGGCTTCAAGAAGCGCGTGTTTGAACGAGTGGGTGGCAGCCTGGGTTGCACGCACCTGACCGAATTGCTGGGGCCGATGGCGACCACGGCCTTCCAGACCACATTCTTCGTCGAGCGCGAACCCCGGGAGCCAGGGCAGGACAGTGAATCAAATCGCCCGCAGCCCAAACCCTGGATCATCGGTACCTGCCATGCCTATCGCCCCGACGGCAAATTGGTCCGGATGGCATGGTACCGGGCGCGACGATCAACGATGCGGTGCTTGCCATGATCGGCGGCGCCATGCGCCGGTACTTGCTGGCCAAGGATGAACTGCCGGAGAAATCTCTGGTAAGCATGGCGCCGGTCAATACGCGCCAGGAAGGGGACGAGCGCTCCACCAACTCGATTTCAATCCTCAGGTTCCCCCTGGGCACCCAGATTGAAGACCCACTCGAGCGTTTGCAGGCAGTAAAGCTCGCCACCACCGAATGCAAGGCGATCCAGAATGCAATTGGCGCACAGGAACTGACCAACCTGCAAAAGTTCACCCCGCCGGCGACCCTGGGCCTGGCCGGTCGCCTGGCTGCGCTGACCGGAGGCGGCGGCAAGGGGCCTGTCTTGCTGCACAACTGCATGGTGACCAATGTCCCCGGCCCTAACGTTCCACTCTATCTGCTCGGGGCAAAGCTGGTGCACTGGGGTGGCATGGGCCCTCTGGCCGATGGCATGTCGCTGATCTGGAACCCCACCAGCTACTGCGACAAGATGTTCATCTCGCTGACCAGCTCACCGAACATCGTTCCCGACCCGGATTTTCTCGCGCGCTGTTTGCTGGAGTCCTATGAGGAAATGAGTAGCGCGGCAGATCAGGCTACAGCTGTCGCCAAGCCAACCAAAGGAACACCCAGGAAACGAGCGCCAAAGGCAGCCGCAAACCCTACTTGACTACATCGTCAAGGCATCATCGGCGACGACCCTGTTTCGGCCATTCTGTTTGGCCGCATACAGGCGTCGATCCGCCTTGGCGATGAGTTCCTCCAGATTGGCAGCACCATCGGCGTTGAACTCCGCAACGCCGATCGAGACCGTCAGCCAGATTTCCCTGGAGGGAGCGCTCGTCAGCATCGTTGCCGCATCTGGCAGGCAGACCGATTGTTCGATGCCCAGGCGCAATTTCTCGGCGATTTCGACTGCCTTCACGCTCGTTGTGTCCGGCAGCACGAAGCAGAACTCTTCGCCGCCATAGCGCGCAACGAGGTCTTGCGGGCGCACCAGGGCCCGGCATAGCGTGGCCAGGTGCTTGAGTACCTCATCCCCGGCCGAATGGCCCCAGTTGTCATTGATGTTCTTGAACTTGTCGATATCGAGCATCAGCAACGCAATGGGATGTTCACCGCCAAATCGTCTGACCATCCCCTTGAAGTCCATTTGCAGGCGACGTCGATTGGCCAATTGGGTCAGCGTATCGACCAGGCCCAGCTCGCGCAGTTGCGCATTGAGCGCCATCTGGCGAGTGAGCAGGAGGTCGACGATGAACAGGGTCATGACCAGCAACAAACCCAGCGATATCCAGATGCAGACGAATGCCGTGCTGAACTGGGAGATGACGCGCCAGCGTATGGTGTCTGCCGGGATATGGTCGACAAGCATCAAACCGGCTTCCGGCAGCTCCCGATACAGGACGTAGTCGTCAGCGTCATGCAAGGCGCCGACCTTGGTCTGGAACAACCCGGGCAGGGTCAGTCCTGGTAATTGCGCGGGCAATGTCGTGAGCCAATTGCCGTCTTGCTTGATAAAGGTTTCTTCGTTGGAAGCGATCAATGTGCCGCGTGCGTCCAGCAACGCATGCCTTTCTTCGGGAAGTGACGATGCAATCAGGTAGCTCTGCAGCCGTTCCTGCGGAAAGCCGAAGACTATGGCGCCGCGTACCGCACCCGTGGACATGACTGGAGAGATCAGCATCAGATAAGGGCCGGTGGCCAGGTGGCGGGCCTCGATGGTCAGGAAGGCGACATCGAAATCCGCCACTTGCCCTGCCCTTGCCTGCGCAAGCCATGTCGCACTGAATTCGTTCAGGACAGGCTCCAGTTTGTCATCGGCGATGGGCGGATAAGCGACGACCACACCTGTGGTCGAGATGAACGCCGCACGCGCCAGATCCGGGCTGGTCTGATACTGGGCAGGTAGTAACTGACTCAGGACACGCGACAACATCAGGTCCTGCTTGAGCGTCCTGGCGTCACGGGAAAAGCCGGGGATGCTGGCCAAGGGCTGATCGCCAAGGGCGCGTATCGGGGCATTGGCCAATGGGCCTTGCAACCCCCATGTTGGCATCTGTCGGGCTTGCAATGCGTTTTTCAGGGCCTCGTCGATGGTCGCCGATACCGAGTCGTTCTGCACATCGGCGAGAATGTGCTCGGCAGAGTCCCGCAGAAAACGCAAGCGCTGCTTGGCGCCATGGAAGGCGGCATCGATGACAAGGGCCTGCAGGTGCAAATGATGCTGGCGATCATTGACCTGGCGTTCACGGCCCAGCCAGTACTGCCGGCCGGCAAGCACGAGGGTGATTGCGAACACCACGGCAAAACAGACAAATACCGTCTGCCGCGGATGGGCAATGGCCAGCCGCAAAAAGGTGCGAAATCCCCAAAACGGTCGGAACCGGTTGTGCATGCCCACCTCCGGACAGTGGATGGTCAAGAGTGTAGCTCGGGGGCACACTCCCCGATTGAAGGGGGTGGGGCTTTTCAAGCCAACGCTATGATCGGTGCGTACTCAACGTTCAATGGAGGGCAACATGCAGACGAAACAAGGGCCGTTGGCCGGCATCAAGGTTGTCGAAATCGCAGGTCTTGGGCCAGGGCCCTTCTGTGGAATGCTGCTCGCCGACCTGGGCGCCGATGTGGTGCTCAGTGCCAAGGCCGGCGGCCAGTTGCCCAATGAGCGCGGCCAGAGCGGGCTCGACGGTCCGCACTGGTACAACACCTACCTGTGCGCCGATGGCAATTATGTCTCGGTCGGCTCGCTGGAACCTCGTTTCTATGCCCTGTTGCGGGAGAAACTGGGTCTGGGCGACGATCCGGAAACCGCCAACGGCTACAACCCGAAAAAATGGCCGCAACTGCGCGAGAAGTTCGCCGCGATCTTCGCCCAACGCACCCGCGCGCAATGGTGTGAAGTCCTCGAGGGCACCGACGCCTGCTTCGCCCCGGTGCTGAACCTGGACGAAGCAGCAGACCACCCTCACCTGCGCGCCCGCAATGTGTTCGATCGCGAAAGCGGCATGCTCCAGGCCAACCCCGCACCCCGCTTCTCCGGCACACCGGCGGCCCGGCCGGGCCCGCTGCCCAAACGCGGGGAACATACCGAGGAAGTGCTGCGTGAGTGGATCGGTTGATCATCATCGGCGCCCGGCGGTGAAATCACCTCGTTAACCTCGTTCCCACGCTCTGCGTGGGAATGCCTCTTGCGACGCTCTGCGTTGCCTTCCGCCAGGTCGACGCGGAGCGTCTGACACTGCGTTCCCACGCGGAGCGTGGGAACGAGAATCGAAGCAATCTCAACGTCTTTGCTGGCGGAACTCACGCGGGCTGAGCCCGGTCCAGCGGCGGAAGGCACGGGTAAACGAACTGGCCTCGGTGTACCCCAGCCCCAGAGCGATATCGTTGACACTGCGCGATGAGTTTTCCATGTACTCCAACGCCTTGGCGATGCGGATCTCCTCGACTAGCGCGTTGAACTCCAGGTCCTGCTCCTGCAAGCGCCGCTGCAACGTCCGCGGGCTGAAACTCAACTGTTTGGCGATCGCATCGAGCCCGACATGGCCAGCGCGCAGATTGCCGGCGATAGCCTGGCTGATGCGTGCCGTGAGGTCGGTGTCGGCCAGGCGCTTCTTGCGCTGCTCTTCCAGAAACGGCTGCAACGCCTGGAACAGACGCTCGTCGGCCGTGACCAACGGCTCCTCCAGGATTCTGCCCGGCCAGACCATCGCATTGATGGGTTGGCTGAACCGCAAAGGGCATTGGAAAGCCTGTTGGTGGGGGCTGATGTCGGCAGGCTGTGGGTGGGCGAAATCGACCCGCAGCGGCGCGAATTTATTGTCGGTGACGGTGCACAGGGTGGTGTAAAGCCCGGCCATGGCAAACTCGGCATCCTGTCGCCGCCGCGTGATACTCGGGTCAGTTAGTTGGTAGTGGACTTCCACCCGTCCGCCGCGCAGGCACCAGGTCAGTTCGTTGGCGTGCGCATGCACCACCAGATAGCGCGCGACAAAGTTGAGCATCTCGCGAACGTTGGCGGCGCTGCGTGCCGCATGTCCGAATGCCCCCAGATAACTGCCCGTGTTCGATGAGTTAAGCTGTCCCAGGCCAAGGCGAAGACCCAGGCAGGGATCGATGTTTTCGGCGGTGGTTTCCAGAAGATCGATGTAACTGCCCAAGGGCAGCTCTTTGTCCGCATGGTCGACCACATCCGGGCTCAAACCGACTGACGCAAGGAATGGCCGGAAGATTTCGCTGTGCCGCTGCAACAGCGTCTCACTGAAAACCGTGTAGTTGGCATGAGACATGGTGATGCGCCCCCTTGCTCAGGTGCCTTGATGCTCGAGCCATTACACCCCATACCTCGCCGCTTCACTACCCCTAAATAAGAGGGGGCTCCCTGCTGCTGCATCCGTGGACACTTACCGACGCTGGCGCCAGATGTGAGATTGCGTGGCGCCGTTGAGCGATTCATGGCGAGCCCACCTCTGTCACCTTTGTGCCCTGAACGCCCGCGGGCGATGACAACAACAAAAGAGGTGGGGTAATGACGGAACGTGAAGTGGGTAGCGCAAGCGGCGTCAGCCGGCGCAAGTTTCTGCGTGATGCCGGGGTCGTCGGCGCGGCCGGCGCGGCGGTTGCGGTCGGTGCGGCCCAGGTTGGCGGCGTGCAGGCGCAGGAAAAGGGCGACAGCTGCAAGACGGCTGGCTGCGACTACGACGTCGTGGTCATCGGTGGCGGCTTCGCTGGCGTGACGGCAGCCCGCGACAGCAGCAAGCACGGCTATAAAACGCTGTTGCTGGAGTCGCGCAATCGCCTCGGCGGACGCACGTTCAGCAGTGAATTCGCCGGCCACAAGATCGAACTGGGCGGAACCTGGATCCACTGGACCCAACCCTTCGTCTGGGGCGAAGTGGAGCGCTACGGCCTGCCCCTCAAGGAAACCCCCGAACATCACGTCGCGGGCAAGGACAGATTGTCGGTGATCCACGAGGGCAAGCACATCGAGCTTGCCGGCGCGGAGCTCAAGAGTGCGGTCGAGGGCATCTATGCCTATTTCGCCGAGGGCCGCAAGCTCTGGGAGCGCCCTTACGACGCCAAGTACACCTGGGACCAACTCAGCGCCGTGGACGGGATGAGCGCGTCCGACCGCTACGCGCAAGTCACCCTCACGCCCCTGCAACGCACTGTGGTCGATGCCTACATTGCCGGTATCGCCCACACCACCAGCGACAAGGCCTCCTATGCCGACGTCCTGCGCTGGTGGTCCCTGCCGGGCTGGGAGATGTCCCAATTCAGCGATTCCCTGGGTCGCTACACCTTCAAGAACGGCACCGTCAGCCTGATCAACGCCATGATCGACGACGGCAAGCCCGAAGTACGCCTGTCGACCCCGGTGGCCAAAGTCGAAGACAAGGGCGACCGCGTATTGATCACCACCCAACAAGGCGACACCATCGTGGCTGGCGCCGTGATCGTTGCCGTGCCGATGAACGTGCTGCCGCGCATCGCCTTCTCCCCTGCCCTGGACCCGGCCCTGATCGCCGCGGCCAAGGAAACCCACACCGGCAGCGGTATCAAGGTGTTCGTACGGACCAAGGGCAAACTGCCTGTCGAAGGCAGGTACCTGGGCATCGCCGACTCGCACCAACCGCTGAGCCTGGTGACCACCTACGCCAAGGCCGACGATCACACCATTTTCGCCTGCTTCGGCAGCGATCCGCAGAAGCTCGACGTCCAGGACCGCGACGCCGTGCAGCAGGTCTTCGAAAGCTTCTTCCCGGGTATCGAAGTGACCGAATGCTACAGCTACGAATGGACGCTCGACCCCTATGCCCGTGGTACCTATTGCAGCTACCGGCCGAACTGGCTGGGCAAGTACTACGACCACTTCCAGAAGGATCGCGGTCGGGTGATCTTCGGCCAGGGTGACCATGGCGAAGGCTGGCGCGGCTTCATCGACGGTGCGATCAGTGCCGGTGGCAAGGCGGCAGCGCGCACGCAGAAATTGCTGGGCTAAGCATTACGTCCCGCGTGCCGTGCGTTCGACGAGTCGTCTTGCGTGCACTGGAGGCGATTCGAGCCGCGCATCGGCAGCGGGATCCTACCGATCCCGAGGAACGTCGATGAAACACATAGCATCCATTGCTGCGCTCTGTGCAGCGCTGCTCAGCGCGCCGCCACCTGCCCTGGCGCAGGCGGCCAATCCGAACATTGTCGTCATCCTGATGGACAATCTCGGCTACGGCGAACTGGGCGTGTACGGGGGCGGCATCCTGCGCGGCGCGCCCACACCGCGCATCGATCAGCTGGCGGCCGAAGGCGTGCGCCTGACCAACTTCAACGTCGAGGCGCAATGCACCCCTTCCCGTTCGGCCCTGTTGACCGGGCGCTACTCCATACGCTCGGGCACCTACAAAGTGGTCGGCGGCGGTGCGCCGGATGGCTTGACCCAATGGGAAGTCACCCTGGCCGAGCTGTTGTCCGATCGGGGCTACGCCACCGGCATCTGGGGTAAATGGCACCTCGGCAGTAACGAGGAGCGTTTCCCTACCCATCAGGGCTTCGATGAATGGTACGGGGTTGCGCGGACCTACGACGAAGCGATGTGGTCGGCGGCCGATGACACCCAGGACATGTGGCCAGCAATCGGTCGCAACCAGGGCTGGGATGAATCGATAGCGCCAGCGCCCTATATCCTTGAGGCGCGCAAGGGCGAACCGGCACACAAGGTGGCCAGGCTGGACCTGGCAGCCAGGCGCACGCTAGACGCGCAAGTCGCAAACCGCGCGGTGGACTTCATCAAACGCAATGCCCAGGCGAACAAACCCTTCTTTGCCTATGTCCCCTTCTCCCTGGTGCATATGCCAACCCTGCCCAACCCCGAGTTCGCCGGCAAGACCGGCAATGGCTCCTGGGCCGACGCACTGGCCGAAATGGATCACCGCACCGGGCAGATTCTCGATGCCATCAAGGCCGTGGGCATCGAAGACAATACCGTAGTGATCTTTGCCAGCGACAACGGCGGCGAGGCGACCTATCCCTGGCAGGGCGCCAATGGCCCCTGGCGCGGCAGCTACTTCACTGCCATGGAGGCGAGCCTGCGTGCGCCTTTCATCATGCGCTGGCCAGGCAAGACGCCACCGGGCCGTGTCAGCAACGAGATCGTGCACATCACCGACCTGTACACCACCCTCGCCCACCTGGCCGGTGCGCAGGTGCCACAGGACCGCCCGATAGACGGTGTGGACCAGTTGGAATTCCTCGAGGGCAAACAGGAAAAATCCAACCGCGAAGGTTTCCCGGCCTATGTCGCCGACCGGCTTTCAGCCGTCAAATGGCGCAACTGGAAACTGCACTTCATCTGGCAGGAAAACATGTACGACCCGCCGCAGACACTGCCGGTGGCGAAGGGGATCAACTTGCTGACCGACCTGCGCGAGGAGCATGACGTCCTTGCGCAGAACTCCTGGATCGTTCGTCCCATGCTCAAGATCGTCAGCGACCTCAAGGCCAGCCTCAAGCAATACCCGCCCATCGAAGCCGGCACACCGGATCCCTACACCCCAGCGAAATAACCCTGCCCCGACGCCAACCAGGCTTGCAAGCCTTTGGTTGGCGTTTTTTCACCCCGCCTCGGAATTGGCGCCGAAAGCTAGAAACGCTGTCGCCATCCAGCGATTCACGCCCCCCCTCGAACTGACACCTTTAGCTACCTGCTCCGCGATGGCAGCAGGAAAGGGTTAGCAGTGAGAACAACAATGCAAACAACGATTCGCAGACTGGCGCTGACCGCCGCATTGAGCGGGTTTGGCCTGGCCAGCGCCACCAGCTACGCCGAGTGCGATGTCGGCGCCGGCAAAGAAGTGTTCCAGACCAAGTGCAGCGCTTGCCACGCCCTCAACCAGACCCGGGTTGGCCCCAAATTGGGCGGTGTCGTCGGTCGACCGATGGGCTCGGTGCCGGGCTTCACCTATTCGAGCGATCTGGCCGGCGCCAAGGCCATCTGGAACGTCGAGCAACTCGATGAGTTCCTGACGGCGCCAGCGAAGAAATTCCCCGAAACCGCCATGGCCTTCGGTGGCCTGCGCAAGACCGAGGACCGCCAGGCCGTGCTGTGTTTCCTGCAGACGCAGCGCTGACACCGGACGCCTGACAAGACAGCACGACCTCCAACACAACAACAAAATAACAAGGACCACACAGTGCACAGCAAAGCATTCAATCGTTGCCTGTTGGCAGCGACCGTTTCGGTCGCGAGCATGGGCAACGCGTTCGCCATCGACTTCGAGATCGGCGAGATCAAGGGCCAGTTCGACTCATCCCTGTCGGTTGGCGCGAGCTGGGGAACCCAGGACGCGAGCCAGAAACTGATCGATACCACCAACGGCGGTCGCGGCTTCTCCTCCGGCGGTGACGACGGCCGCCAGAATTTCCAGAAAGGCGAGACCTTCTCAAAGATCTTCAAGGGCGTGCATGACCTGCAGCTGACATACGGTGACACCCGCGCCTTCGTGCGTGGCAAATACTGGTACGACTTCGAGCTCAAGGACGAGGACCGTCCATTCAAGCAGATCAGTGACGAAGGTCGCGACATGTCCGCGCGCTCCTCCGGCGCCGAATTCCTCGATGCCTTCATTGCGCAGAAGTACTCCATTGCCGATCGATCCGGCGATGTTCGCCTGGGCAAGCAGGTGGTGAGCTGGGGTGAGAGCCTGTTCATCGGCAACTCGATCAACTCCATCAACCCCCTCGACGTCGCCGCCTTGCGCCGCCCCGGAGCGGAGCTCAAGGAGGGCCTGATTCCGGTCAACATGGTCTATGTATCGCAAGGCTTGACCGACAACCTCAGTGCCGAGGCCTTCTACCAGCTCGAGTGGCAGCCCTACGCCCTGGACAACTGCGGCACCTTCTTCGGCGCCGATCCGATCCCCAAGGGCTGCAACAGGAACTTTACCGCCGGCCTGGCTGAAATCGCGCCGCTTGAGCCGATCGCCGCTGCCGCCGGCCTGCCTTTTGGCTTCAACGGTCGCGAAGGCGTCTTCGTCCCGCGTGAAAGCGATCACGACGCCAGCGACGGCGGCCAGTGGGGCCTGTCGTTGCACTGGATGGGCGATGGCACCGAGTACGGTGCCTACTACATGAACTATCACTCCCGATCCCCTACCCTGGCCCTGCGCCCGGCGACCGGCGTGACCAACTTCATCAACACCGTGCTGCCTGCCAGCGGCCTGCCCGCCGAAGAGCAATTCGCGCTGGGACTGGGAACCGCCGCCGGCAACAGCAGCTACTTCCTCGATTATCCGGAAAACATTCACCTGTACGGCGTGAGTTTCTCCACCACGCTGCCAACCGGCACCGCCTGGAGCGGCGAGATCAGCTACCGGCCCAATGCTCCGGTCACGATCAACAGCGCCGACCTGGGCGGTGGCTTGTTGAACCCGGCGCTCCGCGCCTTGACCGGCAGCAACATCGAACCGACCGTCAATGGTGAAGAAGGACAGGTCATCCAGGGCTATCGCCGCAAGGAGATCACCCAGGCGCAAACCTCCTTCGTGCACATCTTCGACCCGATGCTGGGTGCTGAATACCTGAGCGTCGCCACCGAACTGGGCGTCACCCATATCGGCGGTCTCGAATCCCTCGACACCCAGCGTTACGGCCGCGATTCGGTCTACGGCGACATCAATCAGGGCGGGCGCAACGGTTACTACACCGCAACGTCCTGGGGCTACCGGGCTTACGCCAAGCTGTCTTATCCAAACGTGTTTGCCGGCGTCAACCTGATGCCGAACCTGTTCTGGTCCCACGACGTCGACGGCTATAGCCCGGTATTCAACGAAGGCTCCAAGTCCGTCGGCCTGGGTCTCGATGCCGATTACCGCAACACCTACACCGCCAGCCTCAGTTACACCAATAACTTCGGTGGCGATTTCAACACTTCGGTCGACCGCGATTTCGTGGCGCTGAGCTTCGGTGTGAACTTCTAAGGTCTGATCATGAAAAAAACAATTCAAAAAGGTTGCATCCTGGCACTCAGCCTGTTGGCCTGCCATGTCATGGCAGCAGTACCCGCTGATGAAGCGAACAAACTCGGCACCGTACTGACGCCGCTGGGCGCCGAAAAGGCGGGCAACGCCGACGGCAGTATTCCGGCCTGGACCGGCGGGCTGCCGAAGACGGCGGGCCAGGTACAGCCCAGCGGTTTTGTCGCCGATCCGTTCGCGGCGGAAAAGCCTCTGTTCGTGATCACCGCGGCCAATGCCGCCCAGTACCAGTCCAAATTGACCGACGG
Organism: Pseudomonas akapageensis; assembly: GCF_011355085.1. Taxonomy (GTDB): domain Bacteria; phylum Pseudomonadota; class Gammaproteobacteria; order Pseudomonadales; family Pseudomonadaceae; genus Aquipseudomonas; species Aquipseudomonas akapageensis. The sequence goes on along the minus strand of NZ_VXCP01000028.1, from coordinate 25,354 downwards.
CCAGATGGCCCTGTTCAATCGCTATCCGGACACCTACAAGATCCCGGTCTACCCGACCCACCGTACCGCATCGGTGCCCCAGGCCATTGCCGAGGACGCCAAGCAGAACGCGCTAAGTATCCAGACGATCAATAATGGCGACGGCGTGGCCAACTTCCACGGCTACTTCGCCTACCCGATTCCGAAGAACGGCGTCGAGGTGGTGTGGAACCACGTCACCCGTTACCTGGGCGGCAGCCAGCGCCGCAGCTACATCCAGGCCACCCCGCAGGTAGACGGCTCCTACACGCCGGTGCGTTTCGAAGAAGAAACCATCTACCCGGAAAGTGTCCAGGATCTGCCGGCCGATCGCGCCGCCAACCTCCTGTACTTCTACAAGCAGCAGGTCACCGCACCGGCGCGCCTGGCCGGTACCGTGGCACTGGTCCATGAGACCCTCGATCAGGTGAAGGAACCGCGCATGGCCTGGGTCTACAGCGCCGGGCAGCGCCGTGTCCGCCGCGCCCCGCAGCTGGCCTACGACGGCCCGGGCTCCTCCTCCGACGGCCTGCGCACCGCGGATAACCTGGACATGTTCAACGGCGCACCGGACCGTTACGACTGGCAGCTGGTGGGCAAGAAGGAACTGTACATCCCGTACAACAGCTACAAGCTCGAATCCACCGCGCTGAAGTACGACGACATCGTCAAGGCCGGCCACATCAACCCGGACCACACCCGTTACGAGTTGCACCGCGTCTGGGAAATCGTGGCAACGCTCAAGCTGGGCGCGCGTCATGTCTACACCAAGCGCCATATGTACGTGGACGAAGACACCTGGCAGATCGTCGAGGTCGACCACTACGACGGTCGCGGCCAACTGTGGCGCGTCGCCGAGGGTCACCCGCTGTTCCGTTATGACCAGCAGACCACCTACGCAGCCGCCGAAACGCTGTATGACCTGATTTCCGGCCGCTATCTGGTGCTGGGTCTGCGTAACGAGGAATCGCGTAATACCCAGTATGGGTTGACGGCGAAGGTGTTTGACTACACGCCGGCGGCGTTGCGGACTGATGGGTTGCGTTGATCTGTCGGAGCTGCTGCAATCTGTAGATACCGTACTGCCCCCTCCGGGCAACCGCTATCTTCGGGGAGAAACACGACCCCCGTAGCCGCTGCCGAAGGCTGCGCTCGCCTTCGCAGCAGGCGCAGGATCTCAAGATCGCCGAGGAGCCCCTGCGGGACTCCAGCGCAGCCTGCGGCAGCGGCTACACCGGGCTACGGTTTGCCCCGAAGTTAGCGCTTGGTCGGTGTTGCCGCGATCACAACCAAATCGCATCCCACAATGGATAGTCACCAATATGGCCAACCAACCCGGCGCGCAGCGGGTTGGCAATCACATAACGAGCAATCTGTTTCAGTTCTTCTTCCTGGCGAATCGCTCTGTCATGGTACCCCTTCTGCCAAAGTCGCCCGTTGCCGCCGCTCACTCGATTTATCGCACGGCTGCTTCGCGATTTGACGCGACTCATCAGGCAGGCGAGCGATGTGTTCTGCAACTGGAACAGCCAGTGGGCATGGTCCGGCATCACCACCCAAGCCAAAGAGGCGACCAGGCCTTCTTCATGGGCGGTTCTGAGCTGCCCGACCAAAAGCCGACCGATGCGCCAGTTGGAAAACACTGGTTTGCGTTGTTCGGTATTGGTGGTAACCAGGTAGATTCGACCTGGCTCGCTGACACGTCCGCTGTATAAGCGATGGGCGTTTGGCCTGGGCATCCTTGCCTCTCCTGCGCTGGGTGATGGGAAGAAAGGCTAGCGTTAATGGGGATTTTCGGAGGCATCTGCACTTTCAGGATGTTGCACAGCGACCGGCTTCACGCGTAAGCCGTAGATACCGTCTTGCCCGCAGGGGCTCCCCGGCGATCTTGAGATCCTGCGCCCGCTTCGGCTCCGTCCTCCGGGATACGCCGACCCAAGCAGCTGCTCCGGAAACTGGATTTACAGGGTGCGCAGAGTCCCTGCAGTCTCGAACGGATCAGCCTTGAGATTGATAACGACTGGCGCATTGGTCTCAGTTGGTTTTCCCCAAATTTCGTACAGCGCCTAGTTCAGTACCGATGCTTGCCCTCGAGGCGCATATCAACTTGAGCCCTGTGAGATGCCTGCAAAAAAAAACTAAAAAATCGCTTTAAAAAACTCACACATCCAAGAAAACGTTATAAAAACCCTAGTAGATCTATCAGTATCACCCCGCCCGAAAAAAGTTTACCTTTTTCTACGTCCAAGGAAGTAAAACTTGAGCAAGAGACGTCCCACCGAAAGGAGCACACCATGGCCAAGTCATTTATTGCCCGCTTATACGGCAAGGTTGACAACAACCACCACAGCCGCATCCCTGTTACACTTTCAAAGTTTGTACGAGAGATAGATTTTTACAACAACGTGAAATACAAGGTAGTCAATGATGACTGGCTAAATCTAAACTATCGGGACACCACTCCAGTCGAGCTAAGATTTGAACATCAATACACTAACAATAAATACAGAATTATCGTTAACTCAGGTGCTTTCGAAGGCTACACAATGAGCGTTGCTGAAAGCGGCGCCGCTCAAGACATGGTCGGCGCATGGAATAAAGTTTCATCTACTGAACCATTCACATTCTTTGAGATATCACACAATGGAAATATCGTAACGGGCGACAACCTCCCGGATACCATTAGCCCCATTAGAATCCTGAATAAAAACAGGAATGAATTGAAGTGGCGGCGACGCCCAGATGAAAACCCGAATGACTTCGAATACCCTAACTACAATTATCAAATAGTGGATGGGGGTGACAATAACTTAGTACTTGATTTTTACCTTGAAATATCCAAAAGATACGGCTAGGTTTTGTACGAAAGGTAATGTCGCAAACAACGCGTGGCAGGGGCGGACAGGCCGTCCCTGCCACAGAGTCCGGTGCACGCGGGGTTCGCCGCTGCGCCGGAAAATGGATTTACAGGGTTCGAGCGACCAACTCACGCATGATGTCGTTGGCGCCACCGTAGATACGGCTCACACGACTGTCCAGGTAATGCCGGGCCACCGGGTACTCGAGCATATAGCCGTTGCCACCGTGCAGTTGCAGGCACTGATCGACCACCTTCGAATACAACTCCGAGCAGTACAGCTTGGCCGCCGCCGCCGCGTCGGTGGTCAGCTCGTGCTTGAGGCACAGCTCCATGCAGCGATCGACGTAGGTCTGGCCGATGGTGATCTCGGCCTTCAAGTCGGCGAGTTTGAAGCGCGAGTTCTGGAAGTCGATGATCGGCTTGCCAAACACGGTGCGGCCACGGGTGTAGTCGATGGTGTGGTCGAGCACCGCCTGGGCGCCGGAAATGCTGCTGATGGAAATGGCCAGGCGCTCCCAGGCCAGTTCCTTCATCAATTGAATGAAACCCAGCCCTGGCACGCCGCCGAGCACATTGTCTTTCGGCACGCGAACGTCTTCGAAGAACAGCATGGTGGTGTCCTGGGCGTGCAAGCCAATCTTCTTCAGCGGCTTGGACTTGATCACGCCCGGGCGATCGGCCTCGACCAGGATCAGCGAGAGGTCCTGGGAGCCCTTGCCGGTGTTACCGGTCCTGGCGACGACGACGATGATGTCGCAGTTGGTGCCATTGGAGATAAAGGTCTTGGCACCGTTGATGACGTATTCGTCGCCTTCGAGCACGGCACGGGTCTTTACCGCCTGCAGATCGGAACCGGTATTGGGCTCGGTCATCGCCACCGCGGCGATGGCAAGGCCTTCGGCCATCTTCGGCAACCACTGCAGTTTCTGCGCTTCGGTGGCGAAGTTGTTGAAATAGCCGGCGCAGATGTCGTGTACCGAAAAGCCGTTGAGGCCCGTGGTATTGGCAAAGGCGATTTCTTCGGAGGCGATCATCGAGAAACGGCGATCCAGGCCCAGGCCACCATAGGCCTCCGGGGTCGTCGCATTGAGCATGCCCAGCTCACCGGCACGGCGCCAGATCTCGCGTGGCACGCAGCGGTCCTCTTCCCATTGCTCGTGAAACGGCGTGCATTCCTCACTCAGGAAGCGGCGAACGGTGTTACGGAACTCTTCGTGTTCATGCTCGAACAAATTGCGGGGAATCATGGCTCTTCCTCAGGGACAGTGGATGTATTGCTCAGTTCGCCGGTGGCGGGGTCAGTTTCTGCAGTTTCATCATCGCCTGCTTGACCGCCAGGCTCTGGTAACTGATGTTGGCCGGGTTGAGGCTGACGCCTTCCTGGAACGGGAACTGCCCGATGGTTGCCATGAAGGACTGGATTTTTTCCTGGACCGGTACGAACAGCCACAGTTGGTCGGCAGCCCAGCGCATAGACATCGGTGAGTCCCTGCGGGCTGTCTCGAACGGGTCGGCCTTGAGATTGGTAACGACTGGCGCATTGGTCACGGTTCGGGTCGCAGAACCGAAGGAGCCGGTCATGCTGGCGAACGTGATCTTCCAGTCACGCCAGCGCACGGCGTTCAATTCACCGCCCATGCCGAAGTAGAAATACTCTTCGCGCGGGCTGTCCTTGGCCTCGCCCTTGAAGAACGGCAGGAAGTTGTAGCCGTCCAGGTGGACCTTGTACTGCTTGCCGTCCAGCTTGCTGCCGTTGGCCATATCAGCCACCAGGTTCGGTGCGCCCGCTGCGGCGGCCAGGGTCGGCATCCAGTCGTTGTGGGCGATCATGTTGTTGAAGTGGCTGCCCGGCTTGATCACACCCGGCCATTTCACCAACAGTGGCACGCGATGGCCGCCTTCGTTGGTGGTGCCCTTCTCGCCATTGAAAGGTGAAGTGCCGCCGTCCGGCCAGCTGACTTTCTGCGCGCCGTTGTCGGTGGTGTAGATGACGATGGTGTTGTCGGCGATGCCCAGATCGTCGAGCTTCTTCAGCAACTCACCGACCTGGCCGTCGTGCTCGACCATGCCGTCCGGATACAGGCCGATGCCGGTTTTGCCCTCGGATTCTTTCTTCAGGTGCGTCCAGACGTGCATGCGGGTGGCGTTGAACCAGACGAAAAACGGCTTGTCGGCCTTGTGTGCCTTGTCGATGAAGTTCTCGGTGGCCTGCACGAACTCCTCATCGATGGTTTCCATACGCTTGCGAGTCAGCGCACCGGTGTCCTCGATCTTGCCGTCGGCGTAGGAATGAATCACCCCGCGCGGGCCGTATTTCTTGCGAAACTCCGGGTCCTTGGGGTAGTAGTAGGTTTCCGGCTCTTCTTCGGCGTTCATGTGGTACAGGTTGCCGAAGAACTCGTCGAAACCGTGATTCGTCGGCAAGTGTTTGTCGCGGTCGCCCATGTGGTTTTTGCCGAACTGGCCGGTGGTGTAGCCCTGCTGCTTCATCACGTTGCCAATGGTCGGCGCCCAATCCGGAATGCCGTGCTCGGAGCCGGGCATGCCGATGGTCAACAGACCGGTACGGAACGGATGTTCGCCAAGAATGAAGGCCGAACGCCCCGCCGTGCAGGACTGCTCGCCATAGGCATGGGTAAACAGCGCGCCTTCGTTGGCGATGCGGTCGATGTTCGGCGTTTCATAACCCATCATGCCCTGGTTGTAGGCGCTGAGGTTGGAATAGCCGATGTCGTCACCGAAGATCACCAGGATGTTCGGTTTGTCCGCGGCCGTGGCGGCAAAGGCAGTGCCCAGCATCGAGGTCGCCAGCACCAGCGCGGGCAACCATTTGTTCATGCGCATATGTCGCATCTCCATTGTTCAAGTGTTTTTCAATCAACCGAGCGGGCGTGCCTCGGGGAATGTCCAGCTTCCATCGAGGATCTGGGCCCGGGGCTTGTACAATCTGATCATGTAGTTCCAGCCCGGCATGGTCGGCAGGCAGTTGGCGGTCTTGCCATCGCAACCACCGAACTGAACCGTCACCGAGCCGTCGCCCTCGCGCCTCGCCGTGAGGTTGTTGAGGGTGTAGGCGTCATAGGGGTTTTTTTCGTAGTAACCGGCGGCGTTGTAGACGCTCACGGACCAGAAGGCATCCACCGGCACGTCCTTGACCTTGAGCTGGTGCACCGTACTACCGTCATTTCGCTGTGGCGTGACGTTGAGATAGAACGCATCCTTTTCCGGATTGCCGCCCCAGGCCGAAGCGCTGCCGAGCAAATGCCGGACCGGATCGACCTGTTTCGCAGTGCCAAACATGCCCTTGGAATCCGGCACGCTCGAAGCAAGTGCAAGGAGGGTTTCACGCACCTTGTTCAGGCTGGTCGGGTCCCAGGCGGTCATCTCGAAGCGCCCCGGACCGCCCGCTTGACTGACCTTGACCGCATCCTGCAGGGCATGGGCCGCCTTCACGTCTTCCGGATTCGCCGGGTCGACCAGGGTGCGCAGTCCCAGCAACACATAGCGCGTGCCGATCGTTTTCTTGCTGAAGGTGTAGCTGCCGGCCTTGTACACAACCCCTGGTGTGTATTCGTTTTCGTTGATGGCAATCATCGAGAAGTAGCGGTCACCGGCATCGGGCAGGGTCACGGTCACAGGGCCCGCGTCGAGATCGAACACGGCCGAGGAATACAGGGTGTCGCGGTTGGGTCGCACCACCGCTTGCTTGTCGATCGGCAACAACTCGCGCCAGTGGGAAAACTGGCCGAAACCGCCGCGTTTGATGACGTTGCCGAAGAACCTGGCCGATTCGGCACGGACGAAATTGTCGGCAGTGACGGCACTGCTCTCTTGCGCTGCTTGCGCGTGCAGCAAGGTCGGGGCCATCAAGGCCAGGGTCATGGTGCCCAGAACAACGCGTGACTTGATCATGAACATTCCCTCTTAGTGTCAGTGACTTGCCAGAACCTGTTGTTCACGGAGCAGTGGCGGCTTTTTCCAGGCACCATCGAGCGCTTCAGGCTTGGGCCAGAACAGGCGCATGGCCAACAGGAATGAACCTTTGGGGGCTGGCAGCCAGTTGGTTTCCTTGTCCTTGCCCGGTGAGTCGTGCTGGATGTACAAGGTGAGGCCACCATCGGCGTCACGCTTCAGATCAGGCAGCATCGGCGCATTGATCAGGTAACGCTTGAGCGGGTTCGCCACCAACAGCCGCGAAGGCAACTCGTACAGGGTCAGCGACCAGAACGCATTGACCGGTGGCAACTGACCCGGCGCGAAACGCAGTACATAGCGATTGCCGCCATCGAGTCTCTGGCCATCGGCGTCCACCATGTAAGAGGGGTAAATGGCCTCTTCCCTGGAGTTGCCATAAATGCCGGAGTCCGCCGCACGCATCCGATACAGGTAGTTGTTCTTCAGGTATTCACGGCTGCCCAACAGGTCGCCACTGGTCAGCGCACCGCTGGCGGCCAGCTTGTCCAGTTCCCTGTTGGCCTGCCAGGCATCGGCCATGCCTTGTTCAACGGCCTTGCGCAATTCGGGCGACAGTGTTTGTGCATCGAACCGTTGCCCCGCACCAATGTCGAGTCTGGCAAAGCGTTCCATCAACGCCTGCTCGGAGGGATGAGTCGGGCAATAGCTCAATACGAAGTTCAGGATGTTGAAGAACTGCAGGGAATTGCGCTCCTGCTCCACACTGAGCGGTTCGGGGAAATCGATCCTGGGCGCAGCGACCGGCGCCGGCTTCCCGAGCCAGGCGGACAGGGGTTGCACCTTGAAGCCGGCCTGGACTTTTCTGACGTTGTCGATATCGGCCGGATTGAACAGCTGGGTGCGATAGAACACGTAGACGAAATCGGTCTCGGAACGGAAGACCTGCTTGATACCCGCCGGGGTTTCCCCCTTCCAGCCCGGCCCGACCAGGAGGAAATTACCGGCTTCATTGCCGGTGGTGCGGCTGCCGGCATAGGCAAAGTTATGGGTGTAGGCGTCGATGAACTGCGCCGTGTAGTAACGCCCCGCCTCTACCGCCGGCATGCTCAACACCAGCGGTTCGCTGCGCAAGTCGGCGCCCAGTTGCGAGTACGGCGTGTCCGAATTGGGCGTCTGGATCGCCTTGTCGTCCGGGGTGTAGACCCGCGCATCGCTGTGCAGTTGATTCCACGGGGCCTTGTATTCCGGATGGCTGCGGTCTTCGAAATAGGCATGCTGGATGCGGTAATTGTCGACCAGCGGGAAGCCATAGATGTAAGCGTCCCGGGCAATCGACCTCGCCTCATCCGGCGTCAGTTGCGCCGCCCCGGCGGGCGCTGACAGCAACGCACTGCAGGCCATCGCGGCGAGCAGGGTCGTCTGGGCAAGTTGCACAATCCTGTTCTTCATTATTATTGTTCTCCATTGATATTGCGCTGATCAGTCCCTTTCAGCCGTACGTGGGATATGGTGGTCTGGCCAGAGCATGCGCACCGCTTCGCCATCGGTTCGATAGGTATGGCAGGTGCCGATGACCCAATGTTTCGGCCGTTTGAATCCGGGTTCTTGTGTTTCACGCAAGCGCATCTGCTCGCGCAACAGCGGCGCGGTGGTCTGGATCAGGGTGGTGGCCATGGGGCCGAGCAGCTCGGTGAGATGGGTGCAGCCCTGCTCCCCGCCGACCCGTTCGGCCACCTGTTTCTTGAAACCGGCGCCGATTTTCAAGCCTTTGAGCGCCCCATAGACGTGGCTGATCTGCTTGCAAAAGGGCGCCGGCGTTACCTCCGAACGCGCTTCGACGTGCTGGATAACCAGGTTGGCATCCACGGTCATCAGCATGACCATCTGGTGCAAGGCGCCACCGGCGGCGATGGTGCCGAACGGCATATCGGTCTCGCAGCCCTTGGTGTCGAGCAGGCGCCCTTCGATATCGAACAGGCCGTCGCTGCGCAAATACCCCGTGCAGGTGACATTGCGGGTATGCAGCAGACGGCGCGTGGGCGTGGTTGATATGTCGTCGTTCATCGAACTGTCTCGCACCTGTTACTTGATCTATCGGTCAACGCCGACCCGGTAGGAGCGGGCTTGCCCGCGATGGGCTGCGAAGCGGCCCCGTGCTGCATAACGTCTGATATCGCAGGGGAAGGCTGTCGCCTTCCATCGCGGCGGTCCGGCGATCCGGCGAGCCCGCTCCTACACAGGGCCCGGGGTTCGTCAGACCGTACCCAGGCCCCCACCGCAGACCAGGACCTGGCCGGACAGATAGTCCGATTCCGGAATGCAGAACAGGTAAACGGCATTGGCTGCTTCATCCGGGTTGCCCGGCCGGCCCAGCGGGATCATGGTTTTCGAAGCTTCGACGGTGGCCTGGCTGATGCCGACCTTGATTTCCCGACCTTCGATATTGATGAACTTCGGGTCACCCTCTACCGGCAGGGTCTGGCGGGTTTCGATGTGGCCGAAAGCCACGGCGTTGACGTTGACCTTGTAACGTCCCCACTCCTTGGACAGGGCCTTGGTCATGCCCAGCACGCCGGCCTTGGCCGTGGAGTAGTTGACCTGGCCGGCGTTGCCACTGGCCGATACCGAAGAAATGTTGACGATCTTGCGATTGACCACACGGCCTTCGGCCGCTTCCTGCTTGGCGGCCGCGCTGATGATCGGCTGGGCGGCGCGCAGGATGCGGAACGGCGCGGTGATGTGGCAGTCGATGATGGCGTACCACTGTTCGTCGGTCATCTTCTGGATCACGCTGTCCCAGGTGTAACCGGCGTTGTTGACGATGATGTCGATGGTGCCGTAGCTGTCCATCGCGGTCTTGACGAGGCGGTCGGCGAAGTCGACGGCGGTCACGCTGCCGACACAGGCCACGGCTTCACCGCCGGCGGCACGGATTTCGGCAACCACTTCTTCGGCCGGTGCCGCATCCAGGTCGTTGACCACGATGCGGGCGCCTTCGCTGGCCAGTTTCAGTGCAACACTGCGGCCAATGCCACGGCCGGAGCCGGTGACCAGGGCGACTTTACCTTCAAGCTTTTTCATTTATCTGTTCCTGCCAATATTCTTGTTGTTGAAAACCGAGAGTTGATCAATCAAGCCAGGGCGACCACGGCGTCACCCACCAGACGGGACTCGCCGTACTGGTTGCTGCACTGAAGCTGAACACGCACGCGCTGCTCGCCATCGGCTTCGAATTTCTCGACGACACGCCCGCTCAGATGCGGGATATGGCCCAGATGGGTGATCCCGACAAAGCGCACCGACAAGGCACGAATCTGTTCTTGCGGCACCCAGTTGGTCAGCAGGCGGCCCAGGTAGGCGGCCGACAACATGCCGTGGGCGAACACATCGGGCTGCCGCGATTTACGGGCGAAATCGAGGTCGATATGCACCTGGTTGTGATCGCCGGAGGCACCGGCATACAGCGCCAGGGTGGTGCGATTGATCGCTGGCAGCTGCAGGGACGGCAGCTCGAAGCCGAGCTGCAGTTCGCTGAATCGAGGGATAGTCATCATCTGTTCCTCAGCGCTGTACGGTCGAGGAGCGAACATCGGCGATATGCTCGCCATCCTGGTTGGTCACGCGGGTCTCGCTGACCACGAACAGCAACGCGCCATTTTTCTTTTCGTACACATCGACAACACGGCAATCGAATGTCAGCACATCGCCGGCAAACGCCATCTTGTGATAGGTGAAACCTTGCTCGGCATGCAGGATGCGGCCGAGATCGAAGCCCATGATGCCTTCGATGATGTGGTCGGTATCCCGGCCTTCACGTTCGAGGCAAAACAGGAAAGTCGGCGGCATCGGCAGGGATTTGTAACCCGCCGCCCGTGCCGCTGTTTCATCCGTGTAGATAGGATCGGTTTCGCCGATGGATTTGGCGAAGAAGCGCAGGCGCCCTTTCTCCACCTCGGCGGTGGTCACGCCGAGCGAACGGCCGATCAGACTTTTGTCTGCCATTGCACTGGGTTCCTGTCAGGTGATAGGGAAAACGCGCGCCCGAAACGAGCGCGCGTACAGCAGATCAGCCGCGACCGAACAGCGTCACGATGCCCGCGCCGCCCAGGCCCAGGTTGTGCTGCAGGGCGTGCTGCAGGTCTTCGACCTGACGGGCGCCGGCGGTGCCGCGCAGCTGGTGAGTCAGCTCGTAGCACTGGGCCAGACCCGTAGCGCCCAGCGGGTGGCCCTTGGACAGCAGGCCGCCCGACGGGTTGACCACTACCTGGCCGCCGTAGGTGTTGTCGCCGTCGAGGACGAATTTTTCGGCGCCGCCCACCGGGCAGAAACCCAGGCCTTCATAGGTCAGCAGTTCGTTCTGGGCGAAGCAGTCGTGCATTTCGCAAACGCGGATATCTTCCGGACCGACGCCGGCTTTTTCGTAGACTTCCTGGGAGGCGCGCTGGGTCATGCCCACGCCGACGATGCTGATCATCGACGGTGGTTCGAAGGCGTCCGGTTGGTCGGTGACCAGCGACTGGGCCAGGATGGTCACGTCGGTGCGCAGGCCATGTTTCTTGGCGAAACGCTCGGAGACGATGATCGCCGCAGCGCCGCCACAGGTCGGCGGGCAGGCCATCAGGCGGGTCATCACGCCCGGGAAGATCACAGGATCTGCCATCACGTCTTCAGTGGTGATGACTTTCTTGAATACGGCCAGCGGGTTGTTGGCAGCGTGACGGCTGGCCTTGGCACGAATCGCCGCGAAGGTCTCCATCTTGGTGCCGTACTTCTCCATGTGCTCCTTGCCGGCGCCACCAAACAGGCGCAGGGCGTTGGGCATGGCGTCGCCTTCCGGGAAAATGCGCGCAGACACTTCCATGCCTTTGCCGTAGGTGGTCGGACGGTCGGTCCAATGATCCTTCAGCGCGCCCGGCTGCATCTGTTCGAAACCGAAGGCCAGGGCGCAATCGACTGCACCGCTTTCCACGGCCTGGCGAGCCAGGTACAGGGCGGTGGAGCCGCTGCCGCAGTTGTTGTTGACGTTGATGCACGGAATGCCGCTCAGGCCGACTTCGTACAGGGCCGACTGGCCGCTGGTGGAGTCGCCGTACACGTAGCCGGCATACGCCTGCTGCACCAGGTTGTAGTCGACACCGGCATCCTTGAGCGCCAGGCGAATAGCCTGCGCGCCCATCTCGATGTAGCTGAGGCTGGCACCCGGCTTGGTGAACTGAATCATGCCGACGCCGGCTACGTAGGTTTTCTGCGACATCATTTTCTCCAAGGTCAATTGAAAGGCTCCGCTCGCTGCATGGGTAGGCGGCGATCACAGCAACCCTTGGGACGATGGTTACCTAAACAGGCGGATTGGTTGCCCCCTCCAGTCGAGGGGGATTCACTCTGGCGTTCCGCACAGAGCACTGCGCAACAGGATTTCGCAAAGCCTTGTGCATTCGATCTGCACACCCCCCTCACCCCGAGGGGGACGGTCCCCCCCCTGCAGCGATTAGCGTTGATTCCAGCTCGAAAAAAACAAAAACAAAAACATCCGGAAGTAGTTGGAGCAGCACATGACTATACGAACGTTCGACGCTTTCACGCCGCAGTTGCTGGCAATGGCCGTCGCCCTGGCTGTCAGCGCCCAGGCCCAGGCCATCGATTTCAATATCGGTGGGCGCCAGTTGGGCAGCAGCCGATCCGGATTCGAAATTCATCTCCAACTTCAACTCGGTGGGCGCGCTGCCAAGTCTTCGGGAGCGATGTTCCTCGACAGTTTCGTCTACCACAACTACACCCTCGACGATCTGGCGGGCAACGTGCGCCTGGGCAAGCAGGTGGTGAGCTGGGGTGAAAGTACCTTTATCAGCAACGGCATCAACGCGATCAACCCGGTCGACGTGGCATGATCGCAACGTCCTTGCCGGTCTGGACCTGGCGCCAGGGGTTGCCAAGAACACGGCCACTATTGCCCAGATCAATGCCGGGGTGCAGGACGACGTCTTTCTGCCGCGCGCCGAAGACAAGGACGCCCGCGATGGTGGCCAGTATGGCCTGGCCTTGCGCTGGAACGTGCCGGAGCTGAACGACACCGAGTTCGGCGCCTATGCCATGAACTACCACAGCCGCAGCCCTTCGGTAAGTTTCCTGCAGAACACCTCGACCGTGCCGGGGCTGGCCCAGCAGGTTCGCGCCACCCGTTACTTCGTCGAGTATCCCGAAGACATCCACCTTTATGGACTGAGTTTCGCCACTAACATCGAAGGTATTTCGGTGGGCGGTGAAGTCAGCCATCGCCCCAACATGCCGTTGAGTCTCAACGGTGCGGATCTCAACTACGCAGCAACCGGCCTGTCGCCACTGACGCCCGTGTTCACCACCGGTGAAGCCATCAAGTCACCGGGCACCTATCTGCCTGGCTACAAGCGCATGCCGGTGACCCAGGCGCAGTTGACTGCCACCAAGTTCTTCAACCAGGTCCTGGGGGGCGAGCGCCTGACCCTGGTTGGCGAAGTGGGCTACACCCACATCGACGGCCTGGGTGCAACCGACGGCACCGACCTGCGCTTCGGTCGCAGCACCACCTTCGGCGCCGGCATATTGCCCGGGGCGGCCGGAGCGGCCACTTGTGCCGGCAGTCCGACCCAGGTTCCCGGTGCGCCTGCAGGCACGACCCGGCCGAGCAACCCGCAACAGGAATGCAACGACAAGGGCTTCTACACCCCGGGTTCCTGGGGCTACCGTGCCCGCGCCAGCCTGAATTACCCGAACGCCATCGCCGGCGTCAACCTGACCCCGAACATGGCCTGGTCCCATGACGTCAGTGGCCGCAGCCCGACCTTCGAGGAAGGCGCCAAGGCTGTCAGTCTCGGCCTGGATGCGGACTTTCAGAGTACCTACACCGCAAGCCTGAATTACACCAACTTCTTTGGCGGTGAATTCAATACCCAGACTGACCGCGACTTCATTTCGCTCAGCTTCGGCGTGAACTTCTAACAGGCGTCAGACGGAGGAACTACAGCATGAAAACCACATCCATGATGCAAATCGGCGCCCTGGCGCTCACCCTGTTGACCACCAGTGTGATGGCGGCCGTTTCCCCACAGGAAGCCGCCCAACTGGGCACGACCCTGACACCGATGGGCGCGCAATGCCGACGGCAGTATCCCGGCCTGGACAGGCGGCCTGAAACCCGGTGCTGCGCCCGTGACCAAAGGCTTTCTCGGCAATCCGTACGAGAACGAGAAGCCTCTGTTCGTAATTACTCCTGCCAACGCCGAGCAGTACAAGGACAAGCTCACGCCCGGGCAGATGGCGTTGTTCAAGCGTTATCCGGACAGCTACAAGATTCGGTTCATACATCATTGTCCAGATTGCAGAGGAACTGGGCTCCCCGGAAAAAATGCAGGGCGTTGACCCGGCCGCGGCGGCGAACGTCCTGTATTACTACAAAAACACCATCACCGGGCCCACGCGCCTCGCCGGTACCGTTTCGCTGGTTCACGAAACCATCGACCAGGTCAAGGACCCGCGTCGGCCTGGGTCTACAACGCCGGCCAACGTCGCGTGCGGCGGGCACCGCCACTGGCCTACGATGGCCCGGGCTCCGCGTCCGACGGCATGCGCACATCCGACAACGCCGACATGTTCAACGGCGCACCGGATCGCTATGACTGGAAACTGCTCGGCAAAAAGGAGATCTACGTTCCTTACAACAACTACAAGCTGCAATCGCCCAACGTGAAATACGCCGACATTCTCAAGCCCGGGCATATCAACCAGGACCTGTCGCGCTATGAGCTGCACCGCGTCTGGCATGTCGAGGCCACGCTCAAGCCGGGCCAGCGGCACATCTACGCCAAGCGCGACATGTATTTCGACGAGGACACCTGGAATCTGCTGGAAGTCGATCACTATGACGGTCGCGGGCAATTGTGGCGCGTCGCCGAAGGTTACCTGGTCACCGATTACGAAAATGGCATTGCCAACTATGCCGCCCAAAGCATCGCCGACCTGGTCGCGGGCCGCTACGTGGCGTTTGGCATGATCAACGAGTCGGGACAGGGGCCTGTGTATGGTGCTACGTACAAATTGGCGGACTTCACGGCCTCTGCACTGCGCAACGCCGGCGTACGCTGACCTCAGGCTGTAACAACGACGCCCCGCTTGCGGGGCGTTTTTGTTTCCGGCATTTCCTCGTTCCCACGCTCTGCGTGGGAACGAGGAACGTCCGAATTTACCGGGTGGTCAGCAGTGCGTGCAGCATGCGCGCCATCATCAAAGGCGTGTCTTCATCGGTGAGGTAGCCCGGCCTTTCCAGCAACATCGTCCGGGGCAGCGACAGCAGTGTCTGGTAGACCATGAACTCGGCTTTTTCCCGATCCTTGACGCAGATCTCGCTGGCAAAGCGCTTCATCAGCGTCGCCGTGCTGTCCCAGATTTGCCTGGCCTTGACCAGATCGAGCCGCACCAACTCGTCATAGTGCGTGGACCGTACACTGAACACCGGATCGAACAGGGTTTTCTTGTAGTGAACGGCCAGGCCGACCCGCAAGGTCAGCAAGATCCCATCAAACAGCGTGGCACTGGCCGGCAGCGCGGTAATGCCGGCAAACAGCTCGGTGCGGACCTCGATCCGATAGTCCTCGAAGATCGCCGCTATCAGTGCCTCCATGGTCGGGAAGTATTCATAGATGGAACTGATGGACACCCCGGCGTCTTCTGCCAGGCGCACGGCACTCAGGGCATCGCGCCCTTCTCTTTCCAGAATCTGCCGTCCGGTCTGCTTCAAGGCGCTCACCAGCGCAATGGAGCGCGCCTGGCGCGGCTCCTTGCGCGGTTGCGCGGGCACTTCGACCTGAAGAAAGCCGTCATCCCCGCTGTTTTTATCGGTCATAAAATCTCCCGGTAGATCGCACGCACATCTTCAAGGCGTACTTCCCGTGGATTGTTGCCCAACAGGCGCGTCTGCTTCATCGCGTCGATGGCCAGCGCCTCGATGTCGGACTCGGCGATGCCCACATCGCGCAGGCGGGTTGGCAGTTTGAGTTCGCCGGCGAGGGAACCCAGGTAATCGACCAATGCGTTTGCCTTGAGCATTTCACTACCGAAAATGCCAGGCAGGACGATGGGCGCCAATTGCGCATACAGGTGCGACACCGCCTCGAAGTTGAAACGCATCACGGGCCCCAGCACCAGCGCATTGGAGACGCCGTGCGGCACGTGGAAACGCGCACCGACAGGGTAAGCCAGGGCATGCACGGCCGCCACCGGCGCGTTGGCGAAGGCCATGCCGGCCAGGCTTGCACCGAGCAGCATGTTTTCCCTTGCGGCCAGGTCGGTGCCGTCGTTGCAGGCCCGGAACAGGCTGCCGGACAACAGCCGCAGAGCCTCGCGGGCCAGGCAATCGGAAATCGGGTTTTTCAGGTGTTTTGTGGTGTAAGCCTCGATGGCATGGACCATGGCATCGATCCCGGTCGCTGCGGTGACATGGGCCGGCAAGCCCAGGGTCAGCTCAGCGTCCAGCACCGCCAGGTCGGGCAGCAACAGCGGAGAAATGACGACATTCTTCTCCCCTTCCCCGGTGGTCACCACTGAAACTGCCGTGACCTCCGAACCCGTACCCGCCGTGGTCGGCACCAGGATCAACGGCAAGCGCGGACCACGGGCCTGGTTGATGCCATACACCTGGGCCAGCGATTCATTGCTGCAAGCCAGCAGCGCCGCCAGCTTGGCGGCATCCAGCGAACTGCCGCCGCCCAGCCCCACCACGCAATCGGCACCACAGGCCCTGGCGGCATCCACGGCAGCCAGAATCACCGCTTCCGGCGGGTCGGCCTGCACCTGGGAAAACACGGTAACGGCCATGGCTTCGCGCTCGAAGCCGTCGAGCACCGCATCCAGCAGGCGAGCGGCGATGACGCCGGCATCGGTCACCAACAGCACCGATGAGCAACCCATCTCGCGTGCATGGGTAGCAAGGCGAGTCGAGGCGCCCGGTTCAATGATCATCGACCGAGTGGTCTGGAAGGCCATTTTCAACATGAGAACCTCACAAGTAAGCCATTTGGAAACCTCTCACGTTAAAGGCGATGGCGGTGCCGGGCTCCACTCGTTCGGAGGGGGGCCAGGAGTTTTGTTGGTGGTTCGCCCAAGGCTGCCGGCACAAAATCAGAATGGCCCTCGGTCTGTGGCTGAACCACTCAAATTATTCGTTATTTATCAATTAGATAAGAGGAAATGACAAACACCTGAATCCGGAACAAAACCCACGTGTGTCTGCCCATACTCAAGCCTCGAAATCCCCTGGCGCTCAACAGACGCCGGTTTTCTTCATTCGAGTAGCGAGCCAGACGATGCCCATTGCGCAACAGTCAATAGAACAAAAAACCAAGCTCCTGCTGACCGACCCGACGGCGTTGGTCAACCATTCCCTACAGGCCTGGAACCAGCTGCCTCGTGCCGATCTGGACGCCATGCAATTGTGCGGCCTGCAGCAACGCTTCGCCGAGCTGCGCGAACGCATACCGGTGCTCAAGAAGCTGGCCGACGCCGAAGGTGTCGAGCGCATCGAACACCTGGAAGACGCCGTGCCGCTGCTGTTCGAGCACACCGTCTACAAATCCTATCCGCCTTCCTTGCTGGAAAAACGCAGCTTCGCCCAGATCAACAAGTGGCTGGCCAAGCTGGTGACTCCGCAGGTCGGCGAAGCCATCCTCGCGGCCGACGTCAGCGCCTGCCAGGGCCTGGACGACTGGTTCGAGACCATGGACAAGGCTGTGCCGGCGCTGCGCATCAGCCATACCTCGGGCACCTCCGGCACCCTGTCGTTCCTGCCCCACGGTGCGCGCGAATTTGAAAAGGCCTTCGAGATCCGCCGCCTGTACGCCTGGAACATGAACGGCCCGGACACCCCACAGCCCGAGTTGCACACCGCCTACCCCTACTACCGCAAGGGCTACCTGAGCCATGTGCGCGCCAATGAATCCCTGATCAAGGTCCTGCTGCCGGACGAGTCCCATTTCCATCCCGCCTACCCGTCGACGCTCTCCACCGACATGCTGCACCTGGGCGCGAAAATTCGTGCAGCACATGCCAAAGGCACCCTCGACCGCCTGGACATCAGCCCGGAGATGCTGGCCAGGAAGAAGCAGTTCGACCAGCAGCAGGCCGGCGCCGCGCAGCACCTGGCGAGCTTTTTCGAACAAATGGCCAGTGAGCTCAAGGGCAAACAGGTGTATATCGGCGCCACCTGGAACCTGCTGCACAACATGGCCAAGTCCGGGCTGGAACTGGGCCTGGAAGGCGTCTTCCATCCCGATTCCTACATCACCACCACCGGCGGCGCCAAGGGCGTCGTGCAACCCGAAGGCTGGCGCGAGGACGTGCTGCGCTTCACCGGCGGGCGGACGCTGCATGAAACCTACGCCATGTCGGAAGTGGTCGGCGGCTCCCACGCACGCTGCGATCAAGGTCACTTCCACCTGGCGCCCACCGTCATCGCCTACCTGCTCGACCCGGACACCAGCAAGCCACTGCCACGCGCCGGCCGGGTCACTGGACGCGCAGCGTTCTTCGACCTGGGCGCCGAAGCGCGTTGGGGCGGCTTTATCACCGGCGATGAAATCACTATCGAATGGGACAAGCCCTGCGCCTGCGGCCGGCCGAGCCGCTACGTGGTCGGCCCGATCCAGCGCTACAGCGAAAAGAACGGCGGCGACGACAAGATCACCTGCGCCGCGACCGAAAACTCACATCGCGAAGCGATGGACTTCCTGAACACCTTCGAGGGCTGAGCCGTGAGCAAACCTATCGCACCGATGATCATCCGTGGCCAGGTCATCACCGACAACCTGATCGAAGTGGGCGGCCGTGGTGGCGACCTCGCCTTCCTCACCCCCGATGCGCACAAGTACATCGACAAGCTGCCGCTGGGCAACCCGGCCAAACTGGCCGATCTGTACACGCTCAGCTTCGAGGACATCCTCGACTACGCCCAGGCCCTCGGCGAGCGCCTGGACCTTGCGAAAAATCCCTTCCTGCAGGAAGCCTGCGAGCTGTCCTACCTGACCGCGCCCACCACCCCGACCATGGTCAAGGGCAGCTACATGGGCCTGCGCCACATGCTCAGCCGCGAGGCCATCACCGAAGCCGTGGAAAGCACGATGGGCGTCAAGTACCTGGAAGGCTGGGTCAAGCAGCAGCTGATCGATGGCACCGAGCTGGAAACCCGCTGCTTCGGCGCACGCACTCTGCACATCGTCGCCGGCAACGCCACCGCACTGTCCCTGCTGACCATCATCCGTAACATGGTCCTGCGCAGCGACGCGATCATCAAGGCGCCGTCCAACGACCCGTTCACCGCCCTGGCCATCGCCCGCACCATGGTCGAAATGGCGCCCGAGCATCCACTGACCAAACACCTCAGCGTGGCCTACTGGAAAGGCGGCGACCAGGCCTTCGAACAACGCCTCTACCAGCCACAGAACCTGGAGAAGATCGTCGCCTGGGGCGGCTACGCTTCGATGAAGCATGTCACCCAGTACATCCAGCCGGGCCTGGAACTGATCTCCCTCGACCCCAAGCGCAGCGCCAGCATTATCGGCAAGGATACCTTTGCCAGCGAAGCAACCCTGCGCGAAGCCGCCCTGCGCCTGGCCAGCGACATCGGCGCCCTGAACCAGAAGGGCTGCGTCTGTGCCCGGGTGGTCTACGTGCAAAGCGGCACCGACGAAGCCGGCCTGGCGCAGCTGAACACCCTGGGCCGCTATGTCTACGACGCCATGCAGACCCTGCCCAACACCCTCAGCACCGTGCCCAAGCGCTACGACCAGAATCTGAAGGCCGAAGTCGATGCACTGCGCCTGGATGACGAGTGGTACCAGGTGATCGGCGGCAAGGACGGCGAAGGCGCGATCATCTGCTCGCAGATACCGGAGCCTGTGTCCTTCGCCACCCTGCTCGACGACCGCACCGCCAACCTGGTGCCGGTGGACGATCTGAGCGAGGTGATGGCTGCGGTGGACTCCTACACCCAGACCGTCGGCATCTACCCGGAAAGCATCAAGGATGAACTCAAGGACATCCTGCCCTTGTATGGCGCCCAGCGCATCGTCTCGCTGGGCTATGCAGCTGCGATGAAATGGGCCGCCCCGCAGGACTCCATCGAGCCGCTGCGGCGAATGGGTAAATGGATATCCAACCAGATTGCCTCGCCCGAAACGACGCCGGCGCCCTGGCTGCGCCCGTCGATCTGAACACCGTACCCCGGCCCTGTCGGGGTACTTTTTTTTAAAAAAGAAGGATTCACCCATGTCTACTTGCATAGGTTTCGCCGCCCACGAGGCACACGGCGCCCTCACCCCGATTCGTTTCGAGCGTCGTGCCCTGCGCGCCGATGACGTCGCCATCGATATCGCCTATTGCGGCGTCTGCCACTCGGACGCCCACCAGGTGCACAACGACTGGAACAACACCGTCTACCCTTGCGTACCGGGCCACGAGATCGTCGGCCACGTCACCGCGGTCGGCAGCAACGTCAGCCGCTTCAAGATCGGCGACCGGGTCGCGGTCGGTTGCCTGGTCGACAGCTGCCAGCATTGCACACCCTGCGAAGAGCACCAGGAGCAACTCTGCAACCATGGCCCGACGACCACCTACAACGGCAAGGATCGGGTTACCGGCGAGAACACCTACGGCGGTTACTCCGACCATATCGTGGTGCGTGAGCAGTTCGTCCTGCGCATGCCCGAAAACCTTGATCCACGTTTCGCCGCGCCTTTGCTGTGCGCCGGTATTACCGTGTGGAACCCGATGCGCCGTTACGGCGTGGGCAAAGGCTCGAAAGTGGCCGTTGTCGGTCTCGGCGGGCTCGGTCACCTGGCGGTGAAACTGGCCGTCGCGCTCGGTGCCGAGGTAACGGTGCTGACCACTTCACCGGGCAAGGCCGACGACGCCCGCGCGCTGGGTGCCAGTCATGTGCTGTTGTCCAACGATCAGCAGGCGATGCTGGCCGCGACCAATGCCTTCGATTTCATCCTCGACACCATACCCAGCCGCCACAACGTCAACCCCTACCTGATGCTGCTGGGTCGCGAAGGCGTGATGGTGCTGGTCGGCGCGATCGAACCGCTGGAGCCGATCCACGGTGGCCTGCTGATGCGCAACAACCGCACCCTGGCCGGTTCCATCATCGGTGGCATCCAGCCTACCCAGGAACTGCTGGACTTCTGCGCCGAACATCAGGTGCTGCCGAACTGCGAAATGATCGACATCCAGGACATCAATACCGCCTTCGACCGCCTGCAGACCAACGACGTGAAGTACCGCTTCGTGATCGACATGACCACCCTGCGTGACGTGACGCTGGACTGAAGTGTTGCGCTGCGGTGCCCGCCACCGCAGCGCCCCCCTCGCGTACCAGACAAAAAAAATAAACGGTTAACCGCGCAGGAAACGACATGAATCAACTCGAGCAAACCTTGCCGCTCGCCGAGGTGCGCCCTGGCGCCCTTCTGGCCAGCACCTATCGCCGTATCATCTGGCGCTTGATGCCCTTCCTGCTGGTCGCGTTCATCATCAACGCGATCGACCGCATCAATATCTCCTTCGCCAAGCTGCGCATGGCCGAAGACATCCTGTTGAGCGATGCCGCCTATGGCATCGGCGCCGGTATCTTCTATTTCGGCTACATCCTCTTTGAAGTACCCAGCAACCTGTACATGCAGCGCGTCGGCGCCCGGGCCACGCTCACGCGCATCATGGTGCTGTGGGGCCTGGTCACGGTGGCCACGGCGTTCGTCACCACGCCGAACCAGCTGATTGGTGCGCGATTCCTGCTGGGGATGGCCGAAGCCGGCTTCTTCCCCGGCGTGATCCTGTACATGACCTACTGGTTTCCCGCCCCTTGCGGGGTCGCATCACGGCGGCATTCATGATGGCGGGGGTGGTCGCCGGGATCATTTGCGGCCCGCTGGCCGGTGCGATCATGACCAACCTGCATGGCTGGCTGGGGTTGCGCGACTGGCAGATGCTCTTCGTGCTTACCGGCATCCCGGCCATCGGGCTCGGTCTATTCGGCTGGTTCTGGCTGACCGACAAACCCGCCCAGGCCACCTGGCTCAGCCCCGAGCAAAAGCAGGCGCTTGCTGCCGCACTTGTGGCCGAACCGGGCAAGGCACATGGCGGCTTTGCCCAGGTGTTGCGCGATCCTCGGCTATATATCGCAGGGCTCGTGTATTTCTGCATCTACAGCGGCTCGAACACCGTGTCCTACTGGATGCCCACGTTGATTCGCGACTTTGGCCTGAACGATCTGAAACCCATCGGCATGGTCACCAGCCTGCCCTACCTGGGGGCGATCGCGGGCATGTACCTGCTCGGTCGCAGTTCGGATCGGCATATGGAACGGCGCTGGCACCTGGGCCTGACCATGCTGGTGAGCGCCTGCAGTTTCGCCCTGCTCGGCCTTGCCCAGGGCAATGCCATGCTTTCCATAGCGCTTCTGGCCCTGGGCGCGGCAGCAGCGTTGTCCGCCGTGCCACTGTTCTGGACGATTCCTCCGGCCTTTCTCAACGCTGCCGGTGCCGCTGGCGGGATTGCCGTGATCAGCAGCCTTGGCAACCTGGCCGGCGTCGCCAGCCAGGCCACGGTGGGGGCGATCAAGGCCGCAACCGGCAACCTGTACCTGGCCTTCGACATGATCGCCGTCGTCCTGGTACTGGGTGTCCTGGCACTACTGATCGGAATTCCTGCCCGCAGCCTCAACGAACGACGCAACTCGAACCCAACCAAGGAGCAAGCATGAACAAGACTTCGATCAACGGCGCCGAAAGCCTGGTACAGACCCTGCTCGACTGCGGCGTGGACACCTGCTTTGCCAACCCCGGCACCAGTGAGATGCACTTCGTCGCGGCGTTGGACCGCGTTCCCGGCATGCGCTGCGTGCTGGGCCTGTTCGAAGGCGTGGTAACCGGTGCCGCCGATGGCTATGCGCGCATTGCCGGCAAGCCGGCCGCAACCCTGCTGCATTGCGGCCCGGGCCTGGCCAATGGCCTGGCCAACCTGCACAACGCCAAGCGTGCCAACACGCCGGTGGTCAATATCGTTGGCGACCAGGCCACTTATCACCGCCCGTTCGACGCCCCGCTGACCGCCGATACCGAAGGTTGGGCCCGTCCGGTCTCGGTATGGACACGCACCGCTACCCAGGCCAGCTCCGTCGGCTCGGCTGCCGCTGCCGCAGTACAGGCCGCCTGTACCGCACCGGGCGGTATCGCCAGCCTGATCCTGCCGTCGGATGTCTGTTGGGACGCTGGCGGCGCGGTGGCCGCGCCACTGGCGCCGATCCCGACGCCCAAGGTGGCCCCCGGTACGGTCGTGCAGATGGCTCGAGTGCTGCGCAGCGGTCAACCGACTCTTCTGCTGCTCGCTGGCAGTGCGCTGGAGCAGGATGCGTTGGCCAGCACCCACCGTATTGCTGCCGCCACCGACGCCCGCTTGCTCTCGACCACCGCCAATGCGCGTGTCTCCCGTGGCCGTGGGCGCTTTGCCGTCGAACGCCTGCCCTACTTCGGCGACATGGCGCGCGCCAGACTGGCAGGTATCACCAACGTGATTCTGGTCGGTACACCGGTGCCGGCGACCTTCTTCGCCTATCCGGGCAAGTCGCCGCGACCGTACCCGGAAGACGCTGTCGTCCATGTGCTGGCCCGCCCCGAAGAGGACCTGGCCGACGCCTTGGCGCGCCTGGCTGATGAACTGGGTGCCCCGCAGCTCCCAGCGCCCGCCTGCACGCCGGTAAACCTGGAGCCCGGCAGCGGCGCCATCACCTCGGCGGCGGTCGCGCAAAGCCTCAACGCCCTGCTGCCGGAAAACGCCATCGTCGTCGACGAAAGCGTCACTTTCGGCCAGGCCTTTTACCCCGGTACGGTCAACGCGGCGCCGCACGACTGGCTGCAGGTCACGGGCGGTGCCATTGGCGACGGCCTGCCATTGGCCCTCGGCGCTGCCATCGCGGCACCCGACCGACGCGTCATCGCCCTGCAGGCCGACGGGTCGGGCATGTATACGGTGCAGGCACTGTGGTCGATGGCCCGGGAGAAACTCGACGTCACCGTGGTGGTCCTGGCCAACCGCAAGTACGCCATCCTGCAACACGAACTGGCCAGCGTAGGCGCCACCACCGGCAAGACCGCGCTGGACATGCTCGATATCGGCAATCCGGACCTGGACTGGGTGAAACTCGCCAACGGCATGGGTGTTAACGCCGCCCGCGCCGACGATATGGCCCAGTTCAACGAACTGTTCGCGATGGCCAATGGCACTCCGGGCCCTTTCCTGATCGAACTGGTCATTCAGTCATAACCTGAAAGGGAATCAACGATGCCTGTCATTACTTCCGTCGAAGATTTGCGCGTCCTCGCCAAGCGCCGCGTACCGCGCATGTTCTACGACTATGCCGATTCCGGCTCCTAGACCGAGTCGACCTATCGCGCCAACAGCGACGACTTCGAACACATCAAGTTTCGCCAGCGGGTCGCGGTCAACCTGGAAAACCGAACGCTCAAGACCACCATGGCCGGCCAGGAAGTCGCCATGCCGGTTGCCCTGGCGCCCACAGGGCTGACTGGCATGCAGCACGCCGACGGTGAGATTCATGCGGCCAGGGCCGCCGAGAAGTTCGGCGTGCCCTTTACCTTGTCGACCATGAGCATCTGCTCGATCGAAGATATTGCCGCGCACACTCGCACACCGTTCTGGTTCCAACTCTATGTGATGCGCGACCGCCGCTTCATTCGCCAGCTCATCGAACGCGCCAAGGCGGCGGGCTGTTCCGCGCTGGTGCTGACTCTCGACCTGCAAGTGCCCGGGCAACGCCACAAGGACATCCGCAACGGACTTTCGGCGCCCCCCAGGCTCACCCTGCCCAATCTCCTGGACATGATGACCAAGCCGCGTTGGTGCCGCGGCATGCTCGGCACGTCGCGGCGCAATCTGGGCAACATTCTCGGGCATGCCAGCGGTGTCAATGACACCATCAGCCTGGCGCACTGGGCCGCCCGACAATTCGATCCGACCCTGTGCTGGGACGACATCGAATGGATCAAGCAACAATGGGGCGGCAAGCTGATCATCAAGGGCATCCTCGATGCCGAGGATGCACGGCTGGCCGTACAACACGGCGCCGATGCGGTGATTGTGTCCAACCATGGCGGTCGCCAGCTCGACGGCGCGCCGTCCTCGATTGCGGCCTTGCCGGCCATCGTCGAAGCAGTCGGCGGGCAGGTCGAAGTGCACATGGACGGCGGCATCCGCTCCGGGCAGGACGTGATCAAGGCACTGGCACTCGGTGCCAAGGGGGTCTACCTCGGCCGTGCCTTCCTGTATGGCCTGGGGGCAATGGGCGAGTCGGGCGTGAGCAAGTGCCTGGAGATCATCCGCAAGGAACTGGACCTGACCATGGCGTTCTGTGGCGTCACGGATGTGCAGAAGGTCGATAGCGGTATCCTGTTGCCCGGCACCTTCGGTTAACCGGGCGGCAGTGGGGCGGCAACAGTATCGCCCCCGTTTTAGGGGTTGGGG
>NZ_VXCP01000027.1 GCF_011355085.1 Pseudomonas akapageensis | reverse complement strand
CACAAATCATCACATACCCGATTCGCTGGAGTGTCTGACAAGACCTTCTGGCTACAGAATTTCTTGACGACCATAGAGCATTGGAACCACCTGATCCCATCCCGAACTCAGCAGTGAAACGATGCATCGCCGATGGTAGTGTGGGGTTTCCCCATGTGAGAGTAGGTCATCGTCAAGATTAAATTCCGAAACCCCATCTGCGAACGCAGATGGGGTTTTGTTTTTGCCCCGCGAAAAGCCCCGCATACTCCTGGACCTCGTTCCCACGCGCAGCAAAGGAATGCCTCTCCTGACGCTCCGCGTCGCGACGCTGGAGCGTCGGACCCTGCATTCCCACGCAGAGCGTGGGAACGAGGAACGAGGGGCGCCCGCCTCCAAATCCGCAATCGTCGCGATTACAGAATCGTGTACGAACGTTCCTACAATGCCCTCGTGCTTTCTATGCAACGGCTCGCTGCATGGCTATCATGCCTGCCTCATTGAAAGGCGAGATTGGCATGTTGACGTTGTTGAAGCTGCTGAAGGATGGGCGATTCCACTCTGGGCAAGCGCTGGGCGCGGCCTTGGGCGTGAGTCGCAGTGCCGTGTGGAAGCAGCTGCAGCAATTGGAAGCAG
Organism: Pseudomonas akapageensis; assembly: GCF_011355085.1. Lineage (GTDB taxonomy): Bacteria > Pseudomonadota > Gammaproteobacteria > Pseudomonadales > Pseudomonadaceae > Aquipseudomonas > Aquipseudomonas akapageensis. The sequence goes on along the minus strand of NZ_VXCP01000027.1, from coordinate 113,268 downwards.
AGCTGAATCTATCCATCCATAAAGTGCGTGGCCGTGGTTACCAGTTGGCCAGGCCTTTGTCGCTGCTCGATGAGGACGCGATCAAGCAGGCGTCCAAAGGCGAATACTGGCCGGCCCTCATCTTCGATTCCATTGACTCGACCAATGCCGAAGCCTTGCGTGCCATCGAGCGTGGCCAGCCGGCGCCTTTCCTGGTGCTAGCCGAGCGACAATCAGCGGGGAGAGGGCGGCGCGGGCGTGCCTGGGTCAGTCCATTCGCGGAAAACCTCTATTACAGTCTTGTGCTGAGGATTGAGGGTGGGATGCGTCAGCTCGAAGGGCTGAGCCTGGTTGTCGGGTTGGCCGTCCTGCAGGCGCTGCGGGAGCAGGGCGTTGCCGAGGCTGGATTGAAGTGGCCGAATGACGTGCTGGTGGGAACTCGAAAAATCGCCGGTATCCTGCTGGAGTTGGTCGGGGATCCGGCGGACGTTTGTCACGTCGTCCTGGGTATTGGTATCAACGTCAATATGCAGGCCAATGCCGAAGTGGATCAGGACTGGACTTCGGTTCAGCTATCGACGGGCAAGGCGCTCGATCGCAACGTGCTGGTGGCACAGCTGAATTCGAAGCTGCAGCACTATTTGTCGCGGCATCAATCGGAAGGATTCGCTGCGATTGCCCAGGAGTGGGAGCAAAATCACCTGTGGCAGGGGCGTGCGGTATCGCTCATTGCCGGTGTAAACAAGGTGGACGGGATTGTGTTGGGTATCGATCAGCAAGGCGCCTTGCGGTTGAAAGTGGGTGAAATTGAAAAACATTTCAGTGGTGGAGAGCTCAGTTTGAGGTTGCGTGATGATTCTTGAGCTCGATTGTGGGAACAGCTTTATCAAGTGGCGAGTTATTCGTCGCGATACCAGTGCCGTGGTTGCGGGTGGCGTGACTGACTCTGACCAGGCCTTGTTGCAGGCATTGAAGCAGATTGCCGGCCTCAAGCTCGGGCATTGCCGTCTCGTAAGCGTGCGCACCGAGGAGGAGACGGCGCGTCTGACAGATCTCCTTGTTGCGGACTATTCGCTCACGGTGTCGATTGCCAGGCCTGCGAAAGAACTCGCTGGGGTACGCAACGGATACGAGGAGTATGAGCGTCTCGGTCTCGACCGATGGCTTGCACTGCTGGGTGGTTTTCATTTGGCGGGTGGTGCCTGCGTTGTCATCGACTTCGGCACTGCCGTCACCTCGGATTTTGTCGCTCCTGATGGTGAGCATCTTGGCGGATTCATCTGTCCGGGTATGCCCCTGATGCGTAATCAATTGCGTACCCACACCCGCAGGATTCGCTATGACGATGCCTCGGCAGAGCGTGCAATGGCAACTCTCGATCCGGGGCGTTCAACGGTTGAAGCTGTAGAGCGCGGATGTACGTTGATGTTGCGTGGTTTTGTGCAGACGCAGCTTGAACATGCGCAATCACTGTGGGGTGACGAGTTCAGCGTATTTCTCACGGGGGGTGATGCGGATTTGGTGAGTGAAGTTGCGCCGCGCGCGCGGGTCGTTCCGGATCTGGTTTTTGTCGGCCTGGCCATGGCTTGCCCGTTGAACTGAGGTGTTTATGCGCTGGTTGTTTCTGTTGCTCTTGGTGCTCAATGCCTTCTATTACGTGTGGCACCAGCAGGAAGCACCATTGAAGGCCAAGGAAGTGCCGGCTCTGTCCCTTTATAAGGGTGCACAACAAGATATTCACTTGCTCAGTGAGTCTGGTCGAGAGGCCCAGCGAAAGGAGCGGGGCAAGGTGGCTGCTGGGGATGCGCAGGAATGCCTGTACCTGGGCGTTCCCAGTGAAGACCAGCTGAGTGTGCTGTCGCAGCGTCTGGCCGGGATGAACGTCGTGGTGCGCCTGCAGGCGGGCAAGATGTCTGATTCCCAGGGGATGTGGCTCAGAATCGCCCCTGAAAGCCGGGCTTTGCTGGGCGAAACGGCCTTGGGAACACTTTCCCGTGAATTCAAAGACTTAAAACATAAAATAATGTTGTGCGAAGGCATTGCAAGTGTCGAATAGTTTGCATAGAATGGCGCCCGCTCCACAGGGATGACGTCTAGTACGAAAGCTTGTGAAGCGCCTGTCAACGTAGCTAACCTCAAGATTTAATTGAGAAAAAGGGTTGACAGAGGGGTGGCAAGAGTTGATAATGCCGCCACGTTCAGGAGGGGTTCCCGAGCGGCCAAAGGGATCAGACTGTAAATCTGACGTCTACGACTTCGAAGGTTCGAATCCTTCCCCCTCCACCAATTTAGCGAGAGCCGCAAGCTCCGCGGGTATAGTTTAGTGGTAGAACCTCAGCCTTCCAAGCTGATGATGCGGGTTCGATTCCCGCTACCCGCTCCACGTTTGCTGTTGTTGCGCAGTGTTACGCTCTTGTAGCTCAGTTGGTAGAGCACACCCTTGGTAAGGGTGAGGTCAGCGGTTCAAATCCGCTCAAGAGCTCCATTACTCAGGCAGATATGAAAATATCTGCCTTTGTTTTATAAGTGGTTGAAATCGCTTATTCGGACCGGCATAATGGTCGGCCTGATTATGTTTTTAGGTCAGTAGCTCAATTGGCAGAGCGACGGTCTCCAAAACCGTAGGTTGGGGGTTCGATTCCCTCCTGACCTGCCAGATTCACACGGTGTGTCTGGCTTTCTTTTCACAGGATCCTCCTAGATGACTCCCAAGGCTGAAGCCCAAGACTCTCGTTTTGATCTGCTCAAGTGGCTGGTTGTTGTCGCTTTGGTAGCTGTAGGCGTTGTCGGAAATCAGTACTACTCCGCGTCGCCTCTCCTGTACCGGGTTCTCGCGCTGCTTGTCATTGCTGCTGTAGCTGCCTTCGTTGGCCTGCAGACTACCAAAGGCAAGTCGTTCTTCGCCCTGGCTAAGGAAGCTCGTACCGAAATCCGTAAAGTCGTTTGGCCGACTCGCCAAGAGACCACTCAGACCACGCTGATCGTAGTGGCGGTCGTTCTGGTCATGGCGTTGCTGTTGTGGGGTCTTGATTCCCTGCTCGGCTGGCTTGTTTCCTTGATTGTTGGCTAAGGGTGTCCCGTGGCTAAGCGTTGGTACGTTGTGCATGCTTACTCGGGTTACGAGAAGCATGTTATGCGCTCTTTGATCGAGCGTGTAAAGCTGGCTGGCATGGAAGATGGCTTTGGCGAAATTCTGGTCCCCACTGAAGAAGTGGTCGAGATGCGCAATGGCCAGAAGCGCAAAAGCGAACGCAAGTTCTTCCCTGGTTATGTGCTGGTCCAGATGGATATGAACGAGGGTACTTGGCACTTGGTCAAGGACACACCTCGGGTGATGGGCTTTATCGGTGGTACTGCCGACAAGCCAGCACCAATTACCGATAAGGAAGCCGAGGCTATCCTGCGTCGCGTCGCTGATGGTAGCGACAAGCCGAAACCGAAGACTCTGTTCGAGCCGGGCGAGGTTGTACGTGTGACCGACGGTCCGTTCGCGGACTTCAACGGCACTGTCGAAGAGGTCAACTACGAAAAGAGCCGGATCCAGGTGGCCGTGCTTATTTTCGGACGCTCTACTCCGGTAGAGCTCGAGTTCAGCCAGGTCGAAAAGGTCTAGCTGAAGGCAGATCCCATGCCCCGCAGGCGTAAGCTGCGGGGTTTTGTCGTCTCTGGGATAAAACGCAAGCAACCGGGGAGCCTCTTTTGGCGTTCGTACCCGATATTGGAGTAGCTCATGGCTAAGAAAATCACGGCTTACATCAAGCTGCAAGTAAAGGCCGGCCAGGCCAACCCTAGCCCGCCCGTCGGCCCGGCTCTGGGTCAACATGGTGTTAACATCATGGAATTCTGCAAGGCCTTCAACGCCCGTACTCAGGGTCAGGAAGCCGGCCTGCCGACTCCAGTTATCATCACTGTTTACAGTGACCGTAGCTTCACCTTCGAAACCAAAAGCACCCCAGCTTCGGTTCTGCTGAAAAAAGCTGCTGGCCTGACCAGCGGTTCCGCACGTCCGAACACCGTTAAAGTCGGTACCGTGACCCGTGCTCAGCTGGAAGATATCGCTAAAGCCAAGAACGCGGACCTGACTGCCGCTGACATGGAAGCAGCCGTGCGTACCATCGCCGGTTCTGCTCGCTCCATGGGCCTCAACGTGGAGGGTGTGTAATGGCTAAGCTGACCAAGCGCCAAAAGGCTATTGCTTCCAAAATCGAAGCAGGCAAGGTTTACAACTTCGAAGAAGCAGCAAACCTGCTGGCCGAACTGTCCACCGTGAAGTTCAGCGAATCCTTCGACGTTGCCGTTAACCTGGGCGTTGACCCACGTAAATCCGACCAGGTCGTACGTAGCGCAACTGTGCTGCCACACGGTACTGGCAAGACTGTACGTGTTGCTGTCTTCACCCAAGGTCCAGCTGCTGAAGCCGCTCTGGCTGCAGGCGCGGATCGCGTTGGCATGGACGACCTGGCTGCCGAAATGAAAGGCGGCGACCTGAACTATGACGTCGTCATTGCTTCCCCGGACGCAATGCGTGTTGTAGGTCAACTGGGTCAGATCCTGGGTCCACGTGGTCTGATGCCTAACCCGAAAGTCGGCACCGTGACTCCAGACGTAGCTACCGCGGTTAAAAACGCCAAGGCTGGTCAGGTTCGTTATCGCACCGACAAAAACGGCATCATCCACACCTCCGTTGGCAAGATCGGCTTCGATGCCGTCAAGCTGAAGGAAAACGTTGAAGCCCTGATCGCTGATCTGAAGCGTATCAAGCCAGCTTCTTCGAAAGGTATTTACGTCAAGCGCGTTACCCTGAGCACCACCATGGGTCCAGGTCTGGTCATCGACCAGAGCTCCCTGAGCGCGTAAGACCACGACTGGCGCAAGCGATTGCGCCAATCGGCAAGATTGGGGTCCCTGCCTGGCGGGGGCTGTCCAAGACCGTAGGCGACGCAAGTCTTAAACCAAAAGCCTACGCAGATGGTGCTCCCGGTTCCTTACCGAATCAGACACCAAAACGACATCCGACTTCGGTTGGATGAAACGGTAACAAGCAGGAGTTAAACCCGTGGCAATTAAACTCGAAGACAAGAAGGCCATCGTCGCTGAAGTCAACGAGGCTGCCAAAGTCGCTCTGTCCGCTGTCGTGGCTGATGCCCGTGGCGTTACAGTAGGCGCAATGACCGGACTCCGTAAAGAGGCTCGTGAAGCTGGCGTTTACGTACGTGTCGTACGTAACACCCTGCTCAAGCGCGCTGTTGCTGACACTGAATACAGTGTCCTCAACGACGTGTTCACCGGCCCGACCCTGATTGCATTCTCCAAGGAACATCCGGGCGCTGCTGCTCGTATTTTCAAAGAGTTCGCCAAGGGTCAGGACAAGTTCGAGATCAAGGCAGCTGCGTTCGAGGGCAAGTACCTCGCAGCAAACGAGATCGACGTGTTGGCTACCCTGCCAACTCGCGACGAAGCCATTGCAAAGCTGATGAGCGTGATCCAAGGCGCTACCAGCAAGCTGGCTCGTACTCTGGCGGCCATTCGCGACCAGAAAGAAGCTACCGCTGCCTAAGGCATCGTAAACTCTTTCAAAATCATATGTTTAATTTGATGGCTGCGTAGGCTGTCACCCCAATACAGGATTCAAGTCATGTCTCTGACTAACGAACAAATCATCGAAGCAATCGGCCAGAAATCCGTTATGGAAATCGTTGAGCTGATCAAAGCGATGGAAGAAACCTTCGGCGTTACCGCTGCTGTTGCCGCTGCCGGCCCAGCTGCTGCTGCCGCTGTTGTTGAAGAGCAAACCGAGTTCAACGTTGTCCTGGTTGAAGCTGGCGAGAAGAAAGTCAACGTCATCAAGGCTGTACGTGAGCTGACTGGTCTGGGCCTGAAAGAAGCCAAAGAGAAAGTTGACGGCGCTCCTCAGGTCGTTGCTGAAGGCGTTTCGAAAGAAGCTGCTGAAGACGCCAAGAAGAAGCTGGAAGAAGCAGGCGCCAAAGTCGAGCTCAAGTAAGCATCGACCTTGCGTCTCCAGCCCGAGCGTTAAGCGACAGGCTGATGGCTGGTGGCTCATGCCACCGGCCTTTTTCCGTTATTGGCGGCCGACCAGGTCGGCGCCTCTAACGTGCTGTAACCACCCGATGTGGTGGCGCAAACCAAGGGGTTTGCACGATTTTCTGGCCGCTCCCGTCGGGAGAGGCCAAACAAGCAGGTGACCAAGCTGGGGAACGCTGATGGCTTACTCATACACTGAGAAAAAACGTATCCGCAAGGACTTTAGCAAGTTGCCGGACGTCATGGATGTGCCGTACCTCCTGGCCATCCAGCTGGATTCGTATCGTGAATTCTTGCAGGCGGGAGCGACCAAAGATCAGTTCCGCGACGTGGGCCTGCATGCGGCCTTCAAATCGGTATTCCCGATCATCAGCTACTCCGGCAATGCTGCCCTGGAGTACGTTGGCTATCGTCTGGGCGAACCGGCGTTCGATGTCAAAGAATGCGTGTTGCGCGGTGTCACGTACGCCGTACCTTTGCGGGTAAAAGTCCGTCTGATCATTTTCGACAAAGAATCGTCGAACAAAGCGATCAAGGACATCAAAGAGCAAGAAGTCTACATGGGTGAAATCCCCCTGATGACTGAGAACGGTACCTTTGTTATCAATGGTACCGAGCGTGTGATCGTTTCCCAGCTGCACCGTTCGCCTGGTGTGTTCTTCGACCACGACCGTGGCAAGACGCACAGCTCCGGCAAACTGCTGTACTCGGCTCGCATCATTCCTTACCGTGGCTCGTGGCTGGACTTCGAGTTCGATCCGAAAGACTGCGTATTCGTCCGGATCGACCGTCGTCGTAAACTGCCTGCGTCGGTACTGCTGCGCGCGCTGGGTTACAGCACCGAAGAAGTCCTCGATGCCTTCTACACCACCAACGTATTCCATGTGCAGGGCGAACAGCTCAGCCTGGAGCTGGTGCCTCAGCGCCTGCGTGGTGAAATTGCTGTCCTGGATATCCTCGACAACAATGGCAAGGTCATCGTCGAGCAAGGCCGTCGTATTACCGCACGTCACATCAACCAGTTGGAAAAAGCCGGCATCAAGCAGCTGGAAGTTCCTCTGGACTACGTGTTGGGCCGTACCACTGCCAAAGCTATCGTTCACCCGGCTACCGGTGAAATCCTGGCTGAGTGCAACACCGAGCTGAGCACCGACATCCTGGCGAAAATCGCCAAGGCCCAGGTCGTTCGCATCGAGACGCTGTACACCAACGATATCGATTGCGGTCCGTTCATCTCCGATACGCTGAAAATCGACTCCACCAGCAACCAACTCGAAGCGCTGGTCGAGATCTATCGCATGATGCGTCCTGGCGAGCCGCCAACCAAGGATGCTGCTGAAACCCTGTTCAACAACCTGTTCTTCAGTCCTGAGCGCTATGACCTGTCTGCGGTCGGCCGGATGAAGTTCAACCGTCGTATCGGTCGTACCGAGATCGAAGGTTCGGGCGTGTTGAGCAAGGAAGACATCGTTGCCGTTCTGAAGACCCTGGTCGACATCCGTAACGGTAAAGGCATCGTCGATGACATCGACCACCTGGGTAACCGTCGTGTTCGCTGCGTAGGCGAGATGGCCGAGAACCAGTTCCGCGTTGGCCTGGTACGTGTTGAGCGTGCGGTCAAAGAGCGTCTGTCGATGGCTGAAAGCGAAGGCCTGATGCCGCAAGACCTGATCAACGCCAAGCCGGTTGCGGCGGCGGTGAAAGAGTTCTTCGGTTCCAGCCAGCTGTCCCAGTTCATGGACCAGAACAACCCGCTGTCCGAGATCACCCACAAGCGTCGTGTCTCCGCACTCGGCCCAGGTGGTCTGACCCGTGAGCGTGCAGGCTTTGAAGTCCGTGACGTACACCCGACCCACTACGGCCGCGTGTGCCCGATCGAGACCCCTGAAGGTCCGAACATCGGTCTGATCAACTCCTTGGCGGCCTATGCGCGTACCAACCAGTACGGCTTCCTCGAGAGCCCGTACCGTGTGGTTAAAGACGCGCTGGTAACCGACGAGATCGTCTTCCTGTCGGCAATCGAAGAGGCCGATCACGTGATCGCCCAGGCTTCGGCTGCAATGAACGACCAGAAGGTGCTGATCGACGAGCTGGTAGCCGTACGTCACCTGAACGAGTTCACCGTTAAAGCGCCTGAAGACGTCACCCTGATGGACGTTTCGCCCAAGCAGGTAGTTTCGGTCGCAGCCTCGCTGATCCCGTTCCTCGAGCACGACGACGCCAACCGTGCGTTGATGGGTTCGAACATGCAGCGTCAAGCTGTACCGACCCTGCGCGCCGACAAGCCGCTGGTAGGTACCGGCATGGAGCGCAACGTTGCCCGTGACTCCGGCGTTTGCGTCGTGGCTCGCCGTGGCGGCGTGATCGATTCGGTTGACGCCAGCCGTATCGTGGTTCGTGTTGCCGATGATGAAGTCGAGCCAGGCGAAGCCGGTGTCGACATCTACAACCTGACCAAGTACACCCGCTCGAACCAGAACACCTGCATCAACCAGCGTCCGCTGGTGAGCAAGGGTGATCGTGTTCAGCGCAGCGACATCATGGCAGACGGTCCGTCCACCGATATGGGTGAGCTGGCTCTGGGCCAGAACATGCGCATCGCGTTCATGGCCTGGAACGGTTTCAACTTCGAAGACTCCATCTGCCTGTCCGAGCGTGTTGTTCAGGAAGACCGTTTCACCACGATCCACATCCAGGAACTGACCTGTGTGGCTCGTGACACCAAGCTTGGCCCAGAGGAAATCACTGCGGACATCCCGAACGTGGGTGAAGCCGCTCTGAACAAGCTGGACGAAGCCGGTATCGTTTACGTAGGTGCTGAAGTAGGCGCAGGCGACATCCTGGTTGGTAAGGTCACTCCGAAAGGCGAGACCCAGCTGACGCCGGAAGAAAAACTGCTGCGTGCGATCTTCGGTGAAAAAGCCAGCGACGTTAAAGACACCTCCCTGCGCGTACCGACCGGTACCAAGGGTACTGTCATCGACGTTCAGGTCTTCACCCGTGACGGCGTCGAGCGTGATGCTCGTGCTCTGTCGATCGAGAAGAGCCAGCTGGACGAGATCCGCAAGGACCTCAACGAAGAGTTCCGCATCGTCGAAGGCGCAACCTTCGAGCGTCTGCGTTCCGCTCTGGTCGGTCAGATCGTCGAAGGTGGTGCGGGCCTGAAAAAAGGCACCGAGATCACCAACGAAGTCCTCGACGGTCTCGAGCACGGCCAGTGGTTCAAACTGCGTATGGCCGAAGACGCGCTGAACGAACAACTGGAAAAGGCTCAGGCCTACATCGTTGATCGTCGCCGTCTGCTGGACGACAAGTTCGAAGACAAGAAGCGCAAGCTGCAACAGGGCGATGACCTGGCACCGGGCGTTCTGAAGATCGTCAAGGTTTACCTGGCAATCCGTCGTCGCATCCAGCCGGGCGACAAGATGGCCGGTCGTCACGGTAACAAGGGTGTGGTCTCCGTGATCATGCCGGTTGAAGACATGCCGCACGATGCCAACGGCACGCCGGTGGACGTCGTTCTCAACCCGTTGGGTGTACCTTCGCGTATGAACGTCGGTCAGATCCTTGAAACCCACCTGGGCCTCGCGGCCAAAGGTCTGGGCGAGAAGATCAACCGCATGCTCGAAGAGCAGCGCAAGGTCGCTGAGCTGCGCAAGTTCCTGACCGAGATCTACAACGAGATCGGTGGTCGCCAGGAAAACCTGGAAGATTTCTCCGACCAGGAAATCCTGGATCTGGCGAAAAACCTGAAAGGCGGCGTGCCAATGGCAACTCCGGTCTTCGACGGTGCCAAGGAGCGTGAAATCAAGGCCATGCTGAAACTGGCAGACATGCCGGAAAGCGGCCAGATGCAGCTGTTCGACGGTCGTACCGGCAACAAGTTCGAGCGTCATGTGACCGTTGGTTACATGTACATGCTCAAGCTGAACCACTTGGTGGACGACAAGATGCACGCGCGTTCCACTGGTTCTTACAGCCTGGTTACCCAGCAGCCGCTGGGTGGTAAGGCGCAGTTCGGTGGTCAGCGTTTCGGGGAGATGGAAGTTTGGGCGCTGGAAGCATACGGCGCGGCTTACACCCTGCAAGAAATGCTCACAGTGAAGTCGGACGATGTGAACGGTCGGACCAAGATGTACAAAAACATCGTGGACGGCGATCACCGTATGGAGCCGGGCATGCCCGAGTCCTTCAACGTGTTGATCAAAGAGATTCGTTCGCTCGGTATCGATATCGATCTGGAAACCGAATAACACGTGACGCGAATCGGGAGCGCGGCTGAAAAGCCCGCTCCCTGCTCCGCCAGGAGGAAAGGCCTTGAAAGACCTACTGAATTTGCTGAAAAACCAGGGTCAAGTCGAAGAGTTCGACGCCATCCGTATCGGATTGGCCTCGCCTGAGATGATCCGTTCGTGGTCGTTCGGTGAAGTTAAAAAGCCGGAAACCATCAACTACCGTACGTTCAAGCCTGAGCGTGACGGCCTTTTCTGCGCCAAGATCTTTGGCCCGGTCAAGGACTACGAGTGCCTGTGCGGTAAGTACAAGCGCTTGAAGCACCGTGGCGTGATCTGTGAGAAGTGCGGCGTTGAAGTTGCGCTGGCCAAGGTCCGTCGTGAGCGTATGGCCCACATCGAACTGGCCTCGCCAGTTGCCCACATCTGGTTCCTGAAGTCCCTGCCGTCGCGTATCGGCTTGCTGATGGACATGACCCTGCGTGATATCGAGCGCGTTCTCTACTTCGAGAGCTACGTCGTTATCGACCCGGGCATGACCACCCTGGAAAAAGGCCAGCTGCTGAACGACGAGCAGTACTTCGAAGCACTCGAAGAGTTCGGTGACGACTTCGACGCCCGCATGGGTGCTGAAGCTGTCCGTGAACTGCTGCACGCGATCGACCTGGAGCACGAGATTGGCCGTCTGCGCGAAGAAATTCCGCAAACCAACTCTGAAACCAAGATCAAGAAGCTGTCCAAGCGCCTGAAGTTGATGGAAGCCTTCCAGGGCTCCGGCAACCTGCCTGAGTGGATGGTGTTGACCGTTCTGCCGGTTCTGCCGCCAGATCTGCGTCCACTGGTTCCGCTGGATGGCGGTCGCTTCGCGACTTCCGACCTCAACGATCTGTATCGTCGAGTGATCAACCGTAACAACCGTCTGAAGCGTCTGCTGGACCTGTCCGCACCTGACATCATCGTGCGCAACGAAAAGCGCATGCTGCAGGAAGCGGTCGACGCACTGCTCGACAACGGTCGTCGCGGTCGCGCGATTACCGGTTCGAACAAGCGTCCTCTGAAATCCCTGGCTGACATGATCAAGGGTAAGCAAGGTCGTTTCCGTCAGAACTTGCTCGGTAAGCGTGTTGACTACTCGGGTCGTTCGGTAATTACCGTAGGTCCGACCCTGCGTCTGCACCAGTGCGGTCTGCCGAAGAAAATGGCTCTCGAGCTGTTCAAGCCGTTCATTTTCGGCAAGCTGGAAATGCGTGGTCTGGCGACCACCATCAAAGCTGCCAAGAAGATGGTCGAGCGCGAGCTGCCAGAGGTCTGGGACGTTCTCGCCGAAGTGATTCGCGAACACCCCGTACTGCTCAACCGTGCACCGACCCTTCACCGTCTGGGTATCCAAGCGTTTGAACCGGTACTGATCGAAGGTAAGGCTATCCAGCTGCACCCTCTGGTCTGTGCTGCGTACAACGCCGACTTCGACGGCGACCAAATGGCCGTGCACGTACCGCTGACGCTGGAAGCCCAGCTCGAAGCGCGTGCGTTGATGATGTCGACCAACAACATCCTGTCGCCAGCCAACGGTGAGCCAATCATCGTTCCGTCGCAGGACGTTGTATTGGGTCTGTACTACATGACCCGTGAAGCGATCAACGCCAAGGGCGAAGGTCGTGTGTTCGCCGACCTGCAGGAAGTCGACCGCGTATTCCGCGCCGGCGAAGCTGCCCTGCACGCCAAGATCAAGGTTCGTATCAACGAAACCGTGAACGATCGTGATGGCGGCAGCGTGACCAACACCCGTATCGTCGACACCACCGTCGGCCGTGCGCTGTTGTTCCAGGTTGTGCCAAAAGGCTTGTCTTTCGACGTCGTCAACCTGCCGATGAAGAAGAAGGCGATCTCCAAGCTCATCAACCAGTGCTACCGCGTGGTTGGTCTGAAAGAGACCGTTATTTTCGCTGACCAGTTGATGTACACCGGTTTTGCCTACTCGACGATCTCGGGTGTTTCCATCGGCGTTAACGACTTCGTTATCCCGGATGAGAAAGCTCGCATCATCGGTACCGCTACCGACGAAGTCAAAGAGATCGAAAGCCAGTACGCATCCGGCCTGGTAACCCAGGGCGAGAAGTACAACAAGGTAATCGACCTCTGGTCCAAGGCGAACGACGAAGTTTCCAAGGCGATGATGGCCAACCTCTCGAAAGAGAAAGTCATCGACCGTCATGGCAACGAAGTCGAGCAGGAGTCCTTCAACTCCATGTACATGATGGCTGACTCCGGTGCCCGGGGTTCGGCAGCTCAGATTCGTCAGTTGGCCGGTATGCGTGGTCTGATGGCCAAGCCGGACGGCTCGATCATCGAGACGCCGATCACCGCGAACTTCCGTGAAGGTCTGAGCGTACTCCAGTACTTCATCTCGACTCACGGTGCTCGTAAGGGTCTTGCGGATACCGCGTTGAAAACCGCTAACTCCGGTTACCTGACTCGTCGTCTGGTAGACGTTGCGCAAGACCTGGTTGTGACTGAAGTCGATTGCGGTACCGAACACGGTCTGTTGATGACTCCGCACATCGAAGGCGGCGACGTTGTAGAGCCGCTGGGTGAGCGCGTACTGGGTCGTGTGATTGCTCGCGACGTATTCAAGCCTGGCACCGATGATGTCATCGTTCCGGCCGGCACCCTGGTTGACGAGAAGTGGGTCGAATTCATCGAGCTGAACAGCATCGACGAAGTGATCGTACGTTCGCCAATCAGCTGCGAAACCCGCTACGGCATCTGCGCCAAGTGCTACGGTCGTGACCTGGCTCGCGGTCACCAGGTGAACATCGGTGAAGCTGTCGGCGTAATCGCTGCCCAGTCGATCGGTGAACCGGGTACCCAGCTGACCATGCGTACGTTCCACATCGGTGGTGCGGCAAGCCGGACCTCGGCTGCCGACAGCGTTCAGGTGAAGAATGGCGGTACCGTCCGTCTGCACAACCTGAAGCACGTAGAGCGTCTGGACGGCAACCTGGTTGCTGTGTCGCGTTCCGGTGAGCTGGCCATCGCTGATGACTTCGGTCGTGAGCGTGAGCGTTACAAGCTGCCATACGGTGCCGTGATTTCGGTGAAGGAAGGCGACAAGGTCGACGCTGGCGCAATCGTGGCCAAGTGGGATCCGCACACTCACCCGATCGTCACCGAGATGAAAGGTACCGTGACCTTCGTGGGCATGGAAGAAGGCATCACGATCAAGCGTCAAACAGACGAACTGACCGGCCTGACCAACATCGAAGTTCTGGATCCGAAGGATCGTCCTGCTGCAGGCAAGGAAATTCGTCCTGCGGTCAAGATGGTCGGTGTCGATGGCAAGGATCTGCTGCTGCCAGGTACCGACGTACCGGCTCAGTACTTCCTGCCGGCCAACGCCCTCGTCGGTGTGGCTGACGGTGTGCAAGTGGGTGTGGGTGACGTTATCGCCCGTATCCCGCAGGAAACTTCGAAAACTCGCGACATCACCGGTGGTCTGCCGCGCGTTGCCGACTTGTTCGAAGCGCGTCGTCCGAAAGAAGCCTCGATTCTGGCTGAAGTCAGCGGCACCATCGCGTTCGGTAAAGAGACCAAGGGCAAGCGTCGTCTGGTCATCACCCCGAACGACGGTAGCGATCCGTACGAGGAGCTGATTCCGAAGTGGCGTCACCTGAACGTCTTCGAAGGCGAACAAGTGAACCGCGGCGAAGTTATCTCCGACGGCCCAAGCGATCCGCACGACATCCTGCGTCTGCTGGGTGTCAGCGCGCTGGCCAAGTACATCGTCAACGAGATTCAGGACGTTTACCGTCTGCAAGGCGTGAAGATCAACGACAAGCACATCGAGACGATCCTTCGTCAGATGCTGCGTAAAGTCGAGATCTCCGAGTCGGGCGACTCCAGCTTCATCAAGGGCGACCAGATGGAGTTGACTCAGGTCCTGGTCGAAAACGAGCGTCTGGTGGCCGAGGAGAAATTCATCTCCAAGTACACTCGCGTTCTGTTGGGTATCACCAAGGCGTCGCTGTCGACCGAATCGTTCATCTCCGCGGCTTCCTTCCAGGAGACTACCCGCGTACTGACCGAAGCGGCCGTTACCGGCAAGCGCGATTACCTGCGCGGCCTGAAAGAAAACGTGGTCGTGGGTCGTCTGATCCCGGCAGGTACCGGTCTGGCTTACCACAGCGAGCGTAAGCGTCGCCGTGAAGCAGACAAGCCGCTGCGTGTCAGCGCCAGTGAAGTGGAAGCTGCACTGACTGAAGCGCTGAACTCCAGCGGTAACTGACAGGTAGGCCCTGGCGTCCTCGTTCAGCCAATTTCGACATATTTTGTCGAGAGCGGTTGAGCGGGGAGGGCGGGGCCTTGCCTTGACTGGGGACAAGATCCTCTTTAGACTCTTGTACCCCTAAATTTGGCGGGAACTCGTTCCTGCCATTTTGCTTTTCTTGCAAGACAATAGCGTCGCAAGACAACAGTGGAGCTAGTAGATGGCAACTATCAACCAGCTGGTACGTCAGCCGCGTAAGCGTATCGTCGAGAAATCCGACGTGCCTGCGCTGCAGAACTGCCCGCAACGTCGTGGCGTGTGCACCCGTGTGTACACCACTACGCCGAAAAAACCTAACTCGGCACTGCGTAAAGTATGCCGTGTGCGTCTGACCAACGGTTTCGAGGTTTCCTCGTACATCGGCGGTGAAGGCCACAACCTGCAAGAGCACAGCGTGGTACTGATCCGCGGCGGTCGTGTAAAAGACTTGCCAGGTGTTCGTTACCACACCGTTCGCGGTTCTTTGGATACTTCCGGCGTTAAAGGTCGTAACCAGGGTCGTTCGAAGTACGGTACCAAGCGTCCGAAGTAATGGCCGCTTGCAGCAATTTGCAGATTTCTATTTTTCTGAGTCGATAAGAGTAAGGTCGGGCGATCACTTTGGTGGCATGTCCCGAGCTAACCTGAAGACCGTTTGAGGGCTTATCCATGCCAAGAAGACGCGTAGCAGCCAAGCGCGAAGTGCTTGACGATCCAAAATACGGAAGCCAAATCCTGGCCAAGTTCATGAACCACGTAATGGAAAGCGGCAAGAAAGCCGTTGCCGAGCGTATCGTTTATGGCGCGCTGGACAAGGTTAAAGAACGCAAGAACAGCGACCCACTGGAAATCTTCGAGAAAGCTCTCGACGCCATCGCTCCGCTGGTCGAAGTAAAGTCGCGCCGTGTAGGCGGTGCCACTTACCAGGTTCCGGTCGAAGTTCGCCCGTCCCGTCGTAACGCCCTGGCAATGCGCTGGTTGGTAGACTACGCCCGCAAGCGCGGCGAGAAGTCTATGGCCCTGCGTTTGGCCGGCGAGCTGTTGGACGCTGCTGAAGGCAAAGGTGCTGCAGTTAAGAAGCGTGAAGACGTGCACCGTATGGCTGAAGCCAACAAGGCTTTCTCGCACTACCGCTTCTAATTTTAGCGTCACTAATTTTGCGAGGGCTTTATGGCTCGTACAACTGATATCAAGCGCTACCGTAACATCGGTATCGTTGCTCACGTGGATGCGGGTAAAACCACAACCACCGAGCGCGTCCTTTTTTACACGGGCGTAAACCACAAAATGGGCGAGGTGCATGATGGCGCCGCGACCATGGACTGGATGGTGCAGGAGCAGGAGCGGGGTATCACCATTACCTCCGCTGCTACTACCGCTTTCTGGGAAGGTTCTGCCAAGCAGTTCCCTAAGCACCGCTTCAACATCATCGATACCCCCGGCCACGTTGACTTCACTATTGAAGTAGAGCGTTCGCTGCGTGTACTCGACGGTGCGGTCGTTGTGTTCTGCGGTACCTCGGGTGTTGAGCCTCAGTCCGAAACCGTATGGCGTCAAGCCAACAAGTACGGTGTTCCACGTCTCGTTTACGTGAACAAGATGGACCGTGCTGGCGCAAACTTCCTGCGCGTAGTCGGTCAGATCAAGCAGCGTCTGGGTCACACTCCAGTGCCTATCCAGTTGGCTATCGGTTCCGAAGACAACTTCCAGGGTCAGATCG
The DNA here is from genome assembly GCF_011355085.1 of Pseudomonas akapageensis. Classification (GTDB taxonomy): domain Bacteria; phylum Pseudomonadota; class Gammaproteobacteria; order Pseudomonadales; family Pseudomonadaceae; genus Aquipseudomonas; species Aquipseudomonas akapageensis. The sequence goes on along the minus strand of NZ_VXCP01000027.1, from coordinate 96,989 downwards.
ATCTGATGACCATGGAAGCGGTTTACTGGGACGACGCTGACAAGGGCATGACTGCTCGTCGCGAAGCTATCCCTGCCGAACTGCAGGAATTGGCTCAAGAGTGGCGCAGCAACATGGTCGAGGCTGCGGCCGAAGCCAACGAAGAGCTGATGAACAAGTACCTCGAGGGTGAAGAACTCTCCATCGAGGAAATCAAGGGCGCTCTGCGTCAGCGTACTATCGCTGGTGAAATCGTTCTGGCTGTTTGCGGTTCTTCCTTCAAGAACAAGGGTGTTCCCCTGGTTCTCGACGCCGTTATCGACTACCTGCCTGCACCAGTGGATATTCCTGCCATCAAGGGTACCGACCCGGATGACGAGACTATCGACATGGAGCGTCATGCAGACGACAACGAGCCGTTCTCGGCTCTGGCGTTCAAGATCGCTACCGACCCATTCGTGGGTACCCTGACCTTTGCTCGCGTTTACTCGGGCGTGTTGAACTCCGGCGACGGCGTGATCAACTCGGTCAAGGGCAAGAAAGAGCGCGTGGGTCGTATGGTGCAAATGCACGCAAACACCCGCGAAGAGATCAAGGAAGTACGCGCTGGCGACATCGCGGCCCTGATCGGCATGAAGGACGTCACCACCGGTGACACCCTGTGCTCTGCTGACAAGCCAATCATCCTGGTTCGCATGGACTTCCCGGAGCCGGTAATCTCGGTTGCCGTTGAGCCGAAAACCAAGGATGACCAGGAAAAAATGGGTATCGCTCTGGGCAAACTCGCTCAGGAAGACCCATCTTTCCGCGTCAAGACTGATGAAGAGACTGGTCAAACGATCATCTCCGGCATGGGCGAATTGCACCTGGACATCCTGGTTGACCGGATGCGCCGTGAGTTCAACGTCGAAGCCAACATCGGTAAACCACAGGTTTCCTACCGTGAGAAGATCACGAAGGCCTGTGAGATCGAAGGCAAGTTCGTTCGCCAGTCCGGTGGTCGTGGTCAGTTCGGCCACTGCTGGATCCGTTTTGCTCCTGCTGACGAAGGTCAGGAAGGTCTGCAATTCCTGAACGAAGTGGTTGGTGGTGTGGTTCCAAAGGAATACATCCCGGCTATCCAGAAGGGTATCGAAGAGCAGATGAAGAACGGCGTTGTTGCCGGCTATCCGCTGATCGGCCTGAAGGCTACCGTTTTCGATGGTTCTTACCACGACGTCGACTCCAACGAGATGGCGTTCAAGGTGGCTGCTTCCATGGCGACCAAGCAACTGGCTACCAAAGGTGGCGGTGTTGTACTTGAGCCGATCATGAAGGTAGAAGTTGTAACACCTGAGGACTACATGGGTGACGTGATGGGTGACCTGAACCGTCGTCGTGGTCTGATCCAGGGTATGGAAGATACGGTTTCCGGCAAAGTGATTCGCGCCGAAGTTCCGTTGGGTGAAATGTTCGGTTATGCGACCGACGTTCGTTCCATGTCTCAGGGTCGCGCGAGCTACTCTATGGAATTCTCCAAATACTCGGAAGCTCCGTCGAATATCGTCGAAGCTATCGTTAAAAAACAAGGCTGATTCAGCCCCTTTAGGCTAGGAGTTCACTGTCGTGGCTAAAGAAAAATTTGATCGTACCCTACCGCACGTCAACGTTGGCACCATCGGTCACGTTGACCACGGTAAAACCACTCTGACCGCTGCTCTGACTCGCGTCTGCTCCGAAGTTTTCGGTTCGGCAGTCGTTGAATTCGACAAGATCGACAGCGCCCCAGAAGAAAAAGCTCGCGGTATCACCATCAACACCGCTCACGTCGAGTACAACTCGAACATTCGTCACTACGCTCACGTTGACTGCCCAGGTCACGCTGACTACGTGAAGAACATGATCACCGGTGCTGCCCAGATGGACGGCGCGATCCTGGTTTGCTCGGCCGCTGATGGTCCGATGCCACAAACCCGTGAGCACATCCTGCTGTCCCGTCAGGTAGGCGTTCCGTACATCGTGGTCTTCCTGAACAAGGCTGACCTGGTAGACGACGCTGAGCTGCTGGAACTGGTCGAGATGGAAGTTCGTGACCTGCTGAGCACCTACGACTTCCCAGGCGACGACACCCCGATCATCATTGGTTCCGCGCGTATGGCGCTGGAAGGCAAAGATGACAACGAGATGGGCACCAGTGCTGTCCGCAAACTGGTTGAAACTCTGGATACCTACATCCCAGAGCCAGTTCGTGCTATCGACAAGCCGTTCCTGATGCCAATCGAAGACGTGTTCTCGATCTCCGGTCGCGGTACCGTTGTTACCGGTCGTATCGAGCGTGGTATCGTTCGCGTTCAAGATCCACTGGAAATCGTTGGTCTGCGTGACACCACCAACACCACCTGCACCGGTGTTGAAATGTTCCGTAAGCTGCTCGACGAAGGTCGTGCTGGCGAGAACTGCGGCGTTCTGCTGCGTGGTACCAAGCGTGACGACGTTGAGCGTGGCCAGGTTCTGGTCAAGCCAGGTTCGGTCAAGCCGCACACCAAGTTCGAAGCCGAAGTTTACGTTCTGAGCAAAGAAGAAGGCGGTCGTCACACGCCGTTCTTCAAAGGCTACCGTCCACAGTTCTACTTCCGTACTACTGACGTGACCGGTAACTGCGAACTGCCAGAAGGCGTTGAAATGGTAATGCCAGGCGACAACATCAAAATGGTTGTCACCCTGATCAAGACCATCGCAATGGAAGACGGCCTGCGTTTCGCAATCCGTGAAGGCGGCCGTACCGTTGGTGCTGGCGTCGTTGCAAAAATCATCGAGTAATCGTTGATCGTTTAAAAAGGCCCCCGCTTAGCGGGGGCTTTTTTATTGGGTTGACACCCAGTGGGGGCGTCTATAGAATCACGCCTCCTTTTAACGGGCGTATTGCGCTCGGTGGGAATAGCAGCCGGAGTCTGAAATCCAATGCAAAATCAGCAAATCCGTATCAGGTTGAAGGCTTTCGACCATCGTCTGATCGACCAATCTACCCAGGAAATCGTGGAAACCGCGAAACGTACTGGGGCTCAGGTGCGTGGTCCTATTCCGCTCCCTACCCGTAAAGAGCGGTTCACCGTTCTGGTTTCCCCGCACGTCAACAAAGACGCGCGTGACCAGTACGAGATCCGCACTCATAAGCGTGTTCTGGACATCGTCCAGCCAACGGATAAAACCGTTGACGCGCTGATGAAGCTTGATCTTGCGGCAGGTGTGGAAGTGCAGATCAGCCTCGGCTAAGACTTGGGTCTTAGTCGTGTAACGCTCTGAAATGGGCGGCCATAGCGGGTGAAAGCCCCGTACACTCATGAGGTTTACAACATGACTATTGGTGTAGTCGGTCGTAAATGCGGTATGACCCGTATTTTCACCGAAGAAGGTGTCTCCATTCCGGTCACGGTCATTGAGATCGAGCCGAATCGCGTCACCCAGTTCAAAACTGAAGAAACCGATGGCTATCGTGCAGTGCAAGTCACTGTCGGCGAGCGTCGCGCTTCGCGTGTAACAGCTGCGCAGGCTGGCCACTTCGCTAAAGCGAACGTTGCCGCTGGTCGTACCGTAATGGAATTCCGCCTTGAAGAAGGCGAGTACCAGGCCGGCGATCTGATCAAGGCTGAAATCTTCGCCGCTGGTCAACTGGTAGACGTTACCGGTCAGTCCAAGGGTAAAGGCTTCGCCGGTACCATCAAGCGCTGGAATTTCCGCGGGCAAGATAACACCCACGGTAACTCCGTATCCCACCGCGTCCCAGGCTCTATCGGCCAGTGCCAGACTCCTGGTCGTGTATTCAAGGGCAAAAAAATGTCCGGTCATATGGGCGCCGAGCGCGTGACCGTGCAGTCCCTGGAAGTAGTGCGCGTGGACGCTGAACGCAATCTGTTGTTGGTCAAGGGCGCTGTTCCTGGCGCTACTGGCGGCAACCTGGTTGTACGTCCAGCAGCCAAGGCTCGCGGTTAAGGGGAAGCTGACATGCAATTAAATGTAAATGACGCTCAAGCGATCGAAGTTTCCGAACTGACCTTCGGCGGCGAGTTCAACGAGACGCTGGTACACCAAGCAGTCGTGGCCTACATGGCCGGCGGCCGTCAGGGTAGCAAGGCACAAAAGACCCGTTCCGACGTATCCGGTGGCGGCAAGCGCCCATGGCGTCAGAAGGGCACTGGTCGTGCTCGTGCTGGTACCATCCGTAGCCCAATCTGGCGCGGCGGCGGCACCACCTTCGCAGCGCGTCCTCAGGACCACTCGCAGAAGCTCAACAAGAAGATGTATCGCGCAGCACTGCGCTCCATCCTCGCCGAGCTGGTACGCACCGACCGTCTGGTCGTGGTTCAGGACTTCGCTGTTGAAGCACCGAAAACCAAAGATCTGCTGAACAAGCTGAATGGCATGGGTCTGACCGACGTTCTGATCGTGTCCGAAGCTGTTGATCAGAATCTGTACCTGGCTGCTCGCAACCTGCCTCACGTCGACGTACGTGATGTGCAAGGTTCCGATCCAGTTAGTCTGATCGCATACGACAAAGTGTTGATCACTGTGTCGGCCGTGAAGAAATTCGAGGAGCTGCTGGGATGAACCAGGAACGCGTATTTAAAGTTCTGCTTGGCCCGCACGTTTCCGAGAAGGCTACGGTTCTGGCAGACAAAAAAGGTCAGTTCGTTTTCAAGGTTGCTACCGATGCAACCAAGCTGGAAATCAAGAAGGCCGTCGAAAGCCTGTTCAGCGTGAAAGTAGAGCGTGTTACTACCCTGAATGTTCTGGGTAAGAGCAAGCGCACTGCTCGCGGTCTGGGCAAGCGTAATGACTGGAAGAAGGCAGTTATCTCCCTTCAGCCAGGCCAAGATCTCGATTTCAGCAGCAGTGCTGAGTAAGGAAGGGGTGCATCATGGCAATCGTTAAATGCAAACCGACTTCCCCTGGCCGCCGTTTTGTGGTCAAGGTGGTCAACCAGGAGCTGCATAAAGGCGCTCCTCACGCACCGCTGCTCGAGAAAAAGTCGAAGTCTGGTGGTCGTAACAACAATGGCCGCATCACTACACGTCACGTGGGTGGTGGTCATAAGCAGCACTATCGTTTGGTTGACTTCCGTCGCAACGACAAAGATGGCATCGCTGCCACCGTCGAGCGTATCGAATACGATCCAAACCGTACTGCTCACATCGCTCTGCTGCTGTACGCAGATGGCGAGCGTCGCTACATCATCGCCCCTAAAGGCGTGAGCGCTGGCGACCAGCTGATCGCAGGTGCTCTGGCACCGATCAAGCCGGGCAACGCTCTGCAACTGCGTAACATTCCAGTTGGTAGCACCGTACACGGCATCGAATTGAAGCCAGGTAAAGGCGCTCAGATCGCTCGTTCCGCTGGTGCTTCGGCTCAGCTGATCGCTCGTGAAGGTGTCTACGTGACCCTGCGTCTGCGTTCTGGTGAGATGCGTAAAGTGCTGGCTGAATGCCGCGCGACCCTGGGCGAAGTCTCGAACTCCGAGCACAGCCTGCGTTCGCTGGGTAAAGCTGGTGCCAAACGCTGGCGTGGCGTTCGCCCAACCGTTCGTGGTGTTGCCATGAACCCGGTTGACCACCCACATGGTGGTGGTGAAGGTCGTACCTCTGGTGGTCGTCATCCGGTATCGCCATGGGGCTTCCCGACTAAGGGCGCGAAGACTCGTGGTAATAAGCGTACCGACAAAATGATCGTCCGTCGTCGCAAGTAAATAGAGGGATACGACAGTGCCACGTTCTCTGAAAAAAGGTCCTTTTATTGATCTTCACCTACTGAAGAAGATCGAAGTGGCGGCGGAAAAGAACGATCGCAAACCAGTCAAGACCTGGTCGCGTCGTTCGATGATCCTGCCACAAATGGTCGGTCTGACCATCGCTGTACATAACGGTCGTCAACACGTCCCCGTTCTCGTGAACGAAGACATGGTCGGCCATAAACTGGGCGAGTTCGCCGGTACCCGCACTTATCGTGGGCACGTGGCTGACAAGAAAGCCAAGCGTTAAGGGGTAAGGAAATGGAAGTAGCCGCTAAGTTGTCGGGCGCTCGAATCTCCGCCCAGAAAGCCCGCTTGGTCGCCGACCAGATTCGCGGGAAGAAGGTGGGCGAAGCGCTCAACCTGTTGGCTTTCAGCAGCAAGAAAGCCGCTGAAATCATGAAGAAAGTGCTGGAGTCGGCCGTAGCCAACGCCGAGCATAACGAAGGCGCAGACGTTGATGACCTGAAGGTCTCCACCGTTTTCGTCAACGAAGGGCGTTCGCTGAAGCGAATCATGCCGCGTGCCAAAGGCCGCGCTGATCGCATCGTCAAGCGGTCTTGCCATATCACTGTCAAGGTTGCGGACAAGTAACGGAGTCGATCAGATGGGTCAGAAAGTACATCCCATTGGCATTCGCCTGGGAATCGTCAAGGAGCACACCTCCGTCTGGTACGCAGACGGTCGGACTTATGCGGACTACTTGTTCGCTGATCTGAAGGTGCGTGAGTATCTCCAAGACAAACTAAAAAGCGCGTCCGTAAGCCGTATCGATATCCATCGTCCGGCCCAAACTGCACGCATCACCATCCACACCGCTCGTCCAGGTATCGTTATCGGGAAGAAAGGTGAAGATGTTGAAAAACTGCGTCAGGACCTGACCAAGCAAATGGGTGTGCCTGTGCACATCAATATCGAAGAGATCCGCAAGCCGGAGCTCGACGGTATGCTGGTTGCGCAGAGCGTAGCTCAGCAGCTGGAGCGTCGTGTAATGTTCCGTCGCGCTATGAAGCGCGCAGTACAGAACGCCATGCGCATTGGTGCCAAAGGCATCAAAATCCAAGTGAGCGGTCGTCTCGGCGGTGCTGAAATCGCACGTACTGAATGGTATCGCGAAGGTCGTGTGCCACTGCACACCCTGCGTGCCGATATCGACTATGCCACCTACGAAGCTCACACCACTTACGGTGTGATCGGTGTGAAGGTTTGGATCTTCAAAGGCGAAGTAATTGGTGGTCGCCAAGAAGAACTGAAACCACAAGCACCTGCGCCTCGTAAAAAAGCTGCTAAGTAAGGGGTACGCCAAATGTTGCAACCAAAGCGTACGAAGTTCCGCAAGCAGATGACCGGCCACAACCGTGGTCTGGCACTGCGCGGTAGCAAAGTCAGCTTCGGCGAATTCGCCTTGAAAGCTGTTGCTCGCGGTCGTCTCACCGCCCGTCAGATTGAGTCAGCGCGTCGTGCACTGACCCGTCACGTAAAGCGTGGCGGTAAAATCTGGATCCGTGTTTTCCCGGACAAGCCGATCTCCAAGAAGCCTCTCGAAGTGCGGATGGGTAAAGGTAAGGGTTCCGTGGAATACTGGGTTGCCCAGATTCAGCCAGGCAAAGTCCTGTATGAAATCGAGGGTGTTTCTGAAGAGCTGGCGCGTGAGGCTTTCGCCTTGGCAGCTGCAAAGTTGCCTCTCGCCACCTCCTTTGTTAAGCGGACGGTGATGTGATGAAAGCGAATGAACTTCGTGAAAAATCAGCACAGCAACTGAACGAGCAACTGCTCGGCTTGCTGCGCGACCAGTTCAATCTGCGTATGCAGAAGGCAACTGGCCAGTTGGGGCAGTCTCACCTGCTCTCGCAAGTTAAGCGTGACATCGCTCGCGTGAAAACTGTGCTCAACCAGCAGGCAGGTAAGTAATCATGGCTGAAGCCGAAAAAACCGTCCGTACGCTGACTGGCCGTGTTGTCAGCGACAAGATGGACAAGACCATCACCGTTCTGATCGAGCGTCGCGTAAAGCACCCGATCTACGGTAAATACGTTAAGCGTTCGACTAAGCTGCACGCGCACGACGAAACCAACCAATGCCACATCGGCGACAAGGTCACTATTCGTGAAACTCGTCCGATGGCCAAGACTAAGTCCTGGGCGCTGGTTGAAGTTCTCGAACGCGCTGTGGAAGTCTAAGGGCTAGGGGTCGGAGAAATTTTATGATTCAGACTCAATCCATGCTTGATGTGGCCGATAACAGCGGCGCTCGTCGCGTTATGTGCATCAAGGTGCTTGGTGGCTCGCATCGTCGTTACGCTGGCATCGGTGACATCATCAAAGTTACCGTCAAGGAAGCAATTCCTCGCGGTAAGGTGAAGAAAGGTCAAGTGATGACTGCTGTTGTAGTCCGCACTCGCCACGGTGTTCGTCGCGCTGACGGCTCCATTATCCGCTTTGATGGCAACGCTGCTGTTCTGTTGAACAACAAGCAAGAGCCGATCGGCACCCGTATCTTTGGGCCAGTGACCCGTGAACTTCGTTCCGAGAAGTTCATGAAGATCGTCTCGCTCGCCCCAGAAGTGCTGTAAGGAGATCCGACATGCAAAAGATTCGTCGTGACGACGAGATCATCGTGATCGCCGGCAAAGACAAAGGCAAGCGCGGTAAGGTGCTCAAGGTTCTCGCTGACGACCGTCTGGTCGTTGGTGGGATCAACCTGGTGAAGCGTCATACCAAGCCTAACCCGATGTCGGGCGTACAAGGCGGTATCGTCGAGAAAGAAGCGCCACTGCACGCTTCCAACGTCGCCATTTTCAACGGCGAAACCAACAAGGCTGACCGCGTTGGTTTCAAAGTAGAAGACGGCAAGAAAATTCGTGTCTTCAAGTCGACCCAAAAAGCGGTTGATGCTTGAACACTGCTAGGTAGAAGACCATGGCACGACTGAAAGAGATTTATCGGAAGGAAATCGCTCCCAAGCTTAAGGAAGAACTTAAGCTGGCGAACGTGATGGAAGTTCCGCGCGTTACCAAAATCACCCTGAACATGGGTATCGGCGAAGCAATCGGTGACAAGAAAATCATCGAGCACGCTGTTGCTGACCTCGAGAAGATCACCGGTCAAAAAGCCGTTGTGACTTTCGCTCGGAAATCCATCGCGGGCTTCAAAGTCCGTGAGGGCTGGCCGATCGGCGTTAAAGTTACTCTGCGCCGTGATCGTATGTACGAGTTCCTGGACCGCCTGCTGGCGATCTCCCTGCCTCGGGTTCGCGACTTCCGCGGCCTGAATGCCAAGTCCTTCGACGGTCGTGGCAACTACAGCATGGGCGTGAAAGAGCAGATCATTTTCCCGGAAATCGACTACGACAAGATCGATGCTCTGCGCGGTCTGGACATTACCCTGACCACCACTGCTCGTACGGATGATGAAGGTCGCGCCCTGCTGCGTGCTTTCAAATTCCCGTTCCGCAACTGATTGGAGTAGGAAAATGGCCAAGAAGAGCATGAAAAACCGCGAGCTGAAGCGTCAGCTCACGGTCGCTAAGTACGCCAAGAAGCGTGCCGAGCTGAAAGCTATCATCGTTGATCTGAACGCAAGTCCAGAAGCGCGTTGGGAAGCTTCCGTAGCTCTGCAGAAGCAGCCACGTGACGCAAGCGCTTCGCGCATGCGTAACCGCTGCCGCATCACCGGTCGTCCACACGGCGTTTACCGCAAGTTCGGCCTGGGCCGTAACAAGCTGCGTGAAGCTGCCATGCGTGGCGACGTACCAGGTCTGGTCAAAGCCAGCTGGTAAGCCGTACAGCCCAAGTCTCGGCGGCGGGGGAGCAATCAACCGACCGCCGGTGACCTTGAGTATGAATCAAGCCCCTTATGGGGCTTGATTCATTTCTGGGGTGTGTCTAGAATGACCGGCTCGCCTGAGCCCGGGTTTTTGCCCGGAGCAGTCTCGGCGACCGTTGTAGCCGCAAGGCTCATTTTTTTGTGTATCAGGAGCGTCTAGCCCATGAGTATGCAGGACCCGTTAGCGGACATGCTAACTCGAATCCGTAATGCCCAGATGGCTGAAAAGTCCGTCGTAAGCATGCCATCTTCCACGTTGAAGGTAGCTGTGGCCAAAGTTCTGAAGGACGAAGGTTACATCGCGGGTTATCAGGTAAGCAGCGAAGTAAAACCGTCGCTTTCCATCGAGCTGAAGTACTTCGAAGGCCGTCCAGTCATCGAAGAAGTCAAACGCGTAAGTCGTCCAGGCCTGCGTCAGTACAAGTCCGTTGAAGAACTGCCAAAAGTACGTGGCGGTCTCGGCGTGTCTATCGTCTCCACCAACAAAGGTGTGATGACTGATCGTGCTGCGCGCGCTGCCGGTGTCGGCGGCGAAGTTCTTTGCACAGTGTTCTAAGGGGGGATAAGCATGTCTCGCGTCGCTAAGAACCCCGTAAAGCTGCCAGCTGGTGTCGAAGTAAAATTCGCCGGCCAACAGCTTTCGGTGAAGGGTGCCAAGGGCACTCTTGAACTGAATGTTCACTCGTCCGTTGAAGTCGTTGAAGAAGCTGGTGAGCTGCGTTTCGCTGCTCGCAATGGCGATCAACAGACTCGTGCAATGGCCGGTACCACTCGTGCGTTGGTAAACAACATGGTCCAGGGCGTAAGCCAAGGCTTCGAGCGCAAGCTCCAGCTGGTCGGTGTTGGTTACAAGGCACAAGCAAAAGGCACAGTGCTGAACCTGGCTCTCGGCTTCTCGCACCCAGTGGACTACGAACTGCCGGAAGGCATCACCGCTGAGACTCCTAGCCAAACCGATATCCTGATCAAGGGCATCGACAAGCAGCTGGTGGGTCAAGTGGCCGCTGAAATCCGCGATTTCCGTCCACCAGAGCCTTACAAAGGTAAGGGTGTGCGTTACGCGGACGAAGTCGTCCGTCGTAAAGAAGCCAAGAAGAAGTAGGGCATAGCAAATGACCGACAAAAAAGTTACTCGACTGCGTCGCGCTCGCAAAGCACGCCTGAAAATGCACGAACTCGAAGTCGTGCGTCTCTGCGTGTTCCGCTCTTCGCAGCACATTTATGCCCAGGTCATTTCGGCCGACGGCAGCAAAGTCCTGGCAAGCGCCTCGACTTTGGACAAAGAACTGCGTGATGGCGCCACTGGCAACATCGACGCGGCCACTAAGGTTGGCCAGCTGGTCGCTACGCGTGCTAAAGCCGCTGGCGTCTCGCAGGTGGCTTTCGACCGCTCTGGCTTCAAGTACCACGGTCGCGTGAAAGCGCTGGCTGATGCTGCTCGTGAAGCTGGGCTGGAGTTCTAAGTTATGTCAAATAACGACCAAAAGCGCGACGAAGGCTACATCGAGAAGCTGGTTCAAGTTAACCGCGTTGCAAAAACCGTTAAAGGCGGCCGTATCTTCACTTTCACCGCGTTGACCGTGGTTGGTGATGGCAAGGGTCGCGTTGGTTTCGGCCGTGGCAAGTCACGTGAAGTGCCTGCTGCGATCCAGAAAGCAATGGAAGCTGCTCGTCGCAACATGATTCAAGTGGACCTGAACGGTACCACTCTGCAGTACGCCCTGAAATCCGCCCATGGCGCTTCCAAGGTTTACATGCAGCCTGCTTCTGAAGGTACCGGTATCATCGCTGGCGGCGCTATGCGCGCAGTGTTGGAAGTTGCTGGTGTTCAGAACGTACTGGCTAAGTGCTATGGTTCGACCAACCCAGTGAACGTGGTACACGCCACCTTCAAGGGCCTGAAAACCATGCAGTCCCCGTCGTCCATTGCTGCCAAGCGCGGCAAGAGCGTTGAGGAGATCATCTGATCATGGCTACCGTTAAAGTTACGCTGATCAAAAGCATGACCGGCCGTATCCCTAACCACAAACTGTGCGTTAAGGGTCTGGGTCTGCGTCGCATCGGTCACACTGTAGAAGTCCAGGATACTCCCGAGAATCGCGGGATGATCAACAAGGCTTACTACATGCTGCGCGTCGAGGGTTAATCGATGAAACTCAATGATCTGAGTCCAGCGCCGGGTTCCCGTCGCGAAAAGCATCGTCCGGGCCGTGGTATCGGTAGTGGTTTGGGTAAGACTGGTGGCCGTGGTCACAAAGGTCAGACTTCCCGCTCCGGTGGCACCATTGCTCCAGGCTTTGAAGGCGGTCAACAGCCGCTGCACCGTCGCCTGCCGAAGTTCGGCTTCGTTTCCCTGAAAGCCATGGACCGCGCAGAAGTGCGTCTGTCCGAGCTGGCCAAAGTGGAAGGCGACCTGGTCACCGTGCAATCCCTGAAGGATGCCAACGTGATTAACCAAAACGTACAGCGCGTGAAAATCATGCTGTCCGGCGAAGTTACTCGCGCAGTCACCATCAAGGGTATCGCAGCCACCAAAGGTGCGCGTGCGGCTATCGAAGCAGCTGGCGGCAAGTTCGAGGAATAAATGGCTAAGCAAGGTGCTCTCTCTGCTCTCGGCAAAGGCGGGATGTCTGAACTCTGGGCTCGTCTGCGTTTTCTGTTCCTGGCGATTATCGTCTACCGGATAGGCGCACACATTCCAGTTCCAGGTATCAACCCTGACCGGTTGGCAGACCTGTTTCGACAGAATGAGGGGACCATTCTTAGCTTGTTCAACATGTTTTCCGGCGGCGCGCTGGAACGGATGAGCATCTTTGCTCTGGGGATCATGCCGTACATTTCGGCATCGATCATCATGCAGCTGATGACCGCCGTGAGCCCGCAGCTGGAGCAGTTGAAGAAGGAAGGTGAAGCTGGCCGTCGCAAGATCAGCCAGTACACCCGCTACGGCACCGTCGTCCTGGCGCTGGTCCAGGCCATTGGCATGTCCATTGGTCTGGCCGGTCAGGGCGTTGCTTTCTCTGGTGGCTTTGGCTTCCATTTCGTTGCGGTCTCCACCTTCGTGGCGGGCGCGATGTTCATGATGTGGCTGGGCGAGCAGATTACTGAGCGCGGTGTTGGTAACGGTATCTCGATGTTGATTTTTTCGGGTATCGTCGCCGGTCTTCCGAGAGCAATCGGGCAGTCTTTCGAGTCTGCACGTCAGGGTGATATCAACATCTTCGCCTTGGTCGCTATCGGTTTGCTGGCAGTAGCGATTATCGGTTTTGTGGTGTTCATCGAGCGTGGTCAGCGTCGTATCGCCGTTCACTACGCCAAGCGTCAGCAGGGCCGCAAGGTTTTCGCTGCGCAGACGAGCCACTTGCCGCTGAAGGTGAACATGGCAGGGGTAATCCCTGCTATTTTCGCGAGCAGCATTTTGCTGTTCCCGGCTTCGTTGGGTGCCTGGTTCGGTCAGTCTGAAGGTATGGGCTGGTTGCAGGACATCTCGCAGTCGATCGCTCCTGGTCAGCCGTTGAATATTCTGCTGTTTAGTGCAGGGATTATTTTCTTCTGCTTCTTCTATACGGCGTTGATGTTCAATCCGAAAGACGTAGCGGAAAACCTGAAGAAGTCCGGTGCCTTTATTCCGGGTATCCGTCCGGGTGAGCAGTCTGCGCGCTATATCGATGGCGTTCTGACCCGCTTGACCATGTTCGGTGCTCTTTATATGACGGCCGTGTGCCTGCTGCCCCAGTTCCTGGTGGTTGCGGCAAACGTTCCGTTCTACCTTGGCGGGACCTCGTTGCTGATCGTGGTAGTGGTTGTGATGGACTTTATGTCCCAAGTACAATCGCACCTCGTTTCGCACCAGTACGAATCCCTGATGAAGAAAGCCAACCTGAAAGGCTACGGTGGCAGCGGTCTGCTGCGCTGAGAGTCCCTTAAGGTTCGAGGAGTTGGTGATGAAAGTTCGTGCATCGGTGAAAAAGCTGTGCCGTAACTGCAAGATTATTCGCCGCGAAGGTGTTGTTCGAGTAATTTGCAGCGCGGAACCACGTCACAAGCAGCGCCAAGGCTGAGTGTGATTTGTGCTTCAAGCCCGGCAGCTAGTGCGCTGCTGGGTTGATTATTTGTTATTACAGCGATATTATCTCGCGCCCTATTTCTTGGCTTCCGGGGCGTAGGTAGCTGTCAATTGGAGTCCCACTGAATGGCCCGTATTGCAGGCGTCAACATTCCAGATAACAAGCACACTGTTATCTCGCTGACCTACATCTATGGTGTTGGTCGCACTACTGCACAGAAAATTTGTGCAGAGACTGGGGTCAACCCAGCCGCAAAGATCAAGGATCTGAGCGACGAGCAGATTGAACAGCTGCGTGGCGAAGTGGCGAAGTTCACCACTGAAGGTGACCTGCGTCGCGAAATCAACATGAAAATCAAGCGCTTGATGGATCTGGGCTGCTACCGCGGTCTCCGCCATCGTCGTGGTCTGCCAGTACGCGGTCAGCGTACCAAGACCAACGCGCGTACCCGTAAAGGTCCGCGTAAGCCGATCCGCAAGTAATCGCACCAGCGAATCGACAGGAATTTAGTCATGGCAAAACCTGCTGCTCGTCCTCGTAAAAAGATTAAAAAGACAGTGGTTGATGGCATCGCCCACATCCACGCGTCTTTCAACAACACCATCGTGACCATCACCGATCGTCAAGGTAACGCTCTGTCCTGGGCTACCTCCGGCGGTTCGGGTTTCCGCGGTTCTCGCAAGTCCACCCCGTTCGCTGCTCAAGTAGCTGCCGAGCGTGCTGGTCAAGCTGCGCTGGAATATGGTCTGAAGAACCTCGACGTTAACGTCAAGGGTCCAGGTCCAGGTCGTGAGTCCGCTGTTCGTGCTCTGAACGGCTGTGGCTACAAGATCGCCAGCATCACCGACGTGACGCCAATCCCGCACAACGGGTGCCGTCCGCCGAAGAAGCGTCGCGTGTAATCAGGAGACAGATAAATGGCACGTTACATTGGTCCAAAATGCAAACTGTCTCGTCGTGAAGGCACAGACCTGTTCCTGAAGAGCGGCGTTCGCGCTCTGGAATCGAAGTGCAACATCGAAGCAGCCCCAGGTATCCACGGCCAGCGCCGTGGCCGTCAGTCCGACTACGGTACCCAGCTGCGCGAGAAGCAAAAAGTTCGTCGTATCTATGGCGTTCTCGAGCGTCAGTTCAGCGGTTACTACAAAGAAGCAGCCGGCAAGAAAGGCGCTACTGGTGAGAACCTGCTGCAACTGCTCGAATGCCGTCTGGACAACGTCGTTTACCGTATGGGCTACGGCGCTACCCGCGCTGAATCCCGCCAGCTGGTTTCGCACAAAGCGATCAGCGTTAACGGCAAAACTGTAAACGTACCGTCCTATCAAGTTCGTGCGGGTGACGTGGTCGCGGTTCGCGAGAAATCGAAGAACCAGCTGCGCATTGTTCAAGCCCTTGAACTGTGCGCCCAGCGTGGCCGTGTTGAGTGGGTGGAAGTGGACACTGAGAAAAAGTCGGGCGTCTTCAAAAGCGTTCCTGCTCGCAGTGACCTGTCCGCCGACATCAACGAAAGCCTGATTGTCGAGCTCTACTCCAAGTAAGGGCTAGAAAATAGGTGCATCCATGCAGATTTCGGTAAATGAGTTCCTGACGCCCCGCCACATTGATGTGCAGGTCGTCAGTCCAACCCGCGCCAAGATTACGCTCGAGCCTCTCGAGCGTGGTTTCGGCCATACCCTGGGCAACGCGCTGCGCCGCATCCTGTTGTCCTCAATGCCCGGCTGTGCAGTAGTCGAGGCCGAGATTGACGGTGTACTCCATGAGTACTCGGCAATCGAAGGTGTACAGGAAGACGTCATTGAAATCCTGTTGAACCTTAAAGGTCTGGCTATCAAGCTGCACGGTCGTGACGAAGTTACGCTGACCTTGTCGAAGAAGGGTTCGGGGGTGGTTACCGCTGCCGATATTCAGCTGGATCATGATGTCGAGATCGTTAACCCCGATCACGTAATCGCTAACCTGGCGTCTAACGGCGCCTTGAACATGAAGCTCACCGTAGCTCGTGGTCGTGGTTATGAACCGGCCGATTCGCGTCAGAGCGATGAAGACGAAAGCCGCAGCATTGGTCGCTTGCAGCTCGACTCTTCGTTCAGTCCGGTACGTCGTATCGCATACGTGGTGGAAAACGCCCGTGTCGAGCAGCGTACTAACCTGGACAAGCTGGTAATTGATCTGGAAACCAACGGTACTCTGGATCCTGAAGAGGCTATCCGTCGCGCTGCAACCATCCTGCAACAGCAGTTGGCTGCGTTCGTCGACCTCAAGGGTGACAGTGAACCAGTTGTAGTCGAGCAGGAAGACGAGATCGATCCGATCCTGCTTCGCCCGGTTGACGATCTGGAACTGACTGTACGTTCGGCTAACTGCCTTAAGGCGGAAAACATTTACTACATCGGCGACCTGATTCAGCGTACCGAAGTAGAACTGTTGAAGACTCCGAACCTGGGCAAGAAATCCTTGACTGAAATCAAGGACGTTCTGGCCTCCCGCGGTCTGTCCCTCGGCATGCGCCTCGACAACTGGCCGCCTGCAAGTCTTAAGAAGGACGACAAGGCGACTGCCTGATCGTCGTAATCACCGAACGTAAGTTTGGTAAGGAATGAACCATGCGTCATCGTAAAAGTGGTCGTCACCTGAGCCGCACCAGCGCGCACCGCAAGGCCATGTTCCAAAACATGGCGGTGTCGCTGTTCGAGCACGAGCTGATCAAAACTACCCTGCCAAAAGCCAAGGAACTGCGCCGCGTTGCCGAGCCGCTGATCACCCTGGCCAAGGAAGACAGCGTAGCTAACCGCCGTCTGGCCTTCGACCGTACTCGTTCGAAAGCCATCGTTGGTAAGCTGTTCAACGATCTGGGCAAGCGCTATGCCACCCGTCAGGGCGGTTACCTGCGTATCCTCAAGTGCGGTTTCCGCGCTGGCGACAACGCGCCTATGGCGTACGTCGAGTTGGTTGATCGTCCTGTCGGTGGCGTAGTAGAAGCTGCTGAATAAGACGACAGTCTGAAACAAGAAACCGGGCCTTAGTGCCCGGTTTTTTGTTTCTAAATGATTAGAAAAAATCTATTGATCTTAGTCAGTCTATTAATTTGTGTGTGTCATATTCGTGGCCAATACTGGTGTTCCAGCCGGTTAGCCGGCAGCACAAAAGTCTGACAGAGGAAGACAGATCACATGAGCCAGAACAAAACGCTGACTACCGCCAGCGGCGCTCCCGTCGCCGATAACCAGAATTCTCGCTCGGCTGGCCCACGAGGGCCGCTTTTGTTGGAAGATTTTCACCTCATTGAAAAGCTCGCGCACTTCAATCGCGAGAACATTCCAGAGCGCCGGGTGCATGCCAAGGGCTCGGGTGCGTACGGCACCTTCACTGTCTCCAAAGACATCACGCAATACACCTGCGCCAAGCTGTTCGAGTATGTGGGTAAGCAAACCCCGACCTTCCTGCGCTTCTCCACTGTGGGTGGCGAACGCGGTTCGGCTGATACCGAGCGGGACCCGCGCGGCTTTGCCTTGAAGTTCTATACCGAAGAAGGTAACTGGGACATCGTCGGTAACAACACCCCGGTATTCTTCATCCGCGATCCGCTCAAATTTCCGGACTTTATCCACACCCAGAAACGCCTGCCGCAGAGCAATCTGAAGAGCCCGCAAATGATGTGGGACTTCTGGTCGCACTCGCCCGAGGCGCTGCACCAGATCACCATTCTGTTCTCGGACCGTGGTATTCCCGACGGCTACCGCCATATGCACGGTTTCGGCAGCCATACCTACAGCCTGATCAACGCCAAGGGCGAGCGTCACTGGGTCAAATGGCACTACAAGACCAGGCAGGGCATCAAGAACCTGGCGCCGGCCGATGCTGCACGCATAGCAGGTACCGATCCCGATTACGCCCAGCGTGATCTGTTCGACGCAATCGAACGTGGCGATTTCCCGAAATGGAGCGTTTGTATCCAGATCATGACTGAAGCGCAGGCAGCGGCCCATTACGAGAACCCGTTTGACGTGACCAAGACCTGGTCACAGAAAGAGTTCCCGTTGATCGAGGTCGGTGAACTGGAGCTCAACCACAATCCGCTTAACTACTTCGCCGAAGTCGAACAGGCAGCATTCGGCCCGAGCAACATGGTTCCGGGTGTTGGCTTGTCGCCTGATCGCATGCTGCAAGGTCGTGTCTTCGCTTACGCTGATGCTCACCGCTACCGCGTGGGTACCAATCACCAGCAGCTCCCCGTGAATGCGCCGAGATGTCCGGTGAACACCTACCAGCGCGATGGCGCAATGGCCTTGGGCAGTGCCGGTGCGGCACCGAATTACGAGCCCAACAGCTACGGCGATGCTCCCAGGCAGGCACCCCGGTATGCCGAGCCGGGACTGGCACTCAGCGGTGCGGCAGATCGTTACGATCACCGCGAAGATACCGACTACTACAGCCATGCTCGCGCGCTGTTCCGACTGATGAGCGATGAGCAAAGGGCGTTGTTGATCGACACCATCGCCGGAACAATGGTTTCGGTCTCCGGTGACGTCGTCGAACGGCAATTGCAGCATTTTCTGAAGGTCGACCCAGCCTATGGAGAAGGCATCCAGCAGGCATTGAGCGCCAAGCGCGGCTAAGTCGAAATGATAAGAAGAACCGCCCTCATTTGGGCGGTTTTTCAATGCAAATCAATACCGTTCACTGACTTTTTTCGCATTTTCCGCCTGAAGTCGAGTGACCTCTCGCCGAAGCTGGTTCAAACTATAACTTTCAGGCAGGGAGATGTAGGGCGATGCAAGGCCACCCGGACGTAATTGATTATCTCAACACGCTGCTGACCGGCGAACTGGCAGCACGTGATCAATATTTCATCCATTCGCGGATGTACGAAGACTGGGGCTTCAGCAAGCTTTACGAACGTATCAATCACGAGATGGAAGAAGAGGCACAACACGCTGACGCCCTGATGCGTCGCATTCTCATGCTCGAAGGCACGCCTCGCATGCGCCCGGACGATCTGGATGTCGGCACCACGGTGCCCGAGATGCTCGCCAGCGACCTGCGCCTCGAGTACAAGGTCCGCGCCGCGCTGTGCAAGGGCATTGAGCTCTGCGAGCTGCACAAGGACTACATCAGCCGCGACATTCTGCGCGTGCAATTGGCGGACACCGAAGAAGACCACACCTACTGGCTGGAAAAACAGCAGGGTTTGATCAAGTCGATCGGTCTGGAGAATTACCTGCAGTCGCAAATGTAAGTGTAAGCGGCTGTAAAAAAGCCCCTGTCATGCAAATGGCAGGGGCTTTTTCATGCCGCGATTTTGGCACTCTGTGGGAGCGGGCTTGCCCGCGAAACGTACACCGTGGCGTCTCAGGCATACCGCGGTGAAGCTTTTCGCGGGCAAGCCCGCTCCCACAGGAAAAGCCTCAGGCCTTGTCGCGCAGCAACAGTGGCTTTAGGTAGTGCCCGGTATAGGACTGCTTCATCTCCGCCACTTCTTCAGGCGTGCCACAAGCGATGATCTGCCCCCCTTTGGAACCCCCTTCAGGCCCCAGATCGACCAGCCAATCGGCCGTCTTGATCACATCCAGGTTGTGCTCGATCACGACCACAGTATTGCCGTGATCACGCAAGCGATGCAGTACATCGAGCAACTGCTGAATATCGGCGAAGTGCAGGCCTGTGGTCGGTTCGTCGAGGATGTACAGGGTCTTGCCGGTGTCGCGCTTGGACAGCTCGCGGGACAGCTTGACCCGCTGTGCTTCGCCACCCGACAGCGTGGTCGCCGATTGTCCCAGCTTGATGTAGGACAACCCCACATCCATCAAGGTCTGCAGCTTGCGCGCCAGCGCGGGCACGGCATCGAAGAATTCGCGCGCTTCTTCAATGGTCATCTCCAGCACTTCGTGGATGCTCTTGCCCTTGTATTTGATTTCAAGGGTTTCGCGGTTGTAGCGCTTGCTCTTGCACACATCGCAGGGCACATAGATGTCCGGTAAAAAGTGCATCTCGACCTTGATCAGGCCATCGCCCTGGCAGGCCTCGCAACGACCGCCCTTGACGTTGAACGAGAAACGGCCAGGTCCATAACCGCGCGAACGGGATTCGGGCACGCCGGAGAACAGTTCGCGGATCGGTGTGAACAAGCCGGTGTACGTCGCCGGGTTGGAGCGTGGCGTGCGGCCGATGGGGCTTTGGTCGATATCCACGACCTTGTCCAGATGCTGCAGGCCGTCGCAGCTGTCGTGCGCCGCAGCTTCCAGCGTGCTCGCGCCATTGAGAGCGGTGGCGCTGAGCGGGAACAGGGTGTTGTTGATCAGCGTCGATTTGCCTGAGCCGGAGACGCCTGTTACGCATGTCAGCAGGCCGATCGGGATTTCCAGGTCGACGTTTTGCAGATTGTTGCCGCGTGCACCCTTGAGCTTCAGCGACAGCTTCTTGTTGCGGGGCGTGCGCTTGGCCGGTACAGCGATCTTTACCCGGCCCGAGAGGTACTTGCCGGTAAGCGAGTCCGGGTGTGACATGACGTCGGCCGGAGAGCCCTGCGCGACGATGTGGCCACCATGCACGCCGGCACCGGGGCCGATGTCGACGACGTAGTCGGCCATGCGGATGGCGTCTTCGTCGTGCTCGACGACGATGACCGTGTTGCCGATATCACGCAGGTGGTTCAGGGTTCCGAGCAGGCGATCGTTGTCGCGTTGGTGCAGGCCGATGGACGGCTCGTCGAGAATGTACATCACCCCGACCAGGCCTGCGCCGATCTGGCTCGCCAGGCGGATGCGCTGGGCTTCGCCACCGGAGAGGGTGTCAGCACTGCGATCGAGGGTCAGGTAGTCGAGGCCGACATTGACCAGGAACTGCAGGCGTTCGCGTATTTCCTTGAGAATCTTGTCGGCGATTTCGCCGCGCCGGCCGGTCAGGCTCAGGCCGCCAAAGTACTCGGTCGCATCGCCGATCGGCAGCCCCGTCACGGCAGGCAGGGTTTTCTCGCCAACCCACACATGCCTTGCTTCGCGGCGCAGGCGCGTACCGCGGCAGTCAGGGCAGGGCTGGGTGCTGAGGAATTTGGCCAGTTCTTCGCGCACGGTCGCTGATTCGGTTTCGCGGTAGCGGCGTTCCAGGTTAGGCACAATCCCTTCGAAAGGGTGCGAGCGTTTGACGATGTCACCACGGTCGTTCAGGTAGCGGAAATCGACATTTTTTGTGCCGCTGCCATAGAGAATGACCTTCTGCTGTTCGGCGGGAAGCTCATTGAACGGGACTTCCAGGCTGAAATCGTAATGCGCGGCCAAAGAGCCCAACATCTGGAAGTAATAGACATTTCGCCGGTCCCAGCCACGAATCGCGCCTTCGGCCAGGGTCAGCTCGCCATTGACCAGGCGCTTGACGTCGAAGAATTGCTTGACCCCCAGCCCGTCGCAGGTCGGGCAGGCACCGGCGGGGTTGTTGAAGGAGAACAGCTTGGGCTCCAGCTCGCTGATGGCATGGCCGCAGATCGGGCAGGCGAAACGCGCCGAGAAGATCATCTCTTCGAAGGGTTCGTCATCCATGGAGCCGACCAGGGCGATACCGTCGGCCAGCTTCAGCGCGGTTTCAAATGACTCGGCCAGGCGCTGTTGCAGGTCTTCGCGGACCTTGAAGCGATCGACGACCACTTCAATGGTGTGCTTCTTCTGTTTGTCCAGCTTGGGCAGTTCGTCGAGCTCGTGCAGCTTGCCGTTGATCCGCGCACGTACAAAGCCCTGGGCACGCAGTTCATCGAAAACCGCCAGATGTTCGCCCTTGCGCTCGCGGATCACCGGCGCCAGCAGCATCAGCTTGCTGCCTTCGGGCTGCGCCAGCACCAGGTCGACCATCTGGCTGACCGTCTGTGCCTCCAGCGGGATATCGTGATCCGGGCAGCGCGGGGTGCCGACGCGGGCGTACAGCAGGCGCAGGTAATCGTAGATCTCGGTAATGGTGCCCACGGTCGAGCGCGGGTTATGCGAAGTCGATTTCTGTTCGATGGAAATCGCTGGAGACAGCCCTTCGATGGTGTCGACGTCGGGTTTTTCCATCATCGACAGGAATTGCCGGGCGTAGGCCGAAAGCGACTCTACATAGCGGCGCTGGCCTTCGGCATACAGGGTATCGAATGCCAGCGACGACTTGCCGGAACCGGACAGCCCGGTGATGACGATCAGTTTGTCCCGGGGCAGGGTCAGGTCGATATTCTTCAGGTTGTGGGTTCTTGCCCCACGAATCAGGATCTTGTCCACTGCGGCCTCGCTTGGCGGGCGTAAACGGGTGAGTATACGGCGCCAGGCCAGTACGCGGCAAAGCGTCACGTATATGCCGTTGATCGATGGGGCTGGTAGAATCGCCGCCGGTTCACACGAGGTTTATCCATGCAAGATCCCTACAGCGACCGCATGAGCGGCAGCGAAACCCGCGCAGCAGGCGGTCTGGCCATGGTGTTCGCGTTCCGCATGCTGGGCATGTTCATGGTGTTGCCGGTACTGGCCACCTACGGCATGGACCTGGCGGGCGCCACGCCTGCGCTGATCGGCCTTGCTATTGGTGCTTACGGCCTGACCCAGGCGCTTTTCCAGATACCGTTCGGGATCATTTCCGACCGTATCGGCCGGCGTCCCGTGATTTACCTGGGGCTTGTCGTTTTTGCCCTGGGCAGTCTCCTGGCGGCCAATGCCGACTCCATCTGGGGAGTGATTGCCGGGCGGGTACTACAGGGGGCTGGGGCGATTTCCGCCGCCGTGATGGCCCTGCTGTCGGACCTGACTCGTGAGCAGCACCGGACCAAGGCCATGGCCATGATCGGCATGACAATCGGCTTGTCCTTTGCCGTGGCGATGGTAGTGGGGCCGTTGCTGACCCGGGCGTATGGCTTGTCCGGGCTGTTTCTGGCCACTGCCGGCCTGGCGCTGGTGGGGATCGTGCTGGTGGCCTTTATCGTGCCTCGCGCACCGGGGCATTTGCAGCACAGGGAATCGGGGGTGGCACGCCAGGCATTGGGGCCAACCCTCCGGCATCCCGACCTGCTACGCCTGGACGTCGGGATTTTTGTCCTGCACTCCATCCTGATGGCCAGTTTCGTCGCCTTGCCGCTGGCTCTGGTGGAGCGGGCCGGGCTGCCGAAAGAGGAACACTGGTGGGTCTACCTGACCGCACTGCTGATTTCTTTTTTCGGGATGATTCCTTTCATCATTTACGGTGAAAAGAAGCGCAAGATGAAGCGCGTCCTGCTCGGAGCTGTGGGTGTCCTGATGCTCACTGAACTATTCTTCTGGGAGTTTGGCGACAGCCTGCAGGCGCTGGTGATCGGCACGGTGGTCTTCTTCACCGCTTTCAATCTGCTGGAAGCGTCGCTGCCCTCGCTGATCAGCAAGGTGGCACCGGCAGGTGGCAAGGGCACTGCCATGGGGGTGTATTCCACCAGCCAGTTCCTGGGGTCGGCGCTGGGGGGCATCCTCGGTGGCTGGATGTTCCAGCATGGAGGTTTGAGTGCGGTATTTGTGGGTTGCGCCGGGCTCTGTGCCCTATGGCTGGCCATTGCTGTTACTATGCGCGAACCACCTTACGTGACAAGCCTGCGTATGCCGCTGTCGCCCGAGGCGATACGCGAAGCGGGCTTGACCGAGCGCCTCAAGGCCGTGCCGGGTGTGACAGATGCAGTGGTGGTGGCAGATGAAGCCGCCATCTATATCAAACTGGATACAGAAATATTGGATCGTTCGTCCCTGGAAAGCCTGGTCAATCCGGCGCCACAGACGTGCGAAGCCTAGGAGAACGTTATGGCCCGTGGGGTTAACAAAGTCATATTGGTCGGCACTTGCGGCCAGGATCCTGAAGTCCGCTACCTGCCTAACGGTAACGCAGTCACCAACCTGAGCCTTGCGACCAGCGAGCAGTGGACCGACAAGCAGACCGGACAGAAGGTCGAGCGCACTGAGTGGCACCGCG
This sequence comes from Pseudomonas akapageensis, assembly GCF_011355085.1. Classification (GTDB taxonomy): domain Bacteria; phylum Pseudomonadota; class Gammaproteobacteria; order Pseudomonadales; family Pseudomonadaceae; genus Aquipseudomonas; species Aquipseudomonas akapageensis. Next base: position 73,416 of record NZ_VXCP01000027.1, on the reverse strand, counting down.
TATCGATGTTCGGCAAGGTCGCCGAGATCGCCGGTGAATACCTGCGCAAGGGTTCGCAGGTCTACATCGAAGGCAAACTGCAGACGCGCGAGTGGGAAAAGGACGGCATCAAGCGTTACACCACTGAAATTATCGTCGACATGCAGGGCACCATGCAGCTGTTGGGCGGTCGCCCACAGAACCAGGACGGCTCGCAGCCTCAGCAAGGTGGCAACAACTACAACCAGAGCCAGGCACCACGCCAACAGGCTCCACGTCCGCAGCAGGCGCCACGCCAATCGGCTCCGCAGCAGCCAGCACCGCAGCCGGCTCCGGATTTCGACAGCTTTGACGACGATATTCCGTTCTGAGCCTTAGGTTACCGATGCGTAAAGAAAAGGCCCGCAACCTCCAGGTTGCGGGCCTTTTCGTTGTGGGCATTTATTTGCCTTCTGTTGCGGTTTCCTGAGTCTGGCGCCATAGCGCGGGCCAGTTTTGCGCCCAGCAGCACTGATGATCGTAGCCTGGCAGTATTCGGACTTCGCTTGGGCTGGTGGGCGGATAGGTGGCGATAAAGCGCTTTGCCAACTCAGGGGGCGTGTTCTGGTCAAGGGCGCCGACCAGATGTACCTGTTTGATTCGCATCAGCGCCGCTTGCAGGTCCACTGGATTCAGCGAATTGCGCAATGGTTGCACGCGGTGGAGTCGGGTCCAGGCCGCATGGTCCAGGTTGCCGGAGACGCTGATGACGTCTTGCACATCATGGCGACGGGCGGCGAGCAACAACGCGAGGGCTGCACCGCCGGAGTAGCCGACCAGAGTCAATTGCTGCGCTCCCGCACGGGATTTCAATTCGTCGATGGCCTGATCCAGGCTGGCGACCACTTCCTCGGCGAAGCGCGCGTCGGTCCAGTAGCGTTGGCTGCAGCTGCTCTGGGCGGCGAAGTATTGGCAAGGCCGCGCGAGATAGACGGCTCTGCCAACGGGCTGGGCCAGGGCCAGGCGCAGGGCGAGGGGGTTGATGGGTGTGGGGTCGCTCGATGGCTGGCTTGAGCTTATCCAGGCAAAGCCGTCGCCTTCCAGGTATACCGTCAGATGTCTGTCCCAGGCCACGGGCGCGGGGGTGAAGGCCTGGAGCTGGAACGTCGATGTCGTTAGCGTCTGGGCTTGCCAGTGATGTTGCTGGGCGAGCTCAATGGCCTGTTGTCGGCGGGCCTGCGGCGCAGGTATCGAGTTACAGGCACTCGACAACGAGGCGATCAAGCCGATCAGAAGAGGGGTGAGCAGGCGCCGGGGCGTTGGTGGGGGCATGGCGTGTTTATGTTCCATTGGTGGCCAGTGGGTCTGATCGCCCCATTGCGGGGCGATCAGACGCTGCCTCAGAAGGCCCAGCGCGCCTTGATCGAGGCGCCCTGGTTGAGGAAGTCGCTGCGCGACTCGACGTCGTAGCGCAGGCTGACTTCCGTGCCGTTGCTCAGGTTGTGGGTCAGGCCCAGGCCGGCGCGGGTCAGCCACGGGCTCGGGTCCAGGCCGCGGGTGGTGAATGCCGCATCCGCAGCGCCCGCATAGGTGGAGGTAATGGAAGTCTGCTCGTTGATCAGATCGTAACCGGCGCCGAGGTTGGCATCCAGTTGCGTCTGCGCGCCCAGGCGGTAGCCGAGCTTGCCATCGACACTGAGAATCATGGCCTCGGCATCGCGGCTGTCCACGTCCAGGTCCAGTGCTCCAGCGCCTTTCTCGGTGTACGACTCGTCCTCGATCCAGGTGTAGTCGGCACGTACGGAAGGGATGAAGGTCAACTGCTCGCTGAAATGCAGGCTGTGATCCAGGCCAACACCGGCATGGAAACTGTGGCTGTCGTAGTCGGCCCTGGCGGTGGCGTCGGCGAAGGGCATATGACGCTTGCCTTCGTTTCTGTGCTGGCCGGCATCGACCTGGAAGTTGAGGTCGGTGTCGGTGGCCAGGCTGTAGCTGCCGTAACCGATCAGTTGATAGGTGTCCACCTGTAGGCTCTGCGGGGCGATGTCCGAATTGCTGTCGACATCGGTGCGGGCATAGGCGAACGCCAGGCCCAGGCGCGTCTGTTCGGAAACTGCGGCATCGATACCCAGTGCCAAGCCATGGGTGTTGGCGTTGAAGCCGGAAACACCGTTGCGATCATTCTGGTCGGCCCATGAACCGAAGGGCTTGATCCAGGCATTTTCGTCGCTCAACAGCGGGTCACCGGAGGACAGGCCGCTGGTGCTGTCCTGGCGAGCCTGGACCACTTGATTGATGCCAGTGAGGGTGTTGCTGGTGGCGCCGCTGGAGCTGCCGGTCAGCAAGGGCAGCGTCTGGCTGACGGCGTCGGAGACCTGTTGCTGGTTGGTCAGGGCGACGAAGTGGGAAGCCAGTTCGCCCGTCGGGCTTTGGCTGATTACGCCGTCCAGCACGTGCGCGGCGCCCCTGGCAGGGTTGTTGCCGGTATTGATCACGCTGCCTAGCACGCCTGGGTTGGGGGCGGGCGTTGGCTCGGGCGCGGGTGTTGGAGCTGGAGTTGGCTCGGGCGCGGGTGTTGGAGCTGGAGTTGGCTCGGGTGTGGGTGCTGGCGCTGGAGTAGGCTCCGGTGTGGGAGTTGGCGTTGGAGTAGGTTCGGGTGCCGGTGTTGGCGGCGCTGGAGTCGGCTCAGGTTCAGGAGTCGGTTCCGGCGCAGGGGGAGTGACTGGCGCCGCCGCCAGCGTCAGATTGACATTATTGCCATCTTTGACCGCGCCGAAATCAAACAGCAGCGAGTTGTCGCTGACAGCGAAAGTGCCATCGCTGTGCAGGGTGGTGGCGCTGATCACATTGTTCAGGGACGCGGCGCTGAATTGGTGGTTGGGATTGCTGACATCCACCAGGACCCGTGCATTGCTGGGCAGGGTGGCGTCGCCAGCGACCACCAGCTTGCCGTAGTTGTTATCGTCGGTGACGCCGAACTGCAGGGCGCCGGTGCTGGACTGGGTGTAGTTGCCGTGAATGGTCCCGCTGATACCAGGAGCCAGCTTGACGGTGCCGTCGTTGATGAAACCATTTGTCACGCTGATGCCCGGCGTTATTGCTATCAGCGAAGGCCCGGCGCCCATGTTGAACGTTGCACCCTGTTCGACGGTGAAGCTCTTCACTCTTATGGCGTTTTCGTTGCTGAATACAGCTGCGGACTTAACGGAAAAATCGGAGTTGACTGCATACACGTCGCCGATCAGTCGCGCGGAGGTGCCGGCGATCTCGATCGAGTCGATGGTCTCGGCATCATTGGCGCCGATGGAGATCTGGCCGCCCTGAATAGTGCCGCTGTTGCGGATGCTATCAATGTCAGAGTGATTTACACCCGAGTTGTACACGCCGATACCGACGTATGACCCGAAAATGAGGCCTTCGTTGTCAATGGTGCCGATATGTGAACTGGTTTCCAGGTGAATGCCGTCGCTCGTCGTCCCTTTGATCTCGCCCTCGGACGAGTTGATCACGCTACCAACCGAGCTCTTTTGCAGGAAAATGCCTGACCCAGTCGACCCTTGTATAGTGCCCGCGTTGCTGATGCTGCCAACGGACATGGCACTGTAGCCATTACCGATGTGTATGCCGGCGGTTCCTTTTATGAGTGCCCCCGTCAGGTTGTTGACTGCGGTACCCGACGCCGAGATTTCACCCGCAGTCAGCGTAATGCCGTAATTACCGGTACTGGAAATCAGACCCGCGTTGGTGATGGTATCGAAACCATCGTACGAGACGACGCTCGCTGTCGACGTTGTAGTAATACTGCCACCTGCGTTGACCGACAGGCTGACACCCGTCCCCATTGTGCAAGTACTCGTCATCGAGTTTGCAGAGGTGATAGTCGTGGAAGGGTAGCAGGGCGGCATTACTGCATGCGCAGCGCTGGCAACCAGGCTGAGCCCCAGGGTTGCCAGCAACTTCTTGCAGAGGCTGCGTTTGCCGGCCGCAGAGGCCAATTCATCGACCACCACGAACGCGTTGCGCGCGTGGCTCCAGATAATGCGAAAAGCTTTGTTCATTGTTTCCCCTGGAGTGCCGGGCAATCGACCCTGGCGAAATGCGTAAATTCCGATTTCTTTTTGGTGTGCAGCAGGCATTCGCAATGCCGTTGGCAGTACTGGCGCAGAGTTCTTGTGGAGACGGATTAGTCCCCCCGCTCTGAGTCCAGACTATGTAGATAGTGGCACTGTGCCTTTAGTGGCGGCAATAGGTGTTATTACCGATATCGGCGGCCAAGTACTTGAATTGAGTAGCTATCACGTATTTGCAGATGAACGGTTCTGGCGCCATGGCGGGCTGCTGTCCCGATCGCTACAGGCTATGATGCGGCGGGCAATGGCCCTTGCCAGGAGACAATCAGCGATGATGGTGCATATCCCACAGGTACTCAGCCCGCAGCAGGTGGCCCAATGCCGTGAGCTTTTGCTGCAGGCCCGTTGGGTCGACGGCAAGGGTACGGCCGGACACCAGGCCATCTCGGTCAAGCACAACCTGCAGCTACCCTCTGATTCGCCCGAGGCGCAGAACATTGGTCAAGTGATACTTCAGGCGCTGGAGCGCAATGCCCTGTTCGTGTCCGCTGCGTTACCCCACAGGATCCTGCCGCCAAAGTTCAACTGCTATCAAGGCGGGCAATCCTATGGTCTGCATGTGGATAACGCAGTAGGCGCAGACCCGGCGGGCAATCGCATACGCACCGATTTGTCGGCCACGCTGTTTCTTACCAGCCCCGAGGAATACGACGGCGGGGAACTGGTCGTGCAGGACACCTATGGCGTACACAACGTAAAGCTGCCGGCTGGCGATCTGATCCTCTATCCGTCCACCAGTTTGCATCGGGTCAGCCCGGTCACTCGCGGCGCACGGATATCCTCGTTTTTCTGGATGCAAAGCATGGTGCGTGACGATGCGCAGCGTAGTCTGCTGTTCCAGTTGGACAGCAGTGTCCAGCAACTCAATCAGGAACTGGGCAATGGACATGCCAGTTGTGTACGGCTAACAGGGGTTTACCACAACTTGTTGCGCCAGTGGGCGGAGCTCTGAACGGCGCTGCTCTTGCGCTTTTAGAAAATCACACGACTCATCATTTGGATGATGGGGTTGCCGGGTGTGAGCATCAGTTTGGCGGCCATCAGGCAGCACGCTGTAATCAACAGCGGTCTGATCAGTCTGGCACCAAAACGTACCGCGCAGCGGGCGCCCAGTTGAGCGCCAACAAATGCTGCGATAGCCATCGTCAGTGCAATCGGCAGTATGATCGCGCCACTGAGCGAGAACACCAGTAATGCGCCAATGTTGCTGGATGCATTCAATAGTTTGCTGGTAGATACGGCATGCAGCAGCCCCTGGCCCAACAACGTCACCAGCGCGAGCATGAAGAACGACCCTACCCCAGGGCCGAAAATGCCGTCATAAAAGCCGATCATGGGTGCGACCGACAACGAAAACACCAGAAGCGGCACTTTTGCCTTTTTTTGAGTGTCGCCAAGTCTGGGAGAAAAGGCGAAGTAGCCAGCGATCAGGATTAAAAGTATCGGCACACCGGCTTCCAAAAACGATCTCGGCACCAGGCTAACCGAAAGGGCACCCAGCGCACTGCCCAGCAGTGCCAAGGTTGCCATCGGCAAACTCGATCGCCAGTCGATCATGCCCTTTCTGGCAAATACCACTGTCGCCGAGATGGTGGCCGAGGCGGCCTGAAATTTATTGGTGGCGATCGCGGCGAGCGGATCGATACCGGCGAGCAATAGTGCTGGCAGTGTGATCAGCCCTCCACCCCCCGCGATGGCATCGAAAAAACCGGCCAACAGTGCAACGCCAGCCAAACCAAGGATAAGCGTCAGCTCCACTTCGAACATGTGAACTCCTGATTGGGCAATGTTCAGCCTTGAACGAGAAGGGGGTCGTCGTTCAGCACGATAGGGGAGGCAAAGGACGAATAGCCGAACAGACGAATCAGCAGACGCCGGTTATCCTTGATGACATTCCGTGCATGCAGGGCGCGGCTGTTGTTGATGGCCACGGCACGGTGCGGTTGAAGGTCATAGGCTTTGCCTTGGGTTCGATGGAGTTGTTCGTGTAAGCGTTGGAACGCCTCGATGGCTGGCGCTGTCGCGTTGTCGCTGACTGAGAAACGATAGGCGTTGTAGCGAATGGCGAACCCGCCATTTTCATCGAATTGCAGTATCGAGATATTTGTACCGCTTTCCCCCAAGCCTTCCACGAAACAATCGCTGCGAGTGAAGTTAAATGAGTTGGAGGTCAGGGCCAATGCCGCGAGCGAGCCAATTGATTCGATAACCTCGCGCATGGGAATGATGTAGGTAGGCTCGCCAGCGGGGTTCCAGCGTGCGGTCATAATCAATGCAGAGGGTGCGGGCGAATGGCCATTGCTGGCGTGTACTGAGCAGTGATAGGGCGCCTCGGTATGAGCGCCAAGACAAAGGCCTGCATGCGAGCTTAACTCAGGGGTGGGCAATAGATTTTCGTTCGGTAACTTGCTTTGGCCGCCGCCTTTGAAGTTACCAACCAAGCGACTGATTTTTCCGGCATTGTCGATGTCGTATGCGAAGGCTTTGTGTTTTACAAGCTCTAGAAAAATTTGATTCCTTGAAGCTAATTGAATACATGTGAAATCTTCCTCGAGTCGGTTTAACTCTGGAAGTGCATCCGGCAAATCGAAAGTCTGGGGCGCGCACATCCCTTCAAAGGCAAGGGCCGCCAATTGCCCGTCGGCAAAACGCTGGGCAATAGCTGATTGTGCGGGGTCGAATGTCGAGGCAATCCCCTCGGCATGGTTCTTGGCTATATATCTGACCCCGATGGATTGGGGGCCCCCAGCACGAGCCATGTGCCTTGCGGCGGCATCAAGTTGGGTGGCTTGGCCTGGTGTAAATGCAAGGGTTGCGAACTCCATGTTCCATGGAGTGCTTTTCATCTGCGTAGACTCTATTGGCATTATTGTCGTCCATGTCAATGTGAAATCATGAGCGCAAGGCAAAGAGTTGAGCAGCAGCGAATACCAATAAGTCCGACTGCGCGGTTATCCCACAATGCCTTGGCGAGAGGGACGTATTGAACGCAGTTTTACTTGGGTGCTTACATAGGATGTTTCTTTAACGCATATAGGGATTTTCCTTTTGCCTGCTGCGTCCGTCATGCTCGAGCGCTACCCAGGTCGGCATGCCGTTGGACTTAACCCGCCGGAAACCGCAAAATAGGGCTTTAATCCTTTCAGACCTGACCGGACCTACTGACTCTATGCGAATGCGCCTGATGCTGTTGGGTGGTGGGAATGCCCTAGGGCAAGCGCTGATTCGCCTCGGAGCAGAGGAAGATATCGGCTTTCTCGCTCCGCGCCCGCCGGAAAAAGGCTGGGATCCTGCGAGCCTGACCCAGTTGCTGGATGACACGCGCCCTGATGCGTTGATCAACCTTGCCTATTATTTCGACTGGTTCCAGGCCGAAAGTGTCAGCGAGGAGCGTCTGGCACTTCAGGAGCGTTCGGTCGAGCGCCTGGCCGAACTCTGTCAGCACCACAACATCATCCTGCTGCAGCCCTCCAGCTACCGGGTCTTCGACGGCTCCCGGGCGACGGCGTACAGCGAAAAGGATGAGCCGATTCCCTTGGGCCTGCGTGGCCAGGCCTTGTGGCGGATGGAGCAACGCGTGCGGGCAACCTGCCCGCAGCATGTATTGCTGCGCTTTGGCTGGCTGCTCGATGACAGTCCCGACGGTGTGCTCGGGCGCTTCCTGGCGTTGGCCGAAAAGACGCAAGAATTGTTGATGGCCGACGATCGCCGCGGCAATCCGACGCCTGTCGACGATGCGGCGCGGGTCATTATTTCGGTGCTCAAGCAGCTCGATTGTGCCGCACCTCTCTGGGGTACTTATCATTACGCCGGTAACGAGGCGACGACACCCTTGGTGCTGGGGCAGGCTATCCTGACCGAAGCCGGAACCCGGCATAAACTGACGGTCGAGGCACCGACACCGCAGGCTCATGCAGCGCGGCCGGATGCGGCGGACGAGCCGCAGCACGCTGTGCTGGCCTGCAAGAAGATTTTGCACACCTTCGGTATCAAACCGCGTGCCTGGCGAGCGGGATTGCCAACGTTATTGGAAAGATTTTATCGCCATGGTTGATAAACCTGTTTTGATCACTGGTGGCGCGGGCTTTATTGGCTCGCACCTGGTTGATGCCCTGCTCGCGAAGGGTTATGGCGTGCGAGTGCTCGACGATTTGTCCACCGGCAAACGCAGCAACTTGCCGTTGGATAATCCGCAGCTCGAACTGATCGAGGGCGATGTCGCCGACTCTGCGCTGGTCGCACGGGCTGCTGCAGGCTGCAGGGCTGTGGTGCACCTGGCAGCCGTCGCGTCGGTACAGGCCTCGGTAGAGAATCCGGCCAAGACCCATCAAAGTAACTTCATCGGCACTTTGAATGTCTGCGAGGCCATGCGTGTCGCCGGGATCAAGCGCGTCCTGTTTGCTTCGAGCGCGGCGGTCTATGGCAACAATGGCGAAGGCGAGTCGATCGTCGAAGACACGCCCAAGGCACCGCTGACACCCTATGCGGTGGACAAGCTGGCTGGTGAGCAATATCTGGATTTTTACCGCCGCCAGCATGGCCTGGAGCCGGTAGTGTTTCGCTTCTTCAATATCTTCGGGCCGCGCCAGGATCCCTCGTCGCCATACTCCGGCGTCATCAGTATTTTCAGCGAACGCGCTCAGAAAGGATTGCCGATCACCGTGTTTGGTGATGGTGAGCAGACGCGGGACTTCGTCTACGTTGCCGATCTGGTGACCGTGATGGTGCAGGCGCTGGAAAAACCGCAGGTCGAAGAAGGGGCGATCAATGTCGGCCTGAACCAGGCCACGTCCTTGAAGCAACTGTTGGCAGCGCTGGAAAGCGTGCTGGGCAGCATGCCTGCCGTGAGTCATGGGCCGGCGCGCTCTGGCGACATTCGCCATTCGCGGGCCAACAATCAACGCTTGCTCGAGCGTTTTACTTTTCCTGAACCGACGCCGATTGCTGTGGGGCTGGCCCGCCTGCTGGGCCGCTGAAGCAAGGCGGGGGCAGCGAGTCTTCGCCGCTCCCGCACAAAATCCTTAGAACTTGTAACCCACACCCACCATATAGACCCACGGGTCGACGTCGACGTTGACTTTGGTCCGGCCAACGCCCAGCGCTGTCGGCCCGTCGACGCTGGCCTTGGTGTCGATATCGACATACCAGACCGACGCGTTCACCAGCATATTGTCGGTCAGCATGTAATCCATGCCCAACTGGCCTGCCAGCCCCACCGAATCCTGCAGCTTCAGGTTGCTGAAGCCCTGTTCCTTGCGTGCGCCCGAAAGTTCTTCATCGAAGAACAGGGTGTAGTTGATACCGACACCGGCGTAGGGCTGGAACCTGGAGGTCGGCTCCATCGGGTAGTACTGCAGCGACAGGGTCGGTGGCAGTTGCTTGATGTCACCCAGCTTGCCGTCCAGGCCGGCGATACCGGTAGCGGCGCTGATCCCTTGTACGCCGACGGTGTGCTGGAACGGGGTCGCGGCCAACAACTCGATGCCGACGTGATCGGTGACCATATAGGCGAATGCCAGGCCCAACTGAGTGTCGCTGTCGAGGGTGGCCTTGGTTCCGGAAATCTTCGCGCCGTCGAGTTTCAGTTCGCCACTGTCTTCGTTAGGGGCTGTCGTTGCCGCGCCGGCTCGGATAATGAAGTCGCCGGCCTGGTGGGCCTGGGCGATCGGGGCTGCGAGCGCCAGGGCAATCAGCGAGGCGCTGAGCAGGGGCTTGTGCATGGAGGGCTCCAAAGGACGTTTAAAATTGATTGCGTCCAATGGTAAAGAGCGCCAACCCGCTGACCTTGACGCAGCTCAATGAAAGCGCAAACGCTTGCGCTGTCACCTGTCAAGGCAGTTCGTAGGGGTAAATCTTCTCGGCCTCCATCTGGTATCCCGCTTCGGCCAGTTCGCTACTGGATGCCTTGACCTGCATCGGTCCCTCGATCCAGTAAGGTTGATACAAATCTTCGATTTTTACCCCGATCTCACTGATGACATGGACGATCTGATTCGATGGCGGGGGCGGCACGTGGATGCAGGCGCCGTAGTAGGGCACCAGCAGGAACTCGGTGGTGCGGCCTTCTTCGCTGACTTCCAGCGGAACGATGTAACCGGGCAGCTTTACCTGCTGGCCATCGAGCGTCTTGACCACCGGAGCAGCTGGCGATTGCTGTTTCGCGGCCGGTGCCGATTCGGCGGCAAGGGCGTTGCTCAATTGCGAAAGGTCATGGATGGGCGCCATTTGTGCGGCAATGACCGGTGCGTCGGGTGGAATCAACTGCGCCCACTCCAGTTGGCGTGGTTCGGCTGCCCACAGGGGCAGGGTGACCAGCATCAATAGCGCCAGCAGGGCATTTAACTTCATTGCAACCTTCATAGATGAATGGACAAGCCATCGGCCAGCGATTGCCGATAGGCGCGCCAGGCCGGCACGCTACCCATGATCAGCGCGGCGCCAAGAATGATCCCCAGCAAGCTCCATTCGTAGGCGCTCGGCAAGGCCATTGGCAGGTACAGCCCATAGTTGGACTGCACATAGCCCTGGGCCAGGGCGATACCCAAGTAGAGCAGTAAAAGCCCCGCGACAATTCCCGAGAGGGCCAGGGCGAAGGCTTCCAGCACCAGGAGGCTGGCGATATGCCAGGGGCGGGCGCCAACGGAGCGCAGTATGGCCATCTCCCGGCGGCGTTCATTGAGGCTGGTCAGGATCGCCGTGAGCATGCCGATCAAACCCGTCAGCACCACAAATAGAGAGACCACGAACAAGGCTTTTTCAGCAGTCCCCATCAGGCTCCAGAGTTCCTGCAGGGCAACCCCAGGCAATATCGCCAGCAAGGGTTCGCCGCGAAACTCGTTGATGTCACGCTGCAGTGCGAAGGTCGAGATCTTGTTGTTCAGGCCCAGCATGAAGGCGGTGATGGCCGTGGGTGTCAGGTCCATATTGCGTGCCTGCTCGGCGCTGATGCGCCCAGCGCCACGGGCTGGAACACCGTTGTGCCAGTCGATGTGCATCGCTTCCATGCCGCCGAGGCTGATGTGCAGCGTGCGATCCACGGGCGTACCGGTGCGCTTGAGGATGCCGATCACAGTGAACGGCTTGTCGTCATGCTTGACCAGGCTGATAGCAGCTACGCCATGGGCCAGCACCAGCTTGTCGCCCAGCTTGTAGTGCAGTGCATCGGCGACTTCGGCGCCGAGCACGACCTCGAACGGATCATTGGCAAAAGCGCGGCCCTGGGCCAGTTGCAGGTTTTGTCGATGACCGTACTGGTAGTGCTCGAAGTAACTCTCGTTGGTCCCCATCACCCGATAACCACGGTGCGAGTCGCCCAGGGAAATCGGAATCGCCCATTTGACCTGCGGGTTGTTGGCGTAGTGCTCGAAGCTGTCCCAGCGGATGTTGTTGGTCGCGTTGCCGATGCGAAATACCGAATACAGCAGCAGGTTGACCGAGCCAGAGCGGGCGCCAACGATCAGGTCGGTACCACTGATCGTGCTGGCAAAGCTGGCGCGGGCTTCGGTGCGCACCCGTTCCACGGCCAGGAGCAGGCAAACCGACAAGGCAATCGCGAACGCCGTGAGAAATGCGGTGAAGCGGCGGTTGGCCAAACTGGCCAGGGCAAGACGAAACAGGTACATCAAACCTCTCCAGCGCAAGCGCCGTGCGCTGCTCGATTGAGTTCGGACAGGGACAGGTGGCGATCGAACAGCGGTGCCAGGCTTTGGTCGTGGCTGACGAACAGCAGGCTGGCCCCGGCTTCCCGGCACTCGGCGAATAACAGGCGGATAAAGGCTTCGCGAGCATCGGCGTCGAGCGCGGACGTGGGTTCGTCGGCGATGACCAGCTCTGGCTGGCCAATCAACGCACGCGCGGCCGCGACCCGTTGTTGCTGGCCGATGGACAGGGTGTCGGCACGCCGGGCGAGCAGGGCCGGGTCTTTGAGCCCAAGGTGCGCAAGCAGGCTGGCCGCGGCCTGATCGATACTGCCGTGACGCTGTTCGGCACGGCGGGCGCGCAGGCGCGAGAAGCGACACGGCAGTTCGACGTTTTCGCGAACCGAGAGAAACGGCAGAAGGTTGAACTGCTGGAAAATGTAGCCAGTGTGATCGACCCGGAAGTGATCGCGGGCCGCGAGAGACAGCGCGGTCAACTCCTGGCCGAGCAGGCGAATGCTGCCGTGATCGGGCTTTTGCACACCGCCCAACAGGCCAAGCAAGGTGGTCTTGCCGCTGCCGCTGGGGCCTTTGAGGAACAGGGTTTCGCCAGGCTCGAGACGGAATGCCGGGATATCCAGAAGTGCTGGCTGACCCGGCCAGGAGAAGCTCAGGTCGGTCAATTCGATAAGTGCTTGGCTCATATGCAAGAGGGCCGCGGTCAGAACTTCAGAATGGCAGCACTTGGCGTCGCTTCAACACCGTGCTGGCCACTGGGCGCGACCAGTTGTACCTGAATCTTCTGGGTGGCGGGGAAGGCCTTGAACAGTCCGGAAAGATCCAGATGCTTCAGGGCATCGGCCGTGGTGCAGGTGAACTGGTAGTGGGCGTGGATTTCACTGTGTTCGTCGTGATCCTCATCGGCCGCCGGCTTGTCGCCGAACAATGGGCTCTCCAGTTCCTGCTTGACCACGCTGCAACCCGCCGCCGCTGGCAGATTGAACAGGTTCAGCGGCTGTTCCAGCCGGGCGCGTGTTGCCGCCACCCTGGCCTTGTCATCATCGCTGCCGACGGCATGCTCGAAGCCGACCAGATTCATGGCCGGGCTTTCCAGTTCCAGTTCCAGAGACGTGTCGTCCAGCGCCGCATTGAGGCGGGCAACCCCGTGTTCATGGGCGCCCAGGCTGCCATGCTCGTGATCATGGGTGTGCTCGTGCTCGTCGTGGGCATGAGCAACAGCCAAGGGCAGCAAGACAAAAGGCAGGGCTAGCAGCAGGCGGCGCATGGACGTCTCCGGGGAAACATTGGAAGGAATTGCAATGTTATAACACTTTATTGTCAGTTGCCTACCGTGCTTGGCGAAGAGGCTGGCCCATGGGAGCATGCAGGCAGTCATTACGAGGAAGCAGAGCGATGTTGCGAATCCGCGGAACCATCGGCGAGTTGCCGGTAGACCTGACACTTGAGCTCGATCAATCCGATTGGGCACAGTTGGGTGCGCATTTTGGTAACCAGGGGCAAGCTCAGCCCGCCGCTTCGACGGCGAGCGCTGTGCCGCTTCGGCAGGATGATGCGCTCTGGCAGACGGCCAGGGATTTGCTGCGCAAGGCTGGCCAGGTGAGCGGCCCTGAGCTGCTGGAGCAATTGGAGGGGTTGGCCGGCAGTACGGCAGCCGGCAAGCGGCTGCTGGTGCGTTTGCGCCATTGTGCCGAAGTGAAAGTTGAAAGCGGTGCGGATGCACCGCTTTATCACTGGATCGGCTGAGCGGCGATCAATACAGCGCGGCGAACAGCTTGCGCCGGTAGGTCGTGACCAATGGATGATCATTGCCCAGCAGATCGAACACCTGCAGCAGGGTCTTGTGTGGCAGACCGCCTTCATAACCGCGGTTACGCACAAAGAGTTTGAGCAGGGCATCCAGCGCCGCGTCGTATTGCTGGCGAGCCAATTGCTGGACCGCCAACTGGTAAGTGGCCTCATCATCATCGGCGTTTTGCGCCAGGCGCGATTTCAGGTCGGCGGCGTCCGGCAGGTTGGCGGCCTGGCGCAGGAAGGTCAATTGCGCCTTGGCACCGGCCAGCGAGGCCTTGTGTTCGTCGCTTTTGACCGCGTCGAGAACGGTCTGGGCTTCATTCAATTCGCCGCGTTCGGCCAGGCAGCGGGCGTAGAGGATCAAGGCGCCAGCATTGCTGTTGTCGGTCGTGAGCAAGGTCTGCAGGATCGCTTCGGCCTGGGCGAATTGCCCTTCGGCGAACAGGGCCTGAGCCTGTTCGAACGGATCGGCCTCTGCCGGTGGCGGTGCTTGTACATGAGGTTCGAGCATGGCGCGAATGGCCGACTCGGGCTGGGCGCCGGCAAAGCCGTCGACCGGCTGGCCATCCTTGAACAGCACGACGGTCGGCAGGCTGCGAATGCCGAAGCGGGCAACGATGTCCTGTTCGGCCTCACAGTCGACCTTGGCCAGCAACAGTTCACCCTGATAACTCTCGGCAACATGCTTGAGCAGCGGCATCAAGGCCTTGCAGGGCGCACACCACTCAGCCCAGAAATCCACCAGCACCGGCTTGTGGAACGAGTTCTGAATCACCGACTGATCGAAGTCGGCGGCGGTTGCGTCGAAGATGTAGGGCGTGTCCTGACTCATGGGGAATCTCGGTGAGCGTTGAATGGGGTAACTATAAAGGCTGGGTGGGTTGGCTGAAAGTCTGTAGCCGCTGCCGCAGGCTGCGCTGGAGGCCCGCAGGGGCTCCCTGGCGATCTTGAGATCCTGCGCCTGCTTGCGCAGGCGAGCGCAGCCTGCGGCAGCGGCTACAAGCGATGGGGTCGTCACTAACGCCGCGCGTGATACAGACTCACATTACGAAACTCCATCGGTTCCGCCAGATCCGGCAAGGTAAACGCCTCGAGCATCTCCAGCCGCTGATAGATCGGATGCCGGAAATCCCGCACTCGCGAGTCAGCCACCAGCGCTTCGCGGCCGCGGCTGAGGAACTCATCGAGCAGCGGCAGGTTGGCCCGGTCGTAGAGCACATCGGCGACCAGAATCAGGTCGAAGCGATCGGCCTCTTCGAAGAAATCCGTCGAGTACTGCAGCTCGACGCCATTGAGCGCGGCATTCGCTCGGCAGGCTTCGATCGCCAGCGGGTCAAGGTCGCAGGCCACCACTTCCAGCGCGCCGGCCTTGGCTGCGGCAATCGCCGCCACCCCGGAGCCGGCGCCGAAATCCAGCACTCGCTTGCCTTCGACCCAATGTGGCTGCTCGGCCAGATAGCGGGCCATCGCCAGGCCGCTGGCCCAGCAGAAGCTCCAGTAAGGCGGCTCATGGAGAATGCGCCGGGTTTCTTCCTGGGTGAAGGCGCGATCCATGTTTTCGGCGTCGATCAACCACAGTTTCAGCGCAGTATCGGGCAGTTCGCTGACGACCAATTGCGCGTCGCCAATCAGTTCGCTCAAGGCCTTTTGCAGATGGGCGACGGGCATCACGGGGCCTTTTCGAATTGCAGTGGTCCAAGCACCTGGGTCGTTGGCTGACTGATGCGCCGCGAAGGCAGGTGCAGGATCAACTGTCCGGACTGGCTGGCGCGACCCCGCAGCTCGACCCGTGCCCCGGCAGGAAATGATTCGGGGTTGAAGCGCAGCTGGAACGGCAGCGGCTGATTGGTGCCATTGAGCTTGCTGCTGGCGATCAGGCGTTGCGGCCGGCTGCGTTCGTCGATGACCAGCAAGGCCAGTTCGACCTCTGCACCGGCCGGTACACCCAGCAATGAGCCGCTCAACTCGCGCTGATAAGCGGGCAGTGGCCCCAGGTTGGGCTGTGCCCGTGCGGTTGCCGGTGGCTCAGTCTGGGTCGATTCAGGTTTGGGCGTGTCACTGCTGCAGGCAACGAGCAAGCTGGCGAAGCTGAGCATAACGAGCGCTCGAAATGACATTGATGTCTCCCAGGGCATTAATCCTGCGCCGATGGTAACCCCTTTGGCTTGTCTTGCCAGTGGGATGCGCTAACATGACCCTCCCTTTTTTTGTTGCCTGCCACCATGCACTGTCCCTTTTGCGGTGCCAACGACACCAAGGTCATCGACTCGCGACTCGTCGCCGAGGGCGAGCAAGTCCGCCGGCGCCGCGAGTGCCTGGCCTGCGGCGAGCGTTTCACGACCTTTGAAACGGCTGAGTTGGTATTGCCGCGTCTGATCAAACAGGACGGCAGCCGCCAGCCGTTCGACGAAGAAAAACTGCGTGCCGGCATGCAGCGAGCGCTGGAAAAGCGCCCGGTCAGTGTCGAGCGTCTGGAAGCGGCGCTGGCGCATATCAAGCACAAGCTGCGCGCCACCGGTGAGCGTGAAGTCAAGTCGCTGGTCGTCGGCGAGTTGGTGATGGCCGAGCTGCAGAAGCTCGATGAGGTCGCCTATATCCGTTTCGCCTCGGTTTACCGACGCTTTCAGGATCTCGACGAATTCCGCGAAGAAATCGACCGCCTGGCCCGCGAGCCAGCCAAAGAGTGACTATGCCAGCTGAGCAAAGGGTGCTCGACGCCCACTACATGGCGCGCGCCCTGGAACTGGCGCGCAAGGGCCTCTATTCGACGCATCCCAACCCGCGGGTCGGTTGTGTGATCGTGCGCGATGGCCAGGTTGTCGGAGAAGGCTGGCACGTACGGGCCGGCGAACCCCATGCCGAAGTACATGCCCTGCGCCAGGCCGGCGCGCAGGCATTGGGCGCGACCGCCTATGTCACTCTTGAACCCTGCAGCCATCATGGCCGTACACCGCCCTGTGCCGATGCCCTGGTCAAGGCCGGCGTCGCCCGGGTGGTGGCCGCCATGCAGGACCCGAACCCTGAAGTGGCCGGTCGCGGCTTGCAGCGCCTGGCCGAGGCGGGTATCGAGGTCTCGAGTGGCGTTCTGGAAAGTGAAGCGCGGGCGCTCAACCCCGGGTTCATCAAGCGTATGGAGCATGGCCTGCCGTATGTGCGGGTCAAAATGGCGATGAGCCTGGATGGCCGTACCGCCATGGCGAGTGGCGAAAGCCAATGGATTACCGGTCCGGCGGCACGCTCGGCCGTGCAGCGCCTGCGGGCTCGCTCCAGTGTCGTGCTGACCAGTGCCGAAAGCGTCATCGCCGATAACGCCCGCATGACCGTACGCGCCGATGAGTTGGGGCTCGAGCCGGAACTGGCCGCACTGGCCCGGGCGCGACCGCCCCTGCGGGTGTTGATCGACGGGCGCCTGCGTACGCCGCTCGATGTTCCATTCTTTCAGGCTGGCACGGCACTGGTGGTGACCTGCGATGCGGGCCAGGCGCATGAGCGCTATGAGCAGGCCGGGCTGGAATTGCTGGCGATGCCGGGCAGCGACGGCCATGTTGATCTGCGCGGGCTGTTGGTCGAACTGGCCGGACGCGGCGTCAGCGAAGTGCTGGTCGAGGCCGGCCCACGACTGGCCGGTGCTTTTGCCCGCCAGGGGCTGGTCGATGAGTACCGGCTGTTCATCGCCGGCAAGTTTCTCGGCTCCAGCGCCCGGCCCTTGTTCGAATGGCCGATGGCACGGATGAGCGAAGCGCCGACACTGAAGATCGTAGAAATGCGTGCGGTGGGCGATGATTGGCAAGTTACTGCCATACCAGAGCCTGCGCTCAGCGTATAATTTCCGGCTTGCGCCCAGCGCCAGCCCTGTTCTCGAGGAGGACTCATGTTTACCGGCATTATCGAATCCATCGGCAGCATCCGTTCATTGACCCCCAAGGGCGGTGATGTGCGGGTTTATGTAGAGACGGGCAAACTCGACCTGGGTGATGTCAAACTGGGCGACAGTATTGCGGTCAATGGCGTCTGCCTGACGGCTGTGGAGCTGCCGGGCGATGGCTTCTGGGCCGACGTCAGCCGCGAAACCCTCGATTGCACGGCGTTCATCGATCTCAAGAGCGGTAGCCGGGTCAACCTGGAGAAGGCTCTGACGCCGACCACCCGCCTGGGCGGTCACCTGGTCAGCGGCCACGTCGACGGCGTCGGCGAGGTGGTTTCGCGCAGCGATAACGCTCGCGCCATCCAGTTCCGCGTCCGCGCGCCGAAAGAACTGGCCAAGTACATCGCGCACAAAGGCTCGATCACGGTCGACGGCACCAGCCTGACCGTGAACGCAGTCGATGGCGCCGAGTTCGAGCTGACCATCGTCCCGCACACCCTGGCCGAAACCATCATGGCCGATTACCGTCCGGGGCGTCGGGTCAATCTGGAAGTCGACCTGCTGGCCCGTTACCTGGAGCGCCTGTTGCTCGGTGACAAGGCCGCCGAACCCGCGAAGGGCGGCATTACTGAAAGTTTCCTGGCCGCCAACGGCTACCTCAAATCCTGAATTGAAAGGGGGTGCCGCGTGGCGCTCAACAGCATCGAAGAACTGGTAGAAGATATTCGCCAAGGCAAGATGGTCATCCTGATGGATGACGAAGACCGCGAGAATGAAGGCGACCTGATCATGGCCGCCGAATGCTGCAAGGCCGAGCACATCAACTTCATGGCCAAGCACGCCCGTGGCCTGATCTGCATGCCCATGACCCGCGACCGCTGCGAGCTGCTCAAGCTGCCGCTCATGGCGCCGCGCAACGGTTCGGGCTTCGGCACCAAGTTCACCGTCTCGATCGAGGCGGCCACCGGTGTCACCACCGGTATTTCCGCAGCCGACCGTGCGCGTACCGTGCAAGCCGCTGCCGCCCGCGACGCCAAGGCCGAAGACATCGTCAGCCCGGGTCATATATTCCCGCTGATGGCCCAGGCCGGCGGCACGCTGGCACGCGCCGGCCACACCGAAGCTGCCTGCGACCTGGCGCGCATGGCCGGTTTCGAGCCAAGCGGCGTGATCTGCGAAGTGATGAACGATGACGGCACCATGTCCCGTCGTGCCGAGCTGGAAACCTTTGCCGCCGAACACGGCATCAAGATCGGCACCATCGCCGACCTGATCCACTACCGGATGATCCACGAACGTACCGTTCAGCGGATTGCCGAGCAGCCACTGGACAGCGAACTGGGCCAGTTCAACCTGGTCACCTACCGGGATTCGGTGGAAGGCGACGTGCACATGGCCCTGACCCTGGGCAACATCTGCGCCGAAGAGCCGACCCTGGTCCGGGTGCACAACATGGACCCGTTGCGCGACCTGTTGATGGTCAAGCAGCCCGGCCGCTGGAGCCTGCGCGCCGCCATGAGCGCGGTGGCAGAGGCGGGCAGCGGTGTCGTGCTGTTGCTCGGCCACCCACTGGACGGCGACGTTCTGCTGGCGCATATCCGCGAAAGTGCCGAGAGCGCGACGGCGAAAACCCCGACCACCTACAGCACCGTCGGTGCCGGTTCGCAGATCCTGCGCGACCTCGGCGTGCGCAAAATGCGCCTGATGAGTTCGCCAATGAAGTTCAATGCGATATCCGGATTCGATCTGGAAGTTGTAGAATACGTGCCCTCCGAATAAAGACAGCGCATTTTCTGGCTTGAATTCGTGACCCCAACTCCTGCAGGCCGCATCCGGGCGGCCTGGCTCTTTAAGATGAGAATGCCTGAATGACCCTGAAGACCATCGAAGGTACCTTCATTGCCCCCAAAGGTCGCTATGCTTTGGTGGTTGGCCGCTTCAACAGCTTCGTTGTCGAAAGCCTGGTAAGCGGTGCCGTTGATGCCCTGGTTCGCCATGGCGTCAGCGAAAGCGACATCACCATCATCCGTGCTCCTGGCGCGTTCGAGATCCCGCTGGTTGCACAGAAAGTCGCCCAGCAAAGCGAATACGCTGCGATCATCGCGCTCGGCGCGGTCATTCGTGGTGGTACCCCGCATTTCGAATACGTGGCGGGCGAGTGCACCAAGGGCCTGGCTCAGGTTTCCATGGAGTTCGGCGTACCGGTCTCCTTCGGCGTACTGACCGTCGACTCGATCGAACAGGCCATCGAACGTTCCGGCACCAAGGCCGGCAACAAAGGTGCTGAAGCTGCCCTGTCCGCTCTGGAAATGGTCAGTCTGCTGGCGCAGTTGGAGGCCAAGTGATTAGCGACGAAAGCGATCGTTTCAACCCGCGCGATCCAAAACCAGCCGCTGCTGGCAAGCCATCGAAGAGCGCCAAGCGCCGCGAAGCCCGTCAGCTCGCGACGCAGGCCCTGTATCAATGGCACATGGCCAAGCATTCGCTGAACGAGATCGAAGCGCAATTTCGGGTCGACAACGATTTCAGCGATATCGACGGCGCCTATTTCCGCGAGATCCTGCACGGCGTTCCCGCCTGCAAGGCAGAAATCGATGCGTTGTTGGCACCGTGCATGGACATCACCATCGATGAACTCGACCCGGTCGAACTGGCGGTCCTGCGCCTGTCCACCTGGGAGTTGCTCAAGCGCGTCGACGTACCGTACCGCGTTGTGATCAACGAGGGCATCGAGCTGGCCAAGGTCTACGGTTCCACCGATGGCCACAAGTTCGTCAACGGTGTGCTGGACAAGCTGGCGCCGCGTCTTCGCGAAGCCGAAGTCAAGGCATTCAAGCGCTGATCGTTGCGCTTGCGGCTAATGGGCGAGTTTGAGCTGATCCGACACTACTTCGCCGCTGCGCCCTGTGCGCAGGCGGGCGAAGGCGTTGCCCTGGGTATTGGTGACGACTGCGCCCTGCTGGCTGTCCCGGCCGGTGAACAACTGGCGATTTCGACCGACACCCTGGTCGCAGGGGTCCATTTCCCCGACGCCAGCGACCCCTTTCTCCTTGGGCAACGCGCCCTTGCTGTCGCCGCCAGTGACCTGGCTGCCATGGGGGCCACTCCTGTTGCATTCACCCTTGCGCTGACCTTGCCGACGGTTTCTGCCGATTGGTTGCAAGCCTTTGCCCGTGGTTTGAACCAGATGGCGCAACACTGCCGGTTGAGCTTGATCGGCGGCGACACCACCCGTGGGCCCTTGAGCCTGACCATGACCGTATTCGGCCGGGTGCCGGCCGGCAAGGCGCTGACTCGTGCCGGCGCGCGGCCGGGCGATCTGCTTTGCGTGGGCGGTGCGCTGGGTGACGCGGCAGGGGCCTTGCCGCTGGTATTGGGTGAGCGCGCCGCGCAGGCGAGCATTGCCGAGCCGCTGCTGGCCCGATACTGGTCTCCCTCGCCACAGTTCGCCCTCGGTCAGAGCCTTTTGGGCAAGGCCACGTCAGCAATGGATATTTCCGACGGCCTGCTGGCCGATTGCGGGCATATCGCCGCCGCTTCCAGTGTGGCGCTGCGGGTCGAACTGGACAAAATCCCCATGTCCGCGGCGTTGCGGGCCTTTCTCGACCCGGCACAGGCGCAACAGGCCGCTCTTGCCGGGGGCGACGATTATGTCCTGGCCTTTACCTTGCCCGCCGCCGAGCTGCCCGGACTGCTCGCCAGCGGCTTGCCGATAACGGTGATCGGCAAGGTGCTCGAGGGGCAGGGCGTCACCCTGCATGACGGCGAAGGCAAGGACATCACCCCGGCAACCCGGGGTTATCAACATTTTCGGGAGACACCGTGACTGATCACCCCAACCAGGTCCCTGCGGAACACGTTCCGCCTTCGGTCTGGCGTAACCCCTGGCATTTTCTCGCCTTTGGCTTCGGTTCGGGGACCTTGCCCAAAGCCCCTGGCACCTGGGGCTCGCTCGTGGCACTGCCATTCGTACCGTTGTGGCAGATGTTGCCCGACTGGGGTTATTGGCTGATGCTTGGGGTCACGATGCTGTTCGGCTTCTGGCTGTGCGGCAAGGTCGCCGATGATTTGCGGGTGCATGACCACGAGGGCATCGTCTGGGACGAGATGGTCGGCATGTGGATAACCCTTTGGCTCGTGCCTGAAGGCTGGTACTGGCTGCTGGCGGGTTTCCTGATGTTCCGCTTCTTCGATATTCTCAAGCCGTGGCCGATTCGTTGGATCGACCGGCACGTACACGGCGGAATTGGGATTATGCTGGATGATGTGCTGGCCGGCGTCTTTGCCTGGCTGGCCATGCAAGGCCTCGTATGGAGCTTCACTTAAGGGAGATAAGGGAATGCGTGGATGGGGATTGCTGATGCTGCTCTGGGTGTTGGGAGGCTCGATGGCATGGGCTGCTTCACCGGCTGTAACCCCCACCCAGATCCGCCTCGCCAGCGAGGAGTGGAGCGACTACACCAACAAGGATGGCACCGGGCTGGCGTGGGATATCCTGCGCAAGGTGTTTGAGCCAGCCGGGGTCAAGGTGCGGACCCGTAGCGAGCCCTATAGCCGCGCCGTCGGCCTGGTCCAAAGGGACGAAGCCGATGCCTGGGTCGGCTCTTATCATCAGGAGCGCAGCGAAAACCTCTACCCGCGCTGGCCCTTCGATGTCGATCACATCTATGCCCTGGGCCTTGCCGGCAAGGCGGTGCCGCAACGCGAGACCATCGGGCAATACCGGCTGGCGTGGGTTCGTGGCTATGAGTTCCAGCGTTATTTGCCGAACATCAAACGTTACGATGAGGTGCAGCGGCGTAATGGTATCGTCTCGATGCTCGTGCACGATCACACAGACTTCTACATCGACGCGCTGACCGAGGTCGAATACGTACAGAGCATGGCCAAGGACCCTGCGCTGCTCAAGAGCACGCACCTGGCCGAACTGCCGTTGTACCTGGCCTTTGCCAATACCGCGCGTGGGCGGGCGCTGCTGGAATTGTTCGATAAACGCATGGACAGCCTGGTACCCAGCGGGGAGCTGCGAGAGATTTTCGAGCGCTGGGAACAACCCTATCCATTTGCCGAGGGGCAACAACAACCCGGACAGTGATCGAACTATTTGATCAATATCTCCGATAATTCAGCCTAAGCGTCAGCACGGAGCTGCTGTTACAATGCGCTCCTTGCCAATTTTCATGTTCAATACTGATCAGGAGCACACGGTGCCCGTCGTCTTCGTTGCCGCTTCTCAGCTGCCCACCCCCTTTGCAAAATTCACCATGCATGGTTTTCTCGATGAGGCCACCGGTCGCGAGCACGTCGTGCTCAGTCTCGGGGACGTGGCGGATGGGGAACCGGTGCTGGGTCGCCTGCATTCCGAATGCCTGACCGGCGATGCCTTGTTCAGCCAGCGCTGCGACTGCGGCTCCCAGCTCGAGGCGGCCTTGCAGGCGATTGCCCGCGAAGGTCGTGGCGTCCTGCTGTACCTGCGTCAGGAAGGTCGCGGCATCGGCCTGCTCAACAAGATTCGCGCTTATGAATTGCAAGATGGCGGCGCCGATACCGTCGAAGCCAACGAGCGCCTGGGGTTTGCCGCTGATCAGCGCGACTACGCCATGTGCCTGCCAATGCTCGAGCACCTGGGCGTCAAATCCCTGCGTTTGATGACCAACAACCCGCGCAAGGTCAAGGCGCTGACCACCATGGGCATCGCCGTGGCCGAGCGCGTGCCGCTGCACACCGGGCACAACCCACACAACAAGCACTACCTGGCCACCAAGGCCGGCAAGCTCGGCCACATGATGGGCAACGAGCACCAGGGTGAGGCCGGCTCGGCGTGACCCGGCCGCAAATTCGCCGCCGCCTGGCCGTAACCTGGTGGCAGCAGTTGGCGTTGACCTTGTTGCCTTTGCTGGTCATGGGCTGGGCCTTCGGCAGCAACAAGCCGCTGTTTCCGGTTCTGGTCATGCCGTTTTTCATCGCCGGCGTCGCCTCGATGTTTATCAGCCTGCCGCGTTTCGCGGCCTACAAGCATGCCTTGATCGCGACTCAAAAGGCCTTGGACACCCCTCAGGAGCCTGCCGCCTGGAACGCCCTGGCACACACCCGGCGCACAGCCCTGTTGGTGGCCGGCTTGCCAGCCTGGATCGCAGCATTGGCGGTGCCTGTCGGACTGGAAGCGGTTCCGCTGGTCCTGCTGGCCGTCTCCAGTCTGGTGCTGCTTTATCTCTACCGTATTCCACGCCAGTTGGCTTGATGCTGCGCCTGCTCGCTTGCCTGTTGCTGGCCCTGTGCGGGGCCGCCGAGGCGGTCGAGCGAGTGGTCACCCTGGCGCCGTCCCTGACAGAAATCGTTGTGGAACTTGGCGCTGCCGATCGACTGGTCGGTGTGCTGGATGCCGGCGAGCGGCCTGCTTCGCTCAAGGGTCTGCCGTCAGTAGGGCAATATGGCCAACTGGACATGGAGCGCCTGCTCAGCCTCAAGCCTGATCTGCTATTGCTCTGGCCCGGCAGCGTCGGCCCGGCTCAGCGCGAGCAACTCGACCACTTCGGCATTCCTACCTTCGTTGCCGAACCCCATAGCCTCGACGAACTCATTGCCCAGATCGAAGCCATCGCCGATCGACTTGGCACCCCTGCGCAAGGCCGGAAGCAAGCCGCCGAATTGCGCACGCAGCTGGCGTCCCTGCGTCAGCGCTATCGACGCGCCGAACCTCTGCCAGTGTTCTACCAGATCTGGGATAGACCGCTCTACACCGTGGGGGGCGGCCAGATCATCAGCGATGCCCTGAAGACTTGTGGCGCGCGCAATGTGTTCGACGACCTGACCTTGCCGGCGCCCCAGGTCAGTCTGGAGTCGGTGCTGCAACGTGATCCACAGGCGATCCTGGCGACCAGTCAGTCGCAATTGGATGCGTGGAAAGCCTGGTCGCATGGGCGACTGTTGTTGGTGACCGATAATGGTCTGGAGCGGCCGAGTGGGCAGATGATTGGGGCGACGGCCAAGCTGTGCGCGTTGATAGCCCCCGAACGCTGACTGCCTACTCTCGTTCCCACGCTCCGCGTGGGAATGCAGTGACCGACGCTCTGCGTCGCTTTGCTGCGCGTCAGGAGAGGCATTCCCACGCGGAGCGTGGGAACGAGGGGGATCAGGGGGGGTTAAATCTCCGGTGTCCAGGTCACCCCAAACATCCAGGCACGGCCTTCTTCCCGATAACCGTATTCATTGCCGGCATGGCTGTAGAGGGCGCGGCTGTAGCCCTTGTCCAGCAGGTTGTCGACCTTCATTTCCAGTGAGATCTCGCGATTGAGCAGCCAGCTGCTGCGCAGCCCGAGCAAGCCATAACCGCCCAATCGGTTGCGGTTGTCCAGGTCGTCGTAGCTGCTGCTCACCGCCTGCCAGCTAGCGCCGAGGCCGAGGCGATCGAACTGCCGGTCCAGGTCCAGGCTCAAGGTCCTGCGTGCGCGGCGGGCCAGGGTGTGGCCGCTGTCGCGATCGCGTGGGTCGATGATTGCCAGGCCCAGGTTGCTCTGCCAGCCGAACAGCTCCTGTTTCAGCGCAGCTTCGAAGCCATCGATTCGAGCCGAGGCGACGTTCTCCGGGCGTGAATTGCTGCCGAAAATGATCGCGTCTTCAAGGTTGGTGCGGTAGAGCGAGGTTTCCAGGCGGCTGGTTTCGCTCAGCTGGCTGCGCCACTGCAGTTCATAGCTTTTCGAGGTTTCGGGCTTGAGGTTCGGGTTGCTGAAACCCGGGTAATACAAATCATTGAAGGTCGGTGCGCGGAAGCCTTCGCTGTAGCTCAGCAGCACATCGTTTTCGGGGTTGAGCGGCAGGGTGAAGGTACCGCTCCAGCTGTTCTGCCCGCCGAACTGCTGGTTCTGGTCATGGCGCAGGCCCAGTTCGGTGGAAAAGCTTTGCGCCTGGAAGCGATGCTGGACAAAGGCGGCGCGGTTCCAGCGACTGTCTTCCTCGAAGGGCGTGCTGCTGTTGACCTGGTCTTCATACCAGTCCACGCCCAGCAGCAGGCTGTTGCGCTCGTCGAGCGTCAAGTCGTTCTGCCAGTTCGCGGAGTCGCGGTAAGTGTTGAATACGCTGTGCTCATCACTCAGCTTGTCGAGGGAGGTTTCCAGGTTTTCGCTGTGGCCCAGTTCGACGCGGGATTTCCAGTGGTCATTGATGCGAGCATCGACGTAACTGCTGACACTGCTCACAGTGAAGTCGTTGTACGGTTGCTGTTCGACGGACTCGAACGTGGTCAGGTCGAAACGGCCGAACGGGTTATCGAACTCGCTTTTGCCGCGGTTATCCAGCACGTTCAGGCCAGCTTCCAGGTCATCGCTGAAGGCATGGCTCAGGCTGAAGCTGACCGACTTGTTGCGGTAGGCATCGTGATCGCGATCGCTGGGGAACGACTCATGGGTGCGGTTGATGCCGGCGGTTTCATCGAGGCTGGCGCCGAGATTGAAGCGGGTTTGTTCGTCGCCACCGGACAGCCCCAGGCTGCGCTCCCAGGTCCCATAGTTGCCAAAGCCCAGGTGCAGACGCGATTGCAGGCCCGGTTCGGCGCCGCGCCGGGTAAAGATCTGGATCACCCCGCCAATCGCATCGCTGCCGTAGATCACCGATCGCGAGCCGCGCAGCACTTCCACGCGCTCGATCTGATCGATGTTCAGGTGCTGCAGATTACTGTCCCCGGAAGTCGAGTTGCCGATGCGCTGGCCATCCACCAGCACCAGGCTTTGCGCAGAGCGGGTGCCGCGGATATAAATCCCCGGCAGGCTGCCGCGTCCGCCGGTTTGTACGACCTGCACGCCAGGCACGCGGCGCAGCAGGTCAGGCACGCTGTTCGGCTGCAGACGGTCGATGTCGTCGCGGGTAAAGACGGTGTTGGCGGCGCTGCTGTCGTTGCGCGCTTCGACTTGGCGGTTGGCGCTGATCAGTACATCGGGCAGCTTCAGCGCTTGTTCACGTTCGAATGAGTCGGCCAGCAGCTGGCCGGCCGGCAGCAGCGAGAGGGTCAGGGCAATGCGCGAGAGTTTCATCGGTAATCCGTAACGCGGTGAGGCGCGGCGCACAGGCGTGCGCCGCTTTCGATCAGCTACCCAGTAGCTGTAGGCGCTGGCTGACGGCGGCTTCGATGCCCGCTTCGTTCAAGCCGCACTCGGCGAGCATTTGTGCAGGTTTTGCGTGCTCGACATAGATGTCCGGCAGGCCAAGGTGCAGCACAGGCTTGAGGAGGTTTTCCCGTGCGAGGAATTCGCTCACAGCAGCACCGGCGCCGCCCATGATCGCGTTCTCTTCGATGGTCACCAGCAGCTCGTGGCTGTTGGCGATCTCGCGTACGAGGGCTTCGTCCAGTGGCTTGACGAAGCGCATGTCGACCACGGTCGCATCGAGCTTTTCGGCCACTTTCAAGGCGTCGGCCAGCTGCACGCCGAATACCAGCAGTGCGGCTTTCCTGCCTTGGCGACGAATCACGCCCTTGCCGATTTCCAGCGGTTCGAGCGTGGTTTCGATCGGCGCATTCGGGCCGGTGCCACGCGGATAGCGCACGGCAGCGGGGCCGGCGTACAGGTGGCCGGTGGTGAGCATCTTGCGCAGCTCGTTTTCATCGCTCGGGGTCATCACCAGCATGCCGGGGATGCAACGCAGGAACGACAGGTCGAAGCTGCCGGCGTGGGTCGGGCCGTCTTCGCCCACCAGGCCTGCGCGGTCGATGGCGAATAGTACGTCGAGGTTCTGCACGGCAACGTCATGGATCAGCTGATCGTAGGCGCGCTGCAGGAAGGTCGAATAGATCGCCACGACCGGTTTCGAGCCTTCGCAGGCCATGCCGGCGGCCAGGGTGACCGCATGCTGTTCGGCGATGGCGACATCGAAGTAGCGATCGGGGAAGCGCTCGCTGAAGGCGACCAGGTCCGAGCCTTCTTTCATGGCCGGGGTGATTCCGACCAGGCGCTCATCGGCGTCGGCCATGTCACACAGCCATTGGCCGAACACCGCCGAGTATTTTGGCCCGCTGGGCTTTTTCGGGGCGGCGGCAGGCGCGTCGAGCGGTTCGAGCTTGGTGATCGCGTGGTAGCCGATCGGGTCGACCTCGGCCGGGGCGAAGCCCTTGCCCTTTTTGGTCACGACGTGCAGGAACTGCGGCCCCTTGAGGTCGCGCATGTTGCGCAGCGTGGCGATCAGGGTCGGCAGGTCATGGCCGTCGATCGGACCAATGTAGTTCCAGCCCAGTTCTTCGAACAGCGTGCCGGGAACCAGCATGCCCTTGGCATATTCTTCGGTGCGGCGGGCGATTTCCCAGGCGCCGGGCAGGCGCGACAGGACTTTCTTGCTGCCTTCGCGCATGCTTGCATACGTACGGCTGGAGAGAATCTTGGCCAGGTAATTCGACAGCCCGCCGACATTACGCGAGATCGACATATCGTTGTCGTTGAGGATCACCAGCATGTCGGCGCCGACTTCAGGTGCATGGTTCAGGGCCTCGAAGGCCATGCCAGCGGTCAAGGCGCCGTCGCCGATCACGGCGATCGACTTGCGCGGGCTGTTCTGCAGGCGCGCAGCGATAGCCATGCCCAGGGCCGCACTGATCGAGGTGCTCGAGTGGCCGACGCCAAAGGTGTCGTACTCGCTCTCGGAGCGGCGTGGGAACGCGGCGAGGCCGTCCTTCTGGCGCAGGCTGCCCATCGCCTTGCGCCGACCCGTGAGGATCTTGTGCGGATAGGCCTGATGGCCAACGTCCCACACCAGACGGTCGTCGGGCGTGTCGAAGACGTAATGCAGAGCGATCGTCAGCTCGATTACGCCCAGGCCAGCACCGAAATGTCCGCCTGTCTGGCCAACCGTATAGAGCAACTCCTGGCGCAATTCGTCGGCCAGGGTGTCCAGCTCCGCTTCGCCCAGACGGCGCAAACCGGCAGGGGTGTCGGCGCGGTCGAGCAGGGGCGTAATCGGGCGTTCGCGGGGAATCTCTTGAAACGTCGTGGGCATCAGGCGAATCATTATAGGTTTGAAGAGGGCGGCAGTTTACCTTATTGCGTCGGAGACTGCTCGTTGGGGAGCGGGTGTGCCAGCATAGTCTGCGGTGCAGCAATCGCTGGCAAGCCAGCTCCCACAGTTTTTGCAGCGTTTGCATATTCTCTGTGGGAGCTGCGGTGCGACGACTCGACTTGCCAGCGATGAGGCCTTCAGCTACTTAGCTACGCCGCTCGACAATATACCGAGCCAGATCACGCAACGGCTCGGCCGCTGCGTCGAATGGACGCAGCGCATGCAGTGCCTGGTCGCGCAGTTCCAGGGCATAAGCCTTGGCCGCATCCA
This sequence comes from Pseudomonas akapageensis, assembly GCF_011355085.1. Lineage (GTDB taxonomy): Bacteria > Pseudomonadota > Gammaproteobacteria > Pseudomonadales > Pseudomonadaceae > Aquipseudomonas > Aquipseudomonas akapageensis. The sequence goes on along the minus strand of NZ_VXCP01000027.1, from coordinate 44,707 downwards.
GGCCCAGCAGTGCCGGGTAGGTCGGCTTGTCGCGGGCAATATCGGCGCCCTGGCGCTTGCCCAGGGTCGCGGTGTCACTCTCGACGTCGAGGATGTCGTCCTGCACCTGGAACGCCAGGCCAATGGCTTTGGCATAGGTCTGCAGCGACTGGAGCTCGGATTCCTCGGCACGACCGCTGGCAAGGGCGCCGAGGGTGACGCTGGCCTCGATCAGGGCGCCGGTCTTGTGCCGATGCATGAGCTCGAGGGCCTTCTGGTCCAGCTTGAGGCCGACCGAACCCAGGTCGATGGCCTGGCCACCGACCATGCCGGCGGGGCCTGCGGCCTGGGCCAGGGCCTGCACCATGGTCAGGCGGGTGCGCTCATCCTGGGGGCTCAGGCGCGGGTCGAGCAGGGCGGTGAAAGCCAGGCTCTGCAGGCCGTCGCCGGCGAGGATTGCACAGGCTTCGTCGAACGCCTTGTGCGTGGTCGGCTGGCCGCGACGCAGATCGTCGTCGTCCATGGCCGGCAGGTCGTCATGCACCAGCGAATAGGCGTGGATCAGCTCGACCGCGCAGGCGGCGCCATTGGCGTGTTCTGCCGCGCCGCCCAGGGCTTCGCAGGCGGCGTAGGCCAGCAGCGGACGAACGCGTTTACCGCCGTTCATCACGCTGTAGCGCATGGCCTCATAGAGGCGGGTCAGCTCAACCGAGGGCGCAATGAACAGGCTGTCCAGTGCATCGTTGACGCGGGCCTGGCAAATGGCCTGGTAGGTGGCAATCATTCAGGTTGTTCCACATCGAAGGGTTCTTGCGCGAGTTCACCGTCACGTTCGAGCAGGATCTGCACCTTTTGCTCGGCCTGGGCCAGCGCGCCCTGGCAGTCGCGGGTCAGGCGGATGCCTTGCTCGAACGCGGTCAGGGAGTCTTCCAGCGACAGCTCGCCGTTTTCCAGGCGCTCGACCAGCGTTTGCAGCTCGGCGAGGGATTGCTCGAAATCAACGGCAGCTTTTTTTCGGGCCATGGCGGCTATCTCGGTAGGTGTTCAAACGGCGCGACACTAGCAGAGCCGGGGCTGGCGGGCAAATCCAGGGGCTGACCTGCAGCTTTGCCCACGGGGCAACCAATGCCACTACAATGGGCCCATTATCGCGCATCGGACAGCCTATGGACCTCGATCTGGCCCGTACCTTCCTGGAAATCGTACGCTCTGGCAGCCTGGTGGCGGCTGCCCAGAAACTCCATGTCACACAAACCGCCATCACCGCCCGGGTGCAGAAGCTGGAAAGCCAGCTCGACTGCAAGCTGTTCGTGCGCAATCGTGCCGGTGCCAGCCTGACCGCCGACGGCGAAGCCTTTGTCGTCTATGCCAATCAGTTGGTGCAGACCTGGGAGGCGGCGCGGCGCGACCTCCCGCTGCCGGAGGGTTATCACAATGTGCTGCATATCGGCGGTGAAGTCAGCCTGTGCAACCCGTTGATGCTCAACTGGGTTGGCGTACTGCGCGAGCGGATACCCACCCATGCCTTGCGCACGGAAATCAAGGACGGTGAAAGCTTGCTGCGGCAGCTGGAACTGGGCGTGCTGGACGCTGCTTTGGTCTATCAGCCGACCTATTGGCCCGGCCTGCAGGTCGAGCAGTTGTTCGAAGAAAAGCTCATCATGATCCGTTCGGTGGCGCGGCCCGAACCTTATGTATATGTCGATTGGGGCGAGGACTTTCGGCGCCGGCATGACGCTGCGCTCCCCGATCGCGCCAAGGCGGCGGTCACCTTCAACCTGGGACCACTGGCGCTGCAATACATTCTGGAGCACGGCGGCTCGGGCTATTTCCGTACCCGCGTCGTGCAGAGTTACATCGATAGCGGTGTGCTGGAAAGGGTGCCCAAGGCGCCAGAGTTCAGCTATCCGACCTACCTGATCTATTCACGCGAGCGTGATTCGGCGGCGCTGCAAAAATCTTTCGAGTTGTTGCGCGAAGTCGTCAAGACCGACATTGACTGGTCCCAGCGCTGGGATCCGATGACCTGAGCGTCATCGGCATGGGTGACCAGGTGACGATGCAAGGCGGCGATGAGGTCGGTCTGGGTGATCACGCCCACCAGTTCGTCGCCCTCCAGTACCGGCAGGCAATGCAGGCCCTGGCTCGATAGCAGCGGGATCATGTCGACGATATGGGTATTGCTCTGTACGCAGGTCACCGGGTGGCTCATGACCTTTTCCAGGGTTTCCTGACGATGCAGGCCCAGCAGGCCGCGCCAGCTCCACTGTCTGCGCGTGAGCGGGTGTCCGATCAAATCGACCAGACTGACGATCCCGACCAGATGGCGGTCTTCATTGAGCACCGGCAGGGTTTTCAGATGATGGCTGCTGAACATTTTCAGGGCATGCTCAAGGGTGGTCTGAGGCGTAGCGCATTGCACGTCCCGGGACATGACATGCTGCGCCGCAATATTCCCCAGGCTACGCCGCACGGCGTGCTTCTCGGTCGCCAGGATGATCTGCTCCAGGTCTTCGCGAGTGACGTCGACAAACTCGCCGATCTCCTCCAGCGCCTGGTCCAGGTCCCTTGAATTGATCCCTACTCGTTGCTCGGGTGAAGGGTCGAGGGTGTGGTGCAAATCCTGCGGTGCGGCATGACGTTTGGGATAGCGCACGCCTGTCAGATTGTTGTAGATCAAGGCCATGCCCAGCAGGCTCACGGCATTGAGCATGACCGGGTAGATCACCTGCACACCCATCTGGCCGAGGCTGGCATCGGCCAGCACCAGGCTCAGGGCCAGCCCCCCGCTCGGCGGGTGCAGGCAACGTAGCGGGCACATGATGGCCAGCGACAGGCCCACCGCCAGGCAGGCGCTGAACACTGAGCGGCCAAACACATGCGCCACCAGCAACGCCACCAGCGTGGCCACCAGGTAGCTGCCGATGATTGACCAGGGCTGCGCCAGCGCACCCGAGTAAACGGCAAACAGCAGAACAGCCGAAGCTGCCACCGGCCCGAGCAAATGCAGGGCCACGTCGCTGCCAAATGCCTCTTGGCAGAGCAGGCTGGCAATCAGCACGCCGAGCAGGGCGCCGAACGCGGCCCGCAGCCATTCTTTGGGCGGGATGTTCAACGAGGCGGGGGTGAACCGGGACAACCAGTTACTAAATTGGTGCGTGGACATGCACTAACCTGGGGCAATTGCAGTTGCTGCGCAGTCTGGAGAACGGCGTTGTATCGTGCAAATTCAAAATAGTGCTGTTTCAGTGCATTTTTATTGAAGTTAAAACCTGTTGCTCAGCCAGCCGGGCAGGGGCCTCCGGCATCAGCCCAGCGTTTGAACTGGGCGACGAACTCATCATGGGGCACCGAGACCGGCGCTCGGTTGCCACCAGGGCTCCACCCCCACAGCACGAGCTTGTCCTCGCCGACATGCTTGAGCAGCGCCGCAAAGTCGCGCCCGCCGTTACTCGACTTGTCCTTGATCAATTGGCACAGCTGATCGGCGGGCAGGCCGATCCAGGCCATCTTGTGCGCCGGTGGTGGCAGCGCCCAATGCGGGGCACCGGGAGGTGCGTGGGGGCCATAACTGTCCGGTGGGTTGGCCTCGGCATGACAGGTCGTACAGGGCAGGCCCGCCGCGCCCTTGCCATCGGCGCCGCGCACCACATTCATTGCATGGGGGATGCTGGCGTCGAACTGCAAGGGCGAGTCTCCGGGAATATGGCAGTTCTGGCAGCGCGGGTGCTGGAACACCTGCTGAACTGTGGCAAAGGCGGCCACCGCCTCCTGTTGGTCGTCGGCCAGCGCCAGGCCGGCCGGCAACATTGCGCTCAACAGCAGCGACAAGAGCAATCGGTGCATGGGACTCTCCTCACACCCCGGCCAATTGAAGAGGCAGCTCGCGCAACCGTTGCCCGGTCAGTGCAAACACCGCGTTGGCCACTGCCGGCGCCACAGGCGGTACTGCGGTTTCGCCGATGCCGCCCATCTTGTCCGTGCTGGGCACGATGTGGGTTTCCACCACTGGCATTTCGTTCAGGCGCAGCACCTGGAAATCGTGGAAATTCGACTGTTGCACCTTGCCGTCCTTGAAGGTGAGCTTGCTGTGCAGGGCAGCACTGAGGCCAAAGGCGACACCCGATTCCATCTGCGCGGCGATGCCCTGAGGGTTGACCGCGACGCCGCAATCCACCGCGCACACCACGCGATGCACACGGATGACGTCATCGGTCACCGAGACTTCCGCCACCTGGGCAACGTAGCTGCCGAAGGATGCATGCACGGCGATGCCCCGGGCGTGGCCATTGGGCAATGGCGAGCCCCAGTTGGCCTTTTCTGCCGCCAGATTCAGTGCGCCGAGCAGCCGCGGCTCGTTCTTGAGCAGCACGCGGCGGTACTCGAGTGGGTCCTTGCCGGCGGCATTGGCCAGTTCGTCGATGATCGACTCCATGACGAAACCGGTATGGCTGTGCCCCACCGAACGCCACCACAACACTGGAATACCCGTAGTCGGTGAATGCAGGCTGACATGGTGGGCAATGGTTTTGAGATAAGCCGAGTCGGCGACTCCTTCGACCGAGGTATGGTCGATGCCCTCGTGTACCAGCATGGCTTCGAACGGGGTGCCGGCGCCGATTGACTGGCCGACGATGACCTGCTCCCAGGCCAGGGGCAGGCCGTCCTTGTCCAGGCCGATACGCGCCTTGTGCAAGAACGCGGAGCGGTAATAGCCGCCATGCACATCATCCTCGCGGCTCCAGACGGTCTTGACCGGCACCCCGGCAGCCTTCGCCACCTGCACGGCTTCAGTGACGAAATCGGAGGTCGGTGTTGCCCTGCGACCGAAACCGCCGCCCAGGAACATCGTATGGACCTGCACTTGTTCGGGCTTGAGCCCGGTAAACTTCGCCGTGACCTGCTGATCGACCGTCTGGAATTGCGTGCCGGTCCAGATCTCGCAGCTGTCCGCATTCAGTTTTACCGTACAGTTGAGCGGCTCCATCGGCGCATGGGCCAGGTAGGGCACGTGGTACTCGATATCAAGCGTCTTGGCAGCCTTGTCCAGGCTCGCGCTGATATCGCCGGACTGCGCAGCTGTCTGGCCCTTGGTCGTTGCGAGTTTCTTGAATTCGGTGAGCAGCTTGACGCTGTCCAGACCGGCATGTTGGCCCAAGTCCCAGTCGACGGTCAGGGCATCACGGCCAACCTTGGCAGCCCAATAATGGTCGGCAATCACCGCCACACCGGATGGCACCTGAACCACCTGACGGACACCCGGCACGGCCTTGGCCCTGGTCGCATCGAACGATTTGGCAGATCCACCAAAAACCGGCGAGCGCGCCACTACCGCGGTCATCAGCCCTTCGAACTGAACATCCATGCCAAAGCGCGCGCTGCCATTGATCTTCTCGGGCGTGTCCAGGCGCTTGGTGGGCTTGCCGATCACTTTCCAGTCCTTGGCCTCCTTGAGCTTCACGCTGGCCGGATCGAGCGCCGGCAACTGGCTCGCCTCGGCCGCCAGGTCGCCGTAGGGAATGTGTTTTTCACCGACAATAACTTCACCGTTTTCGGTGCGAATGTCCTCCACCGGCACCCCGAGGCGATTTGCGGCCGCCTGCACCAGCAAGGTTCGTGCAACCGCGCCCGCCTGGCGATAACGGTCGAATTCCGACCAGATGCTGGTCGAACCGCCCGTGCCCTGCAACCCGCCAAACACCTTGCTGCCATACGCCGCATCCGCCGGCGCGTGCTCGACCCTGATCTTCGACCAGTCGGCATCCAGCTCCTCGGCAATGAGCATGGCCAGGCCGGTCCAGATGCCCTGGCCCATCTCCGAGTGCGCCAGCAGCACCGTGACACTGTTATCGCTGCCCACCCGCAGGAACGCATTGGGGCTGAACGTGGCGTTATCGGTACCGGCCGCCCAGGCCAGACGCCTGCCGCCGGGCAGGGTAAAGGCAACCACCAGGGCGCCACCGACGATGGCGGTACTCTTGAGAAATCCACGCCGGGAAATATCGTTGCGACTGTTCATGGCCTGCCCTCCGCTAACCCAGTTCAGCAGCCCGCTTCACGGCAGCGCGTATGCGCGGATAAGTGCCGCACCGGCAAATATTCCCTGACAGGGCCTGATCGATATCGGCATCGCTGGGCTTCGGTATCTTCGCCAGCAACGCGGCTGCCGACATGATCTGACCGGACTGGCAATAACCGCACTGCACCACATCGAGCTCGGCCCAGGCTCGCTGCACGGGGTGCGATGCATCAGGCGAAAGACCTTCGATAGTGGTGATGGACTTGCCGGCCACCGCTGACACCGGGGTGATACAGGAACGCAGCGGCGCCCCATCCACATGCACGGTGCAGGCACCACACTGCGCGATTCCGCAACCGAACTTGGTCCCGGTCAAGTGCGCGACGTCGCGCAGCACCCAGAGCAGGGGCATGTCGTCGGGCACGTCGAGTTGCTGCGCTTTGGCATTGATGGTGAGCGTAACCATGGCTGAAACCTCATCCGCGATCAGGGCTTGCCGTGCTTCGCTTCTGGCGAGCGATAGCCGCCTGACCTGGAAGACCAGGGCAGGTTGTTTTAGCTAAGCGCAATTTGCGGTGGGTTGCAGAGCGGGCGACCGTCGGTCCGAGAAGGGTTACTTGCGAATCGCCACATACGAATTACGCAGGTCAGTAGCCCAACCATCCAGCACAGCCTTGACATTCGCAGCCGTCATGACCTCTGTGTCGTTCTCCAGCGGTACTCCCGTGCCTTTACGGACCACTTCAGCGACAACGGTCCTGGTTCCGCCATCGAGAAACGCTACTTCGGTGGCGATTTCACTGTCCTGGTCGCGGATCCCGGTGGCGGTGCTGACGCCAGCCGCGACCAGCGTGATCGGCAGCCATTCGTAAGCGCGCAGGCTCTGGGTGCTGGCGGCGACCCGGGTAATTGCCGGCCTGACGATCAGCGTATTCGGGCCGGGGGCCGTGACCACGGTCATGACTTTACCCAGTTCGTGCTTGAGCGCGGCATCGTAATACCAGGTCACGTCGGAGAGCGTGGTTTGCGGAATCCGCTCGGTCGGCTGAGGCTGCGGGTAGAACTGGCTCGGTTCAATATAGACCTGTGTGTAAAGATCGACCCTGATCCCGGGTCTCACCCAGCTAAGCACCGTTTGACCGGAAGGCGACTGGCGCTCTGTCAGTGCGTTGTAGTCGCGCAGAAAACCCGAATACGCTTCGGGCGCGACTTTCTTGTTGCTGCACGCCGAGAGGGTGAGGGTTGCGGCAAGCAACAGGGACAGTGAGAGATTGCTTCTCATCAAAGCGTTTCCTGAATGGATTGTTTTCGTGGGTGAAGAGCGCTGCTCAGGCGTGGGCATGGGTATCGGGCAAGTCTTCCGAGCACTCGATGCGCAAATCGCCATGGGCCATGATCCATTGAGTGAATTCGGCGATGGGGGCTGAGTGGATGTACTCCACCCAGTGGCTGCACGTCGGACTGTAACGCTCGAAGTAGCGGCTCAATACGATGCGGCTGCGATCATTGGATAACCCCAGGCGTGACTGCTGGAACAGCATCGGATCGTTGCTCCATACCTTGCTGGCGCGCTCGTTCAGGATCAGGGTATGGGTGGTGTCGATCCCGTCGGCCGGATGCTTGCTGTTCGATACCTGCATAGTGGACTCCTGTAATGGATGCCGCGCAGGGTGCCGGAGCGGTTTTGCACGAGGATGTCCGGTTTGTGTCCGGCAGGTAGAAATGTTGCGCGATTGAAATATATGACCCTGACGCCGGAATGGTTTTAGATACCCTCTTTTTTTGCCCATGGACCCGCTGAACGTGAGCAGACTGCTGATCGTCGACGACGATGTGGAAATTCTTTCCTTGCTGAAGAAATTCTTTCTCCAACATGCCTACGAGGTGGAGCTGGCCACCCATGGCGAGGCCATGTGGGCGGCGATCGAGCAAAACCGGCCGGACATCATCATTCTCGACCTGATGCTGCCCGGCGAAGGCGGCCTGAGCCTCTGCCAGAAAGTGCGGGCACAGACGTCAATCCCGATCGTCATGCTCACCGCCATGGGCGAACTGAGCGACCGCATTGTCGGTCTGGAACTGGGCGCCGATGACTACCTGACCAAGCCGTTCGATCCTCGGGAGTTGCTCGCCCGCCTGCGCGCCGTGCAACGCCGCGCTGGCGAGAAAAGCCCGGGCCGCGAAGAGAGGCGGCCGGTTATCGCCTTCGCCGGTTGGCACCTGGACGTCACCCGCCGCGAGCTGCGTTCGCCTGAGGGCGTGATGATTCCGTTGTCCGGCGGCGAGTTCGATTTGCTGGTGGTGTTTCTCGAGCATCCGCAGCGCATCCTCACTCGCGAACAGCTGATCGACCTGACTCGCGGCCAGGGCTACGACGCCTTTGACCGCAGCATCGATGTGCAGGTCAGCCGCCTGCGACGCAAGATCGAACCGGACAGCAAGCGCCCGGATCTCATACGTACCGTACGCAACGGAGGCTATATGTTCACCGCCAAGGTCAGCCGCTCGTGATCCGTCGGATGTTCCGTCGCGACACGCTCAGGCGCCGAATTGCCTTGACGATCGTCGCCGCAATGCTCACTTCCCTGGCCCTCAACGGCCTGTTTGTGCAGGTCGCCGGCATTTGGGCGCGCCCGCCCATCGACCGCACCGGCTTGCCGGAACAGATCGCCGCGACAGCCCGAGTGATCGAGGCCGCGCCCGCCCAACTGCGCACGCAACTGGCCGCAGCCGCCAGCAATCCGATGCTGGAAGTGCTGTGGCACCTTCAGCGGGCCGACTTCGATCTACCCCCGATCGGCGCCCAGGTCGATACGAATAAATCGCCGGTGATGCGGCAACTGCTTGGCGATATTTCCCGTGACATCGAAGTCTTTCAGCCTGCCGATTGGCCGGACGGCAGCGCCCAGGCGCGCTACGTCGTGCTCGTGCAACTGCGCGATAGCAGCTGGCTGTCGTTCACGCCACCCGAACGTACCTGGGGTCTGAGTGAGGGCATGCGCATCGCTGTCATCACAGCCCTGGGCCTGGTCGCAACTCTGCTGGTCGCCTGGCTTGCCACGCGCCAACTGGCCAACCCGCTGCAGCGGTTTGCCAGTGCCGCGCGGCGTTTCGGTGCGGACCTGAGCGCACCGCCCATCGATCTCGAAGGGCCCCATGAAATCCGCCAGGCGATCATCGCCTTCAACACCATGCAGGCGCAGATCCAACACTTCATCGCCGAACGCACGCACATGCTCGCGGCCATCTCCCACGACCTGCGCGCTCCCCTGACGCGAATGCGCCTGCGCTGCGAATTCATGGAGGACCTGGAGCACCAGCGCAAATTGATTCGCGATGTGGAAGAAATGCAGTTGATGATCAACGCAGCACTGGGCTTCTTCCGCGATGAAACGCATCTGGAGCAAACCACGGCGTTCGACCTCTCGGAACTGCTGCAAACCATCATCGATGACTTTCGCGACCAGGGCATCGATGTCGACTTCGCCGGCCCCGCCCACCTGGTGTACGACGGCCGACCGCTGGGCATCAAGCGCGTGATCGTCAACCTGCTGGAAAACGCCGTGAAGTATGCACAACGGCCGCGCATCGAACTGAGCGGTGACGACCGCTCGATCCGCATCGAAGTCAGCGACGAAGGGCCGGGCATTCCCGAGCACGCCCTGGAGCGAGTGTTCGACCCGTTCTTTCGCCTCGAGGCTTCGCGTAACCGTGATACGGGTGGCGTGGGGCTTGGCCTGTCGGCTGCGCGGGCGATCGTGCGGGAGCAGGGTGGGGAGTTGACGCTGCGTAATCGCAAAGGCGCGGGACTGATTGCCCGGGTTGAATTGCCCAGTACGGTTTAGCGAAGCCGGATTGCTGAGCACGGCGATCGACAAAAAATCCTCAAGCAAAAATACCCCTTTACATTCTTTTTGCCGCGTGCATTAATTCGTTCGCAGACCGAACTAAATAGAAATTCAGTGAAGTCACTCGGTTTTCTGGAAAGGGGAATTCAAGATGAATGGGGTATTGGCTGAGTCGGCAATTGGACGTCAGGTGAATTGCCAGGCTGTGATGGAGCGCATCGTCCGCCAAGGCCCGATCTCCCGTGCGCAGGTCGCCAAATTGACAGGGTTGTCCAAGCAGACCGTATCGGAATTGGTTTCCATGCTCGAGGAGTCAGGCTGGGTACGTGAAGTGGGCAGCGTCCAGGGCAAGCTCGGTCGCACCGCAATTACCTATGAGCTGAACCCAAAAGCCGGCTATGTTGCCGTCTGTGACCTGGGGGGCACTCACCTGAAGCTGGGAATTGCCGATGTTTCAGGACACCTGATCGAAGAAACGCGTTCGCCACTGAAGGACGGTGGTGCACAGGTCGAAGCGCAGTTGCTGCAAGGTATCACCGGCTTGCTGGACAAGCATGCAATCGATCGCAGCAAGTTGCTGCAGGTTGTTGTCGGGGTGCCAGGCGTCGTTGATCGCAAAACCCGGCGCGTACATCACTCTCCGAACTTGCCGGCATTGCCAGGGGTGGACCTTGAAGCCGCACTGTGCAGCGTACTGGGCGCGCCGGTGTTGCTGGAAAACGAAGTCAATCTGGCGGCTGTCGGGGAGTTGTGGCGTGGTCGTGGCCAGGCCAGTGAAAGCTTCATCTTTGTTGCGATGGGCACCGGTATCGGCATGGGCGTCATTCTCGATGGCAAGCTGTGGCGCGGCGCCCGCGGTGGTGCGGGTGAAATTGGCTACATGCCGGTGCTGAACGAGGATATCGATCTGGAGGTCAAGCGGCACGGGCCGCTGGAAACGGTGTCGAGCGGTCAAGCCATCCTGCGTTTCTACCGAGAGTTCAGCGGCAACCCGGTCGACGAATTGCCTGAGATATTCGACCGTGCTGCCGCGGGCGATGAAGTTGCCTTGCTGGTGATCGACAAGGTGGCGCGCGGTTGTGCCAAGGCGATTGGAGCAACCGCCACCGTGCTGGATCCGCAACTCTGTCTATTAGGTGGCAGTGTTGGCGGACGCCCTGAAATGCTGGAGCGGGTCCGCTATTGGCTGGCCGACATGATGGATGATCCGCTGCCGGTGGAAGCCTGTGCCCTGGGTAAAAAAGCCGGGCTGATCGGAGCACTTGCAATTGCCTTGCAAGAAGTCAATGGTCGGCACTTTTCTCCGCAACTTCCAAATAACATGCAAGACAATGAGTTGTACCTGAGTAGAGCAACTATCCCGTAAGAAGTCTTAATAAAAATAAATGCTTTAACGGGCTCGCCTGTGAGCCGACTATTCCTCCCGCAAACATGAGAGATAACATGACAACGGTACGAATTGGTATTAACCCGATTACCTGGACGAATGACGATGTTCCGGAGTTGGGGGGCGATACACCGCTGGAAGTCTGTCTGAGCGAAACTAAATTGGCAGGCTATGCGGGGTCGGAATTGGGCGGGAAGTTTCCGCGTCAGGCGGAAGTGCTTCGCCCTATTGTCAAGGGGCACGGGCTGGAAATTGTTTCCGGGTGGTATGACGGCAGAATTGCAGAGAAGGAGGTAGATGAAGAGTTTGACGCGATATTGCCGCACCTGACGTTGCTCAAGGAAATGGGCAGCAAGGTGGTTGTTTATGCAGACACCAGTTACGGCCGCCACGGTGCAATCCATGATCCGGCGTCCATTCGCCCTGAGTTGCCGGATGGCGACTGGGCCAGTTATGGCAAGAAAGTGACTCAGTTAGCTGAAAAGATGGCCGACTTCGGCGTGCGGATGGGGTACCACCATCACATGGGCACCGTCGTCCAGACGGATGAAGAGATCGACTTGCTCATGGAGCATACCGGAGAAGCCGTGGGGCTGCTCTTTGATACAGGGCACTGCTTATATGCGGGGGGCGATCCCTATGCCCTGGTGCGCCGTCATGCCAAGCGCATCAATCATGTGCATTTGAAGGACGTTCGCAAAGCCGAGCTGGAAAAAGCCTTGCAACAGGACTTGAGCTTCATGGGCGCCGTGATGAATGGGATCTTCACGGTAACCGGCGACGGCATGATCGATTACAACGATATTCTGAAAGTGCTGGCGCAGAATAATTACAGCGGCTGGTTGGTTGTTGAAGCCGAACAGGATCCGAATAAAGCCAATCCCCTGGTTTATGCAACGATGGGTTACAAGAATACCAGGCAGTTGGCAGAAAACGCAGGCTTCACCGTTCAATCCTGAATTTCCAAAGCGATAACGCCATTAGGAAAGAGATACGTCTATGCAAAAGAAATTGCGTGTTGGTGTCTTAGGGGCTGGGTTGATTGCTCAACTCGAACATATTCCAAACCTCTTGAAGTTGAGTGGCTTGTTTGAACTTGTCGGTATTGCCGATGCGTCGACAACAGTACGCCAGTTCTTCCAGGACAAGCAGCTGCCCGTGTATGAAACCCATCAGCAATTGCTCCGCCATGCGGAGCCGGAAGCGATATTCGTCTGCTCGCCAGACTGTTATCACGCCGACATGGTGATCGATGCGCTCAATGCCGGTTGCCATGTTTTTACTGAAAAACCCATCTGCTACAGCCTGGAAGACGTTGCCCGGATAAAGCGCGTGCGTGATGCCAACCGCAGGATTCTGCAGGTGGGTTACATGAAGCGCTTCGACCCTTCTTATTTGCTGCTGCGCGACATGTTGCCCGATAACGGCGCCAAGCTGCGTATGGTCAGCGTCGAGGTGTGTGATCCGGACTCCTGGCCATTCCGCGAACATCAGGGAGAACTGGTTTTCGCCAATGACATTCCTCAAGCGCTTAAAGATGAGTTCAAGACCCGTCAGCGCGAGCAGGTCGCCGAAGCGCTGAGCGAGCTGCCAGACGAAAACAGCTTCCGTGGCTTTACCGGAGCATATTGCTCGAGCCTGGTGCATGACATCAACGTAGTGCATGGACTGCTGGAAAAGATGAAGGTTTCCACGGTCGGCGTCGAAGGTGCCGCCTTCTTTGCCAACGGCGACGGCGGCCAGGCCACGGTGCGTCTGGATGCGCAAACCAGCCTGTGGCAAATGATGCACCTGACCGTGCCCCATGTAGCCGAATACCACGAGCGTATCTCGCTGTATTTCGACGATGCGGTGTATCACCTGGAGTTCCCATCGCCTTATCTGAATCACTTCCCTACGCGCCTGACCGTGTGGAAGGCCGATGGGCAGCACTCACAGAAAACCGAACACAGGGCCAACTACAAGGAAGCCTTCGTCGAGGAAATCAAATATTTCTGGGAAAGCATCGTCAACGAGAGCACGCCACTCAACACCCTGGAAGATGCCGAGCGTGACACCCGGCTCCTGGTTCAGATGGGACGCACTGCGTTAACCAACTCCAACCGTTCGATGTGAGAGGCCAGTATGCGCAAGCTGAAAGTTGCAGTCATCGGTGCCGGCGTCATTGGGAAAATGCACATCCAGAACTTGGTGAAGGGCGTGGAAGGCGCGGAACTCGTTGCGGTTGCCTCTCCGTCGATCGGCAAGCACCAGGCATGGCTGAGTGATCTGGGCGTCGAAAATCAATTCGCCGACTACAAGGACATGCTGGCGAGCGTGGAGATCGAGGCCGTGTGCATCTGCTGCGCCACCACGGCACACCTTGAAATCGTCCAGTACGTGGCCGGGCTCGGCAAGGCGATGTTCTGTGAGAAGCCGCTGGATGTGGACTACCGCCAGAGCAAGCAGATCGCCGCCATCGTCAAGGAAGCCGGCGTACCGTTCCAGGTCGGTTTCAACCGCCGCTTCGATGCGCAGTTCCGTCAATTGCACCAGGTAATCACTGACGGTGAAATCGGAGCCCCGCAGGTGGTGAAAATCACCTCGCGCGAGGCCGAGCTTCCGCCGCGTGGCGCCCTCAAATCGGCGGGCAATGTGTTCATCGACATCCATGTGCACGACTTCGACATGGCCCAGCACTTGATGGGCGACACCATCGAGCGGGTGTATGTGGAGGGCGGGGCAATTGCCGACCCGTCGCGCGCGGATGAGGAAGGGTTTGTCGACACCACCGTCATCACGCTGAAGTTCGCCAAGGGCGGCGTGGGTGTGATTGATTGTTCGCTGAATGCCGTTTATGGTCATGACCAATTGGCGGAGGTGCTGGGCTCCAAGGGGCTCGTGAAGATTCACAACCTTACGCCGACAACCGTACAACTCTTCAAGGAAGAAGGCGTCAAGACAGATAAGCCGTACTTCTCCTGTCTTGATCGTTACCCGCTATCTTACGCCAGCGAACTCGCTGCCTTTGCCCATAGCGTGCTGAACAATAAACCTGTGCTGGTGGGCGCTGATGAATCCCTGCAAGCCGAAAGAGTTGCACTGGCAGCAGATATTTCATTGAAGGAACAACGTCCGGTATTTGTTAGGGAAGTCAACTGAAAGTTCGGAAGTCAAGAATAAGCATAAAAAGACAGTCCACTTTAGGAGATTCACCATGAAGTTGCGGATCAAGAATACGTTGTTGCATGGTGTTGTAACTGCCGTTTTGGCTTCGGCAGTAATGATTCCGTCCATTACCCAGGCTGCCGACGAACCCGTGCGCATTGCGTTTGTTACGCACGGCCAGGCGGGTGACTCTTACTGGAATGCCCTGAAGAAAGGCATGGAAGATGCGGCGAAGGAAACCGGCGCCAAAGTGTCCTACCAGGCCCCGGAAGCCTTCGACCCGATTGCCATGTCGCGCATGATCGATGCAGCCGTCGCTGCCAAAGTTAATGGACTGGTTGTGTCTGTTCCCGATGCGGCCGCGCTGCAGAAGTCCATCAAGGCGGCCGACGCTTCCGGCATTCCAGTGATTGTCGTCGACTCGGGTGAGGGCGATGTACAAAAGGTCGGCGCCAAGTTCTACGTGGGTAGCGCCGCCGAATACGAAGCCGGGAAGCTGGCTGGAGAACGTTACAAGGCGGCCGGGGTGAAGAACCCGATTTGCCTGAACCACGAAGTGGGTAACGTTGCCATCGACGACCGTTGCCGTGGATTCAAGGACGGCATGGGTGGCAATGCACCGGTCGTGGCCATGACCATGGACCCGACGGATATCACCTCGCGAGTGGGCGCCTATCTGGCCAGCCACCCGGATGTCGACGGTATCCTGGCAACAAGTTCCAGCGTGGCAAACGTATTGATTGTCGACTTGCGCAAGAAAGGCACGTTGACCAAATACAAGTTTGGCAGCTTCGATGTCTCTCCTGAGTTGCTTGATGGTGTGGCCAAAGGCGATGTGTTCTTTGCGCTGGATGCCCAGCAGTACATGATGGGTTACTTGCCCGTTGTCATGCTTAATAATCAGGCCAAGTATGGCTTGTTGCCATTGAATAATGTGTATACCGGCCCCTTGTTCGTCAGCACCAAGGCCGATGCAGAAAAAGTATTGACCCTCAGTAAGCAAGGCTACCGCTAACTCACTATCAACCCGGCCACATAAAGGGTGATGCAGTGGGATTAACGCAAAGGCAGCGACTTGAATAAGTCACCCATTCGCTCTTTGTGTGGCCGAAGGTATACGGGGCAAGAAAATGAAAACAACAATAAAAGTTGGCATCGTAGGTTTAGGTCGTATTGGCAAGAATCACGCGCGCAATCTGGCGCGGCGAGTACGCGGGGCGGAATTGATCGCCGGGTCCAGCCCGGTTGCCGCCGAGCGGGAGTGGGCCGAGAAGGAGCTGGGTGTCACCCGACTCTATGAAAATATGGAGTCGTTGCTGGCGGATAAGGATGTCGACGCCGTATGGCTTGCCACCCCGACGTCACTGCACGCCGAGCAAATCGTTTCGGCGCTCGAAGCCGGTAAACACGTCTTTTGCGAAAAGCCCCTGGCACTGACTGAAGCCGAGTGTGAGCGGGTCCTGGCGGCTGCCGACAAGTACCCCGCCCAAACCGTCATGATTGGCTTCATGCGCCGCTATGATCCGGCGTATGTGGAAGCCAAGCGCCTGTTGAACAATGGCGATCTGGGCCGGCTGTTCCGCCTGCACTGCGCTTCGCTGGACGCCATTGATACCAACGGTTTCTTTGTCGACTTTGCACCGACCTCGGGTGGGCTGTTCCTGGACTGCAGCATCCATGACATAGACGTGGCCCTATGGATGACCGACGGTGCCAAACCCGTGTCGGTTTCGGCCACCGGTATCCGCGCCATGTACCCTGGCCTGGCTGCTTGCAACGACGTCGACACGGCCACCGCTACCGTTCTGTTCGAGAACGACATCCTCGCCACCTTCCATGCCTCGCGCACCTCCCATCACGGCGACGAAACCTCGTTGCAACTGGTGGGCACCGACGGCTCTCTGGACCTTGGCGTCGGCGGTACACCGGTTTCAGAAGTCAATGTGCAGAGGGGCAACGCCAACCATTGCAACATGGTGGTGGATTTCTTCGGCCGCTTTGAACAGGCCTTTGTCCTGGAAGCTCAAGCCTTTATCGATGCCGTCAGCAGTGGCGACACCTTGCGGGGCCGCTTGTTGGAGGCGCAGGCCGCTACCCGTATTGGCGTGGCCATGCGTGAAGCGTTGGAACAGCAAAAAATCGTCAACTTCGATCACTGACAAGTACCCGGGAAGCCTTTGCTAAAAGTTCGGCAGGCTTCAGTGCAGCAAAGGCTTCCTGGTTTATTTGGCAACCGCAGTTCTCTGGAACGAATGGAGAAGAAAATGAGTGCGACAAGTGCTGAACCGGCGAAAGGCATTCACATAAAAAAGAAAGGCATCGGCAGCGACTCCAAGCGCCTGGCCAAACAATCCACCTTTGCACGCATCATGCATCGCCCTGAGTCGGGGGCGGTATCGGGTCTGTTGTTCGTTTATGTTTTCTTTCTTCTGTTTGCCAACGGCAGCGGCATGTTTGGTGCCGACGGGATGCTGAATATTTTCAAAGTGTCCGCCGAACTCGGGATCCTGGCCGTGTCGGTTTCCTTGCTGATGATCGCGGGTGAGTTTGACCTGTCGGTCGGCTCCATGATTGCGCTTTCGGGGCTGATGATTGGCGTTGGTGTTACCAAGCTGGGTTTGTCGCTTCCGGTCGCGGTGATGATGGCGTTCGTGCTCAGTCTGTTGATCGGCGCGTTCAATGGCTATCTGGTGGTTCGCACCAAATTGCCTTCTTTTATCGTGACCCTGGCGACCATGTTCATCTTGCGGGGTGTGGCGGTCGCGGTTACGCGTTTGCTCACGGGCAAGACGCAAATTTCGTATGTCGTGAATGAATTCAACCAGGACTCCTGGGTGGTCTCGATTTTCTCCGGACACCTGTTTGGCGGCTTGTTCCAGTACCTCGCCGAACACGGCGTGATCACAATGCGGCCGGACGGTCTGGCGTCTGTGCCTGGTATTCCGGTGTCGATCCTGTGGTGGGTGCTGGTGACCGCGCTGGCGACCTGGGTGCTGCTGCGTACGCGTCTGGGCAACTGGATCTTCGCCACGGGCGGCGACGCCAATGCCGCCCGCAACATGGGCGTGCCGGTGGATAAAGTAAAAATCCTCCTGTTCATGTTCTCGGCCTTGATGGCGACGCTGTTTGCCACTGTCCAGGTACTGGAGTCCGGGTCGGCCGATACCATGCGCGGTATCCAGAAAGAGTTCGAAGCCATTATTGCCGCGGTTATCGGCGGATGCTTGTTGACTGGCGGATATGGTTCTGCGGTGGGCTCCCTGTTCGGCGCCTTGATATTCGGCACCGTACAAGTCGGCATGTTCTACACCGGCATCGATACGGACTGGTTCAAGGTATTCCTGGGGTTGATGGTTCTGATGGCAGTGTTGTTCAACGATTACATCCGCAAGATGGCAACCAGTAGCCGCTAAGAATCTACGGGAGAATAAAAATGGTTCCAGTCATCGAACTTGCCAACGTCAGAAAAACCTTCGGCTCTGTTGTTGCCCTTCAGGGTGTGTCTTTTGATGTTTGCCCAGGCGAAGTGCATTGCCTGCTGGGGGATAACGGCGCGGGCAAATCCACCTTGATCAAGGTGTTGTCCGGTGTCCATCAGCCGAGCGCCGGTACGATCCGTATCGACGGCAAGGACATCCTGTTCAAGAGCCCTCGCGATGCCTATCAGGCCGGTGTGGCCACCGTGTTCCAGGACCTGGCGATGCTGCCCTTGATGAGCATCAGCCGTAACTTCTTCCTCGGGCGTGAGCCGACCAAGGGGCGCGGGCTGTTGCGGCGCTTCGATGCCAGGCACGCGGACCAGGTCACCCGCGAAGAAATGGTCCGCATCGGCATCGATATCCGCGATCCAGGCCAGGCAGTCGGCACCCTGTCCGGTGGCGAGCGACAAGGCCTGGCCATCGCTCGCGCCACTTATTTCGGCGCCAAGGTCCTGATCCTCGACGAGCCGACTTCGGCACTGGGTGTCCACCAGGCCAGCATGGTCCTGAAGTACATCGCCAAGGCTCGCAACGACGGCATCGGTGTGGTGTTCATTACCCACAACATCAATCACGCCTACCCGATTGGTGATCGCTTCACCCTCCTCAATCGAGGCACCAACCACGGTACCTACAGGAAGTCCGACATTTCCCGCGAAGAAATCCTGCGCGTGATGGCGGGTGGCGAAGACCTGGACACGCTGGTGGAAACACCGGGCGTTGTGGTTTGAGTGATCACGATGGCGAGGGCCGAATATGGAAAATGCTACGAAGTTTGCAAGTGATCGCTCGCTGGACCTGATCTGCCTGGGGCGCCTGCTGGTTGATCTGTATGCCATCAACATTGGTGCACGTCTGGAAGATGTCAGCCACTTTGCCAAGTACCTGGGAGGTTCTTCCGGTAACGTGGCGTTCGGCACCGCACGGCTGGGCCTGAAGTCGGCGATGTTGAGCCGCGTAGGCGCCGATCAGATGGGGCAGTTCCTGATCGATACATTGGCGGCCGAAGGCTGCGATGTGTCACATCTCAAGCGCGACCCCGAACATCTGACCGCCCTGGTGCTGCTTGGGATCAAAGACCGCGACAGCTTCCCGCTCCTGTTCTACCGCGACCATTGCGCCGATATGGCGCTCTCGGTCGAGGATATCGACGAATCCTTCATCGCCACCAGCAAGGCGCTGGCCATTACCGGTACACATTTCTCGCAGCCCGGCGTCCATGCCGCTGCCAGCCGTGCTCTCGACTTTGCCCGTCGCCACAACGTGCGCACGGTGCTGGATATCGACTACCGTCCGGTGCTCTGGGGGCTGACCGACAAGGGCGATGGCGAAACCCGGTTCATCGCCGACGGCAGTGTCACCCAACACCTGCAAGCCATTCTGCCGAAGTTCGACCTGATCGTCGGGACCGAGGAAGAGTTTCGCATCGCGGGCGGCTGGGATGATCTGATCACCTGTCTGCAGGTGGTGCGCCAGGTTTCGGACGCCACACTGGTGGTGAAGCTCGGTGCCCTGGGGTGCGCGGTGATCGACGGCGCTATCCCGGCTCGAATCGAAGATGCCGGCATTCAGCGCGGCGTCCAGGTCGAAGTGCTCAACGTCCTGGGGGCCGGTGATGCTTTCCTGTCGGGGTTCCTGTCAGGTTGGTTGCGTGGCGAGGACTACACGAGCTGCTGTCGCTATGCCAATGCCTGCGGGGCGCTGGTCGTGAGCCGCCATGGTTGTGCGCCGGCCATGCCGACGCCGGCGGAGCTGAGCTATTTCCTCGAAGCCCAACCGGCACGACCAGCCGAAGACAAAGCCCTCAACCATCTTCACCGCGTGACAGTCGCGCGGCCGCAGTGGGACGAACTGCTGGTACTGGCCTTCGATCATCGCGTCCAGTTGCTCGAACTGGCGCGTCACGCCGGGCTGCCCGAGTCACACATCGGCAAGCTCAAGCACTTGCTGGTCGAGACGGTGGCCGAAGTGGAGCGCCAATACGGCTTGGCCGGCAAGGTCGGGATTCTGGCCGACGACCTCTACGGCCAGGATGCCCTGAACAGTGCGACAGGCCGTGGTTGGTGGATCGGTCGTCCGGTCGAGTTGCCGCTGTCCAATCCGCTGCAGTTCGAATGGGGGCGCTCGATCGGCTCGCATCTGCTCAGCTGGCCCAAGGAGCATGTGATCAAGTGCCTGGTGCAATACCACCCCGATGACGCGGTTGAAAATCGCCAGGAACAGGAGGCGCAGTTGCTGGCGCTGTATCAGGCGGCCCAGGTGTCCGGTCACGAATTGCTGCTGGAGATCATTCCGCCCAGGCAACTGCCCCAATCGCCGGATACCGTCTACCGTGCCTTGCAGCGGCTTTACGACCTGGATATCAGGCCGCAGTGGTGGAAGCTGGAGCAACTCAGCGCCCCGATGTGGCAGCAGATCGATGCGCTGATTCAAGCGCGCGATCCTTACTGCCGTGGCGTGGTGCTGCTGGGCCTCAATGCGCCGGCCGACACCTTGCGCGAGGGCTTCCGTGCCGCCCGCGCCTCGAAGACCTGTCGCGGTTTCACCGTAGGCCGCACCATTTTCTATGAACCCAGTCGCCAATGGTTCCAGGGTGAACTCGACGATGAAGGGCTCAAGCGAGAAGTCGCGGCCAATTTCGTGGAGCTGATTCAAGCCTGGCGTGAAGAGTCCGGGAGGGCTGCCTGATGTCCACAATTCGACTGACCATGGCCCAGGCTCTGGTGCGCTATCTTGCCGCGCAGCGGGTCGAGATCGACGGTGAGCGGTTGCCACTGTTTGCCGGCTGCTTTGCCATCTTCGGCCACGGCAACGTGGCGGGCGTCGGCGAAGCGTTGTACCAGCAACGCGAAGATTTCCCCACCTACCGTGCCCATAATGAACAGGGGATGGCCCATGCCGCGATTGCCTATGCCAAGGCGCACTTTCGCAAGCGCATGATGGCGGTGACCACCAGTATTGGCCCGGGCGCCACCAACCTGGTGACCGCTGCCGCACTGGCACATGTGAATCGTCTGCCGGTGCTGCTGTTGCCGGGCGATGTGTTCGTTTCGCGGGCGCCGGACCCGGTGTTGCAGCAAATTGAAGACAGCGTCGATGGCAGTGTGTCGGCCAACGACAGCTTGCGCCCAGTGTCGCGCTACTTCGACCGCATCATTCGCCCCGAGCAATTGCTGACCGCGTTGCCGCGCGCGATCTCGATCCTCACCGATCCGGCCCAGTGCGGCCCGGTGACGCTGGCCTTGCCGCAAGACGTGCAAACCGAGGCCTACGATTATCCGGTCGAGTTTTTCAACGAGCGGCTGGTGCGCATCCGCTGCCTGACCGCCGCCGAAGATGAGCTGGCCGAGGCGCTCCAGGCGATTCGCCAGGCTCGCAAACCCGTGATCGTTTCCGGTGGGGGCGTGCTGTACGCCGGCGCCGGCGCCGCCTTGCGCTCCTTCGCCGAGACCTTCGGCGTGCCGGTCTGTGAAACCCAGGCGGGCAAGAGCGCCTTGCCGTGGGACCACCCGCTGCAACTGGGCGCGGTCGGTGTGACCGGTTCACCGGCGGCCAACGAACTGGCCAGCGAAGCCGACCTGGTATTGGCTGTCGGCACCCGCCTGCAGGACTTCACCACCGGATCCCACAGCCTGTTCAGCCAGGCCCGGTTACTGTCGATCAACGTGAACACTTTCGATGCGCTGAAGTGGCGCGGTCAGGGGCTAGTGGCGGACGCTCGCTGGGCTTTGGAGCAATTGACCGAGCGCCTGGACGGTGACTGGCAGGCCGAGGGGCAATGGACCGAGCGCGCGCGCAGACTGGCCCACGGCTGGCGCGAAACCGTGCAAGGCATCACCAGTCGACGCGAGCCGCCGGGTGCCGGCTACCTTCCCTATGATGCCGAAGTGATTGGCGCGGTACAGCTCTCGCACCCCGAATCGGCCCAGCAGGATATCGTCGTGTGTGCGGCCGGTACGCTGCCCGCCGAGTTGCACAAGTTGTGGCGTGCGGGCATCGCCGGCGGCTACCACATGGAATACGGCTATTCCTGCATGGGCTACGAAGTTGCAGGTGGGCTGGGAGTGAAAATGGCCTGCCCGGAACGGGAGGTCATCGTGATGGTGGGCGATGGCTCCTACCTGATGATGAACTCGGAATTGGCGACATCCGTGATGCTGGGGCAAAAGCTGATCGTGGTGTTGCTGGACAACCGGGGGTACGGCTGCATCAACCGATTGCAGCAGGCTTGTGGCGGCGAGCCTTTCAACAACATGCTCGATAACTGCCTGACCGGTCCCCAGGGCTTGCCTGAGATCGACTTCGCGAAACACGCCCAGTCGATGGGTGCCAAAGCCGAGCATGTGGCCGACATAGCCGGGCTGGAAGCGGCCATGCAACGCGCCAGGCAAAGCGAGCGCAGCTACCTGATCGTCATCGATACCGATGCACGGCGAACCACCCAGGAGGGCGGCTGCTGGTGGGAAGTCGCGGTGCCGGAAGTCTCGCAGCGTCCGCAAGTCCAGCAAGCGCGTGCCGCCTACGAGTCGGCCAGAAAGCGCCAGCGCATCTAAGGGGGGAACAACATGAGCCTATTAGTCAAAGCGGCCAAGAGCGGCCGCGACCGGGTCAGGGTGACCCCGGAGTCGGCGGGCTGGGGGCACGTCGGCTTCGAGGTCCGGCAATTGGCAGCCGGCGAGTCGATAAGCCTGCATGAAATGCGGCGCGAGACCTGTGTGGTCCTGCTCAGTGGCGTGGTGTCGGTAAGCGTGGGCGATCTGCAGTGCAAGGAAATCGGCGGGCGTACGGGGCCGTTCGATGAGCAGGCACCCCATGCGCTGTACTTGCCGCCCAGGCTTACGGCCCACATCACTGCCCACGACGACGTCGAGATTGCACTGTGTTCGGCACCGGCCGAAGGCAAGCTGCCGGCGCGATTGATTGAGCCGGCCAGCATCCGCCGTTCGGTCCGGGGTGTGGCCGCCAACACCCGCTACATCACCGATATCCTGCCGGCCGACCAGCCCGCAGAGTCGCTGCTGGTGGTGGAGGTACGCACACCGCAGAGTCACAGTTCAAGCTACCCACCGCACAAGCACGATACCGACGCGATACCCCATGAAAGCGTGCTCGAGGAGACCTACTACCACCGCATCAACCCTCCCCAGGGCTTCGTCTTTCAACGCGTTTACACCGACGACCGCAGCCTGGACGAGGCCATGGCAGTGGAAGACGGCGACGTGGTCTTGGTGCCGCGCGGTTACCACCCGGTGGTGGTGCCGTATGGCTATGAAAGCTATTACCTGAATGTCATGGCCGGGCCTACTCGCCAGTGGTGTTTCAAGAACGATCCGGCGCATGAGTGGTTGGTGACACAGGGCCCGGGCGCAGCCCTGGAGAGCTAGTTCGACCGACCCTTCACTTCGAACAAAAGGTCTTCATCCATGAGCAGCATCCATCATCTGATCAACGGCGAGCGCGTTGCCATCCCCGGCCGTACTGCGCCCGTGTACAACCCTTCGACCGGCGAGGTGATCCACCAGGTCGCACTCGCCGATCGCGCAACGGTCCAGCAAGCGATATCCGTTGCGACTGCGGCCTTTCCCGCCTGGCGCCAGACTCCGGCCGCCAAGCGTGCCCAGATCATGTTCCGTTTCAAGCAATTGCTCGAGCAACACGAAGCAAAAATCGCCCGGATGATCAGCCAAGAGCACGGCAAGACGCTCGAAGATGCTGCCGGCGAGCTCAAGCGCGGTATCGAGAACGTGGAGTTCGCGTGCTCCGCCCCGGAAATCCTCAAGGGCGAATACAGCCGCAATGTGGGCCCGAACATCGATGCCTGGAGTGATTTCCAGCCCATTGGTGTAGTGGCCGGCATTACCCCCTTCAACTTCCCGGCCATGGTTCCCCTGTGGATGTATCCGCTGGCCATTGTTTGCGGCAACTGCTTCATCCTCAAACCGTCGGAGCGTGACCCCAGCTCGACCTTGTACATCGCCGAGCTGTTGCTCGAAGCCGGCTTGCCCAAGGGAGTGATGAGCGTCGTGCAGGGCGATAAAGAAGCTGTCGACGCCCTGATCGAAGCCCCCGAAGTCAAAGCCCTGAGCTTCGTCGGCTCGACCCCGATCGCTGAGTACATCTACGCCGAAGGCACCAGACGCGGCAAGCGCGTGCAGGCCCTGGGTGGCGCGAAAAACCATGCCGTGCTAATGCCCGACGCGGATCTGAACAACGCCGTCAGCGCCTTGATGGGTGCGGCATACGGCTCCTGCGGCGAGCGTTGCATGGCCATCTCGGTGGCAGTCTGTGTCGGTGACCAGATCGCCGATGCGCTGGTGCAGAAACTGGTGCCGCAGATCCAGGCCCTGAAAATCGGCGCCGGTACTGCCTGCGGCCTCGACATGGGGCCACTGATTACCGGCGCCCATCGCGACAAGGTCAAAGGTTACGTCGATGAAGGCGTGCAAGCCGGAGCGGAACTGGTGGTTGACGGTCGCGGACTTCAGGTCGCAGGCCACGAAAACGGCTTCTTTCTGAGCGGCTGCCTGTTCGACCGCGTCACCCCGGCCATGCGGATCTACAAAGAAGAAATCTTCGGCCCGGTGCTGTGCATCGTGCGCGTCGACAGCCTTGAACAGGCCATGCAACTGATCAACGAGCACGAATACGGCAACGGCACCTGCATCTTCACCCGCGATGGTGAGGCGGCCCGCCTGTTCTGCGATGAAGTCGAAGTCGGCATGGTCGGCGTGAACGTTCCCCTACCGGTGCCCGTGGCGTACCACAGCTTCGGCGGCTGGAAGCGGTCGCTGTTCGGCGACCTTCATGCGTATGGTCCGGATGGTGTTCGGTTCTACACGCGGCGCAAGGCTATTACCCAGCGCTGGCCGCAGCGTGCCAGTCATGAGGCGGTGCAGTTTGCGTTTCCGAGTAACGGCTGAGACTGGTCGGTAGGGGCGGGGGCGACTTCGATCGACTCGGAGTCGCATCCAGCCAGAGCGGTGGTCAACGATAGAGCTGGGAACTCAAATCGTACCTTGCGCGCTTATACGGCTTTGCCGTATAGTTTTTTCATGTACACCATTATCGAAACGGATATTTTCAAGCGCTACGCCGAGTCCATATGGAGCGATGGTGAACGCCAGGAGTTCATCATCTGGCTGGCAGCCAATCCATTGGTCGGTGACGTCGTTCCCGGTACGGGAGGCTTGCGTAAAGTCCGGTGGTCCCGCGCCGGAATAGGTAAGCGAGGTGGCACGCGAATCATCTACTACAACACGCTCTCCGAAGGCTGTATCTGGTTGCTGATTGCTTACACCAAGGCGAAGTTTGACAATCTCCCCTCAGCATTTCTGAGCCAATTGAAAGAGGAAATCAGTAATGGACAATGAAATGGAACAATTTCAGAAGGACTTGCTGACTTCAGTTCGCCAAATGAAGGCCGGCAAGGCTGCGCGTGTAACAGAAGTAAAACTTTCCGTTGCTTCCGAAGCTCGGGCCAAGGTCGGCATTTCGCAGAGCGCTTTTGCCCAGTTGCTGGGGGTCAGCCTGCGTACGCTGCAAGACTGGGAGCAGGGCCGTCGCCAGCCTACTGGCGCTGCACAAACGCTGTTGCGTGTCGCGAGCCAGCATCCTGAGGCTTTGCGCGATCTACAGCCCGTTTGAGCCGGATGCGGCGGCCTTTTCGGACCGCCGCGATCCACTCGCAGGCGCGCCCAGTTCAATCTGTGAAATATGCGTGACAAATGTCATTTTATTTTTTCAGATCTTCCTTGAGATCGCCAATGCCCGCCTGAACTTTCCCGACGCTTTTCTCAACCCTGCCTTTGTCCTCAAGGCGCGTGTTGCCAACGGTCTTGCCCGCGACTTCCTTGACAGCGCCTTCAACTTCTTTGGCGCGGCCTTTGACTTGGTCTGTGTTCATGATGATCTCCAGTGGCTTGATGCCGAGCGCGTTGATTCCATCGCCGCTGCTCAAGACTGTGCTCATAAAGCGATCTGGGTCTGTACGGCACCCCACATAAATGCCGGGCTGCGGTCCTGTGCAATACTCAACGGCGATACGGTCTGATTTTTCCTCTGTCGCCGCGGCATTCGCAGCCGCCCAGGAGCAATGATGACGCCCGCCAAACCGCAGCTGCTCAAGGCGCGACTGGAAAATCTGCACCCCACCCAATTGACTGTCGGCAAGGTCGAGGTCGAACTCAAGCGCAAGCATTGGAGCCAACTCGGCAAGAAGGCCCGTGCGGCGGCACTGGCCGAGCACTGGTTTCCCGGGGTGCTGGGGCCGGATCAGCGGTATTACATCGTCGATCATCATCATTTTGGCCTGGCCCTGCTCGAAGAAGAGGTCAGTAGGGTCCGCCTGTTGCTGCTCAAGGACCTTTCCTGGCTGACGCCGGCGCACTTCTGGCCGGTGCTGGATCACCATCAGTGGGTACACCCCTACGACGACAAGGGCCAGCGCCGCGACTTCTCGGCCATACCCCCTCGGCTCACGCAATTGCAGGACGACCCTTACCGCAGCCTGGCCGGCGAGTTACGCCGCCAGGGCGGATACGCCAAGGATGCGACGCCATTCAGTGAGTTTCTCTGGGCCGACTATTTGCGCCCGCGTATCGCACTCAAGCGCATCGTTGCGGATTTTCCCCAGGCACTGGCCAGAGCCATGAAGCTGGCGCGCCTGCAGGATGCCCGCTACCTGCCGGGGTGGTCGGGAGTCATCAACGGATGACCGGGAACTGATTGATGACACGCCTCGGCTCGCCTGCGCAACAAGCATCGATCGCCGTACGACGCGGCGCGGATCTGGTGGCTGGGCTGTCGATCGCCGGGTTGCTGCTGCCGGAGGCGGTCGCCTACTCGAGCATCGCCGGGTTGCCGCCACAACAGGGTATCATTGCGCTGTTCGCCGGCCTGACCGGTTATTTCCTGGCGGGCAGCAGCCGTTTTGCGATCGTCTCGGCGACCTCTTCCTCGGCGGCGGTGCTGGCCGCCGCGACGGCGGACATCGCCCCGAACGATCCCACTCTGCGGCTGACCCTGGGGGCCGGTCTGGTGCTGATCACGGCGCTGTTCTTTTTGCTGGCCGCGCTGGCGCGGCTGGGCAGTGTGACCAACTTCATCGCCAAGCCCGTATTGCGCGGTTTTGCCTTTGGCCTGGCCATCTTCATTATCGTCAAACAACTGGCCAGCGTCGTCGGCGTCAATCCCGAGCACACCGACCTGCCGCGTTTCGCCTATGGCCTGTTGCGCGCCTTGCCCCAGTGGAACCTGGTCGGTATCGCGATCACCGCACTGGCGTTGGCATTGCTCTTTCTGTGCGAGCGCTGGCGGCGGGTACCCGGCGGTCTGCTGGTCATCGTGCTGAGCATCGGCGCGGTGCGAGCGCTTGACCTGCAGCAATACGGCGTGCACCTGGTGGGCGACATCGACCTGCAGATGGCGTGGCCAACATGGCCACAACTGTCGCCGGCGCAATGGCTGCGCCTGGGCGAACTGGGGTTGGCGATGGTGCTGATCCTCTATGCCGAGTCCTACGGCTCGATACGCAGCCTGGCGATCAAGCACGGTGAAAGCGTGCAGCCTGACCGCGACCTTCTGGCGCTGGGCATCAGCAACCTGGCCTCAGGGCTGCTGCACGGCATGCCGGTGGGGGCAGGCTATTCCGCCAGCGCCGCCAACGAGGCTGCTGGTGCTGTGTCGCGCTGGGCAGGCGGCATCGCCACGCTGGTGTTGTTGCTGATCGTACTGACCCTGTTGCCGAGCATCGCCCTGACGCCGGAACCGGTGCTGGCAGCAATCGTCATCCATGCGCTCAGAAACGCGCTGAACCCGGCCAGCCTGCGCCCTTATTTCCTCTGGCGGCGCGATCGTCTGGTGGTAATTGTGGCCATCTTCGGCGTGCTGTTACTGGGCGTGCTGGGCGGTCTGCTGGCGGCCATCGCAATCAGTCTGATACTGATGCTGCGCCGCTTCGCCCAGTCGGGTGTCTCAGTCCTCGGGCGGCTTGGCGAGGGGCATGACTTCGTCAGTCTGGAGCAACATCCGCAGGCGCGGCAGATTCCTGGGCTGCTGATCCTGCGGCCGGACGAGCCCCTGTTTTTCGCCAATGCCGAACGCATTCTCAACCAGTCGCAGCACTTGGTCGCTACAACCCGGACGTCGCTGCACACGGTGATTCTCAGCCTGGAGGAGTCACCGGATCTGGACAGCTCCAGTCTGGAAGCGCTTGAAAATTTCCTTACCGTCCAGGAAACGCGAGGGCTGCGCGTGCTGCTGGCGCGCCTCAAACCGGCCTCGCTGACGCTGCTCGGGCGAGTGATGCCGACGCGACTGGCCAGCGCCACGTTTACCGACCTGAGCGTCGACGATGCAGTGGCCGAGGCGCTGCATGCCCTGGAGGCGGCGCCGCGCTAGGTGGCGGCGCCGACATTTCAAATGCAACGAGGCATGGACCAGCGCATCTTCATTCAGATGCAAACGACGGTCGTTCCGCGAACCATGCCACCGCCAGCTCCTTGAACGCCTCGGCCGAAGGCGTCAGCGGATAGCGCTGATCATGCGCCAGTACGATGCTATGCGCTGGCAATGTCTCCTGAGTCGGCCGACATACCAGCGGTTGACCATCATAACTACGGTCACCGAATGGCCGGGTATAAATCAGCGCCACGCCAAACCCATTGGCGACGAGGCTACGCTGCAACTCGAAAGTGCGCACACGGTGCACAACGGCGGGTGAAAGATCGTAAAAGCTGAACAGATCCAGCACATGCTGCCAACTGTGGACCTGATCGGTGACTACCAGGGTGTATTCGGATAGCGCTTTGAGACTGACACGCGACTCCTTGGCCAACGGGTGATCGGCCGACAGCAGTACCTGAGCGGTCAGTTGACAGAGCTGAGTACATTGAGTGTTCGGCGGTAATCCCAGATCGTAGGTGATTGCCAACTCTATCGCACCCTCGCCAAGCCGCTTGCCAACATAATCGAAGCTGCCTTCACGCATATCGACAGTGACCCGTGGGCAGGACTCCTGCATCCGGCGGACGATTTGTGGCAGGCAATAAGGCGCCAGATCTTCAAAACATCCAACCACCAATTCTCCGACACACTCTCCTGCATTGGCATTGATTTCGGCAAAGATCCGAGCCTCTGCCAGAACTCGGCGGGCCTGGACCATGACGGTACGCCCGAATGGGGTCAGCGATATGCCGAGCCCACGTTGGCGTACGAAAATTGATTGACCAAGCACTTCCTCCAATTCGGTGATGGCCGCCGAGATGGAGGGTTGTGAAACATGAAGCTCCATGGCGGCAGTCGTCAGGTTGCCGTGCTTGGCCGCTGCGAGCGCATAGCGAAGTTGCCGCAGTGTGAACTTCATAGCTTTTTCCGTTGTGATACATCAGGACATATTATTTTATCCTTTTTTGAGGTTGTGAAATATTTCTTTGGTGCATTGGGCCGGATGCCCCTCGACTACCGCAATCAATGTTCTTGTTTGGGAGCGTCACAATGAAAATTACAAAGGCTCTGCTGACCACGACACTTTCTTTCGGGCTGCTGGCGGCCACTGGCGTCAGCCAGGCGGCCGGTTGGTGCGAGTCTGGCAAACCGGTGAAATTCGCCGGTTTGAACTGGGAAAGCGGGATGCTGCTCACTGACGTGATGCAGTTCGTGCTGAAGAATGGTTATGGCTGTGACACCGATAGCCTGCCGGGCAACTCCATCACCATGGAAAACGCCCTGAGCAGCAACGATATTCAGGTGTTTGCCGAAGAGTGGGTGGGGCGCAGCGAGGTCTGGAACAAGGCTGCGGCTGCCGGCAAGGTCGTTGGCGTCGGCTCGCCGGTCGTTGGCGCGGTCGAAGGCTGGTATGTGCCGCGTTATGTGGTCGAAGGCGATGCCAAGCGCAAACTCGAAGCCAAGGCACCGAACCTCAAGTCAATCGCCGATCTGGGGCAATACGCCCAGGTATTCAAGGATCCGGAAGAACCGGACAAGGGGCGCTTCTACAATTGCCCGGCCGGCTGGACCTGCGAGCTGGACAACAGCGAGATGCTCAAGAGCTACGGCCTGGAAAGCACCTATACCAACTTCCGCCCGGGCACCGGCCCGGCACTGGATGCCGCCGTATTGTCGAGCTACAAGCGTGGCGAGCCGATCCTGTTTTACTACTGGTCGCCGACGCCGCTGATGGGCCAGGTCGACCTGGTCAAGCTGGACGAGAAGCCAGGCGTGGATAAATCCGTGACCATCAAAGTGGGTCTGTCGAAGACCTTCCACGAGCAGGCGCCGGAACTGGTGGCGGTGCTGGAAAAGATCAATCTGCCGATCAATCTGCTGAACCAGAACCTGGGGCGCATGACCAAAGATCGTATCGAATCGCCTGATCTGGCCAAGATGTTCCTCAAGGAACACCCTGAAGTCTGGCACAGCTGGGTCAGCGAAGACGCAGCCAAAAAGGTAGACGCGGCACTTTGATCTTGTGGGCTCGTCCGACTCCCGCCGGATGAGCCACTCGACCGTCCGCTTCATACGCTTGCTCGAGAGAATCCTATGTTTCCCAAAAACTTTACGTTTTCCATCGCCGACTGGGTCAATGGCTGGGTCGATGCGCTGGTAACCAACTACGGTGACGTGTTCCGGCACATCTCCGACACCCTGTTGTGGGCCATCGTCAACCTCGAAGGCCTGCTGCGCGCAACGCCCTGGTGGCTGATGCTGGCCATCGTCGCCGGTATTGCCTGGCACGCCACCCGGCGCATCGTTCCAACGGTGGTCATTGTCGGCCTGTTGTTCCTGGTCGGAGCCGTGGGGCTGTGGGACAAGCTGATGCAGACCCTGGCGCTGATGCTGGTAGCAACGCTGATATCGGTCCTGGTCGGCATTCCGCTGGGTATCCTGTCGGCGCGCAGCGATCGCCTGCGGGCGGTATTGATGCCGCTGCTCGACATCATGCAGACCATGCCCAGCTTCGTGTACCTGATCCCGGTACTGATGCTGTTCGGCCTGGGCAAAGTGCCGGCGATCTTCGCCACCGTCATCTATGCCGCCCCGCCGCTGATTCGCCTGACCGACCTGGGCATCCGCCAGGTGGATGGCGAGGTCATGGAGGCGATCAATGCCTTCGGTGCCAATCGCATGCAACAACTGTTCGGCGTGCAGCTGCCACTGGCGTTGCCGAGCATCATGGCCGGCATCAACCAGACCACCATGATGGCCCTGTCGATGGTGGTTATCGCGTCGATGATCGGTGCCCGTGGCTTGGGTGAAGACGTCCTGGTCGGCATCCAGACCCTGAACGTGGGCCGCGGCCTCGAAGCGGGCCTGGCCATTGTGATTCTGGCGGTTGTGATCGACCGCATTACCCAGGCCTATGGCCGGCCACGGCATGGGGTGGGCAAATGAGCGCTGTGCAGACGATGAACAAGATCGAAGTCAAAAACGTCTTCAAGATATTCGGTGCTCGCGCCGAAGATGCCCTGAAACTGATCCGCCAGAAAAAAGCCAAGGATCAGGTCCTGGCCGAAACCGGCTGCGTGGTCGGGGTCAACGACCTCTCGTTGTCCATCGGCAGCGGTGAGATCTTCGTGATCATGGGCCTGTCGGGCTCGGGCAAGTCGACTCTGGTGCGTCACTTCAACCGCTTGATCGACCCGACCAGCGGCGAGATCCTGGTCGATGGCGAGGACATTCTGCGCTATGACAAGGACGCCCTGCGCGAATTCCGCCGGCACAAGATCAGCATGGTGTTCCAGAGCTTCGGTCTGTTGCCGCACCGCACCGTGCTGGACAACGTCGCTTACGGCCTGAAAGTCCGTGGCGAGAGCAAGGCCATGTGCGCCGAGCGTGCCCTGCACTGGATCAACACCGTGGGCCTCAAGGGGTACGAAAGATCGTACCCGCACCAGTTGTCGGGCGGTATGCGTCAGCGCGTCGGCCTGGCCCGCGCCCTGGCTGCCGACACTGACATCATCCTGATGGATGAAGCCTTCAGTGCGCTCGACCCGCTGATCCGCGCCGAAATGCAGGACCAGTTGCTCGAGCTGCAGAAAACCCTGCACAAGACCATCGTGTTCATTACCCATGACCTCGATGAAGCGGTGCGTATCGGCAACCGAATTGCCATTCTCAAGGACGGTCGCCTGATCCAGGTCGGCACGCCGAAAGAAATCCTCTACCAGCCTGCGGACGAATACGTCGATCGTTTCGTGCAGCGCCGCGTAGCATCGCTTTAAGGAACCGCGTGTATGTCGATTGTCGAAAAAATCATCATCGCCGACGCGCCAGTTCGCTGGCAGGACGTGGTGGCCGTGGCCCGGCATGGGGCGAAGCTTGAGCTGGCCCCATCGGCCTGGGCGCGGATCGAGAACGCCCAGGCGATCGTCCAGCGCATCGTCGTCAGCGGTGAGCGCGCCTATGGCGTCAACACGGGGCTTGGCGCCTTGTGCAATGTCTCGTTGCAGGACGAGCAACTCAGCCAGCTGTCGCGCAACACCTTGCTCAGCCATGCCTGTGGCGTGGGTACGGCGCTGTCGGACGAACAGACCCGGGCGATAATCTGCGCGGCGATCATCAACTTCTGCCAGGGCCGTTCAGGCCTGCAGCGCAAGGTGGTCGAGGCGCTGCTGACCTTGCTCAACCAACACGTCACCCCGCAGGTCCCGAAACAGGGGTCGGTGGGGTATCTGACCCACATGGCGCATATCGGCATCAGCTTGCTGGGCGTCGGCCAGGTCAGCTATCGCGGCCAGATCGTGCCGGCGCAGCAAGCCTTGGCCGAGGTTGGCCTGGCGCCGGTCGAACTGGGTGCCAAGGATGGTCTGTGCCTGGTCAACGGCACCCCTTGCATGACCGGCCTGAGCTGCCTGTCTTTGGACGACGCCACTCGGTTGAACCAATGGGCGGACGTTATCGGCGCCATGAGCTTCGAGGCGCTGCGCGGCCAACTCGATGCCTTCGACCCTGAAATCATCGCGATGAAACCGCACCCCGGTATGCAGCGCGTGGGCAGCAACTTGCGTCGCCTGCTCGACGGCAGCGAAGTCATTGCCAGCAGCCATGGCATTCGCACCCAGGACGCCTTGAGCATTCGCTCGATTCCGCAGGTGCATGGCGCCGCGCGCGATCAGCTGGAACACGCTGCGAGGCAGATCGAAACCGAACTGAACTCCACGACCGACAACCCGATGTTGCTGGGTACACCCGAGTCGTATCGAGTGGTTTCCCAGGCCAATCCGCACGGCCAGTCCGTGGCCATGGCGGCCGACCTGCTGGCGATCGCCGTGGCCGAGATCGGGGCGATTGCCGAGCGTCGTCTCGATCGCCTGATCAACCCATTGGTCAGCGGTTTGCCGGCCTTCCTGGTCAGTCAACCGGGCGTGAATTCGGGCATGATGATTGTCCAGTACGTGGCCGCCTCGCTGTGTGCAGAAAACCGTCAGCTGGCACAACCGGCAGTCATCGACAACTACGTCACCTCAGGTCTGCAGGAAGATCATCTGAGCATGGGCACCAATGCCGGGTTGAAGCTGAACCGCGCGCTGGAGAACTGCACACAGATCCTCGCCATCGAATACCTGTTGGCGGCACAGGCATTCGAGTTCCTCAAGGAGCAGCGCTTTGGCGCAGGTACCGACATTGCCTGGCGGTTATTACGCGAACGCGTCCCGGCCTATGCCCAGGACCGTTGGCTGGCCCCGGATATCGCCAGCAGTGCATCGATCCTGAAGGATCCCGGTTTGCTTGGGGCTACATTCCCCGGGTTGCTGTGACGGATGTAGAGCTGCTACCGGCGGGTCGGACGGATCAGGGGACAACTGGAGTGTCGGACACCAAGTCGATCAGTTGCCCGCTGATCTTGCCAGCGGTGCAGGTCACACAACCCATGCTGATCGGCAACTTGAACCGTCGGGGCCCGGCACTCCCCGGGTTGATATAGAGCACTCCATCTTCTTCATGGATGCACGGTTTATGAGAGTGCCCCGTTACGACCACTTGCACGCCTTCTGGTAGCGGCTCAGGAACATCTTTGCGTTCGTGAGTGACAAGAAGGGTAATGCCTTTCAGCTTGACGATTTCGACCTTTGGCAAGTGCTGCGCCCAATCCTGGTGGCGGTCTATGTTGCCGCTGCTGCAAGGCAGCCAAGACCTCAGGTTTTCCGATATCGCCTGCGTGGATGATGTGATCGCAGCCTTGCAGGGCAGCCAGAGCTTGAGGCCTGAGCAGTCCATGGGTGTCAGATATAAGGCCGATCTTCATGAGTGCTCCAGCGCGTTGGTGAGGCTCCTGTCCGAGGCTTACGCAGGGGGGAGTGCACGTGAACAGTTAACGTCATGACAACAAAAAAGGGCAACATGTGGGCATTAAAAAGCCGGCTTGTGGCCGGCGAGTCCCTGGAGCGGAGAGTTTGCTCGGGTTTTGCGTCTTGTAGAACCAGAACGTTTGCCGGGTGGCTCTGTGTGCCGTTTGCGGCTAGCTTACGAACAGAGTGCGACGGATTGCGTCGTGGCCAGCACGTTCTGCCGCGAAGCCACCGTGCTCGCCACATTCTTGACTTGACCAATCGGTCAATAGGCCGCCGCCGCGCGCTGCAGTGTCTCGCCGATCTGAGTCCGAAGCTCGACCGGCTGCTCCACCACCATCGCATCGCCCTGGGACAGAATCCACCAGTGCAACTGCCATGTGTTGCTCAGCGTCGAGCGCACCCGATAGCCGTCCTCCAACTGCTCCAGTGTCATGTCCGGGCTCAACGGAGTCTCCCGAATCAAGCGTGCCTGTCGCTCGCTCACCCATGCCTGAAACTGAATCTTTGCCGGCGTTCCGAACTGCAGGGCGTCGCTGGCCAGGTACGCGCTCAGGTCGAAACCCTGCAATCCCTCTACAGGTTTATCGAGCTGATTGACGATGCGAAAACGATGCACCGCAAACTGGCGCACATCGGTGTACGGATGCGCAGTTGCAATCAGATAGGTCACCAACCCACGCTGCACCATCGCCAGCGGATTAAGCGTCATCGCGCTCAACTTGTCGGTGTGCGCTGAGTAATACTGGCATTGCACCTGACGCTCATTTAGTAGCGCTTTTTGCAATGCCTCCAGCAGCTCCGGGTCGATGTCCGGTGCCTGCAAGTTCAGGTCCGGCCGCACACTGGCGACCTTCTCCAACCAACGGGCAGCCGGGTTATCGTCCTCCAATCCCTTGAGCTTCTGCCGCGCATGAACGAAGCGCGGTTCCAGCACGTTGAGCATACTGGCGGGTAACAACGGACGGATCGCGTCTGCAACCAATGTCAGGCTCAAGGCTTCGGTCAGAGTAATGCCCTGCAACTCCACATTCACACCAGGCATCCAGTACCAGGCTTGCGGTGTGAGGTCGTCGTTGCACTGCAACGGAAATACCAGCGACAGATCAATCAAATCACGCTCGACAGTGCGCCGGCTGATCTTGAAACCAGAAGACTCAAGACGCGCTAGCAACTCGGTCACTGTGATACCGGTTTCACGCTTGGGCAGATGCTTGAGCAGTTCCCACTGGCGGCTAACCGTGGAATGCGATTTGGCTGAAGGCACGGGGATGTCCTTGTGCAGGGGCTTGGAGGGCGAAAAGGGTGCTACGCCTTGACCACCGGGTAACAGGCATCGCCCCAAAGTGTTCTCGGGTTGTCCAGCATCAGCAGAATCACCAGCGGCACAAGCTTGCCGAGCAGCTTGGTACAGTCGCGTAACTGGGTGCGATTGACACTGCCTTCCCACGTGGCACCGCCATGGATCAGTTGGTTGCGCAAGGTATAGATGCGGTTGAACATCACCCCCAGCACCTTCGCTGTATCGCGGTCAGCCAGCGCTGTATGCGCGGTGCGTTTGCCGCTGCGCAGGCGCTCTTCCCACATGACTTCGGTGATCTTGCCGTTCTGGAAATCCCAGAAACTCTGAAACACGTAAGGGTTGTCCAGCAAAGCACGGATGCTGCCAGGGAACTCCGACCACACCAGTTTTTCGATCAGATGTTCGGTGTCCAGCATGCAGAGTTTTTGCAGGAAGGCCTTGAACGCCTCCTGCTCGGACAACCGATGATGCTCATCGATATCGGTGGCATAGGCGGCGTTGAACGCGATCCAGAGGAAGATGAAACGACCATCCACGTCCTCAGCCTGTTCGGCGCGATTGAGCCAGCTCAGGGCTCGATGAACCCGCAGGGAAAGATTGGGGTGGTGCGCGTCGCGTTCGTTGCGGTGACGGGTCTTGAGCGACTGGTAATCCATTCCAGGTCTTTCCTTGAGGCTGAGGGGGGCTTCGCCTTGAGTGTCGTTGTTGTATCGGCTGGTGAGGCTTGGGCTTGAGCGTTCAGGGAAACCCATGCGACACAATTTGCCGCGATATGGCGATAGGCTATCACTTATTAAAGTTTTTGATCTACACGCGGATACGTGTTGAGGGCATCCAGGGATGCAGCCATTTCAACCGAAAGCGTTCGCTAGTGACTGTAAGGACGCGCGCGCAAATCGCCGCCTGACTGATGGCTGACCTTGGACGGCGAAAACCAGGGAGTCAGGGCTTAAGGAACCAACATGAAGCGTATCGAACGAGACTTCATCACATTGTTCAACTGCCACTGGTACCAGGATTTTCCTGTCGCAGAAGGCGACTACACCAACCCGGCAGACTGGACTATTCATATCGGGCACGTTGTTAAGACATGCGCGAAACTGTTGGGCGCGCGGGCAGGGTTTGAACAAGGTGGACGTACCGATGCTGTTCTCAAATTTCCGGACGGCAAAATATTGTCGAATGTGGAGTGGGAATGGAACGAGGCGCATAAAGACGATGTCGGCGAGATCGAAAAATTGCTGCTCAGCCATGAAGCCGCTGCCTTCGCCACGTTTATCTCGTACAGTGCCGAGAAGAACCTTGCCGCCACGATCGATAAGGCGGCAAGCCTATGGCGACGCGCAAGCCGACCGCTGATTTTCTTTGTGGTGACTTTCGAAAGGTCGAGTGGCAACCGCGAGTTTCTAGAGCTGCAAACTTATGTTTTTGAGCACGGTAGCTACCGGCTATTTCGCTCGCAACCAGCACTGCCCTGTGACTTAGCGCCGAGTAAATACCTTGAATATGAGGATGGTGAATAAGCAGAGTCAGCTTCTGAGGCGACGACGCAATCTGTCGCGAAGCACGGGCATGCTCAAGCCATTCATCAATAGGAGCAAGCACCGTGCTTAAAAACATCCTGGCCACTGTCGGCGTCTTGGTCATCGCCAAGAAAGGATATGAGGTGTATCGGCATTACAAGGCGATGGAGGCAGAGAACGAATGGTTGCGTAAGCGTCAGGGACCGGCTTAGTGTCTGCCCGTCTTAACACTCTCCCCGGATTTGGCAAGGAAGTCAGCATGAAGCAGTTGGCAGCTTTAACAGTCTCATCGTTGTGGCCGATGATGGGCGAGTTGGGGCCTCTTCGAACGCCCTCGCAACGCTTTTCATTCGCTGTTGAAAGCGTGACACCTGAGCGAGTCAAGGTGCAGGCCGGACAGACAGGGCTGGTTATTCTCAAAGTCGCGTTCGAAGCGGCATTGGAGTATCTGCACGCCAACGACCATCATGCAGGCAATCCGTGTGTGATTGAGTCTGATAATGACCATGAAGAAGCCGGTCCCCTTTGCAAAGCTTCCCGACAGCTCCCCTCTGGGAGATACGGCCAGCGAAACATCACTTATGTACTTCCGATTCTGGAGCAACTGGGGGTTGTGGGCATCAGTCCAAAAAGACCCACTTCCGTCTGGCTGACGAACCGGCCAATGGCTGTCGTGACTGACTGTCAACCGAGAAAAAAACAGCTCATTGACAGCACACATCCAGGACTCCTGACCCCTAACCAGCTGGCTTTCGCCAATCATCTGGTGGAACTGTGGGGTGGGGCGCCAGGATCTTTCGAGCATCGTTATAAAACCAGCAAGCATCACTCTTGGAATCCCTGGAAAGAGCGTGCTCAAGGTGACGACTGGTGGTGTCTGACCCTGGCTCAAGCGGCTGAACATTATTCCTGGCCTGAAAAGCTCGCACCTGAAGACTTTGCCAGTATTGCGAGCCGACTTCGTCAAGCACTCGCGGCGAACGATCATATTGCTGCGCAAACAGCCTGCGAGGATGTATTCAATTGGGGCGGCGTCGCTCGCAGGGAAGACGATGCTTCTCTGATGTGGGTCAAGGCGCAAGCCGCTGCCAAGACCCTATGCCGCTCAATCCTCACTGCCGTCGAACTGCTTCGACCTGAATGCACTGCATCGCTGAAAGCCTTTGACGGCAAGAACCTGCTCATGAACTCCGCGATGACCAAGATTTACGCAGCGGCTGACCCTGACAACATCATTATCTACGATGGCCGGGTGGGCGCTGCATTAGGGTTGTTGGCGCGCCTCTGGTTATCGGAAAATGGACTGCGTGTCGTACCGGCAGACCTTGCTTTTCGCTGGGGGCCAAATACCAAAACGGCCAACAATAAGACGGAAACGCGTGATCCCTCGCGTGATAAGTTCGAATTTGTTTCGCTTTATAAAGCCAGCACCTTGGCAGCGAACCAAACCGAGTATTGGGCCGGTCTTGTCCGTATTACCAACCGTATTCTGCAAGAGGTGCGCTCGGTGCTTGCTGCTCAAGGGCGGGTAGTGACCCTGCTGAAGCTGGAGCGGGCATTGTTCATGATTGGCTATGACGTCCGTTAGCCGATGGCGACAGTCAACCAATAGTCCACCGAAATCTGCTGCGGCTCGGTCGGCGGTAGAGCATAGGAGGTCAGAGTGGAGTTCCAGGCTCAACAGTTGCGCGATGCTTCCAGCATTGTTGTTTTCTCAGGCGCCGGTATTTCCGCGGAAAGTGGCATCCCCACGTTCCGCGATGCCTTGACCGGGCTGTGGGAACGCTTTGACCCTGTCGCCCTGGCCACTGCACAAGCCTTTCGCAATAATCCTGCCCTGGTGTGGGGCTGGTACGAATGGCGGCGTGCCAAGGTGTTGGCGGCACAACCGAACGCCGCGCACCTGGCGATAGCCAAACTGGCTACGCGAGTTCCCAAGCTTACCGTTGTCACCCAAAACGTCGATGACTTGCTAGAGCGCGCCGGCTGCCCTGATGTATTGCATTTGCACGGCAGCCTTGGCTCGCCGCGCTGCTTCGCCTGCGCGCGGCCCTATGAGTTCAAAGGTGATCAACTCGATGAGCCAGAGGAGGGGCGCAGCATCGAACCGCCCCGCTGCCTGCATTGCAACGGCAAAGTGCGGCCGGGCGTCGTCTGGTTTGGCGAATCGCTACCGGATGACGTGTGGCGCACCGCGGTGGCAGCAGCAAGGGATTGTGATTTGTTGCTGTCGGTGGGCACTTCGGGGCTGGTACAGCCAGCGGCCGAGATTCCGCAGATCGCCCTGCAACATGGGTCGCGGGTGGTGCACATCAATGTGCAGCCGGAGGCGGTAGTGGGGGAGCGTGAGTTCAACCTGGTCGGCAAGGCAGCAGAGGTTCTGCCGCGGCTGGTGGAGCAAGCCTTTGGATAGCGAGCAAGGCGAGTCGCTATCGGCTTCTCGCAAGTTGTCGCATTCATCCCGCTCAGTGGATGAACCCAATAGGACGCTGCAGCCCCGCAGACTTCAGCCGACACTCCGCCAACAATGCAGCAGCCAACTCGTCAGCACTTGCGAACGGCTTGAAGCGCCCGCGCCGCGCCACTGCCGCAAAGTCACCCGGAGTCAGACGCCCCTCACCCTGTAGCCGCTGCCCAGCGGCCTGTTTCGGATCCTTGAGCCCCAGCACGTTCAGATGCGCAGCGAACAACGCCAGCGACTGGGCCTGCGTCAGATAGCCAAAATGCACCTTCAAATCGAAGCGGCGCAGTGAAGCCTCATCCAGGTCGCAAATCAAGTTGGTGGACGCAATGAATAGCCCGCTGTAGCCCTCCATCTGCGTGAGCATCTCGTTCACTGTGGTCACCTCCCAGCTCTGCCGCGCCTTGCCGCGGTCCTGCAGAAAACTGTCGACCTCATCGAGCAGCAGCACTGCGTCTTCCTGCTGGGCGCGTTCGAAGGCGCCAGCCAGGTTCTGCTCGGTCATGCCCACGTAGGGCGAGACCAGGTCGGACACTCGTTTGACCATCAGCGGCTTATCCAACTCCTGGGCCAGCCAGCGCCCGAACGCGGTTTTGCCGGTGCCAGGCGGGCCGTAGAAACAAAGTCGTGCCTGGGGATGGGCGCGCAGCCCCTCGACCAGACCGGCGAGTGGCAGGTCGGCGTTGATCCATTCCGGCGAATAGAAGCTTGGCAAGCCATTGGCGTCGTTGTGCGGCAACTTGGCGAAACCTTGGGCCTTCAGGGTGGCGTCGACGATGCAGCGGATGGTGCCGTCCAAGGCCTTGCCCGCGCGCTGCGATACATTGCGTCCCACTCGCACTGCACGCTCCAGCACCGCCGGGGTGACTTGCCCATGAGCCGACAGATGCTCGACCAACTCATCGCCCAGCTTGCCGGCACCACAGTCGCGCAACAGTCGCTCGCGCTGCGCCAACGGTGGGTTAGGCGCCTCGATCACCAGATCGAAGCGGCGGATATGTGCAGCGTCGATCGCCTCGATGCTATTACTCAGCCAGAAGCACGGCAGTGCGTTCTCCTCCAGCATGCGATTGATCCAGGCCTTTTGGGAGCGGCTGCTGATATCGAAGGTGGCGGTTTGGAAGATATCCTCGATCTCGTCCAGTACCAGCAGGGCCCGCTGCGCGTGCAACACGCTGTTGGCCGCACGCAGTGAACACAATCGCTGCTGTGGGTGAAGTGGGTCGCCATAACTATTGGTGCACGCCACCTCGTAAAGCGCACTGTTCAGACTCTTGGCGATAAAGCGGCTCAGCTGGGTCTTGCCGGTTCCCGGCGGTCCGTAGAGCAGGATGTTCACCCCGTTGCGCCCCTGCGCCAACGCCTTGGCCAGGTACCGTTCGGCGATATCGAGCGGTTGCTTCACGTGGCCGTAGTGCTCGCGACCCAGCGTGCCTGGCGGGCTCAAGCGAAATGCATAGGCAAACAACTCAAGCGGCGAACCTTGGCTGAAACGCAACAGCCCGGGCAGCTCCTGGTTACTCACAGACAGCATCGTACTGAGCATCATGGAGGACGGGCGATGGCCAGTTCCCAGATCCAACAACCCGGCGCGCACCAACTGGCTGTCGCGCCCCAGGCAGATTCTGACCTCCGTCAGCGGCAAGCCCAACAACACCGACAATGATTTGAGTGCGCGGTTGTAGCCCAACATGCCCAACTGGTCGGTGGCATCGCTGAGCACTGGATCGTTGTGCATCAGCACGCAAAAGCCCAACACCCGCAATTCAGCTTCGCTCAACTCCAGCAGGGTGCCCAACGCCTGGAGGTTCTTTGCCAAACGGTCAGGGTAAGGCGCATCGGGATAGTCGACCTTGAATGCGCGCGCACCCTGGCGCAATGCCTTGAGCGCCTGTACCGCGTCGTATTCATTGCCATCTACCCACTTCGCCAGCCCCAGTTCCCGAGCCAGTTCGTCATCGTTGAATCCGTGGCGGCCGATGAAGGTGCGGTGGCCACCAAGGTCCAACATCAGTTGGAAACTCCACTTCAGCGAGAGTACGCAGGTGTCGGCGGCACGCAGGCTGTCGTGGGCGAAAGGGGTGAGTCGGGTTGGCATATGGGGTGTCCTGACGCTTGGGAGAGGACAGGATGGGGGCAAGGGTAGTCAGAATGTGTCGTGTGATGAAGTCAGGCGCGTAGCGATTCAAAGGAAGATGAGCGCCGGGCTGAAGGAAATGTTGCCCAGACACAAAGTTCGTTAAGCCTTCACTGCGCTATTGGCAGGGAAGGAGAGGTTGATTACCTGGACCCAGGTAATCAACCGACTTGCCAACTAATCACTCATACAGCCACGGCCTCAATTCCCTGAGGTTCGTCACCACAATCTGCTGCGCCTCAGGGGTGGGGTCCAGGTTTCTGTGGTCGATCTGATAACGCTGCAATACATACTTCACCAACGCCCTGCGGCTGGGCACCACTAGCTGGCCATCAACCATGCCGAAGTCGGTTTCAATGATCGCCTTCTGCGCTGCGCTCAATCGCTCATCGGGCGCGATAATGACCGGTATCTCGGTATTCCAGTCTTCATCCAGCTCACGGGTGTTCTGCGATGCGTCGAGCAAATCCGGCCGACCGCGCAGACGGCTGAGCACAAAGTCCCGGTACTGGCCGTTCTTTTCGCAGTACGCCCGCACATGCCAGCGCATGCCGGTGTAGACCAGCGTGTGCGGCGCTATGAGGCGAATTTCCACGTTCGGCGTATTGAGCGACACGTACTCGGTTTCCAGGCGCAGGCCGTCGCGACAGGCCTTGAGCAGTGGGCGCAGAATCTCGGGGT
Source organism: Pseudomonas akapageensis (assembly GCF_011355085.1). Lineage (GTDB taxonomy): Bacteria > Pseudomonadota > Gammaproteobacteria > Pseudomonadales > Pseudomonadaceae > Aquipseudomonas > Aquipseudomonas akapageensis. The sequence continues at coordinate 2,457 of NZ_VXCP01000027.1, read as the reverse complement.
GAATCGGCCGGTCCGGTACTTCCAGCACCTTGGTATGGGCATACGCCAGGGCCAGCCCGTCTATGTGCGGAGCACGTTCGTTGTTCTGGTAAAGCAGGTGCAGATAGGCGCTGGCGCTGTCGTCAATGAACTTGGGCTTGAAATGCTTGCTGGGGACATAGCCCTTGAGCTGCTTGTCATAGGCCAGGTTTTTCGGCGCATGGTCGGTGATGTAGGTATTGATGTCCTTGGACGCCTGCTGGCGGCTGATACCGAAACTCTGAATCAAATGCCCTGTGGTCAGCCGGCCTTCCCACCAGGCGACGGTCTCGATCAGCCTGTAGCGCAGTGCCAGATCCCAGCGTACCTGCTCGATGGTTTGCTTGCGTTTCATTCCCCCTCCCTGTGTGCGGCTGCTTTAACGGCACCACTCTACAATAAAGTCCTGTCGTTGCAGGCGACATATCGTCAAGTTTTCATAAGACCTTCGAGACGGCGCCTTCCATAGCAGCTTCCATGTGTAAAGTTTAAGGACTCATGTTGCCGGAGGCGCGGTTCAAACCCTTGCCTGGTGCAGCCGACGCGGGCATGTGTGATCCCGCTTCGATCAGGCTTTCCTGTCTGGCGTTGGCCCTCTCTCAAGCGATGGCAAAAAGCTATTTTTGCCAAGGCGTGTCGACTCCCCGCAGATTTTTCATGCGCTTTCATATGCTTGATTTCTTTACCTGTATAAGTCTACATTCTAGACCTGTCGCCAAACACGACATATCGTGTGACTGTCTTCGAGATTAATCGAACTCATGGAAGGAAGTGGACATGACAACTTTGGACGCGGTTTCGACAGGTGCATCGCTGGTGCTCGCGCTCATTCTGCTGGTGCTGTTGCTGCAGTACCTGCGCTTGCGTGACATCTGGCAATTGCTGCTGGGCGCACGGGATTTCACCCGCTGGGCGCGCATCTGGGAAACGGAAAACCGCGAACTGCGCTCGGCCTTGCGGGCAGAAAAAGCCCAGGTCGAGGAGTTGAAGGAAAAACTGACGGTGTTGCAGGCCTCGGTACCCACAGCGTGAAAGGAAAGGACATGAACAGACTGGAACGGATCAAGGGTTGCCTGCTCGGTGGTGCCGTCGGCGATGCGCTCGGTGCACCGGTGGAGTTTCTGGAATGGCCGGTGATCGAGGCCAAGTACGGCCGCCACGGCATTGTCGACTTCGCCCCGGCGTACGGCGTTACCGGCGCCATCACCGATGACACCCAGATGATGCTCTTCACTGCCGAAGGCCTGCTGCGGGCCTTTGTGCGAGGCAGCGCGGGCGGGGATTGCCATGTTCCCAGCGTCATCCACCATGCCCTGCTGCGCTGGCTGCTGACCCAGGATTACCCCGCGCCGATAGCCGTCAGCCAGGATGGCTGGCTGATCGAGCAACCGGCCCTGTGGTCACGCCGCGCCCCGGGCACCACCTGCCTCACGGCACTGAAGGCCAGCCCACGACTGGGTGCCGTCGCCGAAAACAACAGCAAGGGCTGTGGCGCCCTGGTACGCGCCGCGCCCTGCGCATTCTTCGCCAACGCTTTCGACTACGCCGTCCAATCCGGCCGCCTGACCCATGGGCACCCGACGGGCTACCTGGCCGCCGGCCTGTTCGCCGACATCCTCCAGCGCCTGGTCGACTGGCAAGACAGCCTCGAACACGCCATCAGCGAAAGCCTGGCCAAACAAGGACAAAAGCCCGGCATGGAACAAACCCGCAGCCTCATCGAGCGCGTGCTGTTCTACTTCTACGAAGGCTACCAACCCACCCCACAACGCATCGCCGAGCTCGGCGGCGGCTGGATCGCCGAAGAAGCCCTGGCCATCGGGCTGTGGTGCGCGTTGTTCGCCGACTCATTGGAAAGCGGCGTCATCACCGCCGTAAACCACGGCGGCGACAGCAGGAGCACCGGCCTGATCACCGGCCACCTGCTCGGCGCGCAATACGGCGCCGCCGCCATCCCGGCGCGCTGGTTCGCGCAGCTGGAACTGCGCGAGGTGATCGAGCAAATCGCCGAGGACATCGAGCGTGTTCCCCGTGAGTATTGCGGGGTGGGTGGGGAGTTTGATGAACAGATCGAGCGGGCGTATCCCGGTCATTGAGATGAGTAAAGGAGAACAGTAATGCCGATTCCACCGAGGCCTTTTACCGTTGTGTGTGACAAGTGTGGTTGGAAGAAGACCGTGGTGCCTATGAGTGATGCACTGCGGCCGGGGGAGTGGTTTGAGCAGTGCCCGAGGTGCGGGAACAAGGAGTTGAAGATGCGGGCGGCGGGGTGGTTGGAGAAGGCGGTGGCGGAGTTTTTGCGGCGGTGGTGATGGCGGGTGGAAAAATTGCCAGCTGCCCACTCCCACCCGCCCCGTAGGCGTGGGTGGGGCGGCATTCCGATTGCCCGTGATTCGACCGCACAGCGGTCGCCATCGTTTGAATAAAGCGCCCGTGGGT
>NZ_VXCP01000026.1 GCF_011355085.1 Pseudomonas akapageensis | reverse complement strand
CCCCCCCCGCCCCGGCGGGGGGGCCGGGGGGGGGCGGGGGGAAGGGGGGGGTGCGCCGCCCCCCGGGGCGCGGCGGGGGTGGCGGGCTGTGGGGTTGCGCAGCACCCCTGGGCCGCGAGCCTGCGTAACAGCGCCGTAAGGAGGGGACCCGTAGCGCAGCGAGGGGCCAACGGCGGGGCGAGAATTTTTGGTTACTTTTTTTTCGCCTGAAAAAAGTGCCCCGCCGTAAGGGCGGAACCATAAGCCCAGACAACACCTATTCCGGATATGCCCACAAACCCCAAAGCCATTTGACGACCACTACCCCCCCATGCTCTCCTACGCAGATTCGTTTGGGTGCCCTTCACAGGGTGAAACGGGAAACCGGTGCGTCAGGAGCTACTACACTCCCTGACAAGTCCGGCGCTGCCCCCGCAACGGTAAGCGAGAGAAGAATCAGATCCACTGTGCCAGCAGTCCGGCATGGGAAGGCGATTCTTGCAGGCTTGAGCATCGCACAAGCCCCTCGCAAGCCCGGAGACCGGCCCAAGACAGACCTGACAAACCCGCGGTGGGCGGGCGCTGTTGATACCCTTGCGTGCTTGCACGCAGGGGTTCTTCGCGCATGCCTGCCTCGATTACCACAGAGGGAAGCGCCATGCCGATCACTACCGCCAGCCACTCAAGCGTCGTCACATCCACCCAGACCCAACGCCTGGTCGTCGCCATCAGCGCCGCCATCCTCGGCGCCTGCCTGGTCTACTTCGCCGGGTTCTCGCACATCGAAGCCGTCCACAACGCCGCGCATGACACCCGTCACAGCTCAGCCTTCCCGTGCCATTGAGAACCGACATGATCAAGCGCATCGCCCGTACCGCCGGCTTCACCGGCCTGCTCGCGGCCCTGTTTCTGACCCTGCTGCAAAGCTTCTGGGTCGCCCCGCTGATTCTCGAAGCGGAAACCTATGAACATGTGGCGCCCGCTGTCGAAACCCACGAACATGCCGACGGCGCTGCCGGCCACACCCACGACGCCGAAGCCTGGTCGCCGGAAGACGGTTGGCAGCGCGTGCTGTCCACCACCGGTGGCAACCTGGTGGTCGCCGTCGGCTTTGCCCTGATGCTGGCCGCGCTCTATACCCTGCGCGCACCGGGCCGCACTTCCGAAGGCGTGTTGTGGGGGTTGGCCGGCTTTGCCGTGTTCTGCCTGGCGCCGACCCTGGGCCTGCCACCGGAGCTGCCGGGCACCGCCGCCGCAGACCTGGCGCAACGTCAAACCTGGTGGGTCGGTACCGCCGCCTCCACTGCCGTGGGCCTGGCACTGATCGTGTTCGGCAAGAACGGGCTGCTGAAGGTTCTGGGTGCAGCCATCCTGGTGGTGCCACACGTCATCGGCGCACCACAGCCCGAAGTGCATGAAAGTCTGGCGCCTGAAGCACTGGAATCCCAGTTCAAGATCGCTTCGTTGGTGACCAATGCCTTGTTCTGGGTTGCCCTGGGCCTGATCAGCGCCTGGTTGTTCCGCCGTAAAAGCCAGGCCTGATGCACAAGGCCGTCGTGGCCGGTTTCGGCTGTCAACAGGGTTGCCCCGCCAGCGAGCTGGGCGCCCTGCTCGACCGGACGCTGCAGGAACACCACCTGCCGCGTTCGGCGCTGACGGGGCTTGCCAGCATCGAGCTCAAACGCAATGAGCCCGGATTGCAGGAATTGGCGGCACAACTCCATGTGCCCCTGGTGTTTTTCAGCGCCGCCGAACTGGCCCGCTTCGAACCCCGACTCAGCCACCGCTCCGCCCTCGCCCATCGCCATACCGGGTGCTTCGGCGTCGCGGAAAGCGCCGCGCTGGCGCTGGCCGAACAGCTCGGTGGTCCCCCCGCCGAGCTGACGGCACCACGCCGCACATCCGCACATGCCACCCTGGCATTGGCCACCCCAGGGCAAAATATTCGATAATCCGCCCCTGCCCTGCGCTGGCTACTTGAATTTTATTCAAGCACAACGCGTCTCCAGACTTTTTTCAGGAACCTTCCATGACGGTCTTCTTTATCGGCGCTGGCCCCGGTGACCCCGAGTTGATCACGGTCAAGGGCCAACGGTTGATTCGCACTTGCCCGGTGATCATTTACGCCGGCTCCCTGGTACCGGCGGCCGTGCTTGAAGGCCATTGCGCCAAGGTGCTGGTCAACAGCGCCGAATTGCACTTGCAGCAGATCATCGAAATCATCGAGGCCGCCCACGCAAAAGGCCAGGACGTGGCACGCGTGCACTCCGGCGACCCGAGCCTGTACGGCGCCATCGGCGAACAGATCCGCTATTTGCGCGAGCTGGATATTCCTTACCAGATCATCCCCGGCGTAACCGCCACGGCAGCCAGTGCCGCCCTGCTGGGCGTCGAGTTGACGCTACCGGCGATCTCCCAGAGCGTGATCCTGACCCGTTATGCCGACAAGTCGCCAATGCCCAGAGGCGAGGAACTGGCCAGCCTGGCCCGGCATGGCTCGACCATGGCCATCCACCTGGGCGTCCAGCACCTCGAGAAAATCCTCGAGGAACTGCGCCCGCACTATGGCGGCGACTGCCCGATCGCCGTGGTCCACCGCGCCACCTGGCCGGACCAGGACTGGGTCACCGGGACCCTCGACGACATTCTCGACAAGGTGCAGGGCAAGGGCTTTCGCCGCACGGCACTGATTCTGGTCGGCCGGGTGCTGGCCAATGACACGTTCTCCGAGTCGGCCCTGTACCGCGCCAGCCACGCCCACTTGTATCGCCCCTGAGTGGCAGGATCTGTGGGGTTATTGTCATTGCCGCCATAACGCTGAAAACGCACACTGACACTTCAACGACCTTGAGGTGTCTATGCACTCCCTTCGGCGCATTGCCTGCCTGATCTTCCCCGACGTGATGAGCCTGGATGTAACCGGGCCCATGCAGGTCTTTGCCAGCGCCAATGTGGAACTGTCGCGAATCGGCCAACCGGCGGCCTATGAACTGCTGATTCTGGCCGACAGCGCAGGCCCCGTGGCAACTTCCGCAGGGTTGCGCCTGCATGCCGATCAGGCCTGGCGTGATATCGACCCCGGGCAACTCGATACCCTGCTGATTCCCGGCGGCAGCAACATGCACGCCCAATGCGAAAACATTGCCCTGCGTACATGGCTGCAGGCCAGCCAGCCACGCATCCGCCGCCTCGGCTCGGTCTGTTCCGGCGCCCTGATCCTGGCCAGCGCCGGCTTGCTCGACGGCCTGATCGCCACCACGCACTGGGACGACATCGAAGCCTTGAGCCGTTACAGCGCCATCGACGTGCAACCAGATCGTTTGCATACCTATGACCCCGATAACCGCAACGGCAATGCTCATCTTTTCACTTCGGCGGGGGTGACCGCCGGCATCGACCTGGCCCTGGCTCTGGTCGAGGCCGACCTTGGCCGTGAGCTGGCCCTGGCCGTGGCCCGCCGCCTGGTCATGTTCCTCAAGCGCCCGGGCGGCCAGACCCAGTTCAGTGCCTGCCTGGCACCCCAGGCCAGCCGTGCGCCACGCCTGAGCAACCTGCTGGAATGGATTCCCGCGCACCTGCATGAAAGCCTGACACTGGAGACCCTCGCCACCCAGGCCGGGATGGCGCCGCGTACCTTATATCGGGTGTTCCTCAGCGAAGTGGGCGTCACGCCCGGCCGGCATATCGAACGCGTGCGCCTGGAAGCCGCTCGGGCGCTGCTGCAAAGCGGCCAGGCCTCCATCGGGCGCATCGCCCGGCAGTGTGGTTTCGGCCACCCGGAAAACCTGCGGCGCACCTTCCAGAAAAACCTGGGCGTCAGCCCGCAAGCCTATGCCGAACGCTTCGGCAGCCACTCATCGCTGCAATGAAGGAGAAGACCATGCTCGAACTACGCCCATTTTGCGAATGCTGCGGCGCGGATCTGCCGGGTGACAGTCAGGATGCTTTTATCTGTTCGTACGAATGCACCTTTTGCCGTGAGTGCAGCGAGAACTGGCTGGTTGGCCGCTGTCCGAATTGTGCGGGGGAATTGATGCCCCGACCACCGCGGGTCGGCACTGCATTGCTGAAAAATCCGGCTTCGACCCTGCGCATCGTCAAGGCACAAGGCTGCGCCCGGACCTCGGCCTGAGTTCGTAAAAATAAGCTCAGGATAAAAAAACGGCGCTCACGGGGCGCCGTTTTTTCTATCTGCAGCGAACGCCTTAGTAATAGGCGTTTTCTTTCTGCGAGTGGTCGGTCACGTCACGCACGCCCTTGAGCTCGGGGATGCGTTCGAGCAAGGTGCGCTCGATGCCTTCCTTCAGGGTCACGTCGGCCTGGCCGCAGCCCTGGCAACCACCGCCGAACTGCAATACGGCAATGCCGTCTTCGACCACTTCGATCAGGCTCACCTGACCGCCGTGGCTGGCCAGCCCCGGGTTGATCTCGGTTTGCAGGTAGTAATTGATGCGCTCGTTGATCGGGCTGTCGGCATTGACCATCGGCACTTTTGCATTCGGTGCCTTGATGGTCAGTTGCCCACCCATACGATCGGTGGCGTAGTCGACGACCGCGTCTTCGAGAAACGCTTCGCTGACGCCGTCGATCCAGGCGGTGAAGCTTTTCAGCCCCAGCGCGGTGTCTTCGGGCTTTTCTTCGCCCGGCTTGCAGTAGGCAATGCAGGTCTCGGCATACTGGGTGCCAGGCTGGGTGATGAATACGCGTATGCCAATGCCCGGGGTGTTCTGCTTGGAGAGCAGATCAGCCAGATAATCGTGCGCGGCGTCGGTAATAGTAATGGCGCTCATGGAAGTTCCTCACAGACTTGCGGGCAGTTTACGCCAAACGGGGCGCTCGAAAAAGTCCTAGTGTTTTTGTCGGGATATTGACAGACCGCTCCTCGTTCCCACGCTCTGCGTGGGAATGCATCCTGAGACGCTCTGCGTCGACGCTGGAGCGTCTGGTAAAGCATTCCCACGCAGAGCGTGGGAACGAGTTGGAGTCAAAGGTTTTCATAGCGATTCATGTCCAGCACGCCCGCCTCCACCGGCTCGGTTTCACGAATGTAGCTGTTCAAGTCATGGAAATACTGCCAGAACTGCGGATGACTGCGACGCACGCCCCAGCGCATGACGATGCGCTCGAAGTTTTCCGGGGTCTTGGCCAGTTCCATGTCCTCGACGAACTCCGGCACATCGCTGGCAGGGATATTGAACATGAAATTCGGATAGCTGCTCATCACCCCGGGGTAAATGGTCAAGGTATCGAGCCCCGGCTGATAGCGATAGGCCTCACCGAGCATGAATGCCACGTTACTGTGGGCCCGGTTGCGCAGCAAGCTGTAGACCACGCGCTTGCCGTTACTGCCTTCGATGCGCAGCATGTTTGCCTCCGGCAATTGGTCGATGACCTTGAGTCCGGCAGCCGGGCGTGAAGCCAGGCGGCTGAGCGCCTGCTCCACATCCCGGAACTCCTCGCCAATACCGGGCCGCGAGCAATAAGCCCCCTGGCAGCGGTTGATCGGGTCGGGCCTGGCGTTGAGGGTGCCGGCACGCTCGATGAGTTTGAGCGCGAAATCGCGCTTGGGGTCGTTCGGGTCGAGCTTCAGGCCAGTGGGCGTGTCGGTATCGATGCTTTCATAGTCCATCCACATCTTGATCTTGCCGCTGTTCTGATACCAGTCGCCGAGGATCCGGCTGCGCTGATCGGCCGGCATCAGGCGCAGGAAGTTGACCTCGGCGCCATTGCGGATCAGGTCGAAATACAAGCGCGTCTGTGCCTGGTGCGAGACGTTGCCGAACACGTCGAAGTTGACGGCCAACTGATAATAGGTGCGCTCGAACAACGGGTAGTCGAACAGCCACATCGTCTTCGGCACGTCGCCCACCAGCCCCTTGCTCACCGATGCACTGTCAAAATGCCGGAAGATCGTCAGCAAGGCGTTGTCGTTGCCGGCCCAGAGGGCCGACCAGCTCGGCGGCGGCATCTGGGCATAAGCTTCGCGGCGCAGGATTTCATAGTCGTTGCGCTTGTCGCGGTACTCATGCCACAGGGTCAGTACGCTGCCGACATTATCGATCTGCCCGGGCATGGCCAGCAATGGCGTGGCCTGGCCCCGGTAGTGGGCATCGGTGATGTAGCGATCATGGGCCGGTTCCTGGAACAGCGCCCAGAAGTTGTCGCGGATGACATCGGTGGCAATCTGGCCACGACACACCGGCCCGCGAATGAAGGTGCGCACGAAATACTCGGCGTTATCGAGCATGAACTGGTATCGCGCAACCGCCGGAATCGCCTCGAAGGTTTCGAACGGGTTAGCCCGATGGCGCGGACCGTACCCCGGCAATGCGCTGGCATGCCAGTTGCCGCTATAGAACAGTTGCTCCACGCGCTTGAGCTTGTTCGGCCCCATGGGGTACGTGATGTGGGTCTTGTGCACGATCACGCCCTGCACCGGCATCAAGCGGTAATAGAACACCGTGCCCGGCTCGTCATTGGGCCGGCGGCTGGCGATCAGGTCGATCGGCTGGCCGCTGGGCGTGCGCGAGCGAACCCACTGGAAGTAGTGCCCCGGCTCTCCCCCGCTGAAATAGATGTGCGCCAGGAACAGATGCTCGTACAACCAGCGCGCCACCAGCGCCTCGGTGGAGCCCGGGCGATTGAACAAGGCTTCCCACTCGCTGATCTGCGCGGCCTCTTTGGCGCTGGGCATGATGGCGTTCTGATCGACCGGAGCACCGGCGGCCAGCCAACGTTGCAGGGTCTGATACTGGCCATCGGTCAGGCCGGTGACGGCCAGGGGCATGCCCTCTTTGGGATGCGACCTGGCATACCCCTCGAACTCAACCGGTAGCGGGCAGGTATTGTTGCGGTTCAGCCCCAGCACGATCTCTTCGGGCAGCTTGGCATTGGGTTGCACGGGGGTGGTATGGCCCAGCTCGAGCATGCGCGCCATCAGGGCCGCCTGGCTGCCTTGGGCGTCGAGCACCGAGTAGAAACCCTTTTGACGCCAGGCGGCGCTGCCGTGGGCGTCGTAGAACAACCGGGTCGGCGCCTCGGCCACACTGCGACCGCCGTCATACACCGGGATTTTCGAAGCACCTCGCGCCGCGCCTTCGCCGCTGCCCAGGTTGAGCTGGCAGGCGGCGTCGTTGCAGGCATGGCAGGCTACGCACTTCTCCGTCAGGATCGGTTGAATATCCCGGGTATAGGAAATAGCGGGACTTGCAAGAGGGGCTTGCCCAAGCGCCGAACTGCAAACAAGCAGTGCGAAGGCGCTGGCAAGGAAGCGATGGAGCATGTGCCGGTGTCCTGAAATTTAAAAGCTCGACGATTCTACCCGTGGGCGACACCCTTCAACTTGAGCGAAATTCATGAAAAGGGTATGCATGCTTAAATACCGCGCAGGTTTGTTATGATTCGGCATCTTTTGCATTCGCCCTATCAGGTAGTCCTATGTCTGACCGCAGCGCTCGTCTCCAAGCACTTCAGCAAGCCCTCAAAGAGCGCATTCTGATACTCGATGGCGGCATGGGTACTATGATCCAAAGCTACCGCCTGGAGGAACACGACTATCGTGGCACGCGTTTCGCCGACTGGCCGAGCGACGTCAAGGGCAACAACGACCTGTTGCTGCTGTCGCGCCCGGACGTCATCGCGGCCATCGAGAAAGCCTACCTGGACGCCGGCGCCGACATTCTCGAAACCAACACCTTCAACGCCACCCAGATTTCCCAGGCCGACTACGGCATGGAAGCGCTGGTCTATGAGCTGAACGTGGAAGGTGCACGCATCGCCCGCCAGGTGTGCGACGCCAAGACCCTGGAAACCCCCGACAAGCCGCGCTTCGTTGCCGGCGTACTGGGCCCGACCAGCCGCACCTGCTCGATCTCCCCGGACGTCAACGACCCGGGCTACCGCAACGTCACCTTCGACCTGCTGGTGGAAAACTACGTCGAGGCCACCCGTGGCCTGATCGAGGGCGGTGCCGACCTGATCCTGATCGAGACCATCTTCGACACCCTCAACGCCAAGGCAGCGATCTTCGCCGTGCAGCAGGTGTTCGAGGAAGACGGCGTCGAACTGCCGATCATGATCTCCGGCACCATCACCGACGCCTCCGGCCGGACCCTGTCCGGGCAGACCACCGAAGCGTTCTGGAACTCGGTGCGCCATGCCAACCCGATCTCGGTGGGCCTGAACTGTGCCCTCGGCGCCAAGGACCTGCGCCCCTACCTGGAAGAGCTGTCGACCAAGGCCGGCACCCATGTTTCGGCGCACCCCAACGCCGGCCTGCCGAACGCCTTCGGCGAGTACGACGAGACCCCGGCGGAGATGGCCGTGGTGGTCGAAGAGTTCGCCGCCAGCGGCTTCCTCAACATCATCGGCGGTTGCTGCGGTACCACCCCGGGCCATATCCAGGCCATTGCCGAAGCGGTGGCCAAGTACCCGCCGCGGGTCATCCCGGACATTCCGAAAGCCTGTCGCCTGTCCGGCCTTGAGCCGTTCACCATCGATCGCAACTCGCTGTTCGTCAACGTCGGCGAGCGCACCAACATCACCGGTTCCGCCAAGTTCGCCCGGCTGATCCGCGAAGAAAACTACACCGAGGCCCTGGAAGTCGCCCTGCAGCAGGTCGAGGCCGGTGCCCAGGTGATCGACATCAACATGGACGAAGGGATGCTCGATTCCCAGGCGGCCATGGTCAAGTTCCTCAACCTGATCGCCGGTGAGCCGGACATTTCGCGCGTGCCGATCATGATCGACTCCTCCAAGTGGGAGGTGATCGAAGCGGGCCTCAAATGCATCCAGGGCAAGGGCATCGTCAACTCGATCTCGATGAAGGAAGGCGTCGAGGCCTTCAAGCATCACGCCAAGCTGTGCAAGCGCTACGGCGCCGCCGTGGTGGTGATGGCCTTCGACGAAGTCGGCCAGGCCGACACCGCCGCACGCAAGCGCGAGATCTGCCAGCGCAGCTACGACATCCTGGTCAATGAAGTGGGCTTCCCGCCGGAAGACATCATCTTCGACCCGAACATCTTCGCCGTCGCCACTGGTATCGAAGAGCACAACAACTACGCCGTGGACTTCATAGAAGCCTGCGCCTACATCCGCGATCACCTGCCCTACGCATTGTCCTCTGGCGGTGTGTCCAACGTGTCGTTCTCCTTCCGTGGCAACAACCCGGTGCGCGAAGCGATCCACTCGGTGTTCCTCTACCACGCGATCCAGAACGGCCTGACCATGGGCATCGTCAACGCCGGTCAGCTGGAGATCTACGACGAGATCCCGCAGACCCTGCGCGAGAAGGTCGAGGACGTGGTGCTCAACCGCACCCCGGAAGGCACCGACGCCCTGCTGGCCATCGCCGACGACTACAAGGGTGGCGGCGCGGTCAAGGAAGTGGAAAACGAAGAGTGGCGCTCGCTGCCGGTCGGCAAGCGCCTTGAGCATGCTCTGGTCAAGGGCATCACCGCCTTTATCGTCGAAGACACCGAAGAGTGCCGCCAGCAGTGCGCGCGCCCCATCGAAGTCATCGAAGGCCCGTTGATGAGCGGTATGAACGTGGTCGGCGACCTGTTCGGCGCCGGCAAGATGTTCCTGCCCCAGGTGGTCAAGTCGGCACGGGTGATGAAGCAGGCGGTAGCCCACCTGATCCCGTTCATCGAAGCGGAAAAAGGCGACAAGCCCGAAGCCAAGGGCAAGATCCTCATGGCCACGGTCAAGGGCGACGTGCATGACATCGGCAAGAACATCGTCGGCGTCGTCCTGGGCTGTAACGGCTACGACATCGTCGACCTGGGCGTGATGGTCCCGGCGGAGAAGATCCTGCAGACCGCCCGCGAGCAGAAGTGCGACATCATCGGCCTGTCCGGATTGATCACCCCGTCGCTCGACGAGATGGTCCACGTGGCTCGCGAGATGCAGCGCCAGAACTTCCACCTGCCGCTGATGATCGGCGGCGCGACCACCTCCAAGGCGCACACGGCGGTGAAGATCGAGCCCAAGTACAGCAATGACGCCGTCATCTATGTCACCGACGCCTCGCGCGCCGTGGGCGTGGCCACGCAACTGCTGTCCAGGGAGTTGAAGCCGGCCTTCGTCGAGAAGACCCGCCTGGAATACATCGAAGTGCGCGAACGCACCGCCAACCGCAGCGCCCGCACCGAGCGCCTGAGCTACCCGGCAGCCATCGCGGCCAAGGCCAACTTCGACTGGAGCAGCTACCAGCCGGTCAAGCCGACCTTCACCGGGGTCAAGGTGCTGGACAATATCGACCTGAACGTTCTGGCCGAGTACATCGACTGGACGCCGTTCTTCATCTCCTGGGACCTGGCCGGCAAGTTCCCGCGCATCCTCACCGACGAAGTGGTCGGTGAAGCGGCCACCGCGCTGTACGCCGACGCCCAGGAAATTCTGCGCAAGCTGATCGACGAGAAGCTGATCAGCGCCCGCGCCACCTTCGGCTTCTGGCCGGCCAACCAGGTGCAGGACGACGACATTGAAGTCTACGGCGATGACGGCAAGCCCCTGGCGCGTCTGCATCACCTGCGCCAGCAGACCATCAAGACCGATGGCAAGCCGAACTTCTCCCTGGCCGACTTCGTCGCGCCCAGGGAAAGTGGCGTGACAGACTATGTCGGTGGCTTCATCACCACCGCCGGCATCGGCGCCGAGGAAGTGGCCAAGGCTTACCAGGACAAGGGCGACGACTACAACTCGATCATGGTCAAGGCCCTGGCTGACCGCCTGGCCGAAGCCTGCGCCGAGTGGCTGCACCAGCAGGTGCGTAAAGAGCACTGGGGTTACGCCAAGGATGAGCAACTGGATAACGACGCGCTGATCAAGGAACAATACATGGGGATCCGCCCTGCCCCGGGTTACCCGGCGTGCCCTGATCACACCGAGAAAGGCACCTTGTTCGAATTGTTGGACGACAATGGCCAGAGCGGCGTGACCCTGACCGAGCATTACGCCATGTTCCCGGCGGCGGCTGTGAGCGGCTGGTATTTCGCCCATCCGCAGGCGCAGTACTTTGCCGTGGGCAAGATCGACAAGGACCAGGTGCAGAGTTATTCGGGGCGCAAGCACCAGGATCTGGCGGTGAGTGAGCGGTGGTTGTCGCCTAACCTGGGGTATGACAACTGATTGCGACTGCTTTGCGGTCGATCGCTGGCAAGCCAGCTTCCACAGGGGTAGGTGTTGTGCGAAACCTGTGGGAGCGGGCTTGCCCGCGATAAGGGCCAAAGGCCCTTCAAAGGCCTACACTGATGGCATCACCCCAGCCATCAGGAGCCCCTCATGGACGACCCCGCTCAACACAAGCCACCGACCTTCTGGCAAATGCTGCACAGCGTCATCGCTGCCGCCTTCGGCGTGCAAAGCGCCAGGAATCGCGCCCGCGACTTCACCCACGGCAAGCCCGGCCACTTCATTGCCCTGGGTGTGCTATTCACTGTGCTGTTCGTGCTGGTACTGATCGGCGTGGTGAAGCTGGTGTTGCATCTGGTCGTGGCCTGAACGGCAAACCGCCCGCAGGTCTCCCTGCCGGCGGTGCCGTTGTCGCGCGCATGCTTTAGCCGCTACTGGTGGCTGACCCAGTACACCGCAGTCGATACCGCCAGGATGATCAGAAACAGAATTGCCCATGCATCAACAGTGCTGTCGCTTTTCCTTGCCTTGGTCGAGTTTCCCATTGCATCGCCTCTTGTGATTTCTTATTGGGGAATGCACATGTCACGCTCTGCAGTTAAGTTCAGCATTGTCCATAACTCAAGCAGGGATATTGACGGTTACTTTTAATACCTGCTCCGTCAAACGCCCGATCAATTCGCGCTCACTTCGCTGTTGGGAATGATTGAGCGCATGGATGGCCCTGAGATACTGGTCATCATTGATAGCAACCTTCTGCACCGCACCATTGGCGTAAAGTGAGTCCAAGGGCATTTCCAGAGACTCGGCCACTACGCCCAGGCCCTCCTGCGAAACGTTAGCGGGCAGAACATTCGCAGTCTCCAGGCAGGCGTCCAGATATTCCAGACCAAGATGCCAGGGTTGTGCCGCCTTCTCGAAATCAGCGGCATAGCGGGACTTGAGAAACTCGATCCAGAAGTCCTGCTGGACGCCCCACTGGGGCAAAGCCGTGGTTTGCTCCCTTGAGCGGATCAGTTGCGCCGTTTCATCCAGCATTGCCGGGGTTACCTGCTCGGCCAGGTCCAGGTACAGCGCATTGGCCGGTTGATCGGGCAACTCCAGTGATCGCGCCAGGCCGATTCGAAACGCCAGCAGCACTTCGATGTCGTCGACATTGTCCCCAGACGCCGCCCTGCGCCATTGGTTGATTATCCGCCTGGCCGCGATGTCGACTTCATCGAGCCGAAACAGCTGCCTGGCCAGGTTGGCCATCCGCTCGTTGTGCTCCTCGATAGGCAATGCCTCCAGACGCAGGTCGTAGACCCGACGCTCGACTTCCAGCTGGCTGAAGACCAGCGCGGCCCGATCGGCGCAGGTCTCCTCCCCTCGTGCCAGGGCATACAGACGCTCGCGCAAATCATGGGAGTCGGCAGCGGCATCGAGCAGGCCCCAGACCCGCTGTCGTGACGCGAGGGAGCCTGGATCATGCTCGGCCGTGTCCCGCAAACGTTGAAGCACCCGGAAAAAGGGTTGTGCGCTCTCCTGCTCCTGCATCTCTTGCCAACGCTCACGCTGCTCATCCGTGGCGCCCTGCAGCCATTCGCTGATGTCTGCAACCTGCTCGGCGCTTGAAACCGATGAACCACTGCGTCCTGCGCGATAGTTTCCGCCCCGTGCGACAAAGTCCTGCAGCGCTTCAGCCGAAAGCGGGTTACCGTCAAGGTTGATATGCCACATGCGTTGCATGCCAGGCAGCACCGTCTCGAGCCGATTGAAACTCAGGTTGACGGCGTGGAGACTTTCCAGATGGGCCAAGCCCGCAGGCCACTGGGTCAGCCCGGTGTTTTCCAGGCTGAGTTGAACCAGATGACGCATTTGCGAGACATCGGGTGCCAGCCCCAGGGGATTGTCATTCAGGCTGAGGATTTCAAGCTCGGTCAACCTGGCCAGGGCCTGCACGTCCGCTGGCAACAGAACGATCCAGTTGCCCGACAGGTAGAGCTTGGTCAATTGGGTCAGTTCGGCAATTGGCCCAAAGGCACCGGCAGGAAACAGGCTCGCGTTGCCGGCCAGGTTCAGCGAGCGCAATTGCCTGAGCAGCGCCAGTTGTTCAAGCACTTCCAGCGTCACCGAAAGGCCATTTCCGGACAGGTCCAGCGTGTGCAGAAAGCGCAGGTCACGCAAGCTGGCAACTGCGCCGGTGGTCAACTGGATGTGATTATCGGCCAGCAGCAGCTCGCGCAACTGCGACATGTTGCGCACTGCCTCGGGAATAGTGGTCAAGCCGGTCTGGTTCAGCACCAGTGCCCGAACGCCTGTGAACCCGCGCAAGAAAGCCTCGCCGTCGTCACCCAGAGCAACGTCATGGAGCGCCAGTTCAGTCACATGTTCGAAACCTTCACCAATAGGCGGCAGCGCACCAACCTCCAGCTCGGAAATGTCCAGGCGATAGCCCTCATAGGCGTAGGCCCGTGCGCCGGGCAGTGGGTTTCGTTGCCAGCAATCCACAAGCTTGTCGGCCAACAATCGTCGCGCAACGGCATCCGTGCCGTTTTGCTCGACCCAGGCGGACAGGCTGCCCTTGAGTTCGCGCAACTGCTGCTCAAGACGACTGACCTCGGTCGCCAGCGGGATCCGCGCAAGGCTCAACCCGGCCTTGAACTCGTGAAGCCGTGCGACACTGTAACTGGGGAACAACGCTTGCAGGCGCAGGTCCATATCGATCAACGGCCGGCCGACCACACCGCCCAGCGGGTAGCCCAGTCGTCCACCGGACAACCGTTGCAAAGCGCGAAAAACCGGCCGCAAGGGCTGCATGCCGAGCATCTTCGCGGCATCGCTGCGCCGCGCGACAAGTTTATCGGCGAGCAACCGACGCAAGGTTGCAGCGGCATCGGCCTCCTCCAGCTTCAGCAACTGTCGCCGGGACTCCGGCATGGCTTCGACCAGCCGTGAAAACAGACCTTGCTGTTGCGCGCCCGGACTGACCGACGGATCGATGTGCCAATCCCGAGTACCGCCCGGCAGCTGTTCGAGCTGGCGCACGGCCAGGGTAAGGGTATCGATGTTGACCAGCTCATCGAAGTAAAAACCCAGCAGTGCCTGGCTCAACCGCGACTGTTGCAGGTAAGCGCGCGCACCTTCGCCCAGCCGCAACGCAATGCGCCCGGTCTTGAGCATTCGCAGGCGTTCGGACGATCGACTGAGGTCCACCAGCTCATTGGCACCGGTGATGGTCAACCCGGGAAAGTCACGCTGCAGCAATCCGCTCAATCGCGCCTGCCGAGATGATGCCTGCAGGTGCGGTAATGGCTGCCCGGGCCGATACGCCTCAAGCACATCAAGCAAAATCGCGGGTGTGGGCAAACCGCTGGTGTGGATGCGCGACAGACTCGCCTCGCTGACGCCACTGACCCGCCAAAGCGCCAGCAGGCTGTCATCGGGCAGGTCGTCGAACCCATATCCCAGGCGCCGTATCAGTTTGAGCGTTGGCCACTGCGCCGGCTTTTCACCCACATAATGCCAGGCGCCCATACCGTTGTGCTCCAGCAGCGGCTGGTAAGCCTGCGGATCGGTGGGGTGCTGAATTCGCCACTTTTTCAAGCGACTGTCGAATGCCGCCTCGTACAAATGGCCATCCATGGATACGCAGGTCTTGCCTGACACTTCATATTGGCCCAGTGCATTGGGCCTGAGCGCAGGCGTTCGCAAGACATCACTGCGGTACAACGAAAGATCAGGCTTCCATAGGCGCACTTGACCATCGGGCAAGGTCACCGCTTCCAGCCTACCGACGAAGCGTCCTGCGGCAACGACCGAGGGCTCGGCGTGCACAGCGCCCAGTGCAACCAGCAATGTGAGGTTCTGGGCCACCCCCGTCAGGTACTCGAGGGCCAGGTCGGTCTCATCGGCCTCCCAGGCTTCGATGCCATGAAACACATCGCCCAGCAACTGCGCTCCGGCCACCGGCAGCATGATCAACCCGAGCGTGGGTACGAACAGTGCGGCTGCATTGAGCACGTTCATGCCGATATCCAGCCAGTGCTGCACCCGCTCCAGGCGCTGCTGACTGTCGATCTGCGCGGTCGGCACCGCCAATACCTGCGCGTCGTCCTTGATCCGCAACACATGTCGGTCGTAATTACGACGCAACAGGTTGCCGCTGATCAGGTGCGCCTCCAGGTTCAGCCGTACTTTGGAGACATCAAGGGGCTGTATCACGCTCCCATGTGTCACGCGCAAGGCATTGAATCTTTTTTCGACCTCGTGCCAGTACGCCGGTCGGTTGCGCTGACCAACGAAACGGCTGAAAAACGACTGATAGCGACGCTTGCACAGACGCTCGCGCAATACCTCCATGACTGCACTGCGCGAGGTGTACTGATGGAACGTACCCTGCGAGTCGCCCGGGATGTATAGCAGACAAGGCTGGACTTCGGTGCCATCCGGCGCCGGTAGCTCGAACAGCAGCACCTCGTCGAGCGCCAGGCCCCACAGGCTCAGCCAGTACGCCTTGAAGCCCTGGGCAGGGCGAAAATGCAGGGCTGTCACCAACAGGTCATGAGCACTCTGGTCAAGGTGCCCCCGAAGCAGTGCCAGGTTGGCCTGGGCCAACAGCGCATTGCGCTGACAGTGCATCAGGGTGGCGCGCAAATTGGATTGGGCTGAATCCACCCCATCACCCGGCTGCGAGACTGGCTCGAAGATCCGCTTCAGGTGTTCCTGATAGCGCAGTCCCAGGTCCAGGCCCCGACAGAGCCTTGCGAACGCATCGGGGCCAATGGCAATCGAACGACCATCGGCGGACTGCAACTCCGTGCCGTGGTCGAAGGTTTCATCCGCACCGAAGTTCTGCATTGCCGCCTGCAGCAAGCTTTGCCGTACCACCTTGCGAATAGGTCCCGGCCGGCTGCTCGCCGCCCTTGAACTGCGAATCACATGGAAAAAGATCGAGGATGCCAGGTCGGGGACGAAGCCGAATTCGCGTAGCAGCGCGGCGGCCAACAGAGGCTCGGCGAATGCCTTGAGCCCTTGCCAGCCGGCCAGCGCCTGGCGTACCTCACGCTTGCTGCGCTCACTGCGTGCGATGGCTGCGCGCAATGTTTGGCGCTGCTCGATACTGGCGGCCGCCAACCACGACGGCACACGCTGCTGGGTAAAACGATCATGCGGCCCCGCACCGAGAGTGCCCGCGGCGGGTGACTGAGTGGCCGCAGTGCCGTTCACGTTGGTAGATGTACTGGGCATGGCGAGATTCCCGAACAGGTCAGAACCCGCAGGAAACCAGATCACCAGCGACCAAAGGCTTTACATATTTACTACCACACCGAGGCCGACAAACGGCCATACGCACCCATCGAACTGCTGGCATGCTTTGCACCGCCGTGCATTGGGGCAGACATTTAGTCTTTTTAGTTCTTTGCATATATTAAAACATCACTTTTGCGCATAACTACAAGCTGTTATCTTCTGCCCGCTCCGTCGAGGGAGTGCGCGGCCGTGCGCGCAGATTAGCTGTAAGCAGCCTGAGAACAGGACCTATATGTACGTATACGACGAGTACGATCAGCGGATCATCGAGGACCGCGTCAAGCAGTTCCGTGATCAGACCCGCCGCTATCTGGCTGGCGAGCTTAGCGAAGAAGAGTTTCGCCCCCTGCGCCTGCAAAATGGCCTCTATATTCAGCGGTTTGCCCCGATGCTGCGGGTGGCCGTGCCTTATGGCCAACTGACTTCGCGCCAGACGCGGATGATGGCCAAGATCGCTCGCGATTACGACAAGGGCTATGCCCACATCAGTACCCGCCAGAACGTACAGTTCAACTGGCCGGCGCTGGAAGATATCCCGGACATCCTGGCAGAGCTGGCGACCGTGCAGATGCACGCGATCCAGACCAGCGGCAACTGCCTGCGCAACGTCACCACCGATCAGTTCGCCGGTGTTGCCGCCGACGAGCTGGTCGACCCGCGCCCATGGTGCGAAATCGTTCGTCAGTGGACCACCTTCCACCCGGAATTCGCCTACCTGCCGCGCAAATTCAAGATCGCCATCAACGGTTCGGTCAGCGACCGCGCCGCCATCGAAGTGCACGACATCGGCCTGGAGCCTGTGCGCAACGAAGCCGGCGAGCTGGGCTTCCGCGTCCTGGTCGGTGGCGGCTTGGGCCGTACCCCGGTGGTGGGTGCATTCATCAACGAGTTCCTGCCGTGGCAGGACCTGTTGAGCTACCTGGATGCCATCCTGCGGGTGTACAACCGCTACGGCCGTCGTGACAACAAGTACAAGGCGCGTATCAAGATCCTGGTCAAGGCCCTGACCCCGGAAGTCTTCGCCGAGAAGGTCGAGGCCGAAATGGCCCACCTGCGTGGCGGTGCCACGACGCTGACCGAGGCTGAACTGCATCGCGTCGCCAAGCATTTCGTCGATCCGCAGTACAAGGCCCTGAACGACTTCGACAAGGAGCTGGCCGAGCTCGATCAGGCGCACCCGGGCTTCGCCCGCTGGCGCACCCGTAACGTGCGTGCGCACAAGAAGCCTGGCTATGCCGCCGTGACCCTGTCGCTCAAGCCGACCGGCGTTGCCCCGGGCGATGTCACCGACAAGCAGCTCGATGCGATCGCCGATCTGGCCGACCGCTACAGCTTCGGCCAACTGCGCACCTCCCATGAGCAGAACGTCATCCTGGCCGATGTCGAGCAAAGCCAGCTGCACGCCCTGTGGCTGGAACTGCGCGAAAACGGTTTCGCCACGCCGAACATCGGCCTGCTGACCGACATCATCTGCTGCCCGGGCGGTGATTTCTGCTCCCTGGCCAACGCCAAGTCGATCCCGATCGCCGAATCCATCCAGCGTCGCTTCGACGACCTGGACTACCTGTTCGACATCGGCGAGCTGGACCTGAACATCTCCGGCTGCATGAACGCCTGCGGCCACCACCACGTGGGCCACATCGGCATTCTGGGCGTGGACAAGAAAGGCGAAGAGTTCTACCAGGTCTCCCTGGGTGGCAGCGCCAGCCGCGACGCCAGCCTGGGCAAGATCCTCGGCCCATCCTTCGCCCAGGACGCCATGCCCGACGTGATCGAAAAGCTGATCGACGTGTATGTGGAGCAGCGTACTGAAGACGAGCGCTTCATCGACACTTACCAACGTATCGGCATCGACCCTTTCAAGGAGCGCGTCT
Source organism: Pseudomonas akapageensis (assembly GCF_011355085.1). Classification (GTDB taxonomy): domain Bacteria; phylum Pseudomonadota; class Gammaproteobacteria; order Pseudomonadales; family Pseudomonadaceae; genus Aquipseudomonas; species Aquipseudomonas akapageensis. Next base: position 82,818 of record NZ_VXCP01000026.1, on the reverse strand, counting down.
ATGCAGCGAATAATTAAGAACAACGAAATCGTCGACGAAACCTGGCACCTGCTGCCCAAGGACTTCAACATCGACGAGTTGACCAACTGCGACGACTACATTGTCCCGCTGCAGCTGTGGCGCGATCACAGCCGCATGCTCAAGGCCCGCGACGGCGGTCTGGGCGTGTGGCTGGATGCCGATGAAGAAGCCGAAGAGATCGGTGAAGACGCCAACGAGTTCCAGGTCATTGCCCTGAACTTCCCGGCCTTCACCGACGGGCGCAACTACTCCAACGCCCGCCTGCTGCGTGACCGCTATGGCTTCAAGGGTGAACTGCGGGCCATTGGCGACGTGCTGCGCGACCAGTTGTTCTACCTGCACCGCTGCGGTTTCGATGCCTTCGCCATCCGCCCGGACAAGGACCCGTACGAAGCGCTTGAGAGCCTCAAGGACTTCTCGGTGACCTACCAGGCCGCCACCGACGAACCGCTGCCGCTGTTCCGTCGCCGCTAAGGCACAAGCCCCGGCTGGATCAGCCGGGGCTTGCACATCAGCCTCCCCTTTGCATTTGCCGACAAACACTCAAAGTTCCGTGATTTCAATCTCCGGCACAGCCTCGTCCATGGCTTTGCGAGTAAGCTCTTCAATCAGCGTTTGAATTTCAGCCTTGCGCTGTGCATCCAAGGCTTCAGTCGATTTCAGATAATGTTCACTGGTCATCGTCTGACTGACATCATCCAATTCCGCCAAGCGTTCGTGGAAGGGTTGCGTGACCTGCTCGAAACGTTCGGAGTAAGTTTTTTTCAGAAATTTACGCCAAAAATCACGCTGACAAATCGATACAAATTGTGCCGTGGTCTGCTCGTTTGCCAGCACAGTTACCTTCGCGGCATCGAGCATTGCCTGGCTGACGTTTGCAATTCGCGTAAACCGCACGGCCGATGGCTGCCCCGGCAAGTCCAGCGCTTCACGAAGGCCCACGCGGTAAGCCAGTCGCACCTCCACCTGATCGAGCCTGTCGATTTCCCATTCTCGTTGCCGGGCTGAAAGCTGGGTTTTTTCGTTGATAGCCTTGATGCGCGCAGCAATGTCCTCCAGCGCAATACGTTCGACCTCATCGAGTCGATACAAACCAGCGGCCAGGCTCAACAAAGCCTGCTCCTGAGCCGAACCCGCAGCCAGGGTAGCCTTGTATACCAGCACCCGGACTTCCAATTGACTGAATACCAATGACGCGCCATCGGCGCACGTTTGCGGCTGCGCCGACAGTTTGAACAAGATCGCACGTAATTCGGTATCGCCGGTGACCTCGTCAATCATCCCCCAGACACGTGATTTCAGGTCTGCATAGCCATCGCCCTGGAACTCTCCGCTTTCGCCCAGCGTGTCGAGGATCCTGAAGAAGTCTGCCGAACCCGGCTCTGCGACCAGATCAGCCCATATGACGCTTTTCAGCTCGATCTGCTCGGCCGATTCGTCCCGCAGCCAGCGAGCAACCAGCGTGACAGGCGCTGCTGCCGTGATCGGAGCTCGAGCCTGGATAATACCCATGGCAATACCGGCACGCTGCAGATACTCAGCCAGTTGCTGAACACTCTCCGGCGACAGCGGATTGCCATCCAGGAAGGTCACACGGTTGACTTGGGTGACGGCCTCGGCGCTCTCGGGTAGCGGATTGAGAATGCCTTGCGGCAAGCTTTGAATCCGGTTGTCACGCAGATCGAGCTGCGTGAACAACGTCGGCTGTGGTCGTTCGAAAACGCCGGTTGGCCAGCGTTCGATCCCGGTCGCGCGTAGTGTCAATATGCGCAAGTCCGTCATCAGGCTGACGTCCGGCACATCACCCAGCGGGTTGAAATCGAGTGCCAGGATCTTCAAGCCGCTCATCCCGCGCAGCTGCTCCAGACCCTGGGGTGTCAGGCGAATCTGGTTGTGTGACAGATACAATTTGGTCAACCCCGCCATTTCACTGATGGCTTGCGGGAATTCAGTCAACTTGTTGTTCGCCATATTGAGCCAGCGCAGTCGGGGAAAATGCCTCAGGAAAGCATCCGGCGATCGGAGCAGGCGCATATTGGTCAACGACAAGGACGCCACATGGCTGAGATCCGCCGTGAGTTCCGGGAGTGGCCCCAGGGTATGGAAGGACAGGTCGAGTTGGTAACCGATGAACTGACCATCACCACTGTGGAGCCGCTCGGTTTGCCGTTGCCAGCAGCGCAGGATGTTGTCAGCGACCTGCCGCTTGCTTTGCGATGAAACCCTCAACGCATGGGTCTCACTGGTGGTGTGCCAGGAAGGACTTTGTACCCAGGCGTCCAGATCCCTGCTCAATGTTGCGAACTCAGCCTCACGCCTGAGCAACTCCTGACCTGCCTGCGCCTCTGACAGTCCAAGCGTGGACAGGAACTCCTCGGCCTGGGTTGCCGTAAAGCCGGGATAGAGTCGGCTGACCCGGGTCAACAGTACACCGCGCGTGGTGACCGCCCCTCGCCCGCTCAAGGGATAGCCCAAACGCCCGGCCGCCAAACGCGTCGGGACCTGAAACCCGGGCCTTGTCGCGCGCTGCCCGAGCGCCCGCGCGGCGCGACCACGGTCCTTCACCGCCAGCTCGGCGACCGCCTGGCGCAGCTTCTGGCTTTCATCGAGCCCATACCCCAATGCCTGGCGTTGGGCATCCGGCAATGCATGCAGAATCGAAGGAAACAGATTATTGCCCGTGCTGGCCAGGCCATTGAGTGAATTACCGTTATCGTCATAGGCACGATACCCCCCACCCTCCTTGACCAGGTACCTCACCATGGCGGCATCACGGCTGCCAACCTCATCGAGCAGTTGTCCTGCGGAACTGCCCTGGCGCACTTCAAGACGCACATCCTTTGACCAGCCAGGCAACTGTTCGAGCGTGCGCAGCGCCAGCGTGTCGCTATCTGCCACGTTCAGGTCCTCAACATACAAGCCCTCAAAAGCACGATTCAGGCGTAATGGCTGTAGATACGCCCGAGCCTCCTCTGCCAGTCGCAGCGGTACGCGTGCACTGTCGGTCATCCGCTCTCGTTCGACGCCGCTGGCCTGTTCGACAAGTGACTGCAAGATGGATCTTGGCAGGCCTGGAAAATCGCGCTCCAGGACCATCACCTCGGTCGATGCAGGTGGTTGCGTCATGAGCGGGTCCACTGCCTTGCCAGTCTCCAATCGCCGCAGCGTCTCGGCCAGCAATGGCGGCACCGGTTGATGGTCGACATGCATTTGGCGCAGTGCATCCTCATCGATACCACTGATCCTGAAGGCCTGCTCCAGTTGCGCATCCGTCAGGGTGTCCACGGAGTGGCCGATGCGCCGCAGCAAGGTCGGTCGGTCCCAGCTCAGCGGGTTTTCATGGACCAGGAGCCAGGCGCCACGACCGTTATGCGCCAGTAGCGGCTGGTAGGCTTGCGGATCGCTGGGGTGTCTGATTTGCCATTGCTTGAGTCCGGTGTTGTAAACCTGCTCATAGACCTTCCCTTGCAGCCGAATGTAGTGCCTGCTGCCCACCACGTATTGTCCCTGGGCATTGGCTGTGTACGGCGCAAGCTCGACGTCCTGCTGGTAAGGCGTCATGTCCGGTTTCCATAAACGTCGCTGGCCGTTGGGCAGCTTGACCGTCTCCAGGTGATCGGTAAAACCCACGCCTTCGGCCGGCAGCACAGACTCGCCAACACCCTGGGCGCCACCGAGGGCGGCAAGCAGGGCAAGGTTCTGCGCCACCCCCATCAAATAGCCCAACGCCTGGTCCGTCTCGCCGGCTTCCCAGCTTTCCACTCCGTGGAAAAACGCCCCAAGCAACTGCGCCGCGGCCACCGGCATCATCACAATCCCCAGCACGGGTACGAACAGCGCGGCCGTATTGACCACATTCAGCCCCAGTTCCAGCCATTGCTCCAGACGTTGCAGACGCTCGTTGGCATCGATGTCCGCGGTGGGAACCGCCAGCACCCGTGCGTCATCCCTGATGCGCGCCAGATGCTGATCGAAACAATGGCGAAAGACATTGCCTACGATCTGAGTATCGTCGAGGTCAATTCGTACATGGGAGGGGTCGACGGGCACCAACTGGCCAGATACCAGACGCACCGCGTTGAACAGCTGCTCGACCTTTTGCAGATACGCTCCCCGGTTGCGCTGCCCCACAAATCGACCGAACCAGGCTTGATAAGTACGCTTGCGCAATCGCCCACGCAGGGCCTGTATGAACGCTCTGCGCGAAGGGTAATGGCGCAATGCACCGTTGACGTCATCGGGTATATACACCAGGCAAGGCTGTACACCGTCGTCATCTGCTCCCTGGACTTCAAACAGCAATATTTCATCCAGCGCGAGCCCCCACAGACTCAATCTGAACACTCTGAAGCCCGGCCCCGGATGCGGGTTCAGGCCCGCCAGCAACGCATCATGGGCTTGCTGTCCGATGTGCCCCTGAAGAAGCGCCAACTCAGCTTGCACCGCCAGGGCATCACGCTGGCAGATCATTACACTGGCTCGCAGATTGCTGCTGGCTGCATCCGGCGCCTCGCCTGGCAGCGAGACGGGCTCGAAAATTGTAGTCAGGTGTTGCTGATAGCGGCGCCCCAGGTCCAGCTCCCGGCAAACCCGGGCAAAGGCTTGTGCATCGATGCCCAGGAGACCGTCCCCCTGGCGCAACCCGGTTCCGGCAGCGAAGGTTTCACCGGACGCGAAGTTCTGCAATGCGGCCTGTAACAGGCTTGACTGCAAGACTTTGAGAACAGGGCCCGGACTGCTGGTGCCAGCTCGCGAACGGCGAAACAGATGAACAAAGTTGGTGTGTTCAAGGTCCGGGCTCTGCCCGAACTCACGTTGCAGGGCATTGCTCAACAGGGGCTCGGCGAATGCCTTGAGGCCTTGCCAGCCGGCCAGGGTCTTGCGTACTTCAGCCTTGCTGCGTTGGCTGCGCAGGATGGCAGCGCGCAGCTGCTGGCGTTGCGCGGAGCTGGCGTTGCGTAACCAGTCGGGCAGGTGCTGCCGGATGAAATGGTCGTGCACGCCCTCCGCCGTCACGATGGCGGTGGGCAGTGCTTGCGAAGTGGTTTCGTCGTGAATATCTCGCATGTCGTCTGGTCCTGATGATTCCTTTTGGGAACCGTCATCCAAACAACATGCCGCCCTCACGAGGGGCTATATATTTAGGGGTATTTACCAGAAACGCTGCTGGGTCAACTTGCTCCAGGCATTGACCACCACGCGCTCGATCGAGCTGCTGGCCGCCAGGCCGACACGCTCCTGCAGGCTCTTGCGCTCGGCATAGTGAAGATGATGCAGCTCGGCCTCCCTGGCGCGTTCGCACAGGTACTCGTCACTGGTCTTCAATTCGTCGATCAGGTGCTTGTTCAGCGCCGCAACACCCAGCCAGACTTCACCGGTGGCCACTTCATTGATCGCCAGTTGCGGTCGGTAGCGGGACACGAAGTTCTTGAACAGCTCATGGGTGATATCCAGGTCTTCCTGGAACTTTTCCCGGCCCTTCTCGGTGTTTTCGCCAAACACCGTCAAGGTACGCTTGTATTCACCCGCGGTGAGCACTTCGAAATCGATGTCATGCTTTTTCAGCAGGCGATTGACGTTAGGCAACTGCGCGACCACGCCGATGGAGCCGAGTATGGCGAACGGCGCGCTGATGATCTTCTCGCCGATGCACGCCATCATGTAGCCACCGCTCGCCGCGACCTTGTCGATGCACACGGTCAACGGCACGCCAGCCTGACGGATGCGCGCCAGCTGCGAAGCTGCCAGGCCATAGCTGTGGACCATGCCGCCACCGCTTTCCAGGCGCAGCACCACTTCGTCCCGGGGCGTGGCCAGGCTCAGCAAGGCGGTGATCTCATGGCGCAGGCTGTCGGTGGCCGAAGCCTTGATGTCGCCATCGAAGTCGAGCACGAAAACCCGCGGTTTCTCCTCAGGGGTTTTCTTTTTCTTCTTCTCGGCCTTGGCCTGCTCCTTGCGCAGGGCCTTGAGCTGGGCCTTGTCGAGCAGGTTCGACTCCAGGCGCTCGCGCAGTCCCTTGTAGAAATCGTTGAGCCTGGTCACCTGCAATTGGCCAGTCGGTTTACCACGCCCTTTGCTGCGCAAGGCAGCAGCCGTGGCCAGCACCACCAGGATGGCGATGACCAGGGTGACGGTTTTGGCCAAAAAGATGGCGTACTCGGCGAGAAACTCCACAGCTACTCCTCAGTCGCTTTGCGCCCCTCTGGGTAAAGGGCTAGGGTATGTCTCAAGCATACCGACGTGCCTTGCCGGCTGCCAGTTGCGAAAGGGTTGTTGAATATTTTCAAACGACCTTTTCAAACAAGCGTATGTTTTTTATTGACAGGTCCCGGCCATCCCCATAACCTCGCCAAACCTTCAACGTACCGGGACGACACGTACGTGGGCAGCATCTACCTGATTAGACATGGCCAGGCCTCTTTCGGTGCAGACAACTACGATGTGCTGTCACCGGTCGGCATTCGCCAGTCCGAAGTACTCGGCATGCACCTGGCTCAATTGGGCCTGCGCTTCGATCGCTGCCTGGCCGGCGAGTTGCGGCGCCAGCAGGACACCGCCCAGCATGCCCTGGCCCAAGTGCAAGCGGCCGGCATCGAAGTGCCCCGGCTGGAAATCGACAGTGCCTTCGATGAGTTCGATGCCGATGCGGTGATTCGCGCATTGCTGCCGGCACTGTTGCCGGAAGAGCCCGAGGCCTTGCACATACTGCGCAACGCCAAAGAGAACCGCGCCGAATTCCAGCGCCTGTTCTCGTTGCTGGTGGCCCGCTGGGTCAGCGGCAACCATGATACTGACGGGCTGGAAAGCTGGCTCGGCTTCGTCGGGCGTGTACAAGCCGGCCTGCAGCGTATCCTTGAGCAGGCAGAGCCTTCCCATAACATTGCGGTCTTCACCTCCGGCGGCACCATTACCGCCCTGCTCCATCTGATTACTCAAATGACCGCCACCCAGGCTTTCGAGCTGAACTGGCAGATCATCAACACCTCGCTCAACCAGCTCAAGTTTCGCGGTCGCGAGGTGGCCCTGGCTTCCTTCAACAGTCAGACCCATTTGCAACTGATGAAGGCGCCGGAACTCATCACTTACCGCTGAGTACCGGCTAATCGCGACTTTCAACGGTCGCTGGAACCACTCAATAAGGATCGAACCATGACCTCTGTAGCTGACGCCGTTCAAGCAATGAAAGCCAAGTTCAACCCAGCCGCTGCTGCAGGCCTGGACCTGGTGTTCGGCTTTCGCATCGACGATACCAAAAACTTCTCGCTGATCGTCAAGAACAGCACTTGCGAACTGCAGGAAGGCGAAAACCCTGACGCTCAGGTGACCCTGGTGATGGACGGCGAAACCCTGGAAGGCATCGTCAGCGGCGAAACCGACGGCATGCAGGCTTTCATGGGCGGCAAGCTGCGCGCCGAAGGCGACATGATGCTGGCGATGAAGCTGAGCGAACTGTTCCCGTCCTGAGCTGTAACGCCGGATCGAAAAAAACCGAAGCCTTGCCTGCTTCGGTTTTTTTTCGCCTGACGCTCTATCAAGAGCACTGATTGACCAGCAACACCCTCGCCAATAAGGCCGTTCGGTGCTTGTGAGCACAGGCCCTGCGAATTAGATTAGCCAATAATCTCTGGCCTCAATTATAAGGGATAAGCATGTCGCTTACTGACCAGTCCACCCGCATTCGCTCAGGCGAAGAACTCGATGCCAGCCTGATCGATCCTTACCTCAAGGCTCATATTCCGGGGCTTGCAGGCGAGCCTGTGATCAGCCAGTTTCCCGGTGGTGCCTCGAACCTGACCTACCTGCTGGAATACCCGGAGCAGGAATTCGTACTGCGCCGGCCGCCCTTCGGCCACAAGGCCAAGTCTGCCCATGACATGGGCCGCGAATACCGTATTCTCAACCAGCTCAACAGCGGCTTCCCCTACTGCCCCAAGGCCTACGTGCATTGCACCAACGAATCGGTGATCGGTGCCGAGTTCTATGTCATGGAGCGGGTCAAGGGCATCATCCTGCGCTCGGACCTGCCGCCCGAACTCGGCTTTGACGCGGCCAGGACCGAAACCCTGTGCAAGAGCTTCATCGACAAACTGGTCGAGCTGCACCAGGTCGACTACAAGGCCTGCGGCCTGGCCGACCTGGGCAAGCCCGAAGGCTACGTACAACGCCAGATCAATGGTTGGAGCGACCGCTATGACAAGGCGCTGACCCCGGACGCGCCGAGCTGGGAAGCGGTCAAGGCCTGGCTCAGGGACAAGATGCCCGCCGACCACCCTCAGCCGAGCATCGTCCACAACGATTACCGCTTCGACAACGTGATCCTCGATCCGGCCAACCCCATGCAGATCATTGGCGTGCTCGACTGGGAACTGACCACCATCGGCGACCCGCTGATGGACCTGGGCAACACCCTGGCCTACTGGATCGAAGCCGGTGATCCGGCGCCGGTGCAACTGATGCGCCGCCAACCCAGCCACGCGCCCGGCATGCTGACCCGCCGCCAGTTCGTCGACTATTACGCCGAACGCTCAGGGATCGCGATCGACAACTACGACTTCTACTACACCTATGGCCTGTTCCGCCTGGCCGGGATCGTGCAGCAGATCTACTACCGTTACTACCACGGCCAGACCCAGGACAAACGCTTCGCGCAATTCATCGGGATGAACAAGCTGCTCGAACACATGAGCTTGCAAGTCATCAACAAATCCAGCCTCTGACAGCCATTACAACAAGGAAACACCATGTCCAAGACTCAGTTGTTCGACCTCGATGGCAAGATCGCATTCGTCTCCGGCGCCAGCCGTGGTATCGGTGAAGCCATCGCCAAATTGCTGGCCCAGCAAGGCGCGCACGTGATCGTCTCGAGCCGCAAGATCGAAGGCTGCCAGCATGTGGCCGACGCCATCATCGCCGCCGGCGGCAAGGCCACCGCGATTGCCTGCCACATTGGCGAGATGGAGCAGATCCGCGAGGTCTTCGCCGGCATTCGCGAGCAGTTCGGGCGGCTGGATATCCTGGTCAACAACGCGGCCACCAACCCGCAATTCTGCAATGTGCTGGACACTGACCTGGGCGCCTTCCAGAAGACCGTCGACGTCAACATCCGCGGCTACTTCTTCATGTCGATCGAAGCCGGCAAGCTGATGCGCGAACACGGCGGCGGCAGCATCATCAACGTGGCCTCGATCAACGGTGTTTCGCCGGGCGAATTCCAGGGCATCTATTCGGTGACCAAGGCCGCGGTGATCAACATGACCAAGGTGTTTGCCAAGGAGTGCGCGCAGTTCGGCATTCGCTGCAACGCGCTGTTGCCGGGTCTGACCGACACCAAGTTCGCTTCGGCGCTGGTGAAGAATGATGCAATCCTCAATAGCGCGTTGCAGCATATTCCTTTGAAACGCGTGGCGGCGCCGAGCGAGATGGCGGGGGCTGTCTTGTACCTGGCCAGTGAGGCTTCGAGCTACACGACGGGTGTTTCGTTGAATGTGGATGGTGGGTTCCTGTCCTAAGCCGCCGCACACCCCTCGTTCCCACGCTCTGCGTGGGAATGCATCCTGAGACGCGCCGCAAAGCGTACGTGCACGTCGACGCGGAGCGTCTGGCACGGCATTCCCACGCAGAGCGTGGGAACGAGGTAACGAGGTATAAATCTCTGTGGGAGCTGGCTTGCCAGCAATTCGGGCGCGCAGCGCCCGCGCTTTTCCGGCTACAATACGCCGCTTTACGCGCAGCCATTCCCCCATGCCCTTCGAACTCAGCGTCGACCTGACCACCCTCGCCATTCTCGCCGCCGTAGCCTTTGTCGCCGGTTTCATCGATGCCATTGCCGGTGGAGGTGGCCTGCTCACCACACCCGCACTGCTCACCGCCGGCCTGCCCCCGCATCTGGTGCTGGGCACCAACAAGCTCAGCTCGACCTTCGGCTCGGCCACCGCCAGTTTCACCTTCTACAAGCGCAAGCTGTTCCACCCCGAACAGTGGCGCCATGCCCTGGTCGGCACCCTGGTGGGCTCGGCGATCGGCGCGGTCACGGCCCATTACCTGCCCGCCGAATGGCTGAACAAGATGTTGCCGATCATCGTCTTCGCCTGCGGTGTCTACCTGCTGTTCGGCGGCACGCCGAAAGCACCGCTGGATGCGGACGCACCGATCAAGAAAAAGTGGCAATTCCCCCAGGGCTTCGGCCTGGGTTTCTATGATGGCGTGGCCGGCCCCGGCACCGGCGCATTCTGGACGGTCAGCAGCCTGCTGCTCTACCCCATCGACCTGGTCCGTGCCAGTGGCGTGGCGCGCAGCATGAACTTCGTCAGCAATGCGGCGGCCCTGACCGTGTTCATCCTCTCCGGCCAGGTCGACTGGCTGATTGGCCTGAGCATGGGTTCGGCCCTGATGGTCGGCGCCTTCTTCGGCGCCCGCACCGCCATCAGCGGCGGTGCCAAGTTCATCCGCCCGGTGTTCATCACCGTGGTGCTCGGGTTGACCGTGCGCCTAGCCTGGCAGCACTGGTTCGGCCAGGCCTAGGCGGCGCGCCACGTACAGGTCGATCAGGTAGCGGGCAATCGAGCGCCCTGCCGGCAATGGCGGTAGCGCATCGATGCGGAACCACTGGGCATCCTCGATCTCGTCTTCCTGACAGACGATCTCGCCGCCGGCGTATTCGGCATGGAAGCCCAGCATCATCGAGTGCGGAAATGGCCAGCACTGGCTGCCCACGTACTGGATATTGCGCACCTCGACCTGCACTTCTTCACGCACCTCGCGAATCAGGCAATCCTCGGCCGACTCGCCGGGCTCGGCGAAGCCGGCCAGGGTGCTGTAGACCCCGGCGACGAAGCGCGGCGAACGCGCCAGCAGGATCTCGTCGCCACGGGTGATCAGCACGATCATGCTCGGCGCGATGCGTGGGTAGCAACGCAGGTCGCAAGGCGCGCAAAACATGGCGCGCTCACGGGGGATCTGGGTCATGGCCGCACCACAGCTGCCGCAAAAGCGGTGCTCGCGGGCCCAGGTGCCGATCTGCGCGGCATACCCCAGGAGCTTGAAGATGTCGAAATCCCCTTGCAGCATGAACTGGCGCAGGCCCTGCCAGGTGCAACCCGGCACGTCCTGCGGGCTTCTCAGTTCCAGCAGGTAGACCGGCTCGCCATCGAAATGGCCAATGCCATGCTCGCAGAGCACGTCCAGGTCCTGACGCTTGAGCCATTCACGCGAGAACAGCACGCCGTTGCCGTCAAGGAGAAAACCCTGATTGCTGCGGGCAACCGCCCAACCACCGCTGATGCTCGTATCCAGTACTGCGGTTGTCCAACGCACAGACATGTTCAGGCTCCTTGGTTGCACGCCACGATCGCCGCCCCGTCAGTCGGCGAATTCCGGTTTCTGTTTGCTCATGCTGGCCGCCATGGCCACGCGCAGGTCAGTCGACTGCAGCATGGCGGCGTTCCAGGTAGCAATGTACTCCAGGCCGTCGTCGATTCGATGATCGCGCATATAGGTGATCATCTCCTTGGTGCCGGCGACGGCGATAGGTGATTTTCCTGCAATTTCACGGGCAATGGCAAAGACTCCGTCGAGCAGGCTGGCAGTATCGGGCCAGGTGCGGTTGACCAGGCCGATGCTGCGCGCCTCATTGGCATCGACGGTACGTCCGGTATAGGCCAGTTCACGCAGCATGCCGTCGCCGATAATCCGTGGCAAGCGTTGCAGGGTGCCGACATCGGCGGCCATGCCCATGTCGATTTCCTTGATCGAGAACTGCGCGTCTTCGGCGGCGTAGCGCATGTCACACGCGGCGATCAGATCAATGGCACCGCCCAGGCAGTAGCCCTGGATGGCGGCCAGTACCGGTTTGCTGCACTGGTCGACGGCATTGAACGAGGCCTGCATCTTGAGAATCTTGCGCCGCAGCAGGCGCGCGTTGCGGCCAACGTCCTTGCCCATCTCGTTGGCCACCGAGGCCAGCAGCATCAGGTCGATACCCGAAGAGAAATGCTTGCCCGCCCCGCTGAGCACCACGACCCGCACCGCGTCGGTGTCTTCGATCCACTGGAAAATCTCGACAATCTCGCTCCAGAACGCCGCATTCATGGCGTTGATCTTCTCCGGACGGTTGATCTGGACATGGGCGATGTTGTCCGCAAGTTCTACTTTAAACGCCTGGTAATCGGCCACGATTCAATCCTCGAAGTGGTTGCGTCAAATAACCGAAGGACTATATCAAGGCTGCCCGCGATGGCAGGCAGCACTTGTGCCAAAACCGGGACCGCTTGAACTTCGCTAGCATATAGGGCAAGTTGCGCGCCCTGTTGAACTATAAGGATACATCTTCAATGTCCGGCTCCTTGGCCCAGGCCTTTACTCGAAACTTTCTTGGGCACTCTCCGCGCTGGTACAAAGCGACCATCCTGCTGTTCCTGATCGTCAACCCGCTGTTGTTGTGGACCGCTGGCCCCGTGGCAGCAGGCTGGCTGTTGGTGGCCGAATTCATTTTCACCCTGGGCATGGCGCTCAAATGCTACCCGCTGATGCCGGGTGGACTGCTGATGGTCGAAGCGCTGCTGTTGAAGATGACGACACCCCAGGCCTTGTATGAAGAGTTGCAGCACAACTTCCCAGTGATCCTGTTGTTGATGTTCATGGTCGCCGGCATCTACTTCATGAAGGACCTTCTGCTGTTCCTGTTTTCGCGCCTGCTGCTGGGTGTCCGCTCCAAGAGCTTGCTGGCGCTATTGTTCTGCTTTCTCTCGGCGTTTCTGTCGGCCTTCCTCGATGCCCTGACCGTGACCGCCGTGATCATCAGCGCCGCCGTGGGTTTCTATTCGGTCTATCACCGCGTCGCCTCCGGCAGCAATCCTCGGGAAGAGTCGAGCTTCGACGACGATGGCAGCATCGCCACCTTGCACCGTGATGACCTGCTGCAGTTCCGCTCCTTCCTGCGCAGCCTGTTGATGCATGGCGCCGTGGGCACAGCGCTGGGCGGCGTCTGCACCCTGGTCGGCGAGCCGCAGAACCTGTTGATCGGCCATGAGATGGGCTGGCACTTCGGCGAGTTCTTCAGCAAGATCGCCCCGGTCTCCCTGCCAGTGCTGGTGGCCGGTCTGGTGACCTGTGTCCTGCTGGAGAAACTGCGCTGGTTCGGTTATGGCACCCTGCTGCCGGATAATGTGCGCCAGGTGCTGGCTGCCTACGCTGCCGAAGACAACGCCGAGCGCACCCCGCAACAGCGCGCCGCCCTGCTGGTGCAGGGGCTGGCTGCGCTGACTCTGATCGTCGGCCTGGCCTTTCATGTTGCCGAAGTCGGCCTGATCGGCCTGCTGGTGATCGTGCTGATCACCGCCTTCACCGGCATCACCGAAGAGCATCGAATCGGCCGCGCCTTCCAGGACGCCATGCCCTTCACCGCCTTGCTGGTGGTGTTCTTCGCCGTGGTTGCCGTCATTCACGACCAGCAGCTGTTCACCCCGCTGATTCAGGCCGTACTGGCCCTGCCGGTGGAGCAACAGCCGGGCATGCTGTTCATCGCCAATGGTTTGCTCTCGGCCATCAGCGACAACGTTTTCGTCGCCACCATCTACATCACCGAAATCAAGCAGGCCTTCCTTGATGGCCACATGACCCGCGAGCACTTCGAAGCCCTGGCCATTGCCGTCAATACCGGCACCAACCTGCCAAGCGTGGCTACACCCAATGGACAGGCCGCCTTCCTGTTCCTGCTGACTTCGTCCATCGCACCGCTGGTGCGCCTGTCCTATGGCCGCATGGTGTGGATGGCCCTGCCCTACACCATCGTCATGGGCGGGCTGGGCTGGTACGCGGTCAGCTACTGGCTGTAGGCTTCCTCCCGCTTTGTGCCCGGTCGCGTACCGGGCACTGCAGGCGGTGCAGGTTCAGCGCGGTATTGATGATGCCGATATGGCTGAACGCCTGGGGAAAATTGCCGAGCATGCGCCCTGAACGCGGATCGTATTGCTCGGCCAGCAGGCCAACGTCATTGCACAGGCTGCACAAGCGCTCGAACAACACCTGGGCATCGCCTTGCCGACCGAGCAATACATACACATCGGCCAGCCAGAACGAACACACCAGGAAGGTCCCTTCGCCGGGCGTCAGCCCATCGCAACCGGTGTCGCTGTCATAGCGCAACAGCAAGCCATCGCGCAGCAAACGCTTTTCGATCTGCGCCAGCGTTGCGACAAAACGCGGATCGTCGGCCGGCAGGAAACCGGTCAGGGCCATCTGCAGCAGGCTGGCGTCCATTTCCTGTGAACCATAGGCCTGCACAAAGCACCCCAGGGCCTTGTCGAAACCGCGCCGGCAGACCTCACGATGAATCCTGTCAGCCACCATCCGATAATGTCGGGCCTGCGCTTGCCCTTGTTCGGTGGTGTCGGCAAGGTGGGCCGCACGATCGAAGGCCACCCAGGCCATGACCTTGGAATGGGTGAAATGCTGCGGTCCTCCGCGCACCTCCCAGATGCCTTCGTCGGGCTTGTGCCAGACTTTTTCGAGATATTCCAGGATGACCCGGGCGATCGCCGAGCTGCGAGGATGACGCGCCAGGCCGCCCTTGACCGCCTGCGCCAGGGCATCGGCCAGCTCACCATAGATATCCACCTGGCTCTGCACCGCCGCGGCATTGCCAACCCGCACCGGCGTCGATCCTTCATAACCGGCGAGCCAGGGCAGGCTGTACTCGGTCAACCGCCGCTCACCCCCCAGGCCATACATGATCTGCATCTGCTCCGGGTTGCCAGCCACCGAGCGCAATAACCAGGCGCGCCAGGCACCGGCCTCTTCGTAATAACCAAGGTGCATGAACGCCAGCAAGGTCATGGTCGCATCGCGCAGCCAGCAATAGCGATAGTCCCAGTTGCGCTCGCCGCCCAGGCGCTCGGGCAACGAGGTGGTGACCGCCGCGACCATCCCGCCGGTGGGCTCGTAGGTCATCGCCTTCAAGGTAATCAGCGAGCGTTTGACCGCCTCGCTCCACCTCCCGACCGGCGGGCAACGGTCGGAGAATGTTCGCCAGAACGTTTCTGTTTCAAGCAGCGCTGCTTCAACGTCAAAGCCTGCCTGCAGCGGCAGGTTGGACGCCTGGTACGACAAGGCGAACGCCAGACGCTGCCCGGGCCGTACGTGAAAGCGACTGCCCGTGTGGTAGTCCAAACCTTGCAGTTCCGTGGCGCTGCGCAACACCAGCATTTCCGGGCCGGCCACAGCGGTCAGGGTCAGGGGTTCGGCTTGCTCGACCCATGGCACGTTGTTGCCATAGTCGAAGCGTATGGCCAGATCCATCTCGAACTCGACTTCGCCGTCAAGGCCGACCACGATGCGCACCACACTGTCGTGAGCGGCCATGGGCATGCAGTCGATCAACAAAGCCCGGCCACGGTCCGTCTCGAAGGTGGTTTCGAGAATCAACGTGCCTTCGCGGTAGCGGCGAGTCACCCGGCATGGCGCTGCCCTGGGGCCGATTCGCCAGCGCCCGTTCTCGGCATCGCCAAGCAAGGCGGCGAAGCACGCCGGGGCGTCGAAGCGCGGAAAGCACAACCAGTCCAGAGAGCCGCACTTGTCGATCAGCGCTGCGCTGCGGCAATTGCCGATCAGTGCATAGTCTTCGATCAAGGCGGCCATAGGGGTGCCGTCAACCTATGCTGTGCCAGACCCGCTTGTCCCGGGCGAGCAAGTCATCGGCGGCGGCCGGGCCGTTCTCGCCGGCGGCGTAGAACTCCACCTCGCCGGCTTCGCGCCAGGCATCGAGGAAGGGTTGCACGGCACGCCAGCCGTTCTCGATGTTGTCGGCACGCTGGAACAAGGTCTGGTCGCCCGTCAGGCAGTCATAGATCAGCGTCTCGTAGCCGGTCGAAGGCTGCATCTGGAAGAAGTCCTTGTAGGCGAACCCCAGTTCGACGTTTTCCATTTCCAGCTTCGGCCCCGGTCGCTTGGCCTGCAAGTCGAACCACATGCCCTCGTTGGGCTGGATCTGGATCTTCAGGTAGTTGGGCTTCAAGCGCTCGACCTCGGTATCACGAAACTGCGCATAAGGCGCCGGCTTGAAGCAGATGGCGATCTCGGTATCGCGCACGTTCATGCGCTTGCCGGTGCGCAGGTAGAACGGCACACCGACCCAACGCCAGTTGTCGATCATCACCTTCAGCGCCACATACGTTTCGGTCTGGCTCTGTGGGTCGACCTTGGGTTCCTCGCGATAACCGGGCACGTCCTTGCCCGCGACATTGCCGGCGGTGTATTGCCCGCGCACTGAATGCTTCAAGGCCTGGGCCTTGGACCAGGGCCGTATCGCGCCGATCACCTTGGCCTTTTCACCGCGCACCGCATCGGCGCCGAAAGCGGCCGGTGGCTCCATGGCGACCATGGCCAGCAGTTGGAACAGGTGATTGGGCACCATGTCGCGCAGGGCGCCAGTGCTGTCGTAGAAATTGCCACGGGTCTCGACGCCCACGGTTTCTGCCGCGGTGATCTGGACATGGTCGATGTAGTGGTTGTTCCAGAAGGCTTCGAACAGCCCGTTGGAGAACCGGCTGACGAGGATGTTCTGGACCGTTTCCTTGCCCAGGTAATGGTCGATGCGGTAGATCTGCTTTTCGCTCATGACCTTGAGCAGGCAGGCATTGAGCGCCTCGGCCGTGGGCAGATCGGAGCCGAAGGGTTTCTCCACGACCACGCGGCGAAAACCGTCTGCCTGTTCCTGCAGCAAGCCAGCGGCGCCAAGGCGCTGTACCACTTCGCTGAAAAAACGCGGCGAGGTGGCCAGGTAAAACACGGCATTCTCGGTTTGATGGGCCTGGATCTTCTTGCCGATGGCAGCGTAGGTCGCCTCATCGAGAAAGTCCCCGGCGATGTAGCTGATGCGGGTGACCAGTTGACTCCAGAGTTTTTCATCCAGTGCCGCGGTGCCCTTGCTGTGGCACTGTTCCTCGATGAAGGCCCGCAGCTTGGCGGCGAACTCGGCGTCGCTGGCTTGGTTGTGATCGACCCCGACGATATGCAGGCCATTGTCCAGCAACCCGTCGCGACTGAGGTTGTACAGGGCCGGCATCAGCAGTCGCTTGACCAGGTCGCCATGGGCGCCGAACAGAAACAGAGTGGATGCCGGTGCAGCTTCTACGTTGGTATTGGTCATTTAGGCGTCTCGATATGGCCACCGAAGCCGAAGCGCATGGCCGAAAGCAGTTTGTCGCCATAGGTGCTCTCCTGGCGCGAACGAAAGCGTGCGAACAGCGCACCGGCCAGCACTGGCACCGGCACCGCCTGCTCCACCGCCGCATCGATGGTCCAGCGCCCCTCCCCGCTGTCGGACACCGATCCACTGTAGGCCGCCAGTTGCGGGTCGGCGACCAACGCATCAGCGGTCAGGTCCAGCAGCCAGGACGACACCACGCTGCCACGGCGCCAGACTTCGGCGATCTCGGCCAGATTCAGGTCGAAGCGCTGGTCCTGCGGCAAGCTGGGAGAGGACTTGGTCTTGAGGATGTCGAAGCCTTCGGCATAGGCCTGCATCAGACCGTACTCGATACCGTTGTGAATCATCTTGACGAAGTGACCGGCACCCGCGGGGCCTGCATGGATATAGCCGCGCTCGGCACGTTCATTCGGCCCGCTGCGCCCGCGTGTGCGGGGAATTTCGCCGACACCCGGTGCCAGGGCATCGAACAGTGGATCGAGGCGCTCGAGAATGGACGTCTCGCCGCCGATCATCATGCAATAGCCGCGTTCCAGGCCCCAGACTCCGCCGGACGTTCCGACATCGACATAGTGCAGCTGCTTTTTGGCCAGGGCCGCTGCCCGGCGAATATCATCTTTGTAGAAGGTGTTGCCGCCATCGATGATGACATCGTCCGGCTCGAGCAAGGTGCTGAGTTGCTCGATGGTTTCCTCGGTCGGCGCACCGGCGGGCAACATCACCCATACCGCACGTGGCTTGGCCATTTTCCTGACCAGGTCAGCCAGGTCTTTTGCACCCTTGGCCCCCTCCGTTTCCAGCCCGGTGACCGACGACTGCGTGCGGTCGAACACCACTGTCTCGTGCCCGCGCAGCATCAGTCGCCGTGCAATGTTGCCGCCCATGCGGCCCAGTCCTACGATACCTAGTTGCATGTGCCGATGCTCCAGTCGGTTGGATTGAAAATGCCTTGTGCAAGGCATGCCCTGGATACACAAGGTTAGTCCAGTGTGGTGAGATGGGGTTTCCTGGGGGAAATGCCGCCACTTCCTGGCTGCCTCGACGAAGCAACAATTCGAAAAAAATCCACCCCGACCACCAAAAATAAAAAAGTTCCATTGCAGCCAAAAAGAATTCAAACTTGCCCCCGATTGAGATTCGAGCCTGGGCACACTCTCGTTGCCAGCGTCTGCGATCTCGTGTGTAACAAGCCATTTGCGAGGTGTGCAATGGGTACGGTTCTGCCAGCAAGTCCTCCCCAAACCCTTTACGTCTCTGTGCGTCGTGATGAACTGCGTCAGTTGAAGGACGAGCGCGACGCGCTCAAGCAACAGGTTGTGCAACTTCAGCAGCTGCTGCGGCAGGCTCGCCTTCAGGAAGCCTGATAGCTGCAGGCACAGCACACTTCGCTCTACTGGCGCGCGGTCGTCCCTTACGGGAGGACTGCGGTCGCTTGATCCCGCAATAAAAACATCCTGTTACTCAATAATCGAGCCAGCCCACTTCTTCCCGGAATGTGCCGGCCGCTAGACTGTGCCCGTTTCGAATCTGGCCGCACGCTTTTACCGGCCACACCCTCCCTCTTCCCAAGGAAGCGTCATGAAACGGACTTCTGCTCTTTTGTCTGCTTTAGCCGCGCTCGGCATCAGTACGGCCCAGGCCGAGGCGATGCAGTGCCAGCCAGTCAGCCAACAACAGGTTGTGGCACTCTTCGAGCGCTGGAACGAGACACTGAAAAGCGGCAATGCCGAGCAAGTGGCAGCCCTCTATGCAACCGATTCCTTGCTGCTGCCGACCGTGTCGAAAACACCCCGCCTGACACGCGAGGAAAAAGTCGATTATTTCCAGCACTTTCTCAAGAAACGGCCAGTGGGCAGCCTCGACAGCAGCTACGTTCAGGTGGGTTGCAACAGCGCCGTGCATGCGGGGCTCTATACCTTTCGTTTCGATACCACTGGCGAAGAGGTGAAAGCCCGCTACTCCTTCACCTATCGCTGGGATGGGGCGAAATGGCTCATCAGCAGCCACCACTCTTCGCTGCTGCCAAGCACCTGACGCGCAGCAACGATCACCTCTAATGTCCGCCGGAAGCGCGCGAATGCAGCGCTTTCCGGCCTTGCCGATAAAGCCGGACGGGTCTGACGCTCGAACCGGAAGCCAGCTACATCCCGGGCACCTCCCGAGTGCCCAGAATGCCTCCACGGCAAAACCATGCCCAACAACAACCCCAAGAACAACATGGTTACCTGATGGAGCGCATCATGAAGCACACTCTCGCCCGCAACCTCGGTCTTATCGGAGGCACGGGCTTGCTGCCAATACTGGCCCAGGCTGACTTGATCAGTGACAGCAAGGCCACACTGGAATCGAAGAACTACTACTTCAATCGCGACTACCGCGAAAACACCGGTCAATCCAGACGTGAAGAGTGGGCCCAGGGCTTTCTACTGAATCTGCAATCGGGTTTTACGGAGGGCACGGTCGGATTCGGCCTGGATGCAGTCGGCATGCTCGGGCTGAAGCTCGACTCCAGCCCCGAACGCTCCGGCACAGGCCTGTTGTCACGCGAGGCCAAGGCCGGCCCGGGCAAGCCCGGTTATGCCAGACGCGCCCATGACGACTACGCCAAGCTGGGCCTGACCGCCAAGGCACGCCTTGCCAGGAGCGAGCTGCGAGCAGGTCAACTGCTGCCAGACCTGCCGGTGCTGCAACCCAACACCAGCCGGCTGTTCCCCCAGACCTTCGAGGGCGCCCAGATCACGTCCAACGACATCGAGGGCTTGAACCTGCGCCTGGGTGAAATCGATCGGGTCAAGCAGCGAGATTCGACCAACTATGAAAAGCTTGGCCTTACCGGCCAGAATCGCAGCTACAAAAGCGCCGCCAGGAGTGACGAGTTCCGTTTTGCCGGCGCTGACTACCAGATCACCCCGGATCTGATTGGCAGCTACCACTACGCGCAATTGCAGGACATCTACGAGCAGAGCTTCATCGGCCTCAAGCATGGCCTGAAACTGGGCCCTGGTTCACTGAAGAGTGAAGTCCGCTATTTCGACGCCGGTAAAAATGGCTCGGGGCTGGCCGGCGAGGTCAATAACCAGGCACTCAGTACCCGGCTGACGTACAACTGGCAGGGTCATTCGCTGGGTGGGGGCTATCAGAAACAGTCTGGTGATACCGCCTTTACCTACGTCGACGGGACCTCCAGCTACCTGTTCACCGAATATCAGTTGAACAACTTCTCCCAGACCCGAGAGCGCGCCTGGCATGCGCGTTATGCGTACGACTTCGCCAGCCTCGGTGTACCGGGGCTGTTGTTTTCGACACGCTATGCCAAGGGGGATCAGGCGCAGATCAAAGGATTTGCCGGTGAGGGCCGCGAGTGGGAGCGTGATATCGACCTGGGCTACACGGTGCAGAGCGGCCGGTTCAAGGACGTATCTCTGCGCTGGCGCAATGCGCAAGTCAAAAGCAATTATCAGCGCGATTCGAGCGAGGATCGGGTGATGTTGAGTTACATGATCAGGCTTTGGTGACATTGCGGCCGCTGCGCGCCCGAGCGCAGCCTGGCGGCAGCGGCTACAAGTGTTCGGCCTGACGCGGTCGTTGTAGCCGCTGCCGCAGGCTGCGCTCGGGCGCGAAGCGGCCGCAAACTTGCCGCCTCGATCAGCCTTGCTTGGCGAGGAAGCACCCCACCGCCTCACGATCCGGCGCACTGGCCAGCCCCATGTACGGCATATAGGTGCCTGGCACGTAGCTCTGGGGCTGACCGATGAACTGATCGATCGTCTCGGCCTCCCACTTCACCGCCTTGGTCTTCATGGCCTGGGAGTAGCTGAAACCTGCCAGCGAGCCTGAGGTACGCCCCACCACGCCGTGCAGGCTCGGGCCCATGACGGTCTCGCCCTCTTTCGTGGAGTGGCAGACCGAGCATTCGCCAGCGAACACCTGGCTGCCCTTTTCCACCTGGGCAGGCGCGCAATCGGCGGCCATGGCCAGCGCGCCGTTGAACAGGGCGAAGGCGCTGAAGCTGGCCAGGAAGAGTGTGCGATTGCGCTTTTTATTATTGCTGAACATGAACGTACTACCCAAAGTTTACTGACGTTCAGATTCTTGCCACATATTGCGTGTAACGTCTTTTCCTGCCTGCCAGTTTTATTGGCAAAACTGCCAAGCCTCCCCAACGGCATTTCGTCGGCCCGAGCCTCGGTTTCGCCATGCTGTGTTACAACGGGCATATTCATGGAACCATCGGTCCACAGGACGATCTTCAGAGGAACTCCCCAGGGCCACTGACTGCCCTGAACAACAGCGAGGTTGATCCCATGAACACCCTTCACTGTGTCCATCGCAACTACACCATCACGCCTTACGTCGAAGAACACCCCGGCATTCCGACACCCTGGGCCGGCGGTTGCCTGATCACCGATCCAGAAGGCCACACCAGCCGGCGCTTGCCGCTGCCGATAAAAATGGCCTTCCTGTCCGAGCGAGACAAGGCCGTACACGCCTCCATCGCCCATGGCAAATGGTTGGTCGATCAGCAATTGGACAAGGGAAAAGCCCTGTTCTGAAAGACAGGGCCTGAAAGACAGGTGCAGCCCGCAAGGCTGCACCGAACCTTTTTTCAGACGCTCTGCTGAGCGCCTTCGAACCAGGCCAGCTTCTCGCGAAGTTGCACCACTTCGCCGACGATCACCAGGGTCGGGGCATGCACTTCATGCTCGGCCACAAGCTTGGGCAGGTCAGCCAGGGTGCCGGTAAAGACGCGCTGGTTGACCGTGGTGCCCTGCTGGATCAACGCCGCTGGTGTGTCGGCAGCACGACCGTGCCTGATCAACTGTTCGCAGATGATCGGCAGACCAATCAGCCCCATGTAGAACACCAGGGTCTGGGCCGGCGCCACCAGGTCGCTCCAGGGCAGATCGCTGGTACCGTCCTTGAGGTGGCCGGTGACGAAACGCACCGATTGGGCGTAGTCGCGGTGGGTCAGAGGAATCCCGGCATAAGCCGCGCAGCCGCTGGCCGCCGTGATACCCGGCACCACCTGGAACGGAATGCCCTGGGCCGCCAGCTCTTCGATCTCCTCGCCACCACGGCCGAAGATGAACGGGTCGCCACCCTTGAGCCGCAGCACGCGCTTGCCCTGCTTGGCCAGTTCCACCAATTGCTGGTTGATCTGATCCTGAGGCAAGGCATGGTCGGCGCGGCGCTTGCCGACATAGACACGCTCGGCATCGCGACGGCACAACTCGAGAATCGCCGGCGCCACCAGACGGTCGTAGAGCACGACATCGGCCTGCTGCATCAAGCGCAGGGCGCGGAAGGTCAGCAGATCGGGATCGCCAGGACCGGCGCCGACCAGGTAAACCTCACCGGGCGCATGGGGTGGCGCGCCGTTGATCTTATCGACCAGCAAACGCTCGGCTTCTTCACCACGCCCGGCCAGTTGACGGTCGGCGATGGGGCCCTGGAACACTTCTTCCCAGAATGCCCGACGCTGGGTCACGTCCGGATACAGGCTTTTCACCTGACGACGAAAGCGTGCGGCCAGGCCGGCCAGCTCGCCATAGGCCGAAGGAATCCAGGTTTCCAGCTTGGCCCGGATCAGGCGCGCCAGCACCGGCGCGTCCCCGCCGCTGGAGACCGCCACCACCAGGGGCGAGCGGTCGACAATGGCCGGGAAGATCACACTGCACAGCGCCGGCGCATCGACCACGTTGACCGGTACGCAACGACGCCGGGCATCGGCCGAGACCCGGGCGTTGAGCGCCTGGTCATCGGTGGCGGCAATGATCAGCTGGCAACCGTCGAGGTCGGCCTCCTGATAACCGCGGACAATGGCATCCCCGCCGCTGCTTCCTGCAAGCTTTTCAAGCTGCGCTTCGATCTCTGGCGCAACCACGCGCAGTACGGCACCGGCGTCGGCCAGCAGGCGAGATTTGCGCAAGGCAATCTCGCCGCCTCCCACGACCAGCACGCGGCTGCCCCGCAGGTTGTGAAACAGCGGCAGGAACTCCATTAACCGATGACCTCGAGGCCGCCCATGTAAGGCTTGAGCACTTCAGGAATGCGGATCGAGCCGTCGGCCTGCTGGTAGTTCTCCAGCACCGCAACCAGGGTACGACCAACTGCCAGGCCAGAACCATTGAGGGTGTGGACCAGCTCTGGCTTGCCGGTTTCCGGGTTGCGCCAGCGCGCCTGCATGCGGCGAGCCTGGAAGTCGCCGGTGTTGGAGCACGAGGAGATCTCGCGGTATTTGTCCTGGCTTGGCACCCAGACTTCCAGGTCGTAGGTCTTGACCGCACTGAAGCCCATGTCGCCGGTGCACAGGGCCAGGACGCGGTATGGCAGTTCCAGCGCCTGCAGTACTCGCTCGGCGTTGGCGGTCAGGCTTTCCAGGGCTTCCATGGATTTGCCCGGTTCGACGATCTGGACCATCTCGACCTTGTCGAACTGGTGCTGACGAATCATGCCGCGGGTATCGCGGCCCGAGGCGCCGGCTTCGCTGCGGAAGCACGGCGTGTGCGCGACCAGCTTGAGTGGCAGCTGTTTCGGGTCGAGGATCTCGCCGGCAACAATGTTGGTCAGCGACACTTCGGCGGTCGGGATCAGGTACAGGTCGGCTTCGCCGTCGCGGCTGATCTTGAACAGGTCTTCCTCGAATTTCGGCAACTGGCCAGTGCCTTGCAGCGCCGGCGCCTGGACCAGGTACGGGGTATAGGCCTCT
Organism: Pseudomonas akapageensis; assembly: GCF_011355085.1. Taxonomy (GTDB): domain Bacteria; phylum Pseudomonadota; class Gammaproteobacteria; order Pseudomonadales; family Pseudomonadaceae; genus Aquipseudomonas; species Aquipseudomonas akapageensis. The sequence continues at coordinate 58,885 of NZ_VXCP01000026.1, read as the reverse complement.
TCGTAACCATGCTCGCTGACGTGCAGGTTGATCATGAACTGAGCCAGGGCGCGGTGCAGACGGGCAATCGGACCGCGCAGCAAGGCGAAACGGGCGCCGGACAGCTTGGCCGCGGTCTCGAAATCCAACCAGCCGAACTTCTCGCCCAGGGCGACGTGGTCCTGGATCGGGAAGTCGAAGGTGGTCGGCGTGCCCCAACGGCGCACTTCCACGTTGGCCTCTTCGTCTTCACCCACCGGAACCGACTCGTGCGGCAGGTTGGGGATGCCCAGCAGGATCGAATCCAGCTCGGCCTGGATCGCGTCCAGCTCGACCTTGCCGGTGTTCAGTTCGGCCGCCATGCGATCGACGTCCGCCATCAACGGGGCGATGTCTTCACCGCGCTGCTTGGCCTGGCCGATGGACTTGGAGCGTGCGTTGCGTTCGGCCTGCAGCTGTTCGGTGCGGGTCTGAACGTCCTTGCGACGGTTCTCCAGCGCTTCGATGCGCGCCACATCCAGGCTGAAGCCACGGGATGCAAGGCGGTCCGCTACGTCCTGGAGCTGGCTACGCAACAGTTTGGAATCGAGCATGTCGGTCTCTCGTTTGTCAAAGTTTGGTCAGGGACAGGCCGGCCCAGGTCGCGAGCAGCCCGCCGAATACGCTGACGGCCGTGTAGCCGAGTGCCAGAGGCACTTGCCCGCTTTCAAGCAGGCGCACCGTATCCAGTGAAAAGGATGAAAAAGTGGTCAAGCCGCCGAGAAAACCCGCGATCAGGCCCGCACGGACCTCGACGGGCACTTCCGGACGAAGCAGGAAAAGACCGTAAAGAAGGCCAATCAAGAGGCAGCCGACAATATTAACGGCCAGCGTACCGACATAGAAGTGCCGTGGCCAGTTCGACGCGACCCAATTGGTCGTGGCAAAGCGTAGCAGCGTGCCCGAAACACCTCCAACGCAGAGGGCGATGACAATCCGTATCAAGATTTTCTCCGCTGCCGGGGGCTATTGCGGTCCAAATCGGCCAGGTGCCTGAGCTTCTCGCCGATCTTCAACTCCAGGCCCCGTGGCACTGGCTGGTAATACTGCCGTGGCTCGAGCTGATCTGGAAAATAGTCTTCGCCGGCAGCATAGGCATCCGGCTCATCATGGGCATAACGGTATTCTTCGCCGTAACCCAGCTGCTTCATCAGCTTGGTCGGTGCGTTGCGCAGGTGCAAGGGCACTTCCAGCGAACCGTGTTCGGCCGCATCGCGCATGGCGGCCTTGAAGCCCATGTACACCGCGTTGCTCTTCGGCGCACAGGCCAGATAAACGATGGCCTGGGAAACGGCCAGCTCGCCTTCCGGGCTGCCCAGGCGTTCCTGCACATCCCAGGCGGCCAGGCACAGGCTCAGGGCGCGCGGATCGGCATTGCCGATGTCTTCGCTGGCCATGCGCACCACCCGGCGGGCGATGTACAGCGGATCGCAGCCACCGTCGAGCATGCGCGCGAACCAGTACAGTGCGCCATCAGGGTTGGAGCCTCGTACGGATTTGTGCAGCGCCGAGATCTGATCGTAGAAGGCCTCGCCGCCCTTGTCGAAACGGCGACGGGTGTCGCCGAGCAGGCTCTGCAGCAACTCGACGCCGATTTCCGTGCCGTCTTCGGCCAGGTCCGAAGCGTTTTCCAGCAGATTGAGCAGGCGCCGGCCATCGCCATCGGCCGCAGCCAGAAGCATCTTGAAGCCTTCGTCGCCCAGGCTCAGCTGGCGCTTGCCCAGGCCGCGATCTTCGCTCAGCGCCCGTTGCACCAGCTTGTGCAGGGCCGCTTCGTCGAGGCTCTTGAGCACGTACACCCGCGCTCGCGACAGTAACGCGTTGTTGAGTTCGAACGAGGGGTTCTCGGTAGTCGCACCGATGAAGATCAGGGTGCCGTCTTCCACATAGGGCAGAAAGGCATCCTGCTGGGACTTGTTGAAACGGTGGACTTCATCGACGAACAGAATGGTCCGGCGCCCGTACTGGCCGGCCTGCTGCTTGGCGATCTCGACCGCCTGGCGAATTTCCTTGACCCCGGCCAGCACCGCCGAGACTGTTTCGAAGTGCGCATCGGAGACTTTGGCCAACAACCGCGCCAGGGTGGTCTTGCCGACCCCGGGCGGCCCCCAGAAGATCATCGAATGCAGGGCGCCCTGCTCCAGCGCTTCACGCAGGGGCTTGCCGCGTGCCAGCAGATGCTCCTGGCCTACGTATTCGTCCAGGTTGGCCGGGCGCAGGCGCGCGGCCAGGGGCTGGGCGATCGGATCACTTCGAAACAGGTCCATGGGCTGGAGTTAACCTCTTCTTCCAGGATTTACTCCTGGATCACGTCCGCGCCTTTCGGGATAACGAACTTGAATTTGCTGGCGGCGATCGGCTCATTGGCTTTTACGCCCGTGAACAGGATGTTGGTGCGCTGGCCGACGCTGTCGATCAGTTGCATGTCATTAATCACCCCATTACGAAACGACAGACGCAGGGAGTCGAACAGTGTGTCCTTGGTTTTCGGCTTGAGCGTAAAGTCGATCACGCCGCCGGATTCCTTGGCAGAAATATCGAAGCTCTGGCTGATCTTCGACACGTCGCCGGACAGCAACAAGGCCGGCGTCTGGTTCAGGCGCTGATCGAGGGTCTTGATGGTGACCTGCTCCAGGTCCGGGTCCCACAACGAGACTTTCTTGCCATCGGACACCATCAATTGCTCTTGCGGTGCATCGGTGTGCCAATAGAACAGCCCCGGGCGCTGCACCGACATATCACCGGCGGTTTCCTGCAACTGGGTACCGCTTCCGTCGAGGGTCAACTGGGAGAAGCGCGCGGACAGTGTCTGGGACTTTTCCAGCAACTGGGTCAGACGTGCCACGTCCTTGTCATCGGCATGGGCCGGGATAGCGGAGAAAGCCAGTGCAGAGACCAACAACATGCGGATAAGGCGCATGGGAATCCTCATATAAAGTAAATAGGCCGGCCACCTTCCAGGGCGGCCGGCAACTTCGATCAATCGCGCATCGGCCCTGGCGCGATCACTTCGCGCGAACCGTTGGTGTTCATGGCCGTGACCACGCCGGCCATTTCCATGGCTTCGATCATGCGGGCGGCACGGTTGTAGCCGATTTTCAGCTTGCGCTGCACTGCCGAGATCGACGCACGACGGCTTTCCAGCACGAACTGCACCGCTTCGTCGTAGAGCGCATCGGATTCGCTGTCTTCGTCGCCACCGCCGCTGCTGCCTTCAAAGCCACTGCCAGCCTCTTCGACGCCGGCCAGGATGTCGTCGTTGTATTCCGGTGCACCGCGCAGCTTCCAGGCTTCGACCACCCGGTGAACCTCGTCATCGGAGACGAAGGCGCCGTGGACACGGATCGGCAGGCTGGTGCCAGGCGGCATGTAGAGCATGTCACCGTGGCCCAGCAATTGCTCGGCGCCGCCCTGGTCGATGATGGTCCGGGAGTCGATCTTGCTCGATACCTGGAAGGCCATGCGGGTCGGAATGTTGGCCTTGATCAGACCGGTGATCACGTCCACCGACGGACGCTGGGTCGCGAGAATCAGGTGGATACCGGCGGCACGGGCCTTCTGGGCGATACGGGCGATCAGTTCTTCAACCTTCTTGCCGACGATCATCATCATGTCGGCGAATTCGTCCACCACGACCACGATGGTCGGCAACTTGTGCAGCAACGGCGCTTCGTCGTGAATGCTTTCGCGCTTGTACAGCGGATCCGTCAGCGGCGTGCCGGCCTCCTCGGCCTCCTTGACCTTGTGGTTGAAGCCGGTCAGGTTACGTACGCCCATCTTCGCCATCAGCTTGTAGCGACGTTCCATCTCCGCCACGCTCCAGCGCAGGGCGTTGGCGGCGTCCTTCATGTCGGTGACCACCGGGCACAGCAGGTGTGGAATACCTTCGTAGATCGACAATTCAAGCATTTTCGGGTCGATCATGATCAGTTTGGCGTCTTCGGGGCCCGACTTGAACAGGATCGACAGGATCATCGCGTTCACGCCCACCGACTTACCGGAACCGGTGGTACCGGCCACCAGCAGGTGCGGCATTTTCGCAAGGTCGGTGATGACCGGCTTGCCGCCGATATCATGGCCCAGGGCCATGGTGACCGGAGACTTGGCCTCATCGTACTGCGGCGTCGACAGCACTTCGGAGAAGCGCACGATCTGACGGTCTTCGTTGGGGATCTCGATACCCACCGTGGTCTTGCCCGGGATCACTTCCACGACCCGTACGCTGTTCACGGCGAGCGAACGCGCCAGGTCCTTGGCCAGGTTGGAGATACGGCTAACCTTGACGCCTGCGGCCGGCTGGATTTCGTAACGGGTAATGACCGGACCCGGGTGAATCGAGTCGACCGAGACTTCGACGCCAAACTCCTTGAGCTTGATTTCCAGCAGATTACCCACGGCCGCCAGCGACTCGGGTGAATAATTGACCTTTTTCTGTTCGGCCGGATCGAGGATCGAAATGGGTGGCAAGGTGCCTTCAACGGCGCTGTCGACGAACAGCGGCACCTGCTTTTCCTTCTGCACGCGATTGCTCGGCTCTGGCGCCTTGGTCGGAGCGGGCGACGGCATGATGACCGGTGGCACGTGCGGTTCGCGCTGGCTCACCGGCTGCCTGACCGGGGGCTGTTCGCGCTCGATCACGGGCTGTCTGGCTGGAGGCAGTTCGCGCTCGATCACAGGCTGTCTGGCTGGAGGCTGTTCGCGCTCGATCACAGGCTGTCTGGCCGCAGGCTGTTCGCGCTCGGCGATACGCTCCCTGGGCTTGAGGGACTCGCGGCGCTCGGGCGCTGCGGCTTCCTGCATGTCCCGATCGACTTCGCGCAATTGCGCCACCAGTTGCTTGCGTTCGTTGCGTGCGGCCCACCAACGGCTGGCTGCGCCCTGGAACAATTCGAACAGGTCCAGGGTGATCTTGCCGGTGACATCCATGACCTTGAACCAGGACAGGTCGGCGAACACAGTCAGGCCGAACAGGAACAAGGCAATGAACATCAGCGTGCTGCCCTGCACGTTCAGGGCATTGCGCGCCAGGTCACCGAGGCTCTCGCCCAGCGCACCACCGGCCGAAGCCGGCAGGCTGGGGGCAGTGTGAAAGTGAATATGCGCCAGTGCGGCGCCGGACAGCACCAGGAACACCAGCCCGATCAGGCGCCAGGAGAACAGCCAGCCGCTCCACTGCCACGGCTCGTGGCGCTGGCGGAAGATCTGCCAGGTCTTGATCGCCAGCAGCAACGGGAAGATATAGGCGAAATAGCCCAGCACCATGAACAGGATATCGGCGCACCAGGCACCGGCACGGCCAGCGGCGTTCTGTACCTGATCGATATTGCTGGTGTGGCTGAAGCCAGGATCGCCCTGATCATAGGTCAGCAGCGCCATCCACAGGTACAGGCATAGAGCCCCCATGGCGATCAACGCACCTTCCTTGAGCCGGTAGTGCAGTTGCTGACGCCAGAGCGGAACGGGATTGGGTGTAGCAGTGGATTTCTTCAAAACGCGTCTTTTCCTGCGCTGGTAGCGCGTCCAACTGTTGATTGACGATGAAATACTGCCCTCGCGGGTCAGGTGAAAAGTGAATCAACGACTACTTTTAACATACTGCCCGATCTCTTGAGATCCCCGGGCCACAGCCCCCGGCTTGAGGCCAATCGGCATTGTACGGGTTTGCGCTGCCGATGCCACGCTTGCCCAGCTACGGTGCAGCATAGCCGACGGCAGCTTCACGCTCTTAATTTGAGCATGCATTCTCTTTTGTGACAAAGGCTTATGAGGTGTTTTTATGACACAGACAAAGCATTCACGCCTGATCATCCTCGGCTCTGGCCCCGCCGGTTACGCAGCCGCCGTGTATGCCGCCCGCGCCAACCTCAAACCCGTGGTCATCACCGGCATCCAGGCCGGCGGTCAATTGACCACTACGGTCGAAGTCGACAACTGGCCCGGAGACGTCGAGGGCCTGACCGGCCCGGTGCTGATGGAACGCATGCAAGCGCATGCCGAACGTTTCGACACCGAGATCGTCTACGACCACATTCACACCGCAGAGTTGCAGAAGCGCCCGTTCAAACTGCATGGCGACAACGCTGTCTACACCTGCGATGCCGTGATCATCGCCACCGGTGCCTCGGCCCAGTACCTGGGGCTGCCTTCCGAAGAGGCCTTCTCCGGCAAGGGCGTCTCGGCGTGCGCCACCTGCGACGGCTTTTTCTATCGCAACCAGGTGGTCGCGGTGATCGGTGGCGGCAATACCGCGGTCGAAGAGGCCCTGTATCTGTCCAACATCGCCAAAGAGGTTCACCTGGTCCACCGCCGCGACAAGCTTCGGGCCGAAAAAATCCTCCAGGAAAAGCTGTTCGAGAAAGCCGCCCACGGCAACATCGTCCTGCACTGGAACCAGACGCTGGATGAAATACTGGGCGATGACAGCGGGGTTACCGGCGCACGTCTGATCGACACCCAGAACGGCGCGACCAAGGACCTGACGCTCTCCGGCGTATTCATCGCCATCGGCCACAAACCCAACACCGACATCTTCCAGGGCCAGCTGGAGATGCGTAATGGCTACCTGATCGTCAAGGGCGGCAGCGAAGGCGATGCCACCTCCACGGGCATCCCCGGCGTATTTGCCGCTGGCGATGTGGCCGACCACGTCTATCGCCAGGCGGTCACGTCCGCCGGCGCCGGCTGCATGGCCGCGCTGGATGCGGAAAAATTTCTCGACGACAACTGACCCCGCATTCCCGACGCCAGCGGTCTACGTATGGCCCGCTGGCGTCTGGTCGTATACCCTCCCCTCTTCCATGTCTTTTGTTCGAATCCCATGCTGACCTGGCTCACTCGCGAAAACCTGACCTTTCCGCCGCTGGAAAAAGCCCTGCGCGAACCCAATGGCCTGCTGGCCGCCGGTGGCGACCTGAGCGCCGAGCGGCTGATCCAGGCCTACCGGCATGGCTGCTTCCCCTGGTACCAGGACGGCCAGCCGATCCTGTGGTGGTCACCCGACCCGCGAACGGTACTGTTCCCCGAAGAACTTCACGTTTCGCGCAGTCTGAGAAAACTGCTGCGCCAACAGCGCTACCAGGTCAGCTTCGACCGGGATTTCGCCGCCGTTATCCAGGCCTGCGCAGCACCGCGCGACTACGCGGACGGCACCTGGATCACCGACAACATGCAGGCCGCCTATCTGAAACTGCACCAGCGCGGCTTCGCTCACTCGGTCGAAGTCTGGGATGGGGACGCTTTGGTCGGCGGCCTCTATGGCCTGGCCATGGGCCGGCTGTTCTTTGGCGAGTCCATGTTCAGCCGTGCAGACAATGCCTCGAAAGTGGGCTTTGCCACGCTGATAAACCACCTGCAAGCATCCGGTTTTGTCATGATCGACTGCCAGATGCCGACAGAGCATCTGCACAGCCTGGGTGCCCGTTCCATTTCCCGAACGGCCTTCGCCGAGTATCTGCGGCGTTATGTCGACCAGCCCAATTCGGCCACCTGGGTTTCCTAGGCGAGTTGCCATGGCTGGCTTACACTTATTCCATAGGTCCATCCCGAGGGTTGATCATGACTGAGCTGGCGCGATTGAAGTTTTATGCCACTCAACCCCATTCGTGCAGCTATCTGCCCGAAGAACAGGCAACGACGCTGTTTCTCGACCCAAGTCAGCCGATGGATGTGAACGTCTACGCCGACTTGTCTGAAATGGGTTTCCGGCGCAGTGGCGATCATCTGTATCGCCCCCATTGCCAGCACTGCAATGCCTGCGTGCCGGCACGTATTCCGGCGGCCCGGTTCGCACCCAATCGCCAGCAGAAACGCATCCTCAAGCGCAATGCCGACATCCAGGTGATCGAAGCTCGCCCTGCCTACAACGAGGAGTACTTCGACCTGTACCGGCGCTATATCGAGCAGCGCCACGCCGATGGCGACATGTTCCCGCCAAGTCGGGACCAATTCTCGACCTTCCTGGTGCGCGACCTGCCCTTCTCGCGTTTTTACGAGTTTCGGATCGACGGCCGTCTGGTCGCGGTTGCCGTCACCGACCTGCTGCCCAACGGCATTTCGGCCGTGTACACCTTCTACGAGCCCAGCGAAGAACGTCGCAGCCTGGGGCGCTTCGCCATCCTCTGGCAGATCACCGAAGCCCTGCGCCTGGGCCTGGAAGCCGTCTATCTCGGCTACTGGATCAAGAACTGCAAAAAAATGAATTACAAGACCCAATATCGCCCCATCGAGCTGCTTATCAATCAGCGATGGGTCGCCTTGAACTGAAGCCCTTGGCTTGACACCCACTTTTCGGGCACAATGCACGCCGCTTTTGCCTGGCGCAGTTGCACCGGGCCATTAACTGGACACCGAGGGCTTTACTGCATGTCGAAAGAAGACAGCTTCGAAATGGAAGGCACTGTCGTCGACACCCTGCCCAACACCATGTTTCGCGTGGAGTTGGAAAATGGGCACGTCGTAACCGCGCATATCTCCGGCAAGATGCGCAAGAATTACATTCGTATTCTGACCGGTGACAAGGTGCGCGTTGAACTGACGCCCTATGACTTGAGCAAAGGGCGCATTACTTATCGCGCTCGTTAAGTAGTACCAACGAAAACGCCCGGCATGTGCCGGGCGTTTTTGTGTGGGCGGCAAAAAAGACCCTGCCTGTGTACCCTCGTTCCCACGCGGAGCGTGGGAACGAGGGATCAGACAGCCCTTATCGCTAGGCCATTTCCGCCGTGGTTTCGAACTCGAACGTCAGTTCGCCATCCTTGATGTCGATGTGCACCACCCCGCCATGCTCGGCCAGTTCTCCAAACAGGATTTCCTCGGCCAGCGGACGCTTGATCTTGTCCTGGATCAACCGCGCCATCGGCCGCGCACCCATCTGCGCGTCGTAACCACCGGCTGCCAGCCAGCTTCTGGCTGCATCCGTCACCTCGAGCAGTACCCGCTTGTCTTCCAGTTGCGCCTGCAGCTCGATAAGGAACTTGTCCACCACGCTCTTGATGACCTCATGACTGAGGCGACCGAATTGAATGATGGTATCCAGGCGGTTGCGGAATTCCGGCGTGAAGCTCTTCTTGATCACTTCCATGGCATCGGAAGAGTGATCCTGGTGGGTGAAACCGATCGAGGCCCGCGCGGCGGTTTCGGCGCCGGCGTTGGTGGTCATGATCACGATCACGTTGCGGAAGTCCGCCTTGCGCCCGTTGTTGTCGGTCAGGGTGCCGTGATCCATCACCTGCAGCAGCAGGTTGAAGACTTCCGGATGCGCCTTCTCGATTTCATCGAGCAGCAATACGCAGTGCGGCTGCTTGGTGATGGCTTCGGTCAACAGGCCTCCCTGGTCGAAACCGACGTAGCCTGGTGGCGCACCGATCAGGCGCGAAACCGTATGACGCTCCATGTACTCGGACATGTCGAAGCGCAGCAGCTCGACACCCAGCGCCTTGGCCAATTGCCGCGCCGCTTCGGTCTTACCGACCCCGGTGGGACCGGCGAACAGGAACGAACCGACGGGCTTGTCAGGCGACTTGAGGCCGGCACGTGACAGTTTGATGGCAGTGGCCAACGAGTCGATGGCCGCATCCTGACCGAACACGGTGAGCTTCAGGTCACGCTCGAGGTTGCGTAGCAGCTCCTTGTCGGAACTGGTGACATGCTTGGGCGGAATACGCGCGATCTTCGCGACGATGTCCTCGACCTGAGGCACTTCGATGCGCTTGACCCGCATCTCGATCGGTTGCAGGCGCTGATAGGCACCGGCTTCGTCGATCACATCGATCGCCTTGTCCGGCATGTGCCGATCATTGATGTAACGCGAAGCCAGTTCGGCCGCTGCACGCAACGCCTCGTCGCTGTACTCGATGCTGTGGTGCGCCTCGAAACGCCCCTTGAGCCCGCGCAGGATGCCGACGGTGTCTTCCACCGATGGCTCGCTGACGTCGACCTTCTGGAAGCGCCGAGCCAAGGCCCGATCCTTCTCGAAAATGCCGCGAAACTCCTGGAACGTGGTCGAACCGATGCAACGGATATCACCCGAGGACAGCAACGGCTTGAGCAGGTTCGAGGCATCCATCACGCCGCCGGAAGCCGCACCGGCACCGATGATGGTGTGAATCTCGTCGATGAACAGGATCGCCTGCGGACGCTTGCGCAATTCATGGAGCAGCGCCTTGAAGCGCTTCTCGAAGTCGCCGCGGTACTTGGTACCGGCCAGCAGCGCACCCAGATCCAGGGAGTAAACGACACTGTTGGCCAACAGGTCCGGGACCTGATTGTCGACAATGCGCTTGGCCAGGCCTTCGGCGATCGCGGTCTTGCCCACGCCCGCCTCCCCGACCAGCAGGGGGTTGTTCTTGCGCCGGCGAGCAAGGATCTGCGCAACGCGCTCGACTTCGCTCTCACGGCCGACCAATGGGTCGATACGACCCTGGCGAGCGAGCTCGTTGAGATTGCTTGCGTAGGCGTCCAGTGGATTGCCTGAGGAAGAAGACTCACCGCCCTCGTCGTCCTGCATATCTTGCTCACCCTCGTTGTGATCGCCATGCCCTGGCACTTTGGAGATCCCGTGAGCGATGTAATTGACCACATCGATCCGGGCAACGCTCTGCTGTTTCAGCAGAAACACTGCCTGACTCTCCTGCTCACTGAAGATTGCTACCAGCACGTTGGCGCCGGTGACTTCACGCTTGCCCGAGCTCTGTACATGAAAGACAGCACGTTGCAGCACACGCTGAAAGCCCAGGGTTGGCTGGGTTTCGCGATCCTCGTCATGCAGGGGGATCAACGGTGTGGTCGAGTCGATGAACTCCTGCAGGTCGTGCTTGAGTTTATCGAGATTTGCGCCGCACGCCCGCAGAACGGTGGCGGCCGCCTCATTGTCCGTTAGAGCCAGCAGGAGATGCTCCACCGTCATGAATTCATGACGCTTGGAGCGCGCCTCCTTGAAGGCGAGATTGAGGGTGACTTCGAGCTCGCGGTTTAACATAGCTTCACCTCATACCCAAGTGGTCGGCGATTAACCGTCCTTCTCGATTTCACAGAGTAGCGGATGCTGGCTTTCCCTGGCGTACTGATTGACCTGCATGGCCTTGGTCTCGGCGATGTCGCGGGTAAACAATCCACATACTGCCCGCCCTTCTGTATGGACGGCCAGCATGACCTTGGTCGCCAGCTCGCGATTCAGGTTAAAAAACACCTCGAGCACTTCGACGACGAAATCCATCGGTGTGTAGTCATCATTGAACAAAACCACCTTATACATCGGCGGGGCCTGCAACGCCGGCTTGGCCTCCTGTACGGCGAGGCTCCCTGAATCGTCCTCATGCGATTGCGGGTGATCCTGATTGAATGTTAGTCGAATCTGGCTGAATGCATGCATGGAAAGAAGGTTCATCGTTGAGCAAATAGGGTTGTGGGTTTGACCGTGTGACCGTTTTCAAATCGGCCATCGCATGACCTTGACTATCGGCAAAACGGTGTTACAAACAATAGAACCCACATTGGGTAATAAAGATCCGCGCAGTCAACCGTTTTTTGCGGTTCAGGAGCGGATGTAGTGGATGATACTCCAGTGATGGAGTCCTTTGCAGAGGGATATGAGCATGGCAAGCGGTAAAGTCAAGTGGTTCAACAATGCCAAAGGCTATGGCTTCATCAATGAAGACGGCAAGAGCGAAGACCTCTTCGCTCATTACTCTGCCATCAAGATGGACGGCTATAAGACGCTCAAGGCCGGCCAGGCTGTGACCTTCGAGATCATCCAGGGACCCAAGGGCCTGCATGCCACCGAGATCAAAGCCGCTACTGTTACACAAGACGCGTCAGTCGTCGCCTCACACACGACTACTGCCTAGAACGCAGCGCTTGCGTAACAAACGGATATAAAAAAACCGGCCAATCGCTTGGCCGGCTTTTTGTGCTTACTGCTCGCTTACATATGCGAGATCAGTGCATCACCGAAGCCGGAGCTGGAAACCAGCTTGGCCCCTTCCATCAGACGCTCGAAGTCATAGGTCACGGTCTTGGCCGAGATCGCGCCATTGGTGCCCTTGATGATCAGGTCGGCCGCTTCCGTCCAGCCCATGTGGCGCAGCATCATCTCGGCAGAGAGGATGACCGAGCCCGGGTTGACCTGGTCCTTGCCGGCGTATTTCGGCGCGGTACCGTGGGTGGCTTCGAACATGGCCACGGTATCGGACAGGTTGGCACCCGGAGCGATACCGATACCACCCACCTCTGCCGCCAGGGCGTCGGACAGGTAGTCGCCGTTCAGGTTCAGGGTCGCGATCACGTCATATTCGGCCGGACGCAACAGGATCTGTTGCAGCATGGCGTCGGCGATGGCGTCCTTGACGATGACTTCCTTGCCGGTTTTCGGGTTCTTGAATTTCATCCACGGGCCGCCGTCGAGCAACTCGGCGCCGAACTCGTTCTTGGCGATCTCGTAGCCCCAATCCTTGAAGGCACCTTCGGTGAACTTCATGATGTTGCCTTTGTGCACGATGGTCAGCGAGTCGCGGTCGTTATCGACCACATACTGCAGGGCCTTGCGCACCAGGCGCTGGGTACCTTCCTTGGAAACCGGCTTGACGCCGATGCCGCAGTCCTGGTCGAAACGGATCTTGGTGACACCCATTTCTTCTTTCAGGAACTTGATGATCTTCTGCGCTTCAGGGGAACCGGCCTTCCATTCGATACCGGCATAAATGTCTTCGGAGTTTTCGCGGAAGATGACCATGTCCACGTCACCCGGCTTTTTCACCGGGCTCGGCACGCCTTCGAACCAGACCACCGGACGCAGGCACACATACAGGTCAAGCTGCTGACGCAGGGCAACGTTCAGCGAGCGGATACCGCCACCGACCGGCGTGGTCAGCGGACCCTTGATGGAAACGACATAGTCTTTGACCGCGTCGAGGGTTTCCTGGGGCAGCCAGGTGTCCTGATCGTAGACCTGGGTGGCCTTTTCGCCGGCGTAGACTTCCATCCAGGAAATCTTGCGCTTGCCGCCGTAGGCTTTCGCGACTGCTGCGTCCACGACCTTGATCATGACCGGGGTGACATCGACGCCGATGCCGTCACCCTCGATGAATGGAATGATGGGCTGATCAGGAACATTGAGAGAATGGTCTGCGTTGACGGTGATTTTGTCGCCGACCGCTGGAACCTTGATTTTCTGGTATCCCATGCTGCACTCCGTTTGGTGTTATTAAACTTGTCCGCAGCCTTCGAGCGTAACCCAGTTATATGTTCACTGGAACCACATGTTCGGTTCCCCGCTGATCGAAAGTGCATGCAGATCGTCCCCCGACGAGTGATCTGCCAAAACAGAGGACCGAGACGCCAAATTGTCGTAGAATCGCGACCGCGCTTTAGACCAATGGACGAAAGTTCCCTGTGCTTTGCATAGTTAGCTAGCTTCCGACCGGTGGTATACTGTGCAGGTGACCACAGGGTCACACGGCCGGCCAGCCTTGACAGAGGCCCCGACCAGAAGAAAAAAGCTGAACTGTTACCGCAGCCCAGCTGCTTGACGCTCTATTGATGTACCCCACATCACCGCGACGAACCTCGACTTTCGGCTCATTGATGACATTGAACGAAAGCGCCTACCCTGCGCCCACGAGATTCTGTGCACGCTCAGCAAAGAGAGAGTTAATCCGATAATGCCAACCCGTTCGAAGATCATCTACACCTTCACTGACGAAGCCCCCGCCCTCGCCACCTACTCGTTGTTGCCCATCATCGAAGCCTTTACGGCATCGTCTGACATCTCCGTAGAAACCCGCGACATCTCTTTGGCAGGACGCATTCTCGCCAGCTTCCCGGAACGTCTGGGCGCTGACAAATCGGTACCGGACCACCTCGCAGAACTCGGCGCCCTGGCCATCACGCCAGAGGCCAACATCATCAAGCTGCCGAACATCAGCGCCTCGGTTCCGCAACTGAAGGCTGCCATCAAGGAACTGCAAGCGCAGGGCTTTGATATCCCGGACTACCCGGAAGCGCCGGCCAGCGACGCCGACAAGGACGCCAAGGCACGCTACGACAAGATCAAGGGCAGCGCCGTAAACCCGGTCTTGCGCGAAGGCAACTCCGATCGCCGCGCGCCGCTGTCGGTCAAGAACTACGCCCGCAAGCACCCGCACAAAATGGGCACCTGGAGCACCGACTCCAAGTCGCACGTTGCGCACATGAACAACGGTGACTTCTACGGCAGCGAAAAAGCGGCCCTGATGACCGCCAATGACAACGTCAAGATCGAACTGATCGCTCGGGATGGCACCGCCACCGTCCTGAAGGAAAAAACCGCCGTGCTGGCAGGTGAGATCATCGATTGCGCCGTCATGAGCAAGAAAGCCCTGCGCGCTTTCATTGCCGAACAGATCATCGATGCGAAAAACCAGGGCGTACTGTTCTCCGTACACCTGAAGGCCACCATGATGAAGGTCTCCGACCCGATCATGTTCGGCCAGATCGTTGCCGAATTCTATGAAGAAGCCCTGACCAAGCACGCCGACGTGCTGAACGAAATCGGCTTCAACCTGAACAACGGCATCGGCGACCTGTACGCTCGCATCAAGGCGCTGCCAGCCGAGCAACAGGCCCAGATCGAAGCTGACATCCAGGCCGTGTACGCCGTACGCCCTGCCCTGGCAATGGTCAACTCCGACAAAGGCATCACCAACCTGCACGTACCGAGCGACGTCATCGTTGACGCCTCGATGCCTGCCATGATCCGTGACTCCGGCAAGATGTGGGGCACCGACGGCCAGCTGCACGATGCCAAGGCCATCATCCCGGATCGCTGCTACGCCACCATCTACCAGGCCGTCATCGAAGACTGCAAGCAACACGGCGCCTTCGATCCGACCACCATGGGCAGCGTGCCGAACGTCGGCCTGATGGCGCAGAAAGCCGAAGAGTACGGCTCGCACAACAAGACGTTCCAGATCAAGACCGACGGCGTCGTTCGCGTCACCGACGGCGCAGGCAAACTGCTGCTGGAGCAGAACGTCGAAGCCGGCGACATCTTCCGCATGTGCCAGACCAAGGACGCGCCGATCCAGGACTGGGTCAAACTGGCTGTCAACCGTGCACGCGCCAGCAACACCCCGGCCGTATTCTGGCTCGACCCGATGCGCGCCCACGATGGCGTCATGATCGAGAAGGTCCAGCAGTACCTGAAAGATCACGACACTTCGGCACTGGATATCCGCATCATGTCGCCGGTCGACGCCATGGCGTTCTCCCTGTCGCGTATCCGCGCAGGTCAGGACACCATCTCGGTCACCGGTAACGTATTGCGCGACTACCTGACCGACCTGTTCCCGATCATGGAGCTGGGCACCAGCGCCAAGATGCTGTCGATCGTACCGCTGATGAACGGCGGTGGCCTGTTCGAAACCGGCGCCGGTGGTTCGGCACCCAAGCACGTCCAGCAACTGCTCGAAGAAAACTTCCTGCGCTGGGACTCCCTGGGTGAGTTCCTGGCCCTGGCAGCTTCCCTGGAGCACCTGGGTACTACCTACGCCAACCCGAAAGCGCTTGTTCTGGCCAAGACCCTCGACCAGGCAACCGGTCAGTTCCTGGACAACAACAAGTCCCCTGCGCGCAAGGTCGGCGGTATCGACAACCGTGGCAGCCACTTCTACCTGGCGCTGTACTGGGCCCAGGCCCTGGCCGCGCAGACCGAAGATGGCGCCCTGCAGGCACAGTTCGCCCCGCTGGCAAAAACCCTGACCGAGAACGAAGCGACCATCGTCGCCGAGCTCAACGCCGTCCAGGGCAAGCCAGTGGACATCGCGGGCTACTACAGCACCAACCCGGAGCTGACCAGCAAGGTGATGCGTCCTAGCGGCACGCTGAACGCAGCCATTGCTTCGTTGAACTGAAGCGACTGAGCCGGCGACTGCAATTCGCCGGCTGTCGGTCACTCCAGAAAAATGCTCGCATCTTCGGATGCGGGCATTTTTTTTTGCCGCAGCGACTCCTGTCAGTCGATATCGAAACGAATGATACCTATATCTCCGCCGGTTCTTACTCCAGCACCGAAGACCAGCAACCTGTCGTCGGCCCTGGCCTGTACCAGGCGACTGCGCAGCGGTTCGGCCAACCTGTCCAGGTAGTCGTCCAGAAACTCGCGCCCAGCCCCCGGGTTGGGGATGGACACCTCACGTGCACTTGTCGAGGTACTGGAGCGAATCACCAGGTAATAGTTATCTGAACGCGGATGACTGAAGACCAACTGCTCGGCCCCCATCCCCCTGTGCGCTTCCAGAAGCACTGGAACGTACCCGCTTTCCTGCAAGACCCGAGCAATCGGCGAACCCGGTCCAGGTGACTGCACGAAGCCCAGCATCGGCGCCCGCCCTCGCCCAAGGCCGAACATTGGATAGCGCCTGCCGTGCCCGGGCTGAAGCGGCGAACTTCGCGGCAACAGCGCCAGAGGGTCGGACATTACGGTCCGCGGAATCCGACCTCCTCGCCCTCGCCAGGCCGAAAGCGCCTCGAAGGAAGCCAGCAGTCGCGTGGACGTCAATTCGGTCGTGGACCGATCCGCCTCACGCAACATCCACCCGGCAAGGTCGGTTTGGCTTCGTGGATCGAGCAAAGGAAACATCTCCCCGATGATGCGCGGCAAGGGCTCGACGAACAGCGGCCCGAAATGCTCCCAGCTGCCTTCACGGCTTTCCAGCAGATGCATCTGCCGCAGCAGAGGGCTGAGGTCATGGCCCTGCAAGGCTTCAACAAATTGCGCATGGGAAACATTGGGGTCGAAAATAATCGCATAGTCCGGGTAATTCGCACCAATGATTGAAGGCGCACCGTTATCGGGTAACGTCGGGTAATAGCGACCTCCCACTTGTGCCACGACAGCCCGCTCGAAATGCCCGCCATCATTGAGCTCGACGCTCCAGAGCCGCCAGCCGTCTTGCGGCTGCGACCTGGCAGCAAATGCGGCCCCCAGCAAAGGATGCAGCCTGGCAGCTTCAGGCAAGCGAAAATCCAATGCTCCGGGCGGGATTCGACCCATTACTTCCAGATGCAACGCCAGGTTGAATTCCATGGACTCACGGTACATCTGCGGGAACGAAAAGTCCTCGAGGCGAACCGCAGGCGCCGAATCCGGGAAGGCCTCATTGGCCCGAGCCAGCATGGCCTGCACGCTGTCACGCGGGGCACCTTGGCGGAACTGCAACGCCCAGGCCGGCAAGCGCCTGTTCATTGCCACTGACCTGGCCATGGCCAGCTCCACATCCCAACCCAACCCGGTCATCCAGTCGAAGCCTTGCAACAGGGTTTCGATATCCGACCGAGTGACACTCTGGAAATAGCGGTGAAAATGCCCCGGATTCGAGGAGCCCGGCAAATTCAGCTGCGCACCCAGTGCGTTGGCTTCTGCAGGGCTCATCTGCCGCACCGCCTGCCGAAACAGGTCGATGGCATCGTCACGACCGCCGCCGAGCAAACCATAGCGCTTCCACACTTGCCAGCGACCGCTTCCCAGATGCTCGAGTGGCATGCCATAGCCACTGGGATTACGCTGGAGCAACCGCACCAGCCCATCACTGTCGACCTTGACCCGGTACCAGTAGCCTACTTCGTCCTTGATGTACCAGAACGGGTATCCGCTGGCATCCGGCGTGCCTTCATACAACCCCGCGTAGCGACCCTCGATGCGATAAACCAGAGCGCCCGCAGGCTGACGCTTGAGTGCGTGCTGCGGGTCGATTTCCAACTGCAATGCGCGTGGCACCGATTCGGCCTGACCGGCCAGGCCATCAATCACCCCGATGACTTTTCTGGCTTCAGGTTTCGCCGCCGCGCGCAACAGCCAGCCAATCCCCTTCACGCCGCCCGAAAGATCGCCGGCCGCCCCCAAGCCATTGAGCATCGCTGCAAACATGTAGCCGCTGGCTGCTTCATGCTCCCCACGGGCAAGCGAGCTTAACGCCTGGCCAGCATCCTTGGCCCACAAGGCCATCCCCACAACAAAACTGGCCACAGGAAATGGCAGGGTCAGCGCTGTGGCGATGATTTCCACGCTGGTCCAGACCAGACCGGCCAACATCTCGCCTCGCCCGACAGTACTGTCTTCGACATCCCTAAGCCTGGCTTCGATACGGGTGTCGAAGAAGGCCTCGAACAGGTTCTGTAAAACCGGGCCAGGCCCAGGGCCATCCTCGATGCCCAGGTCTCGCATGACCTCGAAGCGCCTTGCGATGGAGCGGCCCAGCGCTCGGGGCATGCGGTTCAGAAAGTAGTCGCCCATCCCCGGAGTATTCAGTATTTCGACGACCGACTCGTAGCTTCGCCAGGTCAAGCCATCGGGGGCGTCGGGGGTGTACAGCAACGCCCGGCTGCGATCGTTCAGCGAGTCGGGGTCGAAGAAAATGTAGACACCATCGACCTGCTCGCGCCTGGACGACAAGAGGAAACTCAGCGCAAAAACCGGATAGCGCTCCCTGATTGTCCGATCCATCCACTCAAAATTATCCAGACTGGCGCTCAGCCAGCGGTACTGCTCATCACTGAGCTCACCCTTGAGCTTGCTGCACAAAGCGCCGTGGCGCATCTGCAGACGGGTGATTTCCAGCGACACTTCTTGCCTGTAACGGTAGCCCCCACTGGCTGGATTGATCAGCGTGTCGCGAACAAGTGCGCAATAGCGATCTCCCAGCCACTGCCCGCGCACGGCACCCGCGACCTTTTCGGCAGTCAATGGACGGAGGTCGATGCCTTCCGGCCCGGCAAGGGTTGCCTGGTCGGCCAAAGTGGGATTCAGAAAACCAATACTGTCGTCATAACCATCACGCATCAGACGAGTGAAACTGAGGGTTTCACGCGGCGAGGTAATGATCACGTTATCCGGGTCGACCACTCCGTCAGGCGCACCCAACAACCGATTGAGCTTGATAGATGCCTGCTCGTGCACGAAGTCCGTGAAAGACTGGAGCCGGGTATGCGCCTGACTCTCGTAGAGCGCCCGCAGCCCCTTGATCCTGTCCTCCAGCGCATTCAGTTGGCGTCGCTCCCGAGCGTCGGCGGCGCCGTACCAGGCCGGGCTCAACCGCGAATGTTCAGCCCGATCCAGGGCAATCTGCAAGGACACCAACTGCTCAAGGGCTACGCTGTAGCTCGATTGCTCCTCCAGCAGCAAGTCGCTGTCCAGCAGGGCCGGCCTTTCGGCGATCCGGGCCAGGCGCTGCTCCAACGCTACACGTCCATCCGCTGGCACCCGCTCCAACAGATAACGCCGCAGAACCGGCTCGGCACTCCAGGCGAGCAACTCCTGTCGCAGCCGGGCCAGGCTGGCGAAGCGCTGCCAGTCCGGTCTGCCCGGCGCCTGGGGAGTATGAAGCAGGAACGCCTCCGGTAATTCGCTCTCTCCTTGCAAGGTGACAACCAGCACACTGGCGAGCTTTTCACCTGCCAATACCAGCAGGCTGGCGCGATCCGTCCCCTGCGCTCCGAGCGGCAAACGCAGCCGTTGAACCCGGTCATGCTCGGCGTCACTCATCTGACCCTGGAAGTGCGCCGTCAATGCCATCAACCGTAATCGCGCATCGATAACGCTGCCCATTGCACCGCGAACCTTATCATTCAGACTCCAGACATACTGCAACGGGTAGCGCGCCCGCATCTGCCAGGGCGCGATGACTTCGGCCAGCAACAGGGGAGTCAAACCGGGGATCAACGTTTCGGTGACAGGTTCACCACGGTAATGAAGGGTGCTTCTGGAGAAATCCGAACCCGGCGCTTCATCCCCCGGGTGCAACCCATTCCAGATCAGATCGAACACATCACAAGTCACTGTGTAGTGCTCGTTGGCAACCGGCTCATGACGCCTGGTCGTGACCGTCAGCAAGGCGGGATCAATGCTGCGGCCCAACTTGCGATCCAGTTGCTCGCGCAGGAACCTATGAGCCGAATGCCGGGCCGAGTAACCACCCCCCATGTTCGCCTGAAGGTCCATGACAGTCAGGTCATAAGCATGAACATTCTCGGCGTAGTCGATCCGCTGCGCCTCGCTGGCCTGCTTGTACCACTGTGGAAGGTTACGCCTGACCTCCCGCTCTTCGAGCAATGGCCGATAGTGTGCCACGACACCCGTCAGCCCCTGTTGACACCATCGCCGGGTCACCTGATTGATGCGATCGAGCAGCAGCGACTGATCGATGTTGCCTCCCTCAAGGACCAGGCCGACATCGCTACGAAGCTTGTCGATTCGGGCATTTGTGCAGGCTTCGAACAGCGGCCCGGCAACAGGCGTGAATGACCAGGACCAACTGTCATCATCTTCAGACAGGGTTGGCTGAGCCGAAAGCAAGGCCCGCATCGCCTCGCGGTCGAGGGAGCGCGTCATGCGCTGATCGAGTCCCTCAGTCGCCTCCTGCAGCGAACGGTAACCCTCGAGCCCAATTCCAGGCAGGTAAAGAAGTACGACACCGACATCGGCATCGACTTCTTCCGACTCCGGCATCTTTCGCTCAGTGAGCAAGAACGCTCCTGCCAATGGCATCGGCGCCTGGGAAAACGTCGCCATCTCCACCTGGTAGGCACAGGGTTCGACCTCTTCCTCAGTGCGATCCAGGAAAGCCTCGAACAAGGTTTTATGGGCACGGAGCAATAACCCGACTTCGACTTTCTGATTCAACTCGGCCCGTGTGGCAGCCTCGATCAATTGGATGATGCGTTTCTTTCGACTGCGTCCTGCATCATCTTTTCCCGCCCAGAAATCGTCCAGACGGCCCGGATAGTTCGCCTCCACAGGTTCGGGCAGTTCTTCCAACAGCACGTCATAGCGCCGCGCCGCATCCTCCAGCACATACAATTGGGTATCGTTTGCTTCATCCATTTGGGGCTCCCGAAACAAATCTGCAAGAATCGACAGGCGATTACCTGTCGGCAAACAGACTGCTGAAAGGCGCAACCCCGCGTGCGCTATCTATCTATGGTGGTGCTGCACGCCAACTCCCCCCCAATTCCAGAAGGACGCTCTCACATGGACTGGAAACCACACATCACCGTGGCCACGATCGTCGAAGATCAAGGCCGTTTCCTGCTGGTAGAAGAACTCAAGGGCGGCCGGGCCGTGCTCAATCAGCCCGCCGGCCACCTGGACCCCGACGAAAGCCTGATCGAGGCTGCCGTGCGCGAAACCCTCGAAGAAACCGGCTGGGATGTCGAACTCACCGGCGTCGTCGGCATCTACCTCTATACCGCCCCCAGCAATGGCGTGACCTACCAGCGCGTCTGCTTTGCCGCAAAAGCACTGCGCCACCACCCCGAACGCAGCCTGGACGACGGCATCATCGGCGCCTGCTGGCTGACGCGCACAGAGATCATCGAGCAGCGCGAGCGCTGGCGCAGCGAATTGCTGTTGCGCTGTGTAGATGATTTTCTCGACGGGCCGCTGCACAGCCTGTCATTGATCCGCGAGCGCTAAAGGCCACAGCCTGTTAGAATCTCGTCCTTTTTCCAGACACACATCGAATCCCTATGCGTGAACCAGTTGCTCTTCACCCAGAAACGAAACGCGTTATCGTCGGCATGTCCGGCGGCGTGGACTCTTCCGTTTCCGCCCTCCTGCTGATGGAGCAGGGCTATCAGGTGGAAGGCCTGTTCATGAAGAACTGGGAAGAAGATGATGGCACCGAGTACTGCACCGCCCGCGAAGACCTGGCCGATGCCCAGGCCGTGTGCGACAGGATCGGTATCAAGCTGCACACCGCCAACTTCGCCGCCGAGTACTGGGACAACGTGTTCGAGCACTTCCTGGCCGAATACAAGGCCGGGCGCACGCCCAACCCGGACATCCTCTGCAACCGCGAAATCAAGTTCAAGGCCTTCCTCGACTACGCCCTGATGCTCGGCGCCGACCTGATCGCCACTGGCCACTACGTGCGCCGCCGCGACATCGACGGCCGCACCGAACTGCTCAAGGGCCTGGACCCGAACAAGGACCAGAGCTACTTCCTGCACGCCGTCGGCGGCGAACAGATCGCCCGCACCCTGTTCCCGGTCGGCGAACTGGAAAAGCCGGAAGTTCGCGCCATCGCCGAGAAACACGGCCTGGCCACCGCCAAGAAAAAGGACTCCACCGGTATCTGCTTTATCGGCGAACGTCGCTTCAGCGACTTCCTCAAGCAATACCTGCCGGCCCAGCCGGGCGAGATCAAGACCACCGAAGGTGAAGTCATCGGCCGCCACCACGGCCTGATGTACCACACCATCGGCCAGCGCCAGGGCCTGGGCATCGGCGGCCTGAAGGATGCCGGCGACGAACCCTGGTACGTCCTGCACAAGGACCTGGAGCACAACG
This sequence comes from Pseudomonas akapageensis, assembly GCF_011355085.1. Classification (GTDB taxonomy): domain Bacteria; phylum Pseudomonadota; class Gammaproteobacteria; order Pseudomonadales; family Pseudomonadaceae; genus Aquipseudomonas; species Aquipseudomonas akapageensis. Next base: position 36,549 of record NZ_VXCP01000026.1, on the reverse strand, counting down.
AGCTGATCGTCGGCCAGGGCAACGACCACCCGTGGCTGTTTTCCCGCGCCCTGCTCGCCTCGGAGATTTTCTGGGTCAACCCGATCGACCTGAGCAGCCCGCGCCGCCTGACCGCCAAGGTCCGCTACCGCCAGAGCGACCAGCTCTGCACCCTGGAAAAGACCGCCGACGGCTACCGCGCCGTGTTCGACGAGCCACAACGCGCCGTCACCCCCGGGCAATCGGTGGTGTTCTATGACGGCGAAGCGTGCCTGGGCGGCGGCGTCATCGAAGTGGCAGAGCCGTGGAACAGCAAGGAATCCAACGCATGAGCCCGCTGCAAGAGCAGTTGATTGCCCTGGGCGGCGTCTTCCAGGCCGCGGTCCTGGTCGACCGCATCGCCAAGACCGGCCAGATCAGCGAAGCGAGTCTGGGCTGCATGCTCGGCAGCCTGCTGGTCCGCGACCCCAAGAACACCCTGGAGGTGTTCGGCGGCGACGACCTGAACCTGCGTGACGGCTATCGCGCCCTGGTCAGCGCCCTGGAGCGCGACCCCAATACCTTGCAGCGCGAACCCCTGCGCTATGCCTTGTCGATGCTGGGCCTCGAGCGGCAACTGGCCAAGCGCGGAGAGATGCTCGACATGATCGGCAAGCGCCTGCCGCAGATCCAGTCCCAGGTCGAGCATTTCGGCCTGGTGCACGAGAACGTCATTGCCGCCAGCGGCGCCCTGTACCAGGACACCCTGAGCACCCTGCGCCAGCGCATCCAGGTGCATGGCGACATGCGCCAGCTGCAACAGCCCAGCAACGCCTCGAAGATCCGTGCCCTGCTGCTGGCCGGTATCCGTTCGGCGCGGTTGTGGCGACAGCTGGGCGGCCACCGCTGGCAGCTGGTGGTGAGCCGGCGCAAGCTGCTCCGTGAACTTTATCCGATGATGCGGGGCTGAATATTCAAGATACTGTGTTGCCTGCCAGCGATCGAGTCGACTCGGTATCAGCCTGACCGCCCGGCCACTCCTACATCCATGGCGCGTTTTTTCATGTATGATACGCGCCCCATTTCGTTGCCCGACTGTCCGAGAACACCCCATGCAGCTCTCTTCGCTCACTGCGGTTTCCCCTGTTGACGGCCGCTACGCCGGCAAAACCCAGGCCCTGCGCCCAATTTTCAGCGAATACGGTCTGATCCGTTTTCGCGCCCTGGTCGAGGTGCGCTGGCTCCAGCGCCTGGCATCTCACCCGCAAATCCCTGAAGTCCCGGCCTTTTCCGCCGAGGCCAATGCCATTCTCAACACCCTGGCCGAAGACTTCGCCCTCGAGCACGCCGAGCGCGTGAAAAAAATCGAGCGCACCACCAACCACGACGTCAAGGCCATCGAATACCTGCTCAAGGAGCAGGCTGCCAAGCTGCCGGAGCTGGCCAAGGTCAGCGAGTTCATCCACTTCGCCTGCACCAGCGAGGACATCAACAACCTGTCCCACGCCCTGATGCTGCGCGAAGGCCGTGATGGCGTGCTGCTGCCGCTGATGCGCCAGACCGCCGAAGCCATCCGTGAGCTGGCCATCCGCTTCGCCGACGTGCCGATGCTGTCGCGCACCCACGGCCAACCGGCTTCGCCTACCACCCTGGGCAAAGAACTGGCCAACGTGGTTTACCGCCTGGAGCGCCAGATCGCCCAGGTCGCGGCCGTGCCACTGCTGGGCAAGATCAACGGCGCCGTGGGCAACTACAACGCCCACCTGTCGGCCTACCCGCAGATCGATTGGGAAGCCAACGCACGCGCCTTCATCGAAGACGAACTGGGCCTGGGCTTCAACCCCTACACCACCCAGATCGAGCCGCACGACTACATCGCCGAGCTGTTCGATGCCATCGCCCGCTTCAACACCATCCTGATCGACTTCGACCGGGATATCTGGGGCTACATCTCCCTGGGTTACTTCAAGCAGCGCACCATTGCCGGCGAAATCGGTTCTTCGACCATGCCGCACAAGGTCAACCCGATCGACTTCGAAAACTCCGAAGGCAACCTGGGGATTGCCAACGCCCTGTTCCAGCACCTGGCCAGCAAATTGCCGGTTTCGCGCTGGCAGCGTGACCTGACCGACTCCACCGTGCTGCGCAACCTGGGCGTGGGCTTTGCTCACAGCGTTATCGCCTACGAAGCCAGCCTCAAGGGCATCAGCAAGCTGGAAATCAACACCCAGCGTATCGCTGCCGACCTGGACGCCTGCTGGGAAGTCCTCGCCGAGCCGATTCAAACGGTCATGCGTCGCTACAACATCGAAAACCCGTACGAAAAGCTCAAAGAGTTGACCCGCGGCAAGGGTATCAGCCCTGAAGCACTGCAGACTTTCATCGATGGCCTGGACATGCCTGCCGACGCGAAAGCCGAACTGAAGAAGCTGACACCAGCCTCTTACATCGGTAACGCGGCAGAACAAGCCAAGCGCATCTGACGCACTGCACACGGCTCTGACGCCCGGCAGTGCCGGGCGTTTTTATTCCTGCAACAAAAGTGCTTTTTTTCAATAGGTTACACATGAATCCTGATACTCCTCTTCAACTTTTGGGCGGCTTGACTGCACGCGAATTCCTGCGTGATTACTGGCAGAAGAAGCCCCTGCTGATCCGCCAGGCCTTCCCGGATTTCGAAAGCCCGATCGACGCCGACGAACTGGCCGGCCTTTCTCTGGAAGAGGAAGTCGAATCGCGCCTGGTCATCGAGCATGGCGAGCGCCCATGGGAAATGCGTCGCGGCCCGTTTGCCGAAGACGAGTTCAGCAAGCTGCCCGAGCGCGAGTGGACACTGCTGGTCCAGGCGGTCGACCAGTTCGTCCCGGAAGTCGGCGAACTGCTCGAGAACTTCCGCTTCCTGCCGAGCTGGCGCATCGACGATGTCATGATCAGCTTCGCCGCCCCCGGTGGCAGCGTCGGCCCGCACTTCGACAACTACGACGTGTTCCTGCTGCAAGGCCAGGGCAAGCGCAACTGGAAAATCGGCCAGATGTGCAATTCCGACAGCCCGCTGATCGACCACGCGGACCTGCGCATCCTCGCCGACTTCCAGCAAAGCGACGAGTGGACCCTGGAACCGGGCGACATGCTCTACCTGCCACCGCGCCTGGCCCACTGCGGCGTGGCCGTGGACGACTGCATGACCTACTCGGTCGGCTTCCGTGCCCCGAGCGCCGCTGAAGTGCTGACCCACTTCACCGACTTCCTCAGCCAGTTCCTGCCCGATGAAGACCGTTACAGTGACGCCGACGCCCAGCCCGTGAGCGACCCGCACCAGATCCAGCACGATGCCCTGGACCGCCTCAAGCGCCTGCTGGCCGAACACATGAGCGATGAACGCCTGCTGCTGACCTGGTTCGGCCAGTTCATGACCGAACCGCGCTATCCGGAGCTGGTGGCCGGTGACGAGCTAGAAGAAGAAGACCTGCTTGCTGGCCTGGAACAGGGCGCCATTCTGATCCGCAACCCGAGCGCACGCCTGGCCTGGTCCGAAGTCGACGACGACCTGCTGCTGTTCGCCAGCGGCCAGAGCCGCCTGCTGCCGGGCGAACTGCGCGAGCTGCTGAAGCTGATCTGCGCCGCCGACGCACTGCACATCGAAAATCTCGCACCCTGGTTGAACGACGAGCAAGGACGCGTGTTGCTGTGCCAGCTGGTCAAACAAGGAAGCCTGGGGTTTGCCGATGAATAAGATCGACGTGCGTGTAGCGGACTGGCAGAAGGACAACAACGAAATCCGTCGTATCCGCGAGGCGGTGTTCATCGCCGAGCAATCGGTACCGCCGGAGCTGGAATGGGATGCCGACGACACCGACGCCGTACACTTCCTGGCGTACGAGGGCGACTTTCCGATCGGAACTGCACGCCTGCTGCCCGATGGCCAGATCGGCCGCGTTTCGGTGCTCAAGGACTGGCGCGGGCTGAAAGTCGGCGATGCCCTGATGCAGGCGGTGATCACCGAAGCCGAGCAACGCAACCTCAAGCAGCAGATGCTCAGCGCCCAGGTTCAGGCCACGGCGTTCTATGAGCGCCTGGGCTTCAAGGTGCAGAGTGAGGAGTTTCTGGAGGCAGGGATTCCGCACGTCGATATGGTGCGGATGTCCTGATCCGAGCCTGGCTTGAGAGCTGGCTTGCCCGCATCGCTGGCAAGCCAGCTCCCACAGGGTTATGTGTCAGGCCAATTATTATATTCACCAATGATCTCTGTGGGAGCTGCGGTGCGACGTCTCGACTTGCCAGCGATGAGACCCACACCACTCTATCTATTCAAACAATGCGCCATAATGATTATCCCCCTCGCGGAGATAATGGACATGCCGCTACGCCCCCTGCTCGCCACCCTCCTGCTGACCTTCTGCGTCCAGGCACTGGCCGCCACTGAAATCATCCCGCTGAACCACCGCACCAGCGAAGACCTTCTCCCCACCGCACAATCCTTTCTCGGCGATGACGGCAGCGTTACCACCTACGGCAACCAACTCATCGTCAAGGCCGACGATCTACGCAAGATCACAGAACTTCGCGCCCTGGTCGAACAACTCGACACCGCACCCAAACGCCTGCTGATCAGCGTCGACACCAGCGACAGCAACTACCAGGACCAACAAGCGAACGGCACCCGGATCATCCGCCACAGCACCAGCAACCGCACCGGCGGCCTGCAACAGATCCAGGCCAGCGAAGGCTCGCCGGCATTGATTCAAGTCGGACAAAGCGTGCCCCTGACCAGCACCCAGGCCGACATTTACGGCGACCTGCAGAGCCAGACCCAGTACCGCAATGTCACCCAGGGCTTCTACGTCACCGCCAGCGTGACCGGCGATACCGTGCACCTGGACATCAGCACCAACAACGATCGCATGAGCCTGGAAAACCCTGATGTAGTCAATGTGCAAAGCACCGACACCAAAGTCAGCGGTCGCCTTGGCCAATGGATCACCCTCGCCGGGATCAACCAGCAGAGCCAGGCCGACTTGAACGGCCAGGCGCGCCAATATTCCACCCAGGGCCGCAATGACATGACGTTGCGCGTCAAAGTCGACACTTTGGACTGAGCCCGCGCCAATCAAGGCCTCGACCAGAGGCCTCGAATCTGACCACGCAGTCGTATCAGACTAAAGATGTAGTGCCACAAAAAAAGCACTACAAAACATTTGACGGCCCAATTTTTGGTTGGCATGATGGCCCCGCTCCCGCTGATCAGAGGCCCTGGCAAAGGGTCTTCGAGTCGCCGCTCTAATCTACCCACCTGAGCCGATTCGTGTCTGTACCGCCCACAAGGCAGTTTGACGAGGTTGCGACTGGAACGAAGTTGTCCTGAGGGACGGAAGCGCGTAACACGGTTCAAGGCAAGACCCTGACGAATCGCACATCGGCATCCACGAGCCACCGTGCATTCGAAAGACTCGCCCTCTGCACCTGCTCACTTCCCCCCAATGAGCCCTTCGTTCAATCGTCGCCATCCCATCAGATGCTGGCTTGATTGCCCAAAGCCTCTGATTTGCGAGTAGCCACCGGCACCACTGTTGATACAGCGCCAGGCGGAGCAAGAATTTTCCACCCAAGACCTATGCGACGAGGTTTATCCCCATGGCACTGACACGCGAACAGCAAATTGCAGCCCTTGAAAAAGACTGGGCAGAAAACCCTCGCTGGAAAGGTGTGACCCGCACCTACACTGCTGCTGACGTCGTTCGCCTGCGTGGCTCCGTTCAGCCTGAGCACACCCTGGCCCGCATGGGCGCCGAGAAGCTGTGGAACCTGGTTACCCAGGGCGCCAAGCCGGCCTTCCGTCCAGACAAAGACTTCGTAAACTGCATGGGCGCCCTGACCGGCGGCCAGGCTGTGCAACAGGTTAAAGCCGGTATCCAGGCTATCTACCTGTCGGGCTGGCAGGTTGCTGCAGACAACAACTCTGCAGAATCCATGTACCCGGACCAGTCGCTGTACCCGGTTGACTCGGTTCCAACCGTGGTCAAGCGCATCAACAACTCGTTCCGTCGCGCCGACCAGATCCAGTGGAAAGCCGGCAAGAACCCGGGCGACGCTGGCTACATCGACTACTTCGCGCCGATCGTTGCCGACGCTGAAGCCGGTTTCGGCGGCGTTCTGAACGCCTACGAGCTGATGAAGAGCATGATCGAAGCAGGCGCCGCCGGCGTTCACTTCGAAGACCAACTGGCCTCCGTGAAGAAATGCGGCCACATGGGCGGCAAGGTACTGGTTCCAACCCAGGAAGCCGTACAGAAGCTGACCGCTGCCCGTCTGGCTGCCGACGTTGCTGGCGTACCGACCATCATCCTGGCCCGTACCGACGCCAACGCCGCTGACCTGCTGACCAGCGACTGCGACCCGTACGACCAGCCGTTCGTTACCGGCGAGCGCACCCAGGAAGGTTTCTACAAGGTTCGTGCCGGCCTGGATCAAGCCATCGCCCGCGGCCTGGCCTACGCTCCGTACGCCGACCTGATCTGGTGCGAAACCGCCAAGCCAGACCTGGAAGAAGCCCGTCGCTTCGCCGAAGCGATCAAGAAGGAATACCCGGACCAGATCCTGTCCTACAACTGCTCGCCTTCCTTCAACTGGAAGAAAAACCTGGACGACGCGACCATCGCCAAGTTCCAGCGCGAACTGTCGGCCATGGGTTACAAGCACCAGTTCATCACCCTGGCAGGTATCCACAACATGTGGCACAGCATGTTCAACCTGGCGCACGACTACGCTCGCAACGACATGACCGCCTACGTCAAGCTGCAAGAGCAGGAGTTCGCCGACGCCGCCAAGGGCTACACCTTCGTGGCTCACCAGCAGGAAGTGGGCACCGGCTACTTCGACGACATGACCACCGTGATCCAGGGTGGCTCGTCCTCGGTAACCGCGCTGACCGGTTCGACTGAAGAAGAGCAGTTCCACTGATCATTGATCGGCGGTTGATGTACTGAAAACAGGCCACCTTCGGGTGGCCTGTTTTTTTCAGGCGACTTGCATTGCAAGCGAATGCCCTGGCCCTTCTTGATAACAACCTCCTACTTCTTTTTTTTATCTCCCGGATAATTGGATTTAGGATTAGGAAGTGGTTTCCCCCGATATCTATTTGTGTAATCACCTATCGGCTTTGCAGGTTCCGAACTGCGGATTGGCTTTTGGTTCACACCCCACGTTGCGCGATCATTTTTGTCGCTGCTACTGCCATTCCAGTCGATACTTTTGGGGGTATTCCAGAGGCCCTTGCCGCTGCCGCTGCTACCGCCACCACCACTGCTACTACTGCCACTGCCACTGCCACTGCCACTGCCACTGCCACTGCCACTACCACTGCGGCCGCTGTAGTAGGGATTATTTGCACTATTATTGCCGCGACTATAGAAATCGTCGGAAGCTTTGACCTTGAGGCCACTCGACAGCATTGTCCCCACCCCCTCCACCTGGCGGGATACGACAGCTCGAAAATCCTTACTACCAGCGACCCCACCGACCACAACGACTCCAGCAACGGCTTTAGGAATGGATACAAGTCGCCTTAATACGCTAAACGCTGCCTGAAGAACATGACCGGTCGGATCAACATAATTGACCGGATCGCCCTTGCAATACGAATAAGCATTCAACCCACCCCGACCGAACGGACTCCAGCTGTCCGGACTGTGGAAGCACATCAAGACAGAGTTGTAGATACGATACCCGTTACCCAGCAAATACCCGCCAAACACCTCGACCAGTTCACCATTGAAGCCCAGGCGACTCATCACGTCCTGATCTGCGGGTCGTCGGCCGTGTGGCGTGTAGGCAATGGGATTGAGCGCCGTCGGGGCCATTTCAGTGAATACCGTGTTTTTGCTGTCAGCTGCCAGCAGTACGGTGCGCCGATTGAGGGCGTCACCGGGCGAGTCGGGAATGGAAGGGTTCATGAGAAACCTCTTGAGGTATGGCCCGATACGAGCAGAGACAAGAATCTACTCGGGAGCCTCAAGGCCAGGTACTAGCAGAACTGATAGGGTGCCGCACCCGCGCCGTTGCACCTCTCATCGGGCAAGCACTGTCTTCGGGAGCAAACAGTGACCACTGTAGCCGCTGCCGCAGGCAGCGCTCGCGCGCGTTAGCGGGCGCAGAACCTCATGACCACCAGGGAGCCCCTGCGAGACTCCAGCGCAGCCTTCGGCAGCGGCTACGCCGAGCGCGTAATGGCTGAGCTTCGATCCTTGAGCGGTATATCGCGAAGAAATCGCCGTAAGCCTTCGTACATGAAACTTTGCCCTGCAACCCCGCCAATCAACTTCTATAATGTGCTGAATATCGGAAGATACCGATCATAGATGATATTAATTATCATTTCGATAAAACGGTTCATTGCAGCGGGCAAGAAACATAATTGACAAAAACCCGCCCAATGCCCGTAAAACGGGGCCTGCGGCGTTTCTCGCACAGGTTATGTCCTTATTCCTAATTTACTTGCCACCTGTTTACCCATAAAATCAGCGGGATAGATTTCACTGCGACATATCGTCACTGCATTCTTCTTTTCAAGCTCAGAGACCATTGCTCTCTGTTAAGGATTTCCAGCATGCCCGAATCGACAGGACTCATCGCCCACAACTGGGGTTTTGCCATCTTCCTTTTGGGTGTTGCCGGCCTCTGCGCCTTCATGCTCGGCCTGTCCGCCCTGCTCGGCAGCAAGGCCTGGGGTCGCAGCAAGAACGAGCCGTTCGAATCCGGCATGCTACCCACCGGGGGCGCTCGCTTGCGCCTGTCCGCCAAATTCTATCTGGTCGCGATGCTGTTCGTGATCTTCGATATCGAAGCCCTCTTTCTCTTTGCCTGGTCTGTGTCCGTCCGCGAAAGCGGCTGGACCGGATTCGTCGAAGCTCTCGTTTTCATAGCAATTCTGTTGGCAGGTCTTGTCTACCTATGGCGGGTCGGGGCGCTCGATTGGGCACCCGTGGGTCGTCGTATGCGGCAGGCGAAGCTGAAACAATGAGGCTTTGGCAATGCAATACAATCTCACCAGGATCGACCCGGATGCTCCTAACGAGCAATATCCAATCGGCGAACGGGAAACCGTTTCCGATCCGTTAGAAGATCAAGTCCACAAAAACATCTTCATGGGCAAGCTCGAAGACGTACTGAACGGTGCGGTCAACTGGGGGCGTAAAAACTCCCTGTGGCCGTACAACTTCGGTCTGTCGTGCTGCTACGTGGAAATGACCACCGCCTTCACGGCGCCCCACGACATCGCCCGCTTCGGCGCGGAGGTTATCCGGGCATCACCGCGTCAGGCGGATTTCATGGTCATCGCCGGTACCTGCTTCGTGAAAATGGCGCCGATCATCCAGCGTCTCTATGAGCAGATGCTCGAACCCAAGTGGGTCATCTCCATGGGCTCGTGCGCCAACTCCGGCGGCATGTATGACATCTACTCGGTCGTTCAGGGGGTCGACAAGTTCCTCCCCGTGGACGTCTACGTGCCCGGCTGCCCGCCTCGCCCGGAAGCGTTCCTGCAAGGCTTGATGCTGCTGCAGGAATCGATTGGCCAGGAGCGCCGCCCTCTTTCATGGGTCGTTGGCGACCAGGGCGTATACCGCGCCGAGATGCCTTCGCAGAAAGAGACGCGCCGCGCAGAACGCATAGCCGTCACCAACCTGCGCAGCCCCGACGAAGTCTGATCCAGCTTTTTTGTGCTTTACCTACAGCACGACAAGAACCCTGGCTTCATTCTTTACGTTGACCGATAGCGACCGAGACCATGACAGCGGACACCGCTCTGTATATCCCGCCTTACAAGGCTGACGACCAAGACGTGGTCGTCGAACTGAACAACCGTTTTGGCCCTGAGGCGTTCACCGCCCAAACCACGCGCACCGGCATGCCGGTGCTTTGGGTTGCCCGGGCCAAACTGGTGGAAGTACTGACCTTCCTGCGCAACCTGCCCAAGCCGTACGTCATGCTCTATGACCTGCACGGCGTGGACGAGCGTCTGCGCACCCAGCGCCGTGGCTTGCCCGGCGCCGACTTCAGCGTGTTCTACCACCTGATGTCGATCGAGCGTAACAGTGACGTAATGATCAAGGTAGCCCTGTCCGAGGGCGACCTGAGCTTGCCGACCGTTACCGGTATCTGGCCGAACGCCAACTGGTACGAGCGGGAAGTCTGGGACATGTTCGGCATCGACTTTGCCGGCCACCCGCACCTGACCCGGATCATGATGCCGCCGACCTGGGAAGGTCACCCGCTGCGCAAGGACTACCCTGCGCGCGCCACCGAATTCGATCCGTACAGCCTGACCCTGGCCAAGCAGCAACTGGAAGAAGAAGCCGCGCGCTTCAATCCGGAAGCCTGGGGCATGAAACGCCAGGGCGCCAACGAGGACTACATGTTCCTCAACCTGGGCCCGAACCACCCTTCGGCCCACGGTGCCTTCCGTATCGTCCTGCAGCTGGACGGCGAAGAGATCGTCGACTGCGTCCCGGACATCGGCTACCACCACCGTGGTGCCGAGAAGATGGCCGAGCGCCAGTCCTGGCACAGCTTCATCCCCTACACCGACCGTATCGACTACCTCGGCGGGGTGATGAACAACCTGCCGTACGTGCTCGCGGTCGAGAAGCTGGCCGGCATCCAGGTGCCGCAGAAGGTCGACGTCATCCGCATCATGATGGCCGAGTTCTTCCGGATCACCAGCCACCTGCTGTTCCTGGGTACCTACATCCAGGACGTGGGCGCCATGACCCCGGTGTTCTTCACCTTTACCGACCGTCAGCGCGCCTACACCGTGATCGAAGCCATCACCGGTTTCCGCCTGCACCCGGCCTGGTACCGCATCGGCGGCGTCGCCCACGACCTGCCACGCGGCTGGGACAAGCTGGTCAAGGACTTCGTCGACTGGCTGCCCAAGCGCCTGGACGAGTACACCAAGGCTGCGCTGCAGAACAGCATCCTCAAGGGTCGGACCGTCGGTGTCGCCGCCTACAACACCAAGCAAGCCCTGGAATGGGGTGTCACCGGTGCGGGCCTGCGTTCCACCGGTTGCGATTTCGACCTGCGCAAGGCTCGCCCGTATTCGGGCTACGAGAACTTCGAATTCGAAGTGCCGCTGGCCGCCAATGGCGATGCCTATGACCGCTGCATGGTCCGCGTCGAAGAGATGCGCCAGAGCATCAAGATCATCGACCAGTGCCTGCGCAACATGCCGGAAGGCCCGTACAAGGCGGATCACCCGCTGACCACGCCGCCACCGAAAGAGCGCACCCTGCAGCACATCGAGACCTTGATCACGCACTTCCTGCAAGTTTCGTGGGGCCCGGTCATGCCGGCCAACGAATCCTTCCAGATGATCGAAGCGACCAAGGGCATCAACAGTTATTACCTGACGAGCGATGGCGGCACCATGAGCTACCGCACCCGGATTCGTACGCCGAGCTACCCGCACCTGCAGCAGATCCCTTCGGTGATCCGTGGCAGCATGGTCGCGGACCTGATCGCGTACCTGGGTAGTATCGACTTCGTTATGGCCGACGTGGACCGCTAAGCATGAACAGCCCGTTAATCCAGACTGACCGTTTCGTCCTCAGCGAAACCGAGCGCTCGGCCATCGAGCACGAGATGCATCACTACGAAGACCCGCGCGCGGCGTCTATCGAAGCCCTGAAAATCGTCCAGAAGGAGCGTGGCTGGGTGCCTGACGGCGCGCTCTACGCCATCGGCGAGATCCTCGGCATTCCAGCCAGCGACGTCGAAGGCGTGGCCACCTTCTATAGCCAGATCTTCCGCCAGCCGGTCGGTCGCCACATCATCCGCGTCTGCGACAGCATGGTCTGCTACATCGGCGGCCATGAGTCGGTGGTCAGCGAGATCCAGAGCAAGCTCGGCATCGGCCTGGGGCAGACCACTGCCGACGGCCGCTTCACCCTGCTGCCGGTCTGCTGCCTGGGCAACTGCGACAAGGCCCCGGCCCTGATGATCGACGACGACACCTTCGGTGACGTACAGCCTGCCGGCGTTGCCAAACTGCTGGAGGGCTACGTATGACCCTGACTTCGTTCGGCCCTGCCAACCGCATCGCGCGCACTGCAGAAACCCACCCGCTGACCTGGCGCCTGCGTGACGACGGCGAGCCCGTGTGGCTCGACGAGTACCAGGCCAAGGACGGTTACACGGCAGCGCGCAAGGCACTTGCGCAGATGTCCCAGGATGACATCGTCCAGGCCGTCAAGGACTCCGGTCTCAAGGGTCGCGGCGGCGCAGGCTTCCCCACTGGCGTGAAGTGGGGCCTGATGCCCAAAGACGAATCCATGAACATCCGCTACCTGCTGTGCAACGCGGATGAAATGGAGCCAAACACCTGGAAAGACCGCATGCTGATGGAGCAACTGCCCCATCTGCTGATCGAAGGCATGCTGATCAGTGCCCGCGCACTGAAAGCCTACCGCGGTTACATCTTCCTGCGCGGCGAATACGTCACCGCCGCCAAACACCTCAACCGTGCCGTGGAAGAAGCCAAGGCCGCAGGCCTTCTGGGCAAGAACATCCTGGGCAGCGGCTTCGACTTCGAATTGTTCGTGCACACCGGCGCCGGTCGCTACATCTGTGGCGAAGAGACCGCGCTCATCAACTCCCTCGAAGGTCGTCGCGCCAACCCGCGCTCCAAGCCACCCTTCCCTGCCGCCGTTGGCGTGTGGGGCAAGCCGACGTGCGTGAACAACGTCGAGACCCTGTGCAACGTGCCGGCCATCGTCGGCAACGGCAACGACTGGTACAAGTCCCTGGCCCGCGAAGGCAGCGAAGACCACGGCACCAAGCTGATGGGCTTCTCCGGCAAGGTCAAGAACCCTGGCCTGTGGGAGCTGCCGTTCGGCGTGACCGCTCGCGAGCTGTTCGAGGACTACGCCGGCGGCATGCGCGACGGCTTCAAGCTCAAGTGCTGGCAGCCAGGCGGTGCCGGTACCGGTTTCCTCCTGCCAGAACACCTGGACGCCCAGATGTACGCCGGCGGCATCGCCAAGGTCGGTACCCGGATGGGTACGGGCCTGGCCATGGCGGTGGACGACAGCGTCAACATGGTGTCTTTGCTGCGCAACATGGAAGAGTTCTTCGCCCGTGAATCGTGCGGTTTCTGCACCCCGTGCCGTGATGGTCTGCCGTGGAGCGTCAAGCTGCTGCGCGCGATCGAGAATGGCCAGGGGCAAGCCGGCGATATCGAGACCCTGCTGGGTCTGGTCGGTTTCCTCGGCCCAGGCAAGACCTTCTGTGCTCACGCACCGGGTGCCGTGGAGCCATTGGGCAGTGCCATCAAGTATTTCCGTCCGGAGTTCGAGGCCGGTATCGCGCCTGCAAGCGCGGCCGCCCCGAGTCTGGCGCGTCCGATCACCGTCGGCGCATAACGCTCAAGAAAAGGCGAGTGGTCCGTGCCGCTCGCCTTCCGTTCGATGACGCCTTGACCGGCTGTTTTGATTCGCACGGATAACAAGATTCCATTAGCCACGCCCGTTGACACCGGGCCAACGAAGAACTTTGAACCATGGCCACTATCCACGTAGACGGCAAAGCGCTCGAAGTCGATGGCGCAGACAACCTGTTACAGGCATGTCTGTCGCTGGGCCTCGACATTCCGTATTTCTGCTGGCACCCCGCCCTCGGCAGCGTTGGCGCTTGTCGCCAGTGCGCGGTGAAACAGTACACCGACGAAAACGACAAGCGTGGTCGTATCGTCATGTCCTGCATGACCCCCGCTTCCGATGGCAGCTGGATCTCCATCGATGACGAAGAAGCGAAAGTCTTTCGCGCCAGCGTCGTCGAATGGCTGATGACCAACCACCCGCACGACTGCCCCGTGTGCGAGGAAGGCGGTCACTGCCACCTGCAAGACATGACCGTGATGACCGGCCACAACGAGCGCCGTTATCGCTTCACCAAGCGCACCCACCAGAACCAGGAACTCGGCCCGTTCATCGCTCACGAGATGAACCGCTGCATCGCCTGCTACCGTTGCGTGCGTTACTACAAGGACTACGCCGGCGGCACCGACCTGGGTGTATTCGGCGCCCACGACAACGTCTACTTCGGCCGCGTCGAAGATGGCACGCTGGAAAGCGAGTTCTCCGGTAACCTCACCGAGGTCTGTCCGACCGGCGTGTTCACCGACAAGACTCACTCCGAGCGCTACAACCGCAAGTGGGACATGCAATTCGCCCCGAGCATCTGCCATGGCTGCTCGAGCGGTTGCAACATCAGCCCGGGCGAGCGTTACGGCGAACTGCGTCGCATCGAGAACCGCTTCAACGGTTCGGTCAACCAGTACTTCCTGTGCGACCGTGGCCGCTTCGGCTATGGCTACGTCAACCGCGAAGACCGTCCGCGTCAACCGCAGCTGGCAGGTGGTCAGAAGCTGAGCCTGGATGCAGCGCTGGACAAGGCCGCCGACCTGCTGCGCGGTCGCAACATCGTGGGTATCGGTTCGCCTCGCGCCAGCCTGGAAAGCAACTATGCCTTGCAAGAGCTGGTCGGTGCCGAGCATTTCTACAGCGGTATCGAAACCGGTGAACTGGCACGCATCCGCCTGGTCGCCCAGGTCCTGAAAGACAGCCCGCTGCCGATCCCGACCCTGCGCGAAGTGGAAGACCACGACGCCGTGTTCGTCCTCGGCGAAGACGTGACCCAGACTGCCGCGCGCCTGGCCCTGTCCCTGCGCCAGTCGGTCAAGGGCAAGGCCGAAGCCATGGCCGACGCCATGCGTGTTCAGCCGTGGCTCGACGCTGCGGTGAAAACCATCGGTCAGAAGGAGATGTACCCGCTGTTCATCGCCAGCCTGGCCGAAACCCGCCTGGACGACGTTGCCCAGGAATGCGTGCACGCCGCTCCCGACGACCTGGCCCGCATCGGTTTCGCCGTGGCCCACGCCATCGACCCGAGCGCCCCTGCCGTCGAAGGCCTGGATGCCGAAGCCCTGGAACTGGCCCAACGCATCGCGGGCGCCCTGGTCGAGGCCAAGCGTCCACTGATCGTCTCCGGTACCTCGCTGGGTTCCGAAGCGCTGATCCAGGCTGCGGCGAACATCGCCAAAGCCCTGAAGCTGCGCGAGAAAGCCGGCTCCCTGAGCCTGATCGTGCCGGAAGCCAACAGCCTTGGCCTGGCCCTGCTCGGCGGTGAATCCGTCGATGCGGCCCTGCAAGCGGTCATCGATGGCAAGGCCGACGCGATCGTCGTGCTGGAAAACGACCTGTACACCCGTGTCGACGCTGCCAAGGTCGATGCTGCGCTGAACGCCGCGAAAGTGGTGATCGTCGCCGACCACCAGAAGACCCGTACCCTGGATCGCGCCCACCTGGTTCTGCCAGCGGCGAGCTTCGCTGAAGGCGACGGTACCCTGGTCAGTCAGGAAGGCCGCGCCCAGCGCTTCTTCCAGGTCTTCGACCCCACCTACCTGAACGCCGACATTCTGGTTCACGAAGGCTGGCGCTGGCTGCACGCCCTGCGCGCCACCCTGCTCAACCAACCAGTGGACTGGACCCAACTGGACCACGTCACCGCTGCCTGTGCCAACAGCGCGCCGCAACTGGCCGGCATCGTCAACGCCGCCCCTTCGGCATCGTTCCGCATCAAGGGCCTGAAACTGGCGCGTGAACCGCTGCGTTACAGTGGTCGTACCGCCATGCGCGCCAACATCAGCGTGCACGAACCGCGTACCACCCAGGACAACGACTCGGCGTTCTCCTTCTCCATGGAAGGTTACTCGGGCTCCGTCGAACCGCGCCAGCAAGTGCCGTTCGCATGGTCGCCGGGCTGGAACTCGCCACAGGCCTGGAACAAGTTCCAGGACGAAGTCGGTGGTCACCTGCGTGCCGGCGACCCGGGCACCCGCCTGATCGAAAGCCATGGCGACAAGCTGAGCTGGTTCAGCAACGTTCCTCGCGCCTTCTCCCCGGCCCGTGGCACCTGGCAAGCCGTGCCGTTCTTCCACCTGTTCGGCAGCGAAGAAAACTCTTCGCGTGCAGCGCCGGTGCAAGAGCGCATCCCGGCCGCCTACGTCGCCCTGGCCAAGTCCGAAGCGGATCGCCTGGGTGTCAACGATGGCGCCATGCTGAGCTTCAACGTTGCCGGCCAGACCCTGCGTCTGCCGCTGCGAATCAATGAAGAACTGGGCGCTGGCCTGGTTGCCCTGCCGAAAGGCTTGGCAGGTATCCCGCCAGCCATCTTCGGTGCATCCGTCGAAGGCCTGCAGGAGGCAGCACAATGACCTGGTTCACCCCTGAAGTGATCGATGTGATCATCACAGTCGTCAAGGCCATCGTGGTCCTGCTGGCGGTGGTGGTCTGCGGTGCGCTGCTCAGCTTCGTCGAGCGGCGCCTGCTGGGCTGGTGGCAGGACCGTTACGGTCCGAACCGCGTTGGCCCGTTCGGCATGTTCCAGATCGCTGCCGACATGCTGAAAATGTTCTTCAAGGAAGACTGGAACCCACCCTTCGTCGACAAGGTGATCTTCACCCTGGCGCCGGTGGTGGCCATGAGTGCCTTGCTGATCGCCTTCGCGATCATCCCGATCACCCCGACCTGGGGTGTCGCGGACCTGAACATCGGCCTGCTGTTCTTCTTCGCCATGGCCGGTCTGTCGGTGTACGCCGTACTGTTCGCCGGTTGGTCGTCGAACAACAAGTACGCCCTGCTCGGTAGCCTGCGGGCTTCGGCCCAGACCGTGTCGTACGAAGTGTTCATGGGCCTGGCGCTGATGGGCATCGTGGCCCAGGTCGGCTCGTTCAACATGCGTGACATCGTCGAGTACCAGGCGCAGAACCTGTGGTTCATCATTCCGCAGTTCTTCGGCTTCTGTACCTTCTTCATCGCAGGCGTGGCCGTGACTCACCGTCACCCCTTCGACCAGCCGGAAGCGGAACAGGAACTGGCCGACGGTTACCACATCGAGTATGCCGGCATGAAATGGGGCATGTTCTTCGTCGGTGAGTACATCGGCATCATCCTGATCTCGGCGCTGCTGGTGACCCTGTTCTTCGGTGGCTGGCACGGTCCGTTCGATATCCTGCCGCAACTGTCGTTCGTGTGGTTCGCCCTGAAGACCGCGTTCTTCATCATGCTGTTCATCCTGCTGCGCGCCTCTATCCCGCGTCCGCGCTATGACCAGGTGATGGATTTCAGCTGGAAATTCTGCCTGCCGCTGACCCTGATCAATTTGCTGGTGACCGGCGCCGTCGTGTTGATGAACACGCCTGCAGTCGCGGCTCAGTGAGGATGTGACCCATGTTCAAATATATTGGTGATGTCATTAAAGGCACGGGCACTCAGCTCCGTAGCCTGGTGATGATTTTCGGTCACGGCTTTCGCAAGCGTGACACCCTGCAATACCCGGAAGAGCCGGTCTACCTGCCGCCGCGTTACCGTGGCCGCATCGTCCTGACCCGCGACCCCGATGGCGAAGAGCGCTGCGTAGCCTGCAACCTGTGCGCGGTCGCTTGCCCTGTGGGCTGCATCTCGCTGCAGAAAGCCGAAACCGACGACGGTCGCTGGTACCCGGAGTTCTTCCGTATCAACTTCTCGCGCTGCATTTTCTGTGGCCTCTGCGAGGAAGCCTGCCCGACCACCGCAATCCAGCTGACACCGGATTTCGAAATGGCCGAGTTCAAACGTCAGGACCTGGTGTACGAGAAAGAAGATCTGCTGATCTCCGGCCCCGGCAAGAACCCTGACTACAACTTCTATCGTGTTGCAGGTATGGCCGTTGCCGGCAAGCCGAAAGGCGCTGCGCAGAACGAAGCCGAGCCGATCAACGTGAAGAGCTTGCTCCCTTAAGGAAGAAAGATGGAATTCGCTTTCTATTTCGCATCCGGTGTCGCTGTGGTGTCCACCCTTCGGGTGATCACCAACACCAACCCCGTGCACGCCCTGCTCTACCTGATCATTTCACTGATCTCGGTGGCCATGACCTTCTTCAGCCTCGGCGCACCCTTCGCCGGGGTACTGGAAGTGATCGCCTACGCCGGCGCCATCATGGTGCTGTTCGTCTTCGTGGTGATGATGCTCAACCTGGGGCCGGCTTCGGTCGCCCAGGAACGCGGCTGGCTCAAGCCCGGCATCTGGGCCGGTCCTGTGTTCCTGGCCGCCCTGCTGCTGCTCGAACTGCTGTACGTGCTGTTCGCCGAGCCGAGCGCTGGCGGCATCGGCCACACCACCGTGGACGCCAAGGCCGTTGGCATCAGCCTGTTCGGCCCGTACCTGCTGGTCGTGGAGCTGGCTTCCATGCTGCTGCTCGCTGCGGCAGTGACGGCTTTCCACCTCGGCCGCGCCGAAGCGAAGGAGTAACGACATGCCTGCAATTCCTCTCGAGCATGGCCTGGCAGTCGCCGGCGTCCTGTTCTGCCTCGGCCTTGTCGGCCTGATGGTGCGCCGCAACATTCTCTTCGTGCTGATGAGCCTGGAGATCATGATGAATGCCTCCGCACTGGCGTTCATCGTCGCCGGTAGCCGCTGGGCGCAGCCGGATGGGCAGATCATGTTCATCCTGGTGATCAGCCTTGCAGCCGCCGAGGCCAGTATCGGCCTGGCGATCCTGTTGCAGCTGTATCGCCGCTTCCACACTCTCGATATCGACGCTGCCAGCGAGATGCGCGGATGAACCTTATCTTCCTGACGTTCGTATTCCCCCTGATCGGCTTCCTGCTGCTGTCGTTTTCCCGCGGGCGCCTTTCCGAAAACCTGTCTGCGCTGATCGGCGTCGGCTCCGTTGGCTTGTCAGCCATCGTCGCCGCCTATGTGATCTGGCAGTTCAACGTGGCGCCGCCCGAAGCCGGCCACTACACCCTGGTGCTGTGGCGCTGGATGTCGGTGGACGGGTTCGAGCCGAACTTCGCCCTGTACGTCGACGGCCTGTCGATCACCATGCTGGGCGTGGTGGTCGGGGTGGGTTTCCTGATCCACCTGTTCGCCTCCTGGTACATGCGCGGTGAAGCGGGCTACTCGCGGTTCTTCGCCTACACCAACCTGTTCATCGCCAGCATGCTGTTCCTGGTGCTGGGCGACAACCTGCTGTTCATCTACTTCGGTTGGGAAGGCGTGGGCCTGTGCAGCTACCTGTTGATCGGTTTCTACTACAGCAACCGCAACAACGGTAACGCCGCGCTGAAAGCCTTCATCGTCACCCGTGTCGGCGACGTGTTCATGGCCATCGGCCTGTTCATCCTGTTCCAGCAACTGGGCACGCTGAATGTCCAGGAACTGCTGGTCAAGGCACCTGAACACTTCAAGGTCGGTGACTTCTGGATCGTCCTGGCGACCCTGATGCTGCTGGGCGGCGCCGTCGGTAAATCGGCGCAACTGCCGCTGCAAACCTGGCTTGCGGATGCGATGGCCGGCCCTACCCCGGTTTCGGCACTGATCCACGCCGCGACCATGGTAACCGCCGGTGTCTACCTGATCGCCCGTACCCACGGCCTGTTCGCCCTGGCGCCGGATATCCTGCACCTGGTCGGCGTCGTCGGTGGCGTGACCCTGGTCCTGGCCGGTTTCGCCGCCCTGGTCCAGACCGACATCAAGCGTATCCTCGCCTACTCGACCATGAGCCAGATCGGCTACATGTTCCTGGCCCTGGGCGTTGGTGCCTGGGAAGGCGCGATCTTCCACCTGATGACCCACGCCTTCTTCAAGGCCCTGCTGTTCCTTGCGTCGGGCTCGGTCATCGTTGCCCTTCACCACGAGCAGAACATCTTCAAGATGGGCGGCCTGTGGAAGAAACTGCCGCTGGCCTATGCCAGCTTCATCGTCGGTGGTGCCGCCCTGGCCGCCCTGCCGCTGGTGACCGCCGGTTTCTACTCCAAGGATGAAATCCTCTGGGAAGCCTTCGCCAGCGGCAACCACGGTCTGCTCTATGCAGGTCTGGTGGGTGCGTTCATGACGTCGCTGTACACCTTCCGCCTGATCTTCATCGCGTTCCACGGTGAAGCCAAGACCGAAGCGCACGCAGGCCATGGCATCAGCCACTGGCTGCCACTGAGCGTGCTGATCGTGCTGTCGACCTTCGTCGGCGCCATGATCACGCCTCCGCTGGCCGGTGTCCTGCCTGAAAGCGTCGGCCATGCCGGCGGCGAAGCCAAGCACAGCCTGGAAATCGCCTCGGGTGCCATCGCCATTGCCGGCATCCTGCTGTCGGCCATGCTGTTCCTGGGCAAGCGTCGCCTGGTCAGCGCCATCGCCAACAGTGGCCTGGGCCGTGTGCTCTCGGCCTGGTGGTTCGCGGCCTGGGGCTTCGACTGGATCTACGACAAGCTGTTCGTCAAACCGTATCTGTTGATCGTGCGCATTCTGCGCCGCGACCCGATCGACCGCAGTATCGGCCTGATTCCGCGCATGGCCAAGGGCGGTCACTCCGCCATGAGCCGTACCGAAACCGGTCAGCTGCGCTGGTACACCGCGTCCATCGCCGCAGGTGCAGTGCTGGTACTCGGCGCCGTAGTACTGGCAGCGATCTGATATGAATCTTGCGAACTTGCGAAAGGAAATGAGCCCGTCATGATTTTGCCTTGGCTGATCCTGATCCCCTTTATCGGCGGCCTGCTCTGCTGGGTGGGTGAGCGCTTCGGCGCCACCCTGCCCCGCTGGATTGCGCTGCTGACCATGTCCACGCTGCTGGCCCTGGGCCTGTGGCTGTGGACCACCGGCAACTACACGCTGGCGCCGGCTCCAGGCGCTGATCCGGCCTGGGCGCTTGAATTCAAGCTGAGCTGGATCGAGCGCTTCGGTATCAGCGTGCACCTGGCCCTCGACGGCCTGTCGCTGCTGATGATCCTGCTGACCGGTCTGCTGGGTGTCCTCTCGGTACTCTGCTCCTGGAAAGAGATCCAGCGTCACGTGGGCTTCTTCCACCTGAACCTGATGTGGATCCTGGGCGGTGTCGTCGGCGTGTTCCTGGCGCTGGACCTGTTCCTGTTCTTCTTCTTCTGGGAAATGATGCTGGTGCCGATGTACTTCCTCATCGCGCTCTGGGGTCATAGTTCGACGGACGGCAAGAAGACCCGGATCTACGCGGCGACCAAGTTCTTCATCTTCACCCAGGCCAGCGGCCTGATCATGTTGGTGGCGATCCTGGGCCTGGTCCTGGTCAACTACAACAGCACCGGCGTCATCACCTTCGATTACAGCCAGCTGTTGCACACCCAGATGTCCAAGGGCACCGAGTACGTGCTGATGCTGGGCTTCTTCATCGCCTTCGCGGTGAAGCTGCCAATCGTGCCATTCCACTCCTGGTTGCCGGATGCTCACGCACAGGCACCGACCGCAGGTTCCGTGGACCTGGCCGGTATTCTGCTGAAGACCGCTGCCTACGGTATGCTGCGCTTTGCCCTGCCGCTGTTCCCGAACGCTTCGGCCGAGTGGGCGCCAGTGGCCATGACCCTGGGTCTGATCGGGATCTTCTACGGCGCTTTCCTGGCATTTGCGCAAACCGACATCAAGCGTCTGGTTGCATTCTCAAGCGTTTCGCACATGGGCTTCGTACTGATCGGCATCTACTCCGGCAGCCAGCAGGCCCTGCAAGGCGCGGTGATCCAGATGCTGGCCCACGGCTTGTCGGCAGCGGCACTCTTTATCCTGTGTGGCCAGCTGTACGAGCGCATGCACACCCGTGACATGCGCGAGATGGGTGGCCTGTGGTCGCGCATCGCCTACCTGCCGGGGATCAGCCTGTTCTTCGCGGCGGCGTCCCTGGGCCTGCCGGTCACTGGCAACTTCGTCGGCGAATTCCTGATCCTGATCGGTACTTTCCCCGTCGCTCCAGTGGTCACCGTGATCGCGACTTCGGGTCTGGTGTTCGGCTCGGTCTACTCGCTGATCATGATTCACCGTGCCTACTTCGGCCCGTCCAAGTCCGACACGGTCCTGGCGGGCATGGATGGTCGTGAAATGATCATGGTGGTGGGCCTGGCCGGTCTGCTGATCCTGCTCGGGGTCTTCCCGCAGCCGTTCCTGGACACTTCTGCCGCCACCATGCATGGCGTGCAGCAATGGTTCAGCTCCGCCTTCACTCAACTCGCTTCGGCCCGGTAAGAGCGCTATGGACCTTACGACTCAAAGCTTTATCGCGCTTGCGCCGCTGCTGATCACCAGCGCCACGATCATCGTGGTGATGCTGGCGATTGCGTGGCGCCGCAATCACTCGCAAACCTTCCTGCTCTCGGTAGCAGGCTTGAACCTGGCATTGCTGTCGATCATCCCGGCGCTGAAAGTCGCGCCGCTGGCCGTCACCCCACTGATGCAGATCGACAACTTCGCCTGCCTGTACATGGCGCTGATCCTGGTCGCCACCCTGGCCTGCGTCACCCTTGCCCATGCCTACCTGGGTGACGGTGGCTCCGGCTATCCGGGCAACCGCGAAGAGCTGTACCTGCTGATCCTGATGGCTGCCGCCGGTGGCCTGGTCCTGGTCAGCGCTCAGCACCTGGCAGGTCTGTTCGTCGGCCTGGAGCTGCTGTCGGTTCCGGTCTACGGCCTGGTCGCCTATGCCTTCTTCAACAAGCGCTCGCTGGAAGCCGGCATCAAGTACATGGTGCTGTCGGCTGCCGGTTCCGCCTTCCTGCTGTTCGGCATGGCGCTGCTCTACGCAGACGCCGGCAGCCTGAGCTTCAGCGGTATCGGCAAGGCCCTGGCCACCACCAGCATGCCAAGCCTGCTGGCGCAACTGGGCCTGTCGATGATGCTGGTCGGCCTGGCCTTCAAGCTGTCGCTGGTGCCTTTCCACCTGTGGACGCCGGACGTGTATGAAGGTGCTCCGGCACCGGTCGCCGCCTTCCTGGCCACCGCCAGCAAGGTCGCGGTGTTCGCTGTGGTCGTGCGTCTGTTCCAGCTCTCCCCTGCTGCCAGCAGTGGCGTGCTGCAGGACGTGCTGGCGGTGATCGCGGTCGCTTCGATCCTGATCGGCAACCTGCTGGCCCTGACCCAGACCAACCTCAAGCGACTGCTCGGTTACTCCTCGATCGCCCACTTCGGCTACCTGCTGATCGCCCTCGTGGCGAGCAAGGGTCTGGCGCTGGAAGCCATCGGTGTGTACCTGGTCACCTACGTGATCACCAGCCTGGGCGCGTTCGGTGTCATCACCCTGATGTCCTCGCCGTACAACGGCCGTGACGCCGATGCCCTGTACGAGTACCGCGGCCTGTTCTGGCGTCGTCCGTACCTGACCGCAGTACTGACCGTGATGATGCTGTCGCTGGCCGGTATTCCGCTGACCGCGGGCTTCATCGGCAAGTTCTACATCATCGCCACCGGCGTCGAGTCGCACCTCTGGTGGCTGATCGGCACCCTGGTACTGGGCAGCGCCATTGGCGTGTTCTACTACCTGCGTGTGATGGTCACCCTGTTCCTGATCGAGCCGAACCTGCGTCGTCACGATGCTCCGCTGAACTGGGAACAGCGCACCGGTGGCGTGATGCTGCTGGCGATCGCGATCCTGGCCTTCGTGCTCGGCGTGTATCCGCAACCGCTGCTGGACATGGTGCAACACGCCGGTTTCCAGTTGGTCGGCTGATGTAACCTTCGCAACACCCAAACACCCCGCTTCGGCGGGGTGTTTCGTTTTTGGCCGCGAGATTTTTTGCGACCGCTGCGCTCGAGCGCGAAGCGGTCGCAAAATACACGTGCTCTGAATGATGCTCGGTTCGTCTGACCTCTCATTGCCTGCGTCAGACCGAATATTCTGGAGCTTCACCCCATGCGTTCCCCCCTGCCCTACTCCTTCCCGCTCGCGCTGTTGGGCGCCGCGTTTTCTGTCCACGCCAACGAAGGTATCGAACTGGGTCAGGTGACGATCCAGGGCGAGGAGACCAGCGAGCTCGAATCCGCCCGCACCCGCCTGAGTGAAGTACCTGGCGCCACCAACCTCATCGACATGAACCGGGTCGAGCAAGGCCGCACCGCAACCAATCAGGACGTGTTCGCCTATCAGCCGGGGGTGTACGCGCAATCGTCGGGCAATGAAGGCATCAAGCTGTCCATTCGCGGCTCGGGCATCAACCGCGCGCCGGGCAGCCACGCGTCCGGTATCTATACAATGCTCGACGGCTTGCCGCTGACCGGCCCGGGCGGCACGCCCTA
Source organism: Pseudomonas akapageensis (assembly GCF_011355085.1). Classification (GTDB taxonomy): domain Bacteria; phylum Pseudomonadota; class Gammaproteobacteria; order Pseudomonadales; family Pseudomonadaceae; genus Aquipseudomonas; species Aquipseudomonas akapageensis. The sequence goes on along the minus strand of NZ_VXCP01000026.1, from coordinate 12,472 downwards.
CGAGTTGCTCGAACCACTCTGGCTGAGCCGTGCCGAAGTGCTGCGGGGCGCCAATGGCATGGAACGGGGTGCGCTGGCCCTGGGCGGTGCCATCGATTACGTCACTCACACAGGCTTCGACGCCGCGCCACTTCAACTGCGTTATGAGGCAGGCAGCTACGGCTACATGAAGCGCCAGGTCAGCTCCGGCCAGGTGCTGGGCGACCTTGACTACTATGTAGCCCTGACCGACTCCGACTACGACGGCTACCAGGATCACACCAGTGGCAATAGCCAGGGCATCGCCGCCAACGTCGGCTACCGGTTCAACCCGAATCTGGAAACCCGTTTCTACCTGCGCTACCGGGAAACCGACAACGACCTGGCCGGCCGCCTGACCAAGGATCAGATCAAGCACCATCCAACGGCAGCCAACCCGGTGTACCTGGCCCGCGACTCCAGTCGTCCGCAACCGGGCAGTACCTGGCTGGCCAACAAGACCACCATCTATCTGGATGACGACTCACGCCTGGAAACCGGCCTGGTCTATCACGACTACCCGATGGACCTGAACGAAGGCACCAACCGCCTCAAGGTGGCCTATACCGATGTCAGTGGAACCCTGAACTATTTCCGCCGCGACACCCTGTTCGGGCGTGAAAGCAACAGCAACGTCGGCCTGCGCTCGACCAAACATCTGCCCAACAGTGGCTCGTCCGAATTCGTGCGCGTACCCACCGGCAACACCGCCGGTTTCCCCATCGGCACCCGAACCCGTGACTTCAGCTACCAGGGCTCGGATAACGTGCTGCACGCCGGCAATGACCTGGAACTGGTGCCCGACCTCTGGCTGACCACGGGGCTTGCGCTGATCTACACCCGCCGGGAAAGCGACGTCACCTACCCGGCCAGCGGCGGCAAGGTCAGCCAGCACGACTGGGATTACGCACCACGCATTGGCCTGCGCTACGCGTTCAGCCCGCAACTGCAGGTCTACGGCAATATCAGCCGCTCGGTGGAGCCGCCACATCCGTGGGCCTTGATCTGGAGCTCGAACATTTACTTCCCGGCTGGCAGCGGCGCGGCGACCGGCCTGCAACGCACGCCGATCGAGCTGCAGAACCAGACTGCGACCGCCTTCGAACTCGGCACCCGCGGCGAGGCGGCCATCGGTCACTGGGACCTGGCCTACTATTACTCGGCCGTGCGCCATGAACTGCTGACTGTCGAAACCCAGGCCGCCACCTTCAACAGTTCGCAGATCCTCGGTGAAGTGAATGCCAGCCCCACCGTGCACCAGGGCATCGAGGCCGGCCTGGATAGCCTGCTCTGGGACGGCGCGGCAGTCGGCAAGGTGTCCTTGCGTCAGGCCTATACCTACAGCGATTTCCATTTCCGCGACGATGACGCCTTCGGTGACAATCGCCTGGCCGGTATCCCGCAACACTACTACCAGGCCGAAGTGCGCTACGACCATCCACTGGGCTTCTATGTCGGCTTGAACACCCAGATGGCCTCGAAGATCGAAGTGGATTACGCCAACTCCTACACCGCAGATCCCTACGCCTTGCTTGGCGCCACACTGGGCTGGAATTCCCCGAAACAGGACTGGCAAACCTGGCTGGACCTGCGCAACCTGACCAACAAGCACTACGCCGCCACCGTCACCCCCGGCTACAACGACCGTGGCCAGGACCTGGCGCGTTCGACGCCGGGTGAAGGCATGGGCGTGTACGCCGGGGTTTCATACAGCTTCAGATGACCCCTTGTGCTCAGGGCAGTTGAACGCGCTGTTTGGTATCGATGTAGATATCCCAGCTGGCCATGAACAAGGCGGCGATCAACGGCCCGATCACGAAGCCGTTGAGGCCGAACACGGCCAGGCCGCCGAGGGTCGAAATCAGGATCAGATAATCCGGCATGCGCGTGTCCTTGCCGACCAGCAGCGGTCTGAGCACGTTATCCACCAGGCCGATGACGAACACCCCGTACAACATCAGTGTCATGCCCTGCCAGGTTGCGCCTGTGACCAGAAAATAAATGGCCACCGGCGCCCAGACGATCCCCGCCCCGACTGCCGGCAGCAGTGAAAGCATCGCCATCAGTACCGTCCATAACAAGACACTGGGAATGTCCAGGAACCAGAAAATCAAGCCGCCCAGCGCCCCCTGGGTGACGGCCACCAGCAGGTTGCCTTTCACCGTCGCCCGCACCACGCGGTTGAACTTCAGTTGCAGGAGACGTTTCTGGTGTTCGCCAAGGGGAATGGCGGCGCGGATGTTACGGGCCAGTTCGGCGCCATCGCGCAAGAAGAAATACAGCAGGTACAGCATGACGGCGAAGCTGACCAGTATGTCGAACGTGCCCTGGCCGAAACTGAACGCCTGGGTCGCGAAGAATTGACTGCCCTGCATTGCACTCTTGGTGATCTTGTCTTGCAGACCCTTGAGGTCGCCCATGCCCATCCGGTCGATCATGTGGCGAAAATACGAAGGCAACATGTCCTTGAAGTGCGCAATAAAGCCGGCGATGTCCAGTTGGCCGCTTTCGATGTTCTTGTACAGCGTGGCGCCTTCCTGCACCAGCAGGGTACTGATGACGATCACCGGCAGGATCGCAATCAGCACACAGATCATCAAGGTGATGAAGGCGGTCAGGTTACGTCGGTAACTCAGCCGCGCCAGCAGCCGGCGCTGCAGCGGTGCGAACAGGATAGCCAGGATGACTGCCCAGAACACGGCGCCGTAGAAAGGCAACAGGATCCAGATGAAGGCGACGGTGACCAGCGTCAGGAGCAGCACCAGGGATCTGTTTTGCAGGGTGTTCATGGCTGGTCCTTATCTGGAAGCGAGCGCTTAAAGATTAGTCAACCGAATGGGGGGAATAGATCCCTGGATTGCTGAAGGCCCTTTGGGCCTTATCGCTGGCAAGTCGATCGGCTGCGCAGCAGCCGCAAAAAAAGATGCCTATAACACCATCGCCGCCACCCACCCAAATCCCAGCAACGGCAGGTTGTAGTGCAAGAAGGTCGGCACCACGGTGTCCCAGATATGGTGATGCTGCCCATCAACGTTCAACCCCGATGTCGGCCCCAGGGTCGAGTCCGACGCCGGCGACCCCGCATCGCCCAGGGCGCCGGCCGTACCCACGATGCACACGATCGCCAGCGGGTCGAACCCCAGTTGCACGCACAGCGGCACGAATATCGCCGCCAGGATCGGCACTGTCGAAAAGGACGAACCTATCCCCATCGTCACCAGCAACCCCACCAACAGCATCAACAATGCACCGATGCCCTTGCTGTGATCGATCCAGGCGGCGGACGCTTCGACCAGCGTGCGGACTTCGCCGGTGGCTTTCATCACCTCGGCAAAACCCGAGGCGGCAATCATGATGAAGCCGATCATGGCCATCATTTTCATGCCCTCGGTGAACAGATCGTCGGTTTCGCGCCAGCGCACGATCCCCGACAGCGAGAAAATCAGAAAGCCGGCCAATGCCCCGATAATCATCGAGTCCAGCCAGAGCTGAATGATAAAGGCCGAGGCAATCGCGCACAGGGCAACCAGCAGAGTCAGCGGGTTGTAGCTGATCGCAACCTGCTCGACCTGTTCGATCTTCTCCAGATCATAGACGCGCTTGCCGCGATAGCTGATGAAGACCGCCACCAGCAGGCCGAACAACATGCCCGCCGCCGGGATCGCCATGGCGTGGGTGACGTTTACCGCGCTGACATCCACCCCGCTCTTGCTGACATTGGCCAGCAGGATCTCATTGAGGAAGATGTTGCCGAAACCCACCGGCAGGAACATGTAGGGCGTGATCAGGCCGAAGGTCATCACGCAAGCCACCAGCCGTCGATCGATCTGCAAACGGGTCAATACATACAACAGCGGCGGCACCAGTAGCGGAATAAAGGCGATATGAATGGGCAGCAGGTTCTGCGAGGCGATCGCCACGGCCAGCAGCAGGCCGATCAACAACCATTTGACCTGCCCGGTCTGGGCCGCGTGCCGGCGATCGACCATGGACAGGATCTTGTCGGCCAGGGCGTGGGCCAGGCCCGACTTGGCGATGGCCACTGCGAAAGCACCTAGCAGCGCGTAAGACAAGGCGACCGTGGCGCCCCCGCCCAGACCACCATTGAAGGCCTTCAAGGTGCCCTCGATACCCAGGCCCCCAACCAGACCACCGACCAGCGCACCGATAATCAATGCAATAACCACATGCACGCGTGACAGGCTGAGTACCAGCATGATGCCAACCGCGGCAATTACAGAATTCATTCTTGTAACCTCTTGAAGCAAGTGACACAAAAAACAATGCCAAATACATAAACAACAGTATCAGGAATTGCTGTTTAGTTGACCTGCCGGACAGGCTGCACTGGCGAAGGGCGCACACTCTGAAGCAGTGCTGACTGGATGTCAAAACGCGCTGACCCAAGGCATTAGCGGGGTCGCAAACTCGAACATTAACGACGAAAAAACGCTTGCAATGGCGATACTGGCGATTATTTAAAAATCGCAAGTTACATACATGCCATCCATGCAAATTAATTGGCCAGTTCAAATAAAGAAAAAGACCTGTTAGCCGTTAAAGACAATGGCCTTCGTGTTTATCGATCAAGGGACTTTGCCATGTCGCTCAGACAACTTTCCATCCAATGGAAGATTACCCTGCTTGCCGGGCTCTGCCTGCTGGGCATCGTTACCCTGCTGATAGGGCTCTCGCTGTACCGCATGGAGCACAACTCGGAGCTCGTGAAGGCCAGCAGCACGCAGATGCTCACCGAAGCCGCCCAGGCCCGCCTCGAATCCCAGAGCGAAGTCCAGGCCTTGAGCATCCGCCGCCAGTTCATGGATGCCTACCAATATGGCAACGGCTTTTCCCGCCAGGTGCTGTTTCTGCGCGACCAGGCCCAGAAGCGTTTTCTCGACGCCTTTGACCTGCGCGAAGACATGACCCGTCAAGTCAAGTCTGCCCTGCAAGCCAACCCGGAACTGCTTGGCCTGTCGCTGGTGTTCGAAACCAACGGGCTCGATGGCAAGGATGAACTGTTTGCCAACCAGGCGGAGCTGGGCAGCAACGAGAAAGGTCGATACGCACTCTATTGGTCGCAACCGACGCCCGGCCAACTGACGTCCATGGCCCTGCCCGAGCGCGACCTGGCCGACACCAGCACCGGCCCCAGCGGCCAGGCCAACAATGCCTGGTTCACCTGCCCGCGCACCACACTCAAACCCTGCGTGATCGAACCCTACTTCTATGAGATCAACGGCCAGAACGTGCTGATGACCAGCATCGTTTTCCCGCTGGTGGTCGACGGCAAGGTCATTGCTTCCCTTTCGGTCGATATCAATCTCACCAGCCTGCAGGCCGTCAGCCAGACAGCCAGCCGCAACCTCTACGAAGGCCAGACCAGCGTCAGCATCCTCAGCCCTGCGGGTGTGCTGGCCGGTTACAGCCCGGATGCGAGCAAGCTGGCCAAGCGTCTGGACCAGGTCGACACCGACAATGGTGCCGAGCTGGTGCGCCTGCTGACTGACAGCAAGACCATCCACAGCGTGCACCATGAAGCGCGCCTGAAAGTGCTGGCTTCGTTCGCACCGATTCCTGGTGGCAGTGCATGGGGCGTGCTGCTCGATGTACCTGAGCGCGCCCTGGTCGGCCCGGCCGAGGCACTGAAAACCGAGCTTGATCAGCGCAACACGGCCGGCACCTTGATCGAGCTGGGCCTCGGCCTGCTGGCGGCGGTCATCGGCCTGCTGTTGATCTGGCTGATGGCGCGCAGCGTTACCCGGCCGATCCTGGGCGTTGCGCATATGTTGCAGGACATCGCCAGTGGCGAAGGTGACCTGACCCGTCGCCTGCACTACGACAAGCGCGACGAACTGGGTGAGCTGGCCGGCTGGTTCAACCGCTTTCTCGACAAGTTGCAGCCGACCATTGCCGAGGTCAAGCGCTCGGTCCAGGATGCCCGCGACACCGCCGACCAATCCGCGGCCATTGCCAGCCAGACCAGTGCCGGCATGGAGCAGCAATACCGTCAGGTCGATCAGGTCGCCACGGCATCCCACGAAATGAGTGCCACCGCCCAGGACGTCGCCCGCAGCGCCGCTCAAGCAGCCCAGGCCGCGCGCGATGCAGACCAGGCGACGCGCCAGGGGTTGGCCGTGATCGACCGCACCACCACCAGCATCGACCATCTGGCTGCCGACATGAGCACCGCCATGTCCCAGGTCGAAGGCCTGGCCGCGAGCAGCGAGAAAATCGGCTCGGTGCTGGAAGTGATTCGTGCCATCGCCGAGCAGACCAACCTGCTGGCGCTTAACGCCGCCATCGAAGCAGCCCGCGCCGGCGAGGCCGGTCGTGGCTTTGCAGTGGTCGCCGATGAGGTGCGCAACCTCGCACGCCGCACCCAGGAGTCGGTGGAAGAGACGCGTCAGGTCATCGAACATCTGCAGGAAGGTACCAAAGTGGTGGTCGACGCCATGGGCAACAGCCATCGTCAGGCCAACGGCAGCGTCGAGCAGGTCGGCCAGGCCGTGACCGCCCTGCGCCAGATCGGCGACGCAGTGACGGTCATCACCGACATGAACATGCAGATTGCCAGTGCGGCCGAGGAACAAAGCGCCGTGGCCGAGGAGATCAACAACAACGTGGCGACCATTCGCGACGTGACCGAGTCGCTGTCCGGTCAGGCCAATGAATCGGCCCGTGTGAGCCAGTCGCTCAATAGCCTGGCCAATCAGCAACAAGGCTTGATGGACCAATTCCGCGTCTGATCAATGCCCCTGTGCTCCTGCCCTGCGCAGGAGCACGGCCCTCAGTCGCGTATTCTGGCGGGCAGTTCGATACTGACCCGCAACCCGCCCAACGGGCTCTCTTGCAATGCCATCCGGCCTCCCCAGGCTTCGACTGTATCGCGCACGATCCCCAGGCCCAGGCCATGGCCACTGACTTGCTCGTCCAGCCGGGCTCCCCGGTTGAGCACATCCTGACGCGAAGATTCGGGAATACCCGGGCCGTCGTCATCGATCCACAACCGATACAGCTGCGCCATTTCGGTGATCGTCAGGTGAACTTCGGCATCTGCCCATTTGCAGGCGTTGTCCAGCAGGTTGCCCAGTATTTCCAGCACATCTTCACGGTCCCAGGGCAAACGCAAGCCCGGCTGTACCGAATGGCCAAGCTGCAACTCTCCACCGTGAATCATGCTTAACGTCGACAGCAGTGTCGGCAGCTCGGCATCACAGTCGAATTGCGCTCCGGGCAAGGCATCGCCGGCCAGGCGAGCCCGGTTCAATTCTCGACTGAGGCGCTGCTGGATCTGCTCAAGCTGTTCGCGAAGTTGCGGCACGTCATGAAAACGCTCGCTGGCGGCCAGGCTGAGCAAGACCGCCAGGGGTGTTTTCAGCGCGTGCCCGAGATTGCCGAGCGCATTACGCGAGCGTTTCAGGCTGTCTTCGGTATGGGCCAGCAAATGGTTGATCTGTGCCACCAGGGGCTCCAGTTCGGCGGGCACTGCGGTATCCAGCTGAGAGCGTGTACCTTGCTGCAACTGTGCAATCTGTTCGCGCGTGCGCTCCAGTGGGCGCAATGAGCGCTTAACGATGATGCGCTGCAGGACCAGAATGAGGATCAACGCTGCCACGCCCAGCCCCATACCGATCTGCTGCATGCGCCTGAAACTCGCCCGCACCGGCGTGTAGTCCCGGGCGACGGTGATGGAAATCGCCTGCCCCAGGCGCCGGTAGTCGGCACGCAGGGCCAACAGTTTCTGGCCTTCGGGCCCCAGTTCAAGATCCGTGTGCAGTCCGGGTTCGTTCGGGCGCGGCATCTCCAGGTCCCAAAGCGAGCGCGAACGCCAGTGGCCATCGGCAAAATCGATGCGGAAGTAATGACCGGAGAACGGTCGCTCATAAGCGGGGGAAGTGCGTTGTTCGTCCAGCATCAACCCATTCGGCCCACGTACCAGCGCAACCAGGAGATTCTCGCTTTCGTTGCGCAGGCCGGCTTCCAGATAGCGTTGCAAGCCAACCTCGAACAGCCACAGACTCAGTTGTGCGACACCCAGGCCGACGGCGACCAGGACAGCGATCAGCCCCAGGCTCAAACGCGCCTGAATCGATTTCAATTCAGCGCCCCGCCGAACAGATAGCCCTGCCCGCGCCGGGTTTCGATGACACTGCGGCCCAGTTTGCGGCGCAGATGGTTGACATGGACTTCGAGCACATTGGAATCGCGCTCGGTTTCACCGTCGTACAGATGCTCGGCCAGATGACTCTTGGAGAGAATCTTCTGCGGGTGCAGCATGAAATAGCGCAGCAGGCGAAACTCGGCGGCGGTCAGTTGAATATCGACGCCGTCGCGGCTGACGCACTGGCGCGCTTCGTCCAGATGCAGGCCGGCAGCTTCGAGTTTCGGCTGATTGGCCAGCCCCCGGGCACGGCGCAACAGTGATTGAATCCGCAAGTGCAATTCTTCGGGATGAAAGGGCTTGGCCAGATAATCGTCGGCGCCGGCCTTCAGCCCCTCGATACGTTCGGCCCAGGAGCCACGTGCTGTCAGAACCAGCACCGGTGTCTGCAAGCCGCCTTCGCGCCATCGACTCAACACTTCAAGGCCCGGCATGCCCGGCAACCCCAGATCGAGAATGATCAGGTCGTAGGGCTCGGTGCCGCCCTGGTAGAGCGCATCGCGACCGTCGGCCAGCCAGTCGACGGCATATCCCTGCCGATCGAGGCCAGCCTTGAGTTCATCCGCCAATGGAACATTGTCCTCGACCAGCAACAAGCGCATCAGTCATCTTCCTTGTCTTTGAGTACCTGTCCGGTGGCTGCATCGAGCTCGATCTCGCGCACGATACCCTCGACGGTCAGCAACTCCACTTCATAGATGTAGGTACCGTCGTCCGCTTCCAGATCGGCCTCCAGCAACTTTGCCCCGGGATAGCGCCCCAGGGCAATGTGTACGAGCTGTTCGAGTGGCAGGATGACCCCCTGCTGGCGCAAGCGAAGGGCCTCATCCTGATCCAGATCTCGGGATGTGGCCACCGAGCTTGCCAGCAGGAGGCTGACGATCGCCAGAATCCGCGGCATCGCTTTCACTTATGTATCCTGATGGTCCTTGAGTACCTGGCCGTTGGTAGCATCGAGTTCGACATCCCACTTCGTGCCTTGCGCGTCGCGCAAATCGACCTCGTAAACGTATCCGCTGTCACGCTTCTCGAGTTCGGTTTTTTCAATGGTCGAACCGGGGTGCTTGGCCTGCGCTGCGGCATTGAGTTTTTCGAATGACTGGATGGTGCCAGCATCGCGCAATTTCAGCGCTTCGTCCGGACCGAGGTCCTTGGCCTGGGCAATACCGGCACTCAAGGCCAGGGCAGCGGCAGTCATCAAGGCGGTCAGCGTTTTCATGGTGAGTCTCCGTTGAGAAGTGTCTTGTCTACGGGGCCCAGAATAGCGATCGCAACTTAATTCAAGCTGAAAATAAGCGATGCCATGATAGCTGAATATCCGAGGCTATCCTTTGAGTCCTCTCGGTACGCTCTCTATAATCGCCGCTCCAGACATGAGACCGGTATGAGCGCTATCCAGATCAAGTCCCCTGCCCTGACGCTCAAGGCAGGCAAACGGGCCCTGCAACGCATCCGCGAGCGAGGCCTGAACCCGGCGGATGTCGGCATCATTCCCGGAGCCGCCGGTGGGCCCAAGGCACTGGGCATACAAGGGCTGGACCTGGCCTTGTTCGGCGAGTGGTTGCCTCGCGCACCGCGCGAACGTTCGCTGATTGGCGCGTCCATAGGCGCCTGGCGCTTTGCCAGTGCCTGCCTGCCCGATGCCGCCGAAGGCATACGCCGCTTGGGCGAGCTCTACGCCCAGCAGTGTTTCGCCAAGGGCGTGACCATGGCGCAGGTCAGCCAAAGCTGCCAACGCATGCTCGATGAATTGCTCGAGGGTCGCGATACCCACATTCTCGACAATGCCCATTACCGCCTGAACATTGTCGTGGTCAAAAGCCATGGCCTGCTGGCCGCCGACCACCGTGGCAGCCTCGGCCTGGGACTGTCGACGGTGATTGCCGACAACCTTATCGGCCGCCCGCGCCTGGCCCGCCATTTCGAGCGCGTGATACTGCATGACGCCCGTCTGCAGCCGCCGTTGCAGCCCTTGACCGACTTTCCTTCGCGCTACCTGACACTCGATACCGCCAACCTGCGCCATGCGCTGCTGGCCTCAGGCTCGATCCCCATGGTCATGGAAGGCGTGCGCGACATTCCCGGCGCGGGCAGTGGCACCTTTCGCGACGGCGGTCTGCTCGACTACCACCTGGACCTGCCTTACAGCGGTGACGATATCGTTTTGTATCCGCACTTCACCGACAAGGTGATTCCCGGCTGGTTCGACAAGGCCCTGCCCTGGCGCCGCAGCAATCCGCAGCATCTGCAGGATGTATTGCTGCTGGCGCCGTCGCGTGCCTATCTGGCGTCGCTGCCCTACGGCAAGCTGCCCGACCGCAACGACTTCAAGCGTTTCATGGGCGATGACCAGGGGCGTCAACGTTACTGGAGCCAGGCAATGGCACAAAGTCTGCGACTGGGTGATGAACTGCTCGAACTGATAGAAACCGGCAAGCTCGGCGAACAGCTCCAGCCCTTACCATAGGGCTGGTGATTGCCGCCGCCGTGCGGGCTTTTTTCCGTCCCTTGCCATTGCGGCGACCGTTGAGGGCCTTCAGTACCTATTAAGTCATTGCATGCCAAAAAACCAAAGGCGATGCCAATGTGCCACTACTTATTGTAGAATTGCCGACTCAAAGCCCAGCCGGGGCCGAGAATGGGTAAGCACTTAAAGGATTTTTGGATGTTCACACTTCGCAATTTGACAGCAGCCACACTCATAGCGTTGACCACGGGTTGCGCTACAGGCCTCAATTCATCTCAAGAGTCTGAACTCGCCAGCTATCGTGCCAAAAACCTTGCAGTGGAGGAGAAAAGTCCCGGCCTTGCCGCCGGCCTCGGCCTTCTACCTGGTGGAGGCTCCTTTTATGGTCGCTCGTATGGCTATGGCGTAGCGAACCTGTTGCTTTGGCCAATCTCCATCTTTTGGGATCCAGTGAGCGGGCATGACGCAGCAGAATCTATCAACTATCAAGCAACCAAAGCTCACGTTGCCAGCTTGAAAAAGCGGGATCTGGACGAGCTCGATACCAAGTTGGCCTCTGATGAGATCGACTTGAAGCGCTATACGCTTGAAAAGCGCAAGGTTGATGAAAAGTACTCATATAGCCTTTGATCAATTCAGAGTTCTCGCCACTCACATGGCAGATCGCCTCTCCTGCAATTTATTGCCCGCTTCAAGTTGCTATGCCCTTTCCTGACTGAAAGCAGGCAAATTCTCAGAAGCCCGCCACTGAGCGGGCTCTTTTGTGGTCAATCAGAACGGTGCCTCTTCCTCCTCGCGCCACATCGACGGCGAAATACCGTCTACCGCAGAATGAGGGAAGGCACTTTCCTAAAACAGGTTAGAATAGGACCCAATTCGGTCGCCTGGCGTCAGTCTGACATCTCGGTTTGGATGTCGTCTTTGGCCCCCAGCAACGACCAATCAGTACATTGAGCAGTACACCAAACGCGCGTGGCCTGCTCCAGCCCTTATCCCATCTGCTATACAGGCCACACCGTGGAAATTTTCAAAGAGTTCACTTTTGAAGCAGCACACCGCCTCCCCCACGTCCCGGCAGGGCATCAGTGTGGTCGTCTGCATGGTCACTCCTTCAAGGCCGCGATCTACATCAGTGGCCAGGTCGATCCATATACTGGCTGGATTCGCGATTTCTCCGAACTCAAGGCCATCTTCAAGCCTTTCTATGACCAGCTTGACCACAATTATCTGAACGAAATCGAAGGTCTGGACAACCCGACCAGCGAGAACATTGCGAAATGGATCTGGGACCAGCTCAAGCCTCTGCTGCCGGAACTGTCGAAGGTGCGTATCCATGAGACGTGCACCAGTGGCTGCGAATATACCGGCGATTGAGATTGGCTCGTGCATAAAAAAACCACCTGCAAAGGTGGTTTTTTTATGCACGGAATCCTGATCCTCTCCCCCCTCGTTCCCACGCTCCGCGTGGGAACGCAGTAGCAGACGCTCCAGCGTCGTGACGCGGAGCGTCAGGGGAGGCATTCCCACGCGGGAGCGTGGGAACGGGGAGTCATCAGCCAGTAACTTTTCGCGGGGCAAAAACAAAACCCCATCTGCGTTCGCAGATGGGGTTTCGGAATTTAATCTTGACGATGACCTACTCTCACATGGGGAAACCCCACACTACCATCGGCGATGCATCGTTTCACTGCTGAGTTCGGGATGGGATCAGGTGGTTCCAATGCTCTATGGTCGTCAAGAAATTCTGTTGCCAGAAGGTCTTGTCAGACACTCCAGCGAATCGGGTATGTGATGATTTGTGAGTCGCAAATTTTCGGTTCGTT
>NZ_VXCP01000025.1 GCF_011355085.1 Pseudomonas akapageensis | reverse complement strand
CCCCGGACCTCGTTCCCACGCTCCGCGTGGGAATGCAGTGTCAGACGCTCCAGCGTCGTGACGCAGAGCTTCAGGGGAGGCATTCCCACGCGGACCGTGGGAACGAGGAGAGACCGGCGTTGGTTCGGGGTTAGGCAGCGTGCTTCAGCAGCTCAACCAGCTGGGCATGCAGCGCAGGATCCCCGCAGGCAACGACAGTCCCGCCGTTTTGCGCCGTACTTCCATCCCAGGCTGTCATTCGGCCACCTGCTGCCTCGATGATCGGGATCAATGCCTGCACGTCATAGGGCTGCAATGCCGCCTCGATGATCACATCGACGAAGCCTGAGGCCAGCATGCAGTAGGCGTAACAGTCACCGCCAAAACGTACCAGCTGCGCCTGGCTGGCCACCTGTTCAAATGCGTTTTTCCGTTCGGTCGTATCGAACATGTCCGGTGTCGTGCACATCAGCCGCGCAGAGGTGAGTTGGGCGCAGGCACGGGTTTTCAGCGCTGCGCCATTGCGCCAGGCACCTTGTGCGCTGCCGATGTATCGCTCACCGGTAAACGGCTGGTTCATCACTCCCAGCACCGGGCGCTGGCCATCGTTGAGTGCGATCAGCGTGCCCCACAGGGGCAGTCCGGTGACGAAGGCTCGCGTGCCATCGATAGGGTCCAGGACCCAGGTCAGTTCGCTTTCACCGGTATAAACGCCTTCCTCTTCACCCAGGATTCCATGGGTGGGGTAGCGCTTGCGGATCAGTTCACGCATGGCCTGCTCGGCCGCCTTGTCGGCCACGGTGACGGGGTCGTACAAGCGGCCACCCTTGTCCTCTACTTCGATTGCCGTGCGAAAGTGCGGCGCAATGGCCGCGGCCGCAGCGTCGGCGAGTTCGTCGGCGAAACTCAGGTACTCATTGAGCTGTTCGCGAGTGAGTGGCATCGGATGCACCTATATCCAGGTTGATTTGAAGGCATGATTTAAAGGTATGGACACATGATCCCGAGCAGGCCTGGTTTAGGCAAGGAAAAAGCAGGTCCGCGCTGCAGTACAGAACGGGCCGGAGATTCTGCGCGGCGACTGAGTCGCGCAGGCAATCGGCGTCTCAGCGTGTCGATAACGAGGCGTTATCGATTGCTGAAAATATGTCATTGGGAACTATCGGCCTGGTCCATTAGTTTTCGCTGGTAGAAAAAACCTGGCTTACCCCTGAGGAAAAGGCTGCCCTGAGCCAGGAGCTCAAGGCCGAAGACAAGCTCAAGCTGGCCCATGGGCCGAAAAACCTGCTTGGCCTGGTGCGCAACAAGCGCGTGCTGAAGTTCATCCTCATCTACTTCAGTGTTCAGGTCAGTGTGTACGGGTCATCTTTTACCTGCCGACCCGAATAGCCGAGCTGCTGGGCATCACCGCCGGTTTGCATGCTGGGCATGGCTGCGTTGGGAATTGCCGCCTCGGCATTGCTCAACAGTTTTGCTCCGGTATTGCTGGCCTTCTGTTTTGCAGCCGCCGCTTTCGTGACTGTTCAACCGCTGTTCTGGACGCTGCCGACCAGTTACCTGGGTGGGGTCGCCGCTGCAGGGGGATCGCGCTGATTGGCTCGATGGGCAATATCGGTGGCTTCGTCGCGCCAATGCTCAAGGCCAACATGGAGGTCTGGTTCATCGATCCTCGTGCAGGGATGCTGTCGCTCTCGGCCGCGGGGCTGGTTGGGGTCTATTTGCTGTGGACGTTGCGTGCGCCAAGGGGGCCGGTGCGGGTCAATCAAGGCACGAATGCCCAGGCAGCTTCGAACGCCTGAATCTCGTTGACTCTCGTTCCCACGCGAAGCAAAGGAATGCAGCACTAGACGCTCCAGCGTCGACGCACCTGAGCCCGACGCAGAGCGTCTCCGGATGGCATTCCCACGCAGAGCGTGGGAACGAGGGTTCAGTGCTGGTCCACCACCGCGCTGATCAACGCCTGTGCGGCATCGAGTTGCTGGATCAGGCCGAGCACCAGGGATTTATCGTTCAGGTGCAGGTGATCGACCACATCCCACGCCGTGGCTTCGGCGTATTGGACCAGGGTCGCGGCATGGGCCAGGGCGTCTTCGGCCGGGATGCCGCCGCGTACGGTGAACATGGGCTGGCCGTTGCTGTCGACGGTGCCGAAGGGTTTTTCCGTGGTGAACAGTGCGGGGGTTGAAGCGGGTGGATCGGGGACGATTTTGATCATGGTGAAGCTCCTATTGTTGTGGAGCTGCCAGATTCGTTCTCAGGCGAATGGGTGGCAGCTGTACGCAGGCTGAGAAACCGGGGCAATAGGAAACCCGGCAGGTCCGAAGACCTCCCGCGCACAGCCGCCATAAACTCGCCTATGCGCCTATTGTGGTTCCTCGGGTTCTCAGGCCCGGTCGTTGAATTGGCAACGACTGGGCAAGACTAGCCAGCGGCAAACTCAGGCGCAACAGCGTTCAAGGCGGGTTGATTATGCTTGGGAAATGTCGTTCAAGAAATAGAGAATTTGCCTACAGGTAGACCGCTATCGCTGGCAAGCCAGCTCCCACAGAGTTCACTGCAGATCTCTGTAGGTGACCCTGTGGGAGCTGGCTTGCCGGATCGCCGGACCGCAGCGATTAGGCCGCAAAGTGGCCCCAGAAGGCATTTTGCTGGCCCCCAAACCTCAAAGTTATCGCGAAAATCACTTTAATTTCAGGTGTTTAGGTTTGAACGTAAATGCGCAATGTATTGATTTCGCTTGCCCTGGTCGGCGTCGCAGCCTCTGCCCAGGCCAAAGAGCTGATGGCCAATGACAGGTACATGTGCGACTGGGGGGCGGGTACTGCGGCAAGAGCCCAGGAGCTCAAGCTGTCGGGGGTCTCGCTGTATGCCGCGCGCCAGAAGATTCAGGCAACCCGGTTCAGCAAGGGCTGGATGCGTATGATGGCCTTGGGCATTACCGAGCAAACCTACGACAGTCCATCGCGGTTCAAGCCTGCTGCGGTCCGGCAGAGCTTCTATGAAGAGTGCGTCAGGTACAAGTTGGCCCATCGCTGAGCCATCCGATCTGCAGGAACGGCTTGCGCCGCTCCTGCAGTCTCCATCACTTCGGTGCGCTCAGGTTCAGCGTGGGCGTTTCATCGAAGAAGTTCCACGGCTTCAACAACACATGCACCCATTCAGTCGGCATGATCGGCCATTCCTCGGCGCGGGCCACGTGGGTGGTGCCGGTGGTCAGCCAGACCACGTTGTCGGTGTTGTCGATGGACTGGTTGTCGCTGGTGAATTGCCCCAGCCCCGAGTCGTGGTCCGAGCGGTTCGGGTATTTGCCTTCCGGGTATTTCTCTTCCGGGTTGTAGCGGGTCACCCACAGCTGTTTGTCCATGAAGCTCAAACGGTGGTAGAGCCACTCGTCCTTGCCGAAGTTGGCGCCCTTGGCCACCGGGTGAGTACCGCCGGCGTAAGGAATCAACTGATAGGAAACCGGGTTGCCGACCTTGTTTTCCTTGCCCGGGTTGCTCAGCAGGCGAATGGTCGCCGGGTCGAATTTCTGCGCCGCTTGCTGTTCGTCAGCGACGATGTGGGTTTCGGTCTGCATGGTGCTGGTGCGCGGGCCGCCACGGTCGTTGCCGGCAATCTGCGGGTTGACCTCGACCAGCGCGTTGTTTTCACCGTCCACGTCCATGTCCAGGCGGAAGTTGTAGATGTGCTGGTGGGTGGAGCCGACGATGTTGTGGTCCAGCAGGGTGCCGTAGCGGGTGTCTTCCTTGGCGGTGGCGTCGTGCATGGTCTTGGAGACCACGCCCTTGACCGCTTCGATACCGGTGGCGCCGGCGTCGATGCCGATGGTGCCGTTCTGCTGGAAGACCCAGTCGAAGATGTAGTCGTAGTTGCCCACGGTGCTGATCCAGCGCACCACCAGTTCGCGGCGCTCGGTGCTGAGGTTCGGGCGGCCCATTTCCTGGTGCTTGTATTCGGGTCCGGCATAGCGTTCGAACACGGCCATGGCGCGGGGGATCTGCTGCGGTTGGCCGGTATAGTCGGCAATGGTGGCGTCGAGCAGCACGGCGTTCTGCGGGGCGTCCTTGCCGCGGGCCAGCGGTGAGGTCAGGGTGCCCATGCCGTAGTCGCCGGAGTCCAGGTAGGCCTTGAAGTACCAGCCCGCGTCCGGGTCGCCGTAGGGCACGATCATGCCGCCCAGCGAGCCTTCGTACATGATTTTGCGTTTCTTGCCCTGGTCGTTATAGGTAACGGTGGACAGGATCGGCCCGACCCGCGAGTCCAGGCGGACGTGGAAGTCCCAGTTCTGCCAGTGAATGCTGTTGCCGCTGATGGTGTAGTTCTTGCCTTCGGGCTCGGTGATTTCCAGCGGTTTGACCTCGGGCGCCTTGAGCGCGCGACCGTCGAAGGGCGTGGCCTTCATCGGCACCGGGACGACGCCTGCGTCTTCGATCTTGAGGATTTTTTTCTGTTCCAGGTCGACCACCGCGACCAGGTTTTCAATCGGGTGGGCCCAGTAGTTGTCGTCGCCGGTATTGAGGTAGCTCACCACCTTGAGCAGGCGCTGGTCCTGCTGCAAGCCATCCTTGCCGTCGAAGTAGCCAACGGTCAGCGGGGTGGCCACGACTTTCTTGACGTCGTCGATGCCGCGCTTGGCCAGGGCCTCGGCGTATTCGCTGCTGCCTTCGATCACCGACTGCACGGTGGCGAAGTCGTCGAGCAGCACCATGCCGTGGGCGCCCTCGATGGGTTTCCAGGATTGCAGGGTGCCGGTCTTCAGGTCGACCAGGCCCTCGAACACGTGCTTGCCGTCGAGCACCACGATATTGGCGGCGCGTGATTCGGTGGTCGGCTGGCCGTTCAGGGCAAAGTTCCAGACCTGATCCTTGGGCGGCACATGCACCGACACTTCGGTGAAGCGCAAGCCTGGCCGGTATTTGTCCGAAGCCTTGACCACGCCGACCGCGGCGTTGATCTCGTCAGCGCTCAAGGGGTTGAGCGGGTTGGGGCGGGTTTCGACGACAAAGGTCGTGTCCAGGCCGGACTGGAACATCTGGTTGATGAAGTCCTTGGACATGTACGCGGTCTTGTCCTTGAACACCACCGGTACCGTGAGTTCAGTGCGCTTGCCGTTGAGTACGGCAGTCTTGCTGTCCGGCTTGACCTTGATAAAGGCACCGTCCTTCTGGATCACGAACAGGTTGGCATAGTCATCCCATTTGACGGTTGCGCCGAACGCCTCAAGGGTCGACTGCAGCGGCACCATTTCGGCTTCACCGCCGTGGGCGCTGGCCGTGGGCACTGTCAACGGCAGGCCTGGCAAGCCCAGCGAGATGGCAAGGACCAAGGGTTTGATGGCGTTTCTTTTTATTAGAGCGATCGGGTTGAACATGTTCACTTTCCTGAAGGTGTGCCGGACAGGCCGCCTCGATACTGTGCACGTCTGGCAAGAGTCGGTCATTAGATTGTCGGCCAGATTTATTGGATTGCGTGCCTGATTCATTGAAATGTCACGGCCGTCGACCCATGATGAAATCACAATCCTCCATGGAGCCGGGCAATGTCGAATTTCGAGAAGGGCGATCTGGTGGTCCTGAACAGTGGTGGTCCACTCATGACTGTAAGGGATGTCGATAACGACACGAGCGATGGTTATAGCGTGCAGGTGAGATGCGACTGGTTCGACAAGGCGGGCCAGCATCACACCGCCACGTTCAATGCCGAGATGATTGAAAAAGAGCCCCGTCGAGGTACAGGGTCGCCCCTTTGAGGTTGTGCCGAATTCATCATCAACGCCGTGCAAAGGGATCAAGCCGTAATCCTTGGTAGAGACCAGTATGGGAGGTCGATCCAAGGAGATGAAGATGATCCGAATGACCCTGGCCGAAGCTCGCGAGCTGGCCGAATCGATCTTGTTGCATAACGGTTTCAGCGCCGCCCATGCGCAAGCCGTGACCACTACCGTGATCGCTGGCGAACGCGATGGCTGCGCCTCCCATGGCTTGTACCGGATTCTTGGCTGCGTGAGTTCGTTGAAGGCGGGTAAGGTTTCTGCTGTTGCCGAGCCTCGTGTCATCGATCAGGCACCCTCGATCGTGCGTGTCGATGCGGCTGGCGGTTTTTCCCAATTGGCGTTCCAGGCGGGCCTGCCACTACTGGAGGAGAAAGCGCGGAGCAATGGCATCGCTGCCCTGGCGATCAATCGCTGTGTGCATTTTTCCGCACTGTGGGTCGAGATAGAGCAGCTCACCTCTGCGGGGCTCGTGGCGCTGGCCTGCAATCCCAGCCATGCCTGGGTAGCGCCGGCGGGGGGCAACCAGCCGGTGTTCGGTACCAACCCCATTGCCTTTGGCTGGCCGCGCCCTGGCAAGGATCCCTTCGTGTTCGACTTCGCCACCAGTGCAATTGCCCGTGGTGATATCGAGCTGCATCGGCGTGCCGGCAAACCCATTCCCGAGGGGTGGGGCGTGGATGCCCAGGGGCAACCGAGTACCGATGCCAATGTGGTGCTCGATACCGGTGCCATGTTGACCTTCGGTGGGCACAAGGGCTCGGCGCTGGCCGCGATGGTGGAGTTGATCGCCGGGCCCCTGATCGGGGACCTGACCAGCGCCGAGTCGCTGGCCTATGACGCCGGCAGCAAGTCGTCGCCGTACCATGGCGAGCTGATCATCGCGCTGGATCCTCGGCGCTTCCTCGGGGATGCCACCGAGCAGCACCTGGGCCGTGCCGAAGTCTTGTTCGAGAGCATTCAGGGGCAGGGCGCCCGGTTGCCGTCGCAACGACGTTATGAGGCGCGCGCGCAGAGCCTGGTAGAGGGGGTGCAGATCCCCGAGGCGCTGTACAGCGAGCTCAGGGCATTGCTGGATTGAGAAGCAGCGCGGGCGCCAGTGGCGCCCGCTTTGGTTTTACAGCGCCTGGCGACTGCCGAGGCCGTCGACCAGACGGGTGATGCCCAGCGGGTTGGCGTCCTTGAGAGCTTCGGGCAACAACGCATCAGGGCAGTTCTGGTAGCACACCGGACGCAGGAAACGGTCGATGGCCAGGCTGCCGACCGAGGTGCCACGGGCATCGGAGGTCGCCGGGTAGGGGCCGCCATGGACCATCGCATCGCAGACTTCGACACCGGTCGGGTAACCGTTGAACAACACCCGGCCGACCTTCTGTTCCAGCAGCGGGACCAGCTCGCCATGGGCCTGGAGATCGCCGGGCTCGGCAATCAGGGTGGCGGTGAGTTGGCCGTGCAAGCCCTGCAATGCGCGTTGCAGTGATGCTCTCTCGTCGGAAGATGCCCGGCCCAGGGGCGTCGTCGGGCTGGCAGCTGCCATTCGCTCGATTTTCATAAAGCACTTACTTCGAAAATTCAGATGCAAACATCTGTGATTTTTGATGGTAGGTATTTTTTGGCTGTTCCTATACTTCTCAACCCCTCCCTCTCCGCGAGGAATCAGTCTTATATAAGGACCTATTGCATTTAGATTATTCGGCGTTGCGACATCTTCTATAGCTATTGAACAGAGCATAAAAATAATGAAACTCTATGAAATAATCGGCTATGACCATGATGGAACTGTTCGCGAGCTCAATACAGCTCTTAATAAAGGCACTCTAAATACCAGGGATGTAACCTTTTCGGCACTTGGCTTCAATGCGCCAGGCTGGATCGCTGCTTCTTCGATGTCGATTCTCTACTCGATATCAGGCCACCAGGCTCCGCTGGCCATCTTGATCGCTTACTTCTTTCCAATGTTGGTCATGGCCTTCTGCATGATTTCCCTGACTCGACAAGCACCGTCGGCCGGAGGGGTATTCACCTTCACGTCGCGGTTTTTGCACTCGAGTGTCGGGACCATTCTCGGCTGGGCATATTCCGTTGCCTGCATGGCCGTAATGGCAATGTGCGCAATCATTGGCACCGAATATATACAGGCACTGATTCCGGCAGTGGCGGGCGCGCTTAACGCCAAAATAATCGCCACGTCCATGGTTCTGATATTCCTCGCTATCTCCTGCAACGGCGTCAATGCCACAGCCAAAGTGGCGAGCGTCTTTCTGATCTTTGAAATCACTGTTGTCGCCGGACTCGGATTGATGGGGCTCATCAATCCTCAGGTCCAGGATTTGTCGGTGACTTCCATGTACTCGCTGGAAGGAGCAGGTGGGTGGTCCGCGATCGGGCCGGGTGTACTGTTCGGCGTCTGGATGCTTGCCAACTTCGATTCGGCGATCAACTACATTGAAGAGTCGCGTATTCCTGTGCGGACTGTTCAACGTTCCATGCTGCTCGTGCTCACGTCAGCCTTTGTTATTTACACGCTCGCGGCAATCGGCTGGCAGTACGCGGTGCCGGTAGAGAAGTTGGCGGCAATCATCGAAGACGGTAACGGCGGACCGATTGCCGCGGTCGCGAATGTCTACTTGCCGCCGGCCATGGCCTGGATTGCATTGTTTGTCGTGGTCACTTCGGCATGTGCCGGATTGCAGATTTCCTCCAGTGCGGCCGCTCGTACGCTTTACCGAATGAGTGAGGAAGGGCATCTGCCCGCAGCGTTTTGCTCAGTCAACAAATCAAGGTCCCCTTGGCTGGCCAGCGTTGTCGTTGCGGCCGTCGCTATCGCCCTGGTCTGGTGGAAGCCACTGGAAAAGATCTCCTGGTACTACGACGTAGTGACCATCACCCTGGTCATGTCCTACATGGCCGCTATCGCAGCCTTCATTGTCATGACCTGGCGCCGCCAACCTTTCGGGCTGGCCCTGGCATTGTCGATTCCGGCGTCTCTCGCGATTCTGGTGCTGGGTTACATCGGCTACACCGCCGGGGCGAATCCGGTTTCTCCCGAGGACCAGTACACCGCCTGGTACCTCGGTGCACTGACGATCCTGTCTGGCGCATTGATCCTGGTCTGGCAGTCACGTGTCTCCAAACGCGTCGTACTTTCTCAAGCGTCCTGATTTCGCAAAAACACAATGGGCGCCGCCCTGTGGCGCTCGCTAAACAACTTAGGTGAGCTTATGAAGCGTGTTGTCGTAATTACTGGCGCGGGAAGGGGCATTGGGCTGGCAATCGCCAAGCGTTTTGCTGCGGCTGGGGATCATTTGGTACTCAACTACTTCGACGACAAGGATCAACTGGACGCCGTGTTGCGTACCGCCGAGGAAAACGGCGGCGACGGCATCACTGTGCAAGCCGATGTCAGTAATCCGCAAGGCGCAGCCGGAATCATCCGGGAGGCGGAAAGTCGCTACGGGCGGGTGGATATTCTTGTCAACAATGCCGGGAGACTGGTATCGGCCACGGTAGCGCAGACCACCTGGGCCCAGTGGGAGCAGATGATCAGTACCAATCTCGGCGGTACCTGGGCCTGCATGCAGGCTGTGTTGCCGGGCATGCTGGCTCGCGGGCAAGGGCGGATTATCAATATCAGCTCGGAGCTGGGGTTGATCGGGTTTCCGACCTACGCAGCGTACTGCGCCTCCAAGGGCGGGGTTATCGCGCTGACCAAAGCGGTCGCCAAGGAAGTGGCTCCCCAAGGCGTGTTGGTGAACTCGGTGGCGCCGGGGCCGATCGAGACGGACATGCTGATCAACGACACCATCGAATTCAACGATGAAACACGCGCGACCCTCCCCTTGAAGCGCTTCGGCAAGCCGGACGAAATCGCGGCCATGGTTGAGGCGCTGGCCGGGCCCGCGGGAGATTATATGGTTGGACAAGTTGTCAGCCCCAATGGCGGGGCTGCGATCTAGTCAGGCGTTTCGAAAACAAAGTTCACTGAATCATGTGTTTTCTTATTTTGCCAATAACAAGAAGGATACAAGATGAGCGCTGTGATGATTACCGGTGGTTTGGGCTATGTTGGCAGGTACCTGACGAAAAAACTCAGCGAGCAGGGCGTCAAGGTGGTGAGTTACAACCGTGACTACTCGGAAGCCAGGTCGGAGTTCATGACGCCTGTACAGGGGGAGTTGTTCGATATCCCGAGGATTGTCAGGACCATCCAGGAATTTGGCATCGATTGTGTCATTCATACGGCAGCAATGTCGCACCCCGACTTGTCCATCGATCTTCCGATTACGACGGTCGCAGCGAATATCGATGGCACGATTCATTTGCTCGAGGCAATGCGTCTGGCGGGCATCAAGCGACTGGTCAATTTTTCTTCGGAAACCGTCTACGGGCATTTCGAAGGTGCGATTAACGAGCAGACCCCGGCTTATCCAACGACACCTTATGGTGTAACCAAACTTGCCAACGAGCATTTTGGCCGAGTCTACAATGATCTTTATGGCATGGAAGTGATCTCGCTGCGGATTGCCGAAGTGTATGGCCCTGAAAATAAAATGCCGCAGGTGCTCAGGGATATACTTAAAACAGTTCATCGGGGTGAAAAGTTCACCTTGCCTTCCGGCGGAGATCATCGCTTCCATTATATTCATGTCGAAGATGTTGTGCGTGCCGTGCTGATGGCGGCTGAAAGCAGAGACTTGAAGGGCGGTGTGTTCAATATTGCCGGTGACCGTTCCTGGAAACTGCATGAAGCGGTCGAAGTCATCAGGAAAATAATTCCTGAAGCCCAGATCGAAATCGGTGATGGCTACTGGCATCTGGATCGGCAAGGAGAGTGGGATCTGAGTGCTGCACAGCGGGAGTTGGGCTATCAAGCGCAATGGACACTTGAGAAAGGGCTGACGCATTACTCCAACTGGCTGATCGATCACGAATATTGATATCGGACTTGATCGCTGTATTGGGTAAGTCAAATAACCTTCAGCTTCACTTGGTGATTAAGCATGATCGAGAACCCTATTGTGTGGCCAAATGGCGCCCGCTGCGCCGTGTCCTTTACCTTTGATATGGATGCAGACAGCATTCTGCATGTGGCCCACCCCAAGGATTCAGCGACACGGGTAGCCAGTATTTCAATGCTGCATTACGGACCCAAGGTGGCGATTCCAAGGATTCTGGAGACCTATCGACGGTTCCAGATCAAGCAGACGTTTTTCATACCGGCCTGGTGCATCGAGCAATATCCCAAGGCCATTGAGGCGATCGTCGAAGATGGGCACGAGATTGGCCATCACGGCTACATTCATGAACATCCAAACGAGTTGAGTCGGGAAGAGGAGGCCTATTGGCTCGATCGTGGCTGCGACACCATCAAGCGCTTTACCGGCCGGGCACCACGAGGCTGGCGGGCGCCGCTCTACAACATGTCGGAGCACTCTGCCGATCTGCTGATCGAACGAGGCTTCACCTATGACGCCTCGTTGATGGGGGATGACGTTCCCTATCTGTTGCGCACAAAGGCGGGAGAACTGGTGGAGCTGCCCTCCAGCTGGGCACTGGATGACTGGCCTCAGTACATGCACAGCATCGACCTGAATTTTCAGATGCCGATTCAATCGCCACAACGGGCGGTCGAGGTTTTCAAGGCCGAATTCGATGCGGCCTGGGAATATGGCGGTCTGTTCGTTCCGGTCTGGCACCCGTTCCTTTCCGGTCGCTTGGCGCGATGGCATGAAGTGACGAAATTGATCGAATACATGAAGGAGAAAGGTGACGTCTGGTTTGCCCCCATGGATGAGATCGCGGCTCATGTGAAGCGCAGCGTGTCCGAGGGTGTCTACACGCCACGGGTTGACGAGTTGCCTTACTATCAGGGACCGGTTGTAGCCTACAAGTAATATGAATCAATGTTGGGTGGCGACCATCTCTGGATGGTCGCTCGACCAACGCTGAAGGAAAAAGTCAGTTGGTGACCAGCAGTTCCGGGCCGAGGTAGTCGTTGATCCGGTCGATATCGTCGTCACCCAGACTCCCCACCGAAGAGACCAGGCGCAGGTGCGACATCAAATAGCGCAACTTGGCCTCGAACAGATCGTGACGTGCAACGAAGAGCAGCTCTTCGGCATTGAGGACGTCCGAGTTGGTGCTGGTACCCCCCTCCTTGAAGCCTTTTCGTGCCGAAGCCAGGGAGCGTTCGTTGGACTCTACTGCCTTCTCCAGTGCGTGAATACGTTTGGCGCCGCTCTGTACGCCGCGATACTCACGGGTGGTTCCGGAGATGACTTCCAGTCGCGTGGCGTCGAGTTCGTCCTGGGCCTTGTCGCTATTGGCACTGGCCTGGCGTGCCAGGGCGCTGGTGCCGCCACCGTTGAACAGCGGGAAATTGACTTCCAGCCCGATGGAGCCGTAGCGGTTGCGTTGATTCAACTCGGAGATTGATTGGCTCGTGCCCGCCGTGTAGCCAGCCACGAAATCCAGTGTTGGCCAGTGACCCGCCTTGGCGCGTTTCACTTCTTCTTCGGCGAGGTCGTGGCTATAACGGCGCGCATGGATCAGTGGGCTATCGGCCTGGGCTTTGGCCAGCCAGTCCTGCAGTTCGCTCGGCAGCAGGGGTGGTGTATCAAAGCTCGGACGCAAGGTGGTCAGCGATTCGGGGCTTTCACCGATATATTCCTCGAACTTGCGGCGCGCGTTGACCAGGTTGTCCTGCGCTTCGATGAGCTCGGCCTCGGCGAGGTCGCGGCGAGCGACCGACTCGTCGATGTCGGTGATGGTGCCGGCCCCAAGCTGCATGCGTCGGTTCGCCGAGGCGAGTTGCTCGTCGAAACTGCTCAGTTTGGCCTTGGCCAGGACGATGGTTTCGCTGGCCAGGAGCACGTCGAAATAACTTTCGGCCAGGCGCACCGCGGCGTCCTGGCTCTTGGCATCGAACACCGCGACGCTGTAGTCGGCACGCTGCTGGCCCTGGCGGTACTCGGCCATCTTCTGTTTGTTGAACAGCGGCTGGCGCAGGCGCACGTTAGCGCCCTTGGAGTTGTAGTCGAGATCGTTGTCGATGCCGTTCTGGCGTTGGGTGCCATTGACCTTGTTGTCGTAGGCCGTGGCATTGATCTGCGGTAGCAGGCCGGCCTTGCCGATGGCGCGGTTTTCCTCGCCGGCATCTTTTTCATGCACGGCCGCGCGGTAGACAGGGCCCTGGTACTGCAACAGATCCCAGGCTTGTTTGAGGTCCATGGAGCTGGCCGGCAGGGACAGCCCCAGCAGGCAGAAAAACAGGCAATGACGGTCCATCTCATTGTTCCTTGAAAGAGCTGTCCACACGGTCGAGCATCGGTTTGAGCAGATAGCTCATCATGTTGCGCTCGCCGGTCTTGATGGTGACGCTGGCGGGCATACCGGGGCGAATGTGATTGCTGCCAAGCAGGCTCATGCCATCGGGCGTGACTTCCACCTGGGCCAGATAGAACGGTTGCTTGCTTTCCTCGTCCATCAGGCGGTCGGCGGAGATGGTCTTCACGCGGCCGGGAATGTTTGGCGTCTGGGCATGGTTGAAGGCCGGGAAGGAGATGTCCACGTCCAGGCCGGCAACCATCTTGTCGATGGCCTGCACGGGAATCATCGCGTCGACCTGCAGCGGTTCGTTGACTGGAACGATCTCCATGATCTTGAAGCCGGGCTGAATGATCCCGCCGACGGTGGCGATGCTCAGGGACTGGACCATGCCATCGATGGGCGATCGAATCACCGTGTGGGTCACTTCATAGTCCAGCGCGCGCAAGCGGTCGGCCAGGGTGGTGTTTTCCTTGGCGGTGTCGGTCAGCTGCGATTCGACTTCCTTCAGGTAATCGTGCTGGCGCTGCAGGATGCGCAGTTTGATTTCGGTGGCCTGGCTACGCGTGCGAGCGATGTTGTTGAGGTTCTCGGCCTGGCCGGCGGAGAGGTCGGCATTGCTGCGTTCCAGCTCAAGCAGGCGGTTGCGCGGTACATAGCCTTCGGCCGCCAGCACGCGGGTGCCTTGTAGTTCCTGGTTGAGGAAGTTGATCTGCGAGGCACGGGCGCCATAGACCTGCTGCAGGCCCTTGAGCTGTACCTGCGACGCCGCCAGGTTTTCCTCCAGTATGCTGATTTCGCCGGCGAGACCAGCGCGCCGGGTGTCCAGCAGGCGCTGTTGCAGGTCCATGGCGGCTACCAGGCGGTGGTCATCGCCGAAGCGCTTGAGCAACTCGGGATCGAAGTTCACCACATCGAGGCCGTCACGTTCCGCTTCCAGGCGGTTTTCCACGGTCTTGCTGACGATGTACTGGGCGCTGACCGCACCCTGTTCGGCAACGGCACGCAACGAGTCGAGGCGAACCACTTCCTGGCCTTTTTTCACGACATCGCCTTCGCGAACCAGTATTGCCTCCACGGTGCCGCCGCTGAGGTGCTGCACGGCCTTGCGATTGCTGGTGACTTTGACCGTGCCTGTCGCTACCACGCCGGCATCCAGCGGCGCCAGCCAGGACCACAGGAGGAAGCCGCCGAAGCCGGCGAGCACCAGCCACATGCCCCAGTGCACGGGTTTACCGACGTCCAGATCTACCACGCTCCTGGGATCGGCAGGAATCATCTCGGTGTGTTGGCTCAATTGCATGATCGGTCACTCCCGTGCTTTGACGGAGGCCAGCGGAGTCGGAGCGCCGGCAGGCATCACACTGGCCTTGCGCAGCGCGGTGAATACTTCGTCGCGCGTGCCGAACATCTGCACGCCGCCGTCGCGCAGCATCAGCATCTTGTCGACGGCGCTGAGTACGTTGGGACGGTGGGAAATCACGATGACGGTGGCGCCGCGGTTCTTGAGTTCGGCCAGTGCATCGACCAGGGCCTTTTCGCCGATGTCATCGAGGTTGGCGTTCGGCTCATCCAGCACGATCAGACTGGGTTCACCATACAGCGCGCGGGCCAGGGCGATGCGTTGCTTCTGGCCACCGGAAAGCGGGCTGCCATCGGTGCCCAGGCGGGTGTCGTAACCCTGTGGAAAGCGCAGGATCATCTCGTGCACGCCAGTGATCCTGGCGGCGCGGATGACCGCGTCGCTGTCCACTTCGCCAAAGCGCGCAATGTTGTCGGCGATGGTGCCCTCGAACAGCTCCACGTCCTGTGGCAGGTAGCCGAGCCAGGGGCCGAGTTCGCCCTTGTTCCAGGTGAATATGTCCGCGCCGTCCAGGCGCACCTTGCCGGCCTGCGCCGGCCAGACGCCAACCAGCAGGCGGGCGAGGGTGGATTTGCCCGAGGCGGATGGACCGATAACGCCAAGGCTTTCGCCGTGGGCAAGGCTCAAGCTCACCCCGCGCAGAATCGTGGTGTTGGTACCGGGGGCGCCGGCATACACATTCTCCACCGCCAGCATGCCCTGCGGCCGTTGCAGCGACATGCTCGGTGGCCGGCGCGGATAATCGTGCAGCATCTCGTTGAGGCGGCCCCAGGCCGAACGGCAGCCGAGCAGTTGCTTCCACGACGCAATGACCTGTTCCACCGGGCCCAGCGCGCGGCCGGTGAGGATCGAGCAGGCAATCATCATCCCCGGGGTGATCTTGCCTTCGATCGCCAGCAACGCGCCGGCACCGAGGATCAGCGACTGCAAAGTCATACGCACGAAGCGCCCGGTGCTGCTGATCAAGGCAGCGCGGTCGGAGGCCAGGGTCTGCATTTCCAGAATGCGCAAATGGTTTTGGAACCAGCGCTTGGTGATCGTCGGCAGCATGCCCATGGCCTCGATGACCTCGGCGTTGCGCAGGTTGTTGTTGGCATAGGTGGCGGAGGAGAGGGCGGCCTGATTGGCTTCGGCCAGCGGCTTCTGCGTCGCCTTCTCGGTGAGATAAGCCAGGCCCACCAGAATCAGCGAGCCGATCAGCGTGACCAGTCCGAGGAGCGGGTGGATCAGATAGGCGACCAGCAGGTAGATCGGCGTCCAGGGCGCATCGAAGAAAGCGAACAGGCCATTGCCGGTGAGGAACTGACGAACCTGCGCGAGATCCTGCAGGGCCTGGGCCGGATTACCTCCGGCGCGGCTCAGGTTGCGCTCGAATGCCGCGGTGAAGATGCGTCGGTTGAGGTCCATGTCCAGGCAGTTGCCGACCCGAATCAGCACGCGGGTGCGGACCATCTCCAGCGCGGCCATCAGCAGGAACAGACCAATCACCAGAACGGTCAACATCGCCAGCGTCGTGACGTTGCGACTGACCAGGGCCCGATCATAAACCTGCAGCATGTACACGGCAGGCGTCAACATCATGACGTTGATGACGCCGCTGAAGCCTGCCAGAGAGTAAAAACTGCGACGCAGGCGAAAGAGCGCGTCGGCCAGTTCGGAGCGGGTACTCGATGGTTTGCGCATTTGGGTCATCCCTCTCCGAAAGGCCATTGCCCTTGCGAATCAACAGCTAACAGTGGATGTCGTTGGCTGACAGCAGTTGGCTGACAGTCGATGTAATTCCGTAGGCAGCTGGTTGATACGCAGGTTGGTCGCTCTGTTGGCGAGTCTGCCGAAACCTCTGCACTGCCCCCGCAAGCAGCAGCGTAGTTTGCGTTTGTTTCTTTGACGATACAGCTCGCAAATAACATTTCGCTCTATAGCGGCGCTGTAAAAATCATTAGTCGTGATTAATCGGATGGTGATGTCAAATTGCCTTCCCCGCTAATGCCCAGCAGTCCCCAAAAGCCCCAGAACTGGGGTGGTCGCACCGTCTTTATGCTCCTCGAAAATCTCTCTCCAAGCCTTGCCGCACGGGCCTTTCAGCTGCGTTGGAATGAAAGTTGCGCAAACCCCTTCACCGTTCCATCCCACGGGTCTGGTTCATCGCAGGGGGAAGACTCATGCACCGCAAACTGTCCCCACCCCCCTGCACTGATTGTTGTAACGACAGCTGTCGAGGGATCGGTTATGGCAACGCTAGGCACGGTGATTTTCCTGCGGGTGCTCTCGCCAGAAAGTTGACATCAACAAACTGTGCACGCCAGCACCTGACAGGGCTAGGGAGGTCTTTATCGTCCCGTGCCATTCCCCAGATACAGCGAGGACAATCAACAAAATGGCCAATTTCAACAAGTCGGACCTGGAGTTCATCCTCAAGCAAATCTTCATCGCAGAAGCGCACGCCGACGGCGCCAATCTCAGTGATTTGCTACCCAACAGTCAGGTGCCATTCGGCCTGCGTACCGTCGATGGCAGCTACAACAACCTGGTTGCCGGCCAAAGCGAGTTTGGCGCCTCCGACAATTCCTTCCTGCGCCTGCTCGATGCCCAGTATCGAGCGGCCTATGCCGCGTCAGGCAATGTGGTCGATCCGCAGCCACGGATCATCAGTAACCTGATCGTCGACCAGACCGCCAACAACCCGGCCGCGGTTGCGGCGAATGGCGGTGCGGACCCTGTGATCAGCCCCGGTCTGGATGGCGTGTTCGGCACGGCCGACGACAAGGAAGTGTTCTTCATCCCCAACGTGTCGCCAGACGTCGGTCTGACCGCCAGCTTCAACTCGTGGATGACCTTCTTCGGCCAGTTCTTCGACCACGGCCTCGACCTGGTCACCAAGAGCAGTACCGACTTCGTGTTTGTTCCGCTGCAGGCGGACGATCCGTTGTTCGTACCGGGCAGCCCGACCAACTTCATGGTGCTGCCACGTGCAGTGCATACCCCCGGCGCGGACGGAATACTCGGCACTGCCGATGACGGCCAGCCCAACACCACCTCGCCATTCGTGGACCAGAGCCAGACCTACAGTTCGCACCCCTCGCATCAGGTGTTCCTGCGCGAGTACGTCCTCAACGCGGCAGGTGACCCTATTGCAACGGGGCGCCTGATCACCAACCGCGATCTCGGCGCCGATGGCAAGTTCGGTACTGCCGATGATGGCGACGGCGAAAATGGCGGCATGGCGACCTGGGCAGTGGTCAAGGCCCAGGCCCGTGACATTCTCGGCATCAACCTGACCGACGCCGATGTGCACAGCGTGCCGCTGCTGGCAACCGATGCCTATGGCAACTTTCTCCGCGGGCCGAGCGGCATGCCGCAGGTGGTGATGCGCGTCAGTAACGGTGCTGACGGTACTGCCGGGACGGCTGATGACATCACTCAACTGGTCGAAGGCAACCGGGATGCTCCGATCAGTCTGGCAAACGCCGTGAGCACTGGGCATGGCTTCCTCGACGATATCGCCCACAATGCCGCGCCGGTCATCGTCGACGGAGTACTGAAGGCGGATGGCGACACCGATGTCGGTAATGCGCAGGCGGTCGGCGCGGGCGGTAACAACCTGACCTATGACAACGAACTGCTCGACGCTCACTACATTGCCGGCGACGGCCGGGCGAACGAGAACATCGGCCTGACCACCGTGCACCATGTGTTCCACTCCGAGCACAACCGCCTGGTCCAGCAATCCAAGGACACCATCCTTGCCTCTCGCGATCTGGCCTTCATTAATGAGTGGCTGGTGGACGACGTGGCCGCGATACCGACGACACCCGCCGAGATCGCGGCGCTGGTGTGGGACGGCGAGCGCCTGTTCCAGGCCGCCAAGTTCGGCACCGAGATGCAGTACCAGCACCTGGTGTTCGAGGAGTTCGCGCGGACCATTCAGCCGCAGGTCGACGAATTCCTTGCACCCAACGGCTATGACACCTCGATCAACCCGGCCATCCTCGCCGAGTTCGCCCACGTGGTGTACCGCTTTGGTCACTCGATGTTGACCGAGACCGTCGATCGCTTCGACCCCGCGTTCAATCCGCTCCTCACTGACCCCAACAACCCGGACTCGCAACTCGGTCTGATCGCCGCCTTCCTCAATCCGCTGGCGTTCGCCGGCAGCGGGGCGACTGCGGACGAAGCGGCAGGGGCGATCGTTCGCGGTGTGACCCGCCAGGTGGGCAACGAGATCGACGAATTCGTCACCGAAGCGTTGCGCAACAACCTGTTGGGTCTGCCGCTCGATTTGCCGAGCCTGAACCTGGCGCGTGGTCGCGACACTGGCATCCCCACATTGAATGAGGCACGCCGCGAGTTCTACGCAGCAACCGGCGACAGCCAACTCAAGCCGTACATCAGCTGGGCCGACCTGGCGGACCACCTCAAGCACCCCGAATCCCTGGTCAACTTCATCGCGGCCTTCGGTACCCACGGGGCATTGACTGCGGCCGATGTGGATACGCTGGTGGAGATGCGTGCGGTCGCCGCTGCCCTGGTGTTCGGTGGCGCCGCGGTGATCAACGCAGGCACTGTCGATGAGCGTACCTTTGTCGCGACGGAAGCGGATCGCCTGGACTTTCTTAACAGTTCGGGCATCTACGCCATGGTCAACGGTGTCACCACCACCGGCGTCGATGACATCGATTTCTGGGTCGGTGGCCTCGCCGAGCAGAAGATGCCGTTCGGCGGCATGCTCGGCTCGACATTCAACTTCGTGTTTGAAACCCAGCTGGAGGCGTTGCAGAACGGCGACCGCTTCTACTATCTGTCGCGTACTGCGGGCCTGAACTTCGGCACCGAGTTGGAGAACAACTCCTTTGCCAAGCTGATCATGCTCAACACCGATGTCACCCACCTGTCGAACACCGTGTTCCTGACGCCGACTTTCACCCTCGAAGTGAATCAGGACAATCAGTTCACTAACCTCGGCGTGGACGGCAAAGCCGATCCGACTGGTGGCATCATGATCAACGGCGTGGAAATCGTGCCGCTGGTGATCCGTGACAACCCCAACACCCCTGGTGGGGACAGTAACTATCTGCAGTACACCGGTGAAGACCATGTCGTCCTGGGCGGCACCGCCGGCAATGACATCATCATCTCCGGTGACGGTGATGACACCATTTACGGCGACGGCGGCAACGACATCCTCGAAGGCGGTGCCGGCAACGATGCGGTACTTGGCGGCGCGGGCGATGACATCATCACCGACTCGTTCGGCGACAACCGTCTGGAAGGTAATGCCGGTAACGATGTGATCGTGGCCGGTAGCATGGGGGTTGCAGGCAACCTGATCCTGGGTGGCGATGGCCAGGACTTCATCGTCACCACCGAAGACATCTCCACCACCTTCGGTGGTCAGGGTGACGACTTCATCCTCGGTGCCAAGACCAACCTGCCACCTACCGGCAACGAAGGTGATGACTGGATCGAGAAGGGCACCCAGGACGGTGCGCCTGGCGATAACTTCTCGCCGTTGCTCAATGACGATGTGGTCGGCAATGACATCTTTGTCGGTGGTGGTGGCTTCGACGAAATGATCGGCGAGGGTGGCGATGACATCTTTGTCGGCAGCGATGCCCAGGACAAGATGGACGGCATGTCCGGATTCGACTGGGTGACCTACAAAAATGACAAGGTCGGCGTAACCGTTGACCTGAGCCTGGCCGCGCTGGCGCAGCCACACGGCAACGCGCCAAACCAGAATGCCGGGGTGTTCAATCCGGTCGGCGCCTCGCCGGCATCGATCCTCGACCGTTTTGCCGAGGTCGAAGGCTTGTCCGGTTCGAAATACAGCGATGTGCTCAAAGGCGATGATGTTGATGCGGTCACTATCGTCAACCATGGTGGTGCCACGGGCAGTGCGCTGACCAATGTGGATTTGATCCACGGTCTGAAGCAGTTTCTGGCCGATGCCGGTTTGCCGACTACCGGCTTTGCCACTGGCAATATCATCCTCGGTGGCAATGGCAGTGACCTGATCGAAGGTCGCGGTGGCGATGACCTGATCGATGGCGACAAATGGCTCAACGTCAGAATTGCCGTTTATGCCCCGGGTGATGTCAACCATACCGGTCCCGAGATCGCCAGCTTCGACAGCATGGTCGACATGATCCCGTTCATGCTGGACCGTACCTATAACCCCGGTCAACTCAAGGCCGTGCGGGAAATCCTGCCCGGCACCTCGACGGGCGGGGCGGCCTTCGACACCGCCATTTTCTCCGGGCTTCAGTCCGAGTATGTGGTTACCCGTGACACCCGCGGCACGCTCGATGTGGCGGACGATGTCTGGACGGTGGCAGATACCGTAGCGGGCCGCGACGGCACCGATACCCTGCTGCATATCGAACGCCTGCAGTTCGCCGATACCCAGCAAGTGCTGGTGACGGGGCTGAATGCTCAACCGCTTGGCAGCCCGACTGTCACAGATACAAACGGCGGAGCGATAACGGTGGGCGATACGCTGAGTGTCAGCGTGGCCGGGGTGCGCGATGCCAACAACATCGCGGCGGGTAATCTGCAGGGCTTTATCAACAACGCCTCGGTGTCCTACATCTGGCAGTTCGAGGCAACTCCAGGCAGCGGCGTATTCGAGGATATCATCCTGTTGCCGGCTGGCGACCTGGCGTTCCAGAGCGCCGACGGCACTGCGTTCAAGGTCTCTCCTGACCTCGCCGGGTTGTCGTTGCGGGTCAAGGCGATCTATCAGGACGGTCACGGTACCACGGAGATCCTGTTCTCCACGCCGACGGCTGCTGTGGTCGCCGGTGCACCGGTCACGCCAACGGCGCCGACGCCTGTAGTCGATGCCACCGAGGGTGGCGCGGGCCTGCACATGGTTCGTTCCGACCTCAACTTCATTCTTGATCAGATCAAGATTGCCGAGGCTGAAGCGGCCGGTCAGGACATCCTCTCGCTGATCCCGAATATCCGCGCGCCGTTGGGCCTGCGTGCGGTCGACGGGTCGAACAACAACCTGATGAACCTCAACGGCCACAACCACACCGAGTTCGGTGCCGCTGATAACGTATTCCCGCGCTTGACCGATCCGGTGTTCAACCCGGCGCAAGGGGCGCCTGCCGGTTTCTTCTTCCCCGGCTCGCCGGCGGGCCAGCCAACGTCGTATGCGCAGAATGCCGGCAACGTGTTTGACTCGCAGCCACGTACCATCAGCAACCTGATCGTCGACCAGACGGCGAAAAACCCGGCGGCCTATGCCACGGCGTACGATCCAGGTGCGAACGGTCATCTCGACTACGGTGTGGTGGGGTCGGGTAACGACGACGTGCTCAAGGACGGCGTACGGATAGTCGCCAGCCCCGGTCTGGACGGTCAGTTCGGTACCGCCGATGACCACGATGTCTACCTGTTCGAAAACACCGCGCCGGACGCGGGCTTGTCCGCACCGTTCAACGCCTGGATGACCTTCTTCGGGCAGTTCTTCGACCATGGCCTGGACCTTGTGACCAAAGGCGGTTCCGGCACCATCTACATCCCGCTGCAACCGGATGATCCGCTGTATGTACCAGGCGGGCACACCAACTTCATGGTACTGACCCGCGCGACCAACCTGCCAGGAGCCGATGGTGTGCTCGGCACGGCCGACGACATCCATGAGCAGACCAACACCACCACGCCATTCGTGGACCAGAACCAGACCTACAGCTCGCACCCCTCGCACCAGGTGTTCCTGCGCGGTTATGTGCTGACGCCCGACGGCCCGATCGCGACCGGCAAGCTGATCACCAACCGTGATCTGGGAGCGGATGGTCACTACGGTACCTCGGACGACACCGAGATCGGCGGCATGGCGACCTGGAAGGTGGTCAAGGCGCAAGCCAACGACATCCTGGGTATCCATCTGACCGATGCCGACGTCGATAACGCGCCACTGTTGGCGACCGACGCTTATGGCAACTTCATCAAGGGGCCCCACGGCTTCCCGATGGTCGTGATGAAGGGCGCTGACGGTCTGGCGGGTACGAGTGATGACTTCCAGGTCGAAGGCAATCCGCATGCCCCCATTGACCTGACCAATGCGGTGCGCACCGGTCACCAGTTCCTCGTCGACATCAACAACAATGCAGCGCCGGTGTTCAGCGGTGGCGTGCTCGTTCCTGACGGGGATAGCGATACGGGCAACGCACAGCCGTTCAATCCACAGACCGGGGCCAACCTGACCTACGACAACGAGTTGCTGGATGCGCATTACATCGCCGGCGACGGCCGGGTCAACGAGAACATCGGCCTGACTGCGGTGCATGCGATCTTCCACTCCGAGCACAACCGGCTGGTCGCGCAGACCAAGGACACCGTGCTCGATTCGGGCGACGTGGCCTTCCTCAACGAGTGGCTGTTGACGAAGGTAAACGCGTTGCCAGCCAACCAGGCCGAGATCGATGCGCTGGTGTGGAATGGCGAGCGCCTGTTCCAGGCGGCCAAGTTCGGCACCGAGATGCAGTACCAGCACCTGGTGTTCGAGGAGTTTGCGCGAACCATCCAGCCCAGGGTCGACCTGTTCTTCGCACCGACCCAGGTCTATGACGTCGACCTCGATGCCTCGATCGTCGCCGAGTTCGCCCACACCGTGTACCGGTTTGGCCACTCGATGCTGACCGAGACTGTCGATCGCTTCGACGTCAATTTCAACGTGGTTGGCGATCCGAACAGCGCTGATCCCGATCAGCAGCTCGGCTTGATCGCGGCGTTCCTCAACCCGTTGGCGTACGCCGCCAGTGGTGTGACGCCAGAGGATGCGACCAGTGCGATCGTGCGTGGGGTGACGCGGCAAGCCGGTAACGAAATCGATGAGTTCGTCACCGAGGCGCTGCGCAATAACCTGCTCGGCCTGCCGCTCGACCTGCCTGCGATCAACATCGCCCGTGGCCGCGATGTGGGGATTCCCTCGCTCAATGCGATCCGCCGCGACATCTACAGCCAGACCGGTGATACCCAACTCAAGCCGTACAACAGCTGGGTCGACCTGGTGCAGCACCTCAAACATCCGGAGTCGTTGATCAACTTCATCGCGGCCTATGGCACGCATGGCACGATCACGGCGGCGACCACGCTGGAAGCCAAACGCGCCGCGGCGATGATGCTGGTGTTTGGCGATGGTGGTGTCAATGAGCCAGCCGATCGGCTGGACTTCCTCAACGGCACCGGTGCCTGGGCCAACGTAACGCGAGCCGGCAAGGATGGGCTGTTTGGTACTGCCGACGATCTGAAGGGTGTGACGATCACGGGCGTCGATGCCATCGACCTCTGGATCGGTGGCCTGGCCGAAGAGAAAACCCCGTTCGGCGGCATGCTCGGCTCGACCTTCAACTTCGTGTTCGAGAACCAGCTGGAAAAACTGCAGGACGGCGACCGCTTCTATTACCTGGAGCGTACCTCTGGCCTGTCGATGAATGCTGAACTTGAAAGCAACTCGTTCGCCAAGCTGATCATGGCCAACACCTCGGCCACGCACTTGCCGGGCCTGGTGTTCTCGGACCCGGCGTTCTACCTGGAAAGGGACCAGACCAAGCAGTACAACGATGGCCTGGGCAATGCCGATCCGCTTGGCGAAAACAATGAGCAGGTGGTGTTCCGCGACAACCCGCTGACTGCGGGGCCGGACAGCAACTACGTGCGCTACTCGGGTGAAGAGCACATCGTGCTGGGGGGCACCAACAACGCTGACATCCTCATCTCGGGTGGTGGCGATGACACGGTCTGGGGGGATGGCGGCAACGATCGTATCGAAGGGGGTAACGGCAACGACCAGCTGCGCGGGGGTGCCGGCGACGACATCATCACCGACATGGGCGGTGACGATAACATCCAGGGGGGCGACGGCAATGACGTGCTGCACGGTGGCAACGGCATCAACCTGATCATCGGCGGGTTCGGCAATGACTTCATCATTACCGGTGAGGACGCCTCCGAGGCCATTGGTGGCCAGGGCAACGACTTCATCCTGGGCAGCAAAGCCAACGAACAGGACATGGGTAACGAAGGCGACGACTGGATCGAGAAGGGCACTTCGGACGGTGCGCCCGGCGACAACTTCGATCCGCTCGGCAACGACCCGGTGATCGGTAACGATGTCTTCATCGGCGGCAACGAGAACGACAAGTTCAACGGCGAAGGCGGCGACGACATCATGGTCGGCAGTCTCGGCTTCGGTGACCGCTATATTGGCGGCTCCGGCTACGACTGGGCGACCTTCAAGGATCTTGCCCAGGGCGTGACCATCGATTACAGCGACCGCTTCTTCGATGTACCGCCGATGCCAGGTTCCGGTGCTTCGGCGCTGGTGCGTTTCGACATCATGGAAGGTCTGTCGGGTTCGAAGCACGGTGACTTCCTGCGCGGTGACAACGAGGACGCCACCTCGCTACCCACCGCAGGTGCAACCGGCAGCGTGCTGACCAACATCAGCCTGATCAATGGTCTGTCTGATCTGCTGGCAGCCGGCGCGACGTTCTACGACGGTGGCAACATCATCCTCGGTGGTAGCGGCAGCGATCTGATCGAAGGTCGCGGTGGTGACGACATCCTTGATGGTGACAAGTGGCTGAACGTACGTATCAGCGTACGGGCGAACGCTGATGGCACTGGCCCGGAAATCGCTTCGTTCGACAGTATGGAGCCGATGGTGCCGTTTATGCTGAACGGTACCTACAACCCAGGCCAACTGGTCATCGTACGGGAGATCCTGACCGGCGAGGACAAGTTCGACACCGCGGTGTTCTCCGGCAATGCGGACGACTACAGCGTCGTTGTCGATGGCAACACTGTCATCGTCACCGATTCGGTGGTAGGGCGTGATGGCGTCGATCGACTGACTGGCATCGAACGTCTGCAGTTCGCTGACCGTGCCCAGGCATCCGGCGTTGGCACCGCTCAAAACAATGGCCCATCGGGTCATCTGGCGATCCTCGATGCAGCCACCGGTGTGCGTGACGATACGCCTGTCGCCGGCCAGCTGCTGCGGGTCAGCGATCGGGCGGTACACGACGCGGACAACCAGGGTGCAGGCAATACGACCGGCGCGGTTACCGGTCCGGTGTCCTACTACTGGCAGGTTGAAAACATTCCTGGTACGGGCGTCTTTGAAGACATCACCTTTGTCGCCGCCGGCGAGGTATCGCGGGCGACCGGCACCACCTACCGGGTGGCGGACGATGTGGCGGGGCTGAACATCCGCGTCCGGGCGGTGTATCAGGATGAAAAGGGCACGCTGGAGATCGTCGACTCGTCGGGCAATAGCGCAGCGTCCGCAGGGCCGACCGTAACCGGGATTTCGGTGCAGAACCAGGTGTTGATCGCTGACCCTTCGAGCATCATCGACATTGATGGCCTGAGCAATCCGCAGTTCACCTTCCAGTGGCAGACGAACCCCGGACTTGGCTGGGTCGACCTCGCTGGCGCCACCAGCAATACGCTCACGCTTGGCCAGGCACAGGTTGGCCAGTACGTGCGGGTGGTGGTCAGCTACGTGGATGACTTCGGCGTGGCCGAAAGCGTTGCGTCCGACATCCTCGACCCGGTGGTCAACGTCAACGATGCACCGACCGCAGGGCCGACCGTTACCGGGCTTGCGGCGCAGAACCAGCTGTTGACCGCTAACCCGGCGAGCATCATCGACATTGATGGCCTGAGCAATCCGCAGTTCACCTACCAATGGCAGGCGAACAATGGGTCTGGCTTCGTCAACATCGCCGGAGCCACCAGTAGTACGCTCGCGCTTGGCCAGGCTCAGGTCGGCCAGCAAGTGCGCGTGGTGGTGAGTTATGTGGATGACTTCGGTAAG
Organism: Pseudomonas akapageensis; assembly: GCF_011355085.1. GTDB lineage: Bacteria > Pseudomonadota > Gammaproteobacteria > Pseudomonadales > Pseudomonadaceae > Aquipseudomonas > Aquipseudomonas akapageensis. The sequence continues at coordinate 38,579 of NZ_VXCP01000025.1, read as the reverse complement.
GCCGAAAGCGCTTCGTCCAATGTCCTGGGGCCGGTGGCCAACGTCAACGATGCACCGACAGGAGCGGTGCTGATCAGCGATACGACACCGGATCAAGGGCAGGTACTGACCGCGCTGACTGCCGGGATTGCCGATGCGGACGGGCTGGGCACATTCAGCTTCCAATGGCAGCAAGGTACCGGTGCTTCCTTCACCAACATCAACGGCGCGACCGCCGCGACCTTCACCCCTGGTGCGGCGCAGGGCAATCTGCAACTGCGGGTGATCGTGCGCTACACCGATGGCTTCGGCACGCAGGAGTCGGTGACTTCTGCGGCGACGGCGGCGGTTGCTGCGACTGGCGTGGTGCTGACGGGCAACGCTTTGGCGAACACCCTCACCGGCACCGCGCTCAATGATGTGTTGTCTGGTTTGGGCGGGAACGATACGCTCAATGGCCTGGCCGGTAATGACCAGTTGTTTGGCGGCACTGGCAACGACATTCTCAACGGCGGGGACGACAACGACGTCCTCAATGGCGAGGACGGCAATGACACCCTCAACGGCGGGCTCGGCGCGGATGCCATGAATGGCGGTGCTGGCGACGACACCTTCGTGGTCGACAACGTCGGTGATTCCGTCACCGAGGCGCTCAATGGTGGTACCGATCTGGTGCAAACCAGTCTGGCGAACTACCTGCTCGGTGCCAACGTCGAGAACCTGACCTATACCGGTGCCGGTAACTTCACCGGTACCGGTAATGCGCTGGCCAACACCATCACCGGCAGTGTCGGTAACGACTTCCTCGATGGCGGTGCGGGTGCTGACCGGTTGGTGGGGGGCGCCGGCAACGATACCTACGTCGTCGATGCAACCGGGGACCAGGTGGTCGAGGTGACGGGGGGCGGTACGGATACCGTGCAGACGTCACTGGCCAGCTACACGCTGGGCACCAATGTCGAGAATCTGACCTACACCGGAGTCGGCAACTTCGTCGGCATCGGCAACGGGTCGAACAACGTCATCACCGCCGGGGCGGGTAATGACTCCCTCAATGGTGGTGGCGGCAACGACATCCTCATCGGCAACGGCGGTAACGACACGCTGCTTGGCGACATCGGTAACGACCAACTGTTGGGTGGCCTTGGCACGGATAACCTGAACGGCGGCAGTGGCGATGACAGCCTCGACGGGGGTGATGGGGCGGATGTCCTGGATGGTGGATCAGGCAACGACACGCTGCTCGGTGGTGACGGTAACGACACATTGTTGGGGGGTATCGGCAATGACTTTATCGATGGCGGTATTGGCAACGATACGGTCACTGGCGGTGCCGGCAACGACACGATGGTTGCCAGCAGTGGCAATGATATCTTCATGTTCGCAGCGGGCTTCGGGACCGATCAGATCATCGGCTTCGATGCCGACCCGGCGGGAGGCCAGGACCGGATCGATATTTCCGCGTTCGGCCTCACAGCTGCGAACTTTGCCAGCAACGTCATCATCACCGATGTCGGTGCGGATACCTTGATCAGCGCCCCAGGGATTACTGATTCCATCCGCCTGGTAGGTGTGGCCGACGCAACAACCGTCACTGCCGCAGACTTCATTTTCGCTACTTGAGGATCTGAATAATACTGTCGCAGGGAGCGTGGACAACGGAGGGGGAGGGCAATGATGCCCTCCTTTTTTTTTGTGTAACCTGGACCGGCGGGCTTTTGGTTGCTGGAGCGGCGGATTGCGCGCTACATCTGGCCATGTTAGAAATCGGTCAATTTATTAATAAGTTGAATATCGTCATGGCTGGCAGTGACAAATTGAATAGGCCGCTTTTCGATCTGGACTCGCTCAGGGCGCTGGTCATGGTCGCTGATTGCGGCAGTTTTACTACCGCTGCCGCGCGGTTGCATTCCACCCAGTCCACGGTCAGCCAAAAGGTGCGGCGACTGGAAGAGATGGTCGGGCACAGGCTTCTGGAACGGGGCAATCGCGATGTCCTGCCCACCGATGCGGGGCAGACGCTGCTGGGCTATGCCCGGCACATGCTGGCATTCAATGATGAAATGTTTGAAGCCATGTCGGGCGCTACCGTCGCGGTGACGGTGCGCCTGGGTGTGCCTGAAGATTTCGTTGCAGGGCGCACGACGCATCTGCTTTCGGCATTCAATCGCAAGCATCCACAGGTCAAGCTGGAAGTCACCAGTGGCCTGTGCCGCGACCTGAGCAGTGGCTACGACAATGGCGAACTGGACCTGATCCTGGTCAAGCAGCGCCGTAACAGCCGTGAGGCCGTGGCGAGCTGGCCCGAGAAGTTGCAATGGATCGACAGCGCCAGCAACCCCACCTTCGAACTGGACCCGATTCCGCTGGTAACCTTTCCGCCTCGTGGGCTGTACCGGGACGACATGATCAACGCCATCGAGCGCATGGGCCGGCGTTGGCGCATCAGCTTCACCAGCTCGAGCCTCAGCGGCATCCAGGCGGCGGTCGCTGATGGAATGGGCGTCAGCCTGCTTCCGCAGCGAGCGGTCACTGCCGATCACCGGGTGCTGACGAAGAACAACGGACTGCCCACGATCGATGCCATGGAGGTGGTCATCATTCACCGCCCTTCGGCGGATGTGATGGTCAAGGAGCTGGCGGGGGTTTTGGCGCAGTCGTTGGCTTGTCAGTATTAGGTGGACAGGGCCGGGGGCCGCTTTGCGGCCATCGCTGGCAAGCCAGCTCCCACAGGAAGCTCGGGTTGCCTCAAAATTTGTGAACAACCTGGGACTCTGTGGGAGCTGGCTTGCCAGCGATAGCGGTCTATCTGCAGGCAAATTCCTTATTTCTTGTAACCAATAAAAAATCCCGCCGGTGTCGAGTCGGCGGGATTCGTGTGCAGCCTCTGAACTCAGCGCGCAGCGTTGAGCGTCAGGTTCATGTGGCGGTTCACATCCTTGTACAGCAGGTAGCGGAAGCGGCCAGGGCCACCGGCATAGCAGGCTTGCGGGCAGAAGGCGCGCAGCCACATGAAGTCACCGGCTTCCACCTCGACCCAGTCCTGGTTCAGGCGATAGACCGCCTTGCCTTCCAGCACGTAGAGGCCATGTTCCATCACATGGGTTTCGGCGAAGGGGATGACGCCGCCCGGTTCGAAGGTCACGATGTTGACGTGCATGTCATGGCGCATGTCGGCCATGTCGACAAAACGCGTGGTGACCCAACGCCCCTCGGTGCCCGGCATCGGGATGGGTTCGATGTCTTGTTCGTTGGTCACGAAAGCTTCGGGGTAGGCCAGGCCTGGTACCGCCTGATAGCGTTTGCGCAGCCAGTGGAAGCGTACCGCTTCGCCACTGTTGTTGCGCAGGGCCCAGTCCGCCGCGGGCGGGATGAAGGCATAGCCGCCCGGCTTGAGGGTATGGACGTTGCCTTGCAGGGTCAGGTCGATTTCGCCTTCGACGACGAAGATCACGCCTTCGGCTTCCTTGTCCTGCTCGGGCGCGTTGCTGCCACCCCCCGGGCTCACTTCGACAATGTACTGGGAGAAGGTTTCGGCAAAACCGGTCAGGGGACGGGCCAGCACCCACAGACGGGTCTTGTCCCAGAAGGGCAGGTGGCTGGTCACGATGTCGCGCATCACGCCCTTGGGGATGACCGCATAGGCTTCGGTGAACATCGCCCGGTCGGTCAGCAGCTCGGTCTGCGCCGGGTGCCCCCCGTGAGGGGCGTAGTAAGTGGACTTGGACATGGAACACCTTCTGTCTTGTTGTTGTGGCCACCCTATAAAAGATCCCTGATATCCACAAATTAAATGTTGGAATGTACTTCATTCATTTTCTGGATGCGAAAATCCATGGCGGAACCGGGGCGTTCGCCAGGGTGTCTAGTCAGTAGTGCTTGCGCCACTGCAAGCGATATCGAGGATTCACCCTTGAACATCTTTGAAGCGTTGCGTGAAAGCCATGAAAGACAGCGCACCTACGCCAGGGCGGTGGTGCGGACCAGCGGAGACAGTGAAAAGCGGGTTGAGGCATACAAGCGGCTGAAGTCCGAGCTGCAGGCTCACGAGACTGCCGAGGAGCGTTTTTTCTACATCCCGCTAATGTCTGATGACAACGGGGTCGACCTGAGCCGTCATGCCATTGCCGAGCACCACGAAATGGATGAAATGATGGAGGAATTGGACAAGACGGAAATGTCCAATCCCAGCTGGCTGGCGACGGCAAAAAAACTGTCGGAAAAGGTGCATCACCATCTCAAGGAAGAGGAAACCAAATTCTTCCAGATGGCGGGGAAGATTCTGGATGACAAGCAGAAAGAGTCGTTGGCCAAGGGCTACGTCAAAGAGTACGAAGCCCAGCTCACTTCGGCTTGAGTCCGTGCGCGCAGGCTTGGGCGCGCACGTCCGGGTACCTCTGTTAAAGCCCCAGTTCCAGGGCCAGCAGATCCGACAACGGCTGCGCACGACGAATCAATTTCGCCTGCCCTTGATCGATCAACACTTCCGGCAGCAGTGTCCGGCTGTTGTAGTTCGATGACATGGAAGCGCCGTACGCGCCGGTATCGTGCATGACCAGCAGATCACCCACCTGCGCCTCAGGCAGCAAGCGCGGTGTGACCCCTTCGTCATCCTGGGTAAAGATATCGCCGGATTCGCACAGGGGGCCGCCCACGACATAATCGAGCACCGGGCGATCGACCGGGACCCCCGCGCAGTCCAGCAGGGTCATGTGGTGATAGGCGCCGTACATCGCCGGACGCATCAGGTCATTGAAGCCGGCGTTGACCAGCATGAAATCCCGGCTGCCGACTTTTTTCACAGCGCGAACTTCGGTCACCAGGCAGCCGGACTCGGCCACCAGGAAACGACCGGGTTCGATCTCCATCCGTACCGGATGCTTGAGCCAGGCTTCGATGTCCTGCCGGGCCTGGCGCCATGCGTCTGCGTAGCGCTGAATGTCCACCGGCTCATCGCCTTCGCGGTAGGGCGTGGACAGCCCGCCACCGATGGAAAAGGCTTCGATATCGTGGTCCAGCGACTTCACAGCCGAGACCATGGAATTGCCCACTTGCTCCAGGTGCGCGTAATCCACGCCCGAGCCGATATGCATGTGCAGGCCCACCAGCTTCAGGCCGTATTGCCGAATGACGCCGAGTGCTTCGTCAATCTGATCATGCCAGATGCCATGCTTGCTGTTTTCACCGCCGGTATTGGTCTTGCGGCTGTGGCCGTGACCGAAGCCCGGGTTGATCCGCAGCCAGACGCGATGGCCCGGAGACCTTGCGCCCAGTTGACGGAGCATGTCGATCGAGCCGGTGTTGACCTCGACCTTCAGCTCGACCACGCGCTGCAGGGTGGCTTCATCGAACAGATCACAGGTCAGGACGATGCCCGCAGGAGCGCCGGCCGGGCTGTAGCCCGCGAGCACGGCGCGCTCGAGTTCACCCAACGACACTGCATCGACCCGCACCCCCAGTTCGCGCATCAAGCGCAAGACATGCACATTGGAACAGGCCTTCTGGGCGAAGCGAACGGTCTCGAAGCAGGCCAACTGCTCGATGCGCGCCTTGATGGTCTGGGCGTCATACACCCAGAGCGGGGTGCCGTGTTGTCTGGCAATGGTGGCGAGTTGCGGGAAATCATGTTGGCTGGGCATGGCACACGTCGATCTGCGATGAAGTAGGCGTCCATCATGCAGATCGCCGATCATTCAATAAAATATCTATTCTTTCTTCATCTATTCAGTTCTGATATGGGTTTCACTCGTACAACCAAGGGCAGGTATGGGCATTTCCTTGCGGCATATCGAAGTTTTCCGGGCCACCATGCAGGCCGGCAGCGTCACGGGCGCGGCGCGCCTGCTGTTTACCTCGCAACCGACGGTCAGTCGGGAACTGGCACGGCTTGAAAGCCTCTCGGGTCTGCGCCTGTTCGATCGGGAGGGCGGCAGGCTGGTGCCAACGGCCCAGGCGATGATGCTGCTCGAAGAAGTCGAGCGCTCCTATATAGGGCTGGAACGGATCAACAGCGTTGCCCAATCGATTCGTCGCTTCGAGCATGGCCAGTTGAGCATCACCTGCCTGCCGCTGTTTTCCCAGACGCTGTTGCCCAGAGTCTGCAAGCACTTTCACCAGCAGCATGCCGGCATCGGCTTGAGCATCACTGCGCAGGAATCACCCTTGCTCGAGGAATCGCTCAGCGCCCAGCGTCATGACCTCGGCTTGACCGAAAGTGAACATGTGCCCCGAGGTACCCGGGGGGAACTGCTCTTTTGTGCCGACATGGTTTGTGTATTGCCCGAGGGGCACCCTTTGCTGTCCAGGTCGTTGCTGGCCATGGAGGACTTTCGCGGTGTGGATTTCATCAATCTTTCGGGTCTGGATATCTATCGCCAGCGGCTCGACGAGCACTTTCGCCAGGCGGGTGTCGAGCGTCATACCGTTATCGAAACAACCAGTGCGGCGTCGGTCTGTGCCATGGTCCGGCAACAACTGGGGGTGGCGATCATCAACCCGCTGACCGCGGTGCAGGAGGCGGGCAGAGGGTTGGTCATTCGGCCGGTCGCGGTGTCGATTCCCTATCGCGTCATGTTGATCAGGCCGGATTATCGGCCGTCTTCGATCTTCGTCGATACCTTTTGCAAGGCGTTGAGCGAGGAGGCGTCGGGTCTTGCCAGTGCGCTTGAATAGAGGGGGAGTGTGTTCTTTGAAGACTCACGCCACAGCAATGACGTCGTCCAGACTAAAACTGGCAGAACTCACTACCTGTGCTTGACTTTACATACGCTGTAACAGTGAAGAGTTGTTATCCAGCATCCTGTTGAATAGCGAAATGTTAGTGCAGTATCTGGCCGCTACTTTGCAGCTTTATAGTTCTATCGGCAGCAAAGGCGGTGTCCATCCCCAAACGCACTGCCTTGCCATCGGGATGAATCATGCAAAACGATAGAAAGCGTTACGCCTGCTTTATTTCATACAAACATGGTAAGTATGAAGTAGATCTTCCAGGCGAGGGGGGCGACAGCGAGCTTGCGAAAGCCGTCCACACAGCGCTGCATAAGCTGGCAAGACCTTGGTGGAAGGTGCGAGCTCTACATGTTTTTCGAGATGAGACAATACTAGGAGCTGAAGCTGATCTCACGGCTGCGATTCATTCTGCTCTGGAGAATTCCGAGTATTTTCTGCTGATAGCATCCCCTCAAGCTGCCAAGTCTCCCTGGGTCGCGAAAGAACTGAATCACTGGCTGAAAAAAGATCCTCGCGCAGAGCGCGTGCTTATCGCAAGAGCGAGCGGTGATCTGGTGTGGAATTCGAGCACCGAAAGCTATGATCCAGTTCTCAGCACAGCCTTGCCCCCCCTTCTTTCGCGTGCTCTCAAAGGGGAACCATTGTGGGTTGATTTAAACGGCGCAACATCTCCGGAGCGGCGCTTGCTGGATGATCCGGACTTCCGGGCGGAATCCTTGAAGTTAGCAGCACGGCTTCATGGGAAAACGCCGGAGCAATTGAACGGAGAAGACTTGAAGCGCCGGAGGCAAGTGTGGAACACGTTGACGCTGGGTTTGATCATAACTACGGGGTTGGCTGCATTTGCGTGGTGGCAGCGTGATAATGCGGTTTGGGAACAGGCGCGTAGCGAAGCTGGACAATTGGCGCTTCAGGCCCAAGCCTCCCTGGAAAAAGAACCTCGCAGAGCATCTGTTCAACTGTCCGCGGCGCTGGAGCGTTTGCACTCTGTTGAAGCACCTGTCGAACACAACATACAGCTAGCCATCAGGCAATCGCTGCATACATTGCGGGACACCATTCACTGGTCTACAAATATGACCATGGTGCGCGGACTCCATTTCACTGATAGTCAGTTGCTTATCGGCGGTGTGGATCTGATGAAGTTGCTTGATAGCAAGTCAGGCAAAGCCGTTACATTACCCTGGTCGGACAACGATGGACTGCCTCTGGGCATTGCTGCCATGAGCTTTTCCCCCAGGAAACGGGCTGCCTATATTATCGGACCGGACTTTACAAATCAGACACAATGGCGGCGAATATCGCTGGACAGCAAAGCGCTTCTTTCCGTTCCTCAAGATGCTTTCACTAAACCTGTTGGTTTGGATGTTCTCGAAAACGAAGACACCCTCATTTCCAGCCGAGATGGAACCGTGCGGTTGCTTAATGAGGGTGGAGAGCTGATTTACGAGTGGAAATTTGACAGTGCGGGAGTCGTTTCGTGTTCTGGAACGAGCAGACTGTGCGTGGTCGCAGACCGGTCTCCGACGTTCACGGGGGATGCCGTAACTCCGGGAGATTCAATCAACAAAAACGCACGTGTGATACTTGTTGACCTGGAATCCAAGCATACTTTTGAGTTCGAGTCTCCTCACGCCGCAATATCAAAACTGCTGATTGCAGGCTATGACCTATGGAGTATAGGTAGCGAAGGGTTGGCGCAAAGATATCGGATTCGTCGAAACGAACTTGTGCGTGAAGATGATCCGATACGAGCTCATTCAGAGCCTGCAACTGCTCTCGCCAGTGATGCCGAGAGGCTTGCAATTGGCTCGCGCGCGGGATTGATACGCGTGTGGCTAGGAGGGGCAGATCCCGTCTTCGAGTTGCGTGGGCACATTTCTCCTATTCGGGGAATGACCTTTGATCCGACTGATAAATGTCAGCTTTGGAGCCTGTCGGATGATGGTGAGGTTCGTGCTTGGGACCTGTGTTACCCGATTGCCGAGCATGACAAAAACGAGCGTTGGGATTTGCAAAGCCCAAGTGGGAACTGGTTGGTAAGCTCTTTGAATGACGGATTGCTGATTTGGCATGATGGATTAATTTCGCATCGAACAACAGCTTGCGCGGAAAGGGGCACGAGAGAGGGTCAACCTTTAGCGATTTCAGATGCTGGAGATGTGCTCGTCAAATGTCCTGGAACAGACCAAACCATCCGCGCAGCCGAATGGATACCGTTTCAGGAGAGCAAAAAAAACATACCCCTACCGGAGGATGAGTACCTGGGCGCCTGGTTTTTATCCGACGGTACGGCTGTTTTATCGGTTGGGTCCTTTTTAACAGTCATCGAAGGCTTTCCTGCACCCAGTACTGCGAAAACAGCACGGTTATTGCGGTTTTTTTCGGATGGCCGTATAAAAACCCTGGACCTGCAGCCATTCGGTCTGGCTCAGAGTATTGCAGAGATCCCTGGTGCGGATGAGTTATTGGTCGGTACAGGGAACGGCCTTCTACTCAAAGTTTCTACCCGCGACTGGTCGCTCATTGAGAAAATACCATTAACCAATATTGTCACACCGAACTCGCAACGGCCCTTGGAAGTAGTCAAGAGCGTGTCTTGCTGCCTGATGGGGCATGAACTTATTGCCGTTATTGGATACAACGGCGTTTCCGCAGCGCTCGGTGAAATGATGAGTGACAAAGTTGTTGTATTTGATTTAGAAACACAAACCGTTAAAGCGCGAATGGCATCGGGAAGACGGTTGGTGCGAGGGCTTTTGGCACTCGAAAACTCTGATCAGATGGCTATTGTTTTTGGCGGGGCCAACCCTTTCTCATATTCTGATTTGACTGCAACTCTACAGCTGTTTGACCGAGAGCTACGTGCAGAAAGCCCCTCCTATCCACTACAGATTGATATGCTGAAGGGATTGGCTTTCGATAAACGTCATCAACGGCTTAGTGTAATTGGAGAAGGGGAGCGATCCTGGATAGATATAAATCTTGAAAAGTCCATTAATACTATTATTTCGATGGCAGAGGAGCAGAGCAGGAAAGAGAAAATCGACCAGTGGCTGGAAACTGCGGATAAAGCAAGGGTGGAGAAGAACTGGCCAGTTATGGAGAGTCTCTGCACGCGAGTCGTAGAGGTAGACCCTGATCACGAAAAGTGCTGGATACGCCGAGGTAATGCTCGCTTGAACCAAGGAAATCCCAAGCAGGCGCTAATCGACTACGAAAGAGCTGATCGTTTGGAGCCATTTGATGCTTTTGTGCCCCTGCAGCGTACCAAGGCGCTCATTGCTCTACGCCGTTATCAGGATGCTGAAAATGAAGCCTCCAAGGCTATCGAGCGTGCTTACCTGGCCGTGCGACCTCCTCCGTTTGATAATGAAAGCGCTCTGGGTAACTTTAACAGGAGTATTGCAGAAAGTACGCTCCGGATAGCTCGCATTGGTCAGGCAGAGCCATGGGTTTTGCGGGCACAGATCAGAATTGAGCTGGGGAAATTTGAAGAAGCGAGATCTGATCTGGATAAGGTCAGCGAACTAGGGCTCGATAATCAATTAGTCAGGGATTTACGACAGAGGGCGCAACAAGAACAGCCCACGTTAAACCTTGGCCAAGAGTAAGCCCAGGAATCTGAAGCGAAATTGTCTCTCCATTACGAGCAAATGCCCCTGCAAATAATTGCTACTCAATCTCGAACAACCCATTACGCACCGGCGCCGCCGCCAACCGCTGACGAATATCCTCATCGATATGCGGGTCATCCGGACGGTACAGCATTACCTGGCGGTAGGTACTGACCCGGTTGATCTCCGGCCCCAGGTACTCCCACACCACGCGGGTGCAGGCCGGCGTGCGTCGGTCGCCGCTGGAGACGCCGGTCTTCAGGCCGTTGAGGCGAGTGATGCGGCTCTTGAAGCTGGGGATGAGGATGGTCTGGCTCATCTCGTTGACGGTCAGCGACTCGTAGTCGATGAGGAACAAGCGGTCCTGCAGGTGGAACGCGGCGCCCAGGTAGCGGCAGCGCACCCAGTCTTCGGCTTGAACATCCGTGCTGCTGGACCGTTCCTGACGCTCCTGGCGTTCGAACAGGAAATTGCCGCGCTCCTCGCGCAGGTGCACCAGCGACAGCAGGATGCTGCCGGGTACCGACATGCAGTTGGCGTATTCGAAGTAATAGCCGCAGTAGCGCGACAGGCTGCTGGACTGTTCACGCAGGGGCTTGAGCAGGTTGTAAAGCGGGTCGCTGTCCGGCGCCTGCGCGCTGTCGGCATGGCGTACGCCGATGAGGCGGGCGAACTGCTCGGGCGGCAGGCCCAGTTCGTAGTCCTCGACCCCGAAGAAATCGCCGATGCGCTTGAGGTTGTACGGCGCAGGCGTGCTCTGGCCACTGAGGTACTTGTTGAACTGCGTGCGGTTGATCGCCAGTTTGCGGCAAACCTCGGCGATCGAGCGGTAATGATTGCACAACAGCAGAAGATTGCTGCCCAGGTTGTTTGGCATGGTCGGTCTCTGGTGATGCGATCGGCGCGACTATAGCATCAACTCGCATCATGTAGAGCAGCGTCGCGAAATTGTCTGACCGGCTGCGCTGGCCAATCATGCTCGCCACATTCGCGGTCCGGTCGTCGTGCCGCCCGTCGTTGTCGTTCGAACAATAAGAATCGAGGAATCCTCCATGCTTGAAGCGCTTAACGACTTCCTGTCCGGGAAGCTGCTCATTGTGCTCATCGTCGGGTTGGGCAGCTATTTCACGCTGCGCTCCCGCTTCGTCCAGTTCCGTCATTTCGCCCATATGTTCAGCGTGTTCAAGGAATCCCTGCGGGGCAGTTCCGGGCAGTTGAGTTCGTTCCAGGCGCTGATGCTCAGCCTGGCGGGTCGTGTCGGCGCCGGCAATATCGCAGGCGTCGGCATCGCCGTGACCCTGGGCGGCCCCGGTGCCGTGTTCTGGATGTGGGTGACCGCGCTGGTCGGCATGTCCAGCAGCTTCTTCGAATGCTCCCTGGCCCAGGCCTACAAGCGCAACGACGGCAATGGCCTATACCGTGGTGGCCCTGCGTACTACATCCAGCACGGCCTCGGCCAGCGCTGGCTGGGCATGGTCTTCGCCGCCCTGTTGCTGGTGACCTTCGGCTTCGCCTTCAACGGCCTGCAATCCCACGCGGTGACCCACTCGCTGGAAAACGCCTTCGCGTTCCCCGTGCAATACAGTGGCATCGCCCTGGCCGCGCTGCTGTGCCTGGTGTTCATTGGCGGCATCAAGCGCATCGCCGCGGTGGCCGACTTGTTGGTGCCGGTGAAAACCCTGATCTACATCGCCGTGACCCTCTACGTGATCGTGCTGCAAATCGACCACGTACCCGGCATGCTGGTGACCATCGTCAAGAGCGCCTTCGGTCTCGATCCTGCCTTCGGCGGGCTGATCGGCAGCGCCATCGTGATGGGCGTGAAGCGTGGCGTATTCGCCAACGAAGCGGGCCTGGGCAGTGCGCCCAACGTCGCCGCCGTGGCTGCCGTGCGGCATCCGGTGGCGCAAGGCGTGGTGCAGGCGTTCAGTGTGTTCCTCGACACCTTCGTCATCTGCACTTGCACTGCATTGCTGATCCTGTTGTCGGGCTTCTACACCCCGGGCTTCGAGGGTGACGGTATCGTCCTGACCCAGAACTCCCTGGCCGCCGTGGTCGGTGACTGGGGCAGGGTGTTCGTCAGCGTGGCCCTGGCGCTGTTCGTGTTCACCTCGATCCTCTACAACTACTACCTGGGCGAGAACAGCCTGCAATACCTGTTCGGCCGCAGCCGCATGGCGTTGATCGGCTACCGGGCGCTGGTGGTGGTACTGATCCTCTGGGGCTCGATCCAGAACCTGTCCACGGTGTTCGCCTTTGCCGACATCACCATGACGTGCCTGGCATTCGTCAACCTGATTGCGCTGGCCCTGCTGTTCAAGGTCGGCCTGCGCCTGATGCGTGACTACGACGAACAGCGCAGTGCCGGGATCAAGACCCCGGTGTTCGACTCGGCGAAGTTCGCCGACCTGGATCTTGACCGTGACGCCTGGCCTGTGGGGCAGGTCGCCGAGACGCCAGCAGGCAAGCCGGTGGCGAGCCTGGTGCAAAACCACCGCTGATCATTCGACAACGTCTGGCACAGTGCCGCTCCTGCGCCTGGCGCGGGGGAGCGGCATTGTTGCATTAGCCTCTTTTCAAGACTTCCAGGGACTACGGCATGAGCGCAGTCAAAAATCTTTTCGTGCTCTATACCGGAGGCACTATCGGCATGCAGCAGACACCTGAAGGGCTGGCCCCTGGTGGTGGTTTCGAAGCACGCATGCGCGCGGGTCTGGGGCGCGAGGCCCTGGACTGGCGGTTTCACGAATTGCTGCCACTGCTCGACAGCGCCAACATCAGCCAGGCCAACTGGCTGGCCATGCGCGATGCCATCGTGACAGCGGTGACCGATGGCGGCCATGATGCGGTGCTGCTGTTGCATGGCACCGACACCCTGGCCTACAGCGCAGCCGCGCTGAGCTTCCTGTTGCTGGGCCTGCCGGTGCCGGTGGTGCTGACGGGCGCCATGCTGCCCGCCGGCGTGGAGGGCAGTGACGCCTGGCCCAACCTGTGTGGCGCGATGCAGGCCCTGCAGGCGGGTATCGCGCCTGGCGTGCACCTGTATTTCAATGGTCAATTGATGCATGGCGCACGGGTGAGCAAGCTGCGCAGCGATGCCTTCGATGCCTTTGGCGTGTTGCCTCGGCAACGTCACGGCGAACGCGCAGGTTCGATTCCTGCGACGCTGGACTACCTGCAACCACGGCAATCGGTGAACCTGGCGGTGCTACCATTTTTCCCGGGCATCCAGGCCTGTCATGTGCAGGCGTTGCTCGACAGTGGCGTGCGTGGGTTGTTGCTGGAGTGCTACGGCAGCGGTACAGGCCCTTCGGACAACGCCGAACTGCTGGCCGTTCTGCACGCAGCCCATGAGCGTGGCGTGGTGCTGGCGGCCATCAGCCAGTGCCCGCACGGCCATGTCGAGTTCGGTCTCTACGCTGCCGGTAGCCAGCTGCGAGCCAGCGGCCTGGTTAGCGCTGGCGGCATGACCCGCGAGGCGGCGCTGGGCAAGCTGTTCGCCTTGTTGGGCGCAGGTTTGCAGCAGGCAGAAGTGGAGCGCTGGTTCGCCCTTGACCTGTGCGGTGAGCGGGTGGCTTGATCACCAGGAAACGCACCCCGCGAATTCGTTTATCCTTTAAGGATGCGCAAGACGAGCACATTCGCTGTCGACTGCTGGGGCCGGAGGTGAGGTTTTGAAACCATTCCCGCTCAAACCGAGTGCCTCAACGCTGAACATGTTGCTTCAAGCGTGCCTGCAACGCCGTGACGCTGTGCCGCCCATGTTGACGGAAAAAGCGGTCATCCCCGGCATTCCCGCTGCCCGCTACTGGGTAGACCGTGACATTACGCCCTTCATTCAGGATGCGATTCTGTCCAACAAGCGCGAGAGCGAGCTGCTCGCTAGAGGGGGAAAATCGCCCGATGTGCTGCCGCAGGCCAATATGCTGGCCGTTTCGGGGGGCGGAGATGCAGGCACCTTCGCCGCGGGGCTGATTGCCGGGTGGACCGCCCACGGGACTCGTCCCCCGTTCAAGGTCGTCACGGGCATCAGCGCGGGCGCCCTGGTCGCGCCGTTCGCTTATCTGGGATCGGCGTACGACGACGTCATCCACACGATTGCCAATGCGATCGGTCCCAAGGACGTATTTCATCCGCGCAACATGCTGACTCGTCTTGCCAGTGACGGTATCGCGGACAGCAAGCCGCTGTCGCGGCTCATCACAAAGTACGTGACCACGGAGCTGCTGGCGGCGATTGGTCTGCAATACGCAGAAGGACGCATCCTGCTGATCGGCACGACCGACCTCGATTCGTGCCGGCCGGTGACCTGGAACATGGGTGCCATTGCTGCAAGCCAGGCGCCAGGTTCACTCGATCTGTTTCGCAACATCATGATCGCCTCGATGAGCATTCCCGGCGCGGTTTCGCCCGTCATGATCGATGTGGAGGTCGACGGTCAGCAGTTTCAGGAAATGCACGTGGACGGTGGGGTCATCACTCAGGTGTTCCTGTACCCGCCGGGGCTGGTCATGTCGATGAGCAAAGTTGTCGGTGCGCCGTATCGACGCGACCGCAATTTCTATGTCGTGCGCAACGGCAGGCTGGCGCCGGAGTGGTCTGGCACCAAGCGACGTACATTGAGCATTGGCGGTCGGGCCATCAGCGCCTTGATACAAACCCAGGGCATCAGTGACCTGGATCGCATTTACCGAATTGCGCAGCGGGATGGGGCGGATTTCAATCTTGCGTACATCGACGATGACTTTCAGTGCCCGCACAGTCAGAAATTCGATGGCGAGTACATGAGACGTTTATTCGATTACGCCTATCAACTCAGTGCCAAGGGCTATCCATGGCGTAAATCGCCGCCGAACGAGGCGTAGAATAGGTGTGCTACCTCTTGAAAAGGAGCCGGATATGATTACCGACCAAATCAACCAACAGGCCGATACGCAAAGAGCCGTGTGGGATCAGTATTTTTGTGCCGCGTTGATTGCGGAAAGTCACCTGTCGGCACCTGTGGTGGGGGGCCCGAAGTCGAATCACGAGGACAGGCAGAATCTGTTGGTGGAGAGGGCCAGGGTACTCGCTGACAAGATGATGGAACACAGGAGATAAACAAAAGCCCAGCCTTCGTGCTGGGCTTTTCAGGTTGCGCGTCATCGGGCACGCGCTATATTCGGGGCAAAGCGCAGCCCTGTAGCCGCTGCCGCCAGGCTGCGCTCGCCCGCGAAGCGGGCGCAGGATTTCAAGATCGCAGGGGAGCCCCTGCGGGACTCCAGCGCAGCCTGCGGCAGCGGCTACAGGGGCCGCCAGTTGACCTCCCGGTACGATGGAAATTCCCCCTCTGTAACCCCTGCAAAACTGGTCTAAGCTCATGGCGATAAAAAAACGCAGGAGTGACGACTGTGACGAAAAAACTCAACTGCCAGAAATGCAACCAGGACACGGCCGTAGAGCTGTGTTTTGACGAAGATATCGACGCTCAGGTCTACAATTGCGAGCATTGTGGTGGGCGGCATGTCGAGGTGGAAATCACCACACCGTCGGGAGGGCATGCCGTGAGCCGGTTCCGGCTGGATGAAGATGATTGAACATGGCGGAGTAATCGGCTTGCGCGTGCAGAATGAAAAAAGGCCGGTACGACATGTGCGGGGGAGCACATCGAGACCGGCCATGCTCTTAACAGCGAGCAGCTTTTCAGCACTTCCGAGCACTGATGAGGCAACCATAGCAATGGCCAGGTCACTTGGCCATGTGTCTGGTAGCTGAATACAACTAAGGTCTAATACCAGCCAAGCAGTAACGAAAAGCCCGGCGCGGGGCCGGGCCTGGTCGAGCCAGTGACATCAGTGATGTTTGTGCTTGTGCTTGTGTTTGTGCTTGCCGTTGTAGTGCTTGCCACTTGAACCGTGATCACGGTCGTCGTCGGCGATGTTGTTGCCCAGCGCACCACCCGCCGCGCCGCCAAGGCCGGCACCAATGGTGGAACCGGCCGAGCCACCCACGGCATTACCCAGGACGGAACCTGTCGCCGACCCCAGTCCGCCGCCAATCGCCGCTTCGGTTCTGTTGCCTTTTGGCGCACCCACGGCGCTGCCGGCAGCGCCGCCTACGCCGGCACCGATTGCAGCGCCTGTGCTTCCGCCAATCTGCTGGCCGACCACATTACCCAATGCGCCGCCAAGACCGCCGCCGATTGCCGTGGTGCCATCTCCTGCAGCCATTGCTCCTTGTGTGATCAGCATTCCTAGAAGAAGAGAAGGCAGTACTAAGCGCATGGTGTTGACCTCGATGGAATTGTCATTTCGTTCAAAAACTCAGGGTTTTGAGTTCGGGATGAGATTCCCGTCGTCCCCGGTGGAAACTGGAAATATGGATATTGCTGCACGCTTAAAGTTCGAATTGTGGGCATGAATGACGGGCTGCCCTTGTAACAAAATGTGCGCTGGCGCGTGGCGGAGGACCATTTTTAAATTTTTTTCAAAAAATTAGTAATTAAAACAGCACGTTGCGATTTTTTGTGAGAGAATGCCCCCACACCGAGAGAGAAAGGGTGATTAGCTCAGCCGGGAGAGCATCTGCCTTACAAGCAGAGGGTCGGCGGTTCGATCCCGTCATCACCCACCAATCTCTTCTCAGTGTTATGCGCAGCGGTAGTTCAGTCGGTTAGAATACCGGCCTGTCACGCCGGGGGTCGCGGGTTCGAGTCCCGTCCGCTGCGCCATATTCGCTTCAGATCAGGCCCACTGAACGCCTGGAAGCTACCAGAAAAGCGGCCTTGAGCCGCTTTTCTTTTTTCTGTTCCCGGACGAATGCCAAGCCATGCAGGCCCACCGACAAGTGGAGGCCTTTTGCCATTGCAGACTCCCCGCTCATGTGCCTTACTCATACCGCTTAGATGAGGAGCATGTGCCATGCGCCAACGGGGTAGCCAATACTGGGATTGGGCAGATTGCCAGCTCAATAGTCGTTGCCATGACGAGAAGTTGAGCAATGGTGCCGAGATCGATGTTCAAGTTCGCTTGTCTCGCGAGGGTGTCACCCAAGCGTTCATCGGGATCTATGCCGATAACGGGCGGATGCTCTACGAGGAATATCATGATGCTCGCGAATCCGAGACCATGACCCAGGCGATGCTGTGGTGTGTCGGCAGGGCGCGCACGCTCGCTACCGGTCACGCCTCCTCGGGTCCCTGGAGTATTGCCAGCCTGCATAAGGTGATCTGACCATTCATTCCTTCGCGGCGTGGCCTTCACGCTGGGCTATGCCGTGGCGGTCAAACTCCACCACCATGCCGATCAGGTGCTGCCAGGCTTTTGACCGACCTGGCCGGGCGTGGCGTTCGAGGGTCAGATGCGGCTTGTATTCCCGCTCGGTCGAGCCATGGATGCCAACCAATGCGGCATTGAGTGAATGGCTCCAATGGTCTTCGCAATCCAGTTCTGCAACGACACAGCGCCCACGCCTTGTGGTCCATTCGGAAATACTCGCTATGGTCGCCAGGCAGCACGGCAGTGGTTCGGAAAAGCTCAGCCGGACCTTCGCATTGTAAAAGGTCGTCAGGTGGACCTCTCGTTGCACGCCAGCCTGTTTCAAGGCCTCGGCGGACGTCTGCGAGGGCCAGGCAGCGGCCCAGCAGGCCGTGTGCTCGGTATCGTTCATGGTCTTTTTCCGATTCGGGTTCGTTACAACCTCTTGCAAGCCCGGCCATGTGCCAGACTTTCAGTTATCCGCTGGCGAGTGCAACCGTCAACCCAATCTTCAGAGATCGAATGTTGAACTTCAAATGACCGGGAGCAGGCTATGAGGTGCATCAATTGTGGAGCAGAGGCGCGAAGGATTGACCCGGCAAGCGAGGGGGTCGAGCTTGTTTGCCCTGAGTGTGGGCGTTTCTGCGTTTCCGACAGTGTAATGAGGCATAGAAAGTCCCAGGCGTTCGATATCGAACAGACCCGGATCTGGCTGCATCGTGAACGTGAAATCAATCCGGATCGTTGCCCACAGATCAACAGTGAGAACGTCATCTGGGCGAATCGATGAGTCGTGGCAGGGAAGGGGGTGATTATCTGATCATCTGCGGATTTTCGAGCGAGCGCAGATGAACAGGCACCTTTCCTGCCTCGAGTGATTGCACCGGGTGCATCGATGAAGCCGGCGAATGGGGTTCAAAACTGCCGGAACCGCGGGAGCGGTGCATCAATGACCTTGAGGGACGTCAGCGCTTTCTTCACCTGTTGCTCATCGGCCTCTACGGCCTTCAGGGTGTCCCGTATCTTCAAGGCTGCAGGCACGTCACCCTGGCGGTCGATCCAGTCGGCGATTTCCTTGCAGGTCGAAGCCAGCCGAGACTGACGGGAATTGATGATCGTGAGCAATGTGGCGATGGTTTCTTTATCGGACATTTCGCATTCCTCCGTTCAGCGAACAAAGTGTAGCAGTGCTCTACAAAGCCTGCACAAGGCGGCATTGTGAATGCATGGGCGCCGGGCCATTGGTCGGACTTTCTCCGTTGTGACCTTTAAATCACAAAATGACCGGCTAGTCTAAGGCCCCGTATCGGTCAGTATTTTCCAGGCAATCAGTCGTTTGCCGATACTGATCAGCTGTCGGAGGGAGCCATTGATGGGTGAGCATTTCCTTGAAGACCATGAGGAGGAATTTCCGGTAAACAGTTGCGTGCATTGCGGCCAAACCCCGTACCGGGTCGGTTTCGAAGGCGCGACGATCGATGACTCATCGGCCAGGAACCCCATACAGAAGCCAGCAGGGCGTTCGCGCAACAAGTTCCTGCCCAGGGCGATTTTCCAGGCGAAAAAGTAATTGGAAATAACCAGCGAACCCCGCCATCGAGCGGGGTTTTTTCTGCCGTCGGACAGGGTCGGGCTCAGCGCTCAGCCCCCTCGATCGGCAGCAACAGCTCGGCGCCCTGGTTGCGCACATTGCCCACCGCCTTGCTGACCTTGAACCATTCGAAGGTCTCGGAAGGTTCGCCCTGAAGCAGCGCCAGGTGTTCGGCTCGCTCCCTGGGTGTTGCCGGATCCAGCCATTCGCGGGCCAGTTCAGGGGCCAGCACGACCGGTCGTCGGTCGTGGATGTCGACCATGCCTCCGGCGCTGTCGGCCGTGATGATCACGAAGCCGTCGCTGTCCTGGCGGTCACAGTCGGCACGGGGATATTGACCGATGGCCGCGCAGAGGATGGGCGCAGTATCCCGGCGGCGGATGTAGTAGGGCTGTTTCTTGGGCTCGCCTTCGTCGACCCATTCATACCAGCCATCGATGGGCACCACGGCACGGTGCGGCCAGATGGCCCGGAAGAATGGCCCGTGGGCGACTTTCTCGACCCTGGCGTTGACAGGCGGGGCACGATCGGTGGCCCAGTGCGGTCGCCAGCCCCAGCGCACCAGGTCGGCATGCAGCCGGTCATCTTCGAGGTGAAAGAGGGCCAGTTGCGTCGATGGCGCCGCGTTATAGCGGCCCAGTGGTTGTTCGTCAACGGAATTGGCCAGGGCATTGGGCATGCTCAAGGCATCGACGAAGTCGTGAATGCCGCGGTATTGCGAGAGCCTTCCGCACATCGGCCTGACCTCCGGGCAGAGTGCAAAGCATAGCATTGCAGCTGTGCTTCACTTAGGGGTGAAGGACTTGTTCGATCGGATTAAAACGAGGTGAACATGGACACTTATCCAAGATACCCGGGTGGTACTCATTCTGCCGGGCCGCGGACACCAGACCCCGACACCGAAACCCCTGATACCGAGGATTGGCCTGACGATGTGGACGATCCAGTGGAGCCGGACCCGACCTGGAAACATCCGGATGACGGCAAGGAACTTCCGGAACGTGACAGGGAATTCCCGCTTAAACCCTGAAACCCGCAATTAACCTCGTTCCTACGCTCTGTGGGAACGAGAAGCTTAAATCCTATTCAGAAATTTCATTGAAGCCGCAATACTCTTCCCAGCTCATCCCAAGGGCATCTGCGACTTCCCGATGGGTTTCGATGCGCATTGCGTGAAGCTCTTCCGGGCTTCGGGCGATCAGCTCTAGAGCCAGCTCCCAGGGCTCCAGCCCTCGCGATTCGGCTTCATCTTCAAACGCCCATTCGATTTGCTGCTGTTGCTCTTTTGGGCTCAAGGCCTGGATTTCTTCCAGCAGCGTGGGGTTGGCGGCCTTGAATTTTTCGATGGCGCAATCGTGCCTCGATTCTCTTGCAATCATGTCGTTCTCACTCACTAAAAATACGCGCGACCACTGCTGAGTATTCTACGGCCCAATCGTCACGGCATACACTGTTGCGCTCAAATACCGGCCAACTGTAGCGCAGCACCCTGCGGTCTATCCGCTAGTGTGGCCTGGTACCCCGCCATCTCTGGATAACATCATGTTGTACTCAGTCGATCTGCTGTCGGCCTTTGCCTTGTTTGCGTTCGTCTCCTCGATCACGCCGGGCCCGAACAACACCATGCTGCTGGCCTCGGGTGTCAATTTCGGTTTCCGGCGATCGATTCCCCATGCCCTGGGCATCAGTGTCGGCTTCATGGTCATGGTGGTGGCCGTCGGGCTGGGCCTGGGCGAGGTGTTCAAGGCCGTGCCCATGGCGTATACGGTCCTGCGTTACCTGGGCGGTGCCTACTTGCTCTACCTGGCCTGGAAAATCGCGACCTCGGGGCCTATGTCCCAGGAGTCGAACAGCACCAGCCGGCCCCTGGGCTTCTGGGGCGCTGCGGCGTTCCAGTGGGTGAACCCGAAAGCCTGGGTCATGGCCATCGGGGCCATCACCACCTACACACCGTCCCAGGGTTATTTCGTCAACGTATTCGTCATTGCGCTGGTCTTCGCCATCATCAACCTGCCCAGCGTCTGCTTCTGGGCCGGCTGCGGCAGCGCCTTGCGCAACCTGCTGCGTAACCCGCGCTGGTTGATTTCGTTCAATGTGCTGATGGCGGTGTTGCTGGTGATTTCGCTGTATCCGCTGGTGTTCAGTCATCAGTAGGAGATTTCACTCGCGATTTTAAGAAACGTCTGAATGCGGTGGGTAGCATGTCGCTCTAAGCTGTCACCTGTTCGCCCAGCGCCATGGCTCTTTACCAGCGCACGGATTGCCGAGGCCATGGCACTGGGCGCGCTTGCCGATCGAGTCGCTGCTTTGATGAACCCGGTCGATGGCTTGCGCGCTCCTGGATTACTGGACCTTCGGACAATCACTTGAAGTCCCGCGAGTGGCCTGGCTGATGGTCGCGGCCAGCCGTTTTACATTGTTCTGGTGCGCCATCACCAGGTCCTCGATGGATGCACCCGCAGGCGTCTGCAGGGTGTTGTGGCAGGTCATTTCGATCACATTCTTGCTGGCACCCATGCTGCGCAAGCGCCACGTGGCTTCGAGCAGGGCGTACTGCCCCGGTAACGAGTCGAAGCGTTGCACATCGACCCGCAAGAAGGATTTGCGTTGCGAACCGCCGGCGTTCAATTGGTCTTCGAGGGCGCTCTGGAACTCATCGGCGAGGCTGGCCCCCCACCATTCGAATTCAAGGACCGCCAGGCCGCTGCTACCCTGGCGAATAACGATCTCGGTGCGATCGACCTGGGGCGGCACCGTGATTCGCTCCAACTGGATATCGGCGCTGGCACCTTGCGGCGCACCGCCTGCATGGGGCGCCATCAGGGTGTGGTAATGAACCGGATCACTGGCGCAGGCGCCCAGGAACACGAACAGGCTCACCAGCGGTATTTTCAACGAAAAGGGCATAGGCTAACTCCTGTAATCAATCGCTCGAAGAGGGTTGCAGGCTTGGCGGCAGCGCGCTTTTCGGACGGCCGCGAAGCAACGATTCCGGATGCCGGCCCAGGTAGTTGGTCAACTCGCGCAAGGAGCGAGAGGTGCGGGTCAATTCCTCGATGGTATCGCGCAGGCGTTCGCGCTGCGGGGAGTCTTCGGCCAGCGTCGAGTTGGTCGATTGCAGGGTCGTACGCATGTCCTGCAAGGTTGTATTCACACCCGGCAAGGTCTTGCCGTTGAATTGGACGAGGCTCTTGTTCAGTTCCATCAGGCTTGAGTCGAGGTTATTGGAGATGCGATCAAGCGGCATCTTGTTGAACTTGTCGACCATCGCCTGCAAGCGTTCCTGCAGTTGTTCCAGGCTGCCTGGAACGGTAGGAATCCGGAGCGGCCGCTCGGTGGCGTCGAAGGCGACCTTGTCGGCCTTGGGGAAGAAGTCCAGGGCGATGTACAACTGCCCGGTCAGCAGGTTGCCGCTGCGAGCCTGGGCGCGCAGGCCATGCTCGATGAAGGTGCCGATGATGCGCGCGCCGCCTTCTTCGTCATTAGGGTCGTGCTTGAGGACTTCAAGCATTTTCTGGTGAGCCTGGCCGAGGCGCTGGGGGTAGATCACGATACCGACATTCACCGGGAACCTTTGCCGTTTCTCGTCGTAGTCCAGATTGACCGAGACCACCTTGCCGATCTCCACGCCCAGGAATTCGACCGGCGCGTCGACCTTCAAGCCGCGCATCGGGTCGTCGAAGCGCAAGACCAGGAATTGTGGCTTGCCGCTGGGTGGGGCGAGGGCGGTGACCTCGTCGTCGAACAGGTCGAAGCCCTTGTCTTCGGCCGCTACCTTGTCACCCGGGCTGAAAGCGGGAGCACGGAAGGCAATCCCGCCGACCAGCATCGCCGACAGTGATTCGGTCTTGACCGAGAAACCATTGGCCCCTGCGCTGACGTCGATGCCGCTGACGTTCCAGAAGCGGGTGTTTTCAGTGACAAAGGCATCATTGGGCGCCTGGATGAATACTTCGATGTCCACGCTCTTGCCGTCGGGAGCCAGGTTGTAGGCCACTACCTGGCCGACCGGGATCTTGCGGTAATAGACCGGCGAGCCGATGTCCAGCGAACCCAGGTCCTGGGTATGCAGCATGAAGCGCTTGCCCGGTTCGCCATAGGTGATGGGAGGTGGCGTTTCCTTGCCGATGAAGGTTTTGGTGCGTTTGTCGGCCTTCCCGATATCGGCACCGATGAAGTCACCGGACAGCAGGGTATCGATCCCGGAAACGCCACCGGCTCCGATGCGCGGCCTGACCACCCAGAACACCGAGTCTTCACGGGTGAAGGATTCGGCCTGCTTCTCCAGCTTCACCGTCGCATTCACGCTTTTTTGATCGTCGCTGAGTTCGACTTCGCTGACGTGACCGATTACCACGTTACGGTATTTGACTTCGGTCTTGTTGGCCGTGAGCCCTTCGCCGGTCTTGAAGTTGATAGTAATGACCGGGCCGGCCTGCATGCGGTCATGCACCACCAGCGATATACCCACCAGCACGGCGACGATGGGCACGATCCAGACCAGTGACACACTCCAGCGGCTGGTGGTCTTGACACTTGGGTTGCCGGGCAGGGAGCGCCCGTCAGTGGCTTCTTGCTTCATCCATGACCTCCTCGGAATGTCGGTTTTCCCACATCAGGCGCGGATCGAAACTCATCGCCGAGAGCATGGTGCAGACCACCACCAGGCCAAAGAACAGGATGCCGGCCCGCGGTTCGATATCGCCCAATGCCTGGAACTTGACCAGCGCCGCGACCAGCGCGACCACAATGACGTCCAGCATCGACCAGTAGCCGATCAATTCGACGAACCGGTACAACTTCGAGCGTTGCCTGCAGGCCCACTGGCTGCCCCGTTGAGCGGTGACCAGAAGCAGGGTAATGGCAACGAACTTGATGCCCGGCACCGCGATGCTGGCGATGAAAATGATCAGGGCGATGTCCCAGGCGCCGTGTTCCCAGAACTCCAGCACACCGCCGATGATGGTGCTGTCGGCACCGCTGCCGAGCATGACGGTGTTCATGACCGGCAGTACATTGGCAGGAATGTAGAACACCAGGGCGGCGAGCATGTAGGCCCATGTCCGTGCCAGGGAGTTGGCCTTGCGCATGTGCAGGGGCGCGTTGCAGCGCGGGCACTGATGGGGATGGCCGGTCATGTCGCAGGCCAGGCCGCAACTGTGGCACAGGCACAGGTTCAATTCGCTGGCAAATGGAGGCGAGTTCATAGGGTGTCCCACAGGTCGCGGACATCACGTCCGGCCACCTTGATCAGCAAAATGCTAAGGACGGCGAGGGCGATCAGGCCGATGCCCGGCAACACGTCGAGCATTCCCGCCAGTTTGAAGACCGCGACCATGGCGCCCAACAGGCACACTTCGAGCATGCTCCAGGGTCTGAGTGTCTCCAGCCAGCGCATGCACGGGGCGAACCCGGGCGAGCGCCTGTTCGTGAGCGCGAACAGCAACACCCAGATCAACAGAGCCAATTGAATGATCGGCGCGATGATCATGGCGATGGCCGCGACCATTGCCATGAACGTAATGGGACCATCGCTCAGTGCCAGCACCGAGTCCCACAGCGTCGCGGAATTCTTCAGGCCCTGCAGGCTGATGCTCATGACCGGATAAAAGTTGGCGAAGATCCACAGCACGGTCGCCGTCAGGGCCAGGGCCAGGCGCTGTTGCACGGTCATGCCGTTGTAGCGCTGGATCACCGCGCCGCAGCGTTGGCAAAGTGCCTTCTGACGCTTGGCAAGGACGACCTTTTCATAGACGCTGTCGCAGTGTTCGCAAATGATCAACCGATCGGTCGTGGCCATGAAAAATGCTCACCGGGAGGCTTTGAAAGTCAGCTGACTCGCTAGATCAATATAGAAGCGTGGTGTGATTGAGCAAATATATAGAGTGACTGCCGAGAAAAAGGCTCCATGATCAAGCCCGAAAACCGCTAGTGTGCCGGCGCAATCGGGATGATCATGGCGTCATGAACCTCGATCACGCTATTTGCTACCGGGCCCTGGCCAGCCGTGACGCCCGCTTTGACGGGCGGTTTTTCGTCGGAGTGCGCACCACCGGCATCTACTGCCGGCCCATCTGTCCGGCGCCCACGGCCAAACCGGAAAATACCCTGTTCTTCCCGACGGCCGCAGCCGCCCAGGAGGCTGGTTTTCGTCCTTGCCTGCGCTGTCGACCGGAAGCGGCGCCCGACTCGGGAGCGTGGCGCGGAGTGTCGAATTCGGGGTACTCCAATACCGTTGCCAGGGCGCTGGGCCTGATCGAGGCGGGGGCTCTGGATGAGTGCGGCATGGCGGCGCTGGCCGAACGCCTGGGTGTCGGCGAGCGTCAGCTGCGGCGCCTGTTCGCCCAGCATGTCGGTGCCTCGCCTCTGGGAGTGGCGCAGACCCGGCGGGTACTGCTGGCCCGGCAGCTGCTCCATGAAACCGCGATGCCCGTTACCGATATTGCCTTTGCCGCGGGTTTCGGCAGCATCCGGCGCTTCAACGAGGTGTTCCAGAAGCTCTACGGGCGCCCGCCCAGCGCCTTGCGCCGTGGTGCACAGGCCGCACGCGCGAAGGTGGCGGGTGAGGGGGTGACGCTGCTGCTGCGATATCGGCCGCCCTATGACTGGCAGGCAATGCTGGACTTCCTCGCGGCACGGGCCATACCGGGGGTCGAAAGCGTGATCGGCGGTGTCTATTCGCGCAGCATCGGTATCAATGGTGCGCAAGGTACCGTTCAGGTACGCATGGGGCAGGGCAATGCCCTGGCCGCAACTATCCATTTTCCTCAACTGGCAGCGTTGCCGGTGATCATTGCCCGCTTGCGTCGGGTGTTCGATCTGGCAGCCGATCCCGAGGCTATCGAAGGGCAGCTGGCGGTCGACCCGCTGATGGCCAAATTGGTCGATACGCGCCCCGGGCTGCGCGTGCCCGGTGGCTGGGACGGTTTCGAACTGGCAGTGCGTGCTGTGCTGGGGCAGCAGATTACCGTGGCGGGGGCGATCAAGCTGGCGGGAAAGTTGGTGGCCAGCCATGGGCAACCCCTGCAGCTGCTCGATGGCCATCCATCGGGATTGACCCACGTCTTCCCGGAGCCCTCGGCCTTGATCGGGGCGGACCTGACGAACCTGGGCATGCCGCGCTCGCGCAGGGCGACGCTGGAGGCGGTCAGCGCCGCGCTGGTCGCCGACCCCCGGCTGTTCGATAGCGGCGCAACATTGCAGGATGCCATCGCCAGGTTCTGTGAGCTGCGTGGCGTCGGGGACTGGACGGCGCAGTACATTGCCTTGCGGCAGTTGCGCGAGCCTGATGCCTTTCCGGCGGGGGATGTGGCGTTGGTCAAGGCGCTCGGGTTGCTGGAGGGGGCTGCGTCGACTTCGGCGCACTTGCTTGCCAGGGCACAGGCGTGGCGGCCGTGGCGGGCCTATGCGGCTCAGCATCTGTGGACGTCCTTGGGGGACAAAGTTAGGACCATCGTTCCGGGTTGAGTGGCTTGCCCGCGATGCAGGCGCCGCGCTATTTCAGGCATACGTCAGACACCTATCGAAATTCCCTCGCTATTAGCCGATACTGCCCCGGTGGCCAAATGTGGTATCTATTTGTCAGCCTGGGCTTCCAGGTGTTTTTTTCAAGGTTAGAGGGCATCATGAGCGACGAAAGCATGAATTGGGCAACGCTGGGTTTCGACTACATCAAGACAGATCTGCGCTATCTGTCTTACTGGCGTGATGGAAACTGGCAAGACGGCGTGCTGACCGAAGACAACGTGCTGCACCTCAGTGAAGGCTCCACCGCACTGCATTACGGCCAGCAGTGCTTCGAAGGCCTCAAGGCCTACCGCTGCAAGGACGGCTCGATCAACCTGTTCCGCCCAGACCAGAATGCCCTGCGCATGCAGCGCAGCTGCTCGCGCCTGCTGATGCCGCACGTGCCCGTCGACGCGTTCATCGAAGCCTGCAAGGAAGTGGTTCGTGCCAACGAGCGGTTCATCCCGCCTTACGGCACCGGCGGCGCCCTGTACCTGCGTCCATTCGTCATTGGCGTGGGCGACAACATCGGCGTGCGCACCGCACCGGAATTCATTTTCTCGATTTTCTGCGTGCCGGTCGGCGCTTACTTCAAGGGCGGCCTCAAGCCCAACAACTTCCTGATCTCCACCTACGACCGTGCAGCGCCGAACGGCACCGGCGCGGCCAAGGTCGGTGGCAACTACGCCGCCAGCCTGTTGCCCGGCGCTGAAGCGAAAAAGGCTCATTTCGCCGATTGCATCTATCTCGACCCGCAAACGCACTCGAAAATCGAGGAAGTGGGCTCGGCGAACTTCTTTGCCATCACCAGGAACGATGAATTCATCACGCCCAAGTCGCCATCGGTATTGCCAGGCATCACCCGCCTGTCGTTGATCGAACTGGCCCAGAGCCGCCTGGGTCTGAAAGTGATCGAAGGCGACGTGTTCGTCGACGATTTCGCTCAGTTCAAGGAAGCCGGTGCCTGCGGTACCGCTGCGGTGATCACGCCGATCGGCGGGATCCAGTACAAGGATCACCTGCATGTCTTCCACAGCGAGACCGAAGTCGGCCCGGTGACCACCAAGCTCTACAAAGAGCTGACCGGCATCCAGTCCGGCGACATCGAAGCGCCTGCAGGCTGGATCGTCAAGGTCTGATCGACGCCAGCCTTCAATAACCGGTCATCTCCAGGTAGCCACGCCCGCCGTGGCTGCCGCTGATACGCACCGGTCCTTCCCAATAGGGAAACGAGGTTCCCATCCAGGCGTGTGCCTGGGTGGCCTCGACCTGCACATCCACCTTGTGATCCGGAACGCGCACCTGCCAGCGGGTCGGCACCTTGCGGCCGTTTTCCTGAACGGTCCAGGCCTGTTCGCTCAATTGGATCTGGTCGCTGCGCAGCGACTCGGCTTGGCCATCGGCATTGATCCAGGTGCCGGCGCGGTAGGGCTCGGCACCGGTCTGGCGCACCTGGAACAACATCAGCCCGGCGCCACCCTCCAGATGCAGGGAAAACCAGTCCCAGCCGTGTTGTTCGGCGGTCAGCGGCTGGCTGCTCCATTCCCGGTCCAGCCAGGCCAGCCCGGTGACCGGGTAATGCTGGCCTTCGCGCTCGATCTCTCCTCTGACCCGATAGAACGGCTGGCTGTAATACCAGGACGCTTGCCCCTGTCCGGATTTCACGCTGTAGCCCTGGTTGCCGTGCAGCACCAGCGGGCCGTCGCTGCGCAGTTGCAGGCGATAACGGAAGTCCTTGCCCGAGGCCTGCATCTGCAGTTGTTGCAGCCCTTGGCCCGGGACACCCTGCAGCGACCAGTCGTCGATCCAGGCGAGGAAGGGCTGCGCCTCCACGCCCGCCTGCCCGATGCCGCCACGGGCCAGCGCCTCGCTGAACTGATGGCCATACGGGCCGCTCAGCGCTGCGTGGCCCATCCACAGATTGGGGCTGTTCCAGCCGGGTACCTCCGGGCCCGGGCGCAGCGCCGAGCGGAACAGCGTCCACTGTGCGCCCCAGTCGCGCCCCTGTTCGTCGGTGAGGTTGGCGGTGATGTACCACCATTCGATGCGATAGCCCGTGTGGGCACCGTGGTCGGCGGGGAATTGCAGCGCTCGGCCCCGTTCGACCTGCAGGAAAGCCGCGGCGTCCCGGCCCAGGCCCGCATAGCTTTTGCGCGGCTCCGGAGTCTGCTCGCAGGCGCCCAGCAACAAGGCCAGGCTCAAGGCCAGGGCGCGGTTAAGGTTCATCGGCAAACTGCCTCAGCAATTCGGCGGGTTGGCGCCGCGCCAATTGCCAGAGTGGTCCGGCGGCGGCGAGCAGGCTGGTGAGCAGGCCGAGCAGGCCCAGTTGCAGCAGTTGCCCGGCAAATACATGCAGGGGCAGGCGCCAGCCGAAGGCCTGCACATTGACCACCGCCACCAGGCACCAGGCCAGCAGCAGGCCCAGCGGTATCGCCAGGAGCACGGTCAGCAGGGCCAGCATCAGGGTCTGTCCCAGGCAGAGCCAGACCAGCGAGGCACGACCGACGCCCAGTGCCCACAGCGGTGCCAGTTGGCCCAGGCGGCTCTGGCCCAGGGTCAACAAGCTGATGAAAAGCGCCACGCCGGCGACACCGAGGGTCAGGCTGTTGAGTGCGGCGGTGGCGGCGAAGGTGCGATCGAATACTTCCGTCGACCAGCGCTTCAACGAGCTCTGGTCGACCACCCGCGAGCTGTCCAGGCCGTAGCGTTGCTCGAGCGCTGCCTTCAGCTCCGGGACGCGTGCAGGTGCCATGCGCAGGTTGAGTGTACTCACGCGCGCCTCGCGCCAGTAGCGCCGCAACCAGTTCGCGTCGACCAGCACATGGCCCTTGGAGTTGCCATAGTCGGCATACAGCCCGACGATGGTCAGGTGTTGTTCGGTCTGGTCGGTCGGTAGCAACAGGTCATCGTCCAGCCCCAGTTTCAGGCGCCGTGCCAGTTGCTCGCTGAGCATGGCGCCCTGGCCCGCGGCCAATTGCGTCCAGGCATCGCTGCGCTGTTCCAGTAGCGGCCAGTGCTGGCGGTAGCTGGGATGGTCGGCGATGCCTTGCAGTTGCACCGGCCAACCCTGCAGGCGTGTATCGACCCGCCAGTTCGGCAGGACCGCATCGACCCCCGGCTGACCGCTGAGCCAGGCACTGATCTCAAGGGCCTGGGGGGTATCCCGGGGCGTCACATACAGGTCGGCGGACAGGCGCTGGTCGAGCCAGCCGACGAAGGTCCGGCGAAAGCCCTCGGTCATGCTGCCGACCCCGACACTGGCGGCCAGGGCCAACAACAGGGCCATCAACGCCAACGCCAGGGCTGGTAATTGCTGGCGGCTGTCGGCAATGAACCACTGGGTCAGCGGCCCACGAGAAAAGCGCGTCAGCACGGCCAATGCGGCGTCGAGCAAGGCTGGCAGTAACAAGGCCGCTGTCAGCAGCACGGCAGTTACCATGACAAAAGCGCTGAGCAAGCTGTCACCGAACCACCAACAGGCCATGGCCAGCACAACCAACACGATGGCCAGGAGCACTTGCCGGCGTAGCCACACGCCTTGAGCCAGGCGCCAGGCTTGCGGTTGCGCCAGTGCCAGCAGTGGCAAGCGCATGGTGCGCAACAGGCTGCTGCAGCCGGCCAGGAAAGCGCCGAGCAGGCTGATGGCCAACCCCGCGAGCCCCCATTGCGGCGACAGGCTCAATTGTCCGGCCACCTGGGCGCCGTACAGGCCACGCAGGCTGGCCGCCACATCGGGCAGCAGCAGGCTGGCCAGCAGATAACCGCTGATCACCCCGGCCAGGCCGCCGAGCAGGGCGAACAAACCCAGTTCCAGCGTCAGTGCGCCAATCAGCCCGCTCAGGCTCACACCACAGGCGCGCAGGGTGCGCAACAGGCCGCGACGCTGTTCCAGCGCCAGGCCAATGGCCGCATGCACGATGAACAGACCGACGACAAAGGCCAGCATTCCGAGCGCGGTCAGGTTGAGGTGAAAGCTGTCGGTCAGGCGCTGTAGATCATCGGTATCAGTTGACGCTTGCAGCCTCAGTATCGCTGCCAGCTCGACAGGAAGGGGCGGTGCAAGGGCTGCGAATGCCTTGGGCAGCAACAGTCGAGATAACTGTCCCGGTGCTCGCAACAGCGTCTGCGCATGGCCAATGTCGACTACGATGACCCCGGGTGCCAGTTGCGCCTGTACCTGCAATGGTGGCAAGCGCTGCCCGTCGCCGCTGAGCGGTTGCTCCCCGGCTTTGAGGCCCAGGCGCAGCAGGGTGTCCGGGGCAATCCAGGCCTGCCCTGGCGGACCGATGAACCCATCGAGGTCGAAGCCTGTGGTGAGTTGCCCGGCGATCGACGCCTCGCGGGGCAGGGTCAACGGTTCGATGCCGAGCAGGCGAAGGGTCGATGGTTCTTTTCCGGCAATGCTCAGGCGACCCTCGAGTATCGGTGAAACCGGCCAGCCACTGCGGCGCAATTGAACATGGGCCGCCTGGTCGAAGCGTTCGCCCTGGCGCGCCACCAGTTGCGCCTGTGCAGCGCTCGCGAGCAGGGCGCCGGCGCGGGCATAGTCGGCCCGGGCCTGGTTGTTGAGTGCTTGTACGCCGGTCCATAACGCAGTAGCCAGCCACAGGCCGGTGAGTATGCTGCAGAACTGCAACGGATGACGCCGCCAATGACTGAGTAGTGCCAGCAGGCTGATGCGCAGCATGCCCATCACGCCTCCCCGGGCTGTATGCGACCCAGATGCAGGCACAGGCGGCGTGTCAGGCGGGAGGCAAGGCGTGCGCTGTGGGTGACCATCAACAGGCTGCTGCCGGCTTCTGCGACCAGCTGCAGCAGCAGGTCGAGCACTGTATCGCTGGTCGCTTCATCCAGGTTGCCGGTGGGCTCGTCGGCCAGCACCAGTGGCGGCCTTGGGGCCAGCGCCCGGCCGATGGCCACGCGCTGTTGCTGGCCGCCGGACAGCTGCTCGGGATAGCGCTGCAGCAAGGGCATCAGCCCCAGTCGCCCGGCCAGGTGCTCGACCCAGGCCGGATCATGCCGCCCGGCCAGGCGCGCCTGGAATGCCAGGTTGGCGGACACCTGGAGGCTGCTGATCAGGTTGTACTGCTGGAATATCAGGCCGATGCCTTCGCGTCGCCAGCGCGCCAGTTCCGCTTCGCGGCGGCCCTGCAGCGGCTCGCCGTCGACCAGGATCCGTCCACTGTCGGCGCGTTCCAGGCCGGCGATCAGGTGCAGCAGGGTGCTCTTGCCGCTACCCGATTCCCCCATCAATGCAAGGCTGGTGCCTGTCGACAATTGGAAATCGACCCCGCGCAACACCGGCAGTTTGCCTTGGGCGGTGATGAACGACTTTCGCACGTCCTCGACGACCAGCATGTGCGCAATTCCTCACTGTGAAATGTGAAGGATAGCTGGGAGGAGGGAAGCGCCTGTGAGCCTCTCTGTCGCCTGCCAAGGCCTCATCGCTGGCAAGCCAGCTCCCACAGGGGAAATGCGTGCGCCTCGGTCTTCTGTGGGAGCTGGCTTGCCAGCGATGCAGGCGACACGGTCAACGCAGACTATCCACCACAATCCTTGTCGCCGCCGCGATCACATCATCCCGCGGCTTGG
Organism: Pseudomonas akapageensis; assembly: GCF_011355085.1. Classification (GTDB taxonomy): domain Bacteria; phylum Pseudomonadota; class Gammaproteobacteria; order Pseudomonadales; family Pseudomonadaceae; genus Aquipseudomonas; species Aquipseudomonas akapageensis. The sequence continues at coordinate 6,330 of NZ_VXCP01000025.1, read as the reverse complement.
CATCCGCCGCCAGTTGCGTGTAATAGACCGCCAGAACAATCGGCCCGCCAGCCGATGGCCAGATCACAGCGACATCGTTGGTCGTACCATAGTCGCCAGTACCCGTCTTGTCGCCGACCTGCCAATCGGTAGGTACACCGGCCCGAATGCGTTTGGCACCCGTGGTGTTGCCGCGCAGCCAGGCCTGCAACTGCTCGCGCTGGGCCACCGCCAGGCTGTCGCCCAGCGCCAGTGCGTGCAGGCTCTGGGCCATGGCGACGGGAGACGTCGTATCGCGGGGATCGCCAGGCAGGGCCGAGTTCAGTGCGGTCTCCCAGCGGTCGAGGCGAAAATCGCGGTCACCGATCGATCGTGCGAATGTGGTGACAGCCTCGGGGCCGCCGAGCAGCTTCATCAGCAGGTTGGAGGCGGTATTGTCGCTGTACTGCAGTGCAGCGGCGCACAACTCGGCCACCGTCAGGCCGTCGGTGAGATGCTTCTCGGTCACGGGCGAGTAGGTGACGAGATCGTTTTTTGTGTAGTGGACTTGCCGCTGCAGAAATCCGTCAACCCGGGCACTGTGGGCGAGGATGGCACCGGCCAGGATCACCTTGAAGGTGCTGCAGAAGGGAAAGCGCTCTTCGGCCCGATAGAGGATTCGCCTGCCGTCGGCGGTGTTCCAGGCACAGACGCCCAGACGACCTCCGGCAGTGCCTTCAAGCGTTTCGAACAGGGCACTGGCGTTGTCGCTTGCACGGGCGCCGAGGGCCAGGGCGAACGGGGCGGTGAGGGCGGCGAGCAGAAAGGTGCGGCGGTTTGGGCATTGAAGCATGGCTTCGTCTTTCCTTTTACGAGTGATGGTTCTCGTTCCCACGCTCTGCGTGGGAATGCCGTGCAAGACGCTCCAGCGTCGACGTCCCAGTGCGCGACGCAGAGCGTCGCCGGATGCATTCCCACGCAGAGCGTGGGAACGAGGACGCCGCCGAGGGCGAATGCGAACACTTTCGGGTCGGACCCGAACAATTTTACCCCTGTCGAACCCCTGATAATCCAACGCAAGGCGTGCTCCGTCCGTGCGCCAGTTCGATCAGGAACCGGCATGGCTACCCCCTTATTACACACGTTCGATTCGAGTCGGGTCTACACCCAGGCGCAACAGCAGTCCATTGGCTTTCTGCTGGAAGACAACTTCTCGTTGATGGCCCTGGCTTCGGCCATCGAGCCATTGCGCCTGGCCAATCAATTGTCCGGGCATGAACTGTATCGCTGGCACACCCTGACCCAGGATGGGCGCCCCGTGTGCGCCAACAACGGCCTGCAGGTGTCGCCCAATGCCGCCGCCAGCCTCGCGCCGACCATGGACGCGCTGTTCGTCTGCGATGGCGAGGGCGTCGCCGTCGAACACCAGCGTAATGAGCCAGGCGCGCGACAGTTGCCGTTCAAGCACATGCTCGGCCAGGTGCATCCCAAGCTTCAGGAGGTGGTGGAGCTGATGGAAAACAATGTGCGCGAACCCTTGAGCCTCGACGAACTGGCCAACTACCTGAGTGTCTCCAGGCGGCAGCTGGAACGCTTGTTTCTCAAGTACCTGCACTGCACCCCCTCGCGCTATTACCTGAAGCTGCGGCTGATTCGTGCGCGTCAACTGCTCAGGTATTGCGCGTCGCCGGTCATGCAGGTGGCGGCGGAGTGCGGGTTCATTTCGACCCAGCATTTCACCAGACGCTATCGCGAGCAGTACGGCGTGTCGCCAAAGCGCGACCGACTACAGGGAGTGGGTGCGAAGCTGCAAACGGTGCCGTGAGCACCCTTGCCGTTCACCTGCTGTCACCCAACCGGCCCCGAGATCTTCGGGGCCGGTTTTTTTATTTTTTTGGAGGGGAGGGGCCAGAAACGCAGTGTTTCGGATTCGACCAATTTCGGGTCGTGTCCGTACAAAAACCGCAGGTCGATACCTGCTGCAATGCTCTCCACGGACCCGGCCAAAAGCGGCGTACCGAATCGCTAACAATGACAAGGAACACAGACGATGCAAATGCCAAAAACCATCCAGATCCGCAACGGCGAGAAAGTCCAATCGACCTTTTCCGAGCAGGAATACGCCGAGCGCCAGGCCAAGCTGCGCGCCTACATGGCGGCCCAGGACATCGATGCGGCGGTGTTCACTTCGTACCACAACGTCAACTACTACAGCGATTTCATCTACTGCTCCTTCGGCCGTCCGTATGCACTGGTCGTGACCCAGGACAAGGTGGTATCGATCAGCGCCAACATCGACGGTGGCCAGCCATGGCGCCGCACCGTGGGCACCGACAACATCGTCTACACCGACTGGCAGCGTGACAACTTCTTCGTCGCCATCCAACAGGCGCTGCCCAAGGCCGGGCGCATCGGTATCGAGTTCGACCACCTCAACCTGCAGAACCACGAGAAGCTCGCGGCACGTTATCCGCAAGCGCAACTGGTCGACATCGCTGCACCGTGCATGCGCATGCGCATGATCAAGTCGGCAGAAGAGCAGGTGATGATTCGCCATGGCGCCCGTATCGCCGACATCGGCGGCGCGGCAGTGGTCGAGGCCCTGCGTGACCAGGTGCCGGAATACGAAGTGGCGCTGCACGCCACCCAGGCGATGGTGCGCGAGATCGCCCGGACCTTTCCGGAAGGCGAACTGATGGACACCTGGACCTGGTTCCAGTCCGGAATCAATACTGACGGCGCACACAACCCGGTGACCAGCCGCAAGGTCAACAAGGGTGATATCCTGAGCCTTAACTGCTTCCCGATGATCGCCGGCTACTACACCGCCCTGGAGCGCACCCTGTTCCTCGATCATTGCTCCGATGAGCACCTGAAGTTGTGGAACGTCAACGTCCAGGTACACGAAGCGGGTCTCAAGCTGATCAAGCCGGGCATGCGTTGCAGCGACATTGCACGCGAACTGAACGAGATCTTCCTCCAGCACGACCTGCTGCAGTACCGCACCTTTGGCTACGGCCATTCGTTCGGCACCCTCAGCCATTACTACGGCCGTGAGGCAGGCCTGGAGTTGCGCGAGGATATAGACACGGTTCTGGAGCCGGGCATGGTGGTGTCGATCGAACCGATGATCATGTTGCCCGAAGGGCTGCCAGGCGCAGGCGGCTATCGTGAACACGACATCCTGATCGTCAACGAGCATGGCTCGGAAAACATCACCAAATTCCCGTACGGGCCTGAACACAACATCATCAGAAAGTAACGTGAAGCGCCGTACAGGGATGTGCGGCTTTTTTATTGAAAAAGGAGCACCGCAATTCCGTAGCCGCTGCCGCAGGCTGTGCTGGAGTCCCGCAGGGGCTCCCCTGCGATCTTGAGCCTGCGCCCGCTTCGCGCGCGAGCGCAGCCTGCGGCAGCGGCTACAGACCCCGGAATTCCTTGAAGAGCCTTAACCGATAGAACAATAAAAGGGTATCAGTCATGTCCAGCACTTCCACACTGACGTCAGCCCAATTCCATGCAAGCGAGCAGGACGCCGAGCGTCGAGCACTGCGCAAGGCTGCGCGGGCCAGCTTCATGGGTAACTTTGTCGAGTGGTTCGACTACGCAGCATACGGTTACCTGGCGACGGTCATCGCCGCCACCTTCTTCCCCCAGACCGATAAAGCCACGGGCCTGCTGGCGACCTTCGCCGTGTTTGCCCTGTCCTTTATCGTGCGGCCATTGGGCGGTCTGGTATGGGGTCACTTCGGTGACAAATACGGGCGCCGCAATGCGTTGTCCTGGTCCATCCTGATCATGTCCGTCTCGACGTTCTGCATCGGTGTGCTGCCCACCTACGGGCACATCGGTCTATGGGCGCCTGCATTGCTGTTGCTGATACGCCTGGTCCAGGGGTTTTCCGCGTCTGGCGAATACGCCGGGGCGTCGGCGTTCCTGGCCGAATATGCACCCCAGGGCAAACGCGGGCTGTACACCAGCATCGTGCCGGCCAGTACCGCGGCCGGGCTGCTGTTCGGTGCTGCGTTCGTGGCGGGGATGCATGCACTGTTGACCAGTGAGGACATGCAAAGCTGGGGCTGGCGCCTGCCGTTCCTGCTGGCGGCGCCCTTTGGCCTGGTCGGTCGCTACATCCGCATGAGCCTGCAGGACACGCCCAAGTTCCTGGAAATGGAGCAGCGCCTGGAAAGCAAAGAGGGTGCGACCCACGCACCGATTCGCGAGCTGCTGACCGTGCACCGGCGCAGCGTCATCATCGGTATTGGCGTCACCTGCCTCAATGCGGTCGCGTTCTACCTGTTGCTCAGCTACATGCCAACCTACCTGTCCACCGAAATGGGCATGAGCGAAAACGACTCCTTCATCGCCTCGACGGTTTCGCTTGCGACCTATATCGGGCTGATTTTCCTGATGGGCAAGCTGTCGGACTTTTTCGGGCGCAAGACGATGCTGGTGATGGCTTCGGTCCTGTTTCTGCTGCTGACGTTCCCGTTGTTCGGCATGCTGGATCATCAGCCGCTGGTGGTTATCCTGATGATCCAGATTGTCTTCGGCGCCATGCTGGCCATGAACGATGGCACCTTGCCGAGCTTCCTCGCGGAAATCTTCCCGACCCGGGTACGGTTCAGTGGTTTTGCCTTCAGCTTCAACATCGCCAACGCCCTGTTCGGCGGTACCGCGCCCTTTATCGCCACCTGGTTGATTCAGCTGACCGGCAACAAGATGGCGCCGGCCTGGTACCTGCTGGCGGCGGCAATGGTTGCCTTGATCGCCATGCTGGCGTGCCGGGAAACGGCGCACAAGGCACTGCAGGACTGATTTTGCGCAAACCATAGGCAGCGAAGGCGCTTGTTTGGCGCCTTCGCTTTTGCCGTTACTGCAACGCGCCCTGTTTACGCTCGCCCATCGGTGACAAGCCGAAGAAGCGGCTGTAGCACTTGGAGAAGTGCGCCGGTGAGGCAAAGCCGCAGGCCAGGGCGATGTCGCGCACCTGGGACTCGCTGCGCAGCAGCAATTGACGCGCCCGGGACAGACGCAACTCCAGGTAATACTGGCTTGGCGTGCGTTGCAGGTACTTGTGGAACAGGCGTTCGAGCTGGCGCACCGACACTTCGTTCAGGCTGGCCAGTTCATCCAGGCCCACCGGCTCCTCGAGATTGGCTTCCATGATGGCCACCACCTGGCTGAGCTTGGGTTGCGACGTGCCCAGCTTGCTGCGCAACGGCACCCGTTGCTGCTCCCGCGCTCCGCGTACCCGATCACATAAAAGCAACTCGGCAGCACGTGCGGCGATCTCTGCGCCGTCGGGCTCGCGGGCGACCAGTTGCAGGGTCATGTCCATGGAGGCGACACCGCCCGAACAGGTGTAGCGGTCGCGGTCCAGCTCGAACAGCTGGTTGGAAATGATGATCCCCGGGAAGCGGTCCTTCAGCTGTTCGATGTCTTCCCAGTGAATGGTGCAGCGGTAGCCCTTGAGCAGGTCGGCGCGGGCCAGCAGGTGGCTGCCCGTGCAGATCCCGCCCAGGGGAATGTGCTGGTGCGCCAGTTTGCGCAGCCAGTTGAGCAGGGGGCGGCTGCTGTGATCGGAGACGATGGGGTTGGAGCCCACGACGAAGAGAATGTCCAGGGCGGGGGCGTCGTCGATGGAGTGGTCGGGCAGCACGCGCATGCCATTGCTGGCGGTCACCGGGTCGTGATTGGCGGCAATGATGACGGTTCTGTACAGGGTTCGGTGCGCGGCCATGTTGGCGATGCGCAGGGTTTCCACGGCGGAAGCGAAGCCGATGGTGGTGAAGTTGGGCAGCACCAGAAACCCGATGGTTTTAACCGGCCTGTGCGCCTTGGCCGAATGCTCCGCGACGGATTTTTCCTTCAATGTCTGGGCCATGTTCTTTCCTCTTTGCATCGGTAATGCGTTCTCCGGCATAGGCATCGAGACATCGCAGTACGAGCGGTTTTTCTTTTTGTACATGCCTGCATCCAGGCCCTTGGATAGTACACCTTGTGCGGGGGACGGTGGCTGGCCCTTCGCGGTTCTGGCGAGCATTTCGATGTCGATATCAGACAACTCGGGTGTCTGTCGTTTTTGCACAATCGGCTCAACAAAAAAAACAGCGACGGAAGGTTTCCGTCACGAGGAGAGCACATGTTCAGCAAAAACGATCGACTCCAGGGTTATGACGATGCACTGCTGGCGGCGATGAATGCCGAAGAGCTGCGTCAGGAAGATCACATCGAACTGATCGCCTCGGAGAACTACACCAGCAAGCGTGTCATGGAAGCCCAGGGCAGTGGCCTGACCAACAAGTACGCCGAAGGTTACCCGGGCAAGCGCTACTACGGCGGTTGCGAGCACGTGGACAAGGTCGGGCA
>NZ_VXCP01000024.1 GCF_011355085.1 Pseudomonas akapageensis | reverse complement strand
CAGTTCAGCTTGCCCGCGATGAGGCCCGCCAGGGCCTCCCGCCTCACAGCTATTTCCGCGCCGCCTCCCACGACTTCAAAAGCTCCGCATAACTCACCGTCTCCCCCTTCGGCTTTTCATTGGCCAACTTGGGCTTCGGCGCGCCTGGCTGGTCGAACCAGTACTGGGCATCCCGCTCGGGATTGAGTTTCGGTCCGCAAGTGGCTTGCACCTTGGAGCGCTCCAGCCGTGCCAGAATCGCGTCCTGATCTTTCGCCAGTCCATCGAGCGCCTGCTGCGGGGTCTTCTCGCCACTGGCCACTTCGGCGATATGGCTCCACCACAGCTGCGCCAGGCGCGGATAGTCCGGCACATTGGTACCGGTCGGAGTCCATTGCACCCGGGCCGGGCTGCGGTAGAACTCCACCAGCCCGCCGAGTTTGGGCGCTAGATCGGTCATGGCCTGGGAATTGATATCCGATTCGCGGATCGGCGTCAGGCCGACGATGGTCTTTTTCAGCGATACGGTCTTGGACGTCACGAACTGCGCGTACAGCCAGGCTGCCACGCGCTGTTTCTCTGGCGTCGAATAGAGGAAGGTCCAGGAACCGGCGTCCTGATAGCCCAGTTTCATGCCCTCCTCCCAGTACGGCCCCTTGGGCGAAGGCGCCATCCGCCATTTCGGCGTGCCATCGGCATTCATCACTGCCAAGCCCGGCTTGGTCATGTCGGCGGTAAAAGCGGTATACCAGAAAATCTGCTGGGCAATGTTGCCTTGCGCCGGCACCGGACCCGCTTCGGAGAACGTCATGCCCTGGGCTTCGCGCGGTGCATAGGCGCGCAGCCAGTCGACGTATTTCTGCGTCGCATACACGGCTGCGGGGCCATTGGTATCGCCGCCACGGGTAACGCTGGAACCGACCGGATGGCAATCCTCGACGCGAATACCCCACTCATCGACCGGCAAGCCATTGGGCAAGCCCTTGTCACCGCCACCGGCCATCGAGAACCAGGCATCGGTGAAGCGCCAGCCCAGGGACGGGTCTTTCTTGCCGTAGTCCATGTGCCCATAGACACGCTTGCCATCGATTTCCTTGACGTCCTCGCTGAAGAATTTGGCAATGTCTTCATAGGCCGACCAGTTCACCGGCACGCCCAATTCATAGCCGTAGATTTCCTTGAATTTGGCCTTGAGCTCGGGCCGTTCGAACCAGTCGGCACGGAACCAGTAAAGGTTGGCGAATTGCTGGTCGGGTAACTGGTAGATCTTGCCGTCCGGTGCCGTGGTAAAGGAAATGCCGATGAAGTCCTTGATGTCCAGGGTCGGCAACGTGAAGTCCTTGGCCTCCTTGGCCATCAGTTCGGTGATCGGCTCGGTTTTGCCATAGCGAAAGTGCGTACCGATCAGGTCCGAGTCATTGACCCAGCCGTCATAGATATTCTTGTCCGACTGCATCTGGGTCTGCAGCTTTTCCACCACATCGCCTTCCTGCAGCAGGTCATGGGTCAGCTTGATCCCGGTGATCTCGGTGAACGCCTTGGCCAGCACTTTCGATTCGTATTCATGGGTCGCGATGGTTTCCGAGACCACGTTGATCTTCATGCCGCGAAAAGGCTCCGACGCCTTGATGAACCACTTCAATTCCTCCATCTGCTGTTCCGGCGTCAGGGTCGATGGCTTGAACTCGCTGGCAAGCCATTTCTTGGCTGCCTCCTCGTAAGCATCGGCCCACGCCGTGGCACTCAAACCGCTGAGTACCAGCATGGCCGCCAACGTAATGCTGTGTCGCAGCCTGTTGTTATTGTCGAACATAGTGACCTCCCGTTTGAGTTTCAGATGGGGCCCCACCGGTCGTCCGGTCACCCCCAGCGCAGCACAATCAACAGCCACAACAAAGACAGCAGGGACGCGACCCAGAGGCTCCAGTCGGTGACGCCGATCACCAGCAAATGCACCCAGGCGCTGACCAGCAAGCCAATGAACAGCCGATCGCCCCGCGTGGTCGCAATGGGCAAAAAGCCGCGCCGCTCGATACAGGGCGAATGCAGCTCGGCGAAGGTCATGCCAACCAGCAACAGCGCAATCGCCGTGAAGAAGGCCGCAGTGGGCAAAGTCCAGGCCATCCAGTCCATACGCGCGCTCCTCAGACCCGGCCCAGGGCAAAGCCCTTGGCCACATGGTTACGAACAAACCAGATCACCAGCATGCCCGGGAGAATGGTCAGCACACCGGCAGCCGCCAGCACACCCCAATCGATACCGGAAGCCGAAACGGTGCGCGTCATGACCGCGGCGATCGGCTTGGCATTGACCGAGGTCAGCGTGCGCGCCAGCAGCAATTCCACCCAGGAGAACATGAAGCAGAAGAACGCCGTCACGCCGATACCGGAGCCGATCAAGGGCACGAAAATCCTGATGAAGAATTTCGGGAAGGTGTAACCGTCGATGTAGGCGGTTTCATCGATTTCCTTGGGCACCCCGGACATGAAGCCTTCGAGAATCCACACCGCCAGCGGCACGTTGAACAAACAATGGGCCAACGCCACGGCAATATGGGTATCGAACAGGCCGATCGACGAATACAGCTGAAAGAAGGGCAACAGAAATACCGCCGGTGGCGACATGCGGTTGGTCAACAACCAGAAGAACAGGTGCTTGTCGCCCAGAAACCGGTAGCGGGAAAACGCATAGGCGGCCGGCAAGGCCACGCTCAGGGAAATCACCGTGTTGAGGCTGACGTAATACAACGAATTGATGTAGCCGGTGTACCAGCTCGGGTCGGTGAAAATCACCCGATAGTTGTCCAGGGTGAAATGCCGCGGCCACACCGTCAGGCCACTGAGGATTTCGTTATTGCTCTTGAACGACATGTTCAACAGCCAATAGATCGGCACCAGCAGGAACAGGATGTAGATCAGCAGTGGCACGACTTTGCGCAGGTTCATGGGCCCCTACTCTTTGTCGGCATGGGTCATGGCGGTATAGAACAACCACGACACCAGCAGAATGATCAGGAAATACACCAGGGAGAATGCCGCTGCCGGCCCCAGGTCGAATTGACCGACCGCCATCTTCGTCAGCGTCTGGCTGAGAAAGGTGGTGGCATTGCCCGGCCCGCCACCGGTGAGCACGAACGGCTCGGTGTAAATCATGAAGCTGTCCATGAAGCGCAGCATCACGGCGATCAACAGGACATTCTTCATCTTCGGCAGCTGGATATGCCGGAACACTGCCCAGGCAGACGCCCGATCGATGCGCGCGGCCTGGTAGTACACATCGGGAATCGCACGCAGCCCCGAATAGCACAGCAGCGCCACCAGCGAAGTCCAGTGCCAGACATCCATGACCAGCACCGTCACCCAGGCATCCATGGTGTTGGTCGCGTAGTTGTAGCTGATCCCCAGCCAACTCAGCGTCGCCCCCAGCAAGCCGATGTCGGCGCGCCCGAAGATCTGCCAGATGGTGCCGACCACGTTCCACGGAATCAGCAAGGGGATTGCCAGGACAATCAGGCACAGGGAAGACCAACGCCCCCGGGCCGGCATGGTCAGGGCGATGGCAATACCCAATGGAATTTCGATGAGCAGCACGCAGCCCGAATAGATGAACTGGCGCAGCAGAGAGTCATGCAGGCTCGGGTCCAGCAGCACCTGCCGGTACCAGTCGGCGCCGACGAAATAGCGGCTGGACTGGTCGAAAATGTCCTGCACCGAATAATTGACCACAGTCATCATCGGCACCACCGCACTGAACGCCACCAGCAGGAACACCGGCAGCACCAGCCACCAGGCCTTGTTGTTCGGCACCTTGTTCATGGCGCGACCTCGAGCAGGTAGTCATCGGCGTAGACCATCAGCCATTGCGCCGGAAAACTGATGAAGGCCTGCTCCGCGGGCACCGCCTTGTCTTCGGGCAGGCGCACCTTGAGGAAGGCACCGCCCAACTCCAGGGTCATGATCTTGTAGGTGCCCAGGTCCTCCAGATCCACACGCCTGGCGACCAGCGTCTCATCGAACGGTTCGTCCCAGACGTGAACGAATTCAGGCCGGATGCCGACTTGCAGGCGACGCCAGTTACCTTCGGCGATGCGCTGCTGCATGGCCTCGGGCAACGGCAAATGCACACTGGCAAAGCCGACGCCACCGGGCTGCGGTGCAACATCGATCAGGTTCATGCCCGGGCTGCCGATGAAGTACCCCACGAACGTGTGCCGCGGACGCTCGAACAGTTCACGCGGGGTGCCGAACTGGACAATCTGTCCGCCGTACATCACGGCGATCTTGTCGGCGAAGGTCGAGGCTTCCAGCTGGTCGTGGGTGACGTAGACCATGGTGATGTTGAACTGCTCGTGGATCTGCTTGAGCTTGCGCCGCAGCTTCCACTTCAGGTGCGGGTCGATAACCGTCAGCGGCTCATCGAACAGGATCGCCGACACATCGTCGCGTACCAGGCCACGGCCCATGGAGACCTTCTGTTTTTCGTCGGCACTGAGGTTGCGCGCTTTTTTGTGCAGCATCGCGCTCAGCTCGAGGACCTCGGCGATCTCCTTGACCTTGCTCTGCACCCGCGCCTCGCTCAAACCCTGGTTGCGCAGCGGAAAGGCCAGGTTGTCGAACACCGTCATGGTGTCGTAGACCACCGGGAACTGGAACACCTGGGCAATGTTGCGTTTTTCCGGAGTCAGTTCGTTGACTTCCTTGCCATCGAACAGCACCTTGCCCCGGGAGGGGCTGAGCAGGCCCGAGATGATGTTGAGCAAGGTCGACTTGCCACAGCCCGAAGGCCCGAGCAAGGCATAGGCACCGCCCTGCTCCCAGACATGATTCATCTCGCGAATGGCGTAGTCGTCGTCCCCTGTCGGCACCTTGAGGTAACTATGGGCCAGCTGCTGCAAGCGAATCTCGGCCATCAGGCAACCCTCGCCGCGCGCACGCCCGGCGCCTGGATCAAGCGACCGGCCGGCTCGAAGACAAAGAGTTTATGGGTCGGGATATAGACCCGGATGGGCGCATCGACGGCGTACTCATGCACACCCGGCAGATGCAGGATCAACTGGAAATATTCGTTGCGCACATGCAGGAAGGTTTCAGAACCGCTGATTTCCGCCAGCTCCACGGTCACGGCCAGCTCCAGATCATCGTCGTTGGAAGGCACCAGGCTGATGTGGCTGGGACGCACGCCGAAGCGGTACTCGCCATCGCCGACATGGCGCAGATCGACATTCAGGGCAAAATGGACAGCGTTGGCGAAGCTCACTTCGTTGCCGACGATGCGTCCCGGCATCAGGTTGATCGGCGGCTCGGAAAACAGCTCGGCGGCTAGCACGGTCTGCGGCTGGTGATAGACCTGCGGCGTGTCGCCACTCTGGATGATCCGGCCTTCGTGGAGGATGGTGGTGGTGCCGCCGAGTGCCAGGGCTTCGTTGGGCTCGGTGGTGGCATACACGGCAATGGTGTGGCGGGCGGCGAACAGCTCGCGCATTTCCTGGCGCAATTCTTCGCGCAGTTTGTAATCGAGATTCACCAACGGTTCATCGAACAGGATCAGCTCGGCATCCTTGACCAGCGCCCGGGCCATGGCCGTACGCTGCTGTTGCCCGCCGGACAATTCGAGCGGGTAACGCTGCAGATAGCGTTCGATGCGCAACATCTGCGCGGTATCGACGACCTTGCGCTGAATTTCGTCGTTTGCCACACCGGCCTGACGCAAGGGCGAAGCGATGTTCTCGAACACCGTAAGGGTCGGGTAATTGATGAATTGCTGATAGACCATCGAAACATTGCGCAGGCGCACCGGACGCTGGGTCACGTCCACTCCATTCATCAGCACCCGGCCACTGTCGGGGCGATCCAGCCCGGCCATCAAGCGCATGAGGCTGGTCTTGCCGGCCAGCGTACGCCCCAGCAGCACGTTGAACGATCCGGGCTCGAAGCTCAGACAGGCATCATCGATACATACCTGCTTGTCGACGGTGCGACAGACATGCTCCAGCGTCAGCGACATGGCCTGGCCTTGTAATGATGGGCGCGTGCCTGCTTGGAGCCATATTCGTGCCAGACGGTCCCGGGCATCATCCAGGTTGAGCCAAGCCCTTGTTAGTTTGTGATTTTCTACAAAACCCGGGACATCAGCCGTTTCGACAGTGAACACAAATGAACACCTCGCACTGAACAATTGAACACTTGGCACATTGACATTGCACAATGCTGATCAACACTGGATGAACGCTATCGGCCTGTCAGGGCCGAATAAAAAGAACAACAAGGCCCCTGCAGGGACACGTTCATGTCCGTACCCGGCACCACGCTTGCCCATGACACCCTGGTCCAGGCTTCCTGGGCGCGCTGCCACGCCTTTGGCCTGAACCACCAGTCCCCGCCGGATTTTGGCGATCTTTCGCCCGAACAGGTCCGACAGTTGCAGGACAGCCAGCAAGCCCTGTTGCAGACCACCCATCAAGAAGTCCTGCCCTACTACGAGAACATTCTTGGCAACTCCAATTGCCTGATCCTGCTGGCCGATGCCCAGGGCCATCTGCTCAAGTCCTGGGGCAACCAGCGCTTTGTCGACCCCAGGCTCAGCCAGGGTTTCGTCGTCGGCGCCTGCTGGCAGGAACAGCGTGCTGGCACCAATGCCATCGGCACCGCCCTGGCCAGCGGACAAGCCGTGCATATCGAGCATGACGAGCATTTCCTCAAGGCCAACCGTTTCATGACCGGCTCCGCTTCACCGATCTTCGATGCCGAGCGGCGAATGGTCGCCGTGCTCGATGTTTCCAGCGATAGCTACCTGCCGCCCTCGCATACCCTGGGGATGGTCCGCATGATGAGCCAGACGGTCGAGAACCGCCTGATCCTGGCCTGTCATGCCCACAGGCACTTCCAATTGACCTTCAACACCGGCGTGAACAACCTCGACAGTCAGTGGGCCGGCCTGCTGATCTTCGATGAACAGGGCAATATCCTTGCGGCCAACCGTCGTGCCGACAGCCTGCTGGGAAGCAATCCTCTGCACGCCAATCTGGAAGCCCTGTTCAAGACCTCGATGACAAACGTGCTGAGTCAGTCCGAGAGCGGGCCTTTTTCCCTTCAGGCCGCGGAACGAAACCGCTTTCAGTGCCTGCTCAAGCGCCCCACCCAACCTCGACCGGCAACGCCAGCGCCATCGTCATGCACCGACCAGAGTGCCGCCCTGCTGGGCGACCCAAGACTCGAGAAAGCCTTGCTCCAGGGTCTGCGCGGACTGGAGAAAAATATTCCCCTGCTGATCCGGGGCGAAACCGGCGTCGGCAAGGAAGTTTTCGTCAAGGCGCTGCACCGGGCCAGCAGCCGCGCCAACCGGCCGCTGGTCGCGGTCAATTGCGCAGCGATTCCGGCCGAACTGGTGGAGTCCGAATTATTTGGCTACGAAAAAGGCGCCTTTACCGGTGCCCATCACAAAGGCAATCCCGGGCTGATCCGCAAGGCCGATCACGGCATCCTGTTTCTCGACGAGATCGGTGACATGCCGCTGCCGACCCAGGCCCGCCTGTTGCGCTTCCTGCAAGAGCGCAGCATCCAGCCCCTGGGCAGCGGGGACGCAATCATGGTCGATATCAGGGTCATCTCCGCCACCAACCATGACCTGCGTACCCAGGTGCATGCCCGGCAGTTCCGCGAGGACCTCTATTACCGCATCGGCGGCCTGACCCTGGAACTGCCGCCACTGCGCGAACGCAGTGACCGCCGCGCCCTGATCGAACACATCTGGGCGCTGCATCGCGAACCTGAACAGAGCGCCGGCTTCACCGACAAAGTCCTCGAACTGTTCATGCGCCACGCCTGGCCGGGCAATGTGCGCCAATTGAGCAGCGTGATCCAGGTGGCGCTGATCATGGCCCAGGACCAGACCATTGGCGTGGAGCACCTGCCCGAGACTTTTTTCAGTGATTTGCAGGATGAGCTGGTGCTGGCTTCCAGTGACAGTTTTGAAGCGCAGGTGCCTGTGGATGAGAGCAGCGATCTGGTTCGGTTGTTGCGAGAGGCTGATGGGAATATTTCGCAGCTGGCCAGGCGGTTGGGGGTTAGTCGTAATACCTTGTACAAGCGGTTGCGGGCTCTGGGGCTGTAACGCTGGAGCGCACACACTGTAGCCGCTGCCGCAGGCTGCGCTCGCCTGCAAAGCAGGCGCAGGATCTCAAGATCGCCAAGGGAGCCCCTGCGGGACTCCAGCGCAGCCTGCGGCAGCGGCTACAAAGTTAGCGGCGCTCAAGACACACCCACAAAAAAAGCCGCTTACGCGGCTTTTCTCGTTCAAACAGCCAGGTCAGTCAGCCAGACGCCAGGTAGTCCCACCCTTGCCATCCTCCAGCACGACACCCATCGCCGTCAGCTGATCACGAATCCGATCGGATTCAGCCCAATCCTTGCCCGCCCGTGCCGCCAGACGCGCCTGGATCAGTGCCTCGACTTCAGCCGCATCGACCCGACCTTCAGCACCCGCGCGCAGGAAGTCATCGGCTTCGAGCTGCAGCACACCGAGCAAGCCACCCAGTTCACGCAAGCGCGCCGCCAGGCCCGCCGCCGCATCCACGTCGGACTCGCGCAGACGGTTGATCTCGCGCACCAGGTCGAACAACACCGCACAGGCTTCTGGCGTACCGAAATCGTCGTTCATCGCCTCGGCAAAGCGCGCCACATAGGCCTCACCACCGGCCGGAGCAACCACCGGCAAGCCTTTCAAGGCGTGATAGAAGCGCTCCAGCGCCCCTTTCGATTCCTTGAGGCTGTCTTCGGAATAGTTGATCGAACTGCGGTAATGGCTGGACACCAGCAGATAGCGCACGACTTCCGGGTGGTACTTGTCGAGCACGTCGCGAATGGTGAAGAAGTTGTTCAAGGACTTGGACATCTTCTCGCCGTTGATGCGAATCATCCCGCAGTGCATCCAGGCATTGGCGTAAGGCTTGCCGGTGGCTGCCTCGCTCTGGGCGATTTCGTTCTCGTGGTGCGGGAACTCGAGATCGTTGCCGCCCCCGTGGATGTCGAAGGTGTCACCCAGGCAGCAGGTCGACATCACCGAGCACTCGATGTGCCAGCCCGGACGACCCGGGCCCCATGGCGATTCCCAGCTCGGTTCGCCCGGCTTGACGCCTTTCCACAGGACGAAGTCCAGCGGGTCCTGCTTGGCTTCGTCGACTTCGATGCGGGCACCGATGCGCAGGTCTTCGATCTTCTTGCGCGACAGCTTGCCGTAGCCGACGAACTTGCCGACCCGGTAGTAGACGTCGCCATTACCTGGCGCGTAGGCGTAGCCCTTGTCGATCAGGGCCTGGATCATGGCGTGCATGCCCGGGATGTGGTCGGTGGCACGCGGCTCCATGTCCGGCTTGAGGATGTTCAGCCGTGCTTCGTCCTCGTGCATCGCCGCGATCATGCGTTCGGTCAGTACGTCGAACGGCTCGCCGTTTTCCCGCGCGCGGTTGATGATCTTGTCGTCGATGTCGGTGATATTGCGCACATAGGTCAGGTCATAGCCGCTGTAACGCAACCAGCGGGTGACCAGGTCAAAGGCCACCATGCTGCGGCCGTGGCCCAGGTGGCAGAAGTCGTACACGGTCATGCCGCACACGTACATCCGCACCTTGTTGCCATCGAGCGGCTTGAAGACTTCTTTGCTCTTGGTGAGCGTGTTGTAGATCGTCAGCACAGTGTTTCCTCAGCTCCACGAGTCGCGCAGGGTCACGGTGCGGTTGAACACCGGACGGCCTGGTTGGGAATCCTTCAGGTCGGCGCAGAAGTAGCCTTCGCGCTCGAACTGGAAGCGGTCTTCGGCCTGGGCCTGGCCCAGCGAAGGCTCGGCGCGGCAGCCGGTGAGTACCTGCAGCGAATCGGGGTTGATGTTGTCCAGGAAGCTGGCGCCTTCTTCGGCTTTTTCCGGGCTCGGCGAGCGGAACAGACGGTCGTACAGGCGCACTTCGCACTCTACGCTGGTAGAGGCCGGTACCCAGTGGATCACGCCCTTGACCTTGCGCCCTTCCGGGTTCTTGCCCAGGGTGTCCGGGTCGTACGAGCAACGCAGCTCGACGATGTTGCCGTCGGCATCCTTGATCGCCTCGTCGGCGCGGATCACGTAGCTGCCGCGCAGGCGCACTTCACCGGCCGGCTCCAGGCGCTTGTAGCCTTTTGGCGGTTCTTCCATGAAGTCGTCGCGGTCGATGTAGAGCTCACGCTCGAACGGCAGCACGCGCACGCCCATGTCTTCCTTCGGGTGGCACGCCAGCTCGAGGTTCTCGACCTTGCCTTCCGGGTAATTGGTGATGACGACTTTCAGCGGGCGCAGCACGCACATGGCACGCGGTGCGGTGCGGTCCAGGTGGTCGCGGATGCTGAATTCGAGCATGGCCACGTCAACCAGGCCGTCGGAGCGGTTGGTGCCGATCATTTCGCAGAAATTGCGGATGGACTCAGGCGTGTAACCGCGGCGACGGTAGCCGGAAAGGGTCGACATGCGCGGGTCGTCCCAGCCCTGTACGTGCTGCTCGTCGACCAGTTGCTTGAGCTTGCGCTTGCTGGTCACCGTGTAGCTCAGGTTCAGGCGGCTGAACTCGTACTGGCGCGGCTTGGCCGGCACCGACAGGTTGTCCAGGAACCACTCGTAGAGCGGGCGATGGCCTTCGAACTCCAGGGTGCAGATGGAGTGGGTGATGCCTTCGATGGCATCGGACTGGCCGTGGGTGAAGTCGTAGTTGGGGTAGATGCACCAGGTGTCGCCGGTCTGGTGGTGATGGGCATGACGAATGCGGTACAGGATCGGGTCGCGCATGTTCATGTTCGGCGAGGCCATGTCGATCTTGGCGCGCAATACACGCTCGCCGTCCTTGAACTCGCCGGCCTTCATGCGGGCGAACAGGTCCAGGTTCTCTTCGATCGAACGGTCGCGGAACGGACTGTTCTTGCCAGGCTCGGTCAGGTTGCCACGGTATTGGCGGGCCTGCTCCGGGGTCAGGTCGCAGACATAGGCCAGGCCCTTCTTGATCAGCTCCACTGCCCAGTCGTGCAACTGGTCGAAATACTGCGAGGCATAACGCACCTCGCCGGCCCAGTCGAAGCCCAGCCATTTGACGTCGTTCTGGATGGCGTCGATGTACTCCTGGTCTTCCTTGGCCGGGTTGGTGTCGTCGAAACGCAAGTGACAGACACCGCCGAATTCCTTGGCCAGACCGAAGTTCACACAGATCGACTTGGCGTGACCGATGTGCAGGTAGCCGTTGGGCTCAGGCGGAAAACGGGTGACGATGCTGCTGTGCTTGCCCGAGTCCAGGTCGGCCTGCACGATCGGGCGCAGGAAGTTGGTGGGAACGACCGGGGCGCCTTTTGCATTGGCGGCGGCGTTGGCAGCGGTGTCGGCAGTGGGCTTGCTCATAGGATCCTTGGATTCTGGTACACGGCCAGGGTAGGCCGACTAAATCAAAGCGCCTATCATAGCCGAAGCTGTCAAGCCGCCGACAGGCCACGGCCGACAAACTGGCAGGTTTATCCGCTGACATGCAAAAAAACAGCCGCGAATTGCGTATCGCCGCCTGTAAACTGAGCGTCTGGGTTATATCCCACGCACCGAATTCTCTAAAAAAGAGCGACTCATAAAATGTCCAAAGTAAAACTGACTACCAACTTCGGCGACATCGTCCTGGAACTGAACGCTGATAAAGCCCCGCTGACCGTGGCCAACTTCATCGAATACGTTAAGGCCGGCCACTACGAAAACACCGTTTTCCACCGCGTCATCGGCAACTTCATGATCCAGGGCGGCGGTTTCGAACCGGGCATGAAAGAGAAGAAAGACAAGCGCCCAAGCATCCAGAACGAAGCCGACAACGGCCTGTCCAACGAGAAATACACCGTTGCCATGGCCCGCACCATGGAACCGCATTCGGCTTCGGCACAGTTCTTCATCAACGTCGCCGATAACAGCTTCCTCAACCACAGCGCCAAGACCGTCCAGGGCTGGGGCTATGCCGTGTTCGGCAAAGTGGTCGAAGGCTCCGATGTAGTCGACAAGATAAAGGGCGTCGCCACCACCATGAAGGCCGGCCACCAGGACGTGCCCGCAGAAGACGTGATCATCGAGAAAGCCGAGATCGTTGAGTGATACTGCTGATCTCCGATCTTCACCTGCAAGAAGAACGCCCGGATATTACCCGGGCGTTTCTTGATCTACTCGCCGGGCGTGCGCGCTCGGCCGAGTCGTTGTACATCCTGGGCGACTTCTTCGAAGCCTGGATCGGCGACGACGCCATGACGCCCTACCAGGCGTCGATCTGCAAGGCGTTGCGCGAACTCAGTGACAGCGGCACCCGAATTTTCCTGATGCACGGCAATCGCGACTTCCTGCTCGGCAAGGCCTTCTGCAAGGCAGCTGGCTGTACGCTGCTGAAGGATCCCTGCCGGATCGAACTCAATAACGAACCCGTGCTGCTGATGCATGGCGACAGCCTGTGCACCCGCGATGAAGCCTATATGCGCTTGCGTCGTTACCTGCGCAACCCGATCAGCCTGTGGATCCTGCGGCACTTGCCACTGGGGACGCGTCAGCGCCTGGCGCGCAAGCTGCGCAGTGAAAGCCGTGCGCAGACCCGGATGAAAGCCAACGACATCGTCGACGTAACCCCGGAAGAAATTCCGCGGATCATGCAGGAATACGGTGTGCGCACTTTGATCCATGGCCATACCCATCGGCCGGCGATTCACAAGCTGCAGGTGGGGAACGAGGCGGCCCGGCGCATTGTGCTGGGCGATTGGGACCGCCAGGGCTGGGCGTTGCAGGTGGATGAGCAGGGGTTTGCGCTGGCGGCGTTTGATTTTCCGGCCCGTTGACTGAAGGTCCTGCGGACCTTATCGCTGGCAAGCCAGCTCCCACAGGGTCCGGCGGTGCACATCCCCTGTGGGAGCGGGCTTGCCCGCGATCGAGCGCACAGCGCTCGCTAATGCCCCGCCGCCCCCGGCCCCGCCTTCGCCGCAAACGGCGGCTTGGCCAGCCACACCAAAAGAATCAGTCCCGCAAAAATCCAGCCCATCAACGTGAAGTAATCCACCGTCGACATCATGTACGCCTGACTGGTCAGCGTATGCTCCAGCTGGGCATAGGACTGCGCATTGGCCCCACCCAACTGGTTCAAGGCTTCACGGGTCGCAGGCTCGTAGGTGCTGATGCTTTCGCTCAAGTAGGCATGGTGCTGGTCGGCGCGGCGAATCCAGATCCAGGTGGTCAGGGACGCGGCAAAGCTGCCACCCAGGGTGCGCAGGAAAGTCGCCAGACCAGAGCCGTCGGCAATCTGCTGCGGCGGCAGGTCCGATAGCAGAATGCTCAAGGTCGGCATGAAGAACAGCGCCACGCCGATCCCCATGAACAGCTGCACCAGCGCAATATGCTGGTAGTCCACCTCATTGGTGAACCCGGCGCGCATGAAGCAGCTCAGGCCCATCGCCAGGAATGACACCGCCGCCAGCAGCCGCAGGTCGAACTTGTGCGCGTAACGTCCGACAAAGGGCGAGAGCAGCACCGGCAGGATACCCAGTGGCGCCGCCGCCAGCCCCGCCCAGGTAGCGGTGTAGCCCATCTGGGTCTGCAGCCATTGAGGCAGGATCAGGTTGATCCCGAAAAAGCACGCATAGCCACCGACCAGCACGATAGTGCCGATGCGGAAATTACGGTGCACGAACAGGCGCAGGTTCACCACCGGGTGCTTGTCGGTCAGCTCCCAGATGACGAAGATCGCCAGAAACACCACTGAAATGGCCGTGCCGACCTGAATGAAACTGGACTCGAACCAGTCCAGGTCATTGCCCTTGTCGAGCACGATCTGCAGCGCCCCCACACCAATGATCAGTGCCAGCAGGCCGATATAGTCCATCGGCTGGCGGCTGGTACTCACCGGACGGGTACGCATCTGTTGACGCACCACCCAGGCGGCGAACACACCAATAGGCACGTTGATGAAGAAGATCCACGGCCAGCTGTAACTGTCGGTGATCCAGCCGCCCATGATGGGCCCGGCAATCGGCGCCACCACCGTGACCATGGCCAGCAGCGCCAGGGCCATCCCCCGCTTCGCCGGCGGGTAGACCGCGATCAGCAGAGTCTGGGTCATCGGGTACAAGGGACCTGCCACCAACCCTTGCAATACCCGGAAACCGACCAGTTCAGGCATGGACTGGGAAACGCCACAGAGAAACGAAGCCAGCACGAACAACAGCGTGGCCCAGATGAACAGCTTGACCTCACCGAAGCGGCGACTCAGCCAACCGGTCAGCGGCAAGGCGATGGCATTGCTCACCGCAAACGAGGTGATGACCCAGGTGCCCTGCTCGGAACTGACCCCCAGGTTGCCGGAAATCGTCGGCAAGGCCACGTTGGCAATGGTGGTGTCGAGCACCTGCATGAAGGTGGCCAGCGACAAGCCGATCGTCGTGAGCAACAGGCTGGGCGGCGTAAAGGATGCCTTGGCATTCATCGCAGAGCGGTCTTGCCGGTGCCGACGCTGTTGTCGTGGATCAACCGGGCGATCATGTCATCGGCTTCGAGCAGCTGCCGGTCATAGACGTTGGTCTCGAACGACGCTTTCTGCGGTGGCAGCTGGGCCAGCACCGGTCCGCTCTGGTCGTGCAGATCGACGTCGACCTGGGTCGACAGACCGATGCGCAAGGGGTGCTCGGCCAGCTGCTGGGCATTGATATGTATGCGTACTGGCACCCGCTGGACGATCTTGATCCAGTTGCCGGTAGCGTTCTGCGCCGGCAGCAGGGCGAAGGCACTGCCGGTGCCGGCGCCGAGGCTGTCGATGGTACCGCTGTACTTGACTGAACTGCCGTAGAGGTCGGCGACGATGTCCACCGGCTGGCCGATGCGCATGTGGCGCAGCTGGGTTTCCTTGAAGTTGGCGTCGATCCACAGCTGATCCAGCGGGATCACCGCCATGGTCGCGGTGCCGGGCTGGATGCGCTGGCCCAATTGCACGGTACGCTTGGCAACATACCCGGTAACCGGGGCGATCAGCGTAGTGCGGGCATTGGCCAGGTAGGCCTGGCGCAACTGCGCGGCGGCGGCCTTGACCTCGGGGTGGGACGAAACCACGGTATCGTCCACAAGCGCCGAAGTGGTGCTGAGCTGTTGCTGTGCGCTGTTCAGGGCACTCTGGGCACTGGCCAGGCTGTCACGGGCGTGGGACATCTCTTCCTGGGAGATGGCCCCGTTGGCGGCCAGGGTCTTGCGTCGATTGAAGTTGTCCTGGGCAGTCTGCAGTTCAGCCTTGCGCACCGAAACCTGGGCCTTCATGCCATCGACGTTGCTGTACAGCCCACGCACCTGACGTACCGCCCGCGCCAGATTGGCCTCGGCACTTTGCAGGCCGACCTGGGCATCGCTGGGGTCGAATTCGAGCAGCACCTGGCCTTCATGCACCAGATCGCCATCATCGGCTCCGATGCTGACCACGGTCCCGGTCACCAACGGCGTGATTTCCACCACGTTGCCGTTCACATAGGCATCGTCGGTGCTTTCATTCCAGCGGCCGTACAGTTCATGCCAGGCCAAGACACCGGCACCCAGCAGCACCACCAGTACCAGCAAGGCCAGCAGCCACACTTTGCGCTTGCGCTGATTGCCGGCGTCTTCGGTCGTTTCGGTGCTTTCGGTGGGAATGGCGTTGGGAGTGGCAGTAGACATGACAGATTCCTTCTTTATAACTCAGTCGCTCAAGCGTTCTTTTCACGGACCCGCAACGCGGTCAGCTCATCGCCCGCAGCCAGCAATACCTTGGTCAGCATGTGCTCCAGGCTGGCCAACTCGCCGGGGGTGAGCACGCCCAGCAGCTCGTTCATTGCATCAGACCCCACATGGGGCAATTGATCGGCAAGTTTCTGACCTGACTCGGTCAAGCCCAGGCGCACCTGACGACGGTCGTCCGGGCAACGACGCCGGGCAATCAAGCCCTTCTGCTCCAGGCGATCGAGCATCCGCGTCATCGAGCCACTGTCCAGCGACAGGTAGCGGCACAGCTCGGCCGGCGTGTCGATGGCGTACTGGGCCATGATGATCAGCACCTTGAACTGCGCAGAGGTAATGCCCAGTGCATCCAGATGCCCGTCGAGAATGCGGTCCTTGACCACGGCGGCGCGCCCGAGCAAGAGACCGATGGTGCAGTTCTGGAAGTTTTCCGGTGTGAAATGTTTCATCGCTGGGCAAAAGCCTGCTTAAGCAGTTAATTTAACAAAATGTTACTGCTTAGGCAGCGAATGTCAATGCATTTAGTAGCTTGCTAATTATTTGAGCACTAAAAAGCCGCACCGCCTGTCAGACAGGCGGCGAATGATTGAAGGGACAGGAGGCTCAGGCGGCGACAGGAACGCCGCTGTGGAAACGGAATTCTTCGTCCGGCGATTCGATCAACTCGCGCTCGACCTCGCGGATTTCCTCGACCTTGGCATCGATATCGGCCTGATCGCCGTACAGATACGCCAGTTTCAGGTAATCCTGGAAATGCCGGGCCTCGGACTTGAGCAGACCGCTGTAGAACTTGGCCAGGTCCTCATCCAGGTGGGGTACCAGGGCGGCGAACCGCTCGCAGGAGCGCGCCTCGACGAATGCCCCGACCACTAGCGCATCGGTCAGCCGGTACGGGTTGTGATTGCGTACGCATTTGCGCAAGGCCCCGGCGTAGCGCGCCGAACCGACGTTGGCCATGGGGATGCCGCGTTTCTTGATGATCCCCAGTACCTGCTCGAAATGGCGCAGTTCTTCCCGGGCCAGGCGCGACATCTTGTTCAGCAGGTCGGGCTTGTCGTTGTACTGGAACATGAACTGGAACGCCGCCCCCGCCGCCTTCTTCTCGTTGTTGGCATGGTCGATCAGAAGAATGTCGAGGTTGCGCAAAGCCGCCTGGACCCAGGCGTCGGGCGTGCGGCAGAGCAGGAAGGATTCGATTTCAGGGATCAGTTGCATAGACTCACAAGCATGGCTGGGGCGCCGGACGGCGCGACAAGGCGGCCGATTATACCGGCCCCCGCCTCCACCGCCAGCCGCTATGCTTGATAGGGATCAAGACTGCATTCATCGGGGGATGACGTTAACTGGCATTTTGCCACGTTTAGGGAGATCACGATCATGCAAGATGTCAAAACCATTTTGGTGATACTCGACCCCGAGCACACCCATGGCCTGGCACTCAACCGGGCGAAACTGATCGCCAAAGCCACCCAGGCCCGCCTGCACCTGCTGATGTGCGACAAGACCCAGGACCACAGCGCACAGCTCGCCTTCCTGAAAAACGAAATGCTCGACGATGGCTACGACGCCACGGTCGAGCAGTCCTGGCACCACTCCCTGGTCGAAACCGTGGTCACCGTGCAACAGGCCGAAGGCTGCGAACTGGTGATCAAGCAGCATCGCCCCGACAGCCCGCTGAAAAAGGCCTTGCTCACGCCGGACGACTGGAAGCTGCTGCGCAAATGCCCCTGCGCCGTGCTGATGGTCAAGACCGACAAGCCCTGGACTGGCGGCGTGATCCTGGCCTGTGTGGATGTCGGCAACAATGATGAAGAACACCGCCACCTGCATGCCAATATCATTGACCATGGTTACGACATCGCCAGCCTGGCGAAGGCCGAACTCCATGTGATCAGCGCGCACCCCTCGCCGATGCTGTCAGCCGCGGACCCCGTGTATCAACTCAAGGAGACCATCGAAGCGCGCTATCGGGAACAGTGCCAGGCGTTCCAGGCCGAATTCGACGTGGATGACGCTCATTTGCACATTGCCGAAGGGCCGGCGGACGTGTTGATTCCCTTCACCGCACACAAGTTGGGCACTGCCGTGACGGTGATCGGAACCGTGGCGCGCAGGGGCATATCAGGCGCCCTGATCGGCAATACCGCCGAAGTGGTGCTCGATCAGTTGGAGAGTGATGTGCTGGTGCTCAAGACCCAGGAGATCATTGATCATCTGGTGTGCCGGCGATGAGGCCGTGAAGGCCTACCCCAAGGCATCCTGCAAAAACCCCGGCGCGATATACCGCTGATAATGCGCCTCCGACAGCAGGAAAAATTCCCGATCAATGGCATCACGCAACTGCGGCAATTCCCAGTCGCGAAACTCCGGCAGCAGCACCATGCCGTAGGCCTCGAGCTGGTTGATCACCCGCGCCCCCCGGGCAATCAACTGGTAGGCCCAGCAATATTCCGACTGATGGGGCACGAAGCGGATCTGGCGTTGTTCGAGCTGCTGGCGCAGTTTCGCAGGGTCGAACACTTCAAGCTTGGCCGCCATCACCTGCACCAGCAATTGCTCCAGGCGCAACCACACCGCACGCTTTTCATCCTCGTTGTAGCCGTTCCAGTTGATCACTTCGTGGTGAAAGCGCTTGCAACCACGGCACACAAGATCCCCGTACACGGTGGAACAAAGGCCGACACACGGCGTTTTGATGGATTGGTTGGACATGAGAAAAGGTGCTGAGCGATGGTACAAGCGCCCATGTTAGCCCTTTGTCTAACGAGGGTCACGCCAGAAGTCTGCCCAGGCAACTTACCTTTATCGAGTTTTTACCGTAGAATCATGCAGCCTTTTTAGGCGCCAAATGTCCGTTGGAAGCTGTTTTCAAAGCGTCACGAAGCACAGTTGATCCAGCAGAACGGTGTTGGCCCGGGAGATTCCCCCTCGAATGTCCCGAGCCAGCCCTCATCAGCCTTCCGTTCTGCAGGCGTAAAACTTTGAAAGCAGCTTCTGTAAGGATTTCCTGTAACCCTGGCTAAGCGGCCCAAAAAGCCACGCAGCGCATGGGTACTTGAATTTCTGGATGAGCGTCCCGGAAACCCATTTGGGACCACTGATGAGGGTAATAACTGTGCTTGAAGCCTACCGCAAACACATCGAAGAGCGTGCCGCCCTGGGTATCGTGCCCCAGCCGCTGAACGCCGAACAAACAGCCGGCCTGGTCGAGCTGCTGAAGAATCCTCCTGCTGGCGAAGAAGCCGTCCTCGTCGACCTGATCACCAACCGCGTTCCACCAGGAGTGGACGAAGCCGCCTACGTCAAGGCCGGTTTCCTGTCCGCCGTGGCCAAAGGTGAAGCCAAGTCCCCACTGATCGATAAAAAGCGCGCCGTTGAGCTGCTGGGCACCATGCAAGGCGGTTACAACATCGCCACCCTGGTCTCGCTGCTGGACGACGCCGAGCTGGCACCTGTTGCCGCCGAACAGCTCAAGCACACCCTGCTGATGTTCGATGCGTTCCACGACGTGGCCGAGAAAGCCAAGGCCGGCAATGTCAACGCCAAGGCCGTGCTGCAATCCTGGGCCGACGGCGAGTGGTTCAAGAACCGCCCGACCCTGGCCGACAAGATCAGCCTGCGCGTGTTCAAGGTCACCGGCGAAACCAACACCGACGACCTGTCCCCTGCCCCGGACGCCTGGTCGCGCCCTGATATCCCGCTGCACGCCCTGGCCATGCTGAAAATGGCCCGTGACGGCATCGTGCCGGACGAGCAAGGCGTCACCGGCCCGATGAAGCAGATCGAAGAAATGCGCGGCCAGGGCTTCCCTATCGCCTACGTCGGTGACGTGGTCGGTACCGGTTCCTCGCGTAAATCGGCCACCAACTCGGTACTGTGGTTCTTCGGCGACGACATTCCGTACGTGCCGAACAAGCGCGCCGGCGGTTTCTGCTTCGGCTCCAAGATCGCCCCGATCTTCTACAACACCATGGAAGACGCCGGCGCCCTGCCGATCGAATTCGATGTGTCGAACATGCACATGGGCGACGTGATCGACCTGTACCCGCACGCCGGCAAGGTCTGCAAGCACGGTACCGACGAAGTCATCACCACCTTCGAAATGAAGACCCCGGTTCTGCTGGACGAAGTCCGCGCCGGTGGCCGTATTCCGCTGATCGTCGGCCGTGGCCTGACCGAGAAGGCGCGCGCCGAGCTGGGCCTGGGCCCAACCGACCTGTTCAAGCTGCCTGAAGCCCCGGTCGACACCGGCAAGGGCTACACCCTGGCACAGAAAATGGTCGGCAAGGCCTGCGGCCTGCCAGTTGGCAAGGGCGTACGCCCTGGCACCTACTGCGAACCGAAGATGACCACCGTCGGCTCCCAGGACACCACTGGCCCGATGACCCGTGACGAGCTGAAAGACCTGGCCTGCCTGGGCTTCTCCGCCGACCTGGTCATGCAGTCGTTCTGCCACACCGCGGCCTATCCGAAGCCGATCGACGTCACCACCCACCACACCCTGCCGGATTTCATCCGCACCCGTGGCGGCGTGTCCCTGCGTCCAGGCGACGGCATCATCCACAGCTGGCTGAACCGCATGCTGCTGCCGGACACCGTCGGCACCGGCGGCGACTCGCACACCCGTTTCCCGATCGGCATCTCCTTCCCGGCCGGTTCCGGCCTGGTCGCCTTCGCCGCAGCCACTGGCGTCATGCCACTG
>NZ_VXCP01000023.1 GCF_011355085.1 Pseudomonas akapageensis | reverse complement strand
CGCCACCTCCGCCTTCCCCGTCCCCTGCCAAGCGTTTATTTTGAAGTTTTTTCAGAGAATCTCTAACAACTTCAAACACTTGACTCGCCTCGATCACTCGTCAGCGGGAGGCGAATTTTACAGCGTTTGGAACCGCTGTCAACCACCTTTTTCACCGCTTTCGATCAGGAGATCGAAGCTGCCTCCTCGCTGCTTACTTCGGTTAACTCTTTGATTCTCAAGGAGTTTTCCGTTTCGTCTGCGCCGGAAGTGGGGCGAATTATAGAGAGATTCAGGAGGGCGTCAACACTTAAATTCAACAAAGTGTCATAAAAGCCAAAACACCCTATAAAAGCAAAGGGGGTGGGCCTTGCGGCCCCCCCCCTTCCTTTACTGCGTACTGCTACTTACAAGCTTGGGAACGCGAATTGCGAAGCCTCATGGCTGGCGCGCTGCGGCCAACGCTGGGTGATCGCCTTGCGGCGGGTATAGAAGCGCACGCCATCCGGGCCGTAGGCATGCAGGTCACCAAACAGCGAACGCTTCCAGCCGCCGAAGCTGTGGTAAGCGACCGGTACAGGCAGCGGCACGTTGACGCCGACCATGCCGACTTCGATTTCGTCACAGAACAGACGCGCCGCTTCACCGTCACGAGTGAAGATGCAGGTACCGTTGCCATACTCGTGATCGTTGATCAGCTGCATGGCTTCTTCCAGGCTGTTCACGCGAACGACGCACAGAACCGGGCCGAAGATCTCTTCTTTATAGATGCGCATTTCAGGGGTGACGTTGTCGAACAGGCAGCCACCCAGGAAGAAGCCTTCTTCGTTACCCGGTACCACCAGGCCACGGCCATCGACCACCAGCTTGGCGCCGGCCTTCACGCCGTCGTCCACGTAGCCGGCTACCTTGTCGCGCGCCTGGCCGGTCACCAGTGGGCCCATGTCCAGGCCGCAGGAAGTGCCTGCACCGATTTTCAGCGCCTTGACCTGGGGAATCAGCTTGGCAACCAGTGCGTCGGCCACCTGGTCACCCACGCAAACGGCAACCGAGATCGCCATGCAACGCTCGCCGCACGAACCGTAGGCTGCGCCCATCAGTGCGCTCACGGCGTTGTCCAGGTCGGCATCGGGCATCAGCACCGCGTGGTTCTTCGCCCCGCCCAGTGCCTGCACGCGCTTGCCGCGCTTGGTGCCTTCGCTGTAGATGTACTCGGCGATTGGGGTCGAGCCGACAAAGCTCAGGGCTTTGACTTCCGGCGCTTCGATCAGCGCATCGACCGCTTCCTTGTCGCCGTGCACGACGTTGAGCACGCCATTGGGCAAACCGGCTTCGTGCATCAGCTGTGCAATATAGAGCGTGGAGCTCGGATCTCGCTCCGACGGCTTGAGGATGAAGCAGTTACCGCAGGCAATGGCCAGTGGATACATCCACAGCGGCACCATGGCCGGGAAGTTGAACGGGGTGATACCGGCAACCACGCCCAGCGGCTGGAAGTCGGACCAGGCGTCGATATTCGGTCCGACGTTGCGGGTATATTCGCCCTTCAGAACTTCCGGAGCGGCACAGGCGTACTCGACGTTCTCGATACCGCGCTTCAATTCACCGGCGGCGTCTTCCAGGGTCTTGCCGTGTTCTTCGCTGATCAGTTGAGCGATGCGAGCTTCGTTCTGCTCCAGCAGTTGCTTGAAGCGGAACATTACCTGGGCACGCTTGGCTGGCGGGGTGTTGCGCCAGGCCGGGAACGCAGCCTTGGCGGCATCGATGGCCTGTTGCATGGTGGCACGGCTTGCCAGAGGCACTTTATGAATGGCCTGGCCGGTCGACGGGTTGAAAACGTCAGCGGTGCGGTCGCTGCCGCTGACCAGGTCGCCATTGATCAGGTGCTGGATAGTGCTCATGCAAAACTCCTAAAGGGGGTTGTTCGAGGGAGAGTCGGCTCGCCCCCGTCACACAAAGAGGTCATCAGTCGATCTGGTTCAGCACTTCGCCAACGGCGTCGAACAGGCGGTCGAGCTCTTGTGGCTTGCTGTTGAAGGTTGGCCCGAACTGCAGGGTGTCGCCGCCGAAGCGCACGTAGAAACCGGCTTTCCACAGCTTCATGCCGGCTTCGTAAGGGCGCACGATCGCGTCGCCATCGCGGGCAGCGATCTGGATTGCGCCGGCCAGGCCGTAGTTGCGGATGTCGATGACATTCTTCGCGCCTTTGATGCCGTGCAGCACGCTCTCGAAGTGCGGCGCCAGCTCGGCGGCCTGTTGCACCAGGTTTTCCTTCTGCAGCAGGTCCAGTGCGGCCAGGCCTGCGGCGCAAGCGACCGGGTGAGCCGAGTAGGTGTAGCCGTGCGGGAATTCCACAGCGTATTCCGGGGTCGGCTGGTTCATGAAGGTCTGGTAGATCTCGCTGCTGGCGATCACCGCGCCCATCGGGATGGCGCCGTTGGTGACCTGCTTGGCGATGCACATCAGGTCTGGGGTAACGCCGAAGGCGTCGGCACCGAACATTGCCCCCATGCGACCGAAGCCGGTGATCACTTCGTCGAAGATCAGCAGGATGTTGTGCTGGTCGCAGATCTCGCGCAGGCGCTTGAGGTAACCCTTCGGTGGTGGCAGCACGCCAGCGGAGCCGGCCAGGGGCTCGACGATCAGCGCGGCGATATTCGAAGCGTCATGCAGCTCGATCAGCTTGAGCATTTCGTCGGCCAGGGCGATACCGCCCTCTTCCGGCATGCCTTTGGAGAAGGCATTGCCTGGCAGTACGGTGTGAGGAATGTGGTCGACGTCCAGCAACTGGCCGAACATCTTGCGGTTGCCATTGACGCCACCCAGGCTGGTACCGGCAATGTTCACGCCGTGATAGCCACGGGCACGGCCGATCAATTTGGTCTTGGTCGCCTGGCCTTTCAGGCGCCAGTAGGCACGCACCATCTTCACCGCAGTGTCGGCGCACTCGGAACCGGAGTTGGTATAGAAGACGTGATTGAGGTTGCCCGGGGTCAGGTCAGTGATTTTCTCGGCCAGCTGGAACGACAGCGGGTGGCCGAACTGGAAGGCTGGCGAGTAATCGAGCACACCCAGCTGGCGCGCTGCGGCTTCCTGGATTTCCTTGCGGGTGTGACCGGCGCCGCAGGTCCACAGGCCAGACAGGGCGTCATAGATCTTGCGGCCCTTGTCGTCGGTCAGGTAGCTGCCCTCGGCGGCCACGATCAGACGTGGATCACGCTGGAAATTGCGGTTGGCGGTGTAGGGCATCCAGTGCGCATCGAGCTTGAGCTGGCTGGCCAGACCGACAGGAGCGTTTTCGGGCAAATTCATGAGCAAAACCTCGCAAGGTGTTATGCAGTTTTATTGACAAGCGTTGTTGCTGCTACGTTGTCACGAGGATAAAGTCTGGAAAATCCTACTTTTCTAACCTTCAGTTAGCCGGTCACTAAACTATGAGTCGTCGTCAGGAAGCCCTCGCGCAAGTCAGTGATTTTGATATTCGTTTGTTGAAGATCTTTCGCAGCGTGGTGGAGTGCGGCGGCTTCTCGGCGGCAGAGAACGTACTGGGGATTGGCCGTTCGGCCATCAGCCAGCAAATGAGCGATCTCGAACAACGTCTTGGCCTGCGGCTGTGCCAACGCGGTCGTGCAGGCTTCTCGCTGACCGAAGAAGGGCGCGAAGTCTATCAATCGGCTCTGCAATTGCTCGGTGCCCTGGAAAGCTTTCGCACGGAGGTCAATGGCCTGCACCAACACCTGCGCGGCGAACTGAATATCGGTCTGACCGATAACCTGGTCACCCTGCCACACATGCGTATCACCCATGCCCTGGCCCAACTCAAGGACCGCGGCCCGGACGTGCGCATCCAGATCCGCATGATTGCCCCCAGCCAGGTCGAGCAAGGCGTACTCGACGGCAGCCTGCACGTCGGCGTGGTACCCCAGGCAAGCCCCCTGTCGGGGCTTGAATACGAATTTCTGTATGGCGAACGTTCGCTGTTGTACTGCGCCGTCGGTCATCCGCTGTTTTATGTCGATGACAACCAGCTTGCCGATGATCGGCTCAATGCCCAGGATGCGATCGCCCCGACCTTCCGCCTGCCCGCCGAAATCCAGGCCCTTTATCAGACGCTCAATTGCACAGCCAGTGCCTCGGACCGTGAAGGCATGGCGTTCCTGATCCTGACCGGGCGCTATATCGGCTATTTACCGGACCATTACGCCAGCTTCTGGGTACAGCAGGGACGCTTGCGTGCCCTCAAGGCCAGCGAGCGCTTCTATGACCTGAACCTTTGCTGGGTAACCCGCAAGGGTCGACGCCCGCACCTGGTACTCGAAAGCTTTCTCGAGAGCCTGGCCGCCACACGCTGACAGTTTAAGTGCTTGTCTGTTGCCTTGGGGTGCGCTATCAGTGCACCTGATGCTCCCCACACGACCTGTTCGGAACCGCCCATGACCTTAGAAGTCCCGGCGCATCGCGCCCAAGCCATCGGTAAACCTGCCAGTCGAATCCGCCAGAAGAACGAAGAAGCCATTATCAAGGCCGCCGAGAACGAGTTCGCCCGCCACGGCTACAAGGGCACCAGCATGAACACCATTGCGCTGAATGTCGGGCTGCCCAAGGCCAACCTGCACTATTACTTCACCAACAAACTGGGCCTGTACATCGCAGTTCTGAGCAACATCCTCGAGTTGTGGGACAGTACCTTCAATACCTTGAGTGCCGACGACGACCCCGCCCAGGCATTGAACAGCTACATCCGCGCCAAGATGGAGTTTTCCCGGCGCAATCCGCAAGCTTCGCGCGTTTTCGCCATGGAGATCATCAGCGGGGGCGAATGTTTGAACGAGTACTTCAACCAGGATTACCGTACCTGGTTTCAGGAACGTGCCGGAGTGTTCCAGGCGTGGATCAATGCTGGCAAAATGGACTCGGTCGATCCGGTAAACCTGATTTTCCTGCTTTGGGGCAGCACACAACACTATGCCGACTTCGCCGCCCAGATCTGCCGGGTGACTGGCCGCAGTCGTCTGACCAAGCAAGACATGGA
The DNA here is from genome assembly GCF_011355085.1 of Pseudomonas akapageensis. Lineage (GTDB taxonomy): Bacteria > Pseudomonadota > Gammaproteobacteria > Pseudomonadales > Pseudomonadaceae > Aquipseudomonas > Aquipseudomonas akapageensis. The sequence goes on along the minus strand of NZ_VXCP01000023.1, from coordinate 66,954 downwards.
AGAAGCCAGCAACAATCTTGTCCACATCATTCTCAAAGGCTGCGGCCTGACCCCGCCAACCGATAGCTGACCTGCACATGCCCTCTACCCTGCTCGGCCCTTGCGAGTATCGCGAAGAGATTCGCAAGAGCCGCTTTATCACCTTCGCCGCCCCGATTACCAGCATCGCCGAGGCTCAGGACTTCATCGCGCGCTTGAGCGAGCCCGATGCCACGCATAACTGCTGGGCCTGGAAGCTCGGCGACCAGTACCGCAGCACCGACGACGGCGAGCCAGGCGGTACGGCAGGCCGGCCGATCCTGGCGGCAATCGAAGCGCAGGACTGCGATCAGGTCGTGGTACTGGTCATTCGCTGGTATGGCGGCATCCAACTGGGCACCGGCGGCCTTGCTCGCGCTTATGGCGGCGGCGCCAACAAATGCCTGCAACAAGCTGAAAAACGCCTTCTGGTCAGTCGAGTCGCTGTTACCTGCAACTGCGGCTTCAATGAATTGGCCCTGTTGAAAATCCGCCTGGCCGAGCTCGATGGCCTGGTCACGAATGAAACCTTTACCGGCAACGGCGTCGATCTTGAGCTGGCGCTGGGTGAGGCCTGCATCGAACCCCTGCAACGACAACTGGCCGACCTCAGTCGTGGTCGCATCCTCTTGCAGCGCGTTGCCGCAAACGTTTAACAATTGCCCACACCTACTGTGCACCCGGCTGTGGATAAGCTCTGCACATTCAGCTGCAGGCCTTGATCCGCGTGGCCTTCAGCCAAGCGATCAGATTTTGATCAAGATTTGATGACAAGGCTCGAAACGCCTGAAAATCAGACGCTTAGGGGCGTATATCGCATTTGGAACATAGCTGATGGGCACTTATACCCAGCCCTTTCGCTTGCACACAGATACTGTGGAGCATTCTGTGGATAACCCGTGCACGCCTGTGCCAATGGCTTGTCGAGCAGCGCTCGGCGCTACCTGTACGTTTTTTAACCAGAGCATTTCGACATTTACTGACGCCGACTGCTGAGGCAGTGTGTCCACCATCAGCCTGTGACATAGGGATTTTCATCATGACTGCTGTAAAAACCGCTTTGATCATCGGAGCCTCCCGTGGACTTGGCCTGGGCCTCGTCAAGCATCTGCTCGAAGACGGCTGGCAGGTCACTGCCACCGTGCGCGATCCACAAAAGGCCGATGCCCTGCTCGCACTGCCCGGCGTACAGATCAAAACGCTGGACATGAACGATCGCCAGCAACTGGATCAATTGGGTGTCGAACTGCAGGACCAGGTTTTCGATCTATTGTTCGTCAACGCCGGGATCAAGGGCCCGGCCGAGCAGGACGCCGAAGTTGCCCGACAGCAGGACATCGGCGAACTGTTCATGACCAATGCCATCGCTCCGATTCGTCTGGCCCAGCGCTTCGCCGGGCAGGTACGCAGCGATACCGGGGTCATCGCCTTCATGAGTTCGGTGCTGGGCAGCATCACCATCCCCGACGCTCCGGAGCTGGCGCTGTACAAGGCCAGCAAGGCAGCGCTCAACTCCATGACCAATACCTTCGCCACCCAACTGAGCGACCCGAGCGTGACCGTGCTGGCCATGCACCCGGGCTGGGTCAAGACCGACATGGGCGGCGAAGGCGCGGACCTGGACATCGACACCAGCACCGCCGGCCTGGTTGAACAGGTCAAGGCCTATGCCGGCAAGGGTGGGCTCTGGTTTATCAACTACAAGGGCGACAGCCTGGTTTGGTAAGCCCGTGAATTGAATCCGCCGCAGCGAGGCAGTAGACTGAATGCCTCGCCCCCGCGGCGGACCTGGATCAGCAGACAGGGCAACACTGAGCTGGCGAACCTGAACCCACTTTCAGAGGAGCCGGCAAAATGCCTGCGACCCGCATCTGGTTAAAAAACCCCCTGGCCATTTTCACCGCCAACACCCTCGACGCCCGTGGCGGCCTGGTGCTGGAAAACGGCGTCATCCGCGAAGTCCTCGCCCTTGGTCAACAACCCTCCAGCCCCTGCACACAGGTCTTCGATGCCCGTGAACACGTGGTGCTGCCCGGCCTGATCAACACCCACCACCACTTCTATCAGACCCTGACCCGTGCCTGGGCCCCGGTGGTCAACCAACCGCTGTTCCCATGGCTCAAGACCCTCTACCCGGTCTGGGCGCGGTTGACCCCGGCCAAGCTCAAGCTGGCCAGCACCGTGGCCCTGACCGAACTGTTGCTGTCGGGTTGCACCACGGCGGCCGACCATCATTACCTGTTCCCTGATGGCCTGGAAAACGCCATCGACGTGCAGGTCGAGACCGTCCGCGAGCTGGGCATGCGTGCCATGCTGACCCGTGGTTCGATGAGCCTTGGCGAAGCAGACGGCGGGTTGCCACCGCAGCAGACGGTACAGCAGGGTGAAGTCATCCTGGCCGACAGCCAGCGCTTGATCGAGACCTACCACGAGCGCGGCGAGGGTGCTCGCATCCAGATTGCCCTGGCGCCTTGCTCGCCGTTCTCGGTGACGCCCGAGATCATGCGCGCCAGTGCCGAACTGGCCGAAGCGCTCGACGTGCGCCTGCACACCCACCTGGCCGAAACCCTCGACGAAGAAGAGTTCTGCCTGCAACGCTTCGGCCTGCGCACCGTGGATTACCTGGACAGCGTCGGCTGGCTCGGTCCGCGCACCTGGCTGGCACACGGCATCCACTTCAACCCGGACGAAATCGCCCGCCTGGGTGCCGCCCGTACGGGTATTTGCCATTGCCCGAGCTCGAACATGCGCCTGGCTTCCGGTATCTGCCCAACCATCGAACTGACCGATGCAGGAGCGCCGTTGGGTCTGGGGGTGGATGGCTCGGCGTCCAACGATGCCTCCAATATGATTCTCGAGGCACGCCAGGCGCTGTACATTCAGCGCCTGCGCTATGGTGCCGAAGCCATCACCCCGGAACGCGTGCTCGGCTGGGCCACCAAGGGCTCGGCGCAACTGCTCGGGCGCACCGACATCGGCGAGTTGGCCGTGGGCAAACAGGCCGACCTGGCGTTGTTCAAACTCGACGAGCTGCGTTTTTCCGGCAGCCACGACCCGATCTCGGCGCTGTTGCTGTGTGGTGCGGACCGGGCCGACCGGGTCATGGTCGGCGGCGAATGGCGCGTGGTCGATGGGGAAGTCGTGGGGCTGGATATCAAGCAACTGATTGCCGATCACCGCCAGGCCGCCCGCGAACTGATTTCCGGCTGAGGTTCTTTATAACCCCAGTATCGCCAGCATGATGAAGGTGGCGAACAGCACAAAATGGGTCATCCCTTCGATGGCGTTAGTTTCGCCATCGTTGAGGTTGATTGCGCTGACGATCAGGGTGATGAAGACCATCACCGTCTGCACGGGAGTCATGGCCATCTGAAAAGGCTGGCCAGTATAGAGCGCCATGGCTTCCATCACCGGCACCGTCAGGATCACGGTGGACAGTGATGCGCCCAGCGCGATATTGACCACCGACTGCATGCGATTGGCCAGCGCCGCGTGCAAGGCCGTCAGTATTTCCGGTGCGGCGGAAATCGCCGCCACCACAATGGCCGTCAATACCGGCGGTGCACCACTGCCTTCCAGGCCATAGTCCAGTGTTTTGGACATTACTTCGGCCAAAGCGCCGATCACCACCAGGCCAAATACCAGAATGCCGATCGAGCGCGCCTGGTTGACCGGCGGACCTTGGTCGGATGGATTTCGTCGTCTTTTCTGTGGATAGCTGTAGCTGAAGAAGTAACTGTGCGGCCCGACCTGCATGCGCAGGAACAAGGCGTACAGCACCACCATGGCGCCGATGGTGAAGGCTGAATAAACTCGCCAGACCTCCTTGGGAATGAACTCCGGCACCACCATCGATACGCCCATGGCTGTCATGATCATGACGCCGTAGGTGCGTGCCGAATCGTCGTTGTAGGGCTGCTCGCCATGCTTGAGGCCGCCCATCAGCGCGGCCAGGCCGAGAATTCCATTGATGTCGAGCATCACCGCCGAATAGATGGTATCGCGTACCAGCGTCTTCGATGCCTCGTTACTCATCATGATCGCCAGGATCACCACTTCCACCAGCACCGCCGCCAGGGTCAGGATCATGGTGCCGTAGGGGTCTCCGACCTTTTCGGCGAGGAATTCGGCGTGCTGGGCAACTCGCATCGACGCGCAGACGATAGCCGCTACCAACACCACCCCGCCGGCCAGCGCAATGCCATGCCCTTGCCCGAGCAACCAGGGCTCCAGCGGGTAGGCCAGCAGGGCCATGAACACGGCCAGCAGCAGGAAGGTTTCTTGGCTGAGTAATCTGAACATCGAAGGCCCCGAGTCGTTGCACTCCGATAGAGACTGTAGCCTCTCCCGACTACCTCGTTCCCACGCGCAGCAAAGGAATGCCGCGCCAGACGCTCTGCGTCGACCCACCGAATGCAGCGCAGAGCGCTGCAAGGGGCATTCCAACGCAGAGCGTGGGAACGAGGACTACATGCACTGTAGAATGGTCCGATATGCACCTGATGAGACACCTATATGTACGAATGGCTGAACGCCCTGCCCAAGGCCGAACTGCACCTGCACCTGGAAGGTTCGCTGGAGCCCGAATTGCTGTTCGCCCTGGCCGAACGCAACAGGATCGCCTTGCCGTGGAATGATGTTGAAACCCTGCGGGCGGCCTATGCCTTCAACAACCTGCAAGAATTTCTCGATCTCTACTACCGGGGTGCAGACGTACTGCGCACCGAGCAGGACTTCTACGACCTGACCTGGGCGTACCTGCAACGTTGCAAGGCGCAAAACGTCATTCACACCGAGCCGTTCTTCGACCCGCAGACCCACACCGATCGCGGCATCGCCTTTGAAGTGGTACTGAACGGAATCACCCGCGCGCTGAAGGATGGCAAGGAGCAACTGGGCATCAGCAGCGGCCTGATCCTGAGCTTCCTGCGTCACCTGAGCGAAGATGAGGCCCAGAAAACACTGGATCAGGCACTACCGTTTCGCGACGCGTTCGTAGCCGTCGGGCTCGACAGCTCGGAAATGGGACACCCGCCCAGCAAATTCCAGCGTGTTTTCGACCGTGCTCGCAGCGAAGGTTTCCTGACTGTCGCCCATGCCGGTGAAGAAGGCCCACCCGAGTACATCTGGGAAGCCCTCGACCTGCTCAAGATCCAACGAATCGATCATGGTGTGCGTGCCATCGAAGACGAACGGCTGATGCAGCGAATCATCGACGAGCAGATCCCGCTGACGGTTTGCCCGCTGTCCAACACCAAACTGTGCGTTTTCGACCACATGAGTCAGCACAACATTCTCGATATGCTCGAGCGTGGCGTGAAAGTGACGGTCAACTCCGATGATCCGGCCTACTTCGGAGGCTATGTGACCGAAAACTTCCACGCCCTGCATACTCACCTGGGCATGACTGAAGATCAGGCCAGACGCCTGGCCCAGAACAGCCTGGACGCCCGCCTGGTCAAGCCTTGAGCTGAACTGACCGACGTCCCCCGACGGGGCGTCGGGTCTACCGGGGCTTCAAGCCGGTGCCTGTAATCGGGCCTGGACCTGATAGATGACGGCCGGCTCTTCAGATAACGCACACTCGTCGAGCCGGGCTATATTGCTGATCTCCTTCAATCCTGCCGCCGTGACCTGAACGGCCCGGCTGTCATCATTGAGCTTCAACCAACCGGACTGGATGAACAGTTTCAGCAAACTGCTCCCCAGCGCACCACCCAGATGGGGACGCCTATCGCTCCAATCGCTGCAACAGGTGCATAGGGTCTGCTTTTCGCGCCGCGCCAAGGCCTGGGTATAAATGCCGTAAGTGGCCAACTCCAGACTGCCTTTGACCGTGACCTCAATCCGATTATCCAGCGACTCGATCCAGCGGGCATCAATCAAACGCTGATACAAATCAGCCGCCAATTCGCCACTCAAATGATCCCTGCAGATACGCGCTCTACGCATGGAAACCGTGGCCTCTTGCAATTCCAGATTTGCGTCGATAGCGCACTGCGGGGCATTACTGGCAACAGAAACACTGGCCAGGGCCTCGACGGCAACACCGACCTCTGGCGCCGCCAGACGAAAGAACCGCTGTCGGCCTCGAGCTTCTCGCTTCAATAACCCCCCTGCCGATAACCGCGCCAAATGTGCACTGGCCGATGAAGGACTCAATCCCGCCAGAGAAGCCAGTTCCTCGGCAGCCCGCGCAGTTCCATCGATTAAGGCCCATATCATTGCGCTGCGTTTGGGATCTGCCAAAAGCGTCGCAATCTGGCTGATACAAGGTATATGTTCCATGCTTCACTCCCTGTTAAAACATTTGTCTATGGCATGTATTGAACAGCCACATGAACAGCGCCAGCAAAAAACCGGCTTTATAATATGGACAGCCAAAATAAAAAAACTAATGACCCTTTGGCATGTCCACTGCCATGGAAAAACCTCTTGCTGGCAATCGCTGCCCGACCAGTATAAGCCTGCACACTTATATACAATCGAACGAAAAAAATCAGTCGCAGGCTTTGTTACCCGCCCTCTGTCGCAGATACGCCAAAGCACTGAGGAAACAATATTTTACCAACCTGCCAAGCCTTTCACCCAAAGCCTTCTAACTCGGACCTTTGCAGCCCCGCCAAATAAAACCGGATATGCTTGCAAGTAGGAAAAGCCTACACGCAAGGTATATAAAACAGGCAAAAAATACCGCATGCAAAAAACCACAAAAAAGCACCCATTACTGCTGATCTAACAGACTACCCTAGTAGCCTTCGTTATTTCCCCAATTAAAAGCACACATATCCTACAAGCTACTCCGAATTAACGACCGGGCGCCTGCATCAACAACGTCTCGCAATGAGCCTTGAGCATGTCATGCAGCAGTCTGACCGGTTTACTCAGCTGGGCACGGTGGGGACACAGCAACATCAGGGGAGCCCGCTCGCACCGCAGCGTCGGCAGCAGCACCTTGAGTCGCCCGGCCTTTACATCACCAGCCACATCCAGCCACGACTTGTAAGCCACCCCTGTCCCTGAGAGCGCCCACAACCGAACCACATCGGCATCATCGGAAAATCGATTGCCGCTGACCGTCAAACCGAACTCACGCTGACCATCATGAAAGCGCCAATGGTCATGGACCCGGTCACCCAGCATGTACAACAGGCAATTATGCTGCGCCAGATCGGCGACTTCTCGCGGCTCGCCGTGCCGGGCGAGGTAGTCTGGAGAGGCGCAGAGCACCCGGCGATTGTCACTGGCAATGGGCAAGGCCACCAGACTGGAGTCCTCCGGGTCCCCGTAGCGCAGGGCGATATCCACCGGCTGGCGAAAAAGATCGGCTATGCGGTCACCCAACAACAGGCGCACCGTCAGCTTCGGGTGTTGGCGCTGGAATTCGTCCAGCCAGGGCAACAGCACGTTGCGGCCGAAATCCGAAGGTGCGGACAGTTGCAACACGCCGCTGACCTGCTCCTGACCGCGATCGAGCAGGCGCCGCCCTTCGTCCAGGCTGTTCAAGGCCGCCCGGGCATACTCTAGAAACCCTTCGCCCTGGGCCGTCAAACGCAGGCTGCGCGTTGAGCGGGCAAGCAAGCGGGCCCCCAGTTGTTGCTCGATACGCTTGAGCGCCGCACTGGCCACCGCGGGCGACATGTCCATGATCCGCGCAGCGGCAGACAGGCTGCCCAGTTCCGTAGCACGCACGAACAACTGCAAATCATCGAATCGCAACACCTCGAAGCACCCGCCCATTTTCAAAATAATATTGAAAGAGCCTGCAGTATTAGTGGCTTTTATCGGAAAGTGAATTAGCCAATCATCAGTCCATTGCGCTTCACTACCTCACGGCACAGCCCCCTGGAGCATTTGCATGAAAGCCATCGCCTACTTCCACTCCCTCCCCATCACGGACCCGGCCTCGCTGCAAGATATCGAGCTGCCAGAGCCTGTCGCCGGCCCACGCGACCTGTTGGTCGAAGTCAAAGCCATCTCGGTCAACCCGGTGGACACTAAAGTACGCCAGAACGTCCAGCCCGAGGCGGGATCAGCCAAGGTACTGGGTTGGGACGTCGCCGGCGTGGTCAAGGCGGTGGGTAGCGAAGTCAGCCTGTTCCAGCCTGGCGACAAGGTGTTCTACGCCGGCTCCATTGCCCGGGCGGGTGGCAACAGCCAATTGCATGTTGTCGATGAGCGAATTGTCGGGCACATGCCCAGGTCGCTGGGTTTCGCCGAATCCGCCGCGCTGCCGTTGACCGCGATCACGGCCTGGGAACTGCTCTTCGAACGCTTGCAGATCAGCGAAAGCCAATCCGATCAGGGCCAGAGCCTACTGATCGTCGGAGCCGCCGGTGGCGTGGGATCGATCCTCACGCAATTGGCCAGACAACTGACCGGCCTGAAAGTCATCGGCACCGCGTCTCGCCCGCAAACCATGGCCTGGGTGCGTGAGCTGGGCGCTGACCTGGTGCTCGACCACAGCCAGCCGCTGGCCGAGGAACTCAAGCGCCAGGGGTTGGCCCAGGTGACGCATGTTGCCAGCCTGACCCAGACCGACCAGCACTTCGATCAACTGGTCGAGGCCCTGGCGCCACAGGGCAAGCTGGGACTGATAGACGACCCGAAACTGCTGGATGTAACCAAGCTCAAGCGCAAGAGCCTGTCGTTGCACTGGGAGTTCATGTACACCCGCTCGCTGTTCGAAACCCCGGACATGCTCGAACAGCACAAGCTGCTCAACCGCGTCGCTGAACTGATCGACGCCGGCACCCTGAAAACGACCGTGGGTCAGCATTTCGGCACTATCAATGCCGCGAACTTGCGACGCGCACACGCACTGCTGGAAAGCGGTGCAGCAAAGGGTAAAATCGTACTGGAAGGCTTTTGATCCGCATCACAAATTTCGTCAGGCCCGCGTTGATCGAACGCGGGCCTGACCGTCAGTCCGGCAGTTCTCCTGGACCACTCCATTGTCTGATCCCGGGTCTAAACTTGCAGCCTTGCCAACTAAAGGAAATCAGCAATGAATATCCTCGTTTCGGCATCAAACCAGGGCAGTCAATGGCAGGTCCGCCTGGACCAGCACGTGGTGAATTTTCGCAGCGAGGCCGAGGCACGAGCCTTTGTCTCGACCCTGCAAGCCCGTCTGACAGCCCCCCACCCGATACCGCAGCTAGCGTCCGCTAACCTCTGGCCAACTGAAATCGTCGCGTCAGCACTGAGACCGTGACGGCCGATATCCCACACAGGCTGATGACCTGTGCCATGGGCAGCGCGCTGCCGTCGTGCAGCACGCCCACCAAGGATGCAGCGCCGGCTGCCACACTGAATTGCAGGCAACCGAGCAATGCCGATGCACTCCCCGCCCTGGCGCCCTGCCCGCTCATGGCGCAGGCCGATGCATTGGGGATGATGCAGCCAAGGCTGGCGATGCAAATGAACAGCGGAATCAACAGTGGCCAGAGCGCCTCAGTGTGCAGGGCGCTGATACCCAGCAGAACCAGGCCCGCAGCCAGATAAATCCAGATAGTCCGCGCCAACAGAAAGGCCGGGCCGCGCTTGGCCAGCAAACGTGCATTGATCTGCGCAACCAGAATGAAACCCGCCGCGTTGGTGCCGAACAGCCAGCCATAATGCTCGGCGGGCACGCCGTAGAGCTTGATGAAGACAAAAGGCGACCCGGCGATATAGGCAAACATCCCGGCCATGACGATACCGCCGGTCAAGGCGTGCCCGACATACACCTTATCCTTGAGCAACCGCCCATATTGGCGCAGCGCGCCGGACAACGGTGGACGAGGTTGATTGGCCGGCAGGCTTTCCGGCAACCCGAGTGCCACTGCCAGCGCACACAGGGCACTGAACAGGGTCAATGCGATAAAGATCGACTGCCAGCCATACAGGTTGACCAGCACACCGCCCAGCATTGGCGCCAGGATGGGTGCCAGGCCCATCACCAGCATCAGTTGCGAGAACACTTTGGCCGAAGCCACCGCATCGCACTTGTCGCTGACGATCGCCCGCGACAACACCATCCCGGCACAACCACCCAGCGCCTGCACGAACCGGGCGACGATCAGGGCATCCAGGCTCGGCGCATAGGCACAGGCCAGTGACGCCAGCGTAAACAACACCACCCCTGCCAGCAATGGAACCCGCCGACCAAACCGATCGGCCACCGGCCCATAGGCCAACTGCCCGATGGACAAGCCAAGGAAGTAAGCGGCAAGGGTTGTCTGGATATGTTTTTCATCAGTGGCAAAAGCCGTAGCCATCGCCGGAAAACCTGGCAGGTAAAAGTCGATCGCCAACGGACCGAACGCACTCAGGGCGCCAAGAATCAGGATTATTCTCAGGTTCATCAGGAATCCAAAACAGACAGGGCAGCGCTAGTCTAACTGTCTTGGATCCATCTACATGAAATTCTTTGAATTACAAATGCGTCGCCTTGGCCACTTCATACCCCTCTTCGCTGATCAGGCTGATGATCCGCTCCGCACTCAACGAACTCTCGACGCGAACCAGGGCCTTGCCCAGATCGACTTCGACCGTTGCCGACTCATCCTGGCTTTTAACCGCTTGAGTGACCGCACGGACACAGTGACCACACGACATACCTTGGACATTGAATACTTGCATGAGGATCCAGCTCCTGTTGAGGGTTTGACCCAGCTTCAGGCTTGCCATAGGGTCAAGGTCAAGTTCTTCTGTTTTCTGCCGGGCTGGAAATCGTTGCGCGCCTCGGCCAAGCTGCAGCATCCAAGATTCGATAGCAGGAGATTCATTCATGCGCTGGGCAGTACTGAGCCTCATCGGCATGCTTGGCCTGTTCGCCCTTCCCCAGGGCGCGAGTGCCGCACAAGACTATAGCGTGCTGATCATTTCCCGGGAGCGTCTGGAAATCGCGACCGCCTGCGAAATCGGCGTGTATATCCAGGATGAGCTGGCCGGCCGCCTGTTCCAGGAACAATCCACGTCCTTCAACCTTGCCCCGGGGCGGGTTTCCATTCGCCTGCGCTTGTTGCCCGGGCAAGTGCCCGGCTGCGCGCCGGGTATCCAGCAGGCAGACAACAACACCACGCTGGACCTGCGTGCCGGCCAGATCAGCAAGTATCGGATTGCCATGGGTCAAAACGGCCTGTATCTGAAGAAGGCAGGATTGGGGTATTGAACCGGGCTTGACCTTCCCCATGTGTCAAGGTTGATGCTGGGAGCCTGTTCAAGGAGGTACACCCATGCTCGAATCCGCGACCATTGAATTGCCAATTGCCGGCATGACGTGCGCAAGTTGCGCCGGACGGGTCGAACGCGCGCTGACCAAGGTGCCTGGCGTCGCTCAGGTCAGCGTCAATCTGGCCAGTGAACGCGCTCATATCCAGCTACTCGGCCAACTGGACCCTGCCCTGTTGATCGACGCTGTCAGCCAGGCCGGTTACAGCGCCTCCCTGCCGCAAGACAATCGCGCCTCACCCGAAGATGTCGAACAGCGCTTGCGCAAGGAGCGCTGGGCGCTGAGCCTGGCGATTGTGCTGGCATTGCCGCTGGTGCTGCCGATGCTGTTGCAACCGTTCGGCATTCACTGGATGCTGCCGGCCTGGGCGCAATTTGCCCTGGCAACCCCGGTACAGCTCATCTTCGGTGCCCGCTTCTATGTCGCGGCCTGGAAGGCGGTCAAGGCCGGTGCCGGCAACATGGACCTGCTGGTGGCGATCGGTACCAGCGCAGGCTACGGCCTGAGCCTTTATGAGTGGGCCCGCGCCGGCGCAGGTCAGATGCCGCACTTGTACTTCGAAGCCTCAGCCGTGGTCATCGCCCTGGTTTTGCTCGGCAAATACCTGGAAAGTCGCGCCAAGCGCCAGACCGCCAGCGCCATTCGCGCACTCGAAGCCCTGCGCCCGGAGCGGGCGGTGCAAGTCATCGATGGCCGTGAGCAGGACGTCGCGATCAGCGCCCTGCGCCTGAACGATCTGGTGCGGGTCTTGCCCGGCGAACGTTTCCCTGTCGACGGTGAAGTCGTCGAAGGCCAGAGCCATGCCGATGAAGCGCTGATCAGCGGGGAAAGCCTGCCCGTGCCCAAGCAACCAGGCGACAAGGTGACCGGCGGCGCCATCAATGGCGAAGGCCGCTTGCTGGTGCGCACCCTGGCGCTGGGCACCGAAACCGTCCTGGCGCGCATTATCCGCCTGGTCGAAGACGCCCAGGCTGGCAAGGCGCCCATCCAGAAACTGGTGGACCGGGTCAGCCAGGTCTTCGTGCCGGTCGTTTTACTGCTGGCGCTGGCCACCTTGCTGGGCTGGTGGCTCAGCGGCGCACCGATCGAAACGGCAATCATCAATGCCGTGGCCGTGCTGGTCATTGCCTGCCCTTGCGCCCTGGGTCTGGCCACACCCACAGCGATCATGGCCGGTACCGGCGTCGCCGCCCGCCACGGTATTTTGATCAAGGACGCCGAAGCCCTGGAACGTGCCCATGCGGTGCGCAGCGTGGTCTTCGACAAGACCGGGACCCTGACCTCCGGAACCCCGAGAATCGTTCACAGCCATGCCCTCGATGGCAACGAACGGCAAATGCTGCAACTGGCCGGTGCCTTGCAACGCGGCAGTGAACACCCCCTGGCCAAGGCCGTACTCGACGCCTGTCGGGAACAGAACCTGACCGTAGCCGATGTCAGCGCAACTCAGTCACTGACCGGACGCGGCATTGCCGGGACCCTGCACGGCCGAGACCTGGCCTTGGGTAATCGGCGCCTGCTTGACGACAGCGGATTGCACAACGCCCCACTGAACCTCTTGGCCCAGGCCTGGGAAGCCGAAGGCCGAACCCTGTCCTGGCTGATCGAACGCAGCCCGCACCCACAAGTACTGGGCTTGTTCGCCTTCGGCGACACGCTCAAGCCCGGTGCTGTCGATGCCGTGCAACAACTGGCGGCAGAGCAGATCAGCAGCCACTTGCTGACGGGTGACAACCGCGGCAGCGCCCATGCGGTCGCCCAGGCCCTGGGCATTACCGATGTACACGCCGAAGTGCTGCCGGCAGACAAGGCCGCCACTGTGGTCGAACTGAAGAAATCGGGTGTCGTGGCCATGGTCGGCGATGGCATCAACGACGCCCCGGCCCTGGCCGCGGCCGATATCGGCATCGCCATGGGCGGTGGCACAGACGTGGCCATGCACGCGGCCGGCATCACCCTGATGCGCGGCGACCCACGGCTGGTGCCGGCGGCGCTGGAGATCAGCCGCAAGACCTATGCGAAGATCCGCCAGAACCTGTTCTGGGCCTTCGTCTATAACTTGATCGGTATTCCCCTGGCCGCGTTCGGCTTGCTCAATCCTGTGCTCGCCGGCGCCGCCATGGCACTTTCCAGCGTCAGTGTGGTGAGCAATGCGCTGTGGCTGAAAACCTGGAAACCGAAAGATCCGACGGGAGGGGACGTGGCATGAACATCGGACAAGCAGCCCGGCACAGTGGCCTGAGCGCGAAGATGATTCGCTACTACGAGTCCATCGGCCTGCTCAAGGCAGCCCATCGCAGCGAAAGCGGCTATCGCCTGTATGGGCAGGACGACCTGCATACCCTGGCATTCATCAAGCGCTCGCGGGACCTGGGGTTTTCCCTGGAGGAAGTGGCCAAGCTACTGACCCTGTGGCAGGACCGCCAGCGTGCCAGTGCCGACGTCAAGGCGCTCGCCCACCGACACATCATCGAGCTGAATCAGAAAATCGATGAGTTGGTGAGCCTGCGCGACACCTTGCAGGAGCTGGTCGCCCACTGCCAGGGCGACGATCGCCCCGACTGCCCGATCCTGAAGGACCTGGCCACCGGGGGCGCCTGCCATTGACGTTTACTGCATCCAGGGCGGAGGCGGTTCCTCCGCCTTGCCGGGCGGCAAGTCATCGGCCGCACGAGCAGCCTGGCGGCGCGCTTCGTCCATGCGCGCCGCTTCGATTTCGCGCATGACCCCATACACGTCGGCCTGGGTTTCATCGTCCTGGAACTCACCGGTGAGCAGGCTGGCGGGGTGCAGGCTGCCGGCTTCGTAGAGTGCCCACATTTCCTTTGCGTAGCGGGTTTTCCTGAGCTCCGGGGCAAAGCGACCGAAATAGCTGGCCATGTTGCCGACATCGCGCTCGAGCATGCTGAAGGCGTGGTTGTTGCCCGCCGCGTCGACCGCCTGTGGCAAGTCGATGATGACCGGCCCTTCCGGACTCAGCAGCACGTTGAATTCAGACAGATCACCGTGCACAAGGCCGGTACACAGCATCAGAACGATCTGCCTGATCAGGAATTCGTGATACTCGCGCGCTTGCTCGGGCTCGAGCTCCACATCGTTGAGCCTTGGCGCCGCATCACCGTACTCGTCGCAGACCATCTCCATCAACAGCACGCCTTCGAGAAAATCGAAGGGCTTGGGCACGCGAACGCCGGCGTTGGCCAGGCGAAACAACGCCGCAACCTCGGCATTCTGCCAGGCATCCTCGGCTTCCTTGCGCCCGAACTTGGAGCCCTTGGCCATCGCCCGGGCCTGCCGGCTGTTACGAACCTTACGACCTTCCTGGTACTCGGCAGCCTGACGGAAGCTGCGCTTGTTGGCCTCCTTGTAAACCTTGGCGCAGCGCAGCTCGTCACCGCAGCGCACTACATAGACAGCGGCCTCTTTGCCACTCATCAGTGGTCGCAGCACCTCGTCGACCAGACCGTCTTCGATCAACGGTTCAATGCGTTTTGGAGTCTTCATCGGCTTTTATTCTGGGTCCTTTTTTACCAAACACGCGATATTCACAAAATTTGCCGGCCATCCTCTCACAGCAAGGCGCACATGCCGACCTTTGCACGATCAACAGGGTGCAAAGGGCCAGCCAGGTTGCGCAAAACCTAAACCACATTTTGCCATCCCCCCACGCTGTGCAAACTTTTAGCGGTTAATGGTGGAGCTGACCATCCTTTTATCGAAATGATTCAATTTTCCCGGGCCGCAGCCGACCAGATAACTACAAGAATGATTCTGGAGCTGGGATGAACATCAAACAAAAATTAACGTGGGCGTTCGCAGTAATCGCCTGCCTGCCGATCATCCTGGTCGCCACCCTGGTCGTAATGAACCTGCGCAGCGACGCCCGCAGCGGCTTCATCGACAGCAGCAGCCGCGAAATCCGCCAGGTTGCCAATGCCATGCAATTGTTCTTCGAGGGCATCAGCCAGAACGTCGACTACCTGGCTTCCCAACCCTTGCTGAAAAATACCGACGGGAGCCTCAAGAACTACTCCAGCGCCAATGCTGCGCAAATCCCCCAGGGCGAAATGGACAAGCAGGTCTTTGACTTCTTCGCCAGCCTTGCCGCCAGCCATCCGGCCTACTCCTACGTGATCTTCGGCACCAGTGCCGGTGGCTATGTTTCCTGGCCCGATGATCCGAAGCTGGCCAATTACGACCCGCGTCAGCGCCCCTGGTACAAGACCGCCATGGCCAACCCGGGCAAGACCCTGCACACCGACGCCTACTACTGGGCCGCCGAAGACGCGGTGTATGTCAGTACCGTACACAGCATCGCCACCCAACTGGGCAGCAATGGTGGCGTGGTCAGTATCGACGTGTCGCTCAAGCAGCTCACCGAGATCGTCAAACAGATCAAGCTCGGCGACAGCGGCTACCTGATGCTGATGGAAAACACCGGGAAAGTCCTGGTCGACCCCAAACAGCCTGAGCACAACTTCAAGAACCTGTCCGAGCTTGGCGACGGTTATGCACAACTGGCCAAGGCCAAGGGCCTGGTTGAAGTCGAGCTCAATGGCGAGCGCTACATGGCCAACGTCTGGCCGTCCGATAAACTGGGCTGGAGCTTCGTCGGGCTGATCAAGCAGGACGAAGTGATGAGTTCGGCGACCCAACTGGGTTGGTTGATCACAGGTATTGCTGCGGTACTGGCAGCCATCTTCGCCGTGGTCGGCGCCAGCTTCGCCAGCCTGATCGTGCGGCCGATTCGCAGCGTCGCCAGCGGTCTGGAAGGCATTGCCCAGGGCGAAGGCGACCTGACCCAGAACCTACAAGTGCGTGGCCGCGACGAAACCGCGCAACTGGCCAACTGGTTCAACCAGTTCCTGGCCGCGATTCGCAGCCTGATCCAGCACATTGGCCAATCGGCGAACAAGATTCTGGCCACCTCGAAAAGCTCGACCCAGGTCTCGGCCGACATGGCCGAAGCGGCCGGGCGTCAGCGTGAAGCGGTCGACATGGTCTCCACCGCCTTCCACGAAATGGTCGCCACCGCCAATGAAGTCGCCCGCTCCTGCAGCCAGGCCGCCGAGTCGGCCGACAGCGGCCAGCAGCAGGCGCGTCAGGGCCAGCAGCAGATCGACGCCGCCGTGAAGAGCGTTGACCAGCTGAGCGTGGAAATCGAGCAGTCCGCCCAGTCCATGCAACAGTTGGAACGCGACAGCAACGACATCCAGTCGATCCTGGGCACTATCCGCTCGATCGCCGAACAGACCAATTTGCTGGCGCTCAACGCCGCCATCGAAGCGGCCCGTGCCGGCGAACAAGGTCGTGGTTTCGCCGTAGTGGCCGACGAAGTCCGGGCCCTGGCCAAACGCACCGCCGACTCCACGGCCGAGATCGATGGCCTGCTCGGCAACCTGGCGCAACGCACCAGCCAGGTCGCCCAGCAGATGCATGCCAGTCTTGAAGTGTCGCAGGAATCGGTGAGCCGCATCGGCCTGGCACGCACCAGCTTCGGGCAGATTCGCGAGTCGGTGGACGTCATCCGTGACATGAACACCCAGATCGCTACAGCGGCCGAACAGCAACATCAGGTGGCAGAAGACATCAACCGGCACATCAGCCAGATCCACGGTGATGCGCAGTTGGTGGCAGAACTGGCCGACTCGGCGAAGCTCGATTCGCAGAGCCTGGCTGGGTTGTCCAATGAGCTGGATGCTCTGGTACGACGTTTCCGTACCTGAGTGATGCCGACTTCTCGTTCCCACGCTCCGCGTGGGAATGCAGTGCCAGACGCTCCAGCGTCGACCCGCCGGAACGCGACGCAGAGCGTCGCAGCAGGCAACGAGGTCGGAGGTCAGGGCGCTGGCTTACTGCCGAAACAACTCCCCCGGCGTAAACCCCAAAAGCCGCTTGAACGCGGCGATGAAGGCCGAAGTCGAGTCATAGCCACACGACAACGCCACCTCGGTCACGCTGTTGCCCTCCTCCAGCATGCTCAACGACGACAGCAAGCGCATGCGCTGGCGCCAGCTGCGAAAACTCAAGCCCGTTTCACGCTGGAACAGCCGCGTCAGCGTCTTCTCCGATGTCCCCATATACCCGGCCCACTCACTTAACGTCGCATCCTGGTCAGGGCTTTCGATCAATTCATTGCACAGCGCAAGCAAGCGCTTTTCCTGCGGCAATGGCAGGGAAAAACCCACTTCAGGCAGGCTGGCCAGTTGATCCAGCAGCACGTCCACCAACCGCGCCTCGGGGCTAGGCGCGGTCGGGTACTCCACCGGCAATTGGCAAAAGCGCTTGATCAGCTCGCGGGCCAGCGGCGTCACCTCCAGTACACGGCAGCGTGGCGCCGCCCAGGTCGAGTCTTCCTGGCGTACATACAGGCTGCGCATTTCCGCGCGCATCGAGGTCACCACTTCATGTTCGACACCCGCCGGTATCCAGATCCCCCACTGGGGCGGCGCAAAGAAACTGCCCTCGGCCGTGTGCACGCCCAGCACACCACTGATCGCATAGGAAAACTGCACCCACTCGTGGCGGTGACGCCGCGTCCAGGAACCGGCGTCGAGGCTTTCTGCCCGGGCGTACAGAGGCCGGGGCAAGTGGGTCAGCGCCGGAATCTGGCGTGGCTGGGGTATTTGTCCGTTACTCGGCATTGATTGGCCTTCTGTCGCAAGCCGGGTTCTAGCGCTCACGTTAACCTGTGTCGCACATCATTACAAAACGCACCGCAGGCCCGCCTATGCAAGCGCTCAAACACCTTAAACGCGTGGTAACCGACTGGTTCCTCTGCGGCATGTTCCTGGCCACCTTCCTGGCCTGGCTGTTCCCGCATTTCGGCAGCAGCGGCGGCGCCATGCATGCCGAGTACGTGATCAACATCGGTGTGTTCCTGGTGTTCTTCCTGCATGGCATCAACCTGTCCAGTGAACAGATCCGCCATGGCCTGAAAAACTGGCGTTTGCATGCGATGGTGCAAAGTTTCACCTTCATCGCCTTTCCGCTGCTGTGGCTGCTGGGCGACAAGCTGCTCGGCTCACACCTGCCAGCCTTGCTGATGCTTGGCTTCCTCTACCTGTGCGCACTGCCGTCGACCATCTCCTCGTCAGTGGCCCTGACCGGCAGTGCCGGCGGCAACGTCCCGGCGGCGATTCTCAATGCCAGTCTGTCCAGCGTGCTCGGCATTTTCATCACACCCTGGCTGGTCAGTCTGGTGGTCGGCACCGGCGCTGGCGGCATCGACCTGGGTTCGACCTTGCTCGACCTGTGCGCCATGCTCCTGTTGCCGCTGCTGCTCGGCCAACTGATGCGACCGCTGCTGGGCAAGTTCTTCGCCCGCTACAAGCGCTACACCAGCATCGTCGACAAACTGGTCATTCTGTTGCTGGTATACGCCGCCTTTTGCAACTCGATGGTCTCGGGCATGTGGCAGCAGCAAGGCACGAGTGTGATCCTCAGCGCCTTCATCGGCAGCGCCCTGCTGCTGGCACTGGTGCTCTGGCTGACGACCCGCAGTGCTCGCGCGCTGAAGTTCAGCCCGGCCGACGAGATCGCAGCGGTGTTCTGCGCCAGCAAGAAGTCACTGGCCGCCGGTGCGCCAATGGCAGCCCTGATCTTCGGCGCTCACCCGGGGTTGGGATTGATCCTGCTGCCGATCATGATCTATCACCCGCTGCAGTTGATCGTCTGCTCGATCATGGCCGAGAACTACGCCAACCGCACCCGGCGCGAGCCCCAGGCATTGGGCAAGGCGGCCGTCAGCGCTCGATGATCGCCGTCACGCCCTGACCGCCGGCTGCACAGATCGAGATCAGGCCACGGCCCTGCCCGGCCCTGTCCAGCAGCTTGGCGAGGTTGGCGAGTATGCGCCCGCCGGTGGCCGCGAAAGGATGCCCGGCCGCCAGGGATCCGCCCTTGACGTTGAGTTTGCTGCGATCGATCGAGCCCAGCGGCTTGTCGAGGCCCAATCGGGTCTTGCAGTAATCGGCATCTTCCCAGGCCTTGAGGGTACAGAGCACCTGCGCCGCGAAGGCTTCATGGATCTCGTAGAAATCGAAATCCTGCAGCGTCAGCTGATTGCGCGCCAGCATGCGCGGTACCGCATAGACCGGCGCCATCAGCAGCCCCTCGTCGCCCCTGACGAAGTCCACGGCAGCCGTTTCGCCGTCACGCAGGTAAGCCTGAATCGGCAACCCGCGCTCGTTGGCCCAGGCTTCGCTGCCCAGCAGGACGACTGACGCACCATCGGTGAGCGGCGTTGAATTGCCCGCCGTCAACGAACCATGGTCATCGAGCTCGAACACCTGCTTGAGGCTGGCGAGCTTTTCCAGGGTCAGGTCGGGGCGCAGGTTCTGGTCACGGTTCAGGTGATGAAAAGGCGTCAGCAGATCGTCAAGCCAGCCCTCGGCGTAGGCTGCCGCCAGCTTCTGGTGGCTTTCCAGCGCCAGTTGGTCCTGCTCCTTGCGTCCGATCTGCCAGGTATGGGCCATCAGTTCGCAATGCTGGCCCATGGACAACCCCGTGCGCAGCTCCACGTTGCGAGGCAGTTCAGGTTTCAAATCATGGGGGCGCAAGGCCGCCAGGGCCGCGAGCTTCTGGCCAAGGGTTTTGCTGCGGTTGATCTGCAACAGCACCTGACGCAGCCCTTCACCGACGGCAATCGGTGCATCGGACGCCGTATCCACCCCACCGGCAATCCCACAATCGATCTGGCCCAGGGCAATCTTGTTGGCCACCAGCAACGCCGCTTCCAGCCCTGTGCCGCAAGCCTGCTGCACATCGTAGGCCGGCGTTTGCGGGGCCAGGCGCGAGCCCAGTACGCATTCGCGGGTCAGGTTGAAATCCCGCGCGTGCTTGAGCACGGCCCCGGCGACCACTTCGCCCATGCGCACTCCATGCAGGTTGAAACGCTCGATCAGGCCTTCCAGCGCTGCCGTCAGCATGTCCTGATTGCTCGCATGGGCGTAGGGGCCGTTGGCCCTTGCGAAGGGAATGCGGTTGCCGCCGATGATTGCGACCCGGCGCAATGAATTCATTGAAAGCTCCCTTGCTCATGAATGTCAGTGGGTACGAGCTAAAGCGTAGGTAATTTTTCTTCACCCGAACGACTGATGGGCAACCTTGGTCCACACTTTGAAGCTTATCTACCGGAGAGCGCTCCATGTCTGATCGCTATATCAACTTCGCCAACTCTGACATCGGCCGCCGCCTGGTCGGCGCCGTCGGCCTGCCGACCCCGGCACGCCTGGAACGTTGGCAGGCTGGCCGCCTGCGACCAATCGAAGGGCCTCTGCTGCTCGGCGGGGGACCGCTCGCAGCGAAGGTCGCCGAGTTCGCCAACCGGTTGACCGATCAGGTGTACAGCTTTGCCAGCGAAGACCTGAGTGCAACGGCCTGGGTCCCGGGTCTGGGGACCAAGCTCAAGGCCGTGCTGTTCGATGCCAGCGAGATCACCGATATCGACGAACTCAAACGGCTGCGCGAATTCTTCCAGCCCCTGCTCAGAAGCCTGGCGCCCAGTGCCCATGTGGTGATTCTCGGGCGCGCACCGCAATGCTTCGAAGACCCACTCGCCGGCGTCGCCCAACGTGCGCTCGAGGGGTTCAGCCGCTCGCTGGCCAAGGAGTTGCGCGAGGGCGGGACCTTGCAATTGTTGTATGTCGCCGAGGACGCCGAAGACCAACTCGAAGGTGCGTTGCGGTTTTTCCTGTCCCCTAAAAGCGCCTTCGTATCGGGTCAGGTGCTGCACCTCAATGCCTGCGCCAGCCGGGTTCAGGACTGGACCCGGCCACTGGCAGGGCGTAAGGCGCTGGTCACCGGCGCGGCGCGCGGCATCGGTGCGGCCATCGCCGAAACCCTGGCCCGTGACGGTGCCGAAGTGGTGTTGCTGGATGTGCCACCGGCCAAGTCCGATCTCGAAGCACTCGCCGCACGCCTCGGCGGGCGCGCCTTGACCCTGGACATCTGTGCCGAAGATGCCGCCGCGCAATTGATCGCAGCACTGCCCGACGGCATCGACATCGTCGTCCACAACGCCGGCATCACCCGCGACAAGACCTTGGCCAACATGACACCGGAATTCTGGGACTCGGTGCTCGCCGTCAACCTCAAGGCGCCGCAGCTGCTGACCCAGG
The DNA here is from genome assembly GCF_011355085.1 of Pseudomonas akapageensis. Taxonomy (GTDB): domain Bacteria; phylum Pseudomonadota; class Gammaproteobacteria; order Pseudomonadales; family Pseudomonadaceae; genus Aquipseudomonas; species Aquipseudomonas akapageensis. Next base: position 45,600 of record NZ_VXCP01000023.1, on the reverse strand, counting down.
CACTGTTCGACAGCCACACCCTGCAAGACAACGGACGCGTCATTCTGCTGGCCTCGATCAGCGGTATCGCCGGCAACCGTGGACAGTCGAACTACGCTGCGAGCAAGGCCGGCCTGATCGGGCTGGCCCAGGCCTGGGCGCCGAAAATGGCCGAACGCGGAGCCAGCATCGCCGCCGTGGCGCCGGGCTTCATCGAAACCCGCATGACCGCCGCCATCCCCTTCGCCATGCGCGAAGCCGGCCGACGCATGAGCTCCCTGGGCCAGGGCGGCCTGCCCCAGGACGTGGCTGAAGCCGTCGCCTGGCTCAGCCAGCCAGGCTCCGGCGCGGTCAATGGGCAAGTGCTGCGGGTGTGCGGCCAAGCCGTGATGGGGGCCTGAACATGCCCATTCAATGGCACGAACTCTCCAGCGAGCCGCCCCTCTCCGGGCTGTATGGCAAAGCCGCCCTGCACCGCAAGATCACCGGCAAGGTACTCCCCGAAACGGGTTTGCGGTGCCGGGTAAATGTCGACACCGAGCGGCTGGTCAACTACCGCAAAATCTGCCTGTTCGGCGAAAGCAGCCTGTTGCCGCCGACCTACCCTCATGTGATGGCCTTCGCCCTGCAGATGAAGTTGCTAACCGAAGACGGCTTTCCGTTTCCCCTGCTCGGCCTGGTGCACCTGCACAACCGCATACGCGTGTTGCGCCCGCTGGGCGGTCTGAGCAGCGTACGCATCAGTGTGCACGTGGAGAACCTGCTGCCCCATGACAAGGGGGCGACCTTCGACATGATCACCCAGGTCGATGATGGGCTCGGCCCGCTGTGGGAAGAGACCAGCACCCTGCTCTGTCGCGGCGCCCAAGTGCCTGGCGAGGTACCTGCGCAGGTGCTGCCGGCTGAACTGCCGCTGGTCGAAGCGCGGCGCTGGTACGCCGGCAATGAAGCGGGCCGGCGGTACGCCAGGGTCAGCGGCGACTACAACCCGATCCACCTGAGCGCCACCACGGCGCGCTTGTTCGGTTTCCCCCAGGCGATTGCCCATGGCATGTGGTTGAAAGCCATGACCATGGCGGCGTTGCGTGAGCATTGGCCGATGGCGGGGTATGAGATTGCGGTGCAGTTTCACAAGCCGGTGCGGCTGCCCAGCGAGGTGGTGCTGTTGGCGAGCTCGGCCAAGCCCAGTGGGCAGTTGCGGTTGGAGGGGCATGGGGAGTTGGTGCATATGACCGGGAGTTGGGCGCCGGTTACATGATTGATGGCGACCGCTTTGCGGTCGATCGCTGGCAAGCCAGCTCCCACAGGGTATCTATGGCATCACACCATTCACTGTGGGAGCTGGCTTGCCAGCGATAAGGCCCGAAGGACCTGCATACAAACTTTGCACAATTTTGCTGTTATTTGTAGGAAATTTCCGAGAAAATCCCTTTTGCCATTGTGCTGCTTGTGCCTGTGAATCCTTGAGGCTAGTCTGCCCCGACCGCTGAAATCAGCGGTACGGATGTGGAAGTCCGCCCAGACCATAGAACACAGCAGCTCTCCATTTTATGGCAGCTGTACGCGGGGTACCTTCGGGTGCGCCGGGGTGTTCTGTGGCCCGGTCTTCCACACCTGCGTGCAGCTGCCTCCCTCATGCGTGGAAGCAAGGTTGGCAGTCCTTATTAATCCCCCACAGGACTCTCAATATGAAAAAACTCGTACCCGACCCACCCCAATCCATACTCACCCTCCTCAAACTCACCAACAAAACCCTCATCAAAGCCATCAACGACGGCATCCCCGAAAAAGACCTCCTCGACACCCTGAATGCCACCGGCATCGCCACCTTCGGCGGCCAGGACGGCTGGCCATACCCGCTGTTCGCCGTGCGCGAAGGGGTCGATGCTGCGGACGCTCTCGCGCATGTTTCGTTGCTGCTGCTTTGTGCCGAACAGATCGCCGATGAAATCAGCGAGCAAGGCAGTGGCGTGGAGCGGGGGCTGATCGGGGCCATGACGCATTCGGTGGAAATGGCCCGGGCGGTGGTGGAGGCGTTGTTGGAGGGGCACGATAGATCCCGGTAGGCAATACCGGCCTCATCGCTGGCAAGCCAGCTCCCACAGGGTATGTGCAACGCCGACCTCTGTGGGAGCGGGCTTGCCCGCGATAAGGTCCGAAGGACCTTCAAGCTTGCACCAAACGCCCAACCCCCTGAAGCTATACACCTTCAGGAGACCCCCGCATGAACCTCGACGAACTCACCCAACGCCTGCACCGCATCCGCGACACCAACGACTGGCGCGGCTTTCACAGCCCTAAGAACCTGGCCATGGCCGCCAGTGTGGAGATGGCCGAGCTGGTGGAGATTTTCCAGTGGCTCAGTGAGGACCAGTCCCGGCAGTTGTCTACCGAACAGCTGGAACATGCCGGCCAGGAAGTCGGCGATGTGGTCCTTTACCTGCTGTTGTTGTGCAGCGAACTGGGCCTGGATATGGAACAGGTCGTGCGCAGCAAACTGGCCGACAGCGAAAGGCGCTTTGCCCGATGAACGATCGTCACTTCGATGAGCTGGCGACCCGCTTCGCCGAAAAAATCTACGGCGGCGCCAAGGGTGCCATTCGCCTGGCGGTGCTGCAGGCGGACCTGGCCGAAGCCCTGCCGGATCGCCCATTGCGGGTGCTGGATATTGGCGCGGGGCTGGGCCATATGTCGCTGTGGCTGGCCGAGCGCGGCCATCAGGTGACCCTGGCCGAACCCGCCGAACCGATGCTTGCCGGGGCTCGCGAGCGTTTTGCCGCCGCCGGACAGCAAGCGACGTTCATTCAGGCGCCGTGGCAGGAATTGCTCGGGCAACTGACCGAACCCTATGACCTGGTGCTATGCCATGCCGTGCTCGAATGGCTGGCCGAACCCCATGCCATCCTGCCGGTACTGCACCAACTGACCGCACCGAACGGCTGGCTGTCACTGGCCTTCTACAACCGCGATGCACTGGTGTTCCGCAACCTGCTCAAGGGCCATTTCCGCAAGCTGCGCAAGAACACGCTGGCCGGTGAAAAGCAGAGCCTGACGCCGCAAATGCCGCTTGATCCACGGGATTTGCAAGCGCAACTTGAGGGTTACTGGACGGTCGAGACCCAGAGTGGCGTCCGGGTGTTTCATGACTATATGCCCCTCGAGTTCCAGGCCAAGGCCGAACTGCTGGACCTGCTGGAAATGGAGCTGGCGCACCGCCGCCACCCGGCCTATGCCGGCCTGGGGCGCTACCTGCACTGGATTTGCCGCCCGGCCTGAACAGGCCCATGGAGAAGAAAATGCTACGCCGTATGATGCTGGGCCTGTCGTTGCTGGGCCTGGCCGCCTGCCAGAGCCCCAACCCCTACACCGCCGTTTCCAACCCGCTACCGCCCGCACCACCCCAGGCCGCCAACACGTTCGACGCCAGCGCTTACCCGGCGCCACAGCGCGACTACGCCCATTACCGCAATTGGGCCTGGCTCAACGGCCAGTTGCCCGCGGGCAGCGAGTTGATCGACTCGGCGCAGGTCGCCGAAGCCGTGAGCAACGCGCTGGACCAACGGGGTTTGCGACCGGCCCGCGGCAACGCGCCAGCTGACCTGCACGTCGCTGCCGACATGCGCCTGGAAACGCGCTTGCAGCAAGTCACCGATTATTACGGAGCCTACGGCGGCTACGGTTACGATCGCTATGGCCCCTATAACCACTATGGCAATGGTTACGGCGTGTATGGCAGCGTCCCGGTGGTGCGTACCTACACCGTTCAAGTCATGGTGGTACACATCAATCTGTTCGATGGCAGCAGCGGCCAACCGGTCTGGAGCGCCAGCGCCGAGACCAGTAGCCAGGGCAGTATCAGCGAGCGTAACAACGCTTTACGCGACGCTGTTCAAAAGGCGCTGACGGCGTATCCTCCTAGTTAGGGCAGATTTTTTGCAGCTGCCCGTGCGTAAACTCAACCGGAGACCCATCATGTTCCGCCGTCTCGGTTTACTCTCACTGGCCATTCTGCTCAGCGCCTGCGAGACCACCAAAGTCAATCAGGACTACGATGCCAGCCGCGATTTCGCCGCCTACCGCAGCTGGACATGGAAAGAGCCCGCCCTGCAATACCGCCCGGACGATCCGCGGATCAAGAGCGACCTGACCGAGCAGCGGATCCGCCAGGCAGTCAGCGAACAGCTGGACCAACGCGGCCTGCGCCCGGCCCAGGCGTCCAGCAAGGGCGACCTCAATATTCAAACCTATTTCATCGTGGAAAACCGTCAGCAACAGTACACCACCGGCTACGGTGGCTATGGGTACGGTATGTGGGGCAACTATTGGGGTGGCCCGACGTACTACGAAACCCGCACCTATGACTACAAGGTCGCCACGATTCAGGTCGACATGCTCGATGGCCACGACGGCAAGCTGGTCTGGCGCGGCAGCGCCGAGCACATCTTGAGCAACTACCCGCCAGACCCGAACGAACGCAGCACTGCGATCCAGCAGACCGTAGCCAAGGTGCTGTCCTACTACCCTCCCAAGCTCAATTAACCTCTAAAAGCACTCTCCAGTCGCCACGAAGGCGACTGGCCATCATTTTGCGCGAGCCTTGACTACACTGGCGTACGCTCGGCATCGACCTGTCGACGTCGGCGCAAACCTCAGCTGTGGTGCCGAACGGACTCAACTGGCGATCTGAACCGGCAGCTCGATACAAAACCGAGCCCCCTCCCGGGCATTGCTCACACTCAAACACCCGCCCATGTTGTCGATGATCCCGTAGCTCACCGACAACCCAAGCCCTGTGCCCACACCAATAGGCTTGGTGGTGAAAAACGGCTCGAATATCCGCTCCAGCAGGCGCGGGTCGATGCCACCGCCGTTATCCTCGACCAGCACGCGAACCGAAGCGCTGTCATGCTCGATGCTCAGCGCGATCCAGGGCTGGAAGTCGCGATTGCCTTCGCGCCTGGAGAGCAAGGCATCACGGGCGTTGACCAGCAGGTTGATCAGCACTTGCTCGAGTTGATCCACATGCCCGCGCACCTGGAGCTGCGTCTGCAGATCCGCCACGCGCAGTTCCACGCCCTTGCCGCGCAGGCCTTCGGACAGTAGCGACAAGGTGCCCTCCACGGCCTGTTTCGGATCGAACAATTGCTGTTCGATTTCAGAGCGTCGGCCAAACACCCGCATATGATCGACCACCCGCGCCGCCCGCTGGACCTGGGCATCGATACGGTTGAGCTTGTCTTGCAGGTAATCGATCTGCACATCGCCGTTGCCCAAGCGCTTGAGCATGTTGACGATGGCCATGCGCATGACATTGAGTGGCTGGTTGATCTCATGGGCGAGCCCGGCTGCCATCTCCCCCAGGGTGGCCATCTTCGCGCTCTGGGTCAGCTGCTGTTGAGTGCGGCGCACGTCGGTGTTGTCGCGGCCCACGGCCTGCACTTCGAGCAACTGACCGGCTTCATCGAACACGCCACGATCGGACCAGATCCACCACGCATGTTCGCGACCGGGCAGTAGCAGGGCGATCTCTGCCGTGCTGACCGGCTGCTCGGGGGTCAAGCCAGCGATACGCTCGACGAATGCCTGATGTTGCTCCGGCGACAACCAGCTGCCCAGGTTGATACCGGGCAGTTCCTGCGGCGTGCATTCCAGGTAGGCGGCCAGCGGCCGGTTGCCGAAGGTCAGGGTCAGGTCCGGCCGATAGCGACAGATCATCGCCGGCGAGCTTTCCACCAGAATGCGGTAGCGTTCCTCGCTCTGACGTACCTGTTCGGCGGTCTGAGTGGCCTCGGTGACATCCAGCCACAGCCCGACGGCTTCAACGGGTAAGCCGAGGTCATTGCGCAACAGGCGCGCCTCATCGAGCAGCCAATGGTAATCGCCGCGGCTGTCCTGCAGGCGATAGCGGCTACGCACCTGGCCTTCGCGCAAGAGCACGCGCGAGCGCTCGAAAAAGGCCGCGCGGTCATCGGGGTGCACCCACTGGGACAGCTCGGCCTGCTGGCATTGCTCCCGGGTCCAGCCCAGCAGCGGCTGCAGACTGGCGCTGAAAAAGTCCGGACGCAGCGCACCTTCCTCATAGCGCTGTACGTAGATGATCGCCGGTGAGCTGGCGATGAGGTTGTCCAGCCGGGCATGGGCAGCGGCTGCCTGTTGCTGCTGGATTTTGATGTCGCTGATATCGAGGAGGAAGCCGATCACCCGCCGCGCGGCCCCCTTGCCCAGCGCCTGCCCGGAGATACGGCACCAAAGCGACGCCAGGCCTGATTGATACAGGCGTACGCATTGCAGCAGCGGTGTGTCGTGCTGCTCAAGTGCACGCATTCCCGTGTGCAGTTCTTCGCGGTCGGCCGGGTGGATCAAGTCGAGGAAGGCCTGCAAGGTCAGCGTGCTGGTCTCGAGCCCCAACGTCAGTGCCAGCGACGGTGCCAGCACTACCTGCTCGCCCTCGGCCTGATACTCCCACCACCCCGTATCGAGCAGCCCTTGCAAGGCCTCCAGGCGCTGCAGCTGATGCTGATGCTGCTGCTCGGCCAGACGGCTCAGCAAAGGTTCCGCCAGCGCCGTCAGCAAGGGTTCGCCATCGCGCTCGAGCAGCAAGTCCAGCGGTTGGCCGGCGGCAGTGGCGCAAAGCATCCAGGCCTGTACGGCACCGTCGCTGCAATAGGGCAGCAATAACACGGCGCAGCTGCCAAACAGTCGTTGCAGTTCCGGGTGCTGGCTGGAGCACAGAACCTGCCCCTGCTCACATTTGTGCAGTTCGCGACTCAAGCGCGCGTCACAAGGCCAGAGCCCCTGAAAGGCATTGCCCTGGGCCTCGGCGAAGGTTTGCCAACCTTGCCCGTTACGCAGCAGCAACGCCACCCGCGACAAGCGCCAGCGCTGTGCCAGTGCCTGCAGTTGATCGCTCGTCACGGTCGACAGCCGCGCCGGATCGCACTGGCGCAGCTGGGCATTGATGTCTCGGGCCAGGCGTTGATTCTGCTCCTGGCTGCGGGCCTGGCGGCGCTCTTGTATCAGGTCGCCGACATCGAACATCTGCAGCATCCAGCCGCCCGGCCATTGCAGCAGCCAGCCACGGGTATGCAGCGTCTGACCGGCCGGGCCCTTGAAGTCCAGGTCCAGGGTCTGGTGCTGCCAGTCGCCGGGCTGCCCTTCGAGGCTCAAGCGACTCTGGGGCTGGACGTAATCGATCAGGGTCGCACCGCTTTGGGTGGGCAATGCCAGGGCCGGCCGCAACGGGCCGGCCAGACGCAGAACACGGGCCTGGTCATCCATCAGGATCTGCAGGCCCACGGCCGGCAGCACCAGCGGTTCCGAGGCCTCGGTCAGGTGCGGTGTGCTGCGGCCACGCCAGCGGCTGAACAGCGTTTCGCCGCCACTCAAAGCTGCAGACTCGCTTCGGCGTGCAGGGTGTCCGGCAAGCGCGTTGACTTGATCGCCGTTGCACCTTTTTGCCGAGTGGGGAGGCCTGCTTCCATGTTCGCGTCTACCCTGACAGTAATACCTGTGTACCAGCATAGAATCATTCATCGAAAAGGGATGTTTTTTACAAATGCAAAGCCTCGTCCTGCTGCTATGGCTCGCGTTATGCGCCGAACAGGATGTCCGTCAACGGCAGATCGCCAACGAACTGACCCTGGGCGGTGCGGTCTGCGCACTCATCTACCTGTTCCTGACCGGGCATACCTGGCTGGGTGCCGATGCCACTGAAGGGGGCTGGGCCCTGGCAATCGTCATCCTGTTGTCGATGCCTGGCTACGTCTACGGCCAATTGGGTGCCGGCGATGTGAAGCTGCTCGGTGCATTGGCATTGGCCACCGATCGGATGCACATCCTCGGGACGATCATCGGTGCAGGCCTGGTGACAGTGCTGTGGCTGATGAGCAGCAGTTGGCTGGTCGCGCATGTAAGTCAAAGGTTTAAAACCTATCTGCTGCAACTCAATGGCGATTCGTCAAAAAAACAGCCATTCGCCCCCTTCTTGCTGGCCGGTTTTTTCATTGCCCTTTTGTGGGTCAATTAGTCGCTTCAGGGACTTTCCTCTATGTACAGCGCCTGAAAGTGCGTCTACTTTTAGGCCTGAATAGAGGAACTGCCACCAATTGGCTTGGCAAGCAGGGAGTTGCGAGTGGATACGCTAGCGTCACCTTCAAAGCTGCTGATTGTTGATGATCAACCCATTGTCGTCGAAGAGCTGTGCGAATTCCTTGGAGCCAGCGGGTACCGTTGCGTGCCTTGTCATTCCAGCCAGCAGGCCATCGAGCATTTCAACGACGACGATGAAATCACCCTGGTGCTCTGCGACATGCACATGCCCGGGCTCAACGGCATCGAACTGGTCCAGGAACTCAAGAGGGTCGCCGGCAAGCATCGAGCTTTCGAGGCGATCATGCTCACCGGGCGGGCCGACAAACAGGATGTGATCCGGGCGCTGCGCGAGGGCTTCGCCGATTACTACCAGAAACCGGTCGATCTCAATGAACTGCTCGAAGGCGTGCAACGCCAGGAGGCGGTGATTGAAGAACGGCAGAAATGTTTCCAGCACCTCGGTGATCTGAACCAGAAGCTGCAATGCCTGGCAGAATCGATCGACGATCTGTATCAAGACCTGAATAAGGCGCGGGGGCAGCCTGTAATCACGCCCTCATCAGCCGACGTGCAACAGGCCGAAGAGGCAGAGGAAACTCCCGCCATCCTCAGCCAGCTCTCACCCCGCCAACACGAAGTGGCACGCCTGGTCGGCAAGGGCCAGACCAACTATCAGATTGCCTGCGAACTGGGCATTACCGAGAATACCGTCAAGCTGTATGTGTCGCAGGTGCTGCGCCTGACGCACATGCATAACCGGACGCAGCTGGCGTTGGCGTTGGCGCCGAGTACATCGGGGTTGCGGCAGCGGCAGCTGACGCATTGAGGTGAGCGGTTTGTCTGGTGCTCCGTGGTGAGGCTATCGCGGGCAAGCCCGCTCCCACAATATTTGTGTCGATTCAAATATCTGTGAGCTGCATTTAAGCTCTATGGGCTTGTCAGCGAAAAATTCCTCCATTTTCCAGCGGCGCCTTGATCAACGGGTTATTGACGCCGACAGAAACTATATAACTTTAGTAATACTGCTTTCTTACACTTGTTGGTCTGAGGGTTGGCGACAATGCTGTAGTGGCAAAGGGTTATCACCCAGTAAACCCGTCGCATCAGCACCCTCAGCGCAAGGAGCAGTACGATGTCTCCGACCACTTTCCTGAAGAAAATCAAACATTTCGTATATAACAAGGATGCTGCTTCCGGTATTGAATACACGATTCTTGCTGCGATTGTGGCGACAGTCCTTCTTGGAGCTGTACCAACTGTCAAACACGCCGTAAACAATGCCTTCCAGAAAGTCGCCGACGCTGTTGAAGACGTGAAACCGTAGCGAATTTTCACCCAGCGCGCCCCCTCACAACACATCGTTCCTAATGCTGAATAGGTACAAACCATGCCTGTCTCTCTCCCACGCCAGCAATTGCTTTTGGTGGACGATGAAGAGGATGCCCTGTTTGAACTCGCCGAACTCCTGGAGGGCGAAGGCTTCATTTGCCTGACGGCAAGATCAGTCAAGCTCGCCCTGCAGCAACTGACGCTTCACCCCGACGTCGCCCTGGTGATCACCGATCTGCGCATGCCGGAAGAAAGCGGCATTTCGCTGATCAGGCGCCTGCGCGAACACACCGCACGCCAGCATCTGCCGGTCATCGTCACCTCCGGTCATGCCGACATGGAGGATGTCAGCGACATGCTGCGCCTGCAGGTGCTCGACTTGTTCCGCAAGCCCATCTATCACGTTCGCCTGCTGGAAACCCTGGAAAACCTGTTTCCGCAACGGCGCCTGCATCTCGTCGCGCCATGAGAATCTGACCGACCGATCAACACATCCGGTAACAACCCCGGCGCAGACGGCTATAATGGCACCCCATTATTGATTGGAGATTGCCATGCCCGCCCCTGCTGCCTGGTGGCTGTTATGCCTGCCCCTTATCGCGGGCGCCTTCCTGCCCTTGCAAGCGGGTATCAACGGCCAGTTGGCCAAGAGTGTTTCAAGCGTGCTGGCCGCTGCGTTGATTTCCTTCGCGGTGGGTACGGTGGCATTGCTGACCCTGGTGGCGCTGCAACGGGAGATGCCGTCCTTCTCGGCCCTCAAGGGGCTGACCTGGTGGCACTGGAGCGGTGGCCTGCTCGGCGCTTTTTTCATCACAGTGGCGGCCTTCGCCGGGCCGCGCATCGGCGCGATGCTGTTCATGGCGCTGGTCCTGGCCGGGCAGTTGGCGATGGCAATGACCCTCGATCACTTTGGCTGGGCAGGCTTTCGCGAAGCACCGGCCAGCCTGGGCAAGATCGCCGGGCTGTTGCTGATTCTGGGTGGTGTGTGGATGATCCGCCGCAGTTGAGTCAATCGATTACTTCGAATTCGATGCGGGCTGTCTGCCCGCTTTCGTCGAGCACACTGAGCTGAAAACGGCCGACCTGATCAAAACTCGTCCCCAGGCTGTCCTGGCTCAAGGTTTCACCCAAGGGTGCGCCGTTGAGAAACCACCAGCGACGGCCACTGCCGCCCAAGGCAGACAGCTTGATCCGCAATGCCTCGACGCTGGCGGCCGGACGCCGTAGCCGGTCACCCTCGCGCACACCAACGATCGACAAGGGCGACGTGGCCGCGGGGACTTGTGGTGGGCAGCTCGGGTCACTGGGCGGCAGGCGCGATTCGCGCCGTTCGACGCGCGGCAACCAGGGCTCCAGAGGTGCGGGCCACAAGGCAATGTCCCGAGCCGTAGCACCTGGGCAATGGGCATCTACGCGCAAACCCTGGTCATTGACCCAGACCTTCTCCAGCAAACCGACACTCAAGGGTTGATCCTGCGCCAGCAGGGTGGGCGGCGTAGTGCCGTCCAGGGTCCAGGCGAAACGCTGGCGCCGGCAATTGGGGTCGTGCCGGTCCATGGGTTGCCCCAGCGGCCAGCAAATTGCGGCGACGCCAACATTCGCCGGTACCGCCTGCACCGGTGCGACGATGCCGCGCTGGCTGTCACGGTTGGTCAGCACATCGTGAACCTGCAGCATCAACGGCGCCGCCGAGGCCAGGCCGAATTGACCCGGCACCGGCGTGCCGTCGGGGCGACCGATCCAGATACCGATCAGGTAACGCGGCCCGACGCCGATCGACCAGGCATCACGAAATCCATAGCTGGTACCAGTCTTCCAGGCCAGCACCGGGCGTTGTACCAGTTCGGCATGGGGATCGCGGTCCGGGCGTGCCTGACCACTCAGAATTCGCCGCACGATCCAGGCTGCGCCGGGCGACAACAGGCGCCGTTCGCGGAGTTGATCCTGGGGTTGCAGGCGCAGGTTGGCACTCTTGCCGTCACGGGCAAAAGCACTGTAACCACTGACCAGATCTTCCAGGCGGCTGCCGACGCCACCGAGGATCATCGACAGGTTGGGCTCGGCCAGATTCGGCAGCGTCAAGGGAATGCCCCCGCTGCGCATCTGTGCGGCAAAGCGCTTGGGCCCGAAGGCCTCGAGCAATTGCACGGCCGGGAGGTTCAGCGACATTGCCAACGCCGAGCTGGCCGGCACGGCGCCAATGAAACCGGCCGAGAAGTTGCCCGGTCGATAGTCGCCATATCGGCGCGGCACATCCTGCAGCAACGACTCGGAATGGATCAGGCCGGCGTCCAGAGCCATGCCATAGAGAAAGGGCTTGAGCGTGGAGCCGGGCGAACGCAGGGCGCTGATCATGTCGACGTGACCGAACCGGCGTTCATCGTTGAAATCGACCGAACCCAGATAGGCGCGCACGGCCATGTTCTGTGCCTCGACGACGATGATCGCCGCCGAGGTTCGCTCCGGCAGCTTCGCCCGCCAGCCCAGCAACAGATCCTCCAGGCGCCGTTGCAGCGCGGCATCGAGGGTGGTGCGGATCAACGGCGGGCTATCCCGACCGTTCAGCCGCCGCGCCAGCAAGGGAGCCAGTGATGGCTCCTGGCGCGGAGCCAACAACAAGGGTTCCTGGCGCGCCTCGGTCACGGTTTGTTGCGGCCAGACCCGGTAATCCGCCAGCCGCTGCAAGACCTTGTCCCGGGCCACCTGCGCCCGCTGCCGATGACGATCCGGACGCAATCGGCTCGGTGCCTGAGGCAGTACCGCCAGCATGGCGGCTTCGGCTGGCGTCAACTGCATCGGCGACTTGCCCAGATAGGCCCAACTTGCCGCCGCCACCCCCTGCAATGTACCGCCGAACGGTGCCCGGTTGAGGTAGATTTCAAGAATCTGCTGCTTGGACAGGTGCCATTCCAGCTGCCCCGTTCGCCACAACTGGCGCAGCTTGCCGGCCAGTGTTCGCGAGTGCGGGTCGAGCAAGCGCGCCACTTGCATTGACAAGGTGCTGCCTCCCGAAAGCACCCGTCCACCGCTGAGGTTCTGCCAGGCGGCCCGCGCCAATGCCAGCGGGTTGACCCCGGCGTGCTGGTAGAACCAGCGGTCTTCGTAGGTCAGCAGTGCCTGCAGGTAGTAAGGCGAAACCTGCTCGACGGTCACCGGATAACGCCAGACGCCCTCGGCATCGGCGAAGCGCCACAAGGGCGTGCCGTCCTCGGCCAACACCACCCGGGCGAGATCGTCGCCCGGCAGTGGCAGCGGCCAGATCCGGTCTGCCAGCCACAACAGCGCAAGCAACCCCAGCATTGCGCCAGAGACACCCGCGTAACGTTTGGCCAACGGGCTGATATTCAAGGCCAAAGCCCTTTATGCTTGGCCCGGGAATTTGCCGAAATCAGGATCACACTATGCATGTTGAAAGCTTTTTCGAGTGGCTCGGGCAGGCGGTGGGTGCGGTTATCCGCTTTATCGTCGAAGCCCTGAGTGGATTGTCCAACCTGCTGGGCAACGCCGGTGGCAATTTTGTCGAAGGGCTTTCGCGTACGCTGGGCATGGATACATCACTGATCAGCATCGTTGCGTTGATCCTCGGGCTGATGCTGTTGTACTGGGCGATCAGGGCTTTCATGCAGGCATCGCTCATTGTCGGGGTGATCTGGATGCTGGTGGGGTTGTGGGTGTTGAGCTGGATTATTCATTGAATCCGTATGCGACCGCTGCGCGGTCGAATCGCTGGCAAGCCAGCTCCCACAGAGGCCGACGGTGCACATACCCTGTGGGAGCTGGCTTGCCAGCGATAAGGTCCGCAGGACCTTCAAATTCTTACGGTCAAATCACCGTCCCCTGACCACCATCTCCCCCGGCGTCTCCCCCACTGCCTGCCAATCGGGCCGATACATCGACTCGACCTGCGGCGGCGGCACCCGATAACTGCCCGGCGTCACCGCCCGCGCCAGATACAGCAGATGCGTAGTGCCATAGCCATCGAGCTTCAACGCCGCCACATAACGATCATCGCGGTATTCCTGGTGCAGGAGACTGGCGTTCTGCATCGACTCGCGCCATTCCTTGACCTTGCTGCTGGCGTTTTCCAGGCTGGCCGCGCTTTGCGCCAGGTTCTGGTTTTCCAGTTCAAGGCCTGCCGGCAGCAAATCCACCACCAGCGCATCGGGTACCCGTTGCTTGGCCTTCACGGCCAGGTGCACCAGCACCAGATCGCCACTCTTGACGGCCTTGAGGTCGAGCGCCTGGCCATTCATGCCCAGGTATTCGCGGCGAATGCTCAAGTTCTCGCCGCCAGCGGCAGGCGCATGGCGGGGATAACCGGACACCGTCAATTGTTGATAAAGCGGCTCGCTGGCCTCATTGCGGATCGTGAGCGGCGCAGCCAGCAACGGCCCTTCGAGCTTGAACCCCGGATGCGCGGTGCTCAACTCGCGGATCTGGCCGTTGGCATTGAGTTGTGCGGTCCATTGCACCTCGGGTTTGCCGAGCAGACCACGACCGGCAAGGAACAACGCGTTGCGCTCCTGGGTCGAGAGCCACTGGCTGGCTGCCAATTGATCGGAGAGTTCGAACAGGCGTTCCTCGCGCTTGTCCGTCGCCAGGTCGTTTTCTTCCAGCAAGGCCAGGATCATCGCCTGATCGCGAAGCGGGCTGCCATAGTCGGCCAACCAGGCCTTGCTCTGACGTGAAGCTGCAAGCCCGGCCTGCAGCGCTTGATCAGCACGCGGCTTGTCGCCCATTTTCTCCAGAGCGATCGCCAGCTGTACCAGCGGCAAGCCGGAGCGGGCATCGGTGCGGCGCTCGAACAGGCTGCGCAGCGCCCCCAAGGGTGCTTGTTGGCTGCGGGCCAATACCAGTCCGGCGTAGGCCTGTACGGCAAAGCGCGTATGTTCGATGTCTTCGCTGTAGTTGACCTCGATCAGGTTGCGTTCCTGCAGGTAGCGCAGCAAGCGTTCGCTGGCCTTCTTCAGCGCCTCGGCCGGCACGGCGTAGCCTTGTTCGCGAGCACGCAGCAGGAAGTCGGTGACGTAGGCCGTCAGCCAATACTCTTCCTCGCCGTCCGCGCCCCACAAGCCGAAGCTGCCGTTGTAGCGCTGCATGCTGAGCAAGCGCTCGATGCCCAGCTCGATCTTGCGCTGGCGTTCGCTCGGCGCTTCGCCCTCCAGGCCCAGGCGTTCAAGCGTTGCCGCGTCGGCATAGAGCGAGGGGTACAGTCCGCTGGCCGTTTGTTCCAGGCAGCCATAGGGATAGGCCTTGAGCGCACGGATCTGCTCACCAAGATTCAATGGCGGCCGGCTCGACAGGGCCAGCAAGGCCTCGCGACCCGCGGGTTCGAACACCTCCAGCTCGCCATCAGGCAACTGCCAGGCCTGGTCCTTGAGGACCGCGCGATAGTGCTTGAGCAATGCCGGATAGGCCGGACGCACGCCCAGGGTCCATTCGCGGGTAAAGGCCGGCAAGGACTCGCCAGGCAAGTCGAGGCCCTGCACCGTGACCTTGATCCGGCCCTGGCCGAAACCACCCTGGGCCTGTACCGGAATCTGCAAGGTCGTACGCTGCCCCTGGGCCAACGACAGGTTTTGCTCAGCCATGCCGAGCAGGCTGAGTTGTCCTTCAGCGGTAACCTGCACACTGAGGTTTTGTGCCTGGCCGGACAGGTTCGACAGGTCCAGTGCCAATCGGGTCTGGTCGCCTCCGGCCAGGAAGCGTGGTGCCGACAGTTCGGCAATCAGCGGCGCGGCAACCACGCTCTTGCCTTCGGCCATGCCGTAGCGCTCGTCGGTCCAGGCCTGTGCCATCAGCCTCAGTTCACCGTTGAAGTCTGGAATGTTGACGCTGGCCTCGCCTTCACCCTGCTCGTTGAGGGTCACTGGCGCACTCTGCAGCGCCACGATGGTCACGCTGGTGTCCGGGCGCTTGCCGCCCTTGGCCAGGGCCGCATCGCCACCGAAGGCCAGGCTGGCCAGGCGGGCCTGCCCGGCTTCGATCAACTGACCGTAGATATCCAGTTGGTCGGCGCCATAGGCCTTGCGCCCGAACAGGCTGGAGAACGGGTCGGGCGTGGGGTATTCGGTGATGTTGAGAATGCCCACGTCCACGGCGGCCAGCAGTACCTGCACCTGCTTCGGCACGCTGCCGTCGGCATTGCGTGCCTGCAGCTTGACCGTCAGCGGTTGCTTGGGTCGCATCTTTTCCGGTGCCGTCACAGTCACGGCCAGCTTGCGTTGCGCCCGGTCCAAGGGCAGGTGCAGGACGCCGACCGCGCGCTTGGGCGTGATGTTGGCCTTGCGCTCGCCGGGGCGGATCACCAGCGCGCTGACATACAGATCATGCCGCGTCCATTTGGGGTCGAGCTTGATCGCGTAGCTTTTACCCTCGGCCGGCACGTCGATTTCCTGCCACCATAGCGGCCCTTCGCTGGATTCGACCAGCAAGTAGCCCTTGCCTGCCGCCGGGGGCGTGACCGTCACGTTGGCGGTGTCGCCATCGGCGTATGCAGGCTTGTCCAGCGCCAGCTTGACCTGGTCGGGCCGCACCGCACCGCCTTCGGCGTTGTCCTGGGCGCGGTAACCGGCCCAGAAGCGCAGGCTGCTGACGATGCCGGTCTTCGGGTCCTCGACCTCGACGCGGTACGGGCCCCACTCTACCGGAAAGCTGATCTTCGCCGTCCCGCCCTCGGCGATGTTGAGGGTTTCTTCATTCAGGGTCAGGTACTTCTCGTTGAAGTTGTAGCTCCAGCCATCGCTCTGCGAGTAGTTCCAGTAGTAGTCGCGACGTTCGCGCACCAGACGGACCTTGAGGTTCTCGGCAGCCAGCTTGTGGCCCTGGTTGTCGGCGACCAGCACTTCGAATTCGACCGGTGCATCGCCGTCGGTTTCCTGGCCCTCGAACAGACCGCGCAGACCCGGCAAGCGCTCGGCTGGCCACACAGGCTGGGTGAAACGACGGGTGATGGGGCGCCCGCCGGACTCCTGCAGACTGGCCTGGACGATCAGATTCAATGGCGAACGTGCCTGGGCCCATTTGCTTTCTATGGCAATGGTGGTCTCACCGGCAGCATCAAGCACCGTCTCGTCGAGCTCCAGGTCCTGGCTCAATTCGTCTTCCGTGACCGAGCCGAATTGATACCCCGGCAAGGCCGTGACCGCTTCGCGCAACGGACGCACGTACACCTGACCACTCAGGCGATTGCCCGAGGCCGGCGCGCCGTACAAGTAACGGCCATTGACCTTGATATGGGCCGTGTCGCCCGGCGCGATCGGAGCTTCACTGCCCTTGAGCTCCAGCGCCAGACGCTCGGGGAGGAAGTCTTCGACCAGGAATTCATACAGCTGCGGCTTGCCATCCCCCAGGTCGAACTGCAACTGCCAACGCCCGGTGGGCGACTCGGCAGCCAGTTGCAATTGATACTGATACAGCCCGGAAGCGTCGGCCTGCCAGACGAACTTGCGGCTGACCTGTTCATCGGGACGCCGCACTTCCACCGTCACCGGCTGCGGCTTGACCGCACGGCCATCGTTGTCGCGCAGCAAGGCATTGAGCAGCACGGTTTCACCCGGCCGATAGAGATCACGAGGACCGAACACGAAAAATTGCAGCGGGTGCGCTCTGGGGCCGGCGATGTTGAACTCGGCCAGATCCAGCGCGGCGCTGTTCAGACGCAGCAGGCTGGTCTGCTCGCCCTGTTGCGCCAACAGCACATCGGCCTTGGGCGGCAGCGCCAGTTGTGCATGGCCGCCACCCTCGGTCTTGCCCTGGGCAAGCACTCGGCCATCGACATCGAGCACTTCCAGGTTGACCCCTTCCAGGGCCTTGCCGCCTTCGAGCGCCTGGGTGAATACGTCCAGGCGATTCTGATAGCGGTGCACCGAAACACCGATGTCACTGAGGGTGAACAAGGTCGCAGGCTGCGAATAGTTGTAGGTCCCTGCGGCGCGCATCACAGCCAGGTAGACGCCGGGTTGCTGCAATGGCTTCAACCCGCTGATGGGCAGCAGCAGGGTTTCGCGAGTGTTGCGAACCGGGTTGAGATCAAAGCGCCCGCCGTAGACCAGCTCGGCCATTGGCAGCAGGTCCTTGGACTCATAGGCTTGCAGGCTGCTGTTGCGTCCCCACTGGCTGAGGAAGGCCGGTAGCGCCTGGGGTTTGATGCGGAAGAATTCGACATCGACCTTGTCGACGTTCAACGCGATCACCGGCAGGCCCTCGGCCAAACGCGTCGGCAACAGCGAACCGCGACTGGCAAAACCGATGCTCGGCTGCAGGTCCCGGGTTTCCAGACGGCTGACCGACTCTTTGTCCAGTGTCTTGCCGTTGACTGCGCGCAGCCCGGCATCGATCGTCAGCACCAGCTTGCGCTTGGGCTCCAGGTGGCGCAGGCGCAGTTCCATGAGGTTGTCCGACAATTCCCAGGCGCCGTCGACCTTGCCATTGACGGTATCGACCAGGTGCAACTTGTCGGCGAATTTCTGCTCCGGGTCCAGCGGCACCGAAAAGGCAATGGACAGGGTACTGGCTCCCTCGAGCTGCACTTCCGAGACATCCACCACCGTCAGCTCACGCCCGGCATAACGCTGCCCCAGCACCGCCACATCCTGCACCGGTCGCGGCTTGACGGCCTCCTTGGCTACCACCTTTTCGGTCGGCGCGGACGCAGGCGCCGGCTTGTCCGGCGAGGACGAATCACAGGCGCTCAGCAACGCAAGCGCACAAGCCAGAAACAATCCTTTGTTCAGCATGGGAGACTCTTTGGCAGCGATGTCTAAGGGGTGAACTATATATCAACATCGGTGGGTGGGCCGGAAAGCGGGCTGGGGCCATGGCTCTTAGACGGCAGCATTCGGGTTTACCCAATCTTCCACCCGCAACCCCGCCACTCGATTGAACTCCGCTAGATTATTGGTCACCAGAACCAGCCCTAACGACCTGGCGTGCCCGGCAATCATCTGATCGTACGGGCCGATGGGCTTGCCATTCTTTGCCAGCTCTGCCCTGAGTTGGCCGCTATGGGCTGCCGCCTGACGGTCATAGCTCAATACCTCGAGCCTGGCAGCGAATCCTTCGATGACAGCCAGGTTTCTCTCCGGAGCTGCAGATTTCTCGGCACCGTAGATGAGTTCCATCAGAGTGATCGTGCTGATGCACAATTGGCCATGATGCCGGGTAAAAGCCTCTCGAACCTGCTGGGGTTTGTTCTTCAAGGTGAAGATGCAGATGTTGGTATCGAGCATGTATTTGAGCATCAAAAAATCTCACGTTCCTGATCGGCGGGCTGCTCACGCTCGGACATGAAATCGGCGCTCACGCTCTCCCCCTCAAACCAGCTATCCCAGGACTCACCGGCTGGAGTGATGAGTCGGGCTCGCCCTATTGCCACTACATCCACCCGGGTAACATCGTCGGGTAATGCGACCGCCTTGGGCAAACGGATAGCCTGGCTGCGATTGCTTTTGAATACTGCACCTTGTTCCATAATTCACCTCATTTGGGATATACCCAATGTATGTCCAAGTGTAGTATCGCCAATGTATATGTCAACGGGATATACATACCCCCTTACCAGGAGCCTGCATGTCCCAACTGCTGAACGACTGGCACGACCGCCCTACCCACCGGCGAGTCTGGGCGCTGGCCGCGCCGATGATCCTCTCGAACATTTCCGTGCCGCTGGTGGCGCTGGTCGACAGCGCGGTGATCGGCCACCTGCCCCACGCCCACCAGTTGGGTGCGGTGGCAGTGGGTGCCAGCCTGTATAGCCTGCTGGCCTGGGCCATGGGCTTTTTGCGCATGGGTTCGACCGGCTTTGCCGCGCAGGCTGCCGGGCGTAACGATGGTGCCGGGTTACGGCAGATTCTGTTGCAGGGTTTGTTGTTGGCGTTGCTGTTTTCAATGCTGCTCGGGCTATTGGCGATCCCCTTCAGCCATGCTGCACTGAGTCTGATGCAACCCTCCGCCGCGCTCGAGCAAACCACCCACGACTTTTTCCAGACGCGACTGTTCGGCCTGCCGGCGGCCCTGGCCAGCTTTGCTCTGGTGGGCTGGTTTCTCGGCACCCAGAACGCGCGCGCGCCGCTGGCGATTCTGCTCACGACCAATCTGCTGAACATTGCCCTGAACCTGTGGTTCGTGATCGGACTGGAATGGGGTGTGGTCGGCTCGGCGCGGGCGTCGGTCGTGGCGGAGTGGACAGCCGCCTTGCTCGGGCTGGCCATGACTCGTCCGGCCCTGCGCGCCTACCCGGGCAAGGTCGCGTGGGCGGCATTGCGTCGCTGGCAAAGCTGGCGTCCATTGCTGGGCGTCAACCGCGATATCTTCATCCGCAGCCTGGCGCTGCAAGCGGTGTTCCTGTTGATAACCATCCAGGGTGCACGGCTGGGCGATGCCACCGTGGCAGCCAATGCCCTGCTGCTCAATGGACTGTTGCTGACGGCGCACGCCCTCGATGGCTTGGCCCATGCAGTTGAAGCGCTGTGCGGACACGCTATCGGCGCACGCGACCGGCAGGCCTTGCGCCGCTCGTTGACGGTCGCCTGTGGTTGGTCGTTGTTGGCGAGCCTGGCCTTCGCCGTGCTGTTTCTGTTGGGCGGGCATTTGTTTATCGAGATGCAGACCAACATCGCTGCCGTGCGCGAGACGGCATTCCAGTACTTGCCGTATCTGGCGGTATTGCCGTTGGTGGCAGTCTGGAGCTACTTGCTCGACGGGTTGTTCATTGGCGCCACGCGGGCTCGGGAAATGCGCAATGGGATGTTGCTGAGTGTGGGCATAGCCTTGCCATTCGCCTATGCAGCGACCGGGCTGGGCAATCATGGGTTATGGCTGGGGTTTCTGCTGTTCATGGCGTTGCGTGCGGTGACGCTGGGTGGGATTGCCAGGCGGTTGCAGCGGCAGGATGCGTGGTTGTGACTTCACCTCGTTCCCACGCTCCGCGTGGGAATGCATCAGGTGACGCTCCGCGTCGCAATGTGGCAGGTCGATGCTGGAGCGTCTAGCGCTGCATTCCCACGCGAAGCGTGGGAACGAGGAACCGGCCTGGACTCAAGACGACAGGTAAGAAGACCGAGTCAACCCAAGACGCAAGGCATCCAGGAACTGCGTGCGCTCACTCGCACTGATCCTGGCGCTGGCAACCTTGTCGCGGTAGTGCGTCATCAACTCCTCCGGCGACAGGTGCACGTAGCGCAGCATGTCTTCGATGGTGTCGTGCGTCTCGATACCGGCGCTGTATACGCTGCCATCCGGGTTCTGGTAGAGGTTCACCGAGTCGGTGTCGCCGAACAGGTTGTGCATATCGCCCAGGATTTCCTGGTAGGCACCGACCAGGAAGATACCCAGCAGGTAGTCCTCGCCCTCGTTGACCGCATGCACAGGCAGGCTGGTCTCGATGCTCTGCTCGTCGACGTACTGGTTGATCTTGCCGTCGGAGTCGCAGGTCAGGTCCTGCAATACGGCGCGGCGCATCGGCTCTTCGTCGAGGCGGTGCAGCGGCAGGATCGGCAGTACCTGGCCGATGGCCCAGGTGTCAGGCAGGCTCTGGAACACCGAGAAGTTGCAGATGTACTTGTCGGCCAGCTTGTCGTTGAGCTCGTCGAGCACCTGACGGTGGGAACGCTGACGCGCCTTGAGCGAGTTGTGCAGGCGACGGCACACTGCGAAGTAGCACTGCTCGGCCAAGGCTTTCTGGGCCAGGGTGATCTTGCCGTCGGCGTACTGGGCGGCCACATCGCTCATGTAATGGGTAGCGCGCCAGTAGGTCTCGGTGACCATTTCGATATCGGTCGGGCCGAGCAGGTCCACCAGCCACTGAACGGTTTCAGGCAGGCTTTCCTTGTCTTCGATCTCAGGCACTTCGTCGTTGTGCTTCTCGACGTCGGTCACCTGGACCACCAGCATGGCGTGGTGAGCGGTCAGCGAGCGACCGCTCTCGGAGAAGATGTGCGGGTGCGGCAAGCCTTGAGCATCGCAGAACTCCTTGAGCATGCCGACCACGACACCGGCGTAGTCGTCCATGTCGTAGTTGATCGAGCTGGCATTGCGCGAGTGAGTACCGTCGTAGTCGACGCCCAGGCCACCACCGACGTCGATATGATCGACCGGCAGGCCCAGCGCGCGCAGCTCGCCGTAATAGCGGATCGCTTCCTTGAAGCCGTGCTGGTAGTCGGCCAGGTTGGCGATCTGCGAGCCCATGTGGAAGTGCAGCAGGCGCACACCCTGGTCCAGACCGGCCGCGCGGAAGCGGTCGACCACCGAAATCAACTGTGCGGCCGACAGACCGAACTTGGACTTCTCGCCACCGGTATCGGCCCATTTGCTCGAGGCCAGCGAAGATAGACGCACGCGCAAGCCAACCTGTGGTTTGACCTTGAGATCGGCCGCTTCCTCGATCACCAGCGCCACTTCCGACTCTTTCTCGATGACGATGAAGACATTGTGACCGAGCTTCTGCCCCATCAAGGCCAGGCGAATGAACTCGCGGTCCTTGTAACCGTTGCAGACGATGGTGCCGCCTTTGGGTGCCAGTGCCAGCACGGCCAGCAACTCGGGCTTGGAACCGGCTTCAAGGCCGATGGAAACGTTCTGGGTGGCGATGATGTTCTCGACCACCGCCTCCTGCTGGTTGACCTTGATCGGGTACAGCGCGGTATACACGTTCTGGTATTCCAGGCGCTCGATGTTGGCGTCGAAGGCACCGGTCAGCTGGCGCACGCGGTCCTGCAGGATGTCCGGGAAGCGGACCAGCAATGGCAGGGAAAGGCCACTCTTGCGCAACTCGTCGACCTGTTCATACAGGTCGATCGGCGCGCTGGTCGGACCATTTGGACGGACTTCGACGCGCCCGGCCTCGTTGATCGCGAAGTACCCGGCCCCCCAATGGCGTATCCCATAAACACTGCGGCTGTCCGCAACTGTCCATTGGCTGCCATCGTCTTTGCGTGTGCGTCGTACGGACATCGAAGTCCCCTATAGAAAAGTCAAAAAACACTGCCCGAAATTGGCTGCGAGCAATGTATGAAATGTAGATGACGATTACCTGAATCCTGGGAATAGACCCCAGGATTCAAATCGAGTTTAGAAAAGCATTGATCAAACCGCGCAGCCGAACGGTTCCGGGAGTACCGGACGTCGAGACAAAACGCGGGATGGTGGAGATCAGCCGCCGGACTTCCTGGCCTTGAAGCCAAGTTTAGTCAGCTCTGCCAACAGCAGCTCGACATGATCACCCTGGATCTCGATGACCCCTTCCTTCAATGAGCCGCCCGTACCGCAGCGCCTCTTGAGGTTGGTCGCAAGCTCCTTGAGCTCTTCGAGTGCCAGCGGCACGCCGCTGACCGTGGTGACCGTCTTGCCACCGCGGCCTTTGCTTTCGCGGCGCACACGGGCAATGCCGTCCCCTTCGGGGATAGCGGTCTGTTTACAGGTGCAGGCATCTATCGGCTGACGGCAGTCAGGACAGTGCCGACCCGAGTCGGTGGAGAACACCAGGCCGCCCAGGGCGGCGAAGGATGCGGCTTTCTTGGCCACCTTTGATCCTCTTCGGAGGATAGAAACTGGTCGACCGGGGCCGACCGCGAAGCCCCACTCTGGCAGGGGCAGCCAAAGCCCTGCTTCAGCTTGAAAAGGTCGCGCAGTGTAACGACAAATGCATCGCTTGCTAAGTACAAAACTGCGCCATTTTGCACAGCATTCGCGACCTTATTTCTGGTTGGCTATAAATCGGTTCAGTGCAGCCAGGGAGTCGGGGCAGTAAGGCTTTTGTCGGCTGTCTTCCAGTGCCTGGGGCAATGACAGGAAGCGCGCCTCGATCACTTCTTCCGGCTGCAGGCGCAAAGGCCCGTCCCAGACGGCCGAGAACACTGCGCACCAGAGCCGGTTGCCGGGCTGGTCGAAAAAGAAATGCTCGTGGGCATGCAATTCGACGCCTGCCACCCCCAGCTCCTCTTCCAGCT
Source organism: Pseudomonas akapageensis (assembly GCF_011355085.1). Classification (GTDB taxonomy): domain Bacteria; phylum Pseudomonadota; class Gammaproteobacteria; order Pseudomonadales; family Pseudomonadaceae; genus Aquipseudomonas; species Aquipseudomonas akapageensis. Next base: position 22,255 of record NZ_VXCP01000023.1, on the reverse strand, counting down.
CCCGGGCAGCGGACTCGGCGTAGCTTTCATTGGCCTGGACCATGCCGCCGGCGGCCACATCCCAGTAACCGGGGTAAATCGCCTTGCTCAGGGTGCGTCGGTGCACGCACAGTTCACCGGCAGAGTTGAACAGCAGGATGTAGGTGCCTCGGCCGATCAGGCCGCGCTCGCGCAGTTCGGCGCGGGGCAAGGCGCCCAACAGCTGGTCCTGCTCATCGACCCAGGCGATGGTTTCGGCATCGGAGGCCGCTCGATGGGCAGCCTCGCTTTCGGAGATTGGCATGCCTCAGCCCTGTGACAACAGTTGACGCAGATCGATGACCGCCGCGTTCGCCCGGGAAATATAGTTGGCCATGACCAGCGAGTGGTTGGCCCACACCCCGAAGCCGGAGCCATTGAGCACCATCGGACTCCACAGCGGCTCCTGCGACGCTTCCAGCTCACGAATGATCTGGCGCACGCTGACGGTGGCATTCTTCTTGGCCAGTACATCGGCGAAATCGACTTCGATGGCACGCAGCAGGTGCGACAGCGCCCAGGCCTGACCACGGGCTTCATAGAACACGTTGTCAATCTGCAACCATGGCGTTTCGACAATCTCTTCGTCGACCTGCGGCACCTGGCCCGGGGCAATGACCTCGGTTTTCAACGAGCTGTTGAGCTTGACCCGACCGACGCTGGCCGACAGCCGTTGCGACAGCGAGCCCAGGCGCGTAGCCACATCGCCCAGCCAGTTGTTCAGGTTATCGGCGCGGGTATAAAACTGGGCGCCTTTTTGATCCGTGCCAGTCAGGCGTGCCTGATAGCGGCTCAGGGAATTGATGCCTTCCTGGTATTCCGACTCACTGGACGGCAACACCCAGCTCTTGTTGTCGAAGTTGAAGCGCGGTTCGGCCCGGGCCAGATCCGCGTCTTCGGTCGATTGGGACTGGGAGCGGGCGAAATCCTTGCGCAAGGCACGGCTCAGGTCGCGAACCTGAACCAGCACGCCGTATTCCCAGCTGGGCATGTTATCCATCCACAGCCCCGGCGGGAACCGGTCGTTGGAGATGTAGCCGCCTGGTTTGCTCATCAGCGTACCGGCGACAGTCTTGAGGGTTTCGATGGTGGTATAGCCGACCACCATTTGCCTGCCCTCGCGCTCGGCGGCTGCTTGTGCATTCTGTTGCACGGGAAACAGAGCGGGCTCCTGGCTCCAGTACCAGCCCACCAGGGCGGCCACCAGAAGGTACAGGAACAGTAATGTACCGAGCGCGCGGCTGAACAACAGCCCACTGAAGTAACTGCGTGCATCAGCCCCTCTGGCATCGACGCGCTCGCGCGCCTGCGCTTTGCCTGTACGGTTTTTCCAGTCCAGCATGGCTATGTCCTTTCGATCACGTCTATTCAATGTTTCGACTGCAATCCCATTGCATCGAACCTCAGGCCTGGCCGCGTTCTTTTCGCCAGGCTGTCGTGGTCGGGATTGCCACAGGAGTTCTGCACTATAAAGGAAGCGCGCGCACAAGCATAAGTGACTCATCGGTCACAAAATGAATCTTAAAGTTGGCGGTTTATTGACGTATGACATCCCGCTTGCAGGAAAAGAGGTGCTAGCATAGGGCCACCACTCGACTCCAGCCTCACCCTAACAAGTAGTCAGGACATGACCGAGCCAGAAGAACCCAACCGTGAGCGTCTCAAGCATCACTTTGCCCAGCGGGTCATTCATCAAGCTCGTCAAATTCTTGAGATCTGGCAGCGCCTGCAACGCAGCGAGTGGTCGCAAAACGATCTGGCCGAACTCTCCGAAGCCAACTTGCGCCTGTTGCGATTCGCTGAACGCTTCGAGCAAGCCGAACACATTCGGCTGGCGCAAACGATCAGCCAGACGCTGCTGGCCGTCGAGGATAATCGCGGGCGCCTGAGCAGCGAATTGATCCATGAGCTCAATCGGCTGATGCAACGCCTGTCGCGTACCGGCCTGCGCCATGGCGATCACCTGGAGCAAACCCAGCTGCCGCCCCTGCGCAAACCCATCTATCTGATGCTGCAAGACCATGAGCGCGGCGAACGCCTGGCCAAGCAACTGGAGTTTTTTGGCCTGCTGACCCAGTCGCTGGAGAGTGTCCCTGAGTTTCGCGCCTCCATGGTCGAACGGCTACCGGCGGCAATCGTCATGGATGTCGACTTCTGCGGCCCTGGCCAGGGCTTGATCCTGGCAGCCCAGGCCCAGGAAGGCCTGGAGCAAAAAATCCCCTTGCTGTTCTTCAGCCTGCACGAAACCGATACGCCGACGCGCCTGGCTGCCGTACGCGCGGGCGCCGAGGAGTTCCTGACCGGCACGCTTGAAGCCTCCAGTCTGCTGGAGAAAGTCGAAGCCCTCACCTGCGTTGCCCAATACGAACCTTTCAAGGTGCTGATCATCGATGACTCCAGAGCCCAGGCGTTGCACACCGAACGCCTGCTCAACAGTGCCGGGATCGTCACGCGAACCCTTATCGATCCGATCCGGGCCATGGCCGAACTGGCCGACTTCCAGCCCGACCTGATCATTCTCGACATGTACATGCCGGCCTGTACCGGTACGGAGTTGGCCAAGGTCATCCGCCACAACGATCGCTACGTCAGCGTGCCGATCATCTACCTGTCGGCCGAAGACGATCTGGAGAAGCAGCTCGACGCCATGAGCGAAGGTGGTGATGACTTCCTGACCAAGCCGATCCAGCCGCGTCACCTGATCACCACCGTACGCAACCGCGCCTCGCGGGCGCGCAACCTCAAGGCTCGAATGGTCCGCGACAGCCTGACGGGGCTGTACAACCACACGCATATCCTGCAATTGCTCGAAGACTGCAGCTACCGGGCCCGGCGCGAAGGCAAGCCGCTGAGCTTCGCCATGCTCGATATCGACCATTTCAAAAAGGTCAACGACAGTCATGGCCACCCCATGGGGGATCGCGTCATCAAGAGCCTTGCGCTGTTTCTCAAGCAACGCCTGCGCAAGACCGACTTCATCGGTCGCTATGGTGGCGAAGAATTCGCCATCGTCATGCCTGATACGGACCTGGCAGCGGCCTACCAGGTCCTGAACGAAATTCGCCAACGCTTTGCCGAAATCCACTACCCCGCACAGCCCCGCGACCTGTCGTGCACTTTCAGCGCCGGGGTTGTGGAGTTGTGCGAAGGGTCGGACAGCCTGGTGATGGCCACACTCGCTGACAAGGCGCTTTATCGCGCCAAGGGTTCTGGACGCAACAAGATCCAGCGCGTCGAGAACTAAAGGCAAACTGCTAGTATTTTTCCGCGCAAGGCCGCCACCGTCATAACCCTGTCATCAAAACGCAATAACTTCAGGCACTTACGATCCGATCGTTGGTAGTACCTGAGCATGCGCCTGAAACTCCTCACCAATTTCAATACCCTGTTGCTGGTCACCGTCTGCATCGCCCTGGGCGCCACGCTCTGGTGGTCGCAACGCGCACTGGAGCAACCTTACCTGCTGATGGAGCGTTACCTGGGACTGTCACAACAGTTTCAAGACCAGGTCGAGCGCAGCATTCAGGACTACCTGGCCAGCGGTGATGCATTGCGCCACAGCAGCGCCACCCAGGCCATTGACGCGTTGCAGCAGGACAGCGCCCAGTTGCCTGCAGAGCTGGCCGGGCAAATCCGCCCGAGCCTGGACGCGCTGCAGGCCTTCAGCAGCACCGATCTGCTCGCCGCCGGCAAGCTGGCCGGCGACCCTCAGGCCTTGCTGTTGCAAGCCGAGCGCGAGATAGGCGCCAGCCTCGAGCAATTGGCGCAATACGCCGAAGGCAGTGGCAACCCCGATTCAGCGCGCTATCAATCGCCGCTGTTCGGTGCCGCCCAGCACCTGGCGCGGATGTCACTGGCTCGGGAGAAGCTGGTCAGCAGCGGGCGCAGCGAGCTTGCCGTCGATGTCGAGCGCGAGTTGGCTGCTATCGCCAGCCAGGCTCAGGCCATCGAAAGCCTGCCTCTACTGGGCGTAACCGCCAGTCACGAATCCGGTACCGATGATTTCGCCGCCATGATGGGGCTGCAGAGCGACGCGAAGTCCGAAGCGCAGGACGCGGGTGTGGACCTCAAGCGCGAACTGCAGGGCCTGCTCAAACGCTACCCCGCCGAATTGAACCGTACTCGCGAACAGATCCAGCACAGGACCGACCTGGCCACCAGCGCCATCGACCGGATGGCTGCAGTCAAAACCGCCATCGCCGGCCTCGAGCCCCAAGTACGCAGCCAGCACGGGCGCATCCAGGGCGAAGTGAGGGTCATGCAGGGCGTGATGATCGCCCTGATCCTGTTGATTGCCCTGTTGATCGATACCCTGCAGCGGCGTCTTGCCCGGGTGCTGACCAACCTGGCACCGGCGCTGTCGAACTGGGCCGAAGGCGACTTCAGCCGGCCGATCGTCCTGGGCAGCACCAACCGTGAAATGCATGACATCCAGGAATCCCTGAACCGGCTGCGCGCCTACCTGGTCGACCTGGTCGGGACTATCCACAAAAACGCCGAACAAGTGGCTGACAGCAGCCGGGCGCTGGCCGACCTGAGCAGCGGACTGCACAGCGGCGCCGAACGCCAGGCCGGCGACACGGCGCAGATCCGCGATGCACTGGGTGAACTGGAAGCGACTATCCAGCAGGTCGCCGGCGACGCCAGCCAGGCAGCCGACGCCAGCCGCGATGCCGGTCGCGCCGTGCAACAGGGCCAGGCAGTGATCGGCCAGAGCCTGACCGGGCTGCATGCACTGGTCGGCGAAGTGCAGGGCAATGCGCAGATGATCGAACAACTGGCCGAAGAATCGGCGACGATCGGCGGCGTCCTGACCGTCATTCGCTCGATTGCCGATCAGACCAACCTGCTGGCCCTTAACGCCGCCATCGAGGCCGCACGCGCCGGCGAAATGGGCCGAGGCTTCGCCGTGGTCGCCGAAGAAGTGCGCTCCCTGGCGCAACGAACCGCTGGCGCCACCGGAGAAATCCAGACCCTGATCGCCGGCCTGCAACAGGCCGCCCGGCAATCGGTGGAAGGCATGCGGGCCCAGGTCGAACATGCCGAAGCAACCGCCAACAAGGCCCAGGCGGCGGATGGTGCGCTGGATGAAATCGTCACGGCGATCCAGACCATCGCTGAAACTGCATCGCGGATCGCCGATGCGACGGCCCATCAAAGTGGAGCGGTCAGCGAGATCCGCGACCATAGTGAGCGTATTCACCTGCTGGGTGAGGATAACCTGCAGCGTATTGGTGAAGGGCGGCATGAAGGGGAGCAGTTGCTGGTGTTGGGTGGGCGGTTGCATACGGCGGTGCAGGCATTTCGGGTTTGACCTGTAGGGCCTCATCGCTGGCAAGCCAGCTCCCACAGGGGTCTTGCGGCGCACACAAATTCTCTGTGGGAGCTGGCTTGCCAGCGATGAGGCCTTCACAGCCAACCACGAAACCCCGGCTTACAACCCCACCCCCTGCAGTCCCCGCCGCACTCCGCTATCATGCGTTCACATCTGTTTCGCGAGAACACTATGCGCCGCCTGTTTTTCCTCCTGTTACTGGCTCTGGCCGTGCCCGCCTTCGGCACCGGCCTGCTCGACAGCCGTCCGAGTGCGACCCTCGGCGGTGCGCCGCTCAACAACAGTGACGAATTCCTGCCGGTGCGCGAAGCCTTCAAGCTGAGCCTGGTGCAAAGCGACGCCCAGACGATCAAGCTGCGCTTCATTGCCAGCGAAGGTTATTACCTGTACCGACACCGCTTCCAGTTCCGCACCGAGCCTGTCGACATCGCCCTGGGCACTGCACAACTGCCCGCTGGCGAAAAGAAGCATGACGAGTTCTTTGGCGATGTGGAGGTCTACCACGGCATTCTCGATATCGATCTGCCGCGCAGCGCCAACGACCAGCGTCCCTTCACCCTGGTCGTAACCTACCAGGGCTGCGCCGATAAAGGGCTGTGTTACCCGCCGGAAACCGAACGCCTGAACATCGAGGGCAAAGGCGCCTTCAATGTCGCCGCTGCGCCTGCAGCCAAGGGCTGGAACTGGAAAGAGCTGGCACTGTTCTTTCTCGCCGGACTGGGCCTGACGTTCACCCCGTGCGTACTGCCGATGCTGCCAATTCTTTCCGGTGTCGTTCTGCGCGGGCAGGTCGGCGGCTGGCGCGGGTTCAGCCTGTCGCTGGCCTATGTTCTGCCCATGGCTGCGTGCTTCGCCCTGCTGGGGGCACTGATGGGCGTGTTCGGCGCCGAACTCAATCTGCAAGCCCGCCTGCAATCGGCCTGGGTACTGGTGCCCTTCTCACTGTTCTTCGTGCTCTTCGCCCTGGCCATGTTCGGTCTTTTCGAACTGAAGCTGCCGCACGCCGTCAGCTCGCGCCTGGAATGGGTCGCCGGGCACACCCACGGCGGCTCGCTGCTGGGCGCGGCGGTATTGGGCGTGGTTTCCAGCCTGCTGGTTTCACCCTGCGTCTCGGCCCCGCTGGCCGGTGCGCTGCTCTATATCAGCGCCAGCGGCGACGCTGCCGGCGGAGCGCTCAAGCTGTTTTCCCTGGGCCTGGGCATGGGCGCCCCCTTGTTGCTGGTCGCCACCGGCGGCGCCACCTGGCTGCCCAAGAGTGGCCCCTGGCTGATTACCGTCAAGAACGCCATCGGCGTCCTGCTGCTGGCCCTGGCGGTCGGGTTGCTCAGCCGTGTACTGCCCGGTGAGATCACACTCCTGCTGGTAGGCCTGCTTGCCGCTGGCGTCGGGATCTTCCTCGGCGCTCTGGAGTTCATTGCCAAGCCGACCAGTCAACGCCTGGCGCAACTTTTTGGCCTGCTCCTGATGGTGTATGCCCTGGCTTGCTGGTACGGCGCTTTCAGCGGGCAGAGCGACCCGTTCAAACCACTCGGCCGCACGCCGACAGGCAGCGAAGTCGCAGTGGCCGATACCCGCGGCGACTGGCAAACCATCAACACGCCCGCCGCGCTGGACAGTGTTCTGGCCGAAGCCAGAAAAGCCAGCCAACCCCTGGCCCTGGACTGGTACGCCGACTGGTGCATCAGCTGCAAGGTCATCGAACACGAAGTGTTGACCGCGCCGGAAGTGATCGCACAGCTCAAGGGCATCCGCCTGATACGTTTCGACATGACCCAAAGCAATGCGGAGCAACGCGCCCTGCTCGACCGCTACAAGCTGTTCGGTCCGCCGGCCATTCTGTTTTTTTCCGCGAACGGCAGCGAAATTACCCCCGCCAGAGTGATTGGCGAGGTAAAAGCCGGCAAATTTGCCGAACATTTGTCGAGCGTTCGTCCCGATCTGGGTCTATAACCTCTGAGGGCCGTCGATCTGGCGGCCCAGATGACCAAAATTAATATATCGGTCACAAATTTCTCGTGAATATCGCTCATCGTGCTGGCTATTGCAGGCAACTGGACAGTGCGCTGCGCTTTGCGGCATAGTCGGCGCGCATTGAATCGGCACACTCGAGAAGGAAACCGCAGATGGCAACCCTACTGGTACTGCACGGCCCCAACCTGAACCTGCTCGGCACCCGCGAGCCAGGCGTCTACGGTGCAGTGACCCTGGCCCAGATCAACCAGGACCTGGAGCAGCGCGCCCGTGCTGGCGGCCACCATCTGCAGTACCTGCAAAGCAATGCCGAGTACGAATTGATCGACCGAATCCATGCTGCCCGCAGTGAAGGCGTGGATTTCATCATCATCAATCCGGCAGCTTTTACGCACACCAGCGTCGCATTACGTGACGCGTTGCTGGCGGTGAGCATCCCATTCATCGAAGTGCATTTGTCCAACGTGCACAAGCGCGAGCCATTTCGCCATCACTCCTACTTTTCAGATGTCGCGGTAGGTGTGATCTGCGGCCTCGGCGCCAGTGGTTATCGACTGGCCCTGGAAGCCGCCCTGGAGCAATTGGCAGCCACTGCAAAACCCTGATTTCGAGAGCCTGGTTGCAAGACGAGGCCTTTAGAAAGTTTGAATACACAGCATATGCGCCCCTGACCGACCCTTGGGAGTTGATGATTAATGGATATTCGTAAAGTTAAGAAATTGATCGAACTGCTGGAAGAATCCGGCATCGACGAGCTCGAGATCCGTGAAGGCGAAGAATCCGTACGGATCAGCCGCCACAGCAAGACTCCAGCCCAGCAGTACTACGCGCCAGCTCCGGTTGCCGCAGCAGCCCCTGTAGCTGCCGCCGCACCAGCACCGGTTGCCGCCGCTGCAGAAGCGCCTGCCAAACCGGCATTGAACGGCACCGTTGCCCGCTCGCCAATGGTCGGTACCTTCTACCGCAAGGCTTCGCCAACTTCGCCAGCTTTCGTTGAAGTCGGCCAGACCGTGAAGAAAGGCGACACACTGTGCATCGTCGAAGCGATGAAAATGATGAACCACATCGAAGCTGAAACCAGCGGCGTGATCGAGTCCATTCTCGTCGAAGACGGCCAGCCGGTTGAGTACGACCAACCGCTGTTCACCATCGTTTGAACCGCGGAGAGCCAACGATGTCTGCGAAGTTGGAAAAAGTTCTGATCGCCAACCGCGGTGAAATTGCCCTGCGGATTCTGCGTGCCTGCAAAGAACTGGGCATCAAGACTGTTGCCGTTTACTCCAAGGCCGACAAGGACCTGATGCACCTGGGCCTGGCGGACGAATCGGTCTGCATCGGCCCGGCGTCAGCCGCCCAGTCTTACCTGCACATTCCGTCGATCATCGCGGCGGCCGAAGTCACCGGCGCCACGGCGATTCACCCCGGTTACGGTTTCCTCGCGGAAAACGCCGACTTCGCCGAGCAGGTCGAGAAATCCGGCTTTGCCTTCATCGGCCCGAAAGCCGACACCATTCGCCTGATGGGCGACAAGGTATCGGCCAAGGACGCGATGATCAAAGCAGGCGTACCGACTGTTCCCGGTTCCGACGGCCCACTGCCTGAAGACGAGGAAACCGCTCTGGCGATCGGTCGCCAGGTCGGTTACCCGGTGATCATCAAGGCCGCTGGCGGCGGCGGTGGTCGCGGCATGCGCGTCGTGCACAAGGAAGAAGACCTGATCTCCTCGGCCAAGCTGACTCGCAGCGAAGCCGGTGCCGCGTTCGGCAACCCGATGGTCTATCTGGAAAAATTCCTGACCAACCCACGTCACGTGGAAGTCCAGGTACTTTCCGACGGCCAGGGTCATGCCATTCACCTGGGCGACCGTGACTGCTCCCTGCAGCGTCGTCACCAGAAGGTACTGGAAGAAGCGCCAGCACCGGGCATCGACGAAAAAGCCCGCCAGGAAGTCTTCGATCGCTGCGTTCGCGCATGCATCGAGATCGGCTACCGTGGCGCCGGCACCTTCGAGTTCCTCTACGAGAACGGCCATTTCTACTTCATCGAGATGAACACTCGCGTGCAAGTAGAACACCCGGTATCGGAGATGGTCACCGGCATCGACATCGTCAAGGAGATGCTCAGCATCGCCGCTGGCAACAAGTTGTCGTACACCCAGGAAGACGTGGTTATCCGCGGTCATGCCCTGGAGTGCCGGATCAACGCCGAAGACCCGAAGAAGTTCATCCCGAGCCCGGGCACGGTCAAGCATTTCCACGCACCAGGCGGCAACGGCGTTCGCGTCGACTCGCACCTGTACAGTGGCTATGCCGTACCACCGAACTATGACTCGTTGATCGGCAAGCTGATCACTTACGGCAAGGACCGTGACGAAGCCATGGCGCGCATGCGCAATGCGCTGGACGAAATCGTTGTCGACGGGATCAAGACCAACATCCCGCTGCACCGCGATCTGGTTCGTGACGAAGGCTTCTGCAAAGGTGGTGTCAACATCCACTACCTGGAACACAAACTGGCCAGCCAGGAATAAGTTCGGGTTGCAGCAGCACAAAAGCCCTCGGCCTTGGCCGGGGGCTTTTTTTGGCCTTAATATTTTTGCGACCGCTTCGCGCTCGAGCGCGAAGCGGTCGTGATCCTTTTTGTGCCTTGCACATTCCACGGCCACATTCGTGTTTACCCCCCCATTCTAGTAAACTGACCGGCTTTCGCGGCTAAACCCCGCCTCGCATTATTCAAAGGTGCCCGCCATGCCTTGGCTGCAAGTACGCCTGGCCATCAGCCCGGAACAAGCCGAAACCTACGAAGACGCCTTCCTCGAAGTCGGCGCTGTTTCGGTAACCTTCATGGATGCCGAAGACCAGCCGATTTTCGAACCGGAACTGAACACCACGCCACTGTGGTCGCACACTCATTTGCTGGCCCTGTTCGAAGGCGGCACCGAAGCCGCCAGCGTCCTGGCCCACCTGGAATTGCTGACTGGCAGCCCGTTGCCGGAGCATCACAGCGAAGTGATCGAAGACCAGGACTGGGAGCGCAGCTGGATGGACAACTTCCAGCCCATGCGTTTCGGCCAGCGCCTGTGGATCGTGCCGAGTTGGCACGCAGCCCCCGAGCCCGACGCCGTCAACCTGCTGCTCGATCCAGGCCTGGCCTTCGGTACCGGCACCCACCCGACTACCGCACTGTGCCTGGAATGGCTCGATGGCCAGGACCTGAAGGACTGTGAAGTCCTGGACTTCGGCTGCGGCTCGGGCATCCTGGCCATTGCCGCCCTGCTGCTAGGGGCAAAACAGGCCGTTGGCACCGATATCGACTTCCAGGCCCTCGAAGCTTCCCGCGACAACGCCGAGCGCAACAACATCGCCAAAGAGCGTTTTCCACTTTATCTGCCGGAAGATCTGCCAAAAGAGCAGGCCGACGTCGTTGTCGCCAACATCCTGGCCGGCCCGCTGGTGTCGCTGGCACCGCAACTGTCGAGCCTGGTCAAGCCCGGCGGGCGCCTGGCACTTTCAGGGATCCTGGCCGAGCAAGGCGAGGAAGTTGCCGCCGCTTATGCCAAAGACTTCGACCTCGACCCTATCGCCAACCGCGATGGCTGGGTACGCATCAGTGGTCGTCGTCGCTGAGAGCGCCTAGAATGGTCATCTGCACAACCCGGAATGCCGCATGACCGACAGTTTCGTCACCCAGTGTCCTCATTGCCAGACCAGCTTCCGCGTCAGCCACAACCAATTGAGTGTGGCGCGCGGAGTGGTGCGTTGTGGTGCCTGTCTCCAGGTGTTCAACGCCGCGAGGCAATTGCTTGAACAAAGCGCAGCCAAGGAAACCCCGGCATCCGCGCCTGCGCCGCAAGCCACACAACCACTCGTTGCCAGTCACCACGAGTGGTCTGCTGCCGAACTCGACCTGGACGAGCTCGACCTGGACGGCGAACTGGCCAAACTCGAGCAACGGGAAATAGAACCGACCACCGCGTTCAGCCATGCCCTCGCGCCACACAAAGACTCACTGAGCGCGCACCGCGACACTGCGGACACCGAGAATGAAAGCTGGCCCGACAGCCTGTTCAGCGAGCCAGCCAATGAGCGGGAAGCGCTGGACGAAATAGTCGAGCCCCTGCCGCCGATCATCGACCAAGGCCCGCTGGACCTTGAGCCGGCGCCTCACGAGCGCACCGAGCCGTCGCTCTCGCTCGGCGACATCGATCTGGATGAAACGCCCGAGACCGCACCGCTGCACACCGACGAACCACCGGTTCGCCATGAGCACCGTGAACACTTCTCGGCACTGGACGCCAACAACGATCTGGAGCCCGTCGAAGAGCACGAGCCCGATACCGCCCGAACGCGAGAAAAACACCCGCGCAGCGAACCGGCGCTGCACGACGACCCCCTGCTCGACCTGGTCGACGACCCGCTGCAACTGGACTGGCAAAAGCGTCGCAGCCCGTGGGGGCGCCGGGTGCTCTGGCTGCTGCTGATCCTGCTCGCCGCCGCCGCACTGGCCGGCCAATACATCTGGTACCACTTCGACGAACTGGCGCGCCAGGACCAGTACCGCCCCTGGTTCCAGCAGCTGTGCCCCGAAATCGGCTGCACGGTACCCTCCAAGGTCGATATAGCCCTGATCAAGAGCAGCAACCTGGTGGTGCGCAGCCATCCGGAGTTCAACGGTGCGTTGATTGTGGATGCGATCATCTATAACCGCGCGACGTTTTCGCAGCCCTTCCCCCTGCTGGAGTTGCGCTTCGCCGACCTCAACGGCCAACTGATTGCCAGCCGTCGCTTCAAACCCGGCGAATACCTGAGTGGTGACCTGGCCGGGAAGGCAGAAATGCCACCACAAACACCAATCCACATCGCCCTGGACATCCTCGATCCGGGCCCCAAGGCCGTGAATTACAGCCTCAGCTTCCGCTCACCGGAATAGCTGACACAACACACTCCCTGTAGCCGCTGCCGAAGGCTCGGTGCGCCGCTGCGACGCTCGCATGCGTAGCAGGCGCAGGATCTCAAGATCGCCGGGGAGCCCCTGCGGGACTCCAGCGCAGCCTTTTGGCAGCGGCTACACAGCCTGCCGAGCAACCAAACCGACAGGCATAAGCCAGTAACTGTTCAGATTTTATCCAAATCGACCTTTATCCGGTCATCGAGAGCGGGTATTATGCCAACCCTTTTTTCGAACTCTAATGATCCGGCCCCACCACAGGGAACACCTATGTCGGCGGTACGCATCGGCCCATACACACTGCAGAACGGTTTGATCCTTGCCCCGATGGCAGGGGTGACGGACCAGCCCTTTCGTCAGCTTTGCCGACGACTGGGCGCAGGGTTGGTGGTGTCGGAAATGGTCAGCAGCGACATGAGCCTGTGGAACAGCCGCAAGTCGCGTCTGCGCATGATTCACCAGGGTGATCCCGAGCCCCGCTCGGTACAGATCGCCGGTGGGGATGCACAGATGCTCGCGGCAGCCGCCAGGGCCAATGTCGAGCTGGGTGCACAGATCATAGATATCAACATGGGTTGTCCAGCCAAAAAAGTCTGTAACAAGGCTGCCGGCTCTGCTTTATTGAAAGACGAAGACCTGGTGCGCGAGATCCTTCACGCCGTGGTTGCCGCTGTCGAGGTGCCCGTCACCTTGAAAATTCGTACCGGCTGGGACCGGTCGAACAAAAACGGCATCACTGTCGCGAAAATCGCGCAAGACGCCGGGATTCAAGCGCTGGCGGTCCATGGCAGGACCCGCGCCGACTTGTACACAGGTGAGGCCGAGTACGACACCATTGCTGCCATCAAGCAGTCGGTATCGATTCCGGTCTTTGCCAATGGCGATATCGACAGCCCGCAAAAAGCCCGGTACGTGCTGCAAGCGACTGGTGCCGATGGCCTGTTGATTGGCCGGGCTGCCCAAGGGCGGCCGTGGATCTTTCGCGAGATCGAGCATTACCTGCGGACCGGCGAAACACTGCCGGCGCTGCACTTGAGCGAAGTGGAACGAATTCTGCTGGAACACCTGGCCGCGCTGCATGCCTTCTATGGCGATGTGATGGGCGTCCGTATCGCCCGCAAACATGTCGGCTGGTATCTGGCGACCCTGCCGGGTGCCAGGGAGTTCCGCAGCCACTTCAATCGTTTGGAAGATACGGAAGCGCAGTGCGCCAACGTTCGCAATTTTTTCAGCGAACGTTACGAGAGCCTGGTGACAGGGGACGGACAAGGGGTGGCCGCATGACGATGATGACCGAGACTTTAGAGAGTGGAACAACACCCGTGAGCGACAACGTTAATTTGAAACAGCACCTCAACACGCCGAGCGAAGAAGGCCAGACCCTTCGCGGTAGCGTCGAGAAGGCGCTGCACAATTATTTCGCCCATCTTGAAGGCGCAGCCGTCACGGACGTGTACAACCTGGTGCTCTCCGAAGTCGAGGCTCCGTTGCTCGAAAGCGTGATGAACTACGTCAAGGGCAACCAGACCAAGGCCAGCGAAATGCTCGGCCTGAACCGCGGCACCTTGCGCAAGAAACTCAAACAGTACGATCTGCTGTAAGCATGCATTCAAATCAGAAAAGGCGGCTCCCAATCATTGAGGTCGCCTTTTTTGCTGACTCCTCTGCTTTAGATGGAAACTGAAATGACCGACCAGACTACCCGCCTGCCGATCCGCCGCGCCTTGATCAGCGTTTCCGACAAGACCGGGATCCTTGAATTCGCCCGTGAACTGGAAGCCCTCGGGGTCGAAATCCTGTCCACCGGCGGTACCTTCAAGCTGCTGCAGGACAATGGCGTCGCGGCAGTCGAAGTCGCCGACTACACCGGCTTTGCCGAAATGATGGACGGCCGGGTCAAGACCCTGCACCCGAAAATCCACGGCGGCATCCTCGGCCGTCGCGGCATTGACGACGCCATCATGAGCGAGCACGGGATCAAGCCGATCGACCTGGTCGCAGTCAACCTCTACCCCTTCGAAGCCACCATCTCCAAGCCGGGCTGCGACCTGCCGACCGCCATCGAGAACATCGACATTGGCGGCCCGACCATGGTTCGCTCGGCGGCCAAGAACCACAAGGACGTGGCCATCGTGGTCAATGCCAGCGACTACAGCCAAGTGCTGGAAAGCCTGAAAGCCGGCGGCCTGACCTACGCCCAGCGTTTCGACCTGATGCTCAAGGCGTTCGAACACACCGCCGCCTACGACGGCATGATCGCCAACTACATGGGCACTGTTGACCAGGCCGCCGAGACCCTGTCGACCTCCGATCGCAGCGAGTTCCCGCGCACCTTCAACACGCAGTTCGTCAAGGCCCAGGAAATGCGCTACGGCGAGAACCCGCACCAGAGCGCGGCGTTCTACGTTGAAGCCAAGCCTGCCGAAGTCGGTGTCGCCACCGCGACCCAGCTGCAAGGCAAGGAGCTGTCGTTCAACAACGTGGCCGACACCGACGCCGCGCTGGAGTGCGTGAAGAGCTTCGTCAAGCCGGCCTGCGTCATCGTCAAGCATGCCAACCCATGCGGCGTTGCGGTCAGCCCTGATGCCGAAGGCGGTATCCGCCAGGCTTACGAGCTGGCCTACGCTACCGACACCGAGTCGGCCTTCGGCGGCATTATCGCCTTCAACCGCGAGCTGGATGCCGAGACCGCCAAAGCGATCGTCGACCGTCAGTTCGTTGAAGTGATCATTGCCCCAAGCGTGAGCGACGAGGCCCGCGCCATTGTCGCGGCCAAAGCCAACGTGCGCCTGCTGGCCTGTGGCCAATGGTCGGCCGACCGTGCCGCTGCCTGGGACTACAAGCGCGTCAACGGCGGCCTGCTGGTACAGAGCCGCGACATCGGCATGATCAGCGCCGATGACCTGAAGGTGGTGACCAAGCGTGCACCGACCGAACAGGAAATCCACGACCTGATCTTCGCCTGGAAAGTGGCCAAGTTCGTAAAATCCAACGCCATTGTCTACGCCAAGAACCGCCAGACCATCGGCGTCGGCGCCGGCCAGATGAGCCGTGTCAACTCTGCCCGCATCGCTGCGATCAAGGCTGAGCACGCCGGCCTGCAGGTACAGGGCGCGGTCATGGCATCCGATGCGTTCTTCCCGTTCCGCGACGGCATCGACAACGCGGCCAAGGTCGGCATCACCGCCGTGATCCAGCCGGGTGGTTCGATGCGTGACAATGAAGTGATTGCAGCAGCGGACGAAGCAGGCATCGCCATGGTCTTCACCGGCATGCGTCATTTCCGTCACTGATGGACCCTGTAGCCGCTGCCGGAGGCTGCGCTGAGGCCCGTCAGGGGCTCCGGCGTTCGACCGGTCTGCGACCGCTTTGCGGTCGAGCGCAGCCTTCGGCAGCGGCTACATAACTATGCACTCCATCCCGAATTCGCTTCATCGAGGTTTTTGACATGAATGTTTTGATCATCGGCAGCGGTGGACGTGAACACGCCCTGGCCTGGAAAGTCGCTCAGGACCCGCGCGTCGAGAAGGTCTTCGTCGCCCCGGGCAACGCCGGTACCGCCATTGAAGCCAAGTGCGAGAACGTCGCCATCGACGTCCTGGCCCTGGAGCAATTGGCCGACTTCGCCGAGAAGAACGTCTCGCTGACCATCGTCGGCCCGGAAGTCCCGCTGGTTGCCGGCGTCGTCGACCTGTTCCGCAGCCGTGGCCTGGACTGCTTCGGCCCGACCGCCGGCGCCGCTCAGCTCGAAGGCTCCAAGGCCTTCACCAAGGACTTCCTGGCGCGCCACAAGATCCCGACCGCCGATTACCAGAACTTCACCGAAATCGAGCCTGCCCTGGCTTACTTGCGTGAAAAAGGCGCCCCGATCGTGATCAAGGCCGACGGCCTGGCCGCCGGCAAGGGCGTGATCGTGGCCATGACCCTGGCCGAAGCCGAAGACGCCGTGCGTGACATGCTCGCAGGCAATGCCTTCGGTGACGCCGGTTCGCGCGTGGTGATCGAAGAATTCCTCGATGGCGAAGAAGCCAGCTTCATCGTCATGGTCGATGGCAAGAACGTCCTGCCGATGGCCACCAGCCAGGACCACAAGCGCGTGGGCGATGGCGATACCGGCCCCAACACCGGCGGCATGGGTGCCTACTCCCCTGCGCCTGTGGTGACTGCCGAAGTTCACCAGCGCGTCATGGACCAGGTGATCTGGCCGACAGTGCGCGGCATGGCCGAAGAAGGAAACGTCTACACTGGCTTCCTGTACGCCGGTTTGATGATCGACAAGGCGGGCAACCCGAAAGTCATCGAGTTCAACTGCCGCTTCGGTGATCCGGAAACCCAACCGGTGATGCTGCGCCTGCAGTCGAGCCTGGTCCTGCTGGTCGAGGCTGCCTTTGCCCAGGCCCTGGACAAGGTGGAAGCCCAGTGGGATCCACGCCCGAGCCTGGGCGTCGTCCTGGCTGCCGGCGGTTACCCTGCCGACTACGCCAAGGGCGCCGTGATCAACGGTCTTGACGCTGCAGCCGCGCTCGATGGCAAGGTGTTCCATGCCGGTACCGCGCTCAAGGACGGCAACGTCATCGTGGCCGGTGGCCGGGTACTGTGCGCCACCGCCCTGGGCGAAAGCGTCGGAGCCGCGCAGCAGCAAGCCTACCAACTGGCAGGCAAGATTGATTGGGAAGGTAGCTTCTATCGCAAGGACATTGGCTACCGAGCCATTGCCCGTGAGCGTGGCCAGGACCTGGAGTAAGTTTCCGGGGGTGTCGGCTGGCAGGTGCCCAAGGGCTCTTGCCAGCCGCTGAGCTTGCTGCGCATAGTTATCAACAGGCATTCACCTACGAAGGGATTTCGCCGTGCGCTGGCTCAGGATTGCCATAGGATTCACCGTCAGCCTGCTGACCCTGCTCTGCATGCTCCCGGCTTTCGCCGAGCAAGGCAGTGGCTGGGCGGTATTGCTCGATGATCAGGCCAGCCTGCAACTGAGCGATGTCCGCTCGGAACGCTATCGCAACCAATTCAGCCCCATCGAACTCGACCAGTTGAACGCCGCCGAGCCTCGGAGCGCACTCTGGCTGCACTATCGCTTGCCCGCCGGTGAGCAGGAACAGCTCCTGCGCATCTTTGCCCCGGACCTGGCCAAGCTCGATCTCTACGTACTCGACGGCGACACCCTGCTCAAGCAGCAGCACAGTGACGACGGCCTCCCCCCTTCAGACCTGCCCCTGGCCAGCAGCGATCACGTGCTGCCCTTGCCCACCCGCATGAAGCCGCTGGATATCTACCTGCGCCTGGTCTCGGAGCATCAGCTGCGCCCCAGCATTGCCCTGGTGCCCGCCGTCGTTGCCGCCACCGACCAGCGCCAGCCGTTGTTGTTCGGCCTGCTGTTCGGTTGCCTGGTCATGCTGGTGCTGCACAACGTGACGCGCTATGCCTATTCGCGCTCCAGCAGCAGTCTCTGGCTCAGTGTTTACCAGCTGCTGATGCTGTGCAGCGCCTTGATACTGCTCAATTTGAGCGGGCCCTGGCTGTCGCAGTGGCACCCGGCACAAACACCGGCGGCTTACTTCACCGCCTTGCTCGCGGCCCTGGCCGGTTTGATGTTCACCCTGCGTTTCTTTACCCCACGCGGGCATGTCCCGCTCAATCGCGTGCTGCTCAACGAAATGCTGCTGGTGGGCGTCTGTGGTCTGCTCTTGCTGTTCGTCGAGACCTTGCCGCTGAATCTGATGACCTATGCCCTGGTCGCGCTCAGCAGCTTGAGCATGCTCCTGGTGGGCGCCTTTCACTGGCACAAAGGTTACCCGCCGGCCCGGCTGTTCACCGTGGCCATGCTGATCTTCAACCTCGGTTGCCTGGTGATATTGCCCGCGTTGCTGGGCTTGACCCGCACCCCAACCCAATGGCTGCTGTTCGTCTTGCTGGCGTTTACCGGAGTCAGCGGCCTGCTGCTCAACCTGGCCGTCAGTGAACGGCTGCGCAGCATCGCCGAAGCCCGATTCAGCGCCAGCCGCGCGCTGGCAGCCAGCACTGCCGAGGTCAATGCCAAGGCCGAATTCCTGGCCAAGATCAGCCACGAGATCCGCACCCCGATGAACGGCGTGCTGGGCATGACCGAGCTGCTGCTCGGCACGCCCTTGTCGGTCAAGCAGCGTGACTATGTGCAAACCATCCACAGCGCCGGCAACGAACTGCTCACGCTGATCAACGAAATCCTCGATATCTCCAGGCTCGAATCCGGGCAGATCGAACTCGATGATGTGCAGTTCGACCTCAATGCCTTGATCGAGGATTGTCTGAACATCTTCCGCGCCAAGGCCGAGCAGCAGAATGTCGAGCTGATCAGTTTCACCCAGCCGCAAGTCCCCCGGGTCATCAGCGGTGATCCGACACGCCTGCGCCAGACCCTGCTGAGCCTGCTCGACAACGCCCTGAAAAAAACCGACGAGGGCGAGATCCTGCTGGTCGTCGCCCTGGACCAACGCAGCGACCGACCACGCCTGCGCATCGCGGTCCAGGACAGCGGCGAGCCGATGCCCGCCGCCGAGCGCGATGCCCTGATGCAGGCCGAGCTGCACCGCAAGAACTTCCTCTCCAACAACAAGCTCGGCGGGCATCTGGGGCTGGTCATCGCCAAGCAACTGATCATGCTGATGCAGGGTGAGTTCGGCATCAAATCCAGCAATAACCAGGGCAGCACGCTTTGGCTGACCCTGCCGCTGGACCCCGATCGCCTGGAGCAGCCTGCCGCCGATCTCGATATTCCGCTCAAGGGCGCTCGCGTGCTGGTAGTCGATGACAACGATACCTGTCGCAAGGTCCTGGTCCAGCAGTGCAGTGCCTGGGGCATGAACGTCAGTGCCGCCCCCTCGGGCAAGGAAGCCCTGGCCTTGCTGCGCACCAAGGCACACCTGCGCGACTATTTCGACGTGGTCCTGCTCGACCAGAACATGCCCGGCATGACCGGCATGCAACTGGCCGCCAAGATCAAGGAAGACCCCAGCCTGAACCACGACATCCTGCTGATCATGCTCACCGGGATCAGCAATGCGCCGAGCAAGATCATCTCTCGCAACGCCGGGATCAAGCGCATCCTGGCCAAACCCGTGGCCGGATATACCCTCAAGACCACCCTGGCCGACGAATTGGCCCAGCGCAACAACACCAGCATGCTTTCAGCGCCCTACATCCCACCTGCAACGCCGCCGATGGATGTTCCCAGCGACTTCCGCATCCTCGTGGCCGAAGACAACAGCATTTCCACCAAAGTGATTCGCGGCATGCTCGGCAAGCTCAACCTGGAACCCGACACCGCCAGCAATGGTGAAGAAGCACTGCGCGCCATGAAAGCGCGGCGCTACGACCTGGTATTGATGGACTGCGAAATGCCCGTGCTCGACGGCTTTTCCGCGACCCAGCAACTGCGCGCCTGGGAAGTCGGCAACCACCGCCAGCGCACGCCCGTGGTTGCGCTGACCGCACACATCCTCGCCGAGCACAAGGAACGCGCACGCCAGGCCGGCATGGATGGCCACATGGCCAAGCCCATCGAGCTGTCGCAACTACGCGAACTGATCGAGCATTGGGTTGCCATGCGCGAGCAAGGCTCCAACCAGGCGAAATCCTGCTGATACAGTCTTTTGCTACCGGGCATAAAGCTCGCTGCAATCGCCTGATAGACTCTCCCCTGCCCATCCCTGTTTCGAGCCCAGACCATGCTCCATGTGTTGTTCAGCGTTTACTTGAAGATGCTCGTGCTTTACAGCCCATTCTTCGTGCTGTCCTGCTTCATCAGCCTTACACGCGGCTACTCGAGCAAGGAGCGCAAGCGCCTGGCCTGGAAAGTGGCCCTGGGCACCGTGATTTCCAGCGTGCTGCTGTACTTGTTCGGGCGGGTGATTTTCGGCGTCTTCGGCATCACAGCCGACGCTTTTCGCATTGGCGCGGGCAGCGTGCTGTTCATCTCGGCATTGGGCATGGCCCAGGGCAAATCGGCCGTGCAAGCCGATAATGTGCAGCAGGACGTGACCATCGTCCCGCTGACCATCCCGATCACCGTCGGCCCCGGCACCATCGGTGCACTGCTGGTCATGGGTGTCGGCCAGCCACACTGGGACGACAAGGTCATCGCCATCCTGGGCGTCGGCCTGGCCAGCTTCACCGTAGGTCTGGTGCTGTTCCTGTCGCATCGGATAGAAAGCATCCTCGGCGAGCAGGGCCTGCAGATCGTCAGTCGGTTGATGGGGTTGTTCGTCTGTGCGCTGGCGGCGCAGATCATCTTTACCGGGATCAAGGGCTATATGGTGCCGTAAGACTACTCGCCACCCCGACTGTACTCTCGTTCCCACGCTCCGCGTGGGAATGCAGTGCCAGACGCTCCGGCGTCGACGCAGAGCGTCGCAGGAGGCATTCCCACGCAGAGCGTGGGAACGAGAGCACAGGAGGTTCTCAGGGTTTCTGCCCGTACCACCGCGGCGTATAGACCCACTCCCCACCATCAGCACGAGGGAACACACAGGTCGTCGACGAGCCGATCAACACCATCGTGCGCATATCCACCTGATCCGGCGTCAATGCCCCCAGCGAGACCACCCGCAGCGTCTGCCCCGGTCGACCGATATCGCGACCCAATACCACGGGTGTGTCCGGCGTGCGGTGTTGGCCGACGATTTCCAGCGCCCGGCCCAACTGCCAGGGACGGGCACGGGAGATCGGGTTGTAAAAGGCCAGGGCCAGGTCAGCCTGGGCGGCCAGGTCCAGGCGTTTTTCGATGATGTCCCAGGGCTTCAGGTTGTCTGACAGCGACAGAACGCAGAAGTCGTGCCCCAAAGGCGCACCGGCCTGAGCGGCGGTGGCCAGGGACGCGGAAACCCCCGGCAGGATCTCCAGCTCCACCGAATGCCAACCAGGCTCGGTGGACTCATGCAAGGCTTCCAGCACCGCAGCAGCCATGGCGAATACACCCGGGTCGCCGGATGAAACTACGACGACCGAACGCCCTTGAGCCGCCAGTTCGAAAGCATGACGGGCACGCTGCATTTCTTCTCGGTTGTCGGTGCAGTGCAAGACCTGATCCGCACGGAAAGGCCCGGCCATGCGCACATAGGTTTCATAACCCAGCACATCGTTGGCCCGGGCCAGTTCGGCCTTGACCGCCGGCACCATCAGTTCCGCCGCACCCGGGCCCAGGCCGATGACAGCCAGACGCCCGCGTGGTCGGCCGATGGCCTGCGGGTCGATGGGCTGCTTGGCGACCGCGATTGCCAACTGCTCACTGACACTGATCGGCGGGAGCAACTGCGGCACCGCCCGTTCGGCCAGTTCGCTGACCGAACCTGCCGCCGGTGCGAAGCGCAAGGCCACACCAAGCTCCAGCGCAGCGTCACGCAAGGCCGGACTGGCCATGTCCGTATCGGGAGCCAACAGGCAGGCCAGCGATGGCAGCGCGATCCTGGCCTGATGCAATGCCTCACGCACTGAATTGGCCAGATCGGGCAGTTGGGCACTGACGGCAACCAGCACATTGCGCGGATAGATCAGCAGCTCGTTGGCGGCAGGCTCGCGCTCGGTGCAGCCGACATGAATCGCCAGGCGCGCCTGGGCATCTTCCGGCAACCGAGCCTGCTCCAGCCAGGGCGCGGCACCTTCGATCCGTACCGTTTCACCGGCGAGCAAATCGCTGACGAAGCGTTTGCCCAGCTCCAGGTCCGCCAGTGCATACCCGCTCGGCGGGTTGAGCAGGCAGGTACCAAAGCGCAGTTCGCCACTGGTGGTAATCGCCGCGGCAACGCCAAGCCCCGCGGCAATTTCCCGCGCCATCACGTTGACCCCACCCAGCCCGCCCAGCAGCGGCACCACGGCGCTGCCGTCTTCGGCCACGGCCAGAACCGGAGGTTCGGCCCCCTTCTCCAGCAACACGCCAGCCAGGCTGCGAATGACGATACCCGCCGCGCACAAAGCGATGATGGGGGGGTCTTGCTGATAGAGCTGGCG
>NZ_VXCP01000022.1 GCF_011355085.1 Pseudomonas akapageensis | reverse complement strand
GGGCGAGTCCATTTGATTACAGGTTCGGCGCGATTGCGGTCTACCTGTAGGCAAATTCTTTATTTCTTGAACGACATTTCCCAAGCATAATCAACCCGCCTTGAACGCTGTTGCGCCTGTGTTTCCCGGTGGCTAGTCTTGCCCAGTCGTTGCCAATTCAACGACCGGGCTTGGAAACCCGAGAAACTTGGCGCATAGGCGCTCCATACGACAGCAGGCACCGTTTTTTTGCCGGCTGTTTGCGTTATGGCGGCTGTGTGCGGGAGGTCTTCAGGCCTGCCGGGTTCCAAGTTCCCGGTTTTCCAACCTGCGCACAGCTGTCACCCCTTCGCTTGGAAACGAACGTGGCAGCTCCACCAAACTTGGAGTTTCACCATGATCAAAATCGTCCCCGATCCACCCGCTTCAACCCCCGCACTGTTCACCACGGAAACACCCTTCGGCACCGTCGACAGCAACGGCCAGCCCATGTTCACCGTGCGCGGCGGCATCCCGGCCGAAGATGCACTGGCCCATGCCGCGACCCTGGTCCAATACGCCGAAGCCACGGCCTGGGATGTGGTCGATCACCTGCACCTGAATGACAAAGCGCTGGTGCTCGGGCTGATTCAACAGCTCAATGCGGCGCAGGCGTTGATCAGCGCGTTGGCGGCCCCGTCCGGCGTTCGTTAATTCAACGCGGAACCCTGTGGGAGCGGGCTTGCCCGCGATGGAAGGCGACAGCCTTCCCCTGCGATGTCAGGCCTGATGCAGCTGGGGCCGCTGCGCAGCCCATCGCGGGCAAGCCCGCTCCCACAAGGGATACCGATACAATCCGAGGCTCAACGCCCCATGCGCTTCAACGTAGCCTTCGCCGCCGCCTCTGAAGACGCCGGGTTCTGACCGGTTATCAAATTACCGTCAACAAGCGGGTGACCTGGCGAATGACCTTTGGCTGCATCGCCTTCAGGGGGAACAAGGTGCTCATGACCTCTGTTGGATTGGGTTGTGCCACACAGGCTGGGGCCGCTTTGCGGCCCAATCGCTGCGGTCCGGCGATCCGGCAAGCCAGCTCCCACAGGGTTCACTGCAGATCTCCGTGGGTGTCCTCTGTGGGAGCTGGCTTGCCAGCGATAGCGGTCTATCTGTAGGCAAATTCTTTATTTCTTGAACGACATTTCCCAAGCATAATCAACCCGCCTTGAACGCTGTTGCGCCTGTGTTTCCCGGTGGCTAGTCTTGCCCAGTCGTTGCCAATTCAACGACCGGGCGTCGCGGCCCGCGAAACTTGGCGCATAAGCGTCCCATCCGACAGCAGGCACTTTTGCCCGCTGCTTCGTGTCATGGCGGCTGTGCGTGGGATACCTTCGGGTATGCCGGGTTCCAAGTTTCCCGGTCCGCGAACCTGCGTACAGCTGTCACCCTTAACCGCGTCGCGGCGGTCGATGGCAGCTCCACCAAACTTGGAGTTTCACCATGATCAAAATCGTCCCCGATCCACCCGCTTCAACCCCCGAACTGTTCACCACGGAAACACCCTTCGGCACCGTCGACAGCAACGGCCAGCCCATGTTCACCGTGCGCGGTGGCATCCCGGCCGAAGACGCATTGGCCCATGCCACCACCCTGATCGAATACGCCGAAGCCACAGCCTGGGATGTGGTCGATCATCTGCACCTGAATGACAAAGCGCTGGTGCTCGGACTGATTCAACAGCTCGATGCAGCGCAGGCGTTGATCAGTGCGGTGGTGGCCCCGTCCGGCGTTCGTTAATTCAACACGGAACCCTGTGGGAGCGGGCTTGCCCGCGATGGAAGGCGATAGCCTTCCCGGCGATGTTGGGCCTGATGCAGCTGGGGCCGCTGCGCAGCCCAATCGCGGGCAAGCCCGCTCCCACAGGTGACTCTCATACAATCCGTGGATCAACGCCCCATCCGCTTCAACGTAGCCTTCGCCGCCGCCTCCGAAGACGCCGGATTCTGACCGGTAATCAAATTACCGTCAGTCACCGCATAAGGCTGCCAGTCGTCCAGCTTGGAATACTGGCCCCCGCTGTCCTTGAGCATGTCCTCGACCAGGAAAGGCACCACATCGGTCAAGCCAACGGCGGCTTCCTCGGTGTTGGTGAAGCCGGTCACCTTCTTGCCCTTGACCAGGGACTGGCCCTGCACCCGGGTATGGCGAAACACCGCAGGCGCGTGGCAAACCGCAGCCACGGGCTTGCCGGCGGCATACAGGGTCTCGATCAGGGCGATGGAGTCTCGATCCTCGGCCAGGTCCCACAGGGGGCCATGCCCGCCGGGGTAGAACACGGCGTCATAGTCAGCAGCCTGGACCTGCGCGAGCTTCAGGGTATTGGCCAGCGCCTGTTGTGCGTCCTTGTCTTGCCTGAAGCGTCGGGTCGCGTCGGTCTGGAAGTCAGGTGCGTCGCT
This sequence comes from Pseudomonas akapageensis, assembly GCF_011355085.1. Lineage (GTDB taxonomy): Bacteria > Pseudomonadota > Gammaproteobacteria > Pseudomonadales > Pseudomonadaceae > Aquipseudomonas > Aquipseudomonas akapageensis. Next base: position 123,610 of record NZ_VXCP01000022.1, on the reverse strand, counting down.
CTTCGGGTCGAGGGGCGGTTGCCCGCCTTTGGGTGATGCCAGGGTGAGCGTGGCCCCGGCATCCTTGAACACGTAATAAGGGGCGGCGAACTCTTCCAGCCAGAAGCCGGTCTTCTCGCCGGTATTGCCCAGTGTGTCGTGCGAAGTCAGTACCATTAGTATTTTCATGATGACCCTTCTGTTTTAGTTACAGGCGACCATCGGGATCTTTAAGTCTAGTAGAGCCTCCCTGGAGCGATATGCCCGCTCAGCAGTCTGCCCGCAATGATCGCGCACTGGATCAGGGCGCGTGCCGTGCTGCCGGCGGCGGCAGCTCGATCGTGAAGTCCGCATTGACCCGACCACTCTGCTGCTGGATTGCATCGGCCACTTCCCCAGGGGGTGCATCAAGCGGAGCCAGGGACCACAACACGAACGGCGCATCCCGTGATCCACCGAGCAGCATCGGCATTTTTTCCGAGAATGCTGCATCGCTCACATCACCCGCAAAAGGCAATATTGCCCGCAACGCACCTGAAGGCAGGTCGTAGACTGCCAGTCTGTCGCGCTGAAACAACGCGACCCGGTGGCCGTCGGAGCTCATTACCATGCGGTCACCACGAATGTTGACCTCAGCCGCTCGCTCCAGTCGCCCGTCCTTCGTCCAGTGCCACAGGAACAGGCCATTTCGCGTTAGGGCGGCAATACCATTACGGCCCCAGGGGGCGATGTTCATCAGGGCGAGCGAATCCTTGCCGACCAGGTCTACCTGATCCAGCAGGTTTTTCCGAGTGTCCCAGACCCACGTTGCCCCTGCGTGGATGACAACCCTTGCGTCGGGGCCCGCGACCATGCTCTGGACGGTGTCGTTGATCTTGAACGGGCCAGCCAGCACCGGCTTGTCTGGATCGGCAGGCAGTAAAAATGGAGCGGCCCACCCGCCGCCGATAGCCACTGCACTACCGTCATCCAACCACACTGCAGCATGGAGCCCTGTAGGACTTTGCTCGATGAGTGATGTCTTGCGCTGAACGTCATTGAGGTCCCGGATCTCAACGTTGGCATGGTCGTCGAAAAAAGCGATACGTTGGCCGTCAGCGGACCGCACTGACCATCCTTGCGTGGGCGTTTCCAATGAATGCACCTGCTGTACCGGCATGCTGGACGGCGGGTCCAGGGACAGCACCCGCAACACCTGGCCTGAGCGATCATCGCCCAGAGACACGATTGTGTTATCGCGCAGGATGATGTTGGTGGCCCCACCTTCATGCACCCGCAGTCGTCGTTGCGCATGCCCTTGCATCATCGACCAGATCACCAGATTGCCTTTAGCGTCAGAAACCGCCAGCCGCTCGCCGGTTTTGTCGAAAGCCAGTACCTGCCCCCCTGAAAAAGAAGGCCCTGCCGTGCCAAACGGTCGCTGCGCCAACGGCTCGGTGACGACAAAGTCAGCGTCCAGGAAAATCAGCTCTTCGCCGCCGAGCGTCTGCACACACAGCTTGCCGGTAGAGGGCTGTATGGCGATATGGTCGGGTTGCAGCCGCTCGCTTCTGCCCGGCGGCAGCGGCAAGGTGAAGTGCCGGGCAGGCCCCGCGACGCCCTCAGACAGAGGTATCAAGGAAAAGCCGGTGCCGTCGATGGCAACGATGCGTTGCCGGGGCGCGTCGAACACGAAGTCGTATCCGAGCGCATCCGAGTGGTAAATCTGGCGAGGCAAGCCCGACGGGCAGCCTTGTTTGAAGTCGATGGCGTAGATTGAACGGCCCGTTTTGACCAACAAACCAAGCCCTGCGGGCAGAAACTCGAAACTGGAAATCCGACCGTCGAGGCGTGGCAGCTCACCACAAGAGGATTGGTTCAGGTCGCTCACGGCCCGCACATGCATCTGGCCGTCTTCGTCGCCAGCAATCACGCGCTCACCTTCGGGCGTGAACCGGACCGCCCAGAGATCGGTCTTGCCGAGCCTGACGTCGGACCGCGACTTGCCGTCCAGCCCAAGCAGCGACAGCTGGCCTTCAAAGCCTACGCCAACCCACCGATGGCGAGGCAGATCCACGTCGGCGGCAAATCCACTCACCTTGTCTGCGTCAACTACCTGTGACAAATCGAGCGGTGGATTCTCAGTGACAAGACGGCGCGCCTCGGCCGTATCGAAATGACGCAGCGACTCCGCCGCCAATGCCGCCGCCTCGTCTCGAAACCCGGTATCCAGACGCGCCTTGGCAGCCGTCAGGTAGTTCGTCGCAAGGTTGCGTCGCGCATCATTCAATGCCCGGTTCGCCAACCAACCAGCCGCCAGCGACGCCAGCAATAGCGCAGACAACAGACCGGCGACGCCCTGGAACACCCGCAGGCGCACGGTATCGCGGCGGCGGTTGCGGAACTGGCGGGCGATCGCCGCGATGACATCGCTCGAAGGAGGCTGGTTCAAAGCCTCCAGCGGTTGATCGAGGCGAATGACATCGCGCAGTCGGTGCGCGATCCTGGACTCATCGCTGGCGGTCGCCAGGGCCCCGCCGAAATCGATGGGCAACACGCGCAATGCCTCGCCCTCATTGGCAGCCCAGTAAGCCTCGATCTCGCCCAGAACCCAGTCCGGATTACGCGGTTCCCGTGTCGCGGGCGAGCCCAGGACCACCAGCATCGTCGCCTTGCGGATGTGGCGCAGTGTCGATACCGACAACTCGTCACCCGGACCGTACTCGCGCTGATCGATGAACGTGGAAAGCTTTTCCTGATCCAGGCACTGGACCAGCAGCGCGGCATACGCCGCGGCATCGATGCGGCGATGAGCGATGAACACGTCATAGCCAAATAGCCTGTCGATCACCTGCGAGGGGGTGCTAATCATGCGCCGGAGTGCTTTCAGGAAACCTTCCACAACGCCTCCGATGGATGCGGGGGGCCTGAAAGCAGCTTAGGCCAGCCGATTACGGCCTGGGCATACTTCCCTTGCGGTACTCGTCGGGCGTGGTGCCCATCATTCTGCGGAACATGCTGATAAAAGCCGATGCACTGCTGTAGCCAAGGTCCAGGCCGATGGTTTCGACGGTCTGGCCTTTTTCCAGCAGCGCCAGTGCCTCGACCACTTTCAGTCGTTGCCGCCATTCGACGAATGACATGCCCAGGTCACGCTGGCAGCGTCGCATCAGGGTGCGCTCGGTGGTGTTGGCGGCGCGGGCCAGTTCCGGCAGTGAGCGAGGGTCTGCGGGGCAGGCTTCCAGCGCCCGCAGCACGGGGCCAAGCAAGGGGTCGCTGGAGCTGGGCAAGTAGCTGCCCGCGTGGGGCGCGCGGGCCAATTGATCGACCAGCACGCGCAGGAGTCGCTCCTGCTCGTCGGTTTGCGGTGATTGCACCGGGTTGGCCCGCAACTCTTCGAGAATGGCCCGAACCAGCGGCGTCACCGTCAATGCGCAGGTGCTCGAAGGCATGGCGCTGCACAGCTCGGGTGCCAGGTACAGCGAACAATGGCACGCCGCATGGCGATTGAAGCCCATATGCTCAACTTCCGGTGGCAGCCAGATGCCATACTGCGGTGGGGCCAGATAGTGATGATTGGCCAGCTCGATCTCCATGACACCGCTGAACGAATAGACGAACTCACCCCAGGCATGGCGATGCCGGGGATAGGCGGCCTGGGCCGGCAAGCAGGCCGTACGGAAAAAGATCGGTGCCGGCAGCTCGTAACTAAACGGCGGGATCGACTTGTACCGGGACAAGGTGTCCATTGGGTAACCTTGGCGGATTAATGGCATGAGCTGTCATATTAAAACTATATCGATCTAAACAGCCAGGAGGACAATCCTTGCTCATTACCAAAAGGCGAGGAAATCACCATGGCAACGCGTCAGGCAATTGATAGTCGCGCCAGCGCAATGATGCTCTTCCTTTGCGCCATTTGGGGCCTGCAGCAAGTGGCGATCAAGGTCGTCGCGGCAGACATCGCCCCCATCCTGCAACTGTCCGTGCGTTCAGGCATCGCCGCGCTCATGATCGGGCTGCTGATGCTGGTCCGCGGCGAGCACTTGTCCTTACGTGACGGCAACTGGCGCCCGGGTATCGTTGTGGGGCTGCTGTTTGCCTTCGAGTACCTGCTGGTCGGTGAAGGCCTGCGCTACACCAGCGCTTCGCACATGGTGATTTTCCTCTATACGGCACCGATCTTCGCCGCCCTGGGCCTGCACTGGAAGCTGCCGGCCGAACGCCTCAAGCCTGTCCAGTGGCTGGGTATCGCCATCGCCTTCGCCGGCATCGTCACGGCATTCAGCGGGCGCACCGATGGACCGGCGAACGGCGATGCGAGCGCTGCGCTGCTGGGCGATCTATTCGGGTTGCTGGCCGGCGTATCCTGGGGAGCGACCACCCTGGTGATCCGCTGCTCGCGCCTGGCCCAGGCCCCCACTACCCAGACTTCGCTCTATCAATTGCTGGGCGCCTTTGTATGGTTGCTCCTGGCCGCCACCCTGTCTGGGCAAACCGCCTTCACGCTCACGCCCATGGTCGTGGGCAGCCTGCTCTTTCAGGTCTTGCTGGTATCGTTCATGGGCTTTCTCGCCTGGTTCTGGCTGCTGAGGGTCTATCTCGCCTCCCGGCTTGGCGTGCTGTCGTTCATGACCCCGTTGTATGGCATTTTCTTTGGCGTGTGGCTGCTCAATGAACCGCTGGAGGTCAATTTCATTGCCGGGGCATTGCTGGTACTGGCCGGTATTGTGCTGGTCAGTGGTTATGAATGGCTCAGCCAGTTGCTGGCCAATCGCCGGCGCTTGAGCCAAGGCTGAAGCCGGCGCCGGTCCAGGCTACCCGGCGCTACCCTCTTCTTCCAACGCGATGAAGCGGTCCAGATCGATCAAGTCCAGCTTGATGCGCCCGGCAAAGGCCGAGAAGGCAAAGAACGCTGCCAGCAACCGCAAGTCCCTGGCCCAGTGCGGGACATAACGCGGCGGTTGCAGCCAGCCGGATTCGAACAATGGGCTCAGACGCACCACATCGGCGGTGGTCAGCCGCCCGGCGAACAGGTGGCTGACCAGCTCCGGGCGGTTGTCGCGGATCGCGACGCGCAACAGGGTATGGACGCTGATAAGACCCGTGAGATAGCACGCGTCCTTGGTGAAGGCGCTGCCTCCGTGCACGTCTGCGCCGCGAAAGACACGCTGGGCCGAACGGAATGATTCTTCCTCGGACTGCCCTGCTTCGAGAAAGCCTCTGAATACCTCGATGAAGTCAGCGCCATCGAGGGCCTGCTGCACGGCGATGACCCGCAGGGCAATGCGACGCAGGCGCTGGATGTCGATGCTGCCGGTCAGCAATTCGGCCAGCATGGCGATGCCTTCCTGGGTCGGTGTCGTGCGTGGCGCCCCCAGGCCAAGGCAGGTCAGGTTGGTTTGCAGCATGCCGTTCTGGGCCGTGGCGGCATGGATGAAAGCTTCGTGCTGCAGCAGCTGGTTCTTGTCCAGCTCGGAAAACAGGGCCCCGCCGCGCAAACGAATGCGGCTGGCACCGGCAATGGCCTTGGACGCAAGCTCCGGATCAACCACGACCCTGACCATTTCTGGCCCAAAGAAAAGGTCCAGTTCCGGCTGCATCCACTCGGCGAAGTCCTGGGCCGGAATGTCGGCGACGGTTTTCGGAATGTGCTGACCGCCCAGCAGTGCGTCTGTGGTGTCGAGGAAGAAACGCGCCGCATCCAGCGCCGTCAATTGCTGACGCTCGTAATAGAAGTCCGGCCGTCGGTACAGCTGTGCCGAATACTCGGAAAAAGCCGGCGTGCCGATGGCGCCCAGCATGCGTCCGGCGGTGGCATAACTGTGCGCTGTCGCGGCGACAAAGTGCCCGGCCGGGTGGCCAACGTCGCAGCGCCCGGCCAGCGCTTCCAGACCTTCGATCTCGGCCTGATGATCGCGCGGCGCCAGTGCCACATCGGGCAAGGTTGGCCGACCGGCGCGCCAGTCGGCAAGAAAGCGCTCTTCCAGCCCATCGGGCCAGGCCAGGGCTTCAAGAACGCGGATCTTGCGGGCCAGTTTGGGTAGAGCGATGTCGAGATCGGCGAGCGAGTCGGTCATGGCAGCACATCCGAATGTGACTCTTGAAGGTTAGCAGCCTCCCGACACCTCACCCTCCGTGCTCCAACCAAGGTTCAGGTGGCCATTGGAAAACCCGTCGAAGCGGATTTTCCAGAGGCTTTCCAGCATACCGACCGAGTCCTCAGTAGCTCGACTCAGTCTTCTTCATGGTGTCATGTTTCATGGCATCCTTGGTCGTGGTGCCTTTCTTCATGGCGTCCTTGGACATGGCATCCTTGGACATGGTGTCTTTCTTCATGGTGTCGTGACTGGCAGCCTTGGTGCTTTTTGTCATCGCATCCTTGGACATCGAATCATTGCTCATGCTGCCGCTGTCCGTGGTTTCGGCGGCATACGCACTGGCGACGCCCAGTGCCAGGCACATGGACAGTATGGCGATCAGTGGCTTTTTCATTTTCAGACTCCTCGCAGCACAGGTTTACAACGAGCGCAGGATTGCGCAGTGAAACACAGGTGTCAGCTACCCCCGAACCAGTTGTAGCCCTGGTCTTCCCAGTAGCCGCCGCTGTAGGTGTTACTGACGAAAATCGCCTGAATGTGTTTGGGGTTCTTGTAGCCCAGCTTGGTGGGCATGCGCAGCTTCATCGGGAAGCCGTACTGCCGAGGCAGGGTTGCGCCGTCGTAGGTCAGCGCCAGCAGGGTTTGCGCGTGCAGTGCGGTGGCCATGTCGATGCTGGTGTAATAGTCGTCCGCGCATTTGAAACCGACGTATTTGGCGTCGGTATCGGCGCCGACTCTTCGCAGGAAGTCGGAGAAGCGTACGCCGCCCCAGCGGCCGATCGCACTCCAGCCTTCAACGCAGATGTGCCGGGTGATCTGCTCCGTCTGCGCCATGGCCCGCAATTCATCCAGACGCCAGCTGCGCTTGTCCGCCACCAGCCCCGTCACTTCGAGTCGGTAACTCTCCTCCTCGACGGTGGGTGCCTCATCCTCGCTGTAGAAGGCATTGAAGGGGAACGGCCGGGTAATCATCGATTGCGGATAGGTCGGCGCCATGGCGTTGGGGTTGAACAGCCAACCCTGAACCCGGTCATTGAACCTGGAGATTGCCGACAGCGCCGTATCGACACTCTCGTTATCGCTCAGGCTGCACCCGGACAACATGGCCACGCCCCCCAGGGTCAGGCTGCGCAACAGGAAGTCACGCCGCGAGCGGTCTTCGATGCGCGGAGCTATCAGCTTCCTGGCTTCCAACAGGATGGTCGGCTCATCGAGCCCAGTGCTCTTGTCGCGGGTTTTCATACGGACTCCTTGTTGCCGGAATCTTTATTACCGAGAACCATGGCACGCAGCGTCCTGGGTACCAGGGCCACCATCACCAGGTGAACCGCAACGAAGGCCACCAGTAGCGCCATGCAGATGAAGTGCACATGGCGTGCGGTTTCGTAACCGCCCAGCAACTCGCGCAACAGACCGAACTGAACGGATTTCCACAGGACCAGCCCGGAGGCGACCAGCAAGATGATGTCGACCATGACGAACAGGTAGGCCGCCCGTTGCACCTGGTTGTAGTGCGCAAGATCGGCATGGCTCAGGCGCCCCCGCAATGCCGCCCACAGGTCGTGCAGCACGCCCTTGGGCCCCACGGGGAAAAAGCGTTGCCACAGGCGGCCGCTGGCAATATTGAAGGTCAGATAGATCAGACCGTTGAAGACCAGCAACCACATGGCCGCGAAATGCCACTGCAGGGCACCGCCAAGCCAGCCGCCCAATGTGATCGATGACGGAAAGCTGAAGTCGTACAGGGGGGACGCGTTATAGATCCGCCAACCACTGGTGACCATCACCAGCACGGCCAAGGCATTGAGCCAGTGGGTCAAGCGTAGCCAGCGCGGATGGCTGGCTGCCGGGCGATGCGGGATGACGCTGGTCGATGCAGGCAGGGCTGACATGATCGACTCCAGGTGCCGTGGGATTGGATGCAATTATCCCGGTGTTCTCATCCCCAAATCCTCACGCAAAGTTAAATTAATCGTGATAACTGCGGTGTGCCCCGCAGGCGGGTCGCCTTACCGACGGTCATGGGCAAATCCAATCCAGGTTGACTATGATTGGTGCCCATGACGCCCTCTATCCCGATCCGCTCGCCCTGCCCGCCCGGGGCCTGCAATTGCGACCGTGAACGACTGCTGGAAACCCCCGGCACGGATCTGCGCATCCTGCTGTTGACCCGCCAGGAAGAAAAGCGCTTGCTCGATCGATTGGAAAATCTTCAAAGCCTGAGCGACCTGGAGCGTATGCAACAACGCATGTTCGACCAGCTCGGCATCCGCCTGGAGATCGCCCCCGGCCTGAACGAAGTGCGCAGCCATCGCGGCATCCGCATTCATATCGAAGAATTGCCCGGCATGTGCCGCAAGACCCGGCAATCGATCCCGGCGGCGATTCGTCGCGGGCTGGAGAAGCAACCGGAAATCATCTACGGCCTGCTCAATGCCCACGACCTCTTGCGCGACGCCTAGTCCTGCGCAGGACTGCTCAGCGGCTTGCTGTAGCGATAAGTCGTCACGCAGCACCACAATAACCCACCCGCCGCGAGCAAGCCGCCAACGCTACCAACATTCGCGACGCCCCATTGGCTGCTGACCACACTGCCGAGCAGCGCACCACCACCGATACCGATGTTGTAGATACCCGAATGCAGCGACATCGCCACGTCTGTGGCATCCGGTGCCAGCGCCAGGACCCTGGCCTGCAGCACCAGCCCGAAGCACATGATGGCCATGCCCCAGACCACGCTCATTGCCACCAGCCAGGTCGTCTGCCCGGCCAATGGCAACATCAGCATCAGGCACAGTGCCAGGACAGTGATGGCCGCAATCAGCAGCCCGCGCGGGTAGCGATTGTTGAACAGGCTGAAGATCACCGAACCGATGATGCCCGCACCACCGAAGAGCAACAGCAGCACCGTGGTCATTTCGCCACTGAGCCTGGCCACGCCCTGGGCAAAGGGCTCAATGTAGCTATAAGCAGTGAACTGCGCGGTAATCACCACGGCGGTCAGCACGTACAGCGACACCAGCGCCGGTCGCTTGAACAGCTTCGGCAAGCTTTTGAGCGAACCGGAGTTCTGGCTGGGCAACAGCGGCAGCGTCTTGCTCAGGCACAGCAAGGTCATCAATGCAACCACGGCAATGACCAGGAAGGTCGTCCGCCAGCCCAGCGCCTCCCCCAGCACCCGTCCGAACGGAATGCCCAGCACCATCGCCAGCGTCGTACCGGTTGCCAGCAGGCCCAGGGCCTGTACCTGCTTGCCCGGTGGTGCCACCCGCACGGCCAGGGAGGCGGTGATCGACCAGAACACGGCATGGGCAAAGGCGATGCCGACCCGGCTTACCAGCAACATGCCAAAGCTCGACGCCACGGCGCTGAGGATATGGCTGGCAATGAACAGGACGAACAGGAAGACCAGCAGTTTGCGCCGCTCGATGTTGCGCGTCAGCAGCATCATCGGCAGGGACATGAGCGAGACCACCCAGGCATAGAGAGTCAACATCAGGCCGACTTGTGCGGTCGACAGGGCGAAACTGTCGCCAATGGCGCTCAACAGGCCGACGGGTACGAATTCGGTGGTATTGAAGATAAAGGCGGCCAGCGCCAGCGCGATGACGCTCAGCCAGCTACCGGAGCCAGCATTCAGGGGTGTATTCATTTAATGGGGTGCAACACTCATGAAGCCAGGGAGCGGCTTACGATGATCGGGTGATTGTGGGGTATGTATGAGAGGTACGGCCAGATGCCGGGAATTCTACGTTGCGCAGACGAGTACCACAACACGCCACAAGTCTGGTCGAGGCAATGCCAGTGGCGCTAACATCACGGCTGATCGCAATCTTCGGTTCTTATGCGTTCAAACTCAGCCGCCAGCCCCCCAAGGAAGAAGCCCCATGACCACTGCCCTGTTGATCATCGACGTCCAGCATGCACTTTGCTCCGGTGCAGAAGCCGCTTTCGATATCGACCCGATCATTGAAAGAATCAATGCCCTTGCCGCGAGGGCCAGGGCTGCCGGTGCGCCGGTCGTGCTGATCCAGCACGAAGAAGACAGCGGATCACTGCAGTTCGATACCGAAGGCTGGCAGCTCGCCACCGGGCTGACGGCAATGCCGGACGACCTTCGCGTTCGCAAGTCCACCCCGGACTCCTTTAACCGCACCGAGCTGAGCCACAGGCTAGAGGAGCGGGGAATCAGCCGTTTGATTATCTGCGGCCTGCAGAGCGAATTCTGCGTCGACACCACGACGCGGCGAGCCCTGGCACTGGGCTACGAGGTGGTGCTGGTCGCCGATGCGCACTCGACGGTGGATAACGGCGTCCTGCGTGCAGCGCAGATAACCGCCCATCACAACATGACGCTGGGCAACATGACGAGCTTCGGTAAACGAGCCGCCGTCATCCCGGCTGCCGAGGTAGCAATCGAGGCATAGGTCCACTGCCCTGCACTTGCAGTAGCGGATTCGGTTTGCGCAGCTATGCTGTACAACCGACCCGCATCCCCTGTCGATATGGAGAAGACATGAAGCTCTACTACTCCCCTGGTGCCTGTTCGCTTTCGCCCCACATCGTGCTCTGCGAACTGGGCCTGCCCCATGAAACCGAGAAGGTTGACCTCAAGAGCCACACCACTGCCGGCGGCGCCGACTTCTACGGCATCAATCCCAAGGGCTACATCCCGGTCCTGCAAATGGACAATGGCGAGCGGCTCACCGAAGGGCCGGCCATCGTCCAGTTCCTGGCTGACCAGAAACCGGCGGCCGGCCTGCTGCCTGCGGCCGGGACACTGGAGCGCGCCCGCGTGCAGGAATGGCTTAATTTCATCGGTACCGAGCTGCACAAGAACTTTTCACCGCTGTTCAATCCCACCACTCCGGATGAAACCAAGGCAAGCGCCATAGCCGCCATCGGCCGTCGCCTCGAGTTCATCGACAAGAGCCTGGGGGGCAAGGACTACCTCACCGGGAACCAGTTCACGGTGGCGGATGCCTACCTGTTCACCATCGTCAACTGGACCGGGCACATGGGCATCGACCTGGCGCCCTACACGACCGTGGCGGCCTTCCAGAAACGCGTCGGCGCACGCCCGGCCGTGCAGCAGGCGTTGAAGGCGGAAGGGTTGATCTGAGTCCTGAGACATACCCTTCCCCTGTGGGAGCTGGCTTGCCAGCGATGCGGACACCGCAGTTCTTCTGACACACTGCGGTGATGCAATCGCGGGCAAGCCCGCTCCCACAGTTTGATCCCATGCTACATCTGCAATTTACCGTCGATCAGTTGGACGGGCACCTGCTCCAGCGCCGCTCCCTTGCACGGCCCATCAACGCACATTCCCGATTCAAAACTGAACATCGCGCTGTGATGCGCGCACATCAACACTTGGCCGCGATAGGTGCAGAACACCTCGGGGTGATAGTTCAACGGCACTGAAAAATGCGGGCAGCGATTGACATAAACCCACGCCTGATCCCCCCGCCGCACCGCCACCAACCCCTGCGGACTGCGCTGGGTATGCTGCGGCAACCCCAGGGCGCCGCCGTCCGCGATGTCGTCCAGTTGGCACAGAATGATCGTGCTCATGCTTCAGCCCCGCAGCTCCGGATTGCCCAGGCTCCAGTTCCAGGGGCGAATCTCGACATGGGCGAACAGACCGGCCTGTGCATAGGGATCGGCCTCGACGAATTGCTCCACCTCCGCCAGTCCCCTGGCTTCAACGACCAATAGCGTGCCATTCATGGCCTGACCAGCGGCATCGAGGGTGGGGCCGCCCAGGCGCACGATGACGTTGTGGGCATCGCTTGCGCGCAGGTAAGCCCGGTGAGACGCCCGCAACTGTTGGCGCAAGGCCAGAACCCCCGGTTTATCCGTGGCGAACACTGCAAAGAACTGATTCATGGCTTACACCGGCTCCAGCACGAAATCGTAATACGCACTCTTGAACGGCACGTTGAAGCCAAAGGCCTTGGCCAGCTCGCCGTCGCCGGGCATGTCCCGGTACTCGACCTGCAGGGATTGCTTGACCCCGAACACCGCATCGGAATCCAGGTACGGATCGTCGCTGTTGAACAGGTGGGTAACCAACCTGCGCTGCCCCGGGGCATCGATCATGAAGTGCAGGTGCGCCGGTCGCCAGGCATGGCGGTTGGCGGCACGCAGCATGCGCCCGACCGGGCCGTCGGTGGGTATCGGGTAGCAAACCGGGACTATGGTGCGAATGGCGAAGCGACCCTCTGCATCGGTCCGGTAGCGGCCGCGCAGGTTGCCGTGGGGTTGAGCGCTGTCCTGGCCTGAATACATGCCGTTTTCCGCGGTTTGCCAGACATCCAGCACCGCGCCAGCCAGGGGTTTGCCCGTGCTGTCGAGCACCTGCCCGCGCACTAATGCAGGAACGCCTTCGGTCAACGCCATGTTTTCACCGTACTCGCGCTCAGGCATGCCTTCGATGTAGAACGGGCCAAACACGGTGGTGTCGGTGGCATTGGCGCTGAAGCGATGGTTGATGGCATCGACCAGCATCGACACCCCCAGGGTATCGGACAGCAGGATGAATTCCTGGCGCACGGCGCCGTCGCACGTGTGCCCGGTCTCGGTGAGAAAGCGGATGCCCTCCCACCACTCGGCTTCGGTCAGCTCGACCTCGCTGACAAAGGCATGCAGATGGCGCACCAGACTCTGCATGATCTGTTGGTAGCGAGGGTTGCTGCTGGCACCGAAACTCGCCACGGCTTGCGCGGATATGCGGGCCTCGATGCTGCGATCTTCGTCGGTCATGTTCTGGTTGTCCCGAGCAATTGAATGCCAGTGTTTTCAGGCCGGTGCCTGGCCTTTCCAGGCGCGCGTCAACAGGGCTTCGATGGGCGCCTGTTCAAACGGCCGCGGGTTGTAATAGGGGCTGGCACAGGCGATCCGTGCAGTCTCCGCCGGGCCCTGCTCCGGCAGGCCTATCTCGGCCAGTGCAAGGGGAATGCCCAGTTTCTGATTCAGCGCGTACAGCAGTCCGCCAACCTCTTCGGCCTCATGGCCGCCCAGCGCCCTCGCCGCCCGCTGCAGCGCCGGCCTGGCCGCTTCATGGTTGTAATGCGCGGCATGGGGCAGGACGATCGCATGGGCCTGGGCGTGAGGCAGGTTGAAGGTACCGCCCAGTGTGTGGCACAGCTTGTGGTGCAGGGCCATGCCCACCGAACCCAGGCAGATGCCTGCCAGCCACGCGCCATACAAGGCCTGGCTGCGTGCCTGCTTGTCATACGAATCCCTGACCACGGCAGGCAAGGCTTCGGCCAGCGCCCGTATCGACTCCTCGGCCATCAGGCTGATGACCGGGTTGGCATCCTCGGCATACAAGGCCTCCACCGCGTGGGCCATGGCGTTCATGCCCGAACAGGCAGAGATCGACGCTGGCAGTGTCACGGTCAATTGCGGGTCGTAGATCACGGTCCTGGGCAGCACTCGCGGATCGCGACCGGTCTTTTTCAGGCGGTTCTCGGTCAGCCCGTAGATCGGTGTCATCTCGGAGCCGGCATAGGTGGTCGGCACAGCCACGATCGGTAGCCCCGAGTCCATGGCGATGGCCTTGCCCAGACCGATGGTCGAACCGCCGCCAATGGCCACGCAACAATCGGCGTCCAGCCGCGCCGCCTCGGCGCGGGCGGCCTGGGCCACCTCCAGCGGCACGTGCATCACCGCCTCGGCATACACACCGGCGGCGCGATTGCCCAGCAGGGTCGCGATTCGCTCACCCATCTCCCGTTGTTCGGGGGTGGTCAGGATCAGCGCGCGGCGGGCCCCCAGGCGGTCGATTTCCTCGGCCAGGGCGGTCAGCTTGCCCCAGCCGAACACCACGCGGGTCGGCAGGCTTTGATAGATGAAAGGCGTCATGGTTGCACCTCAGCGGGCGAAGTGAGGGGCGATTCTGGCATCCACATTGACCCACACCGAGCGCGCTTCAGTGTAGTCATGGATGGCCTCGAAACCCATTTCCCGGCCGTAGCCGGACTGCCCCACGCCACCGAACGGGCTGCCCGGATTGACCCGCTTGTAGCAGTTGATCCAGCACATGCCAGCGTGAATGGCATCAGCCAGCTTGTGCGCGCGGCTCAGGTTCTGCGTCCACAAGCCGCTACCCAAACCGTACTCGGTGCTGTTGGCGATGGCCAGGGCCTCTTCGTCGGTCTTGAAACGCAGCACAGTGACGAACGGCCCGAAGACCTCCTCCTGGGCCACCCGGTCGCCGGGCTGTGCCTCGACCACGGTTGGTTCGACATAGAAGCCGTTGGCCAGGGCCGGGTCCTGCGGCGCCTTGCCACCGGTGAGGATGCGCCCGCCCTGCTCGCGGGCGATGTCGACGTAGGCCAGCACGCGGTCACGGTGCAGGGCCGAGGTCAGCGGCCCCATCTCGGTCTCTGGGTCCATCGGGTCGCCCAGACGGATCGAACGCGCCAGGCTGATAAAGCGCTCGAGGAACTGATCGGCGATATTCTCATGCAGGATCAGGCGCGAACCGGCGATGCAGGCCTGGCCCTGGTTATGGAAAATCGCCCAGGCCGCGCCATTGACCGCCGCGTCCAGGTTGGCATCGTCAAACACAATGTTGGCGCCCTTGCCGCCCAGCTCCAACTGGATACGCTTGAGATTACCTTGGGACGCCTCGACGATGCGCCGACCGGTGGCAGTGGAGCCGGTGAAAGCAATCTTGCCGACGTCCTGATGCTCGGCCAGGCGCTGGCCAGCGGTGTGACCATAGCCGGGCACGACGTTGACCACGCCGTCGGGGAAGCCGACCTCTTTCATCAATTGCGCGATATACAAGGTCGACAACGGGGTGATTTCCGAAGGCTTGATCACCACGGTGTTGCCCGCCGCCAGTGCCGGCCCCATTTTCCAACTGGTAAACATCAGCGGAAAATTCCACGGCACGATCTGGCCGACGACCCCGATAGGCTTGCGTTGCACATAGTTGAGGAACCCGGCTTCGACCGGGATCACCGAGCCTTCGATCTTGTCGGCCATGCCCCCGAAGTAGCGAAAGCAGGCGGCCGTGCGCGGGACGTCAAGGCCACGGGAATCACGAATCGGGTGCCCGGTGTCGAGCGACTCGAGCTGGGCGAGTGTTTCCCCATGCTCTTCGATCTTGTCCGCAAGCTTGAGCAGCAGACGACCGCGCTCGGCAGCCGCGAGGGCGGCCCAGGCCGGGAATGCGCGCTGGGCAGCTGCTACAGCGAGATCGACATCGGCTGCTTCGGCAGCGGCGATCCGGGTGATCAGCGCGCCGTCACGGGGCGACACCACATCGATGGTTCCACCGGCCACGGCCGGGACGAACTGGCCGTCGATAAACAATTGATTGAGCATAAAGTCTCCTCGCACCGCGCCCGGGGCACAGTGAACGTCATGAAATCGGGTAGAAACGGCGGCGCGGTACAGGACCGTGCCGCCAGGGGTTCAGAACTCGGCCGGATACGGCTTCAGCTCGCCGCTCTCATAGCGTTGCGGCAGGTTCGGCGTGGCGTTTTCCCAGACCAGCAGCATCGAGCGTTTGGTCGAGTAACCCTGGTGGCGAATGTCGGCAGGCATGGCGCAGATGTCGCCGGCACGCATGGTGATGCGGGCGCGCGGGTTGCCGTTTTCCTTGTCGCCGACGTCCCAGATGATTTCATCGGAGAGCTGCAGGAACCATTCGATGCGGTCGTTGCCATGGAACACCGGCAGGATGAATTCCTCGGTGGTCGGGCAGAACAGGCTGGCCTTGCACACCGAAGTCACTGAGGGGTTCCAGGTCACGTCCGAGCGCGACAGGTACTTGAACAGGCTGAACGCGTGCAACTGGCCTTCGAAGCCCTCGGCCGCATGGATTTCAGGTTCTTCCTGAGACACATCGGCGAACTGGCGGTTGACCGGCAGATCATCGCGCAGCGGTGAATCGTCGGGCAGGCCCGGCATCCGTTTAGTGGCGATCCGGAAGCGCTCGATGGCTTCGATGTTGTCGCCGTTCTTGCGGCCAAACGCCGAACCGGTTTCCTCGGGAGCGGCAAAAGGGTCGAAGGTGGCGTTGGTCCAGTCACGCAGAATGGCCTTGAAGGTCGCCATGATCTTCGGCGTTTCGAAGTTTTCCGTGTAATTGACGC
The DNA here is from genome assembly GCF_011355085.1 of Pseudomonas akapageensis. Classification (GTDB taxonomy): domain Bacteria; phylum Pseudomonadota; class Gammaproteobacteria; order Pseudomonadales; family Pseudomonadaceae; genus Aquipseudomonas; species Aquipseudomonas akapageensis. The sequence goes on along the minus strand of NZ_VXCP01000022.1, from coordinate 107,436 downwards.
CCGCCGCTTTCAGCACGCCATTGAAGGTGCCCGCGTAAAGGTCGACTTTACCGTAGTAGTTGCGGGTGCCGATGACGTGGTCGAAGTTGACCCAGCCATAGAAAAAACCCCAGGCCACATCGCGCATCATGGCGCGCAGGAAGGCATCGACCGGGATCAGGTGCGAACGGGTTTCACCCTTGGCCGGCCATTGGATATGGGCGAAGTATTCGTCGCGAGAAAGCTCGAAGGCGCCCAGTTTGAAGGAGCGATAACCGGTAACGGCGTGGGGTGAACTGGCCTGGACCTCATCGGCGGCAAAAGCGCTGGGATCGGCGGCGGTTTCAAGCATGGCCATGACAATTTCCTCTGGATCTTGTGGTCGACGGAAGGTGGGCAGAGAGGTTGCGTTGATTCACTTCAGGCAGATGTCTGCCCATTTCACCACCGACAGCGGACCTCTGATGGTTTGCAGTAACACCACCCCCGGGCGGCTACTGTCAAAGCGATAAGCACTGCCGGCGGGCAACAGGCACTGATGACCACGCTTGAGCAGCACATAGCCCATGGGTTTGCCGAGAGGCATTTCCCCCGCCAGGCGGGTGCCCTCGCCGTCCGTCAACGGCTCGTCCAGCTTGAGAAAATCCACGCGCACTTCGCCGTCCATGATCACGGCGAACTCATCGTGGGCCGCCGTGAACCAGGGCGACTGGCCCTCGGCGCGCAGGGTTTCGATGACGTAGCCGAGGTTCAGGCCGACGATGACTTTTTCGTAGGGAGCGGATTTTTCCGCGACTTCGAAGATGTTCGAGAAGGCGTAGTGGCTGGCCTTGCCGCTGATGATTTCAACCGACCCTTTACTGTAGTTTTCCAGCGAGCCGAAAACCGTTTCGATTGCAGCTGTACTCATCACTTTCACCGCTTTTGTTGTTGTATGACGTTGAAGCAACGTTACGGCGCATCAGCGTCTCGAACAATCACACAGCGGGCGACAACAGTGTTTGCAAAACGCGAACATTGCCGGGCTATACGCCCTTCAGCGGACCCAGCCACGCTCGAGCAACGGCAGGTCCCACGGGGGTTCATCACCGAAGTTTTCCACCAGGAAATCGATCAACGTGCGCACCTTCAACGCCCGGCGCTGGGTGGCGGGATACACCGCGGAGAAGTTGAACGAAGACAACGCATAATCCGTCAACACCGGCACCAGCTTGCCGCTGAGCAGGTCGTCGCTGGCCACCAGTGTCGGCAGGCAAACAATGCATACACCCGTGGCCGCGTAATCGCGCAGCAGGTGCACGGAGTTCGAGCGCACCTGGCCCGGCAGGATCAACTCCACCTGCTCGCCACCCTGGTGGAACACCCATTTATTGCGCGAGGGATAACCTTCGTACAGGGCGATCTTGTGCTGCAGCAACTCCTGGGGATGCTGCGGCGTGCCGAAGTGGGCGGCATATTCGGGCGACATGCAGAACAACCGCCTGACGCTGAACAGCTTGCGCTCGATCAGGGTCTCGGCCATGGGCGGGAACATCTGGAAGGCAACATCGAAGCCCTCCTCGATCGGGTCGACGACACGGTCGTTGACGATGACATCGACCTCTATGTCCGGGTAACGCCGGGTAAACTCGGCGAGCATGCGGCCGAAGTGGCCGATGGCAAAGCCCGGGAGCATTTGTATGCGCAGCTTGCCGGTGGGCTTGGCACGCAGTTCGCGCATGTGCTCGGTCAGCGAATTGAAGTTCGCGACCATGTCGGCGCATTCCTTGTAATAAGTCTCGCCGACCTCCGACAACCGCACATGCCGGGTGCTACGGTGAAACAGCGGCGCATTGATGAACTGCTCCAGCTGCTGGATGCGATGGGTGATCACCGAACGGGTCACGCCCAGCTGCAGGGCAGCCTTGGCGAAGTTGCCGGTTTCGGCGACGCGCACGAAGGCTTCAATGCTGAGTAAACGGTCCATGGAGCGGGCTTCTCTGATTTTTATTGTGATAGCGGCCCATTGAGGTTAGCTCGCTGGCCCCCTGCGCCGCTACACAATCACCGGGAAAACCACGAGAGCAGCAGATAACGGAGATTGGGGACCCATTCGCCGCAAGTTTAGGCTGGAAACTTCTTTTAACGGTTTGCCCATATCATTTACACCGCCTTACATTTAAAACCTTGACTGCGCCCAACACCAAACACTATACCTCTAATCTTTCGATACACTTCCAACTTCCAACAATTTGAATCGAAAAGGAGTTCACCATGCCAATTCCGGCGTACATGTGGCTAAACGATGATGCTGGCGCTAAAATCATAGGCTCTGTTGATGTTCAGGACAGAGAAGGTAGCATTGAAGTTATCGGATTCAGTCATGGGTTAAACATCCCTGTAGACAACAGCACGGGAAAAATTACTGGTACGCGCTCTCACTCAGCCATGATGATCGAAAAAGAATTCGATTCGTCCAGCCCCTACCTGTATAAAGCAGTAGCTAAAGGCCAGACTTTGAAATCAGCGGAGATCCGCTGGTATCGCATCAATGATGCAGGCCAGGAGGAAGCCTACTTTCTGATGACGTTGGAAGGTGTGAAGATCACGGGAGTCAATCCTGGAATGCCTAACACCAAAATTGTAGGGATGTCGCAGATTAACCATACGGAGTCGGTCTCCCTGATGTATGACCGGATCACTTGGCACTACGTCGATGGTAATGTGCAATATACTGACGACTGGAATCAAAGATAACACGCAAACAGACAAAATCCGGGATTACTCCCGGATTTTTTGTTTTATAACTCTGATGACCAGCATAACAAGCTTATAGACCATAACAGTAATAATGGTATTAATTACTAAACACACCAGACCGTAAACAACATCTAATGGCTCAGGGTAGACCTCGCCAAGAACTATTTTTGACACACTGATGGCAAACTCGAGGGAAACCTTGGCTGACAACCAGCTTCCAACAAGCTCATAATACGGAACTATCCATGCAAAAAGCATAGAAAGCGCGAAAAACAAAAAAGTCTTTGCTGCTATCCTGAGTGCTTTTTTCATTTTACCACCCGACATATACTGCTACTATCTATCACTTCAATCATTGCGTAAGCACGCAAGCCCGTGTTTCGCACCAGTACCGTTGAAGTTCGTAACGAAGCATTTCTGACAGATTGAAAATCAGAGTATTGCGACAAAGTTATGCACCCCTCTGAAATGGTTCCAGGGTGCAATCGAAAGTTACCACGGTTCACTCCGCTGACCCATGTGTAATCGTCGATCATTCCATCATCACGATAAAGAGCAAACCATTCCGAACGATTGCTTCCAGCAGCAAAGTCATACACCCATGCTAATGCCTGTGACCGTATTCCTCCAACAGGGCGATCGACCACCCAATATCGACCGGCTGGAATGGGTCCATTTCCGCGAATGTATCCACATCCGCTCTGGTTCCGGTAAGCACCCTGCCCTGAGAAAGCCATAAACGAGCCCACACCAAAAATAACCAACGGTGAAAACTCCTCATTATTCACAACAAACTTTCCTTGTAGCGCCATTGATACTCCTTGGTTGTTTATTATTTTATCTGTTTAAAATCTATATTGACGAATTCACTACCCTGAAAGCAGGAGTTTATTTTCGAGTCAAAAGACGTCGCCGCAGACATTAATGCCACTTTTCAGAGCTGAGCAGCCAGTGTGCAGAAAAAGCGCCACGAGGGCACCTCGCGGCCATGCATTTCGGAAATGGACTACGTGATTTTCGGAAGACAAAATCGCCAGGCTGTGCGACTGGCCAGGATTAAAAAAGCAACCAGAATACTCCCTCATAGACCCGGTCAATCGTTTGGTCATCAAGAGTGATTGGACGCGCTTTCAAGCGCCTCTTAGTCTTCACTCCAACACTTCCGTTCACACACGGAAATTCCAATCACGATTGTGCTGGTCAGCCCGACCAGGATCGCCAAGCGAGGTTGTCATGTCAGAGCGAGTCTTGATCGATGGGTTTGCCAGGCGGGTGGACTACCTGAGGATGTCGGTCACCGACCGCTGTGATTTCCGTTGCGTGTATTGCATGGCCGAAGACATGCAGTTCCTCCCACGCCAGCGGATACTGACCCTCGAAGAAATTTACCAGGTGGCTGAAAGCTTCGTGGCCCTGGGCACGCGCAAGATCCGCCTGACCGGTGGCGAACCGCTGATCCGGCCAGGCGTGGTGCAGCTGTGTCAACGCATCGCCGCCCTGCCCGGCCTGCGCGAACTGTGCATGACCACCAATGGTTCACAGTTGGGCAAGCTCGCCGGCCCGCTGTTCGATGCCGGCGTGAAAAGGCTCAATGTCAGCCTCGACAGCCTGAACCCGGATCGCTTTCGCGAGTTGACCCGTACGGGCGATTTGGCCCAGGTCATCGACGGCATCGATGCCGCCCATGCGGCCGGATTTCGCCACACCAAGCTCAACTGCGTGGTGATGAAGGGGCGTAACGACCACGAGATCAACGATCTGGTGAGCTTTGCCATCGATCGTCAACTCGACATCTCGTTCATCGAAGAGATGCCATTGGGCATCATCAGCGAACACAGCCGTGCCGAGTCGTTTTACTCGAGCAAGCAAGTGCGCGAGCGCATCGCCGAACGCTACACCCTGATCGAATCCGCCGAGTCGACCCAGGGGCCGTCGCGCTACTGGCGCCTGGCCGAGGCACCAGGTATTCGCCTGGGCTTTATCTCGCCGCACAGCCACAACTTTTGCGCCACCTGCAATCGGGTTCGATTGACGGTGGAAGGTCGCCTGCTGCTGTGCCTGGGCAATGAGCATTCGGTCGATCTCAAGGCCGTGCTGCGCAGCCACCCGGGACAACCCGAGCGCCTGACCAGGGCCATCATCGACGCCATGAAACTCAAACCCTACAGACACAACTTTGAAGTCAACGACGACGTACAGGTTGTACGCTTCATGAACATGACCGGCGGCTAAGCGCCCCGCACTTCACCTTTCCGGTTTCAGGCAGAACACCATGATCGTCAGACCCAAACCCAATCTGATCAACGTCCTGATCGCGCTGAAGGGCTCCATTGCCAAACGCATTGCCTTGCGCAGCCTGATGGTCACCTTGATGGCCTGCGCGATCGTGCTGGTTGAAACCCTGCATCCGAGCTACTTCGCCAAGGTCGCCGCGACGCCCTTCACCCTGCTGGGCCTGTCCCTCTCGATCTTCATGAGTTTTCGCAACAATGCCTGCTATGACCGGTGGTATGAGGCACGCAAGGCCCTGGGCGATATGGTGGTCGAAATTCGCTCGATGATTCGCGAAACCCAGGTCATCAAGGACGCCACCGAACGCAGCCGCCTGCTGCACAACCTTTGCGGCTTTGCCCATGCGCTGACCGCCAAGCTATGCCTGGAGGATGAACTGAAGGCATCCGGCCGCTGGTTGAACCCGGTCCCGGCAGGCAAGGTTGCCGACATCAGCGGGGCCATCCTCAATCAGGTCGGCCGGCAGTGCTCGGCACTCAGCGAATCGGGGGCCATCAGCGAATGGCGCTACACGATCATGGCGGCTCACCTCTCTGGCCTGACGCACTCCCAGGCGGTCTGCGAACGGATCAAAGGCACACCACTGCCCTTCCCTTACACCCTGCTGCTGCACCGGACCATCTACCTGTTCTGCATTCTGCTGCCCTTCGCGATGGCCGAACCCCTGGGCTGGATGACCCCGATTTTCACCGCCATCGTCAGCTACACCTTCTTCGGCCTGGACGCCATTGGCGATGAACTGGAAGACCCGTTCGGCCGCGATGAAAATGACCTGCCTACCGATGCCATCGTGCGCAATATCGAACGTGAAGTGCTAGCGGCCTTGGGTGCGGTGGAGTTGCCGCCGGTGTTGGAGCCGGTGGATTATGTGTTGGGGTGATGGGGTCAAGAGTTATAGCGTTTGTAATGGCCTCATCGCTGGCACTGCCCTAGAACAATTCAGAAAACGGGATAAACCTCACCGCATCCCCCATTGCCAAAGTGCAGCCCTCGGGAATCTCGACCAGCCCATCCGCCCAGGAGGCCCCCAGCAGCACACCCGAACTCTGGTTCGGATAGAGCACGGCGTGCCCCTCATCCAGTCTGGCGCGCAGGTATTCCCGGCGGGTTCCGGCCCTGGGCCAGGCGAAACCTGCGCTGATCGAAAAACTCAATGGCGTGACCGCTTCGACACCTTGCAGGCGCAACAGAAAGGGTCGGGCCAGCAGGCCGAAGGTCACCAACGCCGAAGTCGGGTTGCCCGGCAAGCCGATCACCGGGACCGTGCCGAATCGACCCACCGTCAAGGGTTTGCCCGGCTTGATGGAGAGCTTCCAGAGTACTGGCTCGCTGCTCTGGCGCAGTACCTGCCCGAGGCAGTCCGCCTCCCCGGCCGAAACGCCGCCGGTGGTGAGGATCAGGTCGGCGTCCTGTTGCAGCTGTTCGAGCTTGAGTCGGGTCTGCTCCGGCTGGTCAGGCAGGCTCCCGGCATCGATCACCGCACAGCCCAAGGCACCGAGCCAGTGGCTCAACAAGGTACGGTTGCTGTTGTAGATGCAACCGGGCCCCAGGGGCATCCCCGGCTCCACCAACTCGTCGCCGGTCGACAGCAGCGCAATGCGCGGCTGCCGCACGACATGCACGTGGGTGCATCCCTGCGCCGCCGCGACCGCCAGCTCGGAAGGCCCCAGACGCTTGCCGGCACGGAGCAGGACTTGCCCGGCGCGATTTTCCTGGCCTTGAGCTCGCACGTTCTGGGCGACGCGCACTGGCTGCTGGAAGTCGATTCGGCCATCGTCCAGAACGCGAACATTCTCCTGCATTTCCACACTATCGGCCCCCTCCGGCAACGGTGCGCCGGTAAAGATCCGTGCACAGGTTCCCGGCAGTAACGTTTCGGGAGCCTGGCCTGCCAATATGCGCTGGGATACAGGCAGTGGCTGGCCGTTCCAGTCAGCCACATTCAAGGCATAGCCATCCATGGCGCTGTTCGACCAGGGCGGCAGATCCAGCGCCGCCACCAGATCACTGGCCAGCACCCGTTGCCGCGCAGTCGACAACGGGACTTGCTCGCTGTCATGCAGGCGGCAGGTGTCCGCCATGGCCAGTAACCTGGCGATGGCCTCTTCGACGGGCATCAGCGGCGACGGGCTCATCCCCGTGGCCCGCAGGCTTTTGCCTGTTTGAGGTGCGGCACGAAATTGCAGGGTCTGTGGCGAGCGTCCAGTTGCTCGGCAAGAATGCCTTCCCAGGCCGTACGGCAAGCGCCCGTCGACCCCGGCAGGCAGCACACCAGCGTGCCATTGGCGAGGCCCGCCAAGGCCCGGCTCTGCACGGTGGAGGTGCCGATATCGAGAATCGACAGCGCCCTGAACAGCTCACCAAAACCGTCGATCTGCTTGTCAAAAAGGCACGCCACCGCCTCGGGCGTGCTGTCGCGACCGGTGAAGCCCGTGCCCCCGGTGATCAGCACCACCTGAATGCCCTCGTCGGCGATCCAGGTCGCCACCTGGGCGCGAATCTTGTACAGGTCATCCTTGAGCAGATTGCGCGTACTCAAGGTGTGGCCGGCTTCCAGCAGACGGCTGACCAATAATTGCCCGGAAGTATCATTGGCATATTCACGTGTATCACTAACGGTCAACACTGCAATATTCAGCGGCACAAATAACGCACCCGACTTAACGCTCATGTCATTCTCCGGCAGGCACCATTTAAAACATCCCGAAGAGACTAAGACGCTGAATCGATCACTGTCTAATCACTCTCACCGACTAAACTATCGAGCAGCTCTATCGTGAACTTTCCCCCATCGGAACCTGGCCTTGATAGAGCCGATTGATCGGCTGTTCAACGCTTCCGATTGGACGCACGACGCACACAATGGGATCTTGTCGATACCGCCGTGCGGCCGTTCCCACTCATTCCTCGCCAGCAGGTGCCGTCATGGACATCAAACAACTCAAGTTCCTGATTGCATTGGAGCAGACCCGTCACTTCGGCCAGGCCGCTGCACGCTGCCATATCACGCAACCGACCTTGTCCATGCGTTTGCGCAACCTTGAGGATGAACTGGACCTGGTGCTGGTCACGCGAGGCCAGCGCTTCGAAGGCTTCACCCAGGCCGGTGAACGGGTCCTGGCGTGGGCCAGGACCCTCCTGGCCGCCCACGATGGCCTGTTCGCCGAGGCCGCAGCCTGTCGCGGGCAGTTAGTCGGCAGCCTGCGCCTGGGCCTGGTCCCGCTGGGCAGCTTCAACCCCATCAGCTACATCCAGGGACTGTCGCGCAGTTTCCCGGAGCTGCGGTTCAGCCTCAGTTCGATGAGTTCCGACCAGATCATCGAAGGCCTGGCCAACAACCAACTGGATCTGGGCGTCTGCTATCTCGACCTTGTGAACCCGAATTACTTCGAGTTTTTCGAAATCGGCGAGACCCGGGTCGGCCTGCTCTACGACACGCGTCACTTCCATTTCGAGGGCCCGGAAATAAGCTGGGAGGATGCCGCCGAGTTGCCATTGGGGATGATCAGCGGCGGTATGCATTTTCGCAAATCCGTTGACCTGAGCTTCCGCAGCCGCGGGCTGAATCCGCACCCCATACTCGAAAGCGACTCAACCTATCAGTTGTTCCAGGCGATACACGAAGGCTTCTGCTGCTCGATCATGCCACTGGACAGTGGCCTGGAAACACCTATCGAGAATCTGGCATTCGTCAACCTGCCCGATGCCAGTGTTCTGGCGCCTCTTGGCCTGGTGATGCGCAAGACCGAACCTCGGTCGGCAATTGCCGAAAAGTGTTTTACCGAAGCCCGGACGCTGTTCACTCCAAAGCTTCAGTAACAGGCCAACAGCCGTACCTCATCCCCTTCGACTTTCCGATACCTGTGTGCCCGGCTCCGCCGGGCACTGTCGCATGTGGCTTTCCCGTGAAGTGCCCATAGGCACTGCTTATAGTGGCTATTGTTAATTCGTCTTGCTCGCGGAGAACGATCGTTCTACCATCTTTACCAGCAACAGGAAAAACCTCAACAACCAACTTGTAAAGATATAGAAACGCATTGTTTTATTAACTATCTCCCGAGGAGAATTGCCATGTCGTCCAATGTCGAAGTTCGTCATCCGCTTCCCCCTTTCACCCGTGAAACGGCCATTCTCAAAGTTCGTCTGGCCGAAGACGGCTGGAACAGTCGCGATGCCGAAAAGGTTTCGCTGGCCTATTCGCTCGATACCAAATGGCGTAACCGCGCGGAATTTGCCAACAACCGTGAAGAAGCCATGCGCTTTCTGATGCGTAAATGGGACAAGGAGCTCGACTATCGGCTGATCAAGGAACTGTGGGCCTTCAGCGAAACCCGAATAGCGGTGCGCTACGCCTACGAGTGGCATGACGATTCGGGTAACTGGTTCCGTTCATATGGCAACGAGAACTGGGAGTTCAACGAGCATGGCTTGATGTTCAATCGTTATGCCTGCATCAATGACATGCCGATCAAGGAGTCCGAGCGCAAGTTCCACTGGCCACTGGGCCGCCGTCCGGACGATCACCCTGGTCTTTCCGAGCTGGGCCTGTAATCGCTTGCTGAAACAACGCGGATACGGACGTCCGCGTTGTTCTGTTTCACGCTTCGTGTGGCCGTTGTTGATCGAGCAGTAGTCGCGCCAGCACCTGGGCACGGGTTGCCGAATCCGTATCGCCACTGACCAACGCCACTGTAATTGCACCTTCGATCAGGATCATCAATTGCTGGGCCAGATTTTCCGGCTGTTCTGCGCCATAGGCTTCGCACAGCTCTCGAACGTAGGCCAGCAATTTCTCTTTGTGCAACTTCGCGACCACGCGTACAGGGTCGTGCGGGTCGCCTATCTCGCCCGCCGCATTGATAAAGGCACAGCCGCGAAACCCCGCCGAGTCGAACCAGCCCTGCAACACCTGAAAGAGTTTGAGCAGCCGCTCGCGCGGTGTTCCAGCATTGCCCACCGACTCGATAAACCAGTGCATCCAGCGCTGATCGCGCTGGCGCAAGGCCTCTGCGACCAGATCGTCCTTGGTGCGGAAATAGCGGTAGAGGGTCTTTCTCGCCACACCCGACGTCTGCACGATCAGATCCATGCCGGTGGCACAGATTCCACCCTGGTAGATCAACTGCTCGGTGGCAGCGAGCAGGCGCTCTCGCGGATCGGTCAGCGCAGCGGAAGGTGGCGCGGAGGCGGTCGAAACGGTGCTCGAAAGGTTGATGTCTGTGGTCATGGGATGTGTCGCGTCAGCTGGGCATGGGCAGTGCTGAGTATGATGGACATTTGCGGTGTTTGACGACAGGTCCCATTTTGCCTGCTATGGCCTCATCGCTGGCAAGCCAGCTCCCACAGAGGGCCAGTTCAGATTGCAGATATTTGACCCGACACAATTCCCTGTGGGAGCTGGCTTGCCAGCGATGCTGGCGCCGCCGTACCTCAAACGTTGACGACCATCTCGAACCCACCAAAGATCATCCGCTGCCCATCGAACGGCATCGGGTTCACATCCGGTTGCATCCGGGGGTCGGCCATGACCTTCTGCATGCCCGCATCGCGTATCTGCCGGGACGGCCAGACAATCCACGAAAAGACCACCGTTTCATCTTCCCTGCATTTCACCGCCATCGGGAACGAGGTCACCTTGCCCTCGGGCACATCATCGCCCCAGCACTCGACCACACTCAGCGCACCGACCTCCTTGAAAAATTTCGCCATGGTTTCGGCGTGTTGCTTGAACGCCTCGCGCTTGAGGGTGGGCACAGCGGCAACAAAGCCATCGACATAGGACATGGTCATTCTCCTGCTTGGTGTGTGCAGATAAGTCGATCAGGTAAGCACCGGATCGACAGAACCGCTCACGAAACCATGAACGAGCCGACCGACGGCGAGGGTGTCGAGACAAGCAGGTTATTGCCGATTTCTTCGGCGACCAGGCGTTGTATGCGCCACAGATTGCGATCACGAATGCCATGCTCTTCCAGCATGGTCACGGTGCGATACAGGTATTGGGCTGCCGAACCCCAGTGTCCGGCTGCGCGGGCCAACACGTACGCCACCCTTTCCATGGGCAGCTTGCCCGCATAGGCCATTCCGTCGCGCGCTGCGACAAAGGTCAGTGCACGCAATACGCCGGTATCGGTCTTGACCGAAATCCAGCGGGGCACATTGGTTGGTGGGTTGGCGTCGATTTCTCGCAGCATCAGCGCTGCGAGCTGCCCGCAGTGGTCCTGCGCCGGCAGGCGGTAAACCAGGCCATTGCAGCTGCCGCCCCGGTCCAGGGCCAGCATCAGGGCCGGCAGTTCGCGCGTACCGCGCCAACGGGTCAAGGTCAGACAAAACGAGCGATGCCATCCGTAGGCAGTGGCCTTGCGGCTCTCCACGCACTGGAATTCCGGGCTCCAGATCAGTGAGCCATAGGCAAAGACCCAAAGTTCCTGCGGCCGATACTCAAGCAACAGTGTCTCCACCATCGCATCGAACTCTGCCTGGGTATGCTCGGTGGTGCCCGGTTCAGGTCCGGGATCGGGCTCGAAGCGCTCAACGGCGGCGACGAGTTCTGCCGTCAGGTTTTGCCTCTGCGCGCGCGCGTACGTTGGAGTGTCCATACCTGCTACTCAATATGGATCGACATGCAGGGCAGGCGCGCCCTGCGGCGCGATGATCACGGTGAATTCTAGCAGGCAGGGGGAATTGCAGCGAAATGGCTGAATGGCGTTGCGGGGGGTCAAAGCACCAGTTTGGAACCAATGAAGAACAGCATCATGGCCAGGCACGGACGCAACAACTCGTCAGACACACGGCCAGACAAATGACTGCCGATCCAGATACCCGGCAACGACCCGATCAACAGATGGCCCAGCAGGGTCCAGTCCATGTTGCCCATGCTTGCGTGGCCCAGGCCGGCGACCAGCGTCAGGGGGACCGCGTGGGCGATTTCCGTGCCCACCAGACGCTTGGTAGGCAACAGCGGGTAGAGGATGAAGAGCGCCACCGTACCCAATGCACCCGCACCGATGGAGGTCAGTGCCACCATGGTGCCCAGTATCAGGCCGGTAATCACCGTCAGCGAGTTCAAGCGCCGACCGCTGGCGTGATAGCGATCGCCCGCATGCTTCTGGGCAAATGCGAACAAGCGCTTCTTGAAGAGAATGGCCAACGCCGTCAACACCAGTACGAAGCCCAATGCCTGCTTGATCAGGGCATTGGTGGCCTGGATATCGCTGTCCAGATTTTTCAGGAAATACAATGTCAACAAAACAGCCGGTACGCTGCCCAGGGTCAACCATCCGGTGATCGACCAGTCGATATTGTTGTTTTTCCTGTGAACCAGTACGCCGCCCGATTTGGTAATGGCGGCGTACAGCAGGTCAGTACCCACGGCCGTGGCGGGGTTGATGCCGAACCACAGCAGGATGGGCGTCATTAAAGAGCCGCCACCGACACCGGTCATGCCGACAATGAATCCGACTATCAAGCCAGCAAAGATAAAACCGAAAATACCGAAATCCATTGTCATGCCCTGCGGCCACATAGAAACCTGGCAGGCAGCATAGCGATTTTTCTTATAATCATTTATACCGATATGATCTGACGTTATAACCGATGCCGTGAGGCCGGGGACACGCCCCGGCCTGCTGCATTGCGCTGAGCTAAACCGCCCCGCCCCTGGCCTGCTGCTCCAGGTGGATCTGCAATTGCGGGTCGAGCTTAAGTGCGTAGGCCAGTTCGTCGAGGTAATTGCGTTCGGCATCCTGTTGGTCGTCCACCAGCATCACGCTGGCCAGATACATTTCCGAGGCCATGCCCGGGTCCTGCGCGGACTGGGCGACACTGGCGGCGTCGAGGGGGCTTTGCACTTCCCGGTCGAGCCACTCCTGCAGCTCCGGGTCGTCGGTGTGGCGGGAGATTTCGGCGTAGATCAGTTTCTTTTCCGCTTCATCGATCCGGCCATCGGCCTTGGCCGCCGCGATCAGCGCCCGCAGGATCGCGTGGCTGTGGTCCTCTGCTTCGGGCCCGGACAATTGATCGACGGTGCGCACGGCTTGCGCCGGTGCGGAGGCTTGTGATTGTTGCCAGGCCTGATAGGCCTGGAAAGCCATCATGCCCAGCGATGCCAGGGCGGCGTAGTTGGTGCCTCCGGAGCGCCCCTGGCTGGTGGAACCGCCCATGCCGCCCATGCCGCCACCGCCGCCGAGCAGGCCACCGAGCAGACCGCCCAGGCCGGCGTTGCCGCCGCCCGAACCACCCCCGCCCAGCAAGCCACCGAGCAAGCCGCCAAGGCCGCCCATGCCACCGCCTTGGGGCGCGGCCGAAGCGCCACCTTGTTGCGTCATCGAGGCCTGACCGGCCTGCAGTAATTGTTCGAGCAGATCACTGGTGTTCATGGCATAGCCCTCGTCGGCTTGCAGTTGCCCAGACAAGACACGATAGCCCTTGGGCGGCATTGCGTCATGACCGTTTGGCTACGTTCCCACCCATCGCATATGCCCGTATGATCTTGCCAACTGCCCGGTACCGTTAACGCAGGAGGCCATCCCATGAGCTGCACCTACAAAATGATGAAGTCCCCCGTTGGCGAATTGATGCTCGTGGCGAGAGGGTCGCGTCTGGCCGCCATTTTGTGGGAGAACGAGAAGGAAAACCGCGTTCGTCTGGGTGCAATGAGCGAAGACCCGGACAGCCCGGTCCTGGCCCGGGTCGAGCAGCAGCTCAGGGAGTATTTCGCCGGAACGCGAAACCGCTTCGAGCTCGAACTCGATTTTTCCGGGACCGATTTCCAGAAAAAGGTCTGGCAGGCGCTCCTGACCATCCCCTACGGTGAAACCCGCAGCTACAGCGAAATCGCCAATCAGATCGGCAATGCGAGCGCGGTCCGGGCGGTGGGTGCGGCCAATGGCAGAAATCCGATTTCCATCGTTGCCCCCTGCCATCGGGTCATAGGTGCGTCAGGAAAATTGACCGGCTTTGCCGGTGGCCTTGAAGCCAAGGCACTGCTGCTGGAACTGGAGGGTGCGATCGGGCCCGTTCAGGGAAAATTGCTCTGAAGCGATGTAGCCCGCCTACTGCGCAGGGGCGACCATGCGAAACTTGATATGGATGTCGTTGGAAATGACGCCGTAATCACCCCACTCCCCTTCACCTATCCCGAAATCGCCGCGTTTGAGAATGAATTCGCCGTTGAATACGCCAATGGCGTTGTCCGGCTTCAAGGTGATTTCTGCACTGACATCGCGGGTCTGGCCCTTGAGCGCCAGCTTGCCGCTGACCTGGTAGCGGTTATCAGCGAGCGGTTTCACGCTGCTCGAAATGAAGGTCGCTTGCGGGTAGACCGCCGTATTGAACCAACCCGGCTTTTGCAATTCACTGTTGGCATCGCTTGAGCCGGCATCGATGCTGGCAAGCTCGATGGTCAGCGAAGTGCGGGCGGCCTCGGGGTTGGCCGAATCGAAATCGATCTTGGCTTCGAACTTGCCGAATGTGCCATAGACTCTCGCGCCCATCTGGTTGTAAGTGAACGAAATCTGACTGGCCCTGGCATTGACTTGCTTGTATTGAACGGCCTGGGCACAGGTGGCGCCGCCAAGGGTGAGAGCAGCGATCAACGCGGCAGACTGCAGGAATCGGTAACTCATGAAATCTCCGGTCAGGCCCGCTTCAGGCATTGAATGGCCACAGGTCAATCCTTGAACTTGAGCGGCAGGATACGCGTAAGCACATCATCCCGATCGATCAAGTGATGCTTCAGTGCGGCGCCCGTGTGGACGATCACCAGGCCAAGCAAAGTGAAGTTGAGCGCTTCATGCAATTGCGTCAGGCTTTCGCCCAACGTCTTATCCTTGTCCAGCAGATCGGGCAGCGGCAGCACACCGAACCATACGGTCTGGAAGCCCTTGGCCGAACTCATCAGCCAGCCACTGAGGGGGATGGTGATCATCAGCGCATACATCAGCCAGTGCATGGCGTGGGATGCCATCTGCACCATGGCCGGCACGCTTGACGGCAGCGCTGGAGCCGGATGGGACTGGCGCCAGGCAAGGCGCAGCAGGACCAGGAAAAACAGGGTCACACCAGCCCACTTGTGCCATGAGTAGAGTTTGAGCTTGGTCGGTGACAATGCCAGGCCAGGCATGTAATAGCCCAGCGCGAAGGTACCGATAAGTCCGAGCGCCATGAGCCAGTGCAAGCCGATTGCCGTTCGGGTATAGCGTTGATTCATGTGTGCTCCGTCGCAACTGGCGGATGTGTCGCCGTCCGTCCCCACATTGTCGATCCGTGCACGAGCTTGTGCAATTGCGCAACACAGACCATCGTGCAAAGAGCTTAGCAGCGCACACCGACGGCCTTGACCCTCGTTCCCACGCTCTGCGTGAGAATGCATCCTGCAATGCTCTGTGTCGAACTCCGGTACATCGACGCAGGAGCTTCTGGTACTGCATTCCCACGCAGAGCGTGGGAACGAATAAGCCGACTGTCCAATATTGCGCCACAGCCATACCTATTGCTTTGTTAATCCCCCGGCAACCGGTACCCTCCTGACTCGCCCCTCTGCCTGGCAAACGATTTGATCCCGCTGCAAACCCTCGAAGCCGCCATCACCTGCAACACCTGCGCGGCCAAATGCTGTCGCCTGGAAGTGATGCTGATCACGGACACCGGCGTGCCCGCGCGCTTCATCGAAACCGATGACTGGGGCTCGGAGACCATGGCCCGGGCCGATGATGGCTGGTGCGCGGCGCTTGACCGCAGCACCATGGGCTGCAGCATTTACCAGAACCGCCCACTGATCTGCCGGGAGTTCGAAATGGGCGGTCCCGATTGCGTTGAAGAACGCCTGGCCTGAGCCATGTGCGGCCCCATGCCGATGCCTTAATCCCCAGGCAGCAACTCGTTGGGAATAGTCTCTACACTCCATTTGCCCGGATTAGGGTGCTCGCCCTGGCCGGGCCGGGGTTTGCTCGTGCCATCGTCGGGATCCGTTGTCGGCGTGTTGCGATCCGGTGTCGGGGTTGCGGGATCTGGAGCAGGACGCTGTTGATTAGCCATACGCACCTCGCAAGGAGGTCCAGTGTTTCTGGGCCGTATGTGTTTGAGAAGATATTCACCGAGTCGTGCCAGTCAATGGATGAGCGGTCTGCGTGCCAATCCTGATATGGCGTGTGCCCGGTTAACTTACGATACCCGCGCCAGGTGGAGTTGTCTTGCCTTGCGAGAAACTTCGGGTCCCTGATGCATCAGTCCGTGCAACACGCCTAGCCTCAGGCCGGGTTCCGAAGCGACCATGTGCTCGATGCCCAATACCTTGAATGCAGCCAACATCACCGCCAGGCCACCGGGCAGAATGCCCAGCCGATGGGTGGGCAGACCCGCCAGCCTCAGATTCCTGGCATGCCCGGCTTCCAGCAGGCGAATCGACAGACGCAACAGGCCAGCATAGGTGATGCCCGCCTGGCCATAGTCGTTCAATCCATTGGCCTTCAGTACCTTGGCCAGCATTCGTGCGGTGCCGGACGAACCTATCGCTTGCTGCCACCCCAGGCTGCGATAACGGTAGGCGACTTTTTCGAACTGCTCGCAGGCCGCCCGCTCGGCTTCCTGCAGGGAAAGGCTGTCGACGAAACCCGAGGCAAAGTAGCGCTTGCCAAAGGTCCCGCTGCCGATGGCAATGCTTTCGGTCAGCAAGGGACGGTCACCTACACCGACAATCAACTCCGTGGAGCCGCCACCGATATCCACCACCAGGCGAGTCGTTTCGGCACAGGGCATCGCATGAGCAATACCGGCGTAAACCAGTTGTGCTTCCTCATGTCCCGAGATGATATCGATTGGAAAACCCAGGCGCATTTCGGCCCCCATCAGGAAGGTCGTCGCATTTTCGGCTTCACGCACTGCGCTGGTTGCCACTGCCCGCACCCGCCCGGCCTCGAAACCGCGCAGACGCTTGCCGAATCGCTCCAGCGCCTGCCAGCCGCGCCGCAGTGCCAGGTCGTCCAGAGACCGCCCCTGAAAACCTTCCGCCAGCCGTACCGGTTCGCGCAGGGTCTTCACCTCCTGAATCACCAGGCGTCGACGATGGTTGACTTGCTGACCGATCATCATACGGAACGCGTTGGACCCAAGGTCGATGGCGGCAAACAGCGAAGGATCACCTTTCATGGAGGGGTTCCTGGTGAAAGCGTACAAGAGAAGGACAAGGGATTTTGCCACCGCACCCATGACACAACGATGACAGGCCCCTCGCCCTGTCAACGACTCATATTTTGTAGTAATTGCTCCGTCACAAACCCCGAATAGCATTTGACTTCTCCCGAAATCGACATGGGGCTTTCATCATGCTTGACGAGACCTTGGTGCGTCGTATCCACAGGGAACTGCTCGATCACAGTGACGAGGAGTTGGAGCTGGAACTGGTCGATGACCAGCACGACCTCGATGCCTTCCTGGACGGCAACTTCGCCGAAACCCCGGAAAAACAAGCCCGACGACAGTACTTCAGCGAGTTATTCCGCCTGCAGGGAGAACTGGTCAAGCTGCAAAGCTGGGTGGTCAAGACGGGGCACAAGGTCGTCATTCTGTTCGAGGGCCGGGACGCCGCCGGCAAGGGTGGCGTCATCAAGCGCATCACCCAGCGACTCAACCCGCGAGTCTGCAGGGTCGCCGCGCTGCCTGCGCCCAATGATCGCGAACGCACCCAGTGGTATTTCCAGCGTTATGTCTCGCATTTGCCGGCAGCCGGCGAGATCGTGCTGTTCGACCGAAGTTGGTACAACCGCGCCGGCGTCGAACAGGTCATGGGGTTTTGCGATGCCGATCAGTACGAAGAGTTCTTCCGCACGGTGCCGGAATTCGAGCGGATGCTCGTGCGCTCCGGCATCCAGCTGATCAAGTACTGGTTCTCCATTTCCGACCAGGAACAGCACGTGCGTTTTCTGAGCCGTATTCACGACCCTCTCAAGCAATGGAAGCTCAGCCCCATGGACCTGGAGTCCCGTCGGCGTTGGGAGGCCTATACCAAGGCCAAGGAAATCATGCTCGAACGCACGCACATCAGCGAGGCGCCGTGGTGGGTGGTTCAGGCCAATGACAAGAAGAAAGCCCGGCTCAACTGTATCCACCACCTGCTGGGGCAGATGCCCTACGAGGAGGTGGAGCAGCCGTTGATCGAACTGCCGCAACGCCTGCGGCATGAAGACTACACTCGTACCCCGACCCCGCCGGAACTTATCGTCCCGCAGGTTTATTGACGCTCCTTCTCTCAACGTTCGCCTTGATTTGGATGACCGCCATGACAACCCGCACACTGTCCCCGGAAGGCCTGGCTCCGACCAATGATGCCAGGCCGCATCTCTCGCGCAAACCAAGTGTCATCACCCTGGTGGTGTTCTTTGCCGTACTCGCCATCGGCCTGCTGTTCACCGCCTACAGCCTGGTCCACGACATCGACGCAGCCGGCACCGAGGTCACCTGGGCGCCCTTCCTGCTGCTGGGCGTGGCCTTGCTGATCGCCCTGGGCTTCGAGTTCGTCAATGGCTTTCACGACACTGCAAATGCCGTCGCCACGGTGATCTACACCCACTCCTTGCCGCCGCATTTCGCGGTGGTCTGGTCGGGGTGCTTCAACTTCCTTGGCGTGCTGCTTTCCAGTGGAGCCGTGGCCTTCGGCATCATCGCCCTGCTGCCGGTGGAACTGATTCTGCAGGTCGGCTCGTCGGCAGGTTTTGCCATGGTGTTCGCGTTGTTGATCGCCGCGATTCTGTGGAACCTCGGCACCTGGTGGCTGGGTTTGCCGGCTTCGTCGTCGCACACCCTGATCGGCTCGATCATCGGCGTGGGTGTCGCCAACGCCCTCATGCATGGCCGCGACGGCACCAGCGGGGTCGATTGGGCCCAGGCGACCAAGGTCGGTTACTCATTGCTGCTGTCACCGCTGATCGGCTTCGTCTGCGCCGCCTTGCTGCTGGTCGCCTTGCGCCTGCTGGTCAAGAACCGGGCACTGTACAAGGCACCGGTCGGCCATACCCCGCCCCCCTGGTGGATTCGCACCATGCTGATCCTGACCTGCACCGGCGTGTCGTTCGCCCACGGCTCGAACGATGGGCAGAAAGGCATGGGCCTGATCATGCTGATCCTGGTCGGTACCTTGCCGATGGCCTATGCCCTGAACCGAACCATGCCGGCCGACCAGTCCGCACAATTTGCCGCCATCGCCGAAGTCACCCAGCTAGCGCTGGTCAAAAGCGCACCCCAGGCCGCTCCCGCCGACCCGCGCCAGGTGCTTTCAGACTACATCCGCAGCAAGCAGCCGAACGCCGAGCTGGTCCCGGCACTGGGCGCATTGACCGGCATCATCGGCACGGAAGTCAAAGGCTACGGTTCCTTGTCGCGCGTTCCCGCCGAGGCCATGGCCAACGTGCGCAACGACATGTACCTGACGTCCGAGGCCATCCGCCTGATGGACAAGAACCAGGTCGGCAGCTTCGATGCAGACACCCAGGAAAAAGTGCAGCTGTTCAAGAAGCAGATCGACGACGCCACGCGCTTCATTCCCCTGTGGGTGAAAGTCGCCGTTGCCATTGCCCTTGGCCTGGGCACCATGGTCGGCTGGCGACGCATCGTCGTGACCGTGGGCGAGAAGATCGGCAAGTCCCACCTGACCTATGCCCAGGGTGCCTCGGCGGAGCTGGTGGCGATGTGCACCATCGGTGCCGCGGACATGTACGGCCTGCCGGTCTCGACCACCCATGTGTTGTCTTCCGGGGTCGCCGGGACCATGGTCGCCAACGGCTCGGGCCTGCAGATGCGCACCATCCGCAACCTGCTCATGGCGTGGGTCTTGACCCTGCCGGCGGCGATTCTGTTGTCCGGTGGGCTCTATTGGATTTTCACCCGGGTGTTCTGAGGCTTCAGGCATAAAGTTATCGGGGAACTGGCGAAGGGCCACCCGATGACGCTATGCTTGCGTCGATTCCAGCGACTCCGAACTCTGCTGCCGGGGTTGCTGTACGAGACCTGCAACCTCAGAGCCCACCCCATGCATGTTGTCCGCAGCCACCGTTCACTGATCGCCTGGATGCTCTACGCCTGCGTCCTGTTCAGTGCATTGGTCTGCAGCATCGATCACGGCCAGCAAAGCGGTCTGCAACTCAATGGCATCGGTGGCCTGTTTTGCTCGCTGGGCGATAGTTCCGGAGCCGGGCTGGACAGCGATCCAGGTGATTCGAAAAACCCAAGCCTGATGCCCAACATGGGCTGCCCTCTGTGCAATACCTTTACCCTGAGCATCGCCGCACTGCTGTGCATCGCCTGGCTGATGCGCCCCGCTGGCAAGACGTTCGTCCGTACCGACCAACGCACCACTACCTCTCCCCGCTTCACCTGGCCCCCCGCCAACCCCCCCGCTCCTTAGGTTCGTTCGCCGCACTCACACCTGCACCTTCGCTGCAGGCACCCGCACGTGCCTGTCTGAATGGTGCAGCTGTGCCTGCCCGGCCTGAAAAGACTCCGGCTGCCATTTCGAACGCCTGAAAATTTGAAACAAGGAGCGCACGATGCGCCATATTCCTTTGCTGAGTCTGGCTTTGAGCCTGGGCCTGATCCCTTTTGCTCACGCTGAGCATGTTGAGCTCGGCGAAACGCTGATCAAAGACCAGTACCGCTCCGATCCGACCGCCCCGACCATCAGCGAGAAGCGCGCCGATTTCTCGCATATCCCTGGCGGTGCCGAAGTGATTGATGCCGAGACCTACAAGACCGGGCGCAGCAGTACCCTGCAGGATGCACTGGGCCTGGCCACGGGTGTTTTCATCCAGCCACGTTTCGGGGCCGAAGAGTCACGCCTGTCGATCCGTGGCTCCGGCCTGCAACGCACCTTCCATGGGCGCGGCTTGTTGTTCATGCAGGATGGTGCGCCGGTCAACCTGGCTGACGGCAGCTTCGACTTCCAGACCATCGAACCGCTGGCCACCGACCACATCGAGGTGCTGCGCGGTGCCAATGCCTGGCGCTACGGCGCGGCCAACCTTGGCGGTGCAATCAACTTCGTCACGCCCACCGGCGAGACCGCACCACCGGTAGACCTGCGCTACGAGGGCGGCAGCTTCGGCTATCAGCGCCGCTATGCCGCTTTCGCCCAGGACTTCGGCGATGCAGACGGGTTCCTGAGTATTTCCGACTCCAATCAGGACGGCTACCGCGATCACGCAAGGCAGGATAACCAGCGCTACTTCGCCAACCTCGGCGGGCGGATCAACGAGCGTCTGGCGACCCGCTTCTACCTGACCCACGTGGAAACCGACTCGGATCTGCCCGGCAACCTGACCAAGGCGCAGATGCGCAGCGACCCCAGGCAGGCCTCGGCGGACAGCATCAAGGGCGACCAGCAGCGCGACTTCAACCTCAACCGGATCGGCAACATCAGCACCTTGCAGCTGGACGATAGCCACAGCCTGGAACTGTCCACTTATTACAGCGAGAAGTCGTTGTTCCACCCGATTTTCCAGGTGCTGGATATCGATAGCGAAGACTACGGTGCGCGTCTGGCGCACAAGTGGCAGAACGCGCAAGGCTGGCGCTCGATCGCAGGCTTGGAAGCCAACCAGGAACGCAACTGGGACTCGCGCTACATCAACGTGTCGGGGCAAAAAGGACGCAAGGTCAACGAGCTGCACCAGACCGCGCGCAACCTCAATGCGTTCGGCGAACTGGAGATCCCGGTGGCCGAACGCTGGGCGTTGATCGGTGGTGGGGCCTGGCTGCACCAGGAGCGCGACGTCGACGATCGCCTCAAGTGCAACGCCTTCGTCTCGGCGTTCTGCCTGCCACAGGATGAGTCGTTCAATGCCACCTATCAGGGCTACATCGGACGGATCGGCGTACGCCATGATCTGGCCGAAGGTGTACAGCTGTTTGCCAACCTGAGCCAGAGCCTGGAGCCGCCAACCTTCAGCGAACTCACCGGCGGTCAGGTGGTCACCCAGAACGACGAGCAAAAGGCCAATACCCTTGAGGTCGGCATGCGCTGGTCGCGGGATATCCTCGACCTGGACCTGGCGGTATACCGCAGCGAGATCCATGACGAACTGCTCGTGCTCAACGACAGCAATGGCCAGCCATTGGGCACAGTGAATGCCGATCACACGATTCACCAGGGCATCGAGTTGGGCGGTTCACTGACCTTCGACCAGTTCGTGCTGCGCGGCCAGTACCTGTTCAATGACTTCCGTTTCGATAACGACAAGGTCTACGGCGATAACCGCCTGGCCGGTGTCCCGCGTCAATTCATCAAGGGCGAGGCCCTGTGGCAACTGGACGGCTGGTACGCCGGCCCGACCTTCGAGTGGGTGCCCAACCACTACAACGTCGACCAGGCTGAAACCCTGTATGCCGACGGTTATGCGATCTGGGGTCTGAAAGGCGGCTACCGGCCGGCGACAGGCCTGGGCTTCTTCGTAGAAGGCCGCAACCTCTCCGACAAGACCTATGTCGCAACGACCGAGGTAATCGCCGACGCCAAGGGGCAAGACAGCGCCCAGTTCCTGCCTGGTGATGGCCGTGGCCTGTTTGCAGGCCTGGAGTGGCGGATGTGATTAAATTCGTCGCCAGCCGCTACTATCAGCTCATCGACATCCGCCTGACGACTGCCGCACTTATCAACCAGGGAAGCCACCCCATGCTGACTCGATTCGCCAGAAAAGCCGTGAACACTGTCGTTCTGCTGGCCGCCTTTGCCGGCAGCAGCGCAGTTTTCGCCCACGCTCACCTCAAGAGCACGACACCGGCCCAGGACAGCACCGTATCGGCACCGCAGGAATTGAAGCTGGAGTTCTCCGAAGGCATCGAGGCCAAGTTCACGAAGGTCACCCTTACAGACGCGGGCGGCAAAGATGTTCCGAACAGCATTGCCACCGATCCGAGCGACAAAAAAGTGCTCGTGGTCACCCCTGCCAAGCCGCTTGCCGCAGGCGAGTACACGGTGCAATGGCACGCCGTCTCGGTCGACGCCCACAAAAGCGAAGGTCACTACAGCTTCAAGGTAGGCAACTGAGCCCATGCAGAGCGCCATCGTGTTTTGCCGTTTCCTGCACTTTTCGCTGGTGTTGCTGATGTTCGGGGCCTGCCTGCTCAGGCCGTTTCTCCTGGGCGCCGGACCGCTGCTGACAAGGAATCGGACACTCGACTGGCTGCTGCGGCTGTTTGCGCTCCTGGCCCTGGCCAGTGGCGTGGCCTGGCTGATGCTCACCAGCGCCAACATGACCGGCACCTGGCAAGGCGCCCTTGATGGGGAGACCCTGCGCCTGGTGCTCGGCGATACGTTTTTCGGCCAGGTCTGGCGCTGGCACCTGGGCTTCAACCTGTTGCTGTTGATCAGCTTGCTCGTGCACCGCGATACAGGCCTCTTGCAGGTTGTACTGGGCGGCCTGCTGTTGGCCACCCTGGCACCCGTCGGCCACGGAGCCATGTTCGATGGCATCGCCGGGCAACTGTTGATCCTCAATCAGGCGATTCACCTGCTGTGCGTCGCCACCTGGCTGGGTGGTCTGATGCTGCTGTCGCTGCTGTTGGTGCCGCCGGCGTCTCAGGATATCCGAGCGGTGCTGGGTAGATTCAGCAGCATCGGATATTGCCTGGTCGCCGGCATCATCGTCACCGGGCTGATCAATGTCCGGGCGCTCAGCGGCTCGTTCTGGCCGACCCCGTTGTTTTCCGGGTTTGCCTTTATCCTGCTGATCAAGGTGAGCCTGGTCATTGCGATGCTGATGCTGGCGCTGCTCAACCGGCTGATCAGCCGATCCGGGCGCCTGGGCGTATTGCGTACCAGCGTGACCTGCGAATGGGTGCTGGGCATGGGCGCCGTTGCGGCGGTCTCATTGCTGGGTACACTGGCCCCGATGCTCGGTTTCTGAATTGTTCCAAAGGGTTACAAGCCGACTAACCCGTGCTTGCTGCGGTATCCTTGATCGCTTGTTATCGCAGAGTTCGTCCCCTGATGCCCTTGCCTCTTCCAAGGCCGGCCGATTTGCCTGCAGTGCTCGTCGGCCCGCTGCTGCGCCGCCTGGAACCCAACCGATTACTGCTGTGGCTGGTCGGCTCCCAAGCGCTGACACTCACCCTGCGCCTGGCGTTTACTGCTCCGGGGGCTGGCGAACGACGCTTCGACTACCCGCTTGCAGACAAACACTGCCAAATCATTCCCATCGGCCGTCATGCCTTTGTGCACCTGATCGATCTGCCGCTGGAAATCCCACTGCCCTGCGATGTGCAGATTGACTACGACCTGCTGATCGAGGCGGACGGTAGCACTCCCCAAGGCATCGCCCAATGGGCACCCCACCTGTTGTACGACGGCGCACGTCAGCCCAACTTCGTCCTGCGCTCGCGCATCGACCAGATACTCCATGGTTCCTGTCGCAAGCCCCATTACCCGGCCCCGGAGGGGTTGTTGTGCGTGGACCGCCTGCTGGCACAGGACCACGCGCCGCAACAACGCCCGGCCTTGTTGATGATGAGCGGCGATCAGGTGTACACCGACGATGTCGCCGGCCCCATGTTGCGGGCGATACATGCCCTGATCGAGCGGCTGGGCCTGTGCCATGAACGGCTTGCGGGCGCCGTGGTCGATGACAGCGCAGCGCTTTACCAGCACCCTGCCAGTTATTACCACCGCGCCGACCTGTTGCCGGCGACACAGGCCAACCAATCCTTGCGCGAGCGCTTTTTCGGCGGCGTGGAGAAACCGATTTTCACCAGCAGCAATGCCGACAACCATCTGGTCACCCTGGCCGAGGTCATGGCGATGTACCTGTTGGTCTGGTCGCCGACGCCCTGGACCCTGATCGACCCGCAGATGCCGGCACTCGATGCGCAGCCGCGTGAACGCTACCAGCTCGAGCAAATCCGTATCGATGCGTTCAAGACCGGCCTGGGTGGCGCCGCGCGAGCCATGGCCCACTTGCCGAGCCTGATGATATTCGATGACCATGATGTCACCGACGACTGGAACCTCTCGGCGCAATGGGAAGAAACCGCCTACGGCCATCCCTTCTCCCGACGCATCATCGGCAATGCGTTGATCGCCTATATGCTCTGCCAGGGCTGGGGCAACAACCCCGATGCGTTCGCCGGGCCATTGGCCAAAACCCTCGATATGACGCAGCCCGGCAGCCGCCACCTGGACAGCGTCGTTCAGGACAACCTGATCGAAGACCTGCGACGTTTCCACGACTGGCAATACGTATTGCCGACCACACCCGCCCTCGTGGTGCTCGATACCCGCACCCGACGCTGGCGCAGCGAGCGCAACCTCAAGCGGCCATCGGGGCTGCTGGACTGGGAAGCGCTCAGCGAATTCCAGCAGGCGTTGCTCGATCACCCCTCGGCGATCATCGTTTCACCGGCACCGGTCTTCGGCGTCAAGCTGATCGAAACCATTCAATCGGTGTTCAGCCGCCTGGGCCACCCGCTGATGGTCGATGCAGAAAACTGGATGGCCCATCGTGGCGCGGCCCAGGTCATGCTCAACATATTCACCCATTCGCGTACGCCCGGAAATTACGTGATTCTCTCCGGCGACGTGCACTACTCGTTCGTGTACGAGGTGCTGATCCGCCATCGTCGCGGCGGCCCCAAGGTCTGGCAGATCACCAGCAGTGGCGTGAAAAACGAATTCCCCAGACGCCTGCTCGCCTGGCTCGACCGTCTCAACCGCTGGCTCTACGCACCCGCTTCCCCGCTCAACTGGCTGACCAAACGCCGGCGCCTGGAGGTCAAGCCCCGCATTCCCCAGCACAGCAACGCCGGTGAGCGCCTCTGGAACAGTGCAGGCATCGGCCAGGTGTTCTTCAATGAAAAAGGCCAACCGGAACGCATCTTCCAGCTCAACGCCGACGGTTCGCCACCCACGGAGTTCATCGACGACCGCGATGCCGCCACTCAATCCGTGACTCGCCCCGTGATCCAGGAGTAACCCCATGACACTTTTCAGCAAACACGCCCTGGCCTGGGCCCTGGCAGTGACCACACTCCTGGGTGGCATGACCGTTCAGGCAGCCAGCAAGGCCGCCCCCAAACCGGCAACGGCAACGGCAGTGAAGGTCTCCCTTCTGGGCGGAAAACTCACCTTCAGCCTGCCCAGCGGGTATGTCGCCAGCGCAATGCCGCCCGGGGAAGACAACAACGCCAGCGCTGAAGGGACCTTGTACGTCAACCAGGCGCAAAAGCGCGTGGTGATCGTCGCCGAACACCCGCTTTCCGGCGACCATGTGGCGGGCGACAATGACGATGCCTTCCTCGATGGCGCCGTGACCGGTTTCATCGACCAGCAAAGCGCGGCCCTGCCTGACTTCAAGCAAGAAAGCGAAACCCGGCTGACTTTCAAGGGGCTTGGCGTGCGTCAGATCGACAGCCTGTCGAGCATGGGTGGCGGCAAAACCCTGAACACCACGTTCCTCGCAGGTTCGGGCAAGCGCATGGCGGTGGTCCAGGTCGTTTCCCGTGTCGACGACCAGGCCGGGCATGGCGCAATGGTCAAGCAAATCATCGACTCGGCTTCCGCGCCCAAAAAATGAGTAAGAAACCGCGCTGCACGACTGTGCGGACGCGGTCGTTGTGCTGATCAACTGTTGCCGGGCGAACAGTTCTGCGCTGCGGCAACAGCGCAACCACCCCGCCAGCCCGCCATTTACGGGGCAAACCGCGTTGGCATGCGCCGTGCAATTCCCTGGATAGACAAGCAAACGCTTTTATTCCGAGGGACTGCAATGAACCTGATCCGCCTGATCCGCAACAGCCTGGCCAGCCTGGCACTGGCAACCCCGTTGAGCCACGCCAGCGAACCCGTCACCCTGGTTGTCGGCGACCAGAACTACTACAACGTGCGAGCATCGGTAGAAGCCTCGGGCGTCCTGCAAGGGGCGCCGTACAAGGTGGACTGGAAGCACTTTCAATCTGCCGCACCGGTCGCCGAAGGGCTGCAAGCCGGTGCCCTGGACCTGGGCTTTTTGGGGGATTCGGGATTTATCTTCCTCGCCGCCAAGGGCGCACCGGTCAAGCTGATTGGCATTTCGCGGCAGAACCCCGACACCATCGCCCTGCTGGTGCCCAAGGACTCACCAGCCAAGACCATCCAGGATCTCAAGGGCAAGAAAGTCGCCTATTGGCCGGGTGCCTGGAGCCAGCAGCTGACCCTGCGCGCGCTGGAAAAAGCCGGCCTGCCCAAAGACTACGTCGAATTCGTCAAACTGATGCCCGTCGACGCCGCCACAGCGCTGCCACAAGGAAGCATCGATGCCTTCCCGGTATGGGAACCCTACATCTCCCAGCAACAAGTCTTTTCCGGTGCACGGCCGATCCTGACCGCTCGCAACCTGATGCCCGGACTCTCCAGCATCGCCGCCAATGCCAACTCGATCGAGCCAAAACGCGCCGCCATCGCCGACTTCCTCGGACGTCTGCAAAAGGCCCGCACCTGGGTTCAGGCGAACAAGGAGGCCTACGCCGATCTGTGGGCCAGGAAATCCGGCCTGGACCAGGCAGTTTCTCGGCACTGGATCGGCCAGGCCGACATGACCGTGGGCCCGGTCGACGCCAGCGCTGCGGCGGATTACCAGGGCACCGCTGATTTTCTGCTGGAGACCGGCGCGCTGCCCAAGGCATTCGATACCAAAGCGGTGATCGATACGTCGTTTGCCAAGGCGTTCAACTGAGAGGCGATAATGGGGCAAGGGTCGACCTTGCCCCTGAGCGGTCCTACTTGAGTATCAGCCCCGTCCGACTGGCTGCCGGCAACCGAGGCCAATACACTTGATGGCAACAATGCCCCGCCTTGCCGCTTGCTCATGGACAAACTTATGAAACCTGCAGTTTTAGCGATGTTGACCCTGGTTGTGACGGGCTGCGGGACAATCAACACGGTATTCAGGGATGACTCGGTTACCAGCCGCAATCTCGCCAAGTCCAGTAGCTACTGCGGCACGGTCCCGCGGGTCTATAGTGGCGTCATGTATGACTTCTGCATACTCCATGCACCACCTGCCGATTCCGATAACTATGGAACTGTGCAAAACGTGTATTGGCCGGTCATCGATTCGATAGCTTCAGCTGCATTGGACACATTGCTTTTGCCCTACACCATTGTTCGGCAGAACGATGAGGGAAGCATCGAAATAGCTCACAAGCAATAGCTCGCTTTCAGACACACGCTCAGATGCTGTAATCCTTGAACAGCTCCTCTTTGATAATCAGCAACGCATCGTTGTAGTAGCGCTCGCCGCGGGCCTCGTGTAGCGGCACCGACCTGACGCTTCCCTCGCCATCGCGCGGCTTGTGCTCGCAGGTGATGAAAAACTCCGCCGTCTCTGCATCGAACTCCAGGTAATAGAAAAGCTCCCTGCCCTCACGATCCCAGTAACCAATTTCTCTTCGCATGAAGCACCACTACGCATCTGTTGTAACGGGAGGTTGAGGTGTTGCAATCGCGCAATGATACCGGCTCAGCGCTATCTTTGGGGCAAACGGCGAACCCTGTAGCCGCTGCCGAAGGCTCGGTGCGCCGCTGCGACGCTGGGCCGCAAGGCCCCCGGCAATCTTGAGAACCTGCGCCCGCTTCGCGCGCGAGCGCAGCCTGGCGGCAGCGGCTACGCCGACCGTATTGCCGGCCCGTTCAATGGTTGTTCCTGACCGTTCACTGCCTTTGGCAACCGCCCTCGATCGAGACGGCCGCGGCGATTGTCGGTCGCTTTTGAATGCCGGATCTCCGCTCGGACCAGTTGACACAACTCAACAACTGGCCTCACCCGCTTCAATTCCGTAACATCCACAGCCCTCCGTCCCCGCCACTCCCTGCGGTCGGTTTCGCCGGCCTGTATGTTAGGTAAGCCATGAACCCGAAACGTCTGCGCGCCGATGTCCTGGCCGGACTCACCACCTCTTTTGCCCTGCTGCCCGAGTGCATCGCCTTCGCCCTGGTTGCCCATCTCAATCCGCTCATGGGGCTATACGGTGCCTTCTTCATTTGCACCCTGACCGCGCTGTTCGGTGGGCGGCCCGGCATGGTGTCCGGCGCAGCTGGATCGATGGCCGTCGTGATCGTCGCGCTGGTGGTGCAGCACGGCGTGCAATACCTGCTTGCCACCGTGCTCTTGGGGGGGCTGATCATGATTGCTTTCGGCCTGCTGCGGCTGGGCAAGCTGGTGCGCATGGTGCCGTACCCGGTGATGCTCGGCTTCGTCAATGGCCTGGCAATCATCATCGCCCTGGCTCAGTTGGACCACTTCAAGAGCGGCGAAGCCTGGCTGAGCGACACACCGCTGTACCTGATGGTGGGGCTGGTGGCATTGACGATGGCCATCGTCTATCTGCTGCCGCGCCTGACCCGCGCCGCGCCGCCTGCGCTGGTTGCGATCCTTGGTGTCGGCCTGACGGTATACCTGCTCGGTCTGCCAACCCGCACCCTTGGAGACATGGCGCACATTGCCGGCGGCCTGCCTGGTCTGGCCCTGCCGCAGGTGCCCTGGAGTCTGGAAACCCTGCGCATCGTGGCCCCCTACGCAGTGCTGATGGCCCTGGTCGGTCTTCTGGAAACCCTGCTGACGCTGAACCTCACCGATGAAATCACCGAGAGCCGTGGCTACCCGGATCGCGAGTGTGTGGCGCTGGGGGCGGCCAACATGGTCTCCGGTCTGTTCGGCGGCATGGGTGGATGTGCCATGATCGGCCAGACGGTGGTCAACCTCAGTTCCGGCGGCCGCGGACGGCTCTCCGGTGTGGTCGCCGGCGTGATGATCCTGCTGTTCGTGCTCTTTCTTTCGCCGCTGATCGAACGCATCCCGCTTGCCGCACTGGTCGGGGTCATGTTCGTGGTGGCGCAACAGACCTTCGCCTGGGCCTCGCTGCGGGTGCTCAACAAGGTGCCACTGAACGATGTGCTGGTGATCTTCGCGGTGACGGCCATTACGGTGTTCACCGATCTGGCCACCGCCGTGCTGTGCGGGATCATCATTGCCGCGCTCAACTTCGCCTGGCAGCAGGCCCGCGAGCTATACGCCGACAGTTACCTGGAAGCCGACGGCAGCAAGCTCTATCGCCTGCATGGCACACTGTTCTTCGCCTCCAGTGCACCCTTTCTCAACCAGTTCGACCCTGCCAACGACCCGCCCCAGGTGACCCTCGATTGTCGCCACCTGACCTTCGTCGACTACTCGGCCATCGCCGCGCTCAAGACGCTGCGCGAGCGCTATGCCAAGGCCGGCAAGCACCTGCGCGTGTTTCACTTGTCCGAGCGGTGCAAACAACTGCTCAAGCGCTCTGAAGTGCATCACGACTGAGGTCTGTGCGTGAATAGGTACTTTTTTATAACGTGCAGGTCGAGGACACGTGGTGTTAGCAGCATGCTTCGTGATGCAGGCCACCGGAAAAGGTCCACGTGAGATGGACGCTGTTATGGCATTTTGCTAGTTTCCATGTGAGGGTCCGCCCCGGCGCAGAAGTTCGCCGACTCAACTCTTCGGTGCCCCCATGGAAGCTGGAAAATAAGCATGATGCTGACTAAACGCCGACGTTCTCTCGTGGGAATCATCATCCTGGCCGTCGGCCTGATTGGTTTCTTGACCCAATTGTTGTTGGAATCCGAGACTCACCGCTGGAAAACCCGTTTCTCCGAATACGTGCAGAATATTTCCAGCGTCGTGCGCAATCAGTTGGACACCAACGAAGCTGTCCTGGCAGGCTTCTCGGCATTTCTCCAGGCCGTCGACCAGAGTGACACGGATGCAGCGGCCCGCTATGCCGCTGCCGTTTTGGCCGCTTACCCTCATATATACATGCTCGAGGTAGCACGGGGGGTACCCATTCCCGAGCAGGCCGCCTTTGAAACGCTGTTGCGCCGCACGTGGCGACCGGACTTTGAACTCAAGGACTTCCCGAGCCTCACCCACCAGCCTGCCCAGCATCAGGTCTATCTCAGCGAGACCTGGCCCGTACTGTTCATGTATCCGGAACTCTCGCAAGCCAGTGCGATATATGGCGTCAAACTGGAAACTGTCGGCTATTTATCCTCCGCATTGGCCCTGACCCACAATAATTTGAAGCCCGTTGTATCGCCCGTGTTCTCGATGTACGAAGGCGCAGACGCCTATATTCTGATGCAGTCAGTCAGTCGGCCAGAACAGGCGCGAGAGAATTCTCGCCCCAACTTTTTTGGCAGCACCATGGTAGCGTTGCTGTTGATCAAGACCGGCTCGATATTGGAGGCTGTAAATCATGCGGGGGCAGACCCGCTGGTTCGCATCAATGCCGTCCTCGGGACCGCTGCCGATTCCGACAGCCTTGTGTTTTCAATGGAGCCCGAGCAGGCCGGTATCCTGGACCGTTTGTTACTGCCGCATCTGAATGATCGGGTCGAAATCAGGAGTGCTTCACAACCCATGACCTTGGTGTTTGAGCGCCAGTTACGTCTAGGGGATGTCCTGACTACGGAAGCGATGATGATCCTGGCGGTTCTGGCAGCGGCCCTCATTCTGATGCCGGTTGTTCTCTTTCGGCATTTCAAGGCAATAGAGATGGCAGAGCTTGAGCACGAGCGCTCGGCCTATCTGGCAACCCATGATGTGCTCACCCAGTTACCGAACCGCTATCTTTTTACCGATCGATTCAATCAGGCATTCTCGCGCTGGAAAAGAAACAGGATTCAGTTTGCTGTGATGTTGATCGACCTGGATCATTTCAAGGAAATAAACGATAAATGCGGCCATGAAGTCGGTGACCAGGTTCTCCGAGCTGTAGCAGTTCGCATGCTTCAGGAGACTCGCTCGTGTGACACCGTTTCGCGCTACGGGGGGGATGAATTTGTTGTTCTGTTTACAGATCTTGGCAACGCCGCGGATTCTGAAATCATGGGCCAGAGGATACTGGAGGCCATCGGGAAGCCGATCGTGACAACAGCAGGGGAACTGTCCATCTCCTGCAGCATCGGAATCTCGCTATGTCCGAACCATGGCGAGAGCCTCGATGAGTTGCTCAAGGCAGCAGACCAGGCCATGTATGACGTCAAGCTACTTGGGCGGGATGGATTTGCCTTGAGCGGTAACAACAGCAGCGTTCGAATCCAGGGGTTTTGCGGGTGAGTGATCATGGGGCCTCGGACATCGATAAGGGCAATCAGCTTTGGCTCAACGTCAAGAATGCTTTGTCCAGACATCCAGAACTGCCACTCACAGGTTTTCGATTCGTGCTCGTCGGGCGTGCCTCGGGCGCGGTGCCTCGCACGACCATCTGTGTAATGGTTGAGATGACGGCTTCATAGTCAGCCTCATCCGCCTTGCGCTTGCCGGTGATCGCCGAGATTTGCCGGCCAAAGTTGACGTAGGTCTGGGTAACCGCCCAAAGGGTGAGTAACAAGTGATGCGGGTCCACTGCCGCGAGCAGGCCTCGATCGATCCAGTTTTGCAGGCAGGCAATGCTGCGTTGAATCTGGGTGTGCAAATCTTCCCTATACTCCTTTGGCAAGCGCCGCGCGCCATGCATCAGTTCGATGGCGAACACTGCAGAGGCGCTGGGCTGGGCTTGAGTCCTTCGCTGGCGACGCTCAGGATAAGGCTGCGAATCCGCTCACTGGCGCTTCTCGGATTTCTTGCTGCAATGCTGGATCGTTCTTCGGGGCTTGTAATGTCCATCGCTTGTTCCACTCTCTGCCTACGACAGCCGCTCCGTTGTTTCTTTGCCATGGCAGAGCGCAATATATCAATGTATATAGCGATTGAGTCCACTTTTCCACGGAGGATCTTCGAATGTCCGTTTCAAACGCCAAGGAAGCCGTAGGCGAGATCTACAACCTGTCATCGATGCAGCATGCACAGCAGATGAGCTGGAAAGCCATTGAGCAAATTGCCCGAATCATCGAGCCCGGCATGCGCGAGTCTCAAGCGGCAGCCGCCGGTAAGCAGATCCTGACCGAGCTAGGCATGCAGCGTATCTGGCATCCCTTGTTGATACGCTTTGGTGCCAATACCCTCAAGACCTTCAAGCAGCGCTCCGAGGGTGACCCGGAGCTTGGCACGAATGACATTTTCTTCATCGACCTGGGTGTGGTTTGGGATGGCCATGAAGGCGATGCAGGTGCCACCTTTGTGACGGGATCGGATGCCGAAATGATCGAGTGTGCAGCGGCAGCCAAGACCCTGTTCGACCAGGTCGAGGCGTACTGGAGAAGCGCGCGGGTTTCTGGCGTCGAACTGTATCGCTATGCAAAAAGCCGTGCCAAAGCCCTGGGCTGGAAGCTGAACCTGGACATCAAAGGGCATCGGGTAAGCGACTTTCCGCACGCGATCTACCGTGCCGGTGATCTGGGCGACTTCAGCGCCTGTCCGAACGGCGGCCTCTGGATACTCGAGATCCAGATCGCGCACCCTTATTGGCCTTTCGGGGCGTTCCATGAAGATCTGCTCGTGTGAGCATCGTACGCCTGCGCGCAGTGATCCCGGCAGCCCCCTCAATTCCCCAGACAAGAACCCGATTCTGGGGAAAAAGAACAAGGCCGATTGCCCCCGCTGCTTTCGCGCCGACTTCAAAATATTGCGGTGAAGGCCCACACATCAAGCAGCAGCACTATCGCGGTCACGGAAACCAGGAAGTAAGTCTCTGAGCTCGTCATGGCTAAGACCCCATCTTGATGATTGATGGGGTGTAGTCTGCAAATACTGCTCCACAATTATGATTGGCTAGACCCGAAACTGCTGCATCAGTCCCTGCTGATGGTTGGCCAGGCGGTTCAATGCCTGGCTCACCTGGGCCGACTCTTCGGCCTGCCCGGAAAGGGATTCGGTGACGTCACGGATGCTCGCCACGTTGTGATTGATCTCCTCGGCCACGGCGCTTTGCTCCTCGGCCGCGCTGGCGATCTGCAGGTTCATGTCGGTGATGACCGAAACCGATTCGCCGATTCGACGCAAGGCGGCGACCGCCTGTTCGACGTGTTCGACGCTGCCGTGCGCTTGCTGGTAGCTATTGCTCATCGAGCCGACGACCTCGCGGGTACCATTCTGCAGGCCTTCGATGACCTGACGGATTTCCTCCACCGAGTCCTGGGTACGCCTGGCCAGGTTGCGTACCTCGTCGGCAACCACAGCAAAGCCGCGCCCGGCGTCACCGGCGCGGGCGGCCTCGATGGCAGCATTGAGGGCGAGCAAGTTGGTCTGCTCGGCGATGCTGCGGATCACCTCCAGCACCGAACCAATCTGTTCACTGTTGGCCGCCAGACCTTCGACTTGCGCCATGGCACTGCTCATGTCGCGGGCCAGGGCATCGATGGCGCTGGTGGTGCGACCAATGACGCCAAGGCCTTCGCGGGTGGCGAGGTCGGCACCACGTGCAGCGTCAGCGGCCTGCGCCGCGCTGCGGGCGACATCCTGGGCAGTGGCACTCATTTCGTTGGAGGCGGTGGCCACCTGGTCCACTTCACGGTACTGCTGCTGCATGCCGGCACTGGTCTGGCTGGCGATGGCCGCGGACTGGTCGGCGGTGCTGCGGGCGTCCTGCACCGAGCGCTTCACGTCGGCAATCACCGGTTGCAGCTTGTCGAGAAAGCGATTGAACCAGCCGGCCAGTTCGCCCAGCTCATCCTTGCGTGCGTAGTCGAGGCGGCGGGTCAGGTCGCCTTCACCGCTGGCGATGTCCTTGAGCATGCTTGCGACCCCCAGGATAGGTCGGGTCACGCCGCGCGCGGTCAACCACACCAGGAGCAGGCCGGCGATGGCGGCAGCTACTCCGAGCAGCAACTCCCACCAGGTGCCCTGGGTATTGCGCACATCCAGATCCTGCTGCAGGGCCATGGCCGGCGCCAGCAGGGTCGGCATGGCTACGTCCAACAGAACGGCCCAGGGCTTGGCGTCTGGAATAGGTTGCAGCGGTGCCAGCACCTGCAGGTGACCCCTGGCCTGCCGCTCATGTCCTTGGCCCTGGCGATGCAAGTCCAGCAACTCGGCCGCTTCGCCCGGGTAGGCCCGGGACAGGTTCTGACCAAGCAGGCCGGCATCCGCACTGTGGCCGGCGAGCAGGCCGGCCGGGCTGAGGATACTGATGGCGCCCTGCCCCTGATACAGGCCCTGGCTGCCCGCCGTCGCCAACTGCTGGAGATTGCTCAGGCTGATGTCCATGCCGACCACCGCGATCATGCGACCGTTCTCGATCACTGGAAATGTCAAGGTGGTGATCAGCGTCTTCTGACCCGAGGCGTCATCGAAATAGGGGTTCAACAGGCAGGGCTTGAGGCTTTGTCGGGGGCAGTTGAACCAGGTATTGAAAGGGCTGCCGTCGAGCATGGGCGTGGCGTCGCTGATCATTCCCTCGGTCACCACCAGGGTGCTGAGGTTTTCACCGCGCTGCGCCCAGTAAGTGGCGAAGCGGCCTTGCTCGTTGCTGCCCGTTTCGGCGCGGCCGGCAAAGGCGGAATCGTCGCCGCCCAGCGCATCGGGCTCGAATACCAGGTAGAGGCTGAGCAATTGCGGGTTGGCCTGCAAGGCTTCCTTGATTTGCTGGTTGAGCTCCTCGCGCAAGGCCTGGCCTTCCATATTCAGCTTCTGCGCCTGACGGCGCTGGCGCAGTACCTGATGGGTGAAGTTCAGGCCGTCCTGGTAGGCCGACATGAAATAGCGCTGAATGGTCAACGCCTGCACCTTGCCCTCCCCCTGCATGCGTTCGCGGGCCGAGTCTTCGAGCATCTGCGCACTGCTCGCCTTGACCAGCGTGGTACCGGCATCCATGCGGTAGAGCGATATGCCGATAAGCATGGCAACGATGGCCAGCAGGCAGAGGCCGGCCAGCAGAGTGATCTTCCACTGGATGGAAAGTCGGTTGAGGGGCATTTAAGCAGTCCTTGTGCGGGGAGATAGCGGGTGGACGTTCAACGACGCGGGCGATGGCCACCTGATATCAGTCACCAGCACTTTTCATGCCTGAATAATTAAAACTATTTAATTACAATAGGTTAGCGATGGCGTGAGTATCCTCAGCGCTGCAGGCAGAGATTTTTTGCGTCAAATCTTGCGACAAACCGTCTCTGCCTGAATCAACCCTTGGCCGACCTGCAGGCGCGGAGCTCAAGAGCTGTTGTAGCGGTTATCTGCAACCCTCCAGATGGCTCTTCATGCAGGCTGCATGATCCCATTTTGCAATTGCCCACTTTAAGCCATTGATTTGGATGGACTTACGCACGCGCACTTATTGGCACAACAAATGCGAAATCGGAACTCGGTCCAGTGCAGAACATTTTGCCCTGTCCTGTCATGGTTTCGTCACACCTGCAGCGCACAATGCTGTTAGCCAAAAGGATTTGGCCCCATCTACTGAGAGCCCGGCCTGAAGCCGGGCTTTTCGTTTCAGTGCTCGAAATTTCTCTGGAATGCCACAGATTATCCAGCCCCAATCAACTCGAGTCGTTGCACTCAATGATTTCGTTCGAGCCAAAGCTGCTCGGTATGTGCGTTGAGGTCGGACCGAAGAGTGGTGAGCAGGTTCTCTATCGCCCGATTGCAGTTGAGTTCGGCACAGGAGATTCCAGAGGCGAAGAGATCTATCCGCCCTGTATCCGGACCATAGATCCGCACTGTCAGACAGTTGTCAGCCGTGACTGAGCATGCGCAATACATCGGAAGAAAGCTTCTCTCGATCAGGTGTCGGAGTTCTAAAGTGGAAAGCATGGTGGCTACCTCAACAGGAGCCAGCCAAGAAACTCTTGCCATAGCGTAAAAATCAGACGCGCAACGACTGCAGGCCAGATCACCCTCCCTTTGAGCTTGGCGGGAGAAGGCTAGTCTTCAGTCTATGCCTCATCACGCATGGCCCGTTAGATCGTTTGGCAGCAGCCTGCAATCGGCTAGTCACATCCTCCAGGGGCGCCCCGCAAAAACTTCAGAATGCCCCTTGATTCCCCTCCGCCCGGTCGTGCAAGGACGACTACCCCGAGACCGAAGGCTCTTCACCGCCGACACTGCCCGCCATGCTGGCGACTGCAAGCGCTACTGAGCAAGCCAGTAGCGAGAACATGGCAAATGCTCCCATCACATATAGATAAGGCAACACATGATTCCACGCTCGAGCCACCCCCAGGAAAGCGGCGAATAACCAGCCGCTCATGGATAGTGCACCCAAGAGCGCCAGACGAGTACGCCCTGAGCTGCGTAACAAGACAAAGGGAGCCTTTTGCAACAGCGGAAAACCGACTCGATGCAACAACGCACCGTTCAAAGTAAGCAGTGTGACGACAGTCACCTTGGCCCAGAGCTTCTGATTGAGCAGATAGGCAGCCCCCTCATTGAGGTAACCCTGAAGCACCAACAGCAAGCCGCTTCCCCAAAGAGCCAGCAGCGCAAGGGTGACGATCTTTTGAGTTTCTTCGAGATACTCACGGCGCACTTGATCCAGTATTTCCTTGCGCCAACTCCAAAGCTTTTGATCAGCCTGCAACACCCGCCCCAAGGCTATACAAGTGGCGAGCAGATGGCCGTATACGAGAAGCATTTTAAGCATTGCCTTGACCTTATTGTTGTATGGGCGATGCGTTCCCTGCCTCCCGAGGTTGAAAACAAATGATACATATTAATATTTGCATCAACAAGCTCGGAACCCGGCCGCCTATGCCGGTTCACTTCTCAGAATCCATAGATTTACTGATCCACTTGTGCCTTTATTGCCAAAACATTGCACGGCACTTGATACAGGACGTGCTCTGTAGTGCTGCCAATCAGCTTGTGCAGCCCTTTTCGATGCGTGTTTCCCATAATGATCACATCGGCTCGACTGTGGGCTGCGAAGTCGGACATCACTTTGGTTGGCGCCCCTTCAATGAAGTGTTGTCGTTCAGAAGGGACGCGGTAGCTGTCAGCCAACGCAATGAAGGACGTATGCAGTGAACGACGCACGTCGTTGCTGAAGCCTGGCATCGTCACGGCGCCGGCACCGGCATCCGAGATATGTGTTTGCGATGGATCGAAGGCATGCAGCAGATGCAGTTCTGCATTGCACTGCATTGCCATCCGATGCGCGGCCAGGATGATTCGATCATTGATGGCAACGATCTGGTGGTCAGGATGCGACAGGTCCACTGCTGCCACTACCACTCGCGGAAGAGGACAGCGGACTTCGCTGACCAGATGTACGGCAACCGGGCAATCGCGCAACAAATGCCAATCCAGCGGCGTGACAAATACCCGTTTGAGTGCTGATTCGTGGTGGACGTCCTTGATAACCAGATCCGGTTGCAAGTCCGTCACATGCTGAAGGATTTCTTGCAGTACATCGCGAGCCAATACAACTTCGGTGGTCACCGTAACGCCATTTCCGCGGATCAGTTGGGCTTCATCCTGGAGCCACTTCTGGTTCTCCTGCTGACAGATCTCGCGAAATTGTTCATCCCCGCTCATCAATCCCAAAATGTCGACGTCTTCGATGAATACCGAGATATGCAGCACCGCGCCAGTGGCTTTGGCAAGTGCGACTGCCCGCTCCATCGCCGGCGTGTGACGCATGGTGGGGCCGACAATCAGGAAGAGGCGTTGATATTGGCTCATGTCGCACCTCCAGCATTTTGGGTTACCCGTCAGTTACCCCTGACTCTCTCGTTCGCAAAATCCTTGGCGACTTTCTATCGCCTCAACTTCCCGGATTGACAATACCAATATACGCCTGCATTCAATCAACGCGCGCAGGACGAGTCGCCCTGGCAATCGAATGTACGCGCCACACTATTCCAAAAAGCAAAAATTTGGCGCGAATGCCTTGAGCGTCAAGTCCGATGGAGGCCAAGCGTGACCCAGGCTGCGAACTCAGTGTAGCCGATCAGATTTCCCTTGCCCCCTGGAGCTGCATGATCTCGCCCAAGGCTTCAATCGCTTGTGATTTCTGAATCGGCCCATCCGGGCCATCACTACTCAGCAAAGACGAAGTGGCGCGGGAATTGACGGCGACAATGTTCACGCCACTGCGTGAAGCTTCGGTGAGTAAAGCTGCCAACAAATGCTCGATCGCAGCCAGACGGAGTTCGGAAGTCATTCATTTCTCCTTGAGCCGGCTCCATGCCGGACAGGACACAATTACCCCATATGATCTCAAATTGCCACCACCCGATCATGGAGGACGCACTTGCAGGGAGAAGTGCCTGAGCTTGCCAGGCGGCCGATTCACCACCTCTGTTGCACTAAACCCCACCCTCGCCGCTACGCGTTACCGCGCTCGCACCAATTCGTAGCCAGCCTGATTCCACGCCTCAATGCTTCATCAAAGCTCTTCCAGGACCAACTTTCCCTGGCAAGCAAAATATCGTCGTGCCCCTCCCTCCCCCAGACACGAATGCCTACTGGTGCAGGGTTGTCGGGCATACCCCAGATAAAGTCGATCTTCGCTCTTTTCCCGTTCGGGTGGACGAAATCCACGGGATAAGGCCGCTCTACCATCACGCTCATTTCACTCTTCCTTGAAATCTGGCACGCGCCGGGAAATCCAGAAATAGCGTACAAATTGCCATCATGCAACTCTGGCCAGGATCCCCATGCCTGGGGAATCCCTACTGAGGCGTATGACGATTCCCGATACTTCGTGCCATATCGATACCCCAGTCAAAAGCGCCCTCCATGTCCAGATGATCCGGCGCCGGGTGGTCATTCTCGGCTACAGGGGTGCCGTCCGGGTTGTACACACCGACGAACATCTGCAGAGAACCATCTCTCAGTATTTTGGCCTTTACCTGAATCGTGCAGCCGTTCGATAGCGTTTCAACGTGATCCAAATGGCGCTCAGTCATCACTGCACTCCTCTGAAATTCACGCATTAGTAAGGCATACCAATCCCGCTCACGCCATCACGGAGACTGCCGGTGATCGCCAGGCAGCCCCTTTGTCGCAATACCATTGACTCCGCAGCCAATGGCGCCCAGTAACAGAGATCAACTTCATGCAAGGGAGACACGACATGTCAAGAATAGTGGTCAAATCCGGAGATTTTCAGGCAGGCGACGCCAAATTCGAGGGTGGAATCTTCACCCTGAAATCCACCTTGCAACCTTCTCGCGAGCGAAAAATTCCCATTTCGCGAATTGCGGAGCTGGAGGCTGCGGATGAGCAGATAGTAAACAATAGCCACAGCGCTGTTCGGTGGGGATTGGCAGGAGCCTTGCTCCTGGGACCAGTTGGTCTGGTTGCGGGCTTGATGCTATGCAGCAAGGAAAAGGAAGTGACCTTCTACGCAAAATTCAAGGATGGGCGCAGCCTGATCGCCACAACTGATAGCGCAACGTACTCCAGGATTTCAGTCAAATCCCACCAGTAGACTATCTCCCCCACCTGCATCAAATTACGTGACCGTTCGGCGGGTACCGGTGCAGCATTTATCCAGCAGTGGTCTTCCACTTGAGTCTGCTAGCGTCCTGGTGACCGAGCATACTTCCCTTTCAAAACTATCAACACAGTTGAAGCGCCGGCCCACCAAGAGATTGAAGCTGGTATTAGTTGAACTCGTTGAAAAGAGCTACTGCTTCAATTCGCAACCACTCTACTTCCTCAGCAAACTGTTCCCCTGGGCATTGCAGTATCGGCGTAACGCTGTATCTTACGGGGCTGGGTCGGCAATGTTATTCGATCTATTGATTTTTCAGTCACACCGTCAAGGCTTTTTGAGTAATGAAACCTATCAAGCTGTACTGGTGCCGTGGACGCGGGCACAAGGATGCTGGCAAGCAGAATTTTGGCGATTACCTGTCGGCCAATCTGGTTGAAGTGTTTTCTGGCCGCAAGGTCGTTCATTCCGACATCAAGCATGCGGATATGGTCGCAGTCGGCAGTGTTCTGAATCGGGAAAAGAAAGCCAGAAGATGGGGAATCCCGCGCAAGCTGCATATCTGGGGCACGGGATCCGGCTCACCGGATTATGTATTCTCGGGGCGGCACCACTACCATGCTGTACGTGGGCTGATGTGCAAGGTCCAAATCCAGAATTTGAAGAGCCAGCCTGTGATGGGCGATCCAGGCCTGCTTTCGCCTTGGGTAATCCGAAAACCCACCTCCAGGAAAATCAGCGTGGGGTTGATTCCACACTTCTGCCATCACAACTCCCCCGAGATTGCTGCACTTCAATCGATGATCCCCAAGGCACGGATCATCAACGTGTTTTCTCCGGTCAAACAAGTTCTTGAGGAGATCGCTTCCTGCGATTTCGTGTTGTCATCCAGCTTGCACGGACTGATCGTGGCTGACTCATTCGGCGTTCCCAATCATTGGCTTAGCCTGGAACGTAGTAGAGAATGGGAGTTCAAGTTCCATGACTACTATTCGAGCTTTGGCCTATTCGACCATAGTCCGGTAACGCCACAAGAGATACTTGACGCTCAATCATGGTCTGTGGATGGCTATATGGAGGATTACCACCGGCCAGGTCTTGA
This sequence comes from Pseudomonas akapageensis, assembly GCF_011355085.1. GTDB lineage: Bacteria > Pseudomonadota > Gammaproteobacteria > Pseudomonadales > Pseudomonadaceae > Aquipseudomonas > Aquipseudomonas akapageensis. The sequence continues at coordinate 66,020 of NZ_VXCP01000022.1, read as the reverse complement.
GGCCTTACAGCATGGCCTCATATCAGCATTTCCATCAATCTAGCGGACTGTTTGCTAATTCTTTTATCTAGTTAGTTTATTTGGTTGCCTGTTCTCTGGGCGATTTAGACTAACGAACTCCCCGCACAGACTACTGGCAAGCAGCAGCTGCGCATTGCAGGCACCTACAGTGCCGCTGGTAGCGGCGACGCGTCCAAAGCCACGGCACTGCCAGCCTGGACGATGCAGGCGCCGTCGAACTCTCTGCAGCTGCTGGACGGTCGAACAGCCCGGACGACAGTCGTAATGACCCGGCAGTACATCCGCCAGAGGAATGGTAAAAAGTTACCCCTAGGAAGTGAATTGCAGACCGGAAACAACAAGGGCCTGCATGAGATATCTCGTGCAAGCCCTTGATTTTGTTTGGTGCCCGGAGCCGGGGTCGAACCGGCACGTTCAAAGAACGAGGGATTTTAAGTCCCTTGCGTCTACCAATTTCGCCATCCGGGCGGTAGCGCTGCAAGCGAGTCAGGCAGGTTTTCCAACCTTTGGGGGCAAACGCGCTAATAACGATTAGGCAGCTCGCGCACCGACGTGACAAGGCGTCGAATATATACACCCAAGCCGGATGAAGCAAGGCCCAATGCTGGACAAAATTTTGCGCCATCAGCAAAAAAAGCTCGGTAGATCAAGGATCTACCGAGCTATTGCGACCCAAATCCGAAGTCTGGGCCATCTTCATGAATTTCAATTCAAGCCGGCACGCCGAGAATGATATGCGAAGCCTTGATCACCGCCGTGGCACTGACGCCAGGAGCCAGTCCGAGTTCGGTGACGGCTTCGCGGGTCACGATTGAGTAGACTTCAGCGCCTCCGTCCAGGCGCAGCACCACTTCGGCGTTGACTGCGCCGTCGGTCACGCTGGTGACCTTGCCTTCCAGGCAGTTGCGGGCCGAGAGGCGGATGTCGCTGGATTCGGTCATCAGCATGACCCATGGTGCCTTGATCAGGGCGACGGCTTCCTTACCGACGGCAATGCCGAGGCTTTTGACACTTTGCAGGGTGACGACCGCCACCAGCACGTTGCCACCGGACAGGGTCAAGGAGACCTCGGCATTGACCGCACCCTCCTGCAGTTTGCTGACCGTTCCTTTGAACACGTTGCGAGCACTGACTTTCATGGCTGTACCTTTTCGGTAGGGTTCTGTCGGTGTGAGGCAATCAGTGTAGGCCGAGAGCGGGCTGGTTTCCGGTGGCTCGGGAATTTCCTGGCAGTTCAGGACTGAGTTCAGGTCTACATGCAGGTCGCCAATGCCGCGAGCCTGCGCTGAGCAATCCAGTTATCCAAAGCTGCATAATAGTTGACGTTAGTGCCGGATGCACCGCCCTGGACATCGGCAAAGGATTCAGCACCGGTGGTGTAGACAGTGAAGCCGCCAGACTTGCGTGGCTCCAGGAATGCACCGGCATCGACACCGAACACCGACTCATCCTGCCAGGCGAACTGGACGCACTGGGCGACCACGTTTTCTGCCTTGTTGGAGGTAAAAATCCTGGTTGGGCTATTGTGGCGAGCCGCTTCCATCGTCGATCCCGCGCACCCGGCCAGCAGTGCCACTGCCAGCGCCCCAATCAATACTCGCATGCTGCCCCCTCATTTTGGAAAGGGCGACTGTATCACTATGCCAGTTCAGGACGAATCCTTATAAGCGGATGCAGGTGATGCGAAAACAAGAAAACGAACTAAGCTCAAACAACTCGAACGGATTGTTCCACCTCCTTGATACCTCTAGGTGAAGTAATGCCTGAACGCTCATTGGCTTATCTGGTTGTGCTTGTCGGTGTGATTCTCGGGAGCGGCTACGCGACTTGCCTGGCATTCCTGCGCTGGCTGTGAAACTTCGCTCGGCCCGGGCCTGCCAGGTACAAGGTCAGGAAATATCAATGATGCGCAGCAAGCGCCGTATATCATCGACCGAACGCAATTTGATGGTCCACTCCCCGTCGATCCTCTCATCGACTTCACCGAACTCTGCGTGCAGCGTTTTGATCGAGCAATGCACGCCCTTGAAAGCCGGCAGCCGGAAATGAAACAGCAGCCAATTATGATTGGCCACAAAGCTGAAGGGACAAGTGCCATCCGCCACCGAAAATATGCCAATGGACCGCTTCAACTCCCCCCGAGGGTTGGGCGCGCAGTTATGCCACTTCATCGCGGCAATGGTACCCACCAGCATGCAAAACGCTTCCCGCACTTGCGGGCTTTCGATCGACGCGTAGCACTCAACATAACTCGCCGCATCCAGAGCATCAGCGATCATCTGGTTTTCTCCTGAGGGTGCCCTCTTCCAATCTAGCACCCTGCACGCCAAACGCCGGAGACAATGGCCGGGCCTGTGTTTTTCTCCAACACGACAACCTCGCTTGCCGTTCTCGAAATAATTTTACCGATCCTGCATCCGATCGATGACCTCATCCGTATATGAAGCACGGACAGAAATTCTGGCCGCTCCATACGCAAAGGAGTCATCATCATGAAGCGCACTTCGATTAAAGCCCCACTGATCGCCAGCCTGCTGAGCCTGGCCATTTCAGGCGGCTTCGCCTTGACCACCGCTCAAGCGGCGGACATGCCTCACCAAAGCGTGATTGTTGGCGGGCAAAGCATGATGCCAACCCGGGATATCGTGGATAACGCGGTGAATTCGGCGGACCACACTACCCTTGTCGCCGCCGTCAAAGCCGCCGGTCTGGTCGACACCCTCAAAGGCAAAGGCCCTTTCACCGTTTTTGCCCCCGTCAACACTGCATTCGCTGCATTGCCGGCAGGTACGGTCGACACGCTCCTCAAACCCGAGAACAAAGCCACTCTCACGCACATCCTGACCTACCATGTGGTCGCCGGTAACCTGGATATGATGGAACTGACCAAACGAATCAAAGCCGGTGGAGGTAAAACCGAATTGACCACCGTCAGCGGCGGCAAGCTTTGGCTGTCGATGAATGGCCCGCACAACATCGTGATCAAAGACGAGAAAGGCAGCATTGCCGACATCAGCACCTATGACGTGACACAGTCCAATGGCGTGATCCAGGTCATCGACAAAGTACTGATGCCAAAGAACTAGACGGCACCGGGCGCTGCGGTCATAGCGACGGCAGCGCCCAAGTTCGCAAGATCAACGCTATAACTAGAGCAGATGGCGAGCGGGCGCCGTCAATTCAGACCACCACGGCGATCCTCTGGAGGTCAATCATCACTACTGCCGATCCTGATCAACTGCGCAGATTGCTTGCAGAATGCTCGCTTGGCAGCCGGCAATCATTCGAGGCGCTCTATCGGACCACCTCGGGAATCCTGCTTGCCGTTGCACTTCGGTGCCTGGGACAAAAGGACCTGGCTGAAGAGGTCGTGCAAGAAGCCTTCGTGCGTATTTGGCACAACGCCACCGACTATGACACGAGCCTGTCACAGCCTTTGACCTGGATGCTCAGCATTACGCGAAACCTGGCGGTTGACCAACTACGCAAACGCCGCGAAGTGCCCGTCAATGAATTCCTCATCCAGGCACTGGAAGACCAATCGCCCCAGGCAGCCGAACAACTGTCGGCAGCCAGGCAGGCCATGGCGCTCAAACGCTGTATTGAAACATTGGACGATATGCAGAAGACCGCCATTACCAACGCCTATTTTCACGGCCTCTCATGCACTGAACTTGCCGTGCAGATGTCTGCTCCCCTGGGATCGGTCAAGTCCTGGATACGGAGAGGCATGGAGCGTTTGCGCAGGTGTCTTGAATCATGAACTATCGATCTGCTTCAGTGCGTCGCGCGCTCGCCGCAGACTACACAATTGGTCTGATGCCGAGCACGGCTCGCCGGCGATTTGAACGCCTCATGCTTGAAGATCCTGCACTAAGGGCGGAGGTCGCCAAATGGCAGGAGACGCTGATCGGGCTAACAGCCCCCCTGGCTGAGCAAAGGGTTCATCCGCGCGTGTGGAAAGCCATCGAGGCGCGGATCTTCACGCAAAAGTCGCAGGCAGCGGCGAAGCATTCATTCTGGTACTGGCTCCGGTGGACGGCGACCGCGGGCGTGCTGGTGGTTCTTGTAACGCTCGGCATTCGACTGACGCCGGACGGGCCGCTCCATACCACTACCCTGCTCGCTGACAATCAACAGGCCGCTCTCCAGATCAAGACCTATGAAGACCATCTGGAAGTAACAGCCATCGCCCTGGCTGCGCCTGGTGCAAATAAAAGCCTGGAACTCTGGGCAATTTCAGCCGATGGAAAACCGACTTCCCTGGGGGTTTTACCTGACGCCGGAAGTACAAGACTGCCCCTGACTGAACCTCAGCAAGCCTTGCTGACCAATGCCAAAGCACTGGCTGTCAGCCTGGAACCGCACTTGGGTTCACCGACAGGTCAGCCAACCGGGCCAGTGCTCTATCAAGGAAAAATCGAAACACTTTGACTGGAGGTCATCTGACTCATTTGTGCCTATCGTCGTTGCGCCGGGCAATCGCGAAGCCTGCAGCAAGGCACCAGACCGACGCGACAACCATAGTGCCGAATAGAATGTAGACCCAGTTCATGCCACAACCCCTTGGGCCCTCATGAGGTCCCGCTCAACTAGATCAGCTGCACTTGCGCCAAGACACGCAGATAATCCACTGCAGGGACCTCCCACTACGACGCGCCATCAATAACAGTGTGGCAGCCATAACGGACGAGCACGGACATTTGGTCGGCTAGATGACTTTCAAGGCACGCGCCGATATCCATATCGCTGCTATGCACGGAGAACAATTAACCCCTCTTCAATCCTTCTCACCCCCAGCGATTCCCCAGATGACCAGCCCGAAAGCGGGGAAAAAAAACAGGCCAATAACCCAGGCTGCTTTTTCTCCGATCGTTTTCCGAGTGCGGAACAAGCTGATGAACGCCCGCAAATCAAGAAGCAATACCAGTGCTGCTACGCCAATCCAGAAGTACTTCTCTGCTTCAGACAAGGCCCGGCCCTCCTATCGAGATGATCGTCAGGTAGAGCGAGGCAACTTTCATTCCACAATGCTTATATTTCGCATCTAATCCAATCACAGGATAACGAGATCATCGAACCCTGACGTCACCGGAAAATTTTTGCGACAAAAACACGCAGACCGCGCCCATGCATAACTCCGTGATCATCGGGACAACCGGAGCTGCCCCGCTGATGAAATGCAGGCCATCCAGGAACATGGCCGTCAAGAAGCCAAATCCTGCGACTTGCATGGCCCCTTTGAAATATTTCGAGTTCACTTATTGCTTTCCATAGTCATCAAGCCAGCTTGCCGAAGCCGCCATGCACTTCATCCCTGGCATGACGCAGTTCTTCTGCATCCTGATTCAGGCGGTGCACGATTCCCAGCAGGCGCTGGCGCAGCAGTTCATCCCTCAGTTGCTCAATAGCCCGCATCACTTCAAGAGCAGCGTGCTGGTTGTTGGCGGCAACGCCATCCAGGGTCTTGCGCAGGTGTCTCGTGGCTCGGGTCACTTGATCGCTCCATATCAATCAGGAGAGCAATCTACGCACGCTTTGTTTCCTTTTGATGGCTACCGCTCGAGTTCGGAGCAACTTCTCATAATCAACCATACTTGGACTGCATCCTGCTCGAAGCGCTGGCTGGCCAAGAGAGCCGAGATCTCCAATTCACACATTTGTCTGAACCTCGAAGGAAGACGCGCTTCAGGTTTTTGATTGTGAATGCTCGAGAACCATTCTCATCTTAAGCTTCCGAGGACTAAAGACTATGTGCGAGTCATGTGATCCCACACAAAAGCCGAGCATTACTGATCGCCGTCGATTTCTGCGACTTGTCGGGGCTGGTGCAGGTGCCCTGATCCTTGCTGGAGTTTTACCGGACAAGATTGCGCTGGCGGCCGAAAAAACCGTATTGCCAAAACCGGAAAACATAATCAGCCCGGATGCAGCGCTGCAAAGACTCATGGACGGCAATCAACGGTATATTTCCGGAACCTCCAAGACCCATGACTTCAAGGCGGAACGCGAAGCTTTGGTCGCAGGTCAGAATCCCTTCGTTGCATTACTGAGCTGTGCAGACTCCCGTATCGCCCCTGAGTACGCATTCGACACTGCTCGCGGGGACCTTTTCGCGGTTCGCATCGCGGGGAACTTCGTCACCAACGAAGGTTTGGCCAGCCTTGAATATGCGGTCGTGGCCCTCGGTGCCCCTCTGATTGTGGTATTGGGTCATGAAAGTTGCGGTGCCATTGATGCGGGGATAAAAGCGATCAAGGACAAAGCCACTTTCCCCGGACATATCCAGGGACTGGCCGATTCACTCAGACCGGCCATTGAGAAGGTGCTTGATCAACCCGGTCAACTGGGCGACAACGCCGTCGCACAAAACGTCAAAGACTCCGTTGAAAAACTCAAGCATGCCACGCCGGTGCTTACCGACGCGCTTGATAAAGGCAAGTTGAAAATCGTAGGGGGCGTCTACCGCCTGGCCACAGGCAAGGTGGATCTGATCGCCTGACTTGCGAAGATGCATCTCCTGGATAGGAGATGCATCCGCCTGTTCGAACCGCGAGATTTGGCGACTGCTAAGCTTTCCTCATGCGTTGGAGGATCGAGCCATGACAAACAAGTACGCCCTTCCCCTTGCTCTCGAAAAGATCTACGAAAATCAGCAGGCGATTGCCGCGGCAATCGACGAGCTGACACTTTTGGCCGAGCATTCGGGACGCAACGATTTGGCCCGCAACATTCGCCAGGCGCTAAAGACGCTGGATCACAATGCTCAGTCCATTGACGATGCGATAGCCGACCTGAAAAAGGTGCACTAGCCAGACGCCCCGCCCGGCATCGAGCAGCCTGGATCCAAACCTGCATTGTCGAGTCCTTACCTATTACTATCAGGGAATGGATGGCAACCGTGCAGGGGAAAGGATGAGCCAAACACCTAAACGAGGCTGGAATTGGGCCTATCGAAAGATCCGCGAGCTGCATTGCTCTCGTTCGATTGCCCTCTACCGAGCGACCCTGTACGCCATTCGCGGCGACACCAGAACGTTTATCAGTGATGCCACCTGGAGGAAAATACGCATTCGTCGCTGACGGTTGCGCGCGCCCTACCCGCACCTATCGGGAAGGTAAAGGCAGGCGCGCTACGGCGGCCTCGGCCATTTCAATCTCGGCGATCGCATTCTGAGCATGGGTTGCTTGCACCCACTGCATGGAGGAGTCACCGATGATTGCGCCAATGGATTGCCTGCATAGCTGATCCACATCAAGCCCATGATTTCTGGCGATAGCCATTACCGTTTTCAACGCTATCTCAAGCGCAACCACTCGATCTTCGCTCATGACACTTGCCTCCGTGTGGAACATTAAGCGTAGCTCAAGCCATGACGCCAACCTCGCGAGCCCCTGCCTCCGTCCTTACGGCACGGCAATGAATGCTGTGTGGTCGATCGACGACCAAAGTGTTCTAACGCAAGCGACACCCTCAACTAAGATAATCTGGGCGTTACCAAAGCCGGGTACGTCGCCTGCAGCCGGGATTGGCGTGGATGGCAACCATCCTCATTGACTGGGGGCATGGAATGTCCAGAAAAACACCACAAAAACGGATACCGCTAGCTATTACAGCAATATTGGCTATCAACCTTTCGTTTTTCACTGGGTGTACGAACAAACACAGTGTTGGGAGCTCTTCAGCTTCCACAGTCGGCTCAAGCTGCTTTGCGAAAGCCATGCCCACTGCTGGAGAAGGGAGTCTGGCATGGGGCCCCAATCTACAGGTGGTGCGCACCAACTCTATCGAAAACTGCAAACGCTATGCCGGTCGATCTGGCGGGACGCCGAATACCTGCAAGGTAGTGGAGGCCCGATGCAAAAATTGATCTTGGATCCTGCCGGGTATTGATGGTCTCAGTCAACGTTCCGTTATAGTGGCAAGGATGAATTACTGCCTGAATAAAGACTAACTCTGTTCTCGATCTCTTGTTGCGGACCGGCAAATTTACAGGCGGGTGCTAATGTAAAACTGCCCACCACAAAAGGAAGGCCGCCATGAGATACACTCTGTTCGAGAATCAGAGAAACGAAATCATCCTGCTTGCCCGCATCTTCCTGATGATCCTGTTCCTCATCGCCGGCTGGAACAAGATGATGGGGTTCTCAGGAACTGTTGCCTACATGGAATCACTCGGCGCGCCAATGCCCATGGTAGCTGCGGGGATTGCCGTCATAATGGAGTTCTTCGTCGCAATTGCAATCCTTGTGGGCTTCTACACTCGCCCGCTCGCATTTCTCTTCGCTTTGTTCGTACTCGGCACTATGTTGATCGCACACCACTTCTGGACCATGGTTGATGCGCAACGAGCAACTAACACGACCCAATTTTTCAAGAATCTATGCATCATGGGCGGCCTGCTGCTCCTGGGCATCACAGGCCCGGGCAAGTACTCGATCGATGGACGATAGTTGTGTGCAGACTTGATAAGACCGCAGGGAGCGCGGGCAAAACGTGCAATCCAGAGACGTAAAAAAAGCCCCGCACATTGGCGGGGCTCGGAGCAAGGCAAAAGGAAATGTCAGTGTCGGAACTGGTCAGGCCACAACGACCTCACGGCATCCCTCGCTTTCTCTATCTCTGCTATGGCATGGGGAACGTCATCAGACGTCACCCATCGAAAGTCCAAATTACCAATCAGCCCGCCAAACGCTTGATTGCATAAATAATCGATATTCAGCCCTTGTTGGCTCGCCGCGGCAATGACCGCAACGAGGGCCTGGTGGAGCTGAATTTCTCGATCTATGGACATGGCAGCACTCCTGTTTTTTGACATTGAACCAAGTCGTTCCGGAGGAGTACTTCTGTTACCTATTGCGCGGAAAGCCTTGGCATGCGGTGGTGCTTACTCCCGGTAGTGGATCGAACGGCGTGATCTGCGTGAGGATGCGAGCCCATCGGAAAATGATTTCATCCCCAGCGGATTTACGGTGGCGAGGACAGCAACAAGCGCTTGCTCAAATTCCCCTCGATCAGAGGATATGACTGCCCTCCAATTTTTCACCGGATTTTAAGCGTAGACCCGGATCACAAAGCCTTCAATCCAACTCTCCTGCCGAGCAATCGAGTGCCTGCGCCAACGCGCTAGAGGACGAGCAAGGCTTCATGGATTTCAATAGACGGCACATCAACGAACTCACGCTTTGCGGCCAACCAGACTCTCATCCTGTGCACATCGAAAATCTGGCCCTGCTCCATGAGCATCAAAACCAGGGCACAGGATATTCTGTAGCGGCCGCATGATGGGCAATCCCGCTCTTCAAACTCTCCCCCCGCCAGAATGTTTTCCGCGGTTCCGGCGCATATCAGGCAGCTCATGGGCTCCTCCTTGTTGTTTTTTCGAGGATACGGCCAGTCCGGTCTTGATAGCTATCCCCTGAATTCGGTGGACCTGAGTTCTGCCAACTGGTTCACTCTTCCACAAAATGGAAAGGGGTTTGGGCGCCAGGATTTTTTTGCGCGCAAAGAAAAACCCCGTAGACGTTAATCTACGGGGTTTTCAATGATGGAGGCCGAGGTCGGAATCGAACCGGCGTAAACGGATTTGCAATCCGCGGCATAACCATTTTGCTACTCGGCCCCAAACGTCAAAAGCTCTAACAAGCAGCTCTAAACGCATACAAACTGGAGCGGGAAACGAGACTCGAACTCGCGACCCCGACCTTGGCAAGGTCGTGCTCTACCAACTGAGCTATTCCCGCGTCGTGTTGACGGGCGCTATTCTATCGAACCAAGAACCCACGTCAACCCCTTGATTCAAAAAAACTTTTATTTCGTTTCTGCAGGGTCGCAATCATCCAGCGCAGAGCCTTGCTGCGCTCTGGCAAGACCGGGATTGTCGGGCTGAAACGAAAAAAGGACCCGAAGGTCCTTTTTTCAATCGCTTGCAGAATTCATTTGAACTCTGCAGCGCCATGTCTGGAGCGGGAAACGAGACTCGAACTCGCGACCCCGACCTTGGCAAGGTCGTGCTCTACCAACTGAGCTATTCCCGCGTGGTGTTGCTGGGCGCCATTGTAGCTTATTGATAACGCACCGCAACCCCTTGATTCAAAAAACTTTTATTTTTTTTCAACATCGATGCTCAGGTGCGGCCAGGCGGCGCGCAGGTAGTGCAGCATCGACCACAAGGTCAGCACTGCCGAGATCATCAGCAGCGAATAACCCAGGATCACCCAAAAAGTTGCTGCGACCGGGTTGGCCAGCAGGATGACCAGCGCCAGCATCTGCGCGGCGGTCTTCCACTTGCCCAGGTTGGACACTGCAACATGCGCCCGTGCACCGATTTCGGCCATCCATTCGCGCAGTGCCGAAACGACGATCTCACGACCGATGATCACCGCCGCCGGCAACGTCAGCCACATGTTGGCGTGTTCCTGCACCAGCAGCACCAGGGCGACCGCGACCATCAGTTTGTCTGCCACAGGGTCCAGGAACGCACCAAAGGGCGTGCTCTGCTCCAGGCGGCGTGCCAGGTAGCCGTCGAGCCAATCGGTGGCGGCGGCGAAGGCGAACACCACGCTGGATGCCATGTAGCTCCAGTGGTAAGGCAAATAGAACAGCAAAATGAAGATCGGTATTAGCACAACGCGCAGAACGGTAAGCAGATTTGGGATATTCATCGGCACAACTGGCTACAAGGTGAGGGGGCATTCTACTCGCTATGCAAGTTGGCATAAATCAACTCAGCGAGCTTTTTACTGATACCAGGGGCTTTGGCGATCTCATCGATGCTGGCACGGCTGAGCTCCTGTAATCCACCAAAATGTTTGAGCAGATCGCGCCGGCGCTTGGGGCCGACGCCGGCCACGCCTTCGAGCGTCGAGGTGCGACGGGTCTTGCCGCGGCGTGCACGGTGGCCGGTAATGGCAAAACGGTGTGCTTCGTCACGAATCTGCTGGATCAGGTGCAGGGCCGGCGAGTCCCCGCGCAAGGTGAATTCGTGGGCGGCATCGTTGAGGTACAGGGTCTCGAAGCCGGCCTTGCGGGTGGCGCCCTTGGCCACGCCGAGCAGGATCAGGTCCGGCACGGCCAGCTCCTGGAGCACTTCGCGGGCCATGTTGAGCTGGCCCTTGCCGCCGTCAACCAGCAGCACGTCGGGCAGCTTGCCCTCACCCTCCTTCAATTTGCTGAAGCGCCGGGTCAGGGCCTGATGCATGGCGGCATAATCGTCGCCCGGGGTAACCCCTTCGATGTTGTAGCGACGGTAGTCGGATTTCAGCGGCCCTTCCGGCCCGAACACCACGCAGGAGGCCACGGTTGCCTCGCCGCTGGAGTGGCTGATGTCATAGCATTCCAGTCGCTGCGGCGGCTCGTCGAGGTTGAGCACTTCGGCCAGGGCGTCGAAACGCGCCGCCACGTGTTGCCGGTTGGCCAGGCGCGCAGCCAGTGCCTGTTCGGCGTTGGTGACTGCCAATTGTTGCCAGCGTGCCCGGGTACCGCGCACCCGATGGCTGATGGTCAGCTCGCGTCCGCGCAACGTGTGCAGCGCCGCGATGATCGCCTCGAAGTCTTCATGCACGACGTTGACGATCAATTCACTGGGCAGGTCGCGTTCAGGGCTCGCCAGGAAGTATTGGGAAAGAAACGCCGACATGACTTCAGCGACCTCTTCCTCGATGCCCACCTGCGGGAAGAAGTTCTTGCTGCCCAGCACGCGCCCGCCACGCACACTGATCAGGTGCACGCATGCACCGCCGGGGTTGACGAATGCCGCCACCACGTCGACGTCACCGCTGCCGCCTTCCATGCTTTGCTGGTCCTGCACGCGTCGCAATAAGGCGATCTGATCCCGCAGTTCGGCGGCGCGCTCGAACTCCAGTGCCATGGCCGCCTGCTCCATGGAGGCATTGAGCTCATCAGTGAGCTGGTTGCTGCGCCCTTCCAGGAACATGACCGAATGGCGAACATCGTCGGCATACACTTGCGGGTCGACCAGACCGACGCAAGGCCCCTTGCAGCGCTTGATCTGGTATTGCAGACACGGCCGGGTGCGGTTCTTGAAGTAGCTGTCTTCGCACTGCCGCACCTGAAAGGTCTTTTGCAACAGGCTGAGGCTTTCGCGGATGGCCCCTGCACTCGGGTAGGGACCGAAGTACTTGCCCTTCTGCTTCTTCGCGCCACGGTGAATGGTGAAACGCGGAAACTCGGCGTCCGACAAAAACACATAGGGGTAGGATTTGTCGTCACGCAGCAGGATGTTGTAAGGCGGTCGCCATTCCTTGATCAGCGTCTGTTCAAGCAGCAACGCTTCGGTTTCATTGGCGACGATGGTGGTTTCGACCTGGGCGATGCGCCCGACCAGGGCGGCGGTCTTGGGCGCGAGGCCCGTCTTGCGAAAATAGCTGGCCAGGCGCTTCTTCAGGTTTTTGGCCTTGCCCACATACAGCAGCCGCGCCTCGTCATCGAACATCCGATAGACGCCGGGGCGTGCGCTGCAGGTGGCCAGGAAAGCACTCGGGTCAAATGGAGCGTGATCAAATGGAGCAGTCATGATCAGAGGCTGGCGTCGACCATGCCGTGGCGCACCGCCAACAAGGTCAACTCGACATCGCTGGTGACCGAGAGCTTCTCGAAGATCCGGTAGCGATAGGTGTTGACGGTCTTGGGGGACAGGCAGAGCTTGTCGGAGATGATCTGCACCTTCTGGCAGCCGACAATCATCAGTGCGATCTGGATCTCACGCTCCGACAGCGCGTCGAACGGCGACTGGCTGGACTGGGGCTGGAACGACTTGAGCGCCAGCTGCTGGGCAATCTGCGGACTGATATAGCGCTGGCCGGCAAACACCAGGCGAATGGCCTGGACCATTTCATCGAGCCCTGCGCCCTTGGTCAGGTAGCCGGCGGCACCGGCCTGCAGCAGGCGGGTCGGAAACGGATCCTCTTCGCAGACGGTCACCGCCACGACCTTGACGTCAGGCTGGCTGCGCAGCAATTTGCGTGTCGCTTCGAGGCCGCCGATGCCTGGCATCTTGACGTCCATCAAGACCACGTCCGGCTTGAGCTCACGGGCAATCTTCAGGGACTCTTCACCCGATTCGGCCTGCCCTACCACCTGCAGACCATCGATATCGGCCAACATCCGAGTAATGCCTGTGCGCACCAGATCATGATCATCGACTACCAGGACCCTAATCAACAGACACCTCGCGTTATGGTCTTAGGATTGTCGCCACCTTAACAAATAATCCATGTCCAAACCTAGCTCAAAGCGTCGTCCTGCTGACGCCTGAATACCATCACCTGCATGACGCCACGCAACCCTTTCAGGAAGCAACCGCCGAAGGCTTGATTTTGCTGGCGATGACCGCCGATTGCGTGGCCAGTGTCGTCACCAGACGGTGCAAGGCGTCCTGGTCTTCCTGCTGCAAGACGCGATAGCAACCCAGCACCCGCTCCTCGACCTGGGAAAGATGTCCCAATGGCGTGGGCGTGCGCACTCCGGTCAGGATATATAGAACGTCGGCACCGCGCGCGGCAACAGCGGCCAGGTAGTCGGCCTTGGGCGTGCGCTCGCCGCTCTCGTACTTGCCCTGGGCATTGGGCTCAACACCACCGATTTCACCGAAGACTCGTTGGGTGAGGCCAAGTCGCTCTCTTTCTTCCCTGATCCGCGAACCAATTCCACTCATTTGAATGTATAATCCATTATCTACAACTCGAAAAGGTGTGCAAAATCATGGCACACCGCCCTCACTTGAACGGATCTGAACTATGCCCGGTATACGGTCTGCCGCACAAGCCACAACCTGGCTGAAACATACGGATAGAGCGCTCGGGGCACTTAGCCACCAACCAGGCTGATCGTTCAGCAGACAAGGAGTCACGCCATGCAGAACATGCACGAAGTTGCCGTGCTTTTCCTGGATCGCCAGATCGAGGACCCCGTCGCACACTGTCGCAGCAAGCTGCTCAATCGGTGCATCAGCCATCTGGTCGACACGGCCGACATCAGTCTCGGCACTGCCGAAGACATTGCCTTGCAAGCCCTCGCCGAGATTGAGGCGCGGACCACGGATTTTGCCGTGGACCTGGTGCGTACGACGCCCCATGCGGTGTTCATCGTTGACCCGCGGACGGGGAGTCAGCGTTGTTTTACGATTGGGGAATTGCTGGATTTGCCTGTTTCGACTTGAGGTCCTCATCGCGGGCAAGCCCGCTCCCACAGAGTTCGTGTCTGGTTCGCCATTTGTGAACCACAGTTGCCCCCTGTGGGAGCTGCGGTGCGACGACTCGACTTGCCAGCGATGCAGACGACACGGTGTGTCAAACGAACACCGGTCTTTCCATCCGCACAAAACACTCATCCTCCCCCACCGCGACAAACCCCTTGCGCAGATACAGCGCCTGCGCGGGGTTGCTGTTGAACACGGTCAAGCGTACCCGCGGCAGCCCACGTTCCCGGGCCCAGCGAAAGGTTTGATCGAGCACCCGCGAACCGAAGCCCTGGCCACGGACGGATTCGATCAGGTGCAGCTCGCGGATGTACAGCGCCCTGGCATCGGCACTCAGGCTGAGGTAGCCCACCGCGCCGTCGCCGGTACTGAGCAGCCACTGCTCGCGCCAGTGCCAGGCCTGGTCGAAGGCTTCGTCCATCCAGAGCAGATCGAACTGGCGGTAATACTTCAGCATGGCGCGCCGGGTCAGGTCCCGGGCGAACGGCAAGTCCGTTTCACTGGCGCAGGTAAAGTACAGTTCCACAGAATTCTCCTGACCGATCCACAAGACCAACGGGCGCTGGCGTCCGGAAAGTGGAGAAAGTCTGGCATAAATCGCGGCGATTGAAATTTCTGATTGAATCGCCGCATCGCCGTGAAGTAAGCTCGGGGCATCAACCGGAGAACAGCATGTCTCACCTCACTCTCACTCAAGCTTGTCACGCTGCCAGCGCTCGTCGCCCGGTCGTGGCTGCGGCTGAGCGTGCACCGGTCAACTTTTATTTTGGGTATTGGTTTAGCCACTGGCGCGCCTGATACCCACACGGCGCCCACTACTTAGGGGTCGCCTGACAGAGAATTCTCAACCCCCGGTCGGCCTCCCGACCGGGGGTTTTGTTTTTTCAGCCCCAGCAACACCGAACTGACATTGAACTTGAGGAATACACCATGAACTTCACCACTTATTACCGCTACGACAGCAACACCGCCTGGCGATTTAGCCAACTCCGTTCGGGACAGCCTGCCGCCTCCGATCGGTCACGCATGGGTGGCACGCACACACACGACGCCAACACGGCCAATTGTCGAACACCTCGGTAGGGTTGATTGCGCGGGAAAGCACCCGCCGCCAGCCCTGGGAAGCCTGAACATGAATTCGTCCATCCGCGCTCTGCCCCTGACTCACCTGCAGCCACAGAACCTGTCCCTGGCTGCCAACACCGTCGTCAGCCAACGCTTGCCCAGCACCCTGGAGCTCAAGCACCAGGTGCCCCTCACTGCCGCCCTGCATGAGCAAGTCAGCGCTCATCGACAGGCCGTGCGCGCCATTCTCGACGGCAAGGACCCGCGCCTGCTGGTGGTGGTTGGCCCTTGCTCGATCCATGACCCACAATCGGCGCTGGAATACGCCGGCCGCCTGGCCGACCTGTCCCGCAATCTCAGCGAGGACATGTTGCTGGTCATGCGCGCCTACGTGGAAAAACCCCGCACCACCATCGGCTGGAAAGGCCTGGCCTACGACCCGCGCCTCGATGGCAGCGACGACATGGTCGGCGGCCTGACCCTGTCTCGCGAGTTGATGCGCGAAATGCTCAAGCTCGGCCTGCCGATCGCCACCGAGCTGCTGCAGCCCATGGCGGCAGGCTACCTGGACGACCTGCTCAGCTGGGTCGCCATCGGTGCCCGCACCACGGAGTCGCAAATCCACCGGGAAATGGCCAGCGGCCTGGGCATGCCGGTCGGTTTCAAGAACGGTACCGACGGCGGCGTCGGCATCGCCTGCGATGCCATGCGCAGCGCGGCCCATCCGCACCGACACTTCGGCGTCGACCCCCAGGGGCATCCGGCCATCATCGAGACCCAGGGCAACCCTGATACGCACCTGGTACTGCGCGGCGGCCATCGAGGGCCGAACTACGATCGCCAGAGCATTGCCCAGGTCCACCACAACCTGGCCAAGGCGGCGATCCCGACGCGGATCATGGTCGATTGCAGCCACGCCAACAGCGGCAAGGACCCACTGCGCCAGCCCGAGGTGTTCGACGATGTGCTCGAACAACGCCTGCAGGGTGACCGCTCGCTGGTCGGGATGATGCTCGAGAGTCATCTGTTCGAAGGCTGCCAGCCCCTGGGCAAGGACCTGCGCTACGGCGTCTCGGTGACCGATGGCTGCCTGGGCTGGGAGGCAACCGAAACCCTGTTGCGCCGCGCGGCCGCCAAACTGCGCCAGCAGGCGCGCACAGAGCAGGCACCGGCTTGAAACCCGGTGGAACTTTTAACGGGAAATAGCCCACTGATTCCGGTAGGCTCATCACTTTCTTGAAAAGGAGTACTCCCTCATGGCCAAAGCCACTGCCCGTCACATCCTGGTTGCCAGCGAAGCCAAGTGCAATGAACTGAAAGCGCAAATCGAGGCCGGCGCTGACTTCGCCGAAGTCGCCAAAGCCAACTCCACCTGCCCGTCCAGCCGCCAGGGCGGTGACCTGGGCTCGTTCGGCCCGGGCCAGATGGTCAAGGAATTCGACACCGTGGTGTTCAGCGCCCCGCTCAACGTGGTGCAAGGCCCGGTCAAGACCCAGTTCGGTTATCACCTGCTGGAAGTCACCAGCCGTCAGGACTGATCAACCTGCGCTATATAAAGTGGAAGCGGCTGCGGCCGCTTCCATTGTTTGACCCCCACCCCGAATGCAACAAGGGTGAACATGCGCTTGCCGTCCCTGACCACCCTGCCTGCCCTTTTGCTTTTGCTGATCCTGCAGTCGGTGGACGCATCGCCCCAACACGCCCTGACGGTCTACGCAGAAGCACCGAAGTACCCCGCCGGCTTCAACCATTTCGACTACGTCAACCCGCTTGCCCCCAAGGGCGGCAGCATGCGTCGTTCGGCGTTGGAGCTGGGGCAGTTCGATCACATCCTGCCTTATATAGACAAGGGCATCGGCATCACCGAGGTTGATGGCTGGATCTATTCGCCGCTGGCCGTACGCTCCCAGGATGAGCCCTACACCGTGTATGGCCAGGTGGCAGAGAAAATGGAGCGCGCAGACGACGGCTTGTGGTTGCGCTTCTACCTTGATCCGCGCGCCCGCTTCGCCGACGGCACCCCGATAACCGCCCAGGACGTTCGCTATACATTCGACCTGCTGATGACCCAGGGCAGCCTGAGGTATCGCACCCAATTTGCCGACGTGAAAGATGTGCAGGTCGAATCCGAACGGCAGATTCGCTTCAACTTCAAGAGCAACGAGAACCGCACCCTGCCCCTGGACCTGGCATCCCTCCCGGTGCTGCCCGAGCATTGGTGGAAAACCCGCGATTTTGCCAACGGCGGCGGTTTCGAGCCGCCCTTGGGCAGCGGGCCGTACCGCGTCGCCAAGGTCGACAATGGCCGCAGCATCACCTTCGAGCGCGAGCCGAACTGGTGGGGCAAGGACCTGCCGGTCAATCGTGGCCGCTACAACTTCGACCGCTTCAGCATCGAGTTCTTCGGCGATACCGATGTCGCCCGCCAGGTTTTGCGTGGCGGCGCCTATGACTACAACCGGGAGTTTTCCGCCACCGCCTACTCGATCGGTTACGACAGTCCCGCGCTGCATGATGGCCGCCTGCAGAAAGCCCATTTGGCCCAACAGTCATTGCAGGCAGCCCAGGGTTTTGTCTTCAACCTGCAACGGCCAATGTTTCAGGACCGCCGGGTGCGCCAGGCACTGAGCCTGCTCTGGGATTTCGAGTGGAGCAACCGGCAGATGATGCGCAACATGTACATCCGCCAGCAAAGCTTCTTCTCCAACAGCCCGTTGGCAGCACGGCAGCTGCCGGATGCGGACGAGCTGAAGATCCTCGAACCTTTGCGTGGACAAATCCCCGACGAAGTTTTCACCCAGGTCTTCGAAGCGCCGAAAACCGATGGCTCCGGACTTATCCGCGACAAGCAGATGCAGGCTCTGGCGCTGCTCGCGGAGGCTGGCTGGCACCCAAAGGGCGACCAACTGGTCAACGCCGAGGGCGAGCCCCTGAGCTTCACCTTCCTCAACAGCCAGAACGGTTTCGAACGCCTGCTGCTGCCCTGGAAGCGCACCCTGGCGCAGATCGGCATCGACCTGGAGATACGCCGCATCGATAGCTCGCAATACCTGAACCGCCTGATGGCCCGCGACTACGACATGATTGTCACCGGCTACCCGGTCACACCCTCCCCGGGCATGGAGCTGTACAACTACTTCGGTTCCCAGGGCGCCAGCGACCCGGGCTCCAACAATTACATGGCCCTGCAGAGCCCTGTCGTCGATCAGCTGATTACCGGCCTGGTAAAGGCCGAAACCCAGCCCGACATGGTTCGTCATGCCCATGCACTGGATCGGGTGCTGCAATGGAATTACTACTGGATTCCCAATTACTACCCGCCGGGCACCTCGACGGTCTGGTGGAACCGCTTTGGCATTCCGACCGTGCAAGCCAGCAATGACGAAGCCATCGAGTCCTGGTGGGAAGTCAGCCCGACCGCGCTGACCAACCAACAGATGACGGCACTCAAGGCCCGCGAACACAGCAACGAGGCACAGCAATGACAGGCTATATCCTGCGACGACTGCTGCTGATCATCCCCACCCTGCTGGTCATCCTGCTGGTCAATTTCGTCATCGTCCAGGCCGCGCCGGGCGGACCGGTGGAACAAGCCATCGCGCGCCTGCAAGGCATTGGCGCAGGCGCTGTCGCCGGCTCCACGGAGACCTTGCACGTCGGCTCCCGGGCCAGCCGCGGCCTCGACCCGAAATTGATCAAGGAGATCGAGCACCAGTATGGCTTCGACAAGTCGGCTCCCGAGCGCCTCTGGCTGATGCTCAAGCAATACGCCATGCTCGACTTCGGCAACAGCTTCTTTCGCGGGGCCAAGGTGACTGACCTGATCCTCGACAAGTTGCCGGTCACCATCTCACTGGGGCTGTGGGCCACCCTGATCACCTACCTGGTGTCGATCCCGCTGGGCATTCGCAAGGCCGTGCGCCATGGCAGCCTGTTCGATGTCTGGACCAGCACCGCGATCATCATCGGCTATGCAATGCCGGCGTTCCTGTTCGCCCTGCTGTTGATCGTAGTGTTTGCCGGCGGCACCTCCCTGAACTGGTTCCCGGTGCGCGGCCTTGTCTCGGAAAACTTCCAGCAGCTGTCACTGCTGGGCAAGATTGCCGACTATTTCTGGCACCTGGTGCTGCCGGTCACCTCCCTGGTGATCGGCGGTTTCGCCACCCTGACCATCCTTACCAAGAATGCCTTTCTCAACGAAATCACCCGGCAGTACGTGGTTACCGCCAGGGCCAAGGGCCTGGGCGACCAACAGGTGCTCTACGGCCATGTGTTTCGCAACGCCATGTTGCTGGTGGTAGCCGGGATTCCCCAGGCCTTGATCAGCGTGTTTTTCGCAGGGTCGCTGCTGATCGAGGTGATTTTCTCCCTCGACGGCATGGGCCGCATGAGTTACGAAGCGGCCGTTGCCCGTGACTATCCGGTGGTGTTCGGCTCGTTGTTCATCTTCACCTTGTTCGGCTTGCTGATCAGATTGATTGGCGACCTCTGCTACACCATGGTCGACCCACGCATCGACTTCGAAACAAGGGGCCGCTGATGCTGACACTGTCGCCCATGAGCCGTCGCAAGCTGCAGCGCTTCAAACGCAACCGGCGTGGCTTGTATTCGCTGTGGCTGTTCATGCTGCTGTTCGTCATGAGCCTTGGCGGCGAGCTGATCGCCAACGACAAACCCTTGTTGCTCAGCTATCAGGGCAGCCTTTATTTCCCGGCACTCAAGCGCTACACCGAACAGGACTTCGGTGGGCAACTGCCCTTCCAACCCGACTACCGCAGCAACTATGTACGCGATCTGATCGCCAACCAGGGCGGCTGGATGCTGTTCCCCCCCATTCCCTTCAGCGCCGACACCCCCAACTACGACCTGCTGCAACCCTCACCCAGCCCACCATCGACGGTCAACTGGCTGGGTACCGACGATCAGGGCCGCGACGTGCTCGCGCGGGTCATTTTCGGCGCACGGGTGTCGATCCTGTTCGCCCTGGCCCTGACCCTGATCAGCATGCTGATCGGCATCGCGGCCGGGGCATTGCAAGGCTATCACGGCGGCTGGGTCGATCTGATCGGGCAGCGCTTGCTGGAGGTCTGGTCGGGACTACCGGTGCTCTACCTGTTGATCATCCTTTCGGGTTTCGTCGAGCCGAACTTCTGGTGGCTGCTGGGGATCATGGCGCTGTTTTCCTGGCTGGCGCTGGTCGATGTCGTGCGTGCCGAATTCCTGCGCGGGCGCAATCTGGAGTATGTCCAGGCCGCCCGCGCACTTGGGCTGCCCGACCGGCTGGTGATCGTGCGACACATCCTGCCCAACGCCATGAACGCCACGCTGACCTTTGTGCCCTTCATACTCACCGGCGCCATTTCGACCCTGACCGCACTGGATTTCCTCGGTTTCGGCATGCCCGCCGGCAGCGCCTCGCTGGGCGAGCTGATCAACCAGGGCAAACAGAACCTGCAGGCACCGTGGCTGGGTTTCACGGCGTTCTTTACCCTGGCACTGATCCTGTCGCTGCTGGTGTTTATCGGCGAGGCGTTGCGCGACGCCTTCGATCCGAGGGCATAATCGACGCTTCACAGCCCGGCTCTTAACAACCGCATGGAACGGTCAATGAACGACAGCGAAAGCCTCAAGGACTACCAACAGGTTCGCCAGCTGGCGATTCGCTCCTTGTTCGAAATCATCGAGCAATCAAGCGAAGGCACTGTGATTGTCGACCGCGATGGGCGCATCGTCTGGATCAACGAACGCCATGCACGCCGCTTCGGCTTGAGCGACGCCAGCGTCGCCATCGGCCAGCCTTGTGAAAGCATCATCCCCGGAACCCTGATGCGCGAGGTGGTCAACAGCGGACGGCCGATCCTGCTGGACATGCTCGACACCCCGAGAGAGCCGCTGGTGGTGATGCGCCTGCCGATTCACGATGGTGCAGGCGAAGTGATCGGTGCCATCGGTTTTGCCCTGTTCGATGAGTTGCGCAACCTCTCACCCTTGCTTGAACGCTACTCGAGCATGCAGCAGGAACTGGCCTCCACTCGCTCGCTACTGCGCGCCCGCCAGGCCAAGTACAGCTTCGCCCAGTTCATCGGCACCAGCGCAGCCAGCCTGGACGTCAAGCGCCGAGCCCGGCGGGGCGCCAGCAGTGACTCGCCGATCCTGCTGCTGGGCGAGACCGGCACCGGCAAGGAACTCCTGGCCCACGCCATCCATGCCGCGTCAACGCGTGCGCACAAAGCCTTTGTCAGCATCAACAGCGCCGCCATCCCCGAAGCCTTGCTCGAGGCAGAATTCTTCGGTACGGCGCCGGGGGCCTTCACCGGTGCCGACCGCAAGGGCCGTCCCGGCAAATTGAAAATTGCCCAGGGCGGCACGCTGTTTCTCGACGAAATCGGCGACATGCCGCTGCCTCTACAAAGCAAGCTGCTTCGGGTGCTGCAGGAAAAGGAATACGAACCGGTGGGTTCCAATGAGGTGATCCAGAGCGATGTGCGGGTGATTGCCGCGACCTCCACGGACCTGGCCGCCGCCATGGCCCGGGGCGAGTTTCGCGCCGACCTGTACTACCGGCTCAATGTCCTGCCGATCCAGGTTCCGCCGCTGCGTGAACGGCTGGAGGACATACCGGCGATCAGCGAGGCCACCCTCGAAGACCTCAACAGCCAGCACGAACTGGACAGCGACGCCCTGGCCCTGCTCGCCCAGCATGCCTGGCCGGGCAATATTCGCGAGCTGCGCAATGTGCTGGAACGGGCCGCGTTGCTCTGTGATGACAGCCGACTGGGGGCTGCGGATATTCGGGCGGCGATCGGCACGCTCAAGCCCCATCGGCATGGGACGCCAAGCCCGGTGCGCGAGACCTTGAAGCAGGCCAGCGAGCGGTTTGAGCGGCAGATGATTGAGGCGGCGTTAAGTGAGTGTGGTGGGAATGTGCCGCAGGCGGCGCAGTTGCTGGGGCTGGGGCGGTCTACTTTGTACAAGAAGATGGTGGCGTTGGGGGTTGGTTAGTCTCTGATTGGAGATATTGGTTTCTGATTTGAGATTGTTGCGGCCGCGGTGCGGCCGATCGCTGGCAAGCCAGCTCCCACAGAGTCGGCGCTGTACACGAATCCTGTGGGAGCTGGCTTGCCAGCGATAAGGTCCGAAGGACCTTCATCTCAATACAGAGACGAACATCCAATCACCTTACAAAAAAACATATATATTTCAACAACTTAACAATCTGGCACAAATCTCGCTATCTCCCCCGCAACCAACAACAAAAACAAGCTGCACCAAGGAGACACTCGATGAGTGTAATCATCGCCCTGGCGGCCCTCGCGCTGCTGATGCTCGCCGCCTATCGTGGCTATAGCGTTATCCTGTTCGCCCCCATCGCCGCCCTCGGCGCCGTCCTCCTGACTGATCCCTCCGCCGTAGCCCCCGCCTTCACCGGGGTGTTCATGGAGAAAATGGTCGGTTTCATCAAACTGTATTTCCCGGTCTTCCTGCTCGGCGCGGTCTTCGGCAAGCTGATCGAACTGTCCGGCTTCTCCCGTTCGATCGTTGCCGCCGCCATCCGCTTGCTCGGCACCCGCCAGGCCATGCTGGTGATCGTGCTGGTCTGCGCCTTGCTCACCTATGGCGGCGTCTCGCTGTTCGTGGTGGTGTTTGCGGTGTATCCGTTTGCCGCGGAAATGTTCCGTCAGAGCGACATTCCCAAACGGTTGGTCCCGGCGACCATCGCCCTGGGCGCGTTTTCCTTCACCATGGACGCCCTGCCCGGCACGCCGCAGATCCAGAACATCATTCCCTCCACCTTCTTCAATACCACCGCCTGGGCTGCACCCTGGCTGGGGCTGATCGGTTCGATCTTCGTCTTCTGCGCAGGCATACTGTACCTGCAGCGTCAGCGCAACAAAGCCCAGCGCGCCGGTGAGGGCTACGGTACGCAACTGCGCAATGAGCCGGAAACCGCACCTGACCTGAAGCTGCCCAATCCGCTGATTGCCCTGTCGCCATTGTTGCTGGTGGGCATCATGAACCTGCTGTTCACCCACCAGATCCCCCTGTGGTACGGCAAGACCCACACCCTCAGCCTGCCCGGCATGGCCACCCCGGTGCAGACCGAAATCGCCAAGCTCACCGCCATCTGGGCGGTGGAAGCGGCCCTGCTGGTCGGTATCCTCGTGGTCATGCTCTTTGGTTTCAACGCCATTCGCGGCAAGTTGGCCGAAGGCAGCAGGTCCGCCGTGGGCGGTGCCATGCTGGCGGCAATGAATACCGCCTCCGAATATGGCTTTGGCGCGGTGATCGCCTCGTTGCCGGGGTTCCTGGTGCTGGCCGACACGCTGAAAAGCATCCCCAATCCGCTGGTCAATGAAGCCATCACCGTCACCCTGCTGGCCGGCATCACAGGCTCCGCCTCGGGCGGCATGAGCATCGCCCTGGCCGCCATGTCCGACAGCTTCATCGCTGCCGCCCACGCCGCCAACATTCCGCTGGAAGTCCTGCACCGGGTGGCCGCCATGGCCAGTGGCGGCATGGACACACTGCCGCACAATGGCGCGGTGATCACCCTGCTGGCGGTCACCGGATTGACGCACCGCGAGGCGTACAAGGACATTTTCGGCATTACCCTGATCAAGACCCTGGCGGTGTTCGTGGTCATTACCACCTTCTACCTCACCGGCATCGTTTAAGGAGCGCAGCATGAGTCTCAAAGGCAAAACCGCGTTGGTCACAGGATCCACCAGCGGCATCGGCCTGGGCATCGCCCTGAGCCTGGCCCGAGCTGGCGCCGATCTGATTCTCAATGGTTTCGGCGACGCCAGCGCCGCCGTCGCCGAGGTCGCCGCATTCGGCGGCAAAGTCGGCCATCACCCGGCCGATATCAGCGATGTGCAGCAAATCGCCGACCTGTTTGCCTATGCCGAACGCGAGTTCGGCGGAGTCGATATCCTGGTCAACAATGCCGGTATCCAGCATGTGGCGGCGGTGGAGGAATTTCCGGTCGAGCGCTGGGACGCGATCATTGCCATCAACCTGTCGGCCGTGTTCCACAGCACCCGCCTGGCCTTGCCCGGGATGCGCCTGCGTGGCTGGGGCAGGATTGTCAACATCGCCTCGGTGCACGGCCAGGTCGGCTCGGTCGGCAAGGCAGCCTATGTGGCGGCCAAGCACGGGGTGGTCGGCCTGACCAAGGTCGTCGGCCTGGAAACCGCCACCAGTAACGTGACGTGCAACGCCATCTGCCCGGGCTGGGTCCTGACCCCGCTGGTGCAAAAGCAGATCGACGACCGTGCCGCCAGAGGGGTCGACCCAAAGCAGGCACAGCACGATCTACTGGCGGAAAAGCAACCGTCGCTGGCCTTCGTCACTCCCGCGCATCTGGGCGAACTGGTATTGTTTCTATGTAGCGAAGCCGGCAGCCAGGTACGCGGCGCAGCCTGGAACATCGACGGCGGCTGGCTGGCGCAGTGATGGAGGCTGACATGGCAAAGCTACTCTGGCGACCCGATCCTGCACGCATCCGCGCCTCACGAATGGATGCGTTCCGGCGCTCGATCAATCAGCGCCATGACCTGGACCTGGCCGACTACCCCGCCCTGCACCGCTGGAGCATCGACCAGCGCGAAGCATTTTGGCAGGCCATCGTCGACACCTTCGATGTCACCTGGCACACCCCGCCCTCCACCGTGCTCATCGACGGCCCGTACATGCCCGATGCACGCTGGTTCGACGGCGCTACCCTGAACTTCGCCGAGCACCTGCTGCGCCGTCGCGACCATCACCCGGCGCTGGTCTCTGTGCGGGAGGATGGCCTGCGTGAACAGCTGACCTTTGCCGAACTCGCCGCCCATGTCGCCGGCCTGCAACAAAGCCTGCGCGCGGTCGGTGTGGGCCCGGGCGACAGGGTCGCGGCCTGCCTGCCCAACACCTGGCAAACGGTGGTGGCCATGCTCGCGACCACCAGCCTGGGCGCGATCTGGTCCTGCTCGTCACCCGAGTTCGGCACCCACGGTATCATCGACCGCTTCGGCCAGATCGAGCCCAAGGTGCTGATCGTCTGCGCCGGCTATGCCTATGCCGGCAAGGACATCGATCAGACCGACAAGGTCAACGAAGTGCTGGCCCAACTGCCGACGCTCAAGCAATTGGTGGTCGTGCCATATACCCGGCCACAGGCACGCAGCGCAGACTTCAAGAGTACTGCGCCGGTCTGCCTGTGGGACGACTTCTACCAGAGCGACGGCGAACCGGAGTTCACCCCGGTGCCCTTCGCCCATCCCCTGTATATCCTTTATTCCAGCGGCACCACCGGCGTGCCCAAGTGCATCGTCCACACCGCCGGCGGCGTGTTGCTGCAACACTTCAAGGAACACGGACTGCACGCCGACCTGGGCGCCGAGGACTGCCTGTTCTACTACACCACCTGCGGCTGGATGATGTGGAATTGGCAGGCCAGCGGCCTGGCCCTGGGCGCGACGCTGGTGCTGTATGACGGCTCGCCCTTCCATCCTGGCCCGCAGCGCCTGCTGGACCTGATCGACAATGAAGGCATCAGTGTCTTCGGCGCCAGCGCCAAGTACCTCGCGGCGCTGGAAAAAGCCGGTGAGCAACCGCGCCTCAGTCACCGCCTGGAGCGCCTCAAGGTCCTGTTGTCGACCGGCTCGCCTCTGTCGCCTGAGAGTTACGACTACGTTTACCGCGAGATCAAGGCCGACCTGTGTCTGTCATCGATTTCCGGCGGGACCGACATCATTTCCTGCTTCGTGCTCGGCAACCCGGTATTGCCGGTGCACCGGGGCGAGATCCAGTGCAAGGGCCTGGGCATGGCCGTGGAGGTCTGGAATGACGCCGGCCAGCCGGTGATCGGCGAGAAAGGCGAACTGGTCTGCACCCGGTCCTTCCCGGCCATCCCCCTGGGGTTCTGGAACGACCCCGACGGCGAACGCTTCAGGGCTGCCTACTTCGAGCAATTCCCCGGGGTCTGGGCCCACGGCGATTATGCCGAGCAGACCGCCCATGGCAGCATGCTCATTCATGGCCGCTCCGACGCGGTGCTCAACCCCGGCGGCGTGCGCATCGGCACGGCGGAGATCTATCGCCAGGTGGAAAAGATCGAGCAGGTACTGGAATGCGTTGCCATCGGCCAGCAATGGCAGAACGACGTACGGGTCGTGCTGTTCGTGCGCCTGCGTGAAGGCATCACGCTGGACGATGCCCTGCAGGAGCGCATCCGCCACGTGATCCGCGCCAACACCACGCCGCGTCATGTGCCAGCGAAGATCCTCGCGGTCAACGATATCCCGCGCACCATCAGCGGCAAGATCGTTGAATTGGCGGTGCGCAACATGGTCCACGGCCTGCCCGTGAAAAACACCGATGCCCTGGCCAACCCCGAAGCGCTGGAGCAATTTCGTGACCGTGCGGAACTTGCCACATAATCAATCCATGCCTGCGGGCCGATCATGGGGCATAATCGCCGGCTTTTTTACTGCAGCACTCTGCAAGGCAGTCGCGACATGAAAGCACAAGCTCGCCATATTCTGGTGAAAACAGCCGAAGAAGCCGAACAACTCAAGCAACGCATCGCCAAGGGCGAAGCCTTCGATGTGCTGGCCAAGAAGTACTCCACCTGCCCGTCGGGCAAGCGCGGCGGCGACCTGGGCGAAGTCCGTCCAGGACAAATGGTTGGCGCCATCGACCAGGTGATCTTCAAAAAGCCCCTGCGTACGGTGCACGGCCCGATCAAGAGCAAGTTCGGCTATCACCTGGTCCAGGTGTTTTACCGGGACTAGGGCGTGTCATCAACCATTTCCTGGCTTGCGTTGTCGCCTGAGCGCGTGCCAGGCAAGGCGCAGTCCGCAGCCAATGGTCACTCCATTGGCAAGGGCTGCAACGCCGCATGGCGCGCGCTCAGGCACAACCCGGAGGGCCGGGCCTGTTTTTGCGCAGGGCTGCGTTACTCGTCGTTCATTTGGAATGACCAAACTTCTCTCCTCGCGCCTTGCCCTGCGCAAAAACAGGCGCCGGCGCAAGCCAGGAAATGGTTGATGACACGCCCTAAAAGGTTGTCGGCATGTTCTCGATCACCCTTAGCTGCTCATCGACCAGGCACACCGTGCGCCACTTGTCGAAGGTCAGGCAAGGATGCGAAGTGCCGAACGAGACAATGTCACCGATGTGCAATTCGCACCCCGCCGGGACCTGCATGAAGGCATGCTGGTCCATCAGCCGGGTCACCCGACAGGCACTGACATCCTCGCCGACGGCCGGCTCGACACCTGCTCGATAGCGCTTGAGTGGCACCGGCAGCCCGGCATCGTAGGCCACGTCGCGCTTGCCCAGTGCCACCACGGCAAAGCCTGGTTCAGGCATCGACTGTACATGGGCCCAGACCTCCAGCGCCGGGCGCAGGCCCTCGACCAGGTCGCCATGACGCTCGAGCACACCGTGTTGGGCATCCTGGTAGATGCCATGGTCATGCACCACGTAACAGCCCGGCCGCAGCACTCCGAGAAAGCGATCCCGCACCGCGCGCGCGGCGAAGGCCTCGGCAATCAAGTCATACCAGGCCGAGCCCGAGGCGGTGATGATCGGCTGGTCCAGGGCGAACGCGTGCTGGTGCTGCAACTGCACCGCCAGGTCCACCAGCGAGGCGGCATAGACACGGACATTGTCTTCGATGTGTTCGCCGTGAATCACGCCCTCGTAGCCTTCAATGCCGGTCAGGGCCAACGCCGGTTGCGCGGCAATCGCAGCCGCCAGTTCGCGCACCTGCTGCTCGGTGCGGCAACCGCAGCGGCCACCGGGCACACCGTACTCGATCATCACATTCAGGCGCAGGCCGCGCGCCTCGAAAAACCGGCCCAGTGCTGCGACGTTGTCCGGGTGATCGACCAGGCAATGGAAGTCGAACAGCGGATCGACCAGCAACTCGGCGATCAGGGCCATGTTGGGCATACCGACCAACTGGTTGGCCATCAGCACCCGGCGCACGCCATGGGCATAGGCGGCGTGGGTCTGCACGGCGGTGGCCAGGGTAATGGCCCAGGCTCCCTGTTCGAGCTGACGCTGGAACAAAGCCGGCGTCATGCTGGTCTTACCGTGTGGCGCCAGTTGGGCACCGGTTTTCTGAACGAAGTTCTGCATCCAGTGAATGTTGTGCTCCAGCGCCGGGCGATGAATCACCAGCGCCGGCAGACTGACATCGCTGACCAGGCTGGCGCCGGGCGCGGCCCAGCCCTTCTCCTGGTGGCTGTTGATACTCATCGGGAGCTCTCCTGAAGATCATTAGGATAGTAATAGACTGATCGCCACTCATCATCGACATTACGCTTGAAATTCATTCAACGCCCTGCAAGGAGGCAACATGCGCATTTCAATTCTCACCACCCTCGCCCTGTCATTGACCGCACTGGGCTCACAGGCCTTTGCGGCCAATCTCAAGGATGTGGCGCCCTACCCTGAAGCCGAAGCCGGCTTCACGCGACAAGTGATCCACTTGCCCGCGCAAACCGATGAAAACAATTACCAGGTCGAAATCGTCGCCGGCAAGCAACTGGACGTCGACTGCAACCGCCAGCGACTCGGCGGCACGCTCGACGAGAAGACGCTGCAGGGCTGGGGTTACAGCTACTATCGGCTTGAAGCCGTGAAAGGACCGATGTCCACCTTGATGGCCTGCCCGGACAGCAAGAAAACCATGGCCTTCGTGCCAGTGGTCGGGGAAGGCTTCATGCTGCGCTACAACAGCAAGCTGCCGATCGTGGTGTATGCACCCAAGGGGGTGGAAGTAAATTATCGGGTCTGGTCGGCGGGTGAGCAGCTCAGCAAGGCAAAAGAGGAGTAACAGTTAGTTCTCGTTCCCACGCTCCGCGTGGGAATGCAGTGCCAGACGCTCCAGCGTCCGCGACGCGGAGCGTCACAGGGGGCGTTCCCACGCAGAGCGAGGGAACGAGGGCTAGCGTGGGAGCGAGGACCAACTAAAGGCTATCGCCGACGCGATTGGCCTTGACCAGATGGGTATGCGCCAGGTCATGGCGCAAGCCGGTAATCAGATTGGAGATCGCACGGCTGCTGTTGAGCCGTTCAGCGCAAATTCCCGTGACCAGCAGATCGACCCGCTCACTGGTCCGGTCGAATACCCGCACCGTCAACGAACGGTCCTGCGCCAGCGTGCATTGGCAACGCATGGGCAAAAAGCTGCTTTCGATGATGTTGCGCAATTCCAGGGTTGAAAGCATGTACGCTTCTCCTTTTTATTGGTCGGCATCAATTGCAAACGTGCATTGCGGATCCAGATTCAGACTAGGCCGCTTTGCGCAGATCCACATAAATTATTTTTCCCAGCCCCCGCCACCGACGGTAAATTGAAACTTTGCCCCCGCGCTCGCAGTCACCTGCTCATGAGCAATCGAGGGCGACAGCGATGGCACGTGCAATCTGGAAAGGCGCGATCAGTTTCGGACTGGTCCATATCCCCGTAGCGCTGGTCTCGGCGACCTCTTCCCAGGGCGTCGATTTCGACTGGCTGGACAAGCGCAGCATGGACCCGGTCGGTTACAAACGCGTGAACAAGGTCACGGGCAAGGAGGTCGACAGCGAACACATCGTCAAGGGCGTGCAGTACGAGAAAGGCCGCTATGTCGTACTCAGCGAAGACGAGATCCGCTCGGCCCATCCGAAGTCGACCCAGACCATCGAGATTTTCTCGTTCGTCGACAGCTCGAAAATACCCCTGCCGAACATCGACACCCCCTACTACCTCGCCCCTGACCGGCGCGGCGGCAAAGTCTATGCACTGCTGCGCGAAGCCTTGCGCCAGACCGACAAGGTTGCGCTGGCACGGGTAGTCCTGCATACCCGGCAGTACCTTACGGCCTTGATGCCGCTGGAGGATGCCCTGGTGCTGGTCAAGCTGCGCTGGCCGGCGCAAGTACGCAGCCTGGAGAGCCTGGAGCTGGACAGCGAGGTCAAGAAGCCAAGCCTGTCCAAACCGGAACTGGACATGGCCAAGCGCCTGATCGACGACATGAGTGCGGACTGGCAACCGGCAGACTATCTCGACACCTTCGAAGAACAGATCATGGCGCTGGTCGACAAGAAGGCCCATGAAGGCAAGATCGAAGATGTCGAGACCATCGAAGGCCAGGAGCAGCGCCAGAGCGCCGACGTCATCGACCTTACCGAGTTGCTCAAACGCAGCCTGGCTGGCCGATCGACGAGCAAACGCGCAACCGCCGAAAAGCCCGCCAGGACACCGGCAAAGGCCGAGAAAAAGCCAGCTGCACCACGCAAGACGCGCAAGGCCTCATGATGTGCGCGTGCCAGGTAACCGATCATGAGCGAGTACACCCGCAAGCGTAATTTCGAGATCACCGACGAACCGCCCGAACATCCCGTCAAGCGTGGCGGCAAAAAGGCGCCGGCGTCCCTGCAATTCGTGGTGCAGAGCGGTGCGCAAGTCGCGATGAAGAAGCCGCCAGTCAGCCCGCGGACAACTGAAACCAAAGCCCGCGCAACAGATGCCCGCTTCCCTGATGCACTGGCACCTGAATTGGCCACGCTGGTCGACAAGGCGCCGGCCGGCGATTGGCGCTATGAAATCAAGTTCGACGGTTATCGCCTGCTCACCCGCATCCATGCTGGCGAAGTGCGCCTGTTCACCCGCAACGGCCATGACTGGACCGACAAATTGCCGCGCCAGGCCAAGGCCATCGACGCGCTGAAGCTCGACGACAGCTGGCTCGATGGCGAAATCGTCGTGCTCGACGAAGCCGGCCTGCCCGACTTCCAGGCACTGCAGAACGCCTTCGAGCTGGGCCGCAGCCTGGACATGATCTATTACCTGTTCGACCTGCCGTTTTGCCAGGGCGAAGACTTGCGCCAGCAGCCGGTAGAAGACCGGCGTGCGCGCCTGAAGAAAATACTAGGCGCACACAAGCACAAGCTCCTGCGCTTTTCCGATGCCTTCAACGCCAGGCAACAGGATATCCTCCAGAGCGTCTGCGCCATGAAACTCGAAGGCGTTATCGGCAAGCGTGCAGGCAGCCCCTATCGAAGCCAGCGCAGTACCGACTGGATCAAGCTCAAGTGCCAACTGCGCCAGGAGTTCGTGGTGGTCGGCTATACCGCGCCGCAAGGCAGTCGCAGTGGCTTCGGCGCGCTGTTGCTGGCGGTGCATGAACGCAAGCAGTTGCGCTATGCCGGACGGGTGGGTACGGGCTTCGACCAGACGACGCTGGATGATCTGTCAGCGCGCCTGAAAGCATTGCATGTCGATGCTTCGCCCCTGGACAAGCCTTTGAGCAGCAGCCAACGCCGTGGAGTGCAATGGGTCGAACCGCATCTGGTGGCCGAAGTCGAGTTCGCCCAATGGACCCGCGAAGGCATCGTGCGTCACGCCTCTTTCGTCGCCCTGCGCAGTGACAAGCCAGCCGCCGAGATCGTTCATGAGCGGCCATTGAAGGCCGAACGCCCTGCCCCCGGTAAAAAATCGGCGATCCGCCCACTGGTGGACAAGGTGCCGATCAGCCACCCCGAACGCGTCATCGATGCCGCAAGCGGTACCCAGAAACTGCAATTGGCGCAATTCTACGGCCAGATCGCAGAATGGATCCTGCCTTACCTGAAGAACCGTCCAGTGGCCCTGCTACGCGCACCGGAGGGTATCGATGGCGAGCAGTTTTTCCAGAAACACGCCGAGCGCCTGGCCATCCCTCATATCAAGCAGCTCGACCCCAAACTGGACCCCGGGCATGCCCGCCTGCTGGAAATCGACTCCGAACAGGCGCTGATCGGCGCGGTGCAAATGGGCACGGTCGAATTTCACACCTGGGGCTCGACCAGCAACCGCATCGATACCCCGGACCACTTCGTTCTTGACCTGGACCCGGACCCTGCCCTGCCCTGGCGCAGCATGCTCGAAGCGACTCGGCTGACCCTGTCGGTGCTGGATGAACTGGGCCTGGATGCCTACCTCAAGACCAGTGGCGGCAAGGGCATGCACATCATCGTACCCCTGGCCCGGCACGCCGACTGGGATACGGTCAAAGCCTTCGCCAAGGCCATCGCCCAATTCATGACGCAGCAATTACCGGAGCGTTTTACGGCGACTTCGGGCCCGAAAAATCGCGTTGGCAAGATTTTTGTCGACTATTTGCGCAATGGGCGCGGAGCCAGCACCGTGACAGCCTATTCGGTCAGGGCACGCCCCGGACTGCCCGTGTCGGTGCCCATCGCGCGCGATGAACTTGAACGCCTCAGTGGCGCACAGCAGTGGAATGTCGGCAACTTGCTCGAACGACTGCAAGCGCTCAAGGCCGATCCCTGGCAGGGCTATGCCAACCGTCAGAGAATCACTCGCCCGATGTGGGAAAAACTGGGAAGCAGTCCTCCGTGACACTTCGGGCGTCGGCCCCTAAGTTTCAAACCTTTTTTACAAGCTAACAACCTGGCAGATCTGTCAGCTTATGCACTTGCGTTGTCGCTGTTAGAAATCCTGCAAATCCCGCTTTCTTCGGGTTTCAAGGATGATAGCGATGGCAAACAACAAGCTGATCCAAATCGGTGCTCTTTCTCTCTTGAGCCTGGCGCTGCAGCAGGCCCAGGCTGCCTGCAGCGTCACCCGCCCGGCGGGTAATAACCATTATTTGTGCGAATCAGGGAACTCTGGCCCATTCAACGATGGGCTGGGTAACAACACGCTGGTCGCCCGCGGCACCAGCAACATCGCGTCCGTTGACTTCGGTGCGGGCGACGACCAGGTCCATATCGCCAGCAATGCGCAGATCGGCGCAATCCGGGAAGGCGATGGCAGCGACTCCTTTTTCATGACGGGAGGGAAAATCGCGTCACTGGACCAAGGTGACGGATTCGACGACTTCTATATCTCCGGTGGCACCATCGTCGGCGCATTTGTATCCGGCGACCGGGCGAAAGTGAGCGGGGGCACCATCGGTCGGGTCGACATGAAACTCGATGACAACATCTTCGAGATGTCTGGCGGGCTGATCATCGGCAACCTGGTCACAGGACTCGGTGCCGACACCATCAAAATCGAAGGTGGCAGAATCGGCGGCAATGTCAGTACCAGCGGCGGCCCCGACAAAATTACCGTCACCGATGGCGAAATCGATGGGGAAATCCGCGCCAGCGAGGGGGATGACCGTTTCGAATGGAATGAAAACGGTGTCATCAAGTCGGCCATTCTGATGGGCAACGGCAATGACACCGCGTTGATCACCCACCTGACTGAAAGTCAGATTTCTTCCACTCCCACTGTGGATGGGGGGCTGGGCAACGACCAACTGACAATCGAGCGCAGCACCTCCGATTCAGCGGGCCGCTATACTGGCTGGGAAACAGTCAACCTGACCCGCCGTTCGAAACTCAACTTGGCCGACGATTTTGTCCTGGGCGACAGCATTAGCGGCACAGGCACCTTCAACATCGATCGGAGCAGTACTCTGGCCGTCACCCAAGGCACGATCCGGCCCCATACCGCAGGCCAGTTGGTGACCCTGAACAATGCCGGGACCATCGACATGACCACCGGCAGCAGCGCCGCCACCGACTCACTGACCGTGCATGGCAATTATACCGGCAGCGGCGGCCAACTCTGGCTGCAAACCGTTCTGGGCGACGACAGTTCCAGGACCGACAAACTGGTGGTCGACCAGGGCAATATCAGCGGTAACACGCAGATCACCGTCAGCAACCTCAATGGTCCGGGGGCCGCGACCCTGAACAATGGCATCGAGGTTGTACAGGCTCGCAATGGTGCCGTCAGCAGCGCCGATGCGTTCTCGCTCAAAGGCGGTTCGCTTTCGGCCGGGGCCTACCAGTACGTCTTGTTCAAGGGTGGTCGCAGCGCAGGATCGGAAAACAGCTGGTTCCTGCGCAACAGTGTCGTCGCCCCCGCGCCTCGGGCTCCGGTCGATCCCGTACAGCCACCTGTGACCACACCTGTGGAGATCCCCGCCGAGATCTTGCCAACCCCTGCCATGGACTCGCCGCCATTGCCGCCGGCTGTGGTGGGTGCAGACCCTATCCCGCTCTACCGCCTCGAAGTGCCGGTCTACTCGGTCGTGGTACCTGCCGCCCAACTGATGCTCATGAACTTCCTCGCCACCTTCCACGATCGTCAGGGCGAGCAGAGCCTGCTGACTGAAACCGGGTTCGTACCGGCCGGCTGGGGCCGGGTCTACGGCAGTGAGCTGCGCAAAAGCTGGACCGGCGCCGCCTCTCCACGCCTTGACGGTTCGGACCAGGGCTTCCAGGTCGGCCATGACGGGTTTGCCTCGCAAACCAGCGACGGGCTCTATCAACGGGCCGGGATGTTCGTCGGCAAGAGCCGCCTGCGCGGGGACGTCGATGGCTTCGCCGGAGGATTCGAGAATACCCGGGCCGGTAAAACAAAGCTCAATGGCGAGCATATCGGCGCCTACTGGACAATCTCCGAGCCCCAGGGCTGGTACATCGATCTGGTGGCCATGTATTCATGGCTGGACGGGGACAGTCGCTCCGAACGTGGCGTCAAGCTCGATACCAAAGGCCACGGCCGCACCCTTTCGGCCGAGGGTGGTTATCCGATCAAGGTGTCCGACAACTGGGCCGTCGAGCCACAGGTGCAGATCATCAACCAGCAGATCCGCCTGGACGGCCAGAACGACGGGATTTCCGACGTCTCCTTCGACTCCCAGGACTCAACTACCGCCCGGCTCGGCGCTCGTTTGAAAGGACGCTATCAGATTCGGAACATTCCGGTGGAGCCTTACTTGCGAGCCAATGCCTGGCGAACATTCGGTGGCTATGACACGGTGACCTACAACGCTTTCGACAGCATCAAGACCGAGCACAAGTCCTCCTCGGCCGACATTGGCTTCGGTGTAGTCGCCCAATTGTCAAAATCAGTCAGTACCTATGTCAGCCTTGACTACAAGACCAACCTGGACACTAACAATCAGGAAGGGATCGCCAGCAACGCGGGCGTACGCATCAGCTGGTAAAAGGCACGGCCTCGAGGGTATGCAGATCCAGCACGGTGAAATACCCCGAGGCCCATCCCGCCGTGTCGATATGGTAGACATTGCCCAGCACCGCCACCTGCCGCAAGGGGGTGTGCCCCACGATCAGGGCTCGCACCCCTTCGACGCCGTCCGTTCGCTCTTGCTGCAAGCGCCTTCTTGACCACTGACAGACTTCCTGCACCGCCGTCAGCATGCTACCGCCCTCGACCAGGATTTCGCGCAAGGGCGCCCAACTCGAGAACGGACAGTCGGCATGCACCAGCGCAACCACGCCGCCTGGAGTCTCCAGCTCGATCGCCAGGGGCATGCGATCGAAACGGCTGGCGAACACCTCCTGCTCCTGTCGCGGCAAGTCCAGGAACCAGCCACCCCCACTGGCACGGTACATCGAGTAATCCAGATAACCACCGCACACATGGGCTATGGCCAAGGCTTCGTGATTGCCTTGCACGGCGTAAAACCAGGGCTTATCCAACCATTCGAGGGATCGCTCGCTTTCCGGGCCGCGGTCGACCAGGTCGCCGACACTGAACAGGCGATCACAGGACGCATCGAACCCCACCCCATCGAGGGCGAATTGCAGCCGCGTGAAATGGCCATGGATATCTCCCACGGCGAAATCGCGCCCTGCACTATT
Organism: Pseudomonas akapageensis; assembly: GCF_011355085.1. Classification (GTDB taxonomy): domain Bacteria; phylum Pseudomonadota; class Gammaproteobacteria; order Pseudomonadales; family Pseudomonadaceae; genus Aquipseudomonas; species Aquipseudomonas akapageensis. Next base: position 30,066 of record NZ_VXCP01000022.1, on the reverse strand, counting down.
GGCTGAAAGGTGAAGCAGTCTGCTCATGCTGAAACCAGTACCAGGGGCGTAGAATAACTATAGTGCGGCAGCCAGCCCAACGCGTGGACGGGAGGTGAAACGTGCGTGTGATAGTGTCAATTGCCACACTGGCAGCACTGACGTTGTTGATCTGCAGCCAGTCTTTGGCGGCCACCACCAAAGTGGTGGATATCAGCTACAAGCACCCTGAATCCTTTAGCGATGCCAGCTTGAACGCCAACGGTTACGAGCGCGGTGCCGATGACTATGTCATGAACAGCCTGAGCAGCTATATGGAGCGCCTCGGCGCGCGCTACCTCAAGCCCGGCCAGCAATTGCAGATCGAAGTCGACGATATCGACCTCGCCGGCCGCTACGAACCCTGGCGCCCCAATGCCAGCCAGGTCCGCTTCATGCGCGATATCACGTGGCCAATCATCAACCCGCATTATGTGCTCAAACAGGATGGCCGGGTACTCAGCCAGGACGATGCACGGGTAATGGACCAGCTCTACCTGCAACGCCCCGGCCGTGCGGGAAGCAACGACCGGTTATATGCTGAAAAGGCCATGCTCGACGACTGGTTCCGGACGAAATTCGCCCACCCGCAGTAGCCGGCCGTCTTCCGCGACTCACTCAGACACCGGGAGACCCCATGAACAAGCAACTTCTCGCAACCTGTATTGTGCTGGCGACGCTGGGTGGTTGCGCCGACCCTCTCTACGACACCTATCGGGACCAGCCACTGGTCGCAAAAGTCGACAAAGGCATGAGCAAGCAACAGGTCCTCAGTATCGCTGGCCAGCCTGCATCCCAGAGCACCCGCACGGAACGCCCCGGCTCCTGCCTCGATTACCGCTTGACCCATGCCAACCAGCAGCAGCCCTATGCCGTCAGCTTCGATGCAGCTGACAAGGTGGATCACACCGGCTTCATGACTTGCGCGCAATGGAGCGCCAAGCAACGCGATGACAAGGAGTCCATTACCAGCGGAGGTGGCGGCGGTTACTGACGATCCTTCCTCGAAGGCTTGCCGGCAACTGTCAGGGAACGACTCACCCCAGGAGACGCCATGATGAAAAGATTCATAACCTGGTTTTTACTGGCAACTGCCCTGAGTGTTCCGGCTGTCACAGCGCTTGCTGAATCCGTGCCTTATAACGGGTTCCCGGCAACACCCAAGTCGTTCAACATGCCCGGCAGCACAACGGCAACCCCGGATGCACTGCCGGGCCCGGCCAGCGAGGCCATCGACCGCGCCACCACCGTTCATCCGAGCGACAGCAGAAATACCGGCAAGGGTAAAAGCTCGGGAACAGCCATCAATCGAACAATGGGATCCGGAACCGGTGGCACGGGCGACGCAGGTGGTTCGAGTGGTAGCGGTGCGGGGACCGGAGCAGGTTCCAGCGCAGGAGGCGGTGCCAGCGGACAATAACCTGGATAATTTTAACCATTAGTAACAAAAATTACCGAACTATTGATGTACCCTGCTGTCGCGCGATCATCGGTTTCACCCCACCCAACACAACCGCAAGGAAGCCATCATGAAGAAGATTGTGTTTTTGTCCTGCATCCTGTCCTTGAATGCAACTTCAGCAATGGCAGATGCCCTGCAAATCTCATCTGAACAAGATGATGCCACCTATTCAATCGTTGCTATTGCCGGGGACAGTGCCGATAGAACGGTGGTTACCAAGCGGGTAGGAACCAGCGGTGCCAGCTATGCCAAGCGCGCGTTCAACTGCGGCGACCACACGGTGCTATTTCTTGGATCGGGTAAAACAATGGAGGACCTGGTCTCAGCAAAGCCGGATCCCGAGACAACCCCCATTTTCAAAGGCTCCCTATCAGCGAGTATCGCCGAAGTCGCTTGCAAGGCCTCTGATCCGTCTGGTTTAGCGTTGCAGAACTAGAGGTATAGGCGCTTGGGCCAATTTATGCGAAATGGAGCGTTTTGGAGAGGCTAAAACCCCCGTAAACACTGCGCATCGCTTCCGCTGCATTTCAGGTGCGAGCTCAGACTCAGGCGCAGCGGACACCTGATTTTCGCTAAAGCATTTAGATCTGTCGCCGATATGCTACTTAGGTAAAAACACTGTATAGGAGAGGTTGGCATGGATGTGAACGTTTACGACGTTGACTCGGTTTCCGACGAGCAAATTAAGCAGAAGCTCAAGAACCATGAGAGTTTTGTCTTGGAATGCCCGGACCACCTGAAAACCAGCGCAGCGGTCAAAACGCTTGAAAAGCTGGTTGAGTCCCAAGGAATGAAATGCCGCGTCTACACAATAGGTCGGGTTGCTGCGATGGGAGCCGCCGCATGGACAGGCTGGGGGACAGTCATTGCGGCCGGGGCAGGCATAGCAATCGCTGCGCACAATATCGCTACGTGGTCGCCTGACTACGAAATTGGCACGCTCCCCTTGGGCACAAAAATTTCCGTCGACTATAAAAAGTAAATCGTAAGGCTCGCAATTATTTACAATTGCCAGCCTTTTTACTGCGCTTCCCTTGGCGTTCTGCCCGATCCCTTCCTTTTTATAGCCCCCACAACCCCCTACTCAGCCCGACACCATCACGACTGCGCAGAGAGGCAGCCGTCGATATCCTCCACGCCGCTCAGCACGAAACCACCGGTCGACATGCTGGCCAGCGTGGTATCAAGCAACGGGTTGATCGGATCAGGATCGAGCGGCAATGCGGGCCGCACCCTGGCTACATTCGCCTTGCGACTCAGCACTCGGCAATCAAGCTCCTGCACACGCAGGTCGCTCCTCAATGGCTCGATGGCTCGATGGCTCGATGGCTCGATGGCTCGATGGCTCGATGGCTCGATGGCGAGGATGTCCTTTTGCGGCCTGGCTACGCCCTTGAGCCTCGTTTGGTGATCAGGAGATACATCCCGCCGCCGCAAACTGTATGTAAAAACAGTTTCAAATGGGTACATTAAACTGGGTAGTACGCTTTTTACCGCTCGGATTGTCTACGAACTATCGAAATAGGTAACCATTCGAAACAAAACCGAACTTTTGATGTAACATGCTGTCCCGCAATTATCACTAGCACCACCGCAAGGAAGCCACCATGAAGAAACTTGTGTTTTTGTCCTGCCTCCTATCTTTGAATGCGACTTCAGCATTGGCCGATGCCCCGCAAATATCATCTGACCTGGATGATGCCACCTTTTCAATCGTTTCTATGACCGGGGACAGCGCCGATAGAACGGTGGTTACCAAGCGGGTAGGAGTCATCGGTACCAGCTATGCTAAGCGCGTGTTGAATTGCGCCGATCGCACTGTGCGATTTCTTGGATCGGCCAACATAGTGGAAGACTTGGCCTCGGCAAAACAGGATCGCGAGTCGACCCCCATTTACAAAGGCTCCCTATCAGAGACTATCGCCGAGGTAGCATGCGAGGCTTCCGATAACGATGCGCCTGTTTTGGCATCGCAGGGCTCGTAACTATCACTTCGAACAAACATCCCTGACACATGCCTGCAGCGCTATCAAGGCTGATTGGTCGGCGATGACTCCTGTTCTGAAATCGAAAACAGTCCGTCCAGCAGCTGCAGAGAGTTCGATGTCGCCTGCATTGCCCAATCTGGCGGCGCTGGCGGTACCGGGCACGTTGCTACCACCGGCACGACAACTTCCCGCGATGCGCAGCCGGAGCCGGCGAGCGCCATCAGCGACAGCACGGCGCAGAGTTTCATTTTCAGCGAGTGCATTGGCTTTCTCCATAGTGGTTTTACTGTCGAGATAGGCCAAGGCCTGCTCGGCGGTCTGCTGCTTCTCCAGCGCTTGGCGGGACTGAGTAGCACCAGCATTGGCAATTGCAGTAAGGTCGGCTTGATGCGTAGATTCCTGGCTGGTCAGCTTGGCGGCGTAGCTGTTGGCCTGCCAGCGCCAGGCGACCGCCCCGCTGCCAGCCATCAGCAGCAGGACAACAGCGAACGCTGCGACCCACTTCACGGAGCTCATGCCAACACCTGCACCGCGCGATCGCGCAACGCCAAGCGCTCAGCCTGGTCATTGAGCCCGCCATTGATCTTGCGGGTAATCATGTCGAACAGCCCGGCATCGGCCAGTTCGTTCAGCCCTTTGACCGACCAGAACCACGCCGCCGACATCGCAGCATGCTCCGGCCGCACGAGTAGTTCAGGCTGCGCAACAAGGTCAAGGCCCAAAGCAGCGCCGGCATTAAGATAGTTGGTCATCCCTGTCACCTGAATCAGCCCCCTGCCCCGGTACCGCCAGCCATCACCGGGCGCGGTGTTGCGCATGCGGGCGTTATGCACGCTCGCGGTACCTCCGCCAGCGGCATAGGCACCGCTATCAGCCTGCACCAGGTCGTTAATTGCATGGGCATCTCCACCGCCACCCTGCACCGGATCGCCAAGAAAGGCGGCTTCTTATTCAAGGTCAGCACGTCAAATCGCGGGCATGACCGTGCCCCCGATCCAGCGCCCTACGCCGCCAAGCTGGAACGGCTCAAAGCATTACGCGATGTGGGCCTGTCTCGCAACCAGGTCGCCAAGCAAATGGACGTCAGCAACGACGTGCTCATCCGCCTGATCGAAACCTACGAAGTCGACTTCCCCATCCGGCAGACGAGGAAGTGAGGTGGATCAATAGAGCCGCCAATCGGCACTGCCGCCAGCACATCGACATCCCACCAAGCGGAACGACGGAGGCCGTGTATGGCTTTGACACAGAGGGAGCGGGACGAGCGCCGGCACGACAAGGCGGCCAGGGCTGCAGGAGGAAGATTTGCGGCTGAAGGTACGGCCGAGTACGAAGCAGGCACTACTGGAGCTGATGGCCTGAGCCGACATCGAGAAACAGGGCGAGGCGATGACACTGATGATTCATCACCTAGACGCGCTGAGCCCGGGCGGAGCGCTGCCGATGCTCACACCACCGCGCCACGAAATTACGATATCACCGTCTGTGGCGCGGAAGCTGGAACTGGCGTACCAGCGTGAATCTCTGCGAATCTGTTTCGACGAACAGTTAACGGTTGCTAATCCTACATCGGCTGAACGTGGTACTTGAGCGTGCGCTCGAGTGTCATGAACTCACCATCACCAACTAAGCCGACTAGTTCATTTTTTGGCATCATAGAGGCAGCCCTGATCGTCGAACTCGTAGACAATCTGACCATCAAGCCTCACGCAACACTCAAAATTGATTGTTCCAACCAGATCTCCGTTTTCCCAAACGACCCTATATCGCCCTTTGCTGTAATCAACAAGCATTCAATTTCTCCTGATCCGCCAAAACGCGGACCGTAAATTGAACATTACCTAAACCCAAATTGCCACCATGCCGCATCCTGCCACGGAGGGCGGCGCCTGTATGGAGAAAGCCGTGAGCTACTTCTACAAGACCGAATCAGCAACCGTCCTGGCCGCCGCGCGCGCCTGTGACAACAAGAAAGCCGCCTGGAACGCCCAACGCGAGATGCAGGGGCAGGCTTTTGGCGGCGCCGCATCGCCGATGTACAGCGGCTCCCGCAACTACGTCGGAGGCATCAAGCTCAGTGCCAACACGAGGCTGGATGTACACTGCAGCCGAGCGGATAAGTACGGCGACCGCGCCCTGCGCCGGGCAGCAAAGCACGTCAACGACAGCGACAAAGAGGTTCGAGCAGCCGAGAAGGTTGAGCACCAGCGATCGCTCGATCTCTGGACCGAGCGCTGCCCGGACGTGATCGACCAGGATCAGATGTGGCAGGCCATCGGCGTGAACACCGGCGGCATCTGGATGACCGGCGGAGTCTGCTTCGAGAGCGGCGGCGTCGTGTGCCTGAACCTCGGCTGCAAGGCGGAAGGCGGAAGACGGCGAAGTGGAAGGCCTGAGCGAAATCCTGGGCAGCGAGTACGAAGCCGCGCGCCAGCAGGTGCTTGAACAGCGCAAAGCGGCCTAACTCTCCGGCGCTACCCGCCAGCACCTTACCGGCGCCCGCCTATGAGCGTTACCGCAGATCCTGAGCGGTACGTTCGGCGCCATCTGCAGCATATCCTGTCTTATGAGCCAGCTCTGCAGCTTCCGAAGTCATGTAGTAGGACTTCAGCACCATCTGGCTTGCTTCGTATATAAAGTACGCGTTGGTGGTAGATGCAGCGGTTATGGCCAGCCCGAAAGCCACCAAAAGTGCTCTGTTGCTCATCTGGCTCTCCTGCCAATCGAAAAAAAGCGCGAATGCTACCTAACCACTCCCCCTCGGTGCCACCTCACCAGACGGATGGCAGCCTGGAGATTCCCATGAGCACATTCGCAGTCTTCGGCATGACCGCCGACGCCAGATACTGTTGAACGAAAGAGCCATCAACGCACTGAAGCAGGCCCAGCGAATAGCTCAGTTGCGAAAATGGCGTCAGTTTCTCCGCACGCTGTTAGTCCGTTTGTGTTTCCGCCGAGCAAAGGCGGGCTGTGGATTCAGTCGCCGAGTGTTACAATCAAACACTTTAAGGATGCCCTGGCCTCCTTGGGCATCCGTGAACGCCGCCAATACGATACCCGGCACACCTATGCAACGATGTGTTTAATGGCCGGCATGAACCCCGCGTTCATCGCCAACCAACTTGGACACAGCGTCGAAATGTTGCTCTCCACTTATGCCAAATGGCTCAGCTCTGCTTCCGATTGGAAGGAGCTCGAGAAGCTGCCGATTCGTTTTGAAATTGGCCCAAAATTGGCCCAAGAATCTGGATAGCGCTCCAATACACCGCTAAAAGCCCCGCAGGATACGCTCTTGATCTCCACCGCTAACATCACCATGCAATTCGGTGCCAAGCCCCTGTTCGAAAACGTTTCGGTCAAGTTTGGCAACGGCAACCGCTATGGCCTCATCGGCGCCAACGGTTGTGGCAAGTCGACCTTCATGAAAATCCTCGGCGACGATCTGGAGCCGTCCGGCGGCCAGGTCATGCTGGAGCCGAACGTGCGCCTGGGTAAATTGCGCCAGGATCAGTTCGCCTACGAAGAATTCACCGTGATCGATACCGTGATCATGGGTCATGAAGAGCTGTGGAAGGTCAAGGCCGAACGCGACCGCATCTACTCGCTGCCGGAAATGTCCGAAGAAGACGGCATGGCCGTTGCCGAGCTGGAAACCGAATTCGCCGAAATGGACGGCTACACCGCCGAATCCCGTGCCGGCGAGCTGTTGCTGGGCCTGGGCATTCCCCTGGAACAGCACTTCGGCCCGATGAGTGAAGTCGCGCCGGGCTGGAAGCTGCGGGTGTTGCTGGCCCAGGCGTTGTTCTCCGATCCGGAAGTACTGCTGCTGGACGAACCGACCAACCACCTGGACATCAACACCATTCGCTGGCTGGAAAACATTCTCACGGCGCGTAACAGCACCATGATTATCATTTCCCACGACCGTCACTTCCTCAACAGTGTCTGCACCCACATGGCGGACCTGGACTACGGCGAACTGCGTCTGTTCCCGGGCAACTACGACGAGTACATGACCGCGGCGACCCAGTCCCGCGAGCAATTGCTGTCGGACAACGCCAAGAAGAAAGCCCAGATCGCCGAGCTGCAGACCTTCGTCAGCCGCTTCTCGGCCAACGCCTCGAAAGCCAAGCAGGCCACCTCCCGCGCCAAGCAGATCGACAAGATCCAATTGGCCGAGGTCAAGCCATCGAGCCGCGTCAGCCCGTTCATTCGTTTCGAGCAGACCAAAAAGCTGCACCGCCAGGCCGTGACCATCGAGAAGATGTCCAAGGGCTTTGACGGCAAGACCCTGTTCGAAAACTTCAGCTTCACCGTCGAAGCCGGCGAGCGCGTGGCGATCATCGGCCCGAACGGCATCGGCAAGACCACCCTGCTGCGCACCCTGGTCGGCGAGCTGACCCCGGATGCCGGTGCGGTGAAGTGGACCGAAAGCGCGGAACTTGGCTACTACGCCCAGGACCATGCTCACGACTTCGAAGACGATGTCACCCTGTTCGACTGGATGGGCCAGTGGACCCAGGGCGAGCAGATGATCCGCGGCACCCTGGGCCGCATGCTGTTCTCGAACGACGAGATCCTCAAGTCGGTCAAGGTGATTTCCGGTGGTGAGCAAGGTCGCATGCTGTTCGGCAAGCTGATCCTGCAAAAGCCTAACGTACTGGTGATGGACGAACCGACCAACCACCTGGACATGGAATCGATCGAGTCGCTGAACCTGGCGCTGGAGAACTATCCGGGCACCCTGATCTTCGTCAGCCATGACCGCGAGTTCGTGTCCTCCCTGGCCACCCGCATCATCGAGTTGAGCGCCGATGGCGTGGTCGACTTCAGCGGCACCTATGACGACTACCTGCGTAGTCAGGGTGTTGTAATCTAATCAGCCCCTACGCCCCTCGTTCCCACGCTCTGCGTGGGAATGCGGTGCAAGACGCTCCAGCGTCGACCGCCCCGAACGTGACGCAGAGCGTCACAGGATGCATTCCCACGCGGAGCGTGGGAACGAGGTGCGCGAGGTGTAGGAATAATTCGTTAGCCTGCTTTCTTTTATCCTCCTCCCAAGCCATGATGCTGTTCTTCAGCCGCCCATCCTCGAACGAGCCTCATGTCTGCGCAACAACCTGCACCTTCGTCTTCGATGTCGATCACCCTGCAGATCATTTCCATCGTTTTCTACACCTTCATCGCCTTTTTCTGCATCGGCCTGCCCATCGCCGTACTGCCAGGCTATGTGCATGGCGACCTGGGTTTCAGCCCGATGATCGCCGGGCTCACCATTGGTTCGCAGTACCTGGCAACCCTGCTCACTCGTCCGTCGGCCGGGCGCCTGGCCGATAGCCTGGGAACCAAGCACGCCATCATCTACGGATTGATCGGTATCGCCCTGAGCGGAGTATTGACGCTGGCCTCGAACCTGTTGATGCACGTGCCCGCGCTCAGCCTGACGGTCTTGATCCTGGGCCGGGTACTGCTCGGTATCGCCCAGGGCCTGATTGGCGTTGGCACCAACAGCTGGGGCATCGGCCAGCTGGGCCCCGAGCATACGGCGCGGATGATTTCCTGGAATGGCATTGCGTCCTATGGCGCCATTGCCATGGGCGCGCCGCTGGGCGTCATGCTGGTCGAAGGGCTGGGCTTCGCCGCACTGGGCATCGCCCTGACTGTCCTCGCCTTGCTGGCGCTGGCGATCATCCGCAACAAGGCGTCGCTGGCGGTGACCAGCGGAGAACGCCTGCCATTCTGGGCGGCATTCGCTCGGGTTGCGCCGTTCGGTACCGGCCTGGCACTGGCCTCCATCGGCTACGGCACCCTGACCACCTTCATCACGCTTTATTACGTCGAACGGGGCTGGTCAGGTGCGGCCTGGTGCCTGACGGCATTCGGCGTGTTTTTCGTCCTGGCGCGGCTGCTGTTCGTCAATTCGATCAACCGCCTGGGCGGCTTTCGCGTGGCCATCGCCTGCATGGCCATCGAGACCCTGGGGCTGTGCCTGCTCTGGCTGGCACCCTCCACGGCCCTTGCCCTGGCGGGTTCCGGCCTGGCCGGTTTCGGCTTGTCGCTGGTGTACCCGGCGCTCGGCGTCGAAGCCATCAAGCAGGTCCCGACCTCAAGCCGTGGCGCGGGCTTGAGCGCCTACTCGGTGTTTTTCGACCTGTCACTGGCGATCGCCGGCCCGATGATGGGGGCCATCGCATTGCACCTGGGTTACCCCTGGATTTTCTGCGGTGCGGCCCTGCTGTCGGTTACCGGCTTGCTGCTGACCCTGCTGCTGTTTCGTCGCGCAGCATATTAATGCCCGGCTGTCTGCCAGCCTGCGCGGTCGGGTCTGCCTAGCGTACGGGTAAAGAAGCGTGCGGCTTCGGCGGTCAGCGAACGATGGATGCCTTCGCGGTCCACGCCCTCGGCGTCGGTGCACAGCGCTGCCATGGTCTGACGCTGCTCCGGCGTACAGGGCGCCATGAACACGAAGTGCCCTGCTCCGGCCAGTAGCCTGTAGTCGGGCACGACCGGCAGTTTGCGCGCCAGGGCGTCGGCATTCTTGTCGATGGCCACCAGCTTGTCGCTGTCACCACTGTAGATCAGGGCCGGCACATGCACATCGGCCAGGGCCTGACGCCCGAACATCAGGCTAAGCGGGGCCATCAGCATCAGCGCCTTGACCCGCGGATCGGCTTCGGGCCCCAGGTCGTCCCGATCGGCGATCAACTCACCCTGGGTCTTGCAGGCATCCATATCCTGCGGGCGTTCCTGGCAGTAATTGCGCAGCCGTTGCAGGTCGGGGTGGGCACCGGAGAGAATCAACGCCGTCTCGCCGCCTGCCGAGTAACCAATGACACCGACCTGTTCACCTTTGACGTAAGGCGACAGCAGCCGGTCGCCCAGGGTCGCGGTAATGGCTTCGGAGATATGCAATGGCCGCCCGTACAGGTTGCTGAGGGTGCCCAGGCGACTGTGGTCCTTGTAGTTGTCACCGGGATGCAGCACCGCGACCACGATAAAACCTTTGCGTGCCAGGGAAGTGGCCAGGTAGTGCAACGCCAGGGGGGTTCCGGTGTTGCCATGGGACAGCACCAGCAACGGAAAACGGCCCATGGCGATCTTCGCTTCTTCGCCCGCCGCGATCTGATAACCACCGAACCGACTCTGGTGAGGACGCCCCGTGGATGGGTAGAACGCCAGGGCTTTCATCGGTTGCAGATCCAGCGGATCGAGAAAGGTCATCCGATGGTAACCGACACTGGGGTACTGCGTTGCTTCGGCTTGCACCGAAAACGCACTCAAACCCAGGCAGAAAAGTAACAACGCACAAAGACGCATCATCGGGATGCCCACCTTTGCCAAGCCGCGAATGAACCTCGCACGCCGCGCACTATTGTATCAGGGAGCTTCCCGATGCGGTGCGATGGCGTGAAAGTTCACAGTCCTGGACAAAATCGTGCATAAAACGGGCCACTTCCAACTTGCCAGCGATAGCGGTCTATCTGTAGGCAAATTCTTTATTTCTTGAACGACATTTCCCAAGCATAATCAACCCGCCTTGAATGCTGTTGCGCCTGTGTTTGCCGGTGGCTAGTCTTGCCCGGTCGTTGCCAATTCAACGACCGGGCCTGGAAACCCGAGGAACCACAATAGGCGCATAGGCGAGTTTATGGCGGCTGTGCGCGGGAGGTCTTCGGACCTGCCGGGTTCCTATTGTCCCGGTTTTCCAGCCTGCGTACAGCTGCCACCCATTCGTCTGGAAACGAACGTGGCAGCTCCACAACAGTAGGAGCCACACCATGATCAAAATCGTTCCCGATCCACCCGCTTCAACCCCCGCACTGTTCACCACGGAAACACCCTTCGGCACCGTCGACAGCAACGGCCAGCCCATGTTCACCGTGCGCGGCGGCATCCCGGCCGAAGACGCATTGGCCCATGCCGCGACCCTGGTCCAATACGCCGAAGCCACAGCCTGGGATGTGGTCGATCATCTGCACCTGAATGACAAATCGCTGGTGCTCGGGCTGATTCAACAGCTCGATGCGGCGCAGGCGTTGATCAGCGCGTTGGCGGAGCGCTGAAAACCCTGTGGGAGCGGGTCTTGCCCGCGATGGGCTGCACAGCGGCCCCTGCCGCGTCAGGCTCAACATCGTACGGGAAGGCTGCGCCTTCCAATCGCTGGCAAGCCAGCTCCCACAGAAAGACAGGCAGACAGACAGGCAGATAGGCAGGCAAAAAAAAACCGGTTGCGGGGGTATACCCCGCAACCGGCTGTGTGAGCAGTTCGATCAAGCAGCTGCGAACAGCTGCTCGTTGATCTGCACCTGAGCGTCGCTCATGGCTTTGTTGCGCATATCGTCACCGTAGGCCAGGCCGTGGGCACGAACGATTTCGATATCGGTGATGCCGATGAAGCCCAGGAACACCTTGAGGAACTCTTCGTGGCCCACACCGGTCGGCTGGCCGGCGTGCAAGCCACCGGAAGTCGATACGATCACCACTTTCTTGCCGCCGCACAGGCCTTCAGGACCGGCTTCGGTGTAACGGAAGGTCTTGCCGGCGATGGCAATACGGTCGATCCAGGCCTTGAGTTGGGTCGGCACGCTGAAGTTGTACATGGGCGCAGCGATCACCACGGCATCGGCGTCGAGAAACTCCTGCAGGGTGTCGGCGCTCAGTTGGGCTTCGTGCTTCTGCGCAGCGTCACGCAGTTCGTCCGGGGTACCGGCAGCGACCAGGGTGGCAGCGGAAAAGTGGCTGAGTGCGTCAGCGGCCAGGTCACGATAGGTGACCTTGCTGCCTGGCTCGGCAGCCTGCCAGGCCTCGACCACGCTGCGGCTCAGTTGGCGAGAGGCAGAGTTGTCGCCGAGGATGCTGGAATCGATGTGCAACAGTTTCATGGGGGACTCTCCTGAAAGGGGGATCGGATCGCTACAAGTGCAATCAAGCTGGATATAATCCTACAGAACAAAACAATTACTGATTAGTCAGGGTAAATGCGCTAGTTTGTCCTATATACAGGACAATCGAGCACCACTATGCAAGACCTCAACGACCTCTATTACTTCGCCAAGGTCGTCGAAGCCGGAGGCTTTGCCGCCGCCGGACGACTGCTGGGCATCCCCAAATCACGGCTGTCACGGCGCATTGCCGAACTGGAAGAGCGCCTCGGCGCACGGCTGCTGCAACGCACCACCCGGCAACTGAAGCTGACGACTGTGGGTGAGCGCTACCTGCGCCACTGCCAGGCCATGCTGCTCGAGGCCGAGATGGCCGACGAAGCCGTTGCCAGCATGACCAGCGAGCCCCGCGGCCGATTGCGGGTGTCCTGTCCGGTGGGGCTTGCCCATGAATTGCTGCCCGAAATCATCAGCCGCTTTCTGCAGGCCCACCCCCATGTACAGCTGGACATGATCCTGCTCAACCGCCGTGTCGACCTGATCACCGAAGGCATCGACGTCGCCTTGCGCGTACGCGACCTGGGCGACGAAGACCCGATGCTGGTGACCCGGCGCTTGCGCCAGGCGCAGATGATCCTGGTGGCGGCGCCGAGCTTCCTCGAAGGCCGCACGATAGAAAACCCCGACGATCTGGCCCAGGTACCGGTGCTGGGCGCACTGGAAAGCGACCGCATGGTGCACTTGCGCATGCTGGACCAGCACGGCAACAAACGCGACCTGGTGCTCGAGGCACGCCTGGGCATCGAGGACTTCATTGTGCGAAAGGCAGCGGCGATAGCCGGGCTGGGATTTACCGCCCTGCCGATCATGTACTGTGAAGAAGGATTGGCCAGCGGCGAACTGGTTCAATTGCTGCCGGCCTGGTCGATGCCGGGCGGCTTTCTGCAAGCGGTGTATCCGCACCGGCGCGGAGTATTGCCCGCGGTGCGCGCCTGGATCGATCATCTGGTCGAATCGTTCAAGGATTGCGGCGACCGTTACGTGTGAACCCAAGGGAGGGACTGACGATGACCGAACAGGATGTGGCGGATTTCTGCCTGAGCTTGCCGGGCGCACGCGAGGACTACAAATGGGGTGGCGTGCGTGTGTTTTCGATCGCGGGCAACAAGATGTTCGCGACGCTCAACCTGACCGCCCATGGCCTGGCCTTCAAGGTCGACGATGAGTTGTTTCTCGGCTACGTCGACCGCCCGGGCATCCACCCGGCGCCCTATCTGGCCCGAGCGCACTGGATAAGCATGAGGCACCCCTACCCTGTCTCGCCCCAGGAACTGACTGCGCTGTTGCAGCGCTCCCATCAGTTGGTGGTCAGCCGCCTGCCCAAGCGCGTGCAGGTCGGGCTGAAGCTTTGAGTGGATCAGGTGCCGAGCAGAGGTTGTAACGCCTTGCCCATCCAGTCGCCGCCGAATACCAGGTGATCGACCCAGAACAGTTGATGCAGGGTGACGATGACCCAGAACTTCGCCTGATAGGGCAACTTGCGCGTCTTGTGCCGGAACAGTTGTTGCGCCAGAAGGGCGCCGGGCCAGCCACCACACAATTCGGCGGCATGCAGGACCCGTTCGGGAGTGCGCCAGGCGTTGCCGCGCGCCTGGCGCTTGTCGTGCCAGTAGAGGTAGAAGGTCAACAGGCTCGCCAGCACGTAGGCCAGCGACGGCAGTGCCGACTGCCCCGCCCCGAGCATCTGCAGTGACCCTACCATCGGCAGCAGGCAAAGCCCCGCCAGTACCAGCAGCTTGGCGCGCAGGTTGTGAACAGGCGTGACGGCACCCTGCCTGGATGCCTCTCGCGCCTCGTTCGGATTACCCGTACGTGGGCGCCCAGCGCTTTTCACGGTTTGGCCGTCGCCCAGTCCACCCAGCCGAACTGCCAGGTCGCCAGAATGATCAGACCGAAGACAATCCGGTACCAGGCGAACGCCGCATAGCTGTGGCTGGCAATGAACTTGAGCAGGCCACGCACGGCAATCATGGCGAAGATGAAGGAGACGACGAAGCCGATGGCAAAGACCGGAAAATCGCCGGGCTGGAACAACTCCCGGTATTTGTAGCCCGAGTACACGGCCGCACCGACCATCGTCGGCATCGCGAGGAAGAACGAGAACTCGGTTGCCGCCTTGCGCGACAGGCCGAACAGCAGCCCGCCGATAATGGTCGAGCCAGAGCGCGAGGTACCCGGAATCATCGCCAGGCATTGGGCACAACCGATTTTCAAGGCATCGGTCCAGCGCATATCGTCGACATGCTCGACGCGAATCACGTGCTGGCGCTGCTCTGCCCACAACATGATGATGCCGCCCACTACAAGGGCCGTAGCCACGGTAATGGGGTTGAACAGGTAGTGATGAATCAGGTCGGAAAACAGAACACCCAATACCACGGCCGGCAGGAAGGCGATCAGCAGGTTGACCGTAAAGCGCTGGGCACTTGCCTGGCGCGGCAGCCCCACGACCACGTCAATGATCTTGCGTCGAAACTCCCAGACAACCGCCAGGATCGCGCCCAGCTGAATAATGATGTTGAAGGCCATAGCCCGCTCACCACCAAAGTTGATCAAGTCCGCGACGATGATCTGGTGGCCGGTACTGGAGATGGGCAGGAACTCCGTCAGCCCCTCGACAATCCCTAGTATTACTGCCTGCATGGCGGTCCAAAAATCCATCATTCCCCCGAGAAGCCATGCGCATGGCAGGCTCCTTTAATATTTTTAGTGGCTACAATGACTCGGCAAGCTCGTTTGCGTGGCGACATGCGACCAGGAAAACGGCAATAAGACCAAGACGTTAATCAGGTTTGACTCTTTTGCGCCGAAATCCTATCAGACCCACGCGCCAAACGCTGCCCGTAGCCCTTTCCAGCAACATGAAATTCCTGACAGCTTGGCGATTGGATACCCATCGCGTCAGGCAACCGTCAATACTGATCCTCGAAACCCGGGACCGCGAGGCACCGGCTACACGCAGACGCGATGCAATTCAGGCGCCGAATCGGCTGGAGGACGCCTGACTTGCGGACTTGTTGCTTGCCAAGTGTCCATTCCTGAAACAACCCACCCCCCGCAAACCCGCAGGCTAAAGCACTTCAAGCTCTGCCGGAGCAAAGTGTTAATCCGCCGATACAACCGCCCCACGGACCACATTGCGAGCATTACCGGATAGATGGTCGATGCCGCATCCGGGCTTCTGTTTCGCCGGCTTTACAACATTTTTTTGACTACATCAACTAAAAACAACAACCCACTGTTTTTATTGAAAAAAATAAAAGCGGCACAGCTTCTGCTCGGTTTTTCGCAATGCTGACCAGGGCCAGCGCACTTCAAGAAGGAATTGCCGTCGTGGGGAATCTAGATAAAGGCGTTTTCCGCCTCCTGCTGATCGGATGTGCATTGGGATCGAGTTTCAGCCTGCCGGTTCAAGCCGATAACGGCATCGTCGTGATTACGCGCGATGTCCAGACGCGCAACGCAACCAGGCCGCCGATGGTACCTGACCCGAATCCCACGACCGTCAATACCAACCCGTCGGCGCATATCCTCAAACAGACGAACGAGTTGAGCGACGGCGATTTTGCCAGTGTCAGCAGTGGTTCAGGCATTAGCAGCCTGGTCACGCAACAGACCAACCCAATTGGCTCCGGTATCACCAATCAGACGCAATTGGCCAACATACCCGGTGGACGATCCGGTGGCCCCGGCAACGGCATCGCCAACATGGTCAACTCGAACGTTCAGAAAGGCCTGGGCGCTTTGAACATCCTGACGGGAGGCCAGTGAGATGCGTCGCTCACTCCTGATCCTGGCCATGTTCTGCAGTACCCCGGCCCTCGCCCAACCGCCTGTGATCTCACAATACCCTGTTATCAATCATGCCGAAATCGACAGCTCCGGCATGAGTTACCAGGGCAACCTCTCGGTCAACCAGGCGGCGGGCGATCAGCAACAACAGGCCAACGCCCGGGCGATTGCCGTTGGCCACCAGGCAACCGCTACCACGCAGATTCGCCAGAAACTGCGGACCATAGTCGATCCGACAATGGATGCCCAGTCCACGATCAAAGGCAACTCATTCAGTAACGGCACCGGCATTCTGGGGGTCAACCAGAGTGCGGGCGCCAGCAACCAGCAAGCCAATGCCGTACGAATCAGCATCAGTGCTCAACCGCAAAGTATCGACGACAGCGTCCTCAAGCAGCAGAACGTGGCGCTGCTCTACAACTCCGATCCAACTGATTCCGCACCCAGTTATCGTCAGGTCGCTACCGGCGACCAGGCCTTCACCGGTAGCCGTGGGGTGATTCAGTTGAATCAGAGCGCCGGGGTGGGAAACCGCATGGCCAACACCCTGAGCGTACGGGTCTCGGATTGACCCAAACAGGTATTAACAACACTTAACTACCTAAAATAAAGTACGGAGAATCACCATGAAACCTTCGATGGCAATCAAGCCTCTGGTTTTCGCAATTGCTGCGGTCATGGCTGTTGCTGTACAAGCTGGTGACTACAAACCACCAAGACACCACAACCATCACAACGATCACCACCACACCCCTCCTCCAACAAAGGTCCCTGTCTACGCCACTGCCAATGCGTACGATAAGCAAAGCAGCACCAACAACTACATCCGCAACGAAGGGACCGTCAATAACGCTGAGATGAACTCCTCGGCCGGCGGCAGCAGCGGGAACGTAGGCATCAACGTGGCCGCCGGTGATGGCAACCAACAAGACAACGCAGCCGCTATCGCAAACGCCCAGTCCGACGCATCCGCAATCGACAACTCCTTCGTGTTCGGTATGGCCACTGCCAGTGCCAGGGTTGACCAATACAGCAACCGCAACAGGGTCGACAACTACGGCAGCACAGCGACTGCTACGATGAGCGCCTCGGCCAATGGCGGCAGTGGCAACCTGGGTGTCAACATTGCTGGTGGCGATCTGAACCAACAGAAAAACACCATGGCAATTGCCAACACCAATGCCCCGCTGGGTAATGCAAGAGCCGACGCCAACGCCACCCAGAATGGTCCTGGCCTGGTGGTGATCAACAACGCCGATCGGACGTTCGACGTGACTACGCTGTCGCTTACCAAAACAGTCAGCGGCAACTCCTCCTTCGACGCGTCGTCCGAGTTGCACATCGATAAAGCTTCGACCAAGAGCGTGGATGTGAGCGGCTCCAGACACTCTGAAAGGAGCGGCTCCAACAGCTACGATGCCAGTGGCTCTACCAGCTATGATGCAAGTGGCTCGTTGTCTATCGATGCGAGCGGCTCCAGGAGCCACGAGTCGCACTCTACCAGTAGCCGTACTCTGGATGCTTCCGTGGATGCCACGTTGGCCGCTGAGGCGACCCTTACCAAGGACAATGGCTGGGGCCCACGCACCCGCAGTGCGAGTGTAGATGCATCGCTCAATGCAACCCTCAACGTAGCTGTCGACAAGACTCGCGATAAAACGTCCAGCTCTTCGTTCGAAAAATCGTTCGACGCATCGTTCGAAAAATCCCTCGACACCTCGTTCGAAAAATCGTCCGACAGCTCGTTCAACAGAACGCGCGACTCGTCGTTTGAAAAATCGTTCGATAAATCGACCTCCGATTCGTTCGACAAAGAGAAGAGCTTCAGTGCGGCCAGCTCTTTTGAGTTGAGCAACACAGTGACCTGGCAAGTGCTGACCCCAACTGGCTGGGCAAACCCTGTGACCAACACTGCTACTCTTAGCGGTTCGGTTACCGGCGCCAGCGGCAACGTGGGTGTCAACGTGGCTGCCGGCGTGGGCAACCAACAAAGCAACTCCCTGTCCATCGCCAACAGCTCCATGTA
Source organism: Pseudomonas akapageensis (assembly GCF_011355085.1). GTDB lineage: Bacteria > Pseudomonadota > Gammaproteobacteria > Pseudomonadales > Pseudomonadaceae > Aquipseudomonas > Aquipseudomonas akapageensis. The sequence continues at coordinate 11,838 of NZ_VXCP01000022.1, read as the reverse complement.
AATGCTGCGGTCTGAAGGCCCCCTTCGGGGGGCCTTTTTTCACCACTATCAGAAGGCGTCCGATCATGCGCATTATCGCCTTGGCATTTTTGCTTTGTGTGGCCAGTCTGAGCGAGGCCGCGCAAATGCCACTTTCTGTCCTGCCGGGCGGAGCAGTGGTGTACAAGCCGATCCAGAGTATACGCGAGCGCAAATTTGCCGACCTGATTCCACAGAAAACCGACTTCAGTTGCGGCGCAGCGGCGCTGGCGACCATTTTGCGCCAGGCCTATTGGCTGGACGTGAATGAAGAACAGATCATCGAAGGCATGCTGGCAAAAGCCGATCAGGATCTTGTCCGGGTCCAGGGCTTCTCCATGCTCGACATGAAGCGTTACGTAGAAAGTATCGGCATGCGTGCCCGTGGCTACCGGGTACAACCAGAGACCTTGAGCAGTATCCGCATTCCGGTGGTGGTACTGATGGACATCCGTGGCTACAAACATTTTGTGGTCATGCAAAAAGTCGACAACGGCTGGGTGTATATCGGCGATCCCGTACTTGGCCATAAGCGCTTCACAGTCGACGACTTTGTCAAAGGCTGGAACGGCATCATCTTCGCCATCATCGGCCAGGGTTACGACAAGACCAATGCCTTGCTCGACCCACCTATGCCACTGACCGCCAAGAACCGCATCAACACCTTCAGCCCGGTGCAAGACGCAGAGTTGATGGATTTCGGATTCATCCAAAGCGACTTCTTCTAATGTCAAGGGAGCACGAAGCTCCGGGAGTATCCAATGAAGACTCCATTCTGGTTGGCCGTGGTCTGCCTGACCGCCAGCCTGCCGACCCAGGCACAAACGTTCAAACCCATCGAACTGAAGGATTCGGAGTTGGCCACCTTGCGCGGTCGCTATGTCATGCCGGGACGGATCATCAGTTTCGGGATCGTCATGACCAGCGCCTGGCAAAACGCCAACGGTGACGTGATCGGCGCAACCTCCTCGATGCAGATTCAACAAACGACCATCAAGCCCCAGTTCTATGTGTCGATGATCGACAGAAAAGGCAATGGTTCGGGGGACGCCTCCCAGGGTACCGGTATCGTCAGCGGTGGCAATGGCCTCAACAGCACCCAGGGCGTCACCCAGGTGGTGCGCGCGGCCGGCGACAACAACAGCGCCTATAACAATGTCGACATCAACGTCAAAGAAGGCAGCCAGGCACCACAGATGAACACCCAGGGCCAGGCACTGGCCGCAGGTTCGACCTTGACCAGCGCCAATGGCGCAGGCTCCCTGAGCATATCCTCGACCGGCACGGGCGTGCAGCTCAACATCGTGGCCAACAACAATCAGGGCTCCACCGTACAACGCCTGGCCCAGGGTGGGCTGATGCAGAACACCACCTTGCTCGGCGGTGGCAACCAGGTCCACAACCTGACCTCGCTCAACGTCGTGCTGCGCGACAACCTTCCGGCCACCGGGTCGATCAGCGGCAGCCTTGACCAGCTCAAAGGTCTACGCACTCTAGGATACTGATCTACGCTCAGTCTCATCAAATGTAGTCAGAAGGGACGGCTCACCCATGCATCGATCGTTGACATTAAAAGCAGTCGTTTGTCTGAGTACCCTGGTCCCGGCCACATTGCTGCAAGCAGCACCGGACCCCCAGGTCGAAGCCTTAAAACAAGAACTCATGGAGCTGAAATCCCGTTACGAGGCACAACAGAAAGCGCTGATGGTCCTCGAACAGCGTGTGAAACAAGTCGAAGAAACACCTGCGACACCGCCCCCCAAACGCCTGACCCGCTCCCCCGCCGAACAGGTCAAGGGCGGTCAGACGGTGGCCAGTGGTGCGCCCGGCACCTCGGGCAGTTCCTATGGGCAATCGCTCAAGGAAGATTCGGAACCGGCCCAGAGCGTTTCCAACCTGTACGACGAGGCCAGTGGTTTCTTCGGCGGTGGCAAGTTCAGTGTCGAGACAGGACTGACCTACACCCACATCGATACCCGAGCATTGGTGCTCAACGGTTTTCTCGCGCTGGACTCGATTTTCCTGGGCAACATCAACCTCGACCGTATCAAGGCCGACAACTGGACCCTGGACCTGACCGCCCGCTACAACCTGGCGCAGCGCTGGCAATTCGATGTGAACGTACCGGTGGTCTACCGCGAGTCGACCTATTCCTCCGGCGGTGCCGGCGGTGCCGGCCCGGTAAGCTCCGACGCAACCGTCACCCGCGACCCGACCATTGGCGATGTCAACGTCGGTGTGGCCTACAAGTTCCTCGATGAATCGGAAAACCTGCCCGATGCCGTCTTCACATTCCGGGTCAAGGCGCCGACCGGCGATGATCCCTACGGTATCAAGCTGGTCAACGACCCGAACAACGACAACCTCTCCGTGCCCCAGGACCTGCCCACCGGCAACGGCGTCTGGTCGATCACCCCGGGTATCTCGCTGGTCAAGACCTTCGACCCGGCCGTGCTCTTCGGCAGTCTGGCCTACACCTACAACATCGAGGACTCCTTCAGCGACATCAGCCCCCAGGTCAATTCCAAGGTACCTGGCGACGTGAAACTCGGCGACTCCTGGCAGCTCGGTGCCGGTATTGCGTTTGCCTTGAACGAGAAGATGAGTATGTCGTTTTCCTTCTCCGACCAGTTCTCCAGCAAAAGCAAGATCAAACCGGATAACGGCGATTGGCAATCGGTGCCCAACAGCGACTTCAACGCCGCCAACTTCAACATCGGCATGACTCTCGCGGCAACCAACAACCTGACGATCGTACCCAACCTCGCCATCGGCCTGACCGACGACGCGCCAGACTTCTCTTTCAGCCTGAAATTCCCTTACTACTTCTAACAAACGACAAAGCCCGCTTCGGCGGCGGGCTTTGTCGTTTGAGCCTTGAAAGTCAGCGAATCTGATGCTTGTGCAACAAGCGGTAGAAGGTAGGCCGAGAAATACCCAGCACTTTCGCGGCGATGCTCAAATTGTCACTGTGACGATTGAGCACATCGCACAACGCCTGGCGTTCGGCCCGGTGCTTGTAGTCTTCCAGCGTGCCCATCGAAGGCGTGAATGAGTGCTGGCTGAGCAGGCCCAGATCCTGTGCCTCGATCTGCCGTCCTTCGGCCAGCACCAGGCCACGGCGCACCCGATTGGCCAGTTCGCGAACATTGCCCGGCCAGTCGTGCTTGCCCATGGCGACCAGGGCATCTTCACTGAAGCTGCGCGGGCGCCGGCCTGTTTCCAGGCTATAGAAGTGGGAAAAATGGTTGGCCAGCATCGACAGATCACCATGGCGCTCGCGCAAGGGCGCCGTCAGCACTTGCAAGACATTGAGCCGGTAATACAAGTCTTCGCGAAAACGTCCCTTGGCAATGGCCCCTTCCAGGTCCACATGGGTCGCTGCCAGGACCCGGACATCCACCGGAATCGGCTGGCTGCCGCCAACGCGCTCAATATGCTTTTCCTGCAGAAAACGCAGCAGATTGGCCTGCAGTTCCAGCGGCAGATCGCCTATCTCGTCGAGAAACAAGGTACCGCCATGGGCGGCCTCGATTCGGCCGATCTTGCGCTGATGAGCCCCGGTGAAGGCGCCCTTCTCATGCCCGAACAATTCGGACTGGATCAGATGCTCGGGGATTGCCCCGCAATTGATGGCCACGAATGGCTTGGCGTGCCGCTGCGACAGGCGATGCAGCGTGCGCGCGACCAACTCCTTGCCGGTGCCGCTTTCGCCACGGATCAACACTGGTGACTCTGTCGGTGCCAGTTTGCTCAATAGTTTGCGCAATTCGCGAATCGGCCGGCTGTCACCGAGCAACTCATGTTCGGCATTATCGACATGGATCGACCCCTTGCCGCGCAGGCGCGCCATGCCGAAGGCGCGCCCCAGGGTGACCTGCACCCGGGAGACGTCGAACGGCAAGGTATGAAAGTCAAAAAACCATTCACAGACAAAGTCACCCGCGTTCTGCACTCGCAGCACTTCCTGGTTGAGCACGGCAATCCATTCGGTACCGCTGCGGCTGATCATGTCCTTGACCGCTTCGGGTCGTTCCAGGTGAAAAGGCTGCAAACGCAGTAACCCGACATCGCAGGGATGCTCCGGGGCAGACTCCAATGTACAACTATCGACATCCCAGCCGACGGTACGCAAACCGGGCAGTAGCCGGTGGCAATCGTCACAGGGATCGACGATGAGCAGGCGACGGGTTGGTGCTGTATCAAGCATGACCGTTCCTTGGCGCCAATTATTGGAAAAGTTATTGGAAACAGTGCGTTGGCGAGCCTGTTTGTAACAGTAGCAATGAACCCGGGATGCCCCACTACCGTTGGTCTGCAAGTACTTTTCGTCATTAGAGGGGCACGGAATTTTGTCGCTGATTCAACGTCTGAGGCAGCAGGACGAAACACCTGTGCAAAGAAAAAATATGTTTTTTTCTATTGTGTGTGACTCGAACCGACACTTGAGACATCAGTACAAGTAAGCAACCGAACAGCAGTGCTACTGCAACGGTTGAAAATACATGTTTGGGCACACAGAGAGACCGACCCCATGAACGCCCCGCTCCGTGTCAACGAAGCACTTCTGATTGCAGACCACGCCTTTGAACCCTTCCAGTGCGTGGCCTGGGATGCGCCCAATGGTACTGGTGAGCTGAGCCTGGCCGTGATCGACCGGACCAGAACCAGAATCGGCAGCAAACAAGTGCCCAGCAGTACCTATTCCGATCCGGCGCAACTGGCTGGTCTGATTGAAGAAGTTCGTGCCGAACTGCGCCAGAAGGGTTATGACTTGCAACCCTGGAAGATGCCGGAATAATTCCTGACGACACTTTGCGGCGCCATAAAGTGCGCCGCCAAAATCGTTAGCAAGCGAACTTGTAAGCCGCGCAGTGTTCTAGCAATCTGCCAGTAACTGGCAAATGGCTATTCTTTTTATATCGAAGTGATTAATAGCGGTAATACACGAGACTAAAGGATGCGCAATGCATCTATATGTTGATAATCCGCCTGAAGCTCGCGGGCAAGTTGTTGCGCACGCCCGAGCCGGATCGGCCCTCGTTCGATATCGACCAGTACACTCGGACAACCGAGCGGTGCCAACGCAGACCATTCCTTGATCCGCCCATCAGTCAATACCAGGCAGCGCTGCTGCTCCTGAGCATGGCGTCTTTGTCGCTGCTGCAGCCAGTGATTGGCTTGCGCAAGCGCCGCCAGCAATGGCGTCCCACCGCCGGCACCGAGCGCATCGAGCCAGGGTTGCAGTGCCCTTGAGGCCTTCAGGCCGTGTCGTTGCCAGCGCGGTTCGGTACCACAGGCCGTCAGCAAGGCCAGCCGCGCCCGGCTGCGATAGGCCTGATCGAAAACCTGCGCCAGCAAACCCTTGGCCTGACTCAGGGCCTGGTGACGGCGGGTCGACGCCGAAGCATCGACAATGATCAACCACAACTCATGGGGCGCGCTTTTGCGCATCTGCCACTGCAGGTCGCTGCGTTGACGTGGCCTGCCCTTGAGCAAGGTCGCCAACCAGTGCACCGAGCCCTCATGCCCGCCCCTGGTACGCCCGCGCACGCCATGATCGATCTGCCCGGCACGGGGTCTGGCATCCGCCCCCTGGCTGAAACGGGGGCGGATGCTCAGGGCTTTTTTGGCCAGACCGGCACTTCCCGCCGCGCTGCGGCGGACACGGGTTGCGGCGGCAGTTCGCCCCACTGCCCTGGCGCCGATGACGATGCCTGAGCTTCGCTCGCTGCTGGCTGCTGTTGGGTGGGCGGTGGTGGGGCCGCGCCTTCGCGGCGACGGTGGCGCAAGGCGAACTCCGCCACCGCGTCGATATCTTCCTCGGCGATGGCAGTGGCACCGCGCCAGGCCGCATGCGCCCTGGCCGCGCGCAGCCAGACCAGGTCGGCCCGCAGACCGTCGACCCCGGCGGCGAAACAGCGCGCCGTGATCTGCGTCAGCGCCTGATCATCCAATGGGATGTGCGCCAGGTTTTCCCGTGCCCGCTGACAGCGCTGGCGCAGTGCCTCCTGGGCCGGCGCCCACTGCTCGCAAAAGGCCTGGGGGTCACTGTCGAAATCGAGCCTGCGCCGAATGATCTGCCCGCGTGCCAAGGGTTCCGGCTGGCCGCTGAGGGCGACATTGAGACCGAAACGATCGAGCAACTGCGGGCGCAACTCACCCTCCTCCGGGTTCATGGTGCCGATCAATACGAAACGGGCGCTGTGCCGATGGGATATGCCATCGCGCTCGATGCGGTTGGTACCGCTGGCGGCCACGTCCAGCAACAGATCGACCAGATGGTCTGCCAGAAGATTGACTTCATCGACATACAACACACCGCCGTCGGCCCTGGCCAGCACACCGGGGGAAAACTGTGCACGCCCCTGGCCGAGTGCCGCGTCCAGGTCCAGCGTGCCCACCAGACGCTCTTCGGTGGCGCCCAGCGGCAAGGTGACGAACTGGCCGCTGGCCAGCAGGTCGGCCAGGCCACGGGCCAATGTGCTCTTGGCCATGCCCCGAGGTCCTTCGATCAGCACGCCGCCGATTTTCGGGTCAATGGCGGTCAGGCACAGGGCCAGTTTCAGCTCGTCGGCGCCGACCACGGCAGACAGGGGGAAATGTGCAATGTCGTTCATGGGGATTCGTCAGGCCTCTTCTTCGTTGTCCAGCAACAGATTCTCCAGGGCCTGGCGATAATCGCCAGGCTCGCTCCAGAGACCCCGCTGCTGGGCTTCGAGCAATCGTTCGGTGATGTCGCGCAAGGCATCGGGGTTGTGCTGCTGAATGAATGCGCGGGTATCGGCATCCAGCACATAGGCATCGGCCAGCAACGCGTAATGATGATCGTCGATCAGGTGTGTGGTGGCATCGAAGGCGAACAGGTTATCGACGGTGGCGGCCAGCTCGAAGGCACCTTTATAGCCGTGACGCTTGATCCCGTCGATCCACTTCGGATTGACCGCGCGCGCACGTACCACCCGATTGAGCTCTTCCTTGAGTGTGCGGATGCGCGGCACGTCCGGCTGGCTGTGATCGCCGTGATAACTGGCTGCAGGTTGGCCGCCGAGGCTTTCCACCGCTGCCAGCATGCCGCCCTGGAACTGGTAGTAGTCATTGGAGTCGAGCAGGTCATGCTCGCGGTTGTCCTGGTTCTGCACCACCGCCTGCACCTGACTCAGGCGCCGGGCGAAATCCTCGCGTGCCGGCGTGCCTTCATCGGCTGCGCCGTAGGCGTAGCCGCCCCAATTGAGATAGACCTCGGCCAGGTCCTCGCGGCTCTGCCACAAGCGACCGTCGATGGCATTCTGCACACCCGCGCCGTAGGCACCGGGCTTGGCGCCGAAAATCCGCCAGCCGGCCTGGCGCCTGGCAGCCTCGATACTCATGCCGCTGGCAAGCAGTTGTTCACGCTCGCTGCGCACGCGGGCGGCCAGCGGGTTCAGATCCTCCGGCTCATCGAGTGCGGCAACCGCTTGTACGGCAGCATCGAACAAACGGATCAGGTTGGCGAAGGCATCCCTGAAGAACCCGGACACTCGCAGCGTGACGTCCACCCGCGGACGATCGAGCAAACTCACGGGCAGGATTTCGAAGTCGTCGACGCGCTGGCTGCCGGTGGCCCAGACCGGGCGCACGCCCATCAGGGCCATGGCCTGGGCGATGTCATCGCCTCCGGTGCGCATGGTCGCCGTGCCCCACACCGACAGTCCCAACTGACGCAGGTGATCCCCATGGTCCTGCAGGTGCCGTTCCAGAATCAGGTTGGCCGAGGCAAAACCGATACGCCAGGCGGTGGCCGTAGGCAGGTTGCGCACGTCCACCGAGTAGAAGTTGCGTCCGGTAGGCAACACATCCAGCCGACCACGGCTGGGTGCCCCGCTGGGGCCGGCCGGAACGAATCGCCCCGCCAGGGCATCGAGCAACCCTTGCAGTTCAGCCGGACCACAGGCGTCCAGACGCGGTGCGACAGTGTCGCGCAAGCCATCGAGAATGGCCCGGACATCGGCCCACGCGTCGGTCTGCGGCAGGTCGACGGCACCCTCGAGGGTGTGCCCGATCAGTTGCGCGGCATACATTTCCAGGCGTTCGCGAGTGTCTCCCACGGTGCGCCAGGCATCGCCTTGCAGGGCTTGCAAGAGCGGCGGCCGCGCGCCTTCCCAGGTTTTCCCCAAATCACAATCAAGCGGGTCCAGACCCAGGGCAAAGGCTTTGGCCAATGCCCTGATCAGGCTCGACTGGGCGCCGCGACCATCGCCACGTGGAATGCGCAGCAAGGCCAGTAATGTATCGATGCGCAGGCGTCCGCTCGGCGATTCGCCGAACACATGCAAGCCATCGCGGATCTGCGACTCTTTCAAGTCGCACAAATAGGTGTCCAGCCGCGGCAGCCAGATGGCCGCATCGGCCTCGCTATCGAGCCCTTCTTCGAGTTGCAGTTCGCGGTCGATATGGGCTTCGCGCACCAGCTTGAGGATGTCGCGCTGCAGCTCCCGGGCCCGGCGCGGGTCAAGCAGCTGGGCCTCGTAATACTCGTCGGCGAGCAACTCAAGGTGGCGTAGCGGGCCGTAGGTTTCGGCACGGGTCAGTGGCGGCATCAAATGATCGATGATTACCGCCTGGGTGCGCCGCTTGGCCTGGGCGCCCTCCCCCGGATCATTGACGATGAACGGATAGATATTGGGCAACGGCCCGAGCAAGGCATCAGGCCAGCACTGCTCCGACAGGCCCACGCCCTTGCCCGGCAACCATTCGAGGTTGCCGTGCTTGCCCACATGCACGACCGCATCCACGGCAAAGCTGTGCCGCAACCAGAAATGGAAGGCCAGATAGCCATGGGGCGGGACCAGATCCGGGTCGTGATAGACCGCACTGGGATCGACCTGATAACCGCGCGCCGGCTGGATGCCGACAAAGGTCAGGCCGAAGCGCAGGCCGGCAACCATCATGCGACCGCTGCGAAACATCGGGTCGGCCTCAGGCTCGCCCCAGCGCTCGCGCACAGCTTGTTGGTTGGCCAGTGGCAAGCGGGCGAACGCTGCCAGGTAGTCATCCAGCGCCATGCTTTGGGCGCACGGGCGCTGGTCGAGGTTGTCCAGGTCATTGCTGACGCCGCCCAACAACGCGTGAATCAACGCGGTGCCGCTCTCGGGCAGCTTTGATACCGGATAACCCTGCGCCTGCAAGGTGCGCAAAATGTTCAGTGCCGCTGCCGGGGTGTCCAGGCCGACGCCGTTGCCAATCCGCCCATCACGGGTCGGGTAGTTGGCCAGCACCAGGGCCACGCGCTTCTGTGCATTGGGCAGACGGCCCAGCTCGCTCCAGCGGCGCGCCAGTTCGGCAACGAAATCCATGCGCTCCAGGTGCGGTCGATAGCAGACCACATCCGACTGACTGCGCTCGCTGCGCCAGGCCAGGTCCTTGAAACTGATCGGGCGGCTGATGATGCGACCGTCGAGTTCCGGCAAGGCGATGTGCATGGCCAGGTCCCGCGCGCCGAGCCCCTGCTCGCTGGCCTCCCAGCCGGTCTGATTGTCCTGGGCGCAGATAGCCTGGATCACCGGAATGTTGCGGCGAAACGGCCGCAGGTGCGGTGCTTCCGGACTGGACTGGGCGAAACCGGTGGTGTTGAGGATGACCTCGGCGCCCACTTCATCCAGCCAGTCTTCGACCAGCGCCAGGCAGCCCGCTTCTTTCAGGCTGGCCACCGCGATCGGCAACGGGTTAAGCCCGGCCAACTGCAGCCGTTCACAGAACGCATCGACGAAGGCAGTGTTGGCCGCCTGCAGGTGCGAGCGGTAGAACAACAAAGGCACCACGGCCTGATCGTCCCGCCAGTCGGCGCGCCAATCCTGCAACTGCGCCTGGGCCCTGCGAGGATGATAGATCGCCGTACGTGGCAGGACCTGCGGTGCCTCCCAGGCGTAGTCGCGGCCCAGCCAGCAATTGGCCAGGCAGCGATAAAAATTGAGGGCATTGGCCATGCCGCCCTGACGCAGAAAGTGCCACAGGCGCTCGGCCTCGGCGGCGGTCACGGTGCTCAGGCTGCTGAGCTCCGGATCCGGGCGGTCGTCGCCCGGCACCAGGATCAACCGCACCCCACGGGCAGCCAGTTCGACCAACTGTTCGACACCGTAGCGCCAGTAACCGATACCACCATGCAGGGAAATCAGGATCACCTTGGCATGGCGCAGGACCTGGTCGACATACAAATCGACCGAAGCATGGTTCTGGACCTGCATGGGGTTGGCCAGGCGCAGGCTGGGGAAATCTTCCGGCAACTGCTGGGCGGTTTCGGCCAGCAGTGCCAGGTGTGAATCGCCGCTGCAGAGAATCACCAGCTCGGCCGGTGTCTGGCCGAGGTCGGCAATACTGTCGTCCGGCACGAAACCGCCGGGCTGGGTCCGCAGCAGGTGCATGGCTTAAGCGTTCAGCGCAGCGCGCAGCTGGCTTTCGAGCAAGGTGGCATCGAGTTCCTGACCGATCAGCACCAGACGTGTGACGCGGCCTTCTTCGGCGCGCCAGGCGCGGTCGTAGTGCTTGTCGAAGCGTGTGCCCACGCCCTGGATCAGCAGGCGCATGGGTTTGCCCGGGATCGCGGCAAAGCCCTTGACTCGCAGGATGTCGTGTTGCACCACCAACTGGGTCAAGGCATCGAGCAGCAGGCTTTCGTCGGCCTGCGGCAGTTCGATGGAGATCGAGTCGAAAGCGTCATGATCATGATCGTCGTGGTCGTCGCCGTCATGGTGGTCGTGGTGGGTCCGGCGCGCGTCGATATGCGCTTCGGATTCCGCCCCCAGGCCCAGCAGGACGTCCAGCGGCAGGCGACCGCTGCTGGCTTCGATGACCTTGACCGCCGGCGGCAGTTCTTCGGCCACTTCGCGGCGCACGGCAGCGAGGGACTCGGCGTCGATCAGGTCGGCCTTGTTGAGGATGACCAGGTCGGCGCTGGCCAGTTGGTCAGCGAACAGTTCGTGCAGTGGCGACTCGTGGTCCAGGTTGGGGTCGAGCTTGCGCTGGGCGTCCACTTGATCCGGGAAGGCGGCAAAGGTGCCGGCAGCAACGGCCGGGCTGTCGACCACTGTGATCACGGCGTCGACGGTGCAGGCACTGCGGATTTCCGGCCACTGGAAGGCTTGGACCAGGGGTTTGGGCAGGGCCAGGCCCGAGGTTTCGATGAGGATGTGATCCAGATCACCGCGGCGTTCGACCAGTTCGCGCATCACCGGGAAGAATTCTTCCTGCACGGTGCAGCACAGGCAACCATTGGCCAGTTCGAAGATGCGGCCATTGGCTTCTTCTTCGGTGCAGCCGATGCTGCATTGCTTGAGGATCTCGCCATCGATACCCAGTTCGCCGAATTCGTTGACGATGACGGCGATGCGGCGGCCCTGGGCATTGTCGAGCATGTGCCGCAGCAGGGTGGTCTTGCCCGAGCCGAGAAAGCCGGTGACGATGGTGACGGGAAGCTTGGCCAGTGTTTTCATTGGATGCCCTTGGCGGATGGCGGGCATGCAGGACGAGAACCCCGGTGCCTGGCACGAGGTCGCATTCGCCACCGGATCACCCCGCCCGGTTGTAGTGAGAATCTGTCCGAGGCAGGTCTCCTGGCTTGCTGTGTGCCGATCGCTGTCGATCGGCAGGTCCGACGCCTTCCCGCTTGAGCGCAGTGGCATTGTCGGATTTTTCACGGCTTACAGTTGCGGGGGCAGCCGCGGCTTGGACCGCGTTCCCGTCTTAGCTCCGGCCTGGTGGCTGGAGAACCTCGAAGGGGCAAGGCTACGCAGTGGTTACTGGTTGGTCAATGTTCTCTGTCGTTTGGGGTTTGGGGTTTGGGGG
>NZ_VXCP01000021.1:0-3228 GCF_011355085.1 Pseudomonas akapageensis | reverse complement strand
CAGGCTAAGGTAAAATTTGTGAGTTCTGCTCTTAATTGAGCAAGAAGTGCGAATTTTCGGCGAATGTCGTCTTCACAGTATAACCAGATTGCTTGGGGTTATATGGTCAAGTGAAGAAGCGCATACGGTGGATGCCTTGGCAGTCAGAGGCGATGAAAGACGTGGTAGCCTGCGAAAAGCTTCGGGGAGTCGGCAAACAGACTTTGATCCGGAGATGTCTGAATGGGGGAACCCAGCCATCACAAGATGGTTATCTTGTACTGAATACATAGGTGCAAGAGGCGAACCAGGGGAACTGAAACATCTAAGTACCCTGAGGAAAAGAAATCAACCGAGATTCCCTTAGTAGTGGCGAGCGAACGGGGACTAGCCCTTAAGTTGATTTGAGATTAGCGGAACGCTCTGGAAAGTGCGGCCATAGTGGGTGATAGCCCTGTACGCGAAAATCTCTTGTCAATGAAATCGAGTAGGACGGAGCACGAGAAACTTTGTCTGAATATGGGGGGACCATCCTCCAAGGCTAAATACTACTGACTGACCGATAGTGAACTAGTACCGTGAGGGAAAGGCGAAAAGAACCCCGGAGAGGGGAGTGAAATAGATCCTGAAACCGTATGCGTACAAGCAGTGGGAGCAGACTTGTTCTGTGACTGCGTACCTTTTGTATAATGGGTCAGCGACTTATATTCAGTGGCGAGCTTAACCGAATAGGGGAGGCGTAGCGAAAGCGAGTGTTAATAGCGCGTTTAGTCGCTGGGTATAGACCCGAAACCGGGCGATCTATCCATGGGCAGGTTGAAGGTTAGGTAACACTGACTGGAGGACCGAACCGACTACCGTTGAAAAGTTAGCGGATGACCTGTGGATCGGAGTGAAAGGCTAATCAAGCTCGGAGATAGCTGGTTCTCCTCGAAAGCTATTTAGGTAGCGCCTCATGTATCACTGTAGGGGGTAGAGCACTGTTTCGGCTAGGGGGTCATCCCGACTTACCAAACCGATGCAAACTCCGAATACCTACAAGTGCCGAGCATGGGAGACACACGGCGGGTGCTAACGTCCGTCGTGAAAAGGGAAACAACCCAGACCGTCAGCTAAGGTCCCAAAGTTATGGTTAAGTGGGAAACGATGTGGGAAGGCTTAGACAGCTAGGAGGTTGGCTTAGAAGCAGCCACCCTTTAAAGAAAGCGTAATAGCTCACTAGTCGAGTCGGCCTGCGCGGAAGATGTAACGGGGCTCAAACCATACACCGAAGCTACGGGTATCACGCAAGTGATGCGGTAGAGGAGCGTTCTGTAAGCCTGTGAAGGTCAATTGAGAAGTTGGCTGGAGGTATCAGAAGTGCGAATGCTGACATGAGTAACGACAATGGGTGTGAAAAACACCCACGCCGAAAGACCAAGGTTTCCTGCGCAACGTTAATCGACGCAGGGTTAGTCGGTCCCTAAGGCGAGGCTGAAAAGCGTAGTCGATGGAAAACAGGTTAATATTCCTGTACTTCTGGTTATTGCGATGGAGGGACGGAGAAGGCTAGGCCAGCTTGGCGTTGGTTGTCCAAGTTTAAGGTGGTAGGCTGAGATCTTAGGTAAATCCGGGATCTTAAGGCCGAGAGCTGATGACGAGTGCTCATTAGAGCGCGAAGTGGTTGATGCCATGCTTCCAAGAAAAGCTTCTAAGCTTCAGATAACCAGGAACCGTACCCCAAACCGACACAGGTGGTTGGGTAGAGAATACCAAGGCGCTTGAGAGAACTCGGGTGAAGGAACTAGGCAAAATGGCACCGTAACTTCGGGAGAAGGTGCGCCGGTGAGGGTGAAGCATTTACTGCGTAAGCCCATGCCGGTCGAAGATACCAGGCCGCTGCGACTGTTTATTAAAAACACAGCACTCTGCAAACACGAAAGTGGACGTATAGGGTGTGACGCCTGCCCGGTGCCGGAAGGTTAATTGATGGGGTTAGCTAACGCGAAGCTCTTGATCGAAGCCCCGGTAAACGGCGGCCGTAACTATAACGGTCCTAAGGTAGCGAAATTCCTTGTCGGGTAAGTTCCGACCTGCACGAATGGCGTAACGATGGCGGCGCTGTCTCCACCCGAGACTCAGTGAAATTGAAATCGCTGTGAAGATGCAGTGTATCCGCGGCTAGACGGAAAGACCCCGTGAACCTTTACTATAGCTTTGCACTGGACTTTGAATTTGCTTGTGTAGGATAGGTGGGAGGCTTTGAAGCGTGGACGCCAGTTCGCGTGGAGCCATCCTTGAAATACCACCCTGGCAACTTTGAGGTTCTAACTCAGGTCCGTTATCCGGATCGAGGACAGTGTATGGTGGGTAGTTTGACTGGGGCGGTCTCCTCCTAAAGAGTAACGGAGGAGTACGAAGGTGCGCTCAGACCGGTCGGAAATCGGTCGTAGAGTATAAAGGCAAAAGCGCGCTTGACTGCGAGACAGACACGTCGAGCAGGTACGAAAGTAGGTCTTAGTGATCCGGTGGTTCTGTATGGAAGGGCCATCGCTCAACGGATAAAAGGTACTCCGGGGATAACAGGCTGATACCGCCCAAGAGTTCATATCGACGGCGGTGTTTGGCACCTCGATGTCGGCTCATCACATCCTGGGGCTGAAGCCGGTCCCAAGGGTATGGCTGTTCGCCATTTAAAGTGGTACGCGAGCTGGGTTTAGAACGTCGTGAGACAGTTCGGTCCCTATCTGCCGTGGACGTTTGAGATTTGAGAGGGGCTGCTCCTAGTACGAGAGGACCGGAGTGGACGAACCTCTGGTGTTCCGGTTGTCACGCCAGTGGCATTGCCGGGTAGCTATGTTCGGAATAGATAACCGCTGAAAGCATCTAAGCGGGAAACTAGCCTCAAGATGAGATCTCACTGGAGCCTTGAGCTCCCTGAAGGGCCGTCGAAGACTACGACGTTGATAGGTTGGGTGTGTAAGCGCTGTGAGGCGTTGAGCTAACCAATACTAATTGCCCGTGAGGCTTGACCATATAACACCCAAGCAATTTGCTTGCTTCGAAAGAAGAACCAGATTGCGGTGTTGTGAAGACGAAACGAACCGAAAATTTGCGACGCACAAATCATCACATACCCGATTCGCTGGAGTGTCTGACAAGACCTTCTGGCTACAGAATTTCTTGACGACCATAGAGCATTGGAACCACCTGATCCCATCCCGAACTCAGCAGTGAAACGATGCATCGCCGATGGTAGTGTGGGGGTTT
>NZ_VXCP01000020.1 GCF_011355085.1 Pseudomonas akapageensis | reverse complement strand
GCTAGGTTTTCACACAGTCTGTCAACGTCGGCTTTTTTGTGGATGCCATGTTACTTGATCATTATTTGATCAGGCGCCAGGTGAACGGGTATCGATAAGGCTGCCCTTCATTGGCTTTGCTCGCGGCAATGATGGTCAGTATTGCCGCCGCAATCACCACCAGGCCGAACAGCGCGAATCCGATCAGCACGAACATCAGCACGAAACAGATCATCGAAACGATCGCCACCGTGATCTGAAAATTCAACGCTTCCTTGCCCTGGGCATCGACGAACGGGTCGATATCCCGCTTCCACTGCCACATGATCAACGGCCCGAGCAGACTGCCGAACGGGAATACCAGACCGCAGAATGCCGCCAGATGGCAAAACATCGCCCACTGGCGCGCTTCGGCGCTCGGCGTGGGCAGCAGTTCGTCGGTCATGGTGCGTTCCCTTGCAATGTCGAATCAGTCAGCCAGCGTGGCGAGCTGCAGATCGAAGATGTCCTTCATGCCTTTCTGGGCCAGCGCCAGCATGGCATTGAGCTCTTCAGGCTGGAACGGCGCACCTTCAGCGGTACCCTGCACTTCGATGAAACCACCGGTGCTGGTCATGACCACGTTGAGGTCGGTCTCGGCAGCCGAATCCTCCAGGTAGTCCAGATCGAGGACTGGCACACCCTGGTACATACCCACCGACACAGCCGCGATCATTTGCTTGAGCGGATCGCCGGCTTTCAGGCCGCCGCGCTTCTTGACCACTTTCAGTGCGTCGACCAGCGCGACCATGGCGCCAGTGATAGACGCGGTGCGGGTGCCGCCGTCGGCCTGGATGACATCGCAGTCGACATACAAGGTGATGTCGCCCAGCTTGCTCATATCCAGTGCCGCACGCAGGGAGCGACCGATCAAACGCTGGATCTCCAGGGTGCGGCCGCCTTGCTTGCCACGGCTGGCTTCACGCTGGTTACGCTCGCCGGTGGCGCGCGGCAGCATCCCGTATTCGGCCGTCAGCCAGCCCTGGCCCTGCCCCTTGAGGAACCGAGGCACGCCGTTCTCGACGCTGACCGTGCAAATGACCTTGGTATCGCCGAACTCGACCAGTACGGATCCCTCGGCGTGTTTGGTGTAGTTGCGGGTGATGCGGATCGAGCGGAGCTGATCGGCAACGCGACCACTTGGACGTTTCATTTGGGAGTACCTGTACTGGGACGGAAATCTGCCAGCATTATAGAGCCCGCGAGCCGGACTGGGCACATCTAAAAAAAACCGAGTAACACACCAACCGTCGGATACCCCGCTGCAAACCGCCTCTGTGCAGGCACCTGTCGGTTTTTTTCAGGCTTTGTCTGACTGTTTGTAACATCAGCTCATTGGGTGCATCTGCCGCACTGCGCTACAATCCTGCGCCTTAATGGCCCGTCGGCTCCCTTCACTCATCTGCGAGGTACTTCCCATGGTGCACAGCATGACCGCCTTTGCCCGCGTCGAGCGGGCCGGTACCCAGGGCACCCTCAGTTGGGAGTTGCGCTCGGTCAATCATCGCTACCTCGAACCTCATCTGCGGCTGCCCGAAGCCTTGCGAGAGCTGGAAGGCGCCGTGCGCGAAGCCTTGCGCCAGGGCCTGTCGCGCGGAAAAGTCGAATGCACGCTGCGCTACACCGAAGAAACCACCGGCAAGCCGCTGCAGGTCGATCGGGAGCGCGCCGCGCAACTGGTCGCCGCCGCAGAAACCGTTGCCAGCCTGATCAAGCAACCCGCAGCGCTGAACCCGCTGGAAGTGCTGGCCTGGCCAGGCGTATTGGTGGCCGATGCTACCGACCCCCAGGCCCTGAATAATGAAGCCCTGGTCCTGTTCGACGAGGCGCTGAAGGAACTCAAGAACGGTCGCGACCGCGAAGGCGCCGAACTGGCCCGCCTGATCAACGAACGACTGGACAGCATGACCGGCGAGGTCGCCACCCTGCGCGTGATGGTCCCGCAGATGCTGGCGACCCAACGCCAGAAAGTCCTCGATCGTTTTGCCGACATGCAGGCCGAACTGGACCCGCAGCGCCTGGAGCAGGAAATGGTCCTGCTGGCGCAAAAGAGCGACGTCGCCGAAGAACTGGACCGGCTGAGCACCCACATCAACGAAGTTCGCCGCGTTCTCAAGGCCGGCGGCGCCGCCGGTCGGCGCCTGGACTTCCTGATGCAGGAGCTCAACCGCGAAGCAAATACCCTGGGCTCCAAAGCCTTCGATCCGCGTAGCACCCAGTCTGCGGTCAACCTCAAGGTGTTGATCGAGCAGATGCGTGAACAAGTGCAGAACATTGAGTAAGAACATGAACCACAGCACCGGTACCCTTTTTATCGTTTCCGCCCCGTCCGGCGCGGGCAAGACCAGCCTGGTCAAGGCCTTGATCGACGCCCAGCCGAACATTCGCGTATCGGTCTCGCACACCACGCGCGCCATGCGTCCGGGCGAAGTCGATGGGGTGAACTACCACTTCGTCGAGCGCGCCGAATTCCTGCGCATGACCGAGCACGGTGATTTTCTGGAGCAGGCCGAAGTATTCGGCAATCTGTACGGGACTTCGCAAAGCACCCTGCAACAGACCCTCGACGACGGTCACGACCTGATCCTGGAAATCGACTGGCAAGGCGCCGAGCAAGTTCGCAAGCTGATGCCCCGGGCACGCTCGATCTTCATCCTGCCGCCTACCCAGCAAGCGCTGCGCCAGCGCCTGACCAACCGCGGCCAGGACAGCGACGAGATCATCGAAGGCCGTATGCGCGAAGCAGTCAGCGAAATGAGCCACTACAAGGAATACGATTACCTGGTCATCAACGACGACTTCGCCACCGCACTGGAAGATTTGAAGGCCATTTTCCGCGCCAATCGCCTGCAACAAGAGCTGCAACAGCAGCGTTTTGGTGGTTTGCTCAAGCAGTTGCTCGCCTGAACGAGTTTTTCTAAGCTGTAGTCATACGCTGAAATGGGCGATGCAGAGCCCTCGGGAAGCCGGAAGCAAAATCAGCGCTTCCCTTAACGCTGGTGTTTTTTTAAACTATCGAGTCCGCTCGCCCATCCGGGCTGCGCGCATATTGCATTTGCTACGAGGAAGACCATGGCCCGCGTAACCGTTGAAGACTGTCTAGAACACGTGGATAACCGCTTTGAGCTGGTCATGCTCTCTACCAAGCGTGCCCGTCAGCTGGCTACCGGCGGCAAAGAGCCGAAAGTGGCGTGGGAAAACGACAAGCCTACCGTTGTGGCCCTGCGTGAAATCGCCGAAGGCCTGATCGACTACGCCGCCATCGCCGAAGCCGAAATCGTTGAAGACGAACCGCTTTTCGCGGCGTTCGAGGACGAGGCCAACGAGGCCGTCTAAGTCCATGCCTGGTCGACGTAGTACGGCGCAGGGTCATATCCATCGGCAGGAGAAACAGCCTTGCCGAGCATAGACGCCCTCGCCGATCGCCTCTCGACCTACCTCGGCAAAGACCAGGTCAACCTGGTTCGCCGAGCGTATTTCTACGCCGAACAAGCCCACGACGGCCAACGCCGTCGTAGCGGCGAAGCCTACGTCACGCACCCGCTGGCGGTGGCCAATATTCTCGCCGACATGCACATGGACCATCAGAGCCTGATGGCAGCCATGCTGCACGACGTCATCGAAGACACCGGTATCGCCAAGGAAGCGCTCTCTGCGCAGTTTGGCGAAACCGTCGCCGAACTGGTCGACGGGGTCAGCAAACTGACCCAGATGAACTTCGAGACCAAGGCCGAAGCACAAGCTGAAAACTTCCAGAAGATGGCCATGGCCATGGCACGCGATATTCGTGTGATCCTGGTCAAGCTGGCCGACCGCCTGCACAACATGCGCACCCTGGAAGTGCTCTCCGGCGAAAAGCGCCGGCGCATCGCCAAGGAAACCCTGGAAATCTACGCGCCCATCGCCAACCGCCTGGGCATGCACAATGTGCGCGTGGAGTTCGAAGACCTGGGTTTCAAGGCCATGTACCCCATGCGTTCGGCACGCATCTACCAGGCCGTCCGACGTGCCCGGGGCAACCGCAAGGAAATCGTCAACAAGATCGAAGAGTCACTCAGCCATTGCCTGAAGGTCGACGGTATCGAAGGCGACGTCAGCGGCCGCCAGAAGCACATTTACGGCATCTACAAGAAGATGCGCGGCAAGCGCCGGGCCTTCAACGAGATCATGGACGTCTACGCGTTCCGGATCATCGTCGACAAGGTCGACACCTGCTATCGGGTACTGGGCGCCGTGCACAATCTCTACAAGCCGCTGCCGGGGCGCTTCAAGGATTACATCGCAATTCCCAAGGCCAACGGCTATCAGTCGCTGCACACCACCTTGTTCGGCATGCACGGTGTGCCCATCGAAATCCAGATCCGCACCCGCGAAATGGAAGAGATGGCCAACAACGGCATCGCGGCGCACTGGCTGTACAAGTCCAGCGACGACGAACAGCCCAAGGGCACCCATGCCCGCGCCCGTCAGTGGGTCAAGGGCGTGCTGGAAATGCAGCAACGTGCCGGCAACTCCCTTGAATTCATTGAAAGCGTGAAGATCGACCTGTTCCCGGACGAGGTCTACGTTTTCACGCCCAAAGGCCGGATCATGGAGCTGCCCAAAGGCTCCACGGCCGTCGACTTCGCCTATGCGGTGCATACCGATGTCGGCAACAGTTGCATTGCCTGCCGGATCAATCGACGCCTGGCGCCGCTCTCCGAACCATTGCAAAGCGGCTCGACCGTCGAAATCGTCAGTGCCCCGGGCGCGCGACCGAACCCGGCGTGGCTCAATTTCGTGGTCACCGGCAAGGCGCGCACGCATATCCGCCACGCCCTGAAGCTGCAGCGTCGTTCCGAATCCATCAGCCTGGGCGAACGCCTGCTGAACAAGGTCCTCAACGGCTTCGACAGCGCCCTGGACAGGATTCCTGCCGAGCGTATCAATGCAATGCTTGCCGAGTACCGCCTGGAGTTGATCGAAGACCTGCTCGAAGACGTCGGCCTGGGTAACCGCATGGCCTACGTGGTTGCCAGGCGCCTGCTGTCCAACGAAGGCGAGCAACTGCCCAGCCCGGAAGGCCCGTTGGCCATCCGCGGTACCGAGGGCCTGGTCCTCAGCTATGCCAAATGCTGCACGCCGATCCCGGGCGACCCGATCGTCGGGCACCTGTCGGCCGGCAAGGGCATGGTCGTGCACCTGGAAAACTGTCGGAACATCAGTGAAATCCGGCACAACCCGGAAAAATGCATCCAGCTGTCCTGGGCCAAGGACGTCACTGGCGAATTCAACGTCGAATTGCGCGTCGAACTGGAGCACCAGCGCGGCCTGATCGCGCTGCTGGCCAGCAGCGTCAATGCCGCAGACGGCAATATCGAGAAAATCAGCATGGACGAGCGCGATGGTCGCATCAGCGTGGTCCAACTGGTGGTCAGCGTGCACGATCGTGTTCACCTGGCCCGTGTGATCAAAAAGTTACGCGCCCTGACCGGGGTTATCCGCATCACTCGCATGCGTGCGTAGTCAGCCACTTCCAAGGAGTCATTCATGACCAAGACCGTCATCACCAGCGACAAGGCCCCTGCTGCCATCGGCACCTATTCCCAGGCAATCAAGGCTGGCAATACCGTCTACATGTCCGGTCAAATCCCTCTGGACCCGAAAACCATGGAACTGGTCGAAGGCTTCGAAGCCCAGACCGTTCAGGTATTCGAAAACCTGAAAGCCGTCGCTGAAGCCGCCGGCGGTTCGTTCAAGGACATCGTCAAGCTGAACATCTTCCTGACTGACCTGAGCCATTTCGCCAAGGTCAACGAGATCATGGGCAAGTACTTCGAGCAGCCGTACCCAGCCCGCGCCGCCATCGGCGTCGCTGCCCTGCCACGTGGTTCGCAGGTCGAAATGGACGCGATCCTGGTCATCGAGTAACGTTTCTGCGGCGAAGCCACTCGCGCTTCGCCGCCTCTTCATCCCCCGGAAGGACCCCCGCCATGCGCTACGCGCTTGCCCTATCGCTGCTGGCCGCACTCATGAGCGGCTGCGCCAGCCACAAACCCGAAGACTACAACGGCATCTGGATCAACCAGCAGGCCATCGATGCTGCCGCCAAGGGCGTCAGTCTGCGCCAGGCCTTGCAGAGCTACGGCCCCAATCTCGAATGGAAGGTCAATGTCGCGGCCGCCCAGGCCAGTTTCAGCAATGGCTTCGAACTCGGTGAAGGCCGCCTCAAGACTGGCGACGGCCAGTGGCAAGTCGAGTTCGGTGGCGACCAGACCGAAACCCTGACCCTGAACGGCAACAAGCTGGTTCAGACCGCCAGTCCCTGGAGCCCGGAACAACGCTTCCAGAAGCCCTCGGCAGCAGCCCCCATCGCAGCCCGAACCGGCACCACTTTCGAGCAGGCCCTGTACAGCGCCTACCTGGGAGGCGAGTGGAAAATCATCGAAGGTCCAGGCCAGGGCGCTACCGTCCATTTCCGCGACAACGGCAGCCTCGACGGCCTGCCGAATCTGGACCGTTACGCCTTGTGCCTGGCGGGAGACTGCGCCTCCATGAGCGGCGAGAACGACAGCCTTTGGCTGGAGCGCAACCAGCAAGGCAATCCGTGGATCTTCAAGCGTGACGGCGACCAACTGGAAATTCTCCAGGCCATCAATCGCTCCCAGCCAGGTGACATTCCCCAGCTCCACCCGGGCGCCCGACAGTGGCTGCTTGAACGCCAGTAGCCTCCAGGCGCGCTAAGCGCGCTCTTCGAGGATAGCCGCATAGCCTTCCTGGTAGCTCGGGTACTGCGGCACCCAGCCCAAGGCCCGGGCCCGTGCATTGCTGCAACGCTTGCTGCCGGTACGGCGCACGCTTGCCTCGGCCGCCCACTCGGTAACGCCCATCCGCTCGCGCAGCCAGGCAACCACATCGGCCAGCGCGGCGGGATCGTCGTCCACGCCAATGTAGCAATCGTCCAGGACCTCCCCGCGAGAATCGGCCTGCAACAGGCAGGCCAGCAGGCCTGCGGCATCCTCGACGTGGATGCGATTGCCGTACAGTGGCGGTTCGACGGCTACCCGATAACCTTGCCGCACATTGTTCATGAAGGATTCACGACCGGGCCCATAAATACCCGTCAAGCGCACCACGCTGGCAGCATGCCCGCTATTGAGCGCCAGGCGCTCGGCTTCAAGCATTAATCGCCCGGAAAAGCCGCTTGGCAGCGTGGCCGAGGTTTCATCGATCCACTCCCCCTGCTGCTGGCCATAAACACTGCTGCTTGAAACGAACAGCACCCGTCGAGGGCATTGGGCGTGCTGCCCGAGCCAGCCGAACACATGCGCCAGCCCCTCCAGGTAAGCCGCCCGATAACCCGCCTCATCGTGGACGCTGGCCGCAGCGCAATAGACCAGATAGTCGATCTGGCCACTCGGCCAGGTCGCAGGGCACACTGGCGCGAACAAGTCACCGGCAATGCCAAGCACCCCTTCAGGCAACCTGGAAATATTCCTGCGCAGGCCGAAAACCTGCCAGTTCTCGCTCATCAGTCTCCTGGCCAGGCGGCTGCCGACATCACCACAGCCAGCAATCAAAACGGTTGGGGCAGGCATCTCGCGACTCCACTGATAAAGGCCCAGCCTATCCGGAGAAATCGATAGGCGGCTAGCAATTGTAAAAAATTTAGTAAACGTATTACTTCTGCTAACAAGAATTACTTGCAATAATGACGTCCGATTTGTTCTCGGCCCCACCTGGAGGTCCCGAAGGACATCCACCTCTTTCTACTACTCAGGTCCGGCCAGCATGACACGTATTCAACCCCTCGCTTCGCCAACCAAGCCAGTTCGCCAGCCTCGTGCATGGCGCGGTATCGCTGCGCTGCTGTTCAGCCTGGTGCTGGCCCCGGTGGCCTTTGCCGATGAAGCTGTCGCTCCAGCAGCCACACCGGCGGCGGTAGCACCAGCTGTTGTTCCTGCTGGCACTGCCGCGGCCCCGGCGGCAGAACAGGCTCCCGGCACCGAGAGCGCTGCGGGCGACGTCACCGAAGCGGTGGTTGAGGACAACAGCCTGGGCATGGCTCATGACCTGTCTCCCTGGGGTATGTACCAGAATGCCGACGTCGTGGTGAAGGCCGTCATGATCGGTCTGGCAATCGCCTCGATCATCACCTGGACCATCTGGATCGCCAAGGGCTTCGAGTTGCTGGGCGCCAAGCGTCGCCTGCGCGGTGAAATCGCTCATTTGAAAAAGGCCATCAGCCTCAAGGACGCCAGCGAAACCGCCAACAAGTCCGGCACCCTGGCCCACCTGCTGGTCCATGACGCCCTGGAAGAAATGCGCCTGTCAGCCAGCGCTCGCGAAAAAGAAGGCATCAAGGAACGCGTCAGCTTCCGCCTGGAGCGTCTGGTCGCTGCCTGCGGTCGCAACATGAGCAGCGGCACCGGCGTCCTCGCCACCATCGGTTCGACAGCTCCCTTCGTCGGCCTGTTCGGTACCGTATGGGGCATCATGAACAGCTTCATCGGCATCGCCAAGACCCAGACCACCAATCTCGCCGTGGTTGCACCCGGCATCGCCGAAGCCCTGCTGGCTACTGCCCTGGGCCTGGTTGCCGCGATTCCTGCCGTGGTCATCTACAACGTTTTTGCACGCTCCATCGCGGGCTACAAGGCACAGGTTTCCGATGCTTCGGCACAAGTACTGCTGCTGGTCAGCCGTGACCTCGACCACCAGCCGGCTGAGCGCACCGCTCAACCGCACATGGTGAAAGTGGGGTAAACCATGGGCCTGCATCTGAATGAAGGTGGCGATGATCTCGCCGAGAACCACGAAATCAACGTGACGCCGTTCATCGACGTCATGCTGGTGCTGCTGATCATTTTCATGGTGGCAGCGCCACTGGCAACCGTCGACATCAAGGTCGACCTGCCGGCGTCGACGGCAAAGCCTGCGCCACGACCGGAAAAACCGATCTTCCTGAGCGTCAAGCCAGACCAGAACGTGTACGTCGGCGACGAGAAGGTCGAGCGCGCCCAACTGGGCCCGGTGCTCGATGCCAAAACCAAGGGCGACAAGGAAACCACGATCTTCTTCCAGGCCGACAAGGGCGTGGACTACGGCGATCTGATGGAAGTCATGAATGCCTTGCGCGCGGCCGGCTACCTCAAGGTCGGACTGGTTGGACTTGAGACGGCAGCCAAGCAATGATCACGACGCGCCAAAAGCTGACGCGTTATGGCGGTAGCCTGGCAATTGTGCTGGGTGTCCATGCCGTCGCCATCATCGTGGCATTGAAATGGTCGGTTCCGCAGGTGCTCGAGCTGCCGCCGGCCGCCATGATGGTGGAGATGGCGCCGATGCCTGCACCGGCGCCGCCACCGCCGCCCAAGGTTGTGACGCCACCCCAGCCGCCAGCACCGGTCGAACAACCGCCGCTGCCGAAACTGGCCGAAGCGCCCAAGCCGAAGATCGCCATTCCCAAGCCGGAAAAGCCCAAGGCCAAGCCTCAGCCGCCCAAGCCCGAGAAAAAGCCTGAGCCACCCCAGGAAAAGCCGCCGGCGCAAGAAACTGTCGATACGCCGCCAAGCACGGCGCCTGCGCAGAAATCCGCGGCACCGGCTCCCAGCGTCGCATCGCAAAGCAATGCCATGCCATCCTGGCAGAGCGATCTGCTGCGCCACCTGAGCAAGTACAAGAAGTACCCGGAAGATGCCCGTCGTCGCGGCATGCAAGGGACCGCACGCTTGCGTTTCGTAGTGGATGCCGAGGGCAAGGTACTGTCGTATTCGCTGGCCGGCGCTTCAGGCAGCGCATCGCTGGACCGGGCAACGCTGGAGATGATCCGCAAGGCACAGCCTTTGCCGCCACCACCCAAGGAGCTGCTCACCAATGGCAGCCTCGAAGTGGTCGCGCCTTTTGTTTATTCGCTGGATAAACGTTGATCTGACACACGCGGCCAAGGCTGATAACGTGCGTCTATCGATTGCAGCCGCTATGCTGGGGCCGCAAATTCATGGACGCACGTTATGACTCTCACAGAATTGCGCTACATCGTTACCCTCGCCCAGGAACAGCACTTCGGCCACGCGGCCGAACGCTGCCACGTCAGCCAGCCGACCCTGTCGGTCGGGGTCAAGAAACTGGAAGACGAACTCGGCGTGCTGATTTTCGAGCGCAGCAAGAGTGCCGTGCGCCTGACGCCGGTCGGCGAGGGTATCGTGGCGCAGGCTCAGAAGGTCCTGGAACAGGCTCAGGGCATTCGCGAGCTGGCCCAGGCCGGCAAGAACCAGCTCACCGCTCCGCTCAAGGTCGGCGCGATCTACACGGTCGGCCCTTATCTGTTCCCTCATCTGATTCCGCAACTGCACCGGGTCGCCCCGCAGATGCCGTTGTACATCGAAGAAAACTTCACCCACGTACTGCGCGACAAGCTGCGCAACGGTGAACTCGATGCCGTGATCATCGCCCTGCCGTTCAATGAAGCGGACGTGTTGACCCTGTCGCTGTACGACGAACCTTTCTATGTGTTGATGCCCAGCGAGCACCCCTGGACGAAAAAGGAAAGCATCGACGCCGCGCTGCTCAATGACAAAAGCCTGCTGCTGCTCGGTGAAGGCCACTGCTTCCGCGACCAGGTTCTGGAAGCCTGCCCAAGCCTGAACAAGGGCAACGACGGCGCCCGGCACACGACCGTAGAGTCCAGCTCGCTGGAGACCATCCGGCATATGGTCGCCTCTGGCCTGGGCATTTCAATCCTGCCGCTGTCGGCAGTCGACAGCCACCATTACGCGCCAGGGATTATCGAAGTCAGGCCCATGACGCCGCCGGTGCCTTTCCGTACCGTTGCGATTGCCTGGCGCGCCAGCTTCCCACGGCCCAAGGCCATCGAGTTGCTTGCCGACTCGATTCGCCTGTGCTCGGTGGCGAAGCCACCGGCTGCGAAGCCCCCGGCTGTGAAGCAAGCGACCCCATGACCGAGTTGTCGAAAGTGCCGGTCACGGCACTCAAGGGCGTGGGCGAGGCCATGGCCGAGAAGCTCGCCAAGGTCGGCCTGGAGAACCTGCAGGACGTACTGTTCCACCTGCCGTTACGCTATCAGGACCGCACTCGTGTGGTACCGATCGGTGCCCTGCGCCCTGGTCAGGACGCAGTGATCGAGGGCGTTGTCAGTGGCGCCGACGTGGTCATGGGCAAGCGCCGCAGCCTGTTGGTACGCCTTGGCGATGGCACCGGCGTGCTGAGCCTGCGCTTCTACCACTTCAGCAATGCGCAAAAGGAAGGTCTCAAGCGCGGCACCCACCTGCGCTGCTACGGTGAAGCCCGCCCCGGTGCCTCGGGCCTGGAGATCTATCATCCGGAATACCGCGCCCTGACCGGCGAACAAGACATTCCAGTGGAACAGACGCTGACCCCGATCTACCCCACGACCGAAGGTTTGACCCAGCAGCGGCTGCGCCAACTCAGCCAACAAAGCCTGGCCATGCTCGGTCCTCGCAGTCTGCCGGACTGGCTGCCGGAAGAACTGGCCCGCGACTATCGCCTGGCGCCGCTCGATGACGCCATTCGCTACCTGCATCACCCGCCGGCCGATGCTGACGTAGACGAGCTCGCCGAAGGTCAGCACTGGGCACAGCACCGTCTGGCCTTCGAAGAACTACTGACCCACCAGCTGTCGCAGCAACGCTTGCGCGAAAGCCTGCGCTCCCAGCGCGCCCCTGTCCTGCCCAAGGCCAGTCGATTGCCAGCACAATATCTGGCCAACCTGGGGTTTGCGCCCACCGGCGCCCAACAGCGCGTCGGCAACGAGATCGCCTATGACCTGAGCCAGCCCGAACCCATGTTGCGCCTGATCCAGGGCGACGTCGGCGCAGGCAAGACCGTGGTTGCCGCCCTGGCTGCCCTGCAAGCGCTGGAGGCCGGTTATCAGGTCGCGATGATGGCACCCACCGAGATCCTCGCCGAACAACACTATGTGACGTTCAAACGCTGGCTCGAGCCGCTGGGCATCGAAGTCGCCTGGCTGGCCGGCAAGCTCAAGGGCAAGAATCGCGTCGCCGCTCTCGAACAGATCGCTGCGGGCGCGCAAATGGTCGTCGGCACTCATGCGCTGTTCCAGGACGAAGTGAAATTCAACAACCTGGCACTGGTGATCATCGATGAACAGCACCGCTTCGGTGTTCAGCAACGCCTGGCGCTGCGCCAGAAAGGCGTCGGCGGCCAGCTCTGCCCGCACCAGTTGATCATGACCGCAACGCCGATCCCGCGCACGCTGGCCATGAGTGCCTACGCCGATCTGGATACCTCGATCCTCGACGAACTGCCACCAGGGCGTACCCCGGTCAACACCGTGCTGGTGGCCGACAGCAGGCGCATCGAGGTTGTCGAGCGGGTTCGGGCCGCCTGCGCCGAAGGGCGTCAGGCCTATTGGGTCTGCACCTTGATCGAGGAATCGGAAGAGTTGACCTGCCAGGCCGCGGAAACTTCCTACGAGGAGTTGACCAGCGCCCTGGGCGAACTGCGCGTCGGGTTGATTCATGGCCGCATGAAGCCCGCAGAAAAAGCAGCCGTCATGGCCGAATTCAAACAAGGGGCCCTGCAGTTGCTGGTGGCCACGACCGTGATCGAAGTCGGCGTCGACGTGCCCAACGCCAGCCTGATGATCATCGAGAACCCCGAGCGCCTGGGGCTTGCTCAACTGCATCAGCTGCGTGGGCGGGTCGGACGCGGTAGCGCGGCGAGCCATTGCGTACTGCTGTATCACCCACCGCTGTCGCAGATCGGTCGCGAGCGCCTGGGCATCATGCGTGAAACCAACGATGGCTTCGTGATCGCCGAGAAAGACCTGGAACTGCGCGGCCCTGGCGAGATGCTTGGCACCCGCCAGACCGGGCTGCTGCAATTCAAGGTCGCCGACCTGATGCGCGACGCCGACCTGCTGCCCGCCGTTCGCGATGCTGCCCAGGCACTTTTGGCTCGCTGGCCGGAGCACGTGAGCCCGCTGCTGGAGCGCTGGCTGCGGCACGGACAGCAATATGGGCAGGTATAAATCCTGATCGCAGATGGATCCATCTGCGTTATGAAGGTGGTTATACTGCTGCGATTGTAAAATTGTGGATACAGACCATGACTGACGCTGCACTGGATACCGCAATCCCACACGCCCCCTCGGTAATCCGATTGCTGCTCGAAAAATTGGGCGTCAGCTACCGCGAGGTACTTGACCAGCCAGCCCTGCGCTCGGCTCGCAAGGTTCAACCGGTGCTGCTCGAGGATTCGGTCGGCGCGCTCATGGTGCTGTTTGCGCAAAACCAGCTGCTGGATTTGAACCGGCTTGCAGAGCTGACCGGGCGCACGCTCACCGCAGTTCCGCAAGATCGCCTCGAGCGCATGCTCGGTAAACACAACCTCGACATTCTGCCCGGCTTGCCAGCACTCACCAGTTCGCCTTGCCTGTACGATGAACAGCTTCTGCGTGTAGACAATTTGCTGGTCAACTCGGGCGAACCCGGTGTCCTGCTGGAGATCAGCAGCGAAGATTTCAAGAAGATGCTGACCAAGGCCAGCGCCGGGAACTTCGGCGAATCACTGGACGAAATCAAGCGCAACCTCGACCGGCCCGATCACGACCAGCAAGAGATCAGCAAGGCCGTCCAGGCCTTCACCGCTCGGCGTATCCAGCAACGCCTGGAAGCAACCATCGAGATCCCGCCACTGGCTGAAACCGCACAGAAGATCATCAAGCTGCGGGTCGACCCCAACGCCACCATCGACGATATCACCGGCGTGGTCGAGACCGACCCCGCACTGGCCGCTCAAGTCGTCAGTTGGGCAGCCTCCCCGTATTACGCGTCCCCTGGCAAGATTCGTTCGGTAGAAGACGCCATCGTCCGGGTCCTAGGCTTCGATCTGGTAATCAACCTGGCCCTGGGCCTGGCGCTGGGCAAAACCCTCAGCCTGCCCAAGGATCACCCGCAACAGACCACGCCCTACTGGCAACAATCGATCTACACCGCCGCAGTGATCGAAGGCCTGACCCGCGCCATGCCCCGTGCCGAGCGACCGGAAGCCGGCCTGACTTACCTTGCCGGGCTGCTGCACAACTTCGGCTATCTGGTACTGGCGCATGTGTTTCCGCCACACTTCTCGTTGATATGCCGACACCTTGAGGTCAATCCACACCTGTGCCACAGCTATGTGGAACAACACCTGCTGGGCATCAGCCGTGAACAGATCGGTGCCTGGCTGATGCGGTTCTGGGATATGCCTGACGAATTGGCGACTGCCCTGCGCTTCCAGAACGACCCCGGCTATGACGGCGAACATGCCGCCTACCCGAGCCTGGTTTGCCTGGCCGTGCGCCTGCTGCGCAGCCGTGGTATCGGTTCCGGGCCGGTCGAGAGTATCCCGGACGAACTGCTCGAGCGCCTGAGCCTGAGCCGCACCAAGGCTGAAGATGTGGTCAACAAGGTGCTTGAGGCAGAAGTGCTGCTGCGCGAACTGGCTTCGCAGTTCACACAGAACTAATACCCCTCTCCAGCTTCACTCGTTCCCACGCTCCGCGTGGGAATGCAGCATTAGACGCTCCAGCGTCGACCTACGCGAGCGCTTTGCTGCGCGTCGCCGGAGGCATTCCCACGCGGAGCGTGGGAACGAGGGCATCGAAGCAAGTCAGGCCGTTTTCTTGGGTTTCAGGTACTTGGTCAACCCCTGGAACCAGATCACCAGCGCCGGATTGCCCTTGATCTGAATGGTCTTGTCCTGAATACCCTGCATGAACGCCAGTTGCTTGTTACTGGCTTGCAGGGTCTGGAAACCGAAGGCTGCATCCTTGAACGCAATGGCGAACGCAGGATCGGGCACCGTCCCGCTCTTGCTGCTGATGCGCATGTCCTTGACGATGAAGTGGCGCGCAACCTTGCCGTCCAGCGTCTGTAGCTGGAACACCAGGTTCTTGTCGTTCAGTTGTTGCTGGAAAGCAGGGTTCTTGCGACTGGCCTTGGCCATCAGCAGCCCCATGGCCCAGAGAAGAAAGCGGAACTTCATGTAAACGCCTCAGTATAGAAAATGACTGGCGGCGCAGTGTAGCGGGTAATACTCGTCAGTTGCCAACATGATCTCTACACTTCGAGTAGATATCGGCACTTTTTAGTGACTAGTCAGTCAACCTGTGTTTCCCGAAAATGGGCAGCCGAGGCCATCGGCATACCCATTTCCTTCTGCGGCACTCCTTGAAGCATCAGAGTGCGGCGTACTCAAGGATTGACGCTGTCTTTCAGGAATTTACCCGGCTTGAATGCCACGGTGTTGCTGGCCTTGATTTTCACTGGCTCACCGGTTTGCGGGTTCTTGCCTGTGCGAGCACCGCGGTGACGCTGCAGGAAAGTACCGAAACCGACCAGGGTCACACTGTCTTTGCGGTGCAGGGCGCTGGTGATTTCCTCAAGAACGGCGTTGAGGACACGGTTGGCCTGTTCTTTTGTCAGGTCCGCTTTTTCAGCAATAGCGGCTGCGAGTTCTGGTTTACGCATGGTGAAGCCTCTTTGACGGGTTTTTTGTTGTTATGTCCGTGCTGTTCTTCCGAAACAGCGCCCAAGGCGCCGCAGGCTCTACGCTGCGGCAGACGGGAGTGAGAATGGCACGCCGCCAAGGGCTGCGCCAGTATCAACTGGATCTTTGTCAGGGCAAAAGCAGGGTGATTCCGACAGAAAGACCGTTATTTATGCCAAAAGGGCCGGAAGCTGCTTGTTCAGCGCCAGCTTTTCCATAACAGCGGCGCCCGTGAGGGCATAACCGAGCAGGCTGCCGGCGCGATCATGGCACAGAGCCTTGATGTCGCTCCCCTGCCCTTCGACCGTCCAGATGCCTTCCATACCGCGCGGCGGTGGCGATACCACCAGCGGGCATACCGGCGTCTTGACGGTAATTGGCATGGGTCCATAGCCAACCGTCGTGAGGTTTCCAGCCAGGGTCTGGGCCAGCGCGCGCGCGCAGCTCATCAACGGCATGACGTAGAGCAGATTGAGGCCATCGACTTCTGCACAATCACCCAATGCATAGATATTGGCGTGAGAGGTCCGAAGCTGACGATCGACCACTACGCCGCGATTGACCTCCAGGCCGGCAGCCGCAGCCAGGTCGATGCGCGGGCGCAGGCCGATGGCCGAAATCACCAGGTCGCATGCTATCTGTTCGCCATCGGACAGGTGCGCCTCCAGGCCGTCTTCCGTGCGCTGCAGATGGGTGAGCACCGGCCCCAGGTGGAAACGCGCGCCAAGCCCCTCCAGGCCCGCCTGAACAGCTGCCGCAGCGGCTGGGTGCAACAGCGTCGGCATGACTTGCTCGCATGGCGCGACCAGATCGACTTCATAGCCACCCACGATCAGGTCGTTGGCGAACTCGCAGCCGATCAGCCCGGCCCCGAGCAGCAGCACCCGACGCTTGCCCGCTGCCGCCGCACGAAAGCGGGCATAGTCTTCCAGATCGTTGATCGGGAAAATCGCATCGCCGGCATCGCCCTCTACCGGAACCCGCACGGTTTCGGCGCCCCAGGCCAGGATCAGATCGCGATAAGGCACCGCTTCTTCACCGATCCAGAGGCGTTTGTGTCCAGGATCTATACCGCTGATGCGTGTATGGGTGCGCACTTCAGCCTTCAGCTGTTCAGCCATGGCGCCAGGTTCGGCCATGCTCAGGCCGTCGGCATCCTTGTTCTTGCCAAAGCCGGTGGACAGCATCGGTTTGGAATAGGAACGACCATCATCCGCGGTGATCAGCAGCAACGGCGTTTCGCCATCAAGCTTGCGAAATTCCCGGGCAAGGTTGTACCCCGCCAGGCCCGTACCGACGATCACGACAGGTGCAGTCATTGGTTGTTTCCTTGAAATAAGGTGGGCGTGGCGCAAGCACGCCATGTAATTTGTATCAGGCGATTTCGATCATCTCGAAATCCATCTTGCCCACACCGCAATCCGGGCAGAGCCAATCTTCGGGGACGTCTTCCCAACGCGTGCCAGGCGCGATGTCATCATCCGGCCACCCGTCAGCCTCGTTGTAAATCAGGCCACATACCACACACTGCCACTTCTTCATTACGTACTTCCTCGACTCTCAGGCTTTCGGCACGGTTGATCGATAAAAGGCTGCCGACCGGCTCAGGAGGTTTTTTACTGACGCAGTCGACAGGATGCAAGCGTGTTCGACGCCAGCGGTGCGATATCACTCGCGCAAATGACTGTGGCAAACATGGTAAGCTCGCCGCCTCACCGGCCTGCAACCTTATCCAACGTGCCATCCGCAAACGCCCCACAGTGGCTCCAGCAGCCATCGCTCAGGGAGCAACCCGAGGCTTCGGTCCTCGATTGGTTGTTCGATCAGGGATCGCTGACCCGCCGCCTGACCCAATTATCCGCCGATCATTTCAGCGTGACACCCCTCCATGAGGGCTGGGCGCCGCTGCGCGACGACGAGTGCCTGGCGCTGGAGCTGCCCCCACAAAGCATCGGCTGGGTGCGCGAAGTCTATCTGCGCGGCCACGGCCAGCCGTGGGTTTTCGCCCGCAGCGTAGCGTCCCGCAGCGCCCTGGAACAGGGTGGTCTGAACATGGATGAGTTGGGGACGCGTTCGCTGGGTGAACTGCTGTTCTGCGATCAGGCTTTTACCCGCCGCGCCATCGAAGCCTGTCACTACCCGGCAACCTGGCTACCGCCCGAGCATGCCCGGGAAGGTTTGTGGGCACGCCGTTCGCGTTTTGACCGTGACGGCTTGAGCTTGTTGGTTGCCGAAGTATTCCTGCCCGCCATGTGGCAGGTCGCACGCCCCCATCAGAAGGACAACTGATGTACCAGAGCCTGCTCAAATCCTTGAATCGCCTGCATCCACGTGCCTGGGATTTCATCCAGCTGACCCGGATGGAAAAACCCATCGGCATCTACCTGCTGCTGTGGCCAACCCTATGGGCCCTGTGGATTGCCGGTGAAGGCTCGCCATCGCTGGCCAATGTGCTGATCTTCGTCACCGGCGTGGTGCTGATGCGCGCGGCAGGCTGCGTAATCAACGATTTTGCCGACCGCAAGGTCGATGGCCACGTCAAGCGTACCGCCCAGCGCCCATTGGCCAGCGGCAAGATCACCTCGCGCGAGGCCCTGGTATTTTTTGCCGTGCTGGTGGCCTTGAGCTTCCTGCTGGTGCTGTGCACCAATGCCGCCACCATCTGGCTGTCATTCGGTGGTCTGGCCCTGGCGGCGACTTACCCATTCATGAAGCGCTACACCTACTACCCGCAGGTGGTGCTGGGAGCGGCCTTCTCGTGGGGCATGCCCATGGCCTTCACCGCCGAGACCGGCAGCCTGCCTGCCGCTGCCTGGCTGCTGTACATCGGCAACTTGCTGTGGACCGTGGGGTATGACACTTATTACGCCATGACCGATCGTGATGACGACTTGAAGATCGGGGTGAAATCCACGGCGATCCTGTTCGGTGATGCCGATCGGCTGATCATTGTCATTCTGCAGGGGCTGGCCCTTGGCTGCCTGTTGCTGGCCGGGGCACGTTTCGAACTGGGCCTGTGGTTTCACCTCGGCCTACTGGGAGCGGCGTTGTGTTTCGCCTGGGAATACTGGTACACCCGCAAGCGTGAGCGCCAGGCCTGTTTCGAGGCCTTTTTGCACAATCACTGGGCCGGGTTGCTGATTTTTCTGGGGATTGTTGTCGACTACGCGATGCGCTGACCGCCAGCCGTGTGGCTGGCGGACAGTACGTTCGATTACTCTGGCTTAGCAATATTCCACTTACCCCCCATGCCGTCACCCGTCTTGTCACCGGCTTTCGTGTCTTTGACAAAGGTATACAGTGGCTTGCCGTAATAGGCCCACATCATCGAGCCGTCATCGCGCTTTATCACGGTCCAGTCGCCCATGGGCTTGGCGTTTTTGGCGGCCATGAGCGGTGGCCAGTTTTTGGCGCAACCGTCATTGCACATGGATTTTCCCGGGTGGCCTTCATCATCTTTATAGGTATACAACGTCATACCCTTGTGATCGACCAGCATGCCATCCTTTTCCATCGCCGGATCAGCGGCGGCAGCCAGGCCCGGTGCCAACAAGGCTGCAGTAGTGAAAAGAGCCATCCAGGTCAGCGTATGTCGTGTCATTGGATTTTCCTCTTGTGTTGCTGGGGGGGTAGGAACTTAAGCGTAGCTCAGTAACTAAATGTTGCCGCCACGTCCCCGAGCTGTCACACGACTGCAATAATTCCGTTATCTAATGCGGCGCAAGACACTTGAATGACAGGAGCATTGAGCATGGTTGGCAGAAATATTCTGATCGTCGACGACGAAGCGCCAATTCGCGAGATGATCGCCGTTGCCCTGGAAATGGCCGGGTATGACTGCCTCGAAGCGGAAAACTCGCAACAGGCCCACGCGATCATCGTCGATCGCAAACCGGACCTGATCCTGCTCGACTGGATGCTGCCTGGCACCTCCGGCATCGAATTGGCTCGACGCCTCAAGCGTGACGAGTTGACCGGCGATATCCCGATCATCATGCTCACGGCCAAGGGCGAGGAAGACAACAAGATCCAGGGCCTGGAAGTCGGCGCCGACGATTACATCACCAAGCCGTTCTCGCCTCGTGAACTGGTTGCGCGCCTCAAGGCCGTACTGCGCCGCGCCGGCCCCAGCGATGGCGAAGCGCCGATCGAAGTCGGCGGGCTGCTCCTGGATCCGATCAGTCACCGGGTTACCATTGACGGCAAGCCTGCCGAAATGGGACCGACCGAGTACCGCCTGTTGCAGTTCTTCATGACCCATCAGGAGCGCGCCTACACCCGTGGCCAGTTGCTCGATCAAGTCTGGGGCGGCAATGTGTACGTCGAAGAGCGTACCGTGGACGTGCATATCCGCCGCCTGCGCAAGGCCCTCGGTGACGCCTATGAAAATCTTGTGCAAACCGTGCGCGGCACCGGCTACCGTTTTTCGACCAAAAGCTGATCGCCCGACTTTTAATGCAATCGAAAGGACGCGTTGTTAATTGAACCAGAACTGGCATGGCACCCTGATCAGGCACATGTTGCTGCTACTCTCGGCCTGCCTGCTGCTGGGGTTGGTCAGCGGCTACTACGGCTGGAGCCTGGCCATCGGCCTCGGTATCTACCTGGCCTGGACGCTCAAGCAGCTACTGCGCCTGCACGAATGGCTGAGGCTGCAGCAACCGGACGAAGCCCCGCCCGATGGTTACGGCTTGTGGGGTGAAGTGTTCGACAGCATCTACCACCTGCAACGTCGCGACCAACGCGTGCGGGGTCGCCTGCAAGCGGTCATCGATCGCGTCCAGGAGTCCACGGCGGCGCTGAAGGATGCCGTCATCATGCTCGACAGCGACGGCAACCTGGAGTGGTGGAACCGCGCCGCCGAAACCCTGCTCGGTCTCAAGACCCCACAGGACAGTGGTCAACCGGTGACCAACCTGGTCCGACATCCGCGCTTCAAAGAATATTTCGAGCAGGAAAACTATCTCGAGCCGCTGGAAATCCCTTCGCCGATCAACGACCGCCTGCGCGTGCAACTGCACATCACCCGCTATGGCAACAACGAACACCTGATGCTGGTACGCGATGTCACGCGCCTTCATCAGCTGGAACAGATGCGCAAGGATTTCGTCGCCAATGTCTCTCACGAACTGCGCACGCCGCTGACAGTGATTGCCGGCTACCTGGAGACGCTACTCGACAACGTCGAAGAGGTAAACCCACGCTGGGTCCGGGCACTGCAGCAAATGCATCAGCAGGGAGGACGCATGCAGACCCTGCTCAACGATCTGCTGCTGCTGGCCAAGCTGGAGGCTACCGACTACCCGTCGGATAACCAGCCGGTGACCGTCGATGCCCTGTTGCAGTCGATCAAGAGCGACGCCCTGGCGCTGTCTGGACAACGCAATCAGCGCATCACCCTGGAAGCCGATGGCGACACCTGGCTCAAGGGCAGCGAAAGCGAACTGCGCAGTGCGTTTTCCAACCTTATCTTCAATGCCGTCAAATACACCCCGGCCGAAGGCCAGATTCGCATCCGCTGGTGGGCCGATGACCAGGGTGCCCACCTGAGCGTGCAGGATTCGGGTATCGGCATCGACCCCAAGCACCTGCCGCGCCTGACCGAGCGTTTCTACCGCGTCGACTCCAGCCGTGCGTCGAATACCGGCGGCACCGGCCTGGGCCTGGCCATCGTCAAACATGTGCTGCTGCGCCACCGTGCACACCTGGAAGTCAGCAGCGTGCTGGGCCATGGCAGCACGTTCACCTGCCATTTCGCACCGGTGCAAATCGTCACCCGCGAGGCCGCCAGCACGAGCAACTGAACTGCGCCTGTACCAAAGGCCACTAGGCAATTACCTGCACAGCCGCTACATTGGAGGACTTGTGCCTGCATTTCAGGCACCGCGACAACCCTTATTTCAGAAGACGGAACCCGTAAAACTCCATCATGGACCCTTCCCCTGGCTTTACCCTCGCTTCAGTATTCGCCGATTTCGGCATGATTCTTTTCGCTCTACTGCTGGTACTGCTCAACGGCTTCTTCGTAGCCGCCGAGTTCGCCATGGTCAAATTGCGCTCGACCCGGGTCGAGTCGATTGCCGAGCAGCACGGCTGGCGTGGGCAGATCCTGCGCACCGTGCACAGCCAGCTGGACGCCTACCTCTCGGCCTGCCAATTGGGTATTACCCTCGCCTCCCTGGGCCTGGGTTGGGTCGGTGAGCCTGCGTTCGCGCACTTGCTCGAACCCGTGCTCGAAGTCGTGGGCGTACAGTCCGCCGAGGTGGTCAAGGCTGTCTCGTTCTTCAGCGCCTTCTTCGTGATTTCCTACCTGCACATTGTCGTCGGCGAACTGGCGCCCAAATCCTGGGCTATCCGCAAGCCAGAGTTGCTGTCGTTGTGGACAGCCGTTCCGCTCTACCTGTTCTACTGGGTCATGTACCCGGCGATCTGGTTGCTCAACGCCAGCGCCAACGCCATCCTGCGAATTGCCGGCCAGGGTGAGCCCGGCCCACATCACGATCATCATTACAGCCGTGAAGAACTCAAGCTGATCCTGCACTCCAGCCGCGGCCAGGATCCGAGCGACCAGGGCATGCGCGTATTGGCGTCGGCCGTGGAGATGGGTGAACTGGAAGTGGTCGACTGGGCCAACTCGCGCGAAGACCTGGTGAGCCTGGACTTCAACGCGCCGCTCAAGGAAATCCTGGCGATGTTCCGCCGGCACAAGTTCAGCCGCTATCCGGTCTACGATGCCGAGCGTGGCGAATTCGTCGGCTTGTTGCACATCAAGGACCTGTTGCTGGAGCTGGCTGCCCTCGATCACCTGCCCGAATCCTTCAACCTGGCCGAACTGACCCGCCCGCTGGAGCGCGTCTCCAAGCACATGCCCCTGTCACGCCTGCTTGAGCAGTTCCGCAAGGGTGGTGCGCATTTCGCTCTGGTCGAAGAAGCCGACGGCAAGGTGATTGGCTACCTGACCATGGAAGACGTACTCGAAGTGCTGGTCGGCGACATTCAGGACGAACACCGCAAGGCTGAACGCGGCATTCTCGCCTACCAACCGGGCAAGCTTTTGGTACGTGGCGATACGCCGCTGTTCAAGGTCGAACGCTTGCTGGGCATCGACCTGGATCATATCGAGGCTGAAACCCTTGCAGGGCTGGTCTACGAGACCCTGAAACGGGTCCCGGAAGAGGAAGAAGTGCTGGAAGTCGAAGGCCTGCGCATCATCATCAAGAAGATGAAAGGGCCGAAGATTGTTCTGGCGAAGGTGTTGAAGCTGGACTGACACCCACCGTTATTCGGTTTGACACCTATCTCTGTAGCCGCTGCCGTAGGCTGCGCTCGCCTGCGCAGCAGGCGCATGATCTCAAGATCACAAGGGAGCCCCTATGGGGCTCCAGCGCAGCCTACGGCAGCGGCTACATGATCGCTCGAGATCAGTTCCGCGCTCACGGAGCCCTCAGGCCCCCGGAACGAAGTGCTTCTGCGCCGTACCACGGGCAATCAGCCGCGACAGGTAGTCGAGCTTCTGCGCATCCTGGTCGACAAATCGGAACGTCAACTGCAGCCAGTCGCTGTCAGGCTTTGGCTCGAAGGCGACAACGGCATGCAGATAACCGTTGAGGCGAGCGACTTCGGCGTTTTCGCCTTGCTCCAGATCCAGCACGGCACCTTCAAGCACCTGTGGCAGCACTTCATTGCGGCGCACCACCAGCAGTGCTTCCTTGAGGCTCAGCGCCTTGATCACGCATTGCTGGTTACCGCTGGACAGCCGCAACTGCCCTTGTCCGCGCCCACTCGGCGCCTGGGCTGCAGGCCTTGGCGCCTGGGCCAACAGTGGCTTGGCCGCCGCCGGTACGGGCGCTGCCGGCTTTACTACCTCGGCCTTGCCGCCCGTCAGGGCGCTCAATGAGTCGTTGGCGAATGCCGAAGCACGTGCAGGCGCACCGGTCATCAGCGCGTCGAGCTTACCGATCTTGTTCAGGGCTTTCTTGACCTTGGTCAGCAACTGTTCATTGGTGAACGGCTTGCCAATGAAATCGGAAACGCCGGCCTGAATCGCCTGAACCACGTTTTCCTTGTCGCCGCGGCTGGTGACCATGATGAAGGGCATCGCCTTGAGGTTATCCTGCTGCCGGCACCAGCTGAGCAGTTCCAGGCCTGACATTTCCGGCATTTCCCAGTCACACAGGACCAGATCGAATGCCTCGCGCGTCAGCAGGGTTTGCGCCTTGCGACCATTGACGGCGTCTTCGATGACCACACCGGGAAACGAGTTGCGCAGACATTTTTTTACCAGATCACGGATAAACGGGGCGTCATCCACAACCAGCACACTGACTTTACTCATCTACCGCTCCTGAAAATTCCCGGCAAGCATAGCGCTGACTGATGGCCATTTGCCAAATCTTGGGCCACGCCGGGACTTTTTATTCGTACGCGGGTGCCTTCAATACCAGTGCCGCAAACGAAAACGCCCGGCCAAGGGCCGGGCGTTTATAGTCTCGGGCAGTCTTATTTATCGTCCGTTTCCTGCAGAACATTAGCGCTATCAGCGGTTCCCTCGACTTCTTCTTTCATCCGCTTCAACCCCAGGTGGCGAACATCGGTGCCGCGCACCAGGTAAATCACCAACTCGGAGATATTGCGCGCATGGTCACCGATGCGTTCCAGCGAACGCAGTGCCCAGATCACGTTCAGCACGCGCGAAATCGAACGCGGGTCTTCCATCATGTAAGTGACCAGTTCGCGCAGGGCGGTCTTGTACTCACGATCGATGGTCTTGTCGTACTGGGCCACTGACAACGCTAGGTCGGCATCGAAACGGGCAAAGGCATCCAGGGCATCGCGGACCATGTTGCGCACCTGGTCGCCGATGTGGCGAACCTCGACGTAACCGCGCGGCGATTCGCCTTCTTCACACAACTGGATGGCGCGACGGGCAATCTTGGTCGATTCATCGCCAATGCGTTCCAGGTCGATCACCGACTTGGAAATGCTGATGATCAAGCGCAAGTCTGACGCCGCCGGCTGGCGCCGGGCCAGAATGCGCACGCATTCTTCGTCGATGTTGCGTTCCATCTGATTGATCTGGTCGTCCACTTCCCGAACTTGTTGAGCCAGGCCCGAATCGGCTTCGATCAACGCGGTTACTGCGTCGTTGACCTGCTTCTCGACCAGGCCCCCCATCGCCAGGAGGTGGCTGCGCACTTCCTCGAGTTCAGCGTTGAACTGCTGAGAGATGTGGTGGGTGAGGCCTTCTTTACTGATCATATTTGGAATCCTTGAAGCGTCCAGTGAAGTGCGGTCGACCGCAGCGTTGAGTCAATCGGCCAGCGACTAGCCATATCGTCCAGTGATGTAGTCTTCAGTCTGCTTCTTCGCCGGATTGGTGAACAGCGTGTCGGTATCACCAAATTCGATCAGCTTGCCCATGTACATGAATGCGGTGTAGTCGGAAACTCGCGCCGCCTGTTGCATGTTGTGTGTCACGATGACGATGGTGAACTTGGACTTCAGCTCGTAGATCAGCTCTTCGACCTTCAGCGTCGAGATCGGGTCCAGTGCCGAGCATGGTTCATCGAGCAGCAGTACTTCGGGTTCCACGGCGATGGTGCGGGCAATGACCAGACGTTGCTGCTGACCACCGGACAGGCCCAGGGCCGACTCGTGCAGGCGATCCTTGACCTCATCCCAGAGCGCCGCGCCCTTGAGCGCCCACTCCACGGCTTCATCGAGCACGCGCTTCTTGTTGATGCCTTGAATGCGCAACCCGTAGACCACGTTTTCGTAGATGGTCTTGGGGAACGGGTTGGGCTTCTGGAACACCATGCCGACGCGACGACGCAATTCGGCGACATCCTCGCCCTTGCGGTAGATGTTGTTGCCATACAAGTTGATGGCGCCTTCCACACGGCAACCGTCGACCAGATCGTTCATCCGGTTGAAGGTACGCAACAAGGTCGACTTGCCGCAGCCGGATGGGCCGATGAAGGCCGTCACACGCTGCTTGGGAATGTTCATGCTGACGTCGTACAGCGCCTGCTTCTCGCCGTAGAACAGGCTCAGGCCCGGTACTTCGATGGCCACGGTTTCCTGTGCCAGGGTCAGGCTCTGCTTGTCGCGACCCAGGGCAGACATGTTGATGCCGTGGGTATGGGATTCGTGCTGCATGGGATACTCCATACGCTAACTATTCGATTCAATAAACCGCAGTTCAAGCGGCAATCAGCTGTCCAGCGCCTTGTACTTCTCGCGCAAGTGGTTGCGGATCGCTACGGCCGACAGGTTGAGCAAGGCGATCACCAACACCAGCAGCAGCGCCGTGGCGTACACCAGCGGCCGCGCGGCTTCGACGTTCGGGCTCTGGAAGCCGACGTCATAAATATGGAAGCCCAGGTGCATGATCTTCTGGTCCAGGTGCAGGTAGGGATAGTTGCCATCTACCGGCAGCGACGGCGCCAGTTTGACCACGCCTACCAACATCAGCGGCGCCACCTCACCGGCAGCGCGAGCAACCGCCAGGATCATGCCGGTCATCATCGCCGGGCTGGCCATTGGCAGCACGATCTTCCACAGGGTTTCGGCCTTGGTCGCACCCAACGCCAGCGAACCTTCGCGCACGGTGCGCGGGATTCGCGCAAGACCTTCTTCGGTCGCGACGATGACTACAGGCACCGCCAGCAGCGCCAGGGTCAGGGATGCCCAGAGCAACCCGGGAGTACCGAAGGTTGGCGCCGGCAGTGCTTCAGGGAAGAACAGTCGGTCAAGCGAGCCGCCCAGTACATAGACGAAGAAGCCCAGGCCGAATACGCCGTAAACGATGGCCGGAACACCAGCCAGGTTGTTCACGGCAATCCGGATCAGGCGAGTGACCGGGCCCTGCCGCGCATACTCTCGCAGATAGACCGCTGCCAACACGCCGAACGGCGTAACGATCATGGCCATGATCAGGGTCATCATCACGGTGCCGAAGATCGCCGGGAAAATCCCGCCTTCGGTATTGGCTTCGCGTGGATCGTCGCTGAGGAACTCCCAGACCTTCTTGAAGTAGAAGTTGACCTTGGTCAGGCTGCTCATCGCGTTCGGCTGGTAAGCGTGCACCACCTTGCCGATGCCGATTTCGACTTCTTTGCCGTTGGCGTCACGGGCCGTCATGCTGTCACGGTTGAACTGCGCGTGCAGATCGCCGAGGCGTGCTTCCACATCCTTGTAACGGGCGTTCAGCTCCGCGCGCTCGGTTTCCATGTCGGCTTGCGCGGCGGCATCGAGCTTGCCTTCGAGTTCCAGCTTGCGGGCATGCAGACGCAGGCGTTCAAGGCCGGCGTTGATCGCACCGATCTCGGTTTTTTCCAGGGTTTTCAGCTGTGCGGCGAGCTTGTTGACTCGCTCGACACGCGCTTGCAATTCAGGCCAGGCCGCTGCGCCTTCGGCGACGACCTTGCCGTCTTCCTTGACGTTGACCAGGTAGCCGTAGAAGTTACCCCACTCGCGACGCTCGACAGCCATCAGCTCTGCGGGCGTGGTCTGGTCGGTCAGCCACTCACCGACGATCCATGTGAAGTCGTTGCCGTTCAGGTCCCGGTTGCCGACCTTGATCAGCTCGCGGGTCATGAACTCCGGGCCCTCGTCCGGCACAGGCAAGCCTGCACTTTTCAAGCGCTCACGGGGCACTTCTTCCTTCTGTACCACTTCGCCGACGACCACATGGTTGGCTTGGCCGGGAATGCCGTAGTTGGCCTGGACAATGTCAGCCGGCCAGAAGTGACCCAGGCCGCGCACGGCGATCACCGCCAATAGACCGATAGTCATGATGACGGCGATGGACACCGCACCACCACTGATCCAGACGCCGGGGGCGCCGCTCTTGAACCAGCCTTTCAGGGAGTTCTGTTTCACAGACTTCTACCTTTCTTAAAGCGACGAGTATTTCTTGCGCAGACGCTGACGGATCAGTTCTGCGAGGGTATTCATGACGAAGGTGAACAACAGCAGCACCAGCGCCGAAAGGAACAGCACGCGATAGTGGCTGCCGCCAACTTCAGACTCCGGCATTTCCACGGCGACGTTGGCCGCCAGGGTCCGCAGGCCTTCGAACAGGTTCATTTCCATGACCGGTGTGTTACCGGTGGCCATCAGCACGATCATGGTTTCACCCACGGCGCGGCCCATACCGATCATCAATGCCGAGAAAATCCCCGGGCTGGCGGTCAGAATCACCACCCGCGTCATGGTTTGCCACGCCGTGGCGCCCAGTGCCAGCGAACCCAGAGTCAGGCTGCGCGGCACGCTGAAGACGGCGTCTTCGGCGATCGAGTAGATGTTCGGGATCACCGCGAAGCCCATGGCCAGACCGACCACCAGGGCGTTGCGCTGGTCGTAGGTAATGCCCAGGTCGTGAGAGATCCACAGGCGCATGTCACCGCCGAAGAACCAGGTTTCCATGTACGGGCTCATGTACAGCGAGAGCCAGCCCACGAACAGGATCACCGGGATCAGGATCGCGCTCTCCCAGCCATCCGGCACCCGCAGGCGCAGCGACTCGGGCAGGCGGCTCCAGGCAAAACCAGCGACCAGGATGCCGATCGGCACCAGCATCAACAGGCTGAAGATGCCCGGCAGATGACCTTCGACGTAAGGCGCAAGAAACAGGCCGGCGAAGAAGCCGAGGATCACCGTCGGCATCGCTTCCATCAGCTCGATCACCGGCTTGACCTTGCGGCGCATGCCCGGCGCCATGAAGTAAGCGGTGTAGATAGCCGCGGCGACAGCCAGCGGTGCGGCCAGCAGCATGGCGTAGAACGCAGCCTTCAGCGTACCGAAGGTCAGCGGCGAAAGGCTCAGCTTGGGTTCGAAGTCGGTGTTGGCGGCGGTCGACTGCCAGACGTATTTAGGTTCGTCGTAGTTCTCGTACCAAACCTTGCTCCACAGCGCGCTCCAGGACACTTCCGGGTGCGGGTTATCGAGCAGCAACGGCTGAAGCTTGCCACCCGCCTCGACGATGATCCGGTTGGCCCGTGGCGACAGGCCGAAGATGCCCGAACCTTCGACCACAGGCTCGACCAGCAGGGTACGGTGAGCCGTGCTGTGGAACACGCCCAACTTACCCGATGCATCCAGTGCGACGAAGCCTTTGCGGCGCTCTTCAGCAGTGATTTCGACGATCGGCGTGGTGCCCATCTGGAAATTGCGGATAAGTTTCAGGCGCTGCTCGCCATCCGGGTCGCGAGCCATGAACCATTGCGCCAGGCCGCCTTTGGAGTCACCGAAAATCAGCGAGATGCCGCCCACCAGTTGAGCACTGGCAGTCACTTCGGCTTCGCCGTCTTCAAGCAGCTTGTAACGACCGTTGAGGCTCTTTTCGCGCAGGCTGAAGACATCGGCCTGGGCGCGACCGTTGACCACATACAGCCATTGCTGGCGCGGGTCGATGAAGATGGCTTTGACCGGCTCGGTCATTTGCGGCAAGTCGATGCGATTGGTCTCGCTGGTGACTTCACCGGTCATCATGTTTTCTTCGCGGCTCAACGACAGCACATGCAGTTGCGAACCGGTCGAACCGGCAACTACCAGGGCCGAGTCGGTG
This sequence comes from Pseudomonas akapageensis, assembly GCF_011355085.1. Classification (GTDB taxonomy): domain Bacteria; phylum Pseudomonadota; class Gammaproteobacteria; order Pseudomonadales; family Pseudomonadaceae; genus Aquipseudomonas; species Aquipseudomonas akapageensis. Next base: position 106,910 of record NZ_VXCP01000020.1, on the reverse strand, counting down.
GCATTGAGACTGACATGCTCAAGCGCCCCACCCTGCTCGTTCAACACGATCGGCGTTTCGCCATAAGGATATTCAACGGCCGGGGTGATGGTTTTCTTACCGTCCGGATAGCTGACCTTGTAGGTATGGCGGAACACCAGTGCCTGGCCATTGGACAGGCCGACCGCCACCAGGGGATGCCCGGGCTGGTCTTTGCCAATGGACGATACGCTGACACCCGCCGGAATCGGCAGGTTGACGCGGCTCAGTTCAGCACCGTCCTCGATATTGAAGAACAGCGCCTGACCCTTGTCGGAAACGCGCATGCCGACCTGGTTCTGCTCTTCAAGGGAGAACATCAGGGGCTTGCCGGCGTCCTGCATCCAGGCAGGCGCAACAGCCTTCTCGGCCGTCAGGCTCGCGCCCTGGAACAAAGGCAAGACCACGTAGGCCAGGAAGAAGAAGATCAAGGTGATTGCGCCGAGGACGGCCAGGCCGCCGATCAGCACGTACCAGCGGGTCAGACGGTCCTTGAGCGCACGGATGCGACGCTTGCGTTGCAGGTCAGGCGTATTGAAGTCAATTCGCTTGGGGGGATTGGTAGTCATGTTGGAGTTGGCCAGATCATTCATGCGCTCACCCTAGCGATCCTGTATGACAGAAAGATGACAGTGCAGTGACGTAACAAATCCGCCGCCCGTAAAAACCGGCAGCGGATATAAAAATCTTATGCATGTATATGTGTAGGAGCCGGCTTGCCGGCGATTCAGACGACTCGATTCGTCAGTCTCACCGCGGTGATGCCTTCGCCGGCAAGCCGGCTCCCACAGAGTCAGGGCTCCTGCCCTGACTCAGGGTGTTACTTTTTTGCGACTTCAGCACCGCCTTCCTGCAGACCCAGGTCAGCCAGTGCTTTTGCAGCAACCTTGGCTGGCAGTGGGATGTAGCCGTCTTTCACAACCACTTCCTGACCCTGCTTGGACAGGACCAGTTTCACGAACTCGGCTTCCAGCGGGGCCAGAGGCTTGTTCGGGGCCTTGTTGACGTAGACGTAGAGGAAACGCGACAGCGGGTATTTGCCGTTCAGTGCGTTTTCTTCGGTGTCTTCGATGAAGTCAGTGCTGCCTTTCTTGGCCAGGGCCACAGTCTTCACGCTGGCAGTCTTGTAGCCGATGCCCGAGTAACCAACGCCGTTCAGCGAGCTGCTGATCGACTGCACGACCGAAGCCGAGCCTGGTTGTTCGTTGACGTTAGGCTTGTAGTCGCCTTTGCACAGGGCCTCTTCCTTGAAGTAGCCGTAGGTGCCGGATACCGAGTTACGACCGAACAGTTGCACTGGCTTGTTGGCCAGGTCGCCGGTCACGCCCAGGTCGCCCCAGGTTTTCACGTCGGCTTTGGCGCCGCACAGACGAGTCGAGGAGAAAATCGCGTCGACTTGTTCCATGGTCAGGTGCTGGATCGGGTTGTCCTTGTGCACGAAAATCGCCAGGGCATCCACGGCAACCGGAATAGCGGTCGGCTTGTAACCGTACTTCTGCTCGAAGGCAGCCAGTTCGGTGTCCTTCATCTTGCGGCTCATCGGGCCCAGGTTGGCGGTGCCTTCAGTCAGCGCGGGTGGCGCGGTGGCAGAGCCAGCGGCCTGAATCTGGATGTTTACGTTCGGGTATTCTTTTTTGTAGGACTCAGCCCACAGGGTCATCAGGTTAGCCAGAGTGTCGGAACCAACGCTGGACAGGTTGCCCGATACGCCGGTGGTCTTGGCGTAGCTCGGGATAGCAGGGTCGACAGCGGCAACCGCGTGGGCAGTTGCAACGCCAGCAGCGACAAAGGTCATTGCCGCCATCAAACGCTTCAGTTTCATGCCTTACTCCTAGCAGATAGGGTTGTAGTTGGATCGGGCCCAAGTATCTGCAGGCCGCATGACTACTCTATGAAAGGAATATGACAATTAGATGAAAGGCCATCACCGCGATTGCGATGATGGCCTGCAAGGTCTGACGAGAAGTGCCAGATTTAGAGGAGTTCAGCGCTTTTTGGCCAACAAGTACAGGCCCACCAGCAGACCAATGGTACAGATGCCAGCCACATAATAGGCCGGCCCCATCGGGCTGTATTTGAGCAACAGCGTCACCATCATGGGCGTCAGGCCGCCGAAGATGGCGTAGGCCAGGTTGTAGGAAAACGAAATCCCCGAGAAACGCACGACCGGCGGAAAGGCGCGCACCATCACATAAGGCACCGCGCCTGCCAGCCCGACAAACAGGCCCGTCAGGCTGTACATCGGGAACAACCAGTCCGGGTGCGCCTGCAGGTTGTGGTAGAACGCCCAGGAGCTGGCCAGCAGCAACAGGCTGCCACTGACAAATACCCGCCCCGCACCAAAGCGATCGGCCAGGATCCCGAAACCCACGCAACCCAGCGTGAGGAACACGATGGCAAGGCTATTGGCTTGCAAGGCTACGGTCGGGGTGAAGCCATAGACGGTCTGCAGCACAGTTGGTGTCATCAGGATGACCACGATGATTCCGGCTGACAGCAGCCAGGTCAGCAGCATCGACAGCACGATCGCACCGCGGTGATCGCGCAACACGGCCTGAAGCGGGATCTCTTCGGCCAGCGCCTTGCGTTGCTGCAGCTCGGCAAACACCGGCGTCTCGTGCAACCAGCGGCGCAGGTAAACCGCCAGCAAACCGAAGACACCTCCCAGCAGGAAAGGGATGCGCCAGGCATAGTCGGCCACTTCAGTAGGGGTATAGAGGCTGTTGATCAGCGTCGCAACCAGCGAGCCCAGCAGAATACCTGCCGTCAATCCGGCCGTAAGCGTGCCGCAGGCATAGCCGGTATTGCGCGCCGGTACGTGCTCGGAGACGAACACCCAGGCACCGGGCACCTCGCCACCGATGGCCGCGCCCTGGATCACGCGCATCAACAACAGCAGGATCGGCGCCCACAAGCCAATCTGCGCGTAAGTCGGCAGGCAGCCCATGATCAAGGTCGGCACGGCCATCATGAAGATACTGAGGGTAAACATCTTCTTTCGCCCCAGCAGGTCGCCAAAGTGCGCCATGACGATGCCGCCCAGCGGCCGCGCCAGGTAGCCCGCCGCGAAGATGCCGAACGTCTGCATCTGGCGCAGCCACTCGGGCATGTCGACCGGGAAAAACAGTTTGCCGACCACGGTGGCGAAAAAGACGAAGATGATGAAATCGTAGAATTCCAGCGCGCCACCCAAGGCAGACAGCGACAAGGTTTTGTAGTCGCTGCGGGTCAGCGGGCGCGACGGCTGCGCGATACTCGAGGGCACGGAGGTCATGAAAAGGCATCTCTTATAGGCAATTCATACCCGAACAGCGCTGGTTCGGGCCTGGCAGGAGTCCTGCAAGATAACAAATTGCGTGAAAAAGCACATAGATGACGCTTTGCATAGTCATAATTGGAACTGGACGGTCGTCGCTGAGCCTATGGCTCGATATACTGGGCCCCCATAGGTAGTGCCGCAGGAACAGGTTGCCACCCTGATAAGGGGGTGTTGTGCGAAAACGCAGCTAATTATCCTTAGCCGATTTCGCAGAGCTCCCCTTCTACGCCTCTGCAAGCGAAAGCAGCGTATTATGTTCGTGCTGAATCGTTTTTTTGAGGTGTTTATAAACTGCGCCAACAAACGAAGAAACATGGGTCAGAGGCACCCACGGCATGATTGAACTCGAACAAGAAGATCCTATTCCACAAGGCGATCTGGCCTTGCAGATCACGGCGTTACCCCGCGAAACCAACGGCTTCGGCGACATTTTTGGCGGCTGGCTGGTCGCACAGATGGATCTTGCCGGCACTGCCATGGCCAGCCGGGTCGCAGGTGGGCGGGTTGCCACGGTTGCTATCGACCGCATGGCTTTTCTGGTCCCTGTAGCCGTTGGTGCACAGCTATCCTTTTATACTCAGACCCTCGAAATCGGCCGCAGCTCGATCCGGATGATGGTTGAGGTGTGGAGCGATGATCCCTTGTCCAGCGAATGGCGCAAGGTCACTGAGGCAATCTTCGTGTTCGTCGCCATCGACGGCAGCGGACGCACCCGCTCGGTTCCACCTCGTCGTTGATGGACTGGCGCGGTAAACTCGATAGGGATTGGATGGTCAAAATCCACAATGATCCTGGAACGAGATACCCGTATGTCCACGCCCAAAGTCGAACTGGTCAAGCTTGATGAACTGAACTGCTGGCGCATCAGCAATGGTCGCGCCCAGTTGGTCGTGGCCCAGCAAGGCGCGCAGATCCTCAGCTATCAACGCGACGGCGAAAACCCACTGATCTGGGCAAACGACCAGGCACTGTTCAAACAAGGCAAATCCGTGCGCGCCGGCGTGCCGGTGTGCTGGCCCTGGTTCGGTAATCTGGCGCGCAATCCGCAAGCCGTTCAAGCCATGCGCCGCAGCGATGAGCCGGCACCCGCTCATGGTCTGGTGCGCGGGCGCGATTGGCAACTGCTGGAAATCGACAGCTCTGGTGATGACATCCGCGTGGACTTCAGCCTGCCAGAGGCCCAGGGCGACTTGCCTGGCTGGCCGCACAATGTCGAACTGAAGATGAGCATCGTGCTCGGCGAACAACTGCGGGTAAGTCTGACCAGTTTCAACCTTGGCAGCGATACCGTCAGCATCAGCCAGGCGCTACACAGCTATTTCGCTGTCAGCGATGTGCGCCAGGTGAGTGTCGAAGGTGTGGCCGGGCTGGGCTACATCGAAACCCTGGAAGACTGGCAGGAGCGTACCCAGCAAGGCGACCTGCGCTTTGCCGGCGAGACAGACCGCATCTACCTGCAAACGCCTGCGAAGTTGAGCATTGTCGACCGGGACTGGAAGCGCCGGATCGACCTGACCAGCAGCGGCTCGAACAGCGCGGTCATCTGGAACCCCTGGACCGAACGTGCCGCGCAGTTCAGCGATATGGCCGATGACGGCTGGCAAGGGATGCTTTGCATCGAGACGGCCAATGTCTGGGATGACATTATCGAGTTGCGGCCGGGGGCCAGTCATACACTTGGGTTGAGTATTTCAAGCTCAACCCTTTAGGCCTTCGGCCATCGCGGGCAAGCCCGCTCCCACAGGGGTCAGTGGCGCACGCGGACTCTGTGGGAGCTGGCTTGCCAGCGATGAGGCCCTGACGGTCCCCTACAGATCCGCATCCACCACGACACGAACATTGCTCGCATCCAGCGCATAAGCCGCATCGGCCAGGTCATTGGTGACCTTCTCGACCTTCAAGCTGCCCGTGACCCACAGCGGCGTGTAGATATCGTCCAGCTTCAGCCCATGGGGATAGCGCACCAACACCAGCTGATTGGGCGGTGGCGGTGGTACGTGGATGCAGGCGCCCGGATAAGGGACCAGAAAGAACAGCGTGCTGCGGCCCTTGGCATCGGTTTCCAGCGGCACCGGGTAGCCGCCCAGGCGAATGTTCTTGCCATTCATGCCGGGCACGGTCTTGGTCGAATACATCACTGCCGGCAGGCCCTTGCTCTGTTTGAGCCCGCCCTTTTCGGTGAAGGTGCCATTGGCTTCGGGCGAGCTGTGGTCGATTTCCGGCATTTGCTCGAGGGCTTTCTGGTCGGACTTTGGCATCAATTCCAGCCAATCGGTTTCCGGCAGTTGGGCGTTGGCCAGGCTGCTGCACAGCAACAGCGACATCAGGAAGAAGCGGCGCATGACATGCTCGACAAAAAGGAGGTGAATTTCGCCGCGCATTCTAGCCCTCTCCGCCTGCGCAGCAGAGAGGGCCCGAGACCAATTGTCAGTTTTTTCTGACCATTGAGTAAATTACCAGCAAGACCACGGCACCAACGAGCGCGCCGATGAAACCTGCGCCCTGCCCGGCTTGATAAATGCCCAGCGCCTGACCGCCGTAGGTTGCCGCCAGCGATCCGCCGATACCCAGCAATATGGTCATGATCCAACCCATTGGATCATCGCCAGGCTTCAGGAAGCGAGCCAGCAAGCCAACGATCAAACCGATGAAAATGGTGCCGATGATGCCCATGGGATTCCCTCTGAATGATTAGCCCTGCGCCAAAGCCTAGTCAGGGCTTTGGCATCCTGCCATTCAGAGGGTGACATCCGTCGCGTGAATCAGGCCTTGATCAGTGCTTCGACCTGTTTGACCTGCGCTTGCAGGGTCGCCATGTCGGCGCTGCGCACGGTGGCATGGCCTACTTTGCGGCCGACCTTGAACGCCTTGCCATAATGGTGCAGGTGGCAATCGTCGATGCTGATGACCTTGTCCACCGGCGGCACTTCACCAATGAAATTCAGCATGGCGCTTTCGCCGACTTTCGCCGTCGAACCTAGCGGCAAGCCGGCAACAGCACGCAGATGGTTCTCGAACTGACTGCACTCGGCGCCTTCGATGGTCCAGTGCCCGGAGTTGTGCACCCGTGGTGCAATCTCGTTGGCCTTCAAACCGCCATCCACTTCGAAGAACTCGAATGCCAGCACACCGACATAGTCGAGTTGCTTCAGCACGCGGCCAGCATAGTCTTCGGCCAGGGCCTGCAGCGGATGTTCGCTGCTGGCAACCGACAGGCGCAGGATGCCGCTCTCATGGGTGTTGTGCACCAATGGGTAGAAACGGGTCTCGCCATCACGGGCACGCACAGCGATCAGCGAAACTTCGCCGGTAAAGGATACGAAGCCTTCCAGCAGGCAGGGCACGCTACCGAGTTCAGCGAAGGTACCGACGACATCGGCTGCCGTACGCAGCACTTTCTGGCCTTTGCCGTCATAACCCAGGGTGCGGGTCTTGAGAACAGCCGGCAGACCGATACTGGCGACCGCAGCATCCAGGTCGGCTTGCGACTGGATGTCGGCAAATGCCGGGGTCGGGATACCCAGGTCCTTGAACATGCTCTTTTCGAACCAGCGATCGCGGGCGATACGCAGCGCTTCGGCGCTTGGGTAGACCGGTACGAACTGGGACAGGAACGCCACGGTTTCGGCAGGCACGCTTTCGAACTCGAAGGTCACCAGATCGACTTCATCGGCCAGCTGCCGCAAATGGTCCTGATCACCGTAGTCGGCGCGCAGGTGCTCGCCCAGCGAGGCGGCACAAGCGTCCGGCGCAGGATCGAGAAAAGCGAAGTTCATCCCCAGCGGAGTACCCGCCAGAGCCAACATGCGACCCAATTGGCCGCCACCGATTACACCGATCTTCATGCTTGAAACCTCAGGCCTGGCGCGGATCTGGATTTTCCAGGACGTTGTCTGTCTGCTCTGCGCGGAATTGCTTCAACACCGCGTGGAACTGCGGATGCTTGGCACCCAGGATGCTTGCCGACAGCAGCGCGGCGTTGATCGCGCCGGCCTTGCCGATCGCCAGTGTCGCCACGGGAATCCCGGCTGGCATCTGCACGATCGAGAGCAAAGAGTCCACGCCCGAGAGCATCGACGATTGCACCGGCACACCGAGCACTGGCAGGTGAGTCTTGGCCGCACACATGCCTGGCAGGTGCGCAGCGCCGCCAGCACCGGCGATGATCACTTCGATCCCGCGGCCTTCAGCTTCTTCGGCGTACTGGAACAGCAAGTCCGGCGTGCGGTGGGCAGAAACCACTTTGACTTCGTAAGGGATACCGAGCTTTTCCAGCATATCGGCGGTGTGGCTAAGGGTGGACCAATCGGACTTGGAGCCCATGATCACGCCAACCAATGCACTCATCGTCGTGCCTCTTCTCTTGGGCGCCCGCAGGCGCGTCAAAAAACAACAAGCCACGCAGGAAGACCGGCGTGGCTTGTTATGCGAATTATAGCCGGTCGGACCGGCCAAAGGCCGCGCAGTATACCGCAAACCCGTGGGTTTGATGCACCTTCCATCAGCGCCAAATACAGTGTTTTTACTGACTTTCTGGTCAATCGGCGGCGCCCCCTGTTGCGGGTCATTCGTGACTCAGGATTTAGTTATGGCCACCATCGCCCGCCCGCGCGCCCTATCGCGAGCAAGCTTTACTCACACAGGTGCATGGCACAATTTTGTATGAAGGCCATCCAGGCTTTTGATTGTTGGAGTACCGCAGATGTACCTGCGACAGGCCGCGCGGGCGGCCGATAGTGGCCATAAATAAATCTCACGCAAGGCACAACCATGGCAAACCTGCCATATCGCGGCCAGTTCACTGTGGCTTCTTGTAGGACCCTTCTGAAATATCCAACCAGCCTGAACTAGTACTTGTACCCGCTCCGAGGAACATCTTACCTTCCATTCACCGGTGTCGAAAAACGCACTGAGCATGATGGTCGCTCCGGCATATCGCGGCCCGACGCAACATGTACAAGAAACATGGCAAGCGCATTAAGAATGCGCCAAAGCCTGATTTTCGGCAGGCCACTGATTTTTTGAATTCCAAATGACTGGAGTATCAAAAATTCGGTGGTTACTTCAGACCTTCCCTAATGCTTGTGCTTGGATGGCGATGTGGTCGATAACGCTGACCGTATTATGTTGAAACATCACGGATGATGAAGATGACAACAGTAGTTAAGAAGCTTGTACCTTCTGCCCAAGAGAAACAGCAAATCCGCAGCCTGCTTGACGAAATCATGAAAGAGCCGGGCATGGGCAATCAGTACCTGTTCATGGAGAAAGCTGCACTGTATGCGCAGGAGCTGCCTCGCCGTATTCGTGAGGAGTTCTACCAGTTTAAACGCAGGGAAGAGTCTGCGGTCCTGTTGGTATCTGAAAACCCAGTTTTGCTCAATGGCGCTGGTCCGAGCCCATCCAAGCACATTGAAATCGATCCGGAGTACCGTTTGAATGACGCAAAAATTCTCCATGGGCTTTACGGGTCATTGCTTGGAGAGGGCATTGGTTTTACCTCCCAGCGTGAAGGGAGCATATATAATAATATTGTTCCATTGAAAGATTATAGTAAAATCCCCAATTCCAGCGGTGGCTCTAATCTGGATTTTGGTTTTCATGTAGAAGATGCATTCCATCCTGCACGCGCGGAATATCTCGGCCTGGTCTGCATGCGAAATGATGAATGTGCAGCAACCACTGTCTCTTGTATCGATGGGATCGAACTTACTCCAGAGGAAAAGCGAGCTCTGTTCGAGCTGCGATTCAAAATCTCTCATAACCCGATCCACAGTACATCAAATGTTGTGGAGGAGACGTCCCAAGCTATCCTGTTTGGGCATGAAGACATGCCGTACGTGAAGATCAATGCCGCTCGTATGAATCTTGATGAGTACCAAGGTGTAGAACGCCGAGCGCTGGAAAAGCTGCTACATCATTTCGAGCAAAATCGGGTGGCGATGATGCTCAAACCGACGGACTGCATTTTCGTGGACAACTACCGCTGTGTCCACGCGCGTGACTCGTTCGAGGCAAATTACGGAGAGGGCGCACGCTGGCTTGCCCGTGTAGTGTTCGCGAGCAATTTGCGTAAATCGCGGACTATGCGGGACTCGGTAGCCACTCGTGCAATCAACGCATAAGGTAGGTTGCCCATGGATGGCTCTGCATGCTCGAGTTTGGCCCTACCTCAATTTTGTCTAGGTGATGGATCGTCGCTAGACAGTGGTGTGTCGTTCGGTTCACGTCGTCCGGTGGTTATCTTTGAATCTGGTGTTGGCGGGTTGACGGTGGCAAAACACATCCTGAAGTTGATGCCGAATACAGACTTACTCTATGTCGCTGACAACCTTTGGTTTCCCTATGGGAGCAAACCAGGCTCTGCTATTGCGCGGCGTGTAAAACTATTGTTTGATGAACTACGGTTGTTAGTAAATCCCCAAGCAATAGTGGTGGCTTGTAACACAGCATCGGTCGCGATTAGCAACGCAGGCAGCGCTGCTGAAAAAGGAGATTGCATTCGTATTTCCCCTCCAGTGGTGGAGGCGGCTCATCTCTCACTCAGTAAAAAGATTGTGATCCTGGCAACATCCAGTACGCTCGAGAATTCGGCGATCAAGGACGCAATTGCCGCGGAGCGCCAGCACGCTGCTGTTTGGCCAATTGCCTCGCAGATAATGGTTGGGCTTGCTGAAATGAAACTGGCTGGAGGGCAGGTTGAGGTTTATAAACTCGCAGAGTTGGTAAGCAAGCACCTTTCCGATGAGGAGCGAAAGTCCGTCGATACAGTATTGCTAGGCTGCACTCACTTCCCTCATCTTGTAGAGGAGTTGCGACAGGTTTTTCCCGCAGCACTCAATTGGGTTGATCCTGCGTATCATGTAGCCTTGGAGCTGCAGGCTCGTATCGAGCATCAGACTAGTCATACAGAAAGGCCCGCTAGATTGGCTGCATTTACAAGTGTTGAGGGGGTACGTGAATATAGTCAGGTTTTTCTCGACAACGGATTCAATCAAACAAAATTAAGTTATAAACAGCATAGAGCGATGGTGATGATGGAATAAATAAGCGTTGCTAGCAAGGTGGCTGTGTGTATTGGCATTCAGCTGCATGAGGGCTGCATGATATTTTTCAACGCGAGCTTTTATGGTCTGGAATTGAGTACCTTATAATGACAAGTAGGGAAGCGAAAGCTGGCGGTGCTCAATATAAATGGGTTGTTCTTTTGGTGGCAACGTTGGCGCAGGCGTGTGCCTGTTTTTTTGTACAAGGCTTTGGATCAATAGCCTTGAACATCAAGCAGGGGATGTTATTGAGTGATTGGCAAATCGGCTTGTTGGTTTCTGCAGCACAGCTCGTTCCTTTAGCGGGATTGCTTGTGGCGGGTGAATTGCTTGATCGTTACAGCGAAAGATTTGTCGTAGGCATCGGCACATTAATTGTGGGTGCCAGTTTGTGTGCCGCTTCGGTTGCCAGTGACTACAGTATGTTGCTGATGTTATTTGTGATACTGGGGTTGGGGTATAGCACTGCTCAGCCAGGTGGTAGCAAATCCGTTTCGAGCTGGTTTGCAAACAAGCAGTTGGGATTCGCAATGGGGATTCGCCAAGCTGGTTTGCCTCTTGGCGGTGCAATAGCCACCTTGCTTTTGCCTTATATTGCGCAGCGTTTTTCTTTCCAGTTCGCGTTTCTCTGCAGTGGTTTAGTCGCGATCACCGGAGGGCTTTTGTTTATGCTTCTGTATAAATCGCCGCCGCTCAAAACGGTTCAGGCCAAAAAGGCGGTTAACTTGAAAGCAGCTGTCGTCGCAAGGCTTTCAATGGTGACGGAGCCCTCAATGATAAATATAATGATGTCGGGCGCAAGCCTAACGGCGTCGCAATATGGCGTGTCAGTGTTTTTAGTCCTCTACTTACATACCTCGTTGGGATTAAGTGCTTCCCTGGCAACGACGATGTTTTTCATTGTATTGGGCTTTGGTGTGATCGGTAGAATTGTCTTGGCGGCTTGGAGTGACAAGTGTCGGCACGGTCGGTTCTTCCCCGTGCTCACATGTTTGCTGGGAGCTGGAGTCGCGTTAGTTTTACTCCCAATGTTGCATACTTCAAATCCGTTAGTTTTAGCGTTATTTATGGCATTTACCGGTTTTTTTGCGTATGGATGGTATGGGCCTTGGGTTGCCTACGTAGCCGATTCTGCACCAGCAGACAGAAAGGGGTTTGCTCTCGGAATGGCAATGACGGCTAACCAGATTGGCGTGGTATTGGTGCCGCCAACCATTGGTTTGGCTAAGGATGTTCTTGGCACTTACTCGTATGGTTGGTATGGATTAGCACTTCTTTCTGTATGGGTTCTTTATAATACCCATAAGCGGGCAAACATAGGGGTGGTTACTACTTGATAACAGCTTTACAGGTAATGGATAGGGCTGCAGGATCGCTAATACTGATTTCGGTGTTCTGGGTCGATTGGCCACTCTGAAAAGTCGGCGGGAGCGGAGTTCGACCAGAAACACGCGACTACTTCAGCCCCTCCCCTATGACGCTGTACTTTATTCGCACAACCATCCCATTTAATGGGCCCGACCATAAAACACCCACATGCGAAAAACAACACTGTGCCTTGGAAGGAACACAGTGCGCTTTTTCAAAATGTTTATTATGCGCTTGCCTGCGCCGCGCCGCCTTCCAGCTTGCGCCACAGCAACCGCACGTTGGCCTTGCGCACCAGCGCGCAGCGATACAGGCGGATCTCCAGCGGTACATGCCATTGCGGGCCACCGCACACTACCAGTTCGCCGCGCTCCAGTTCGGCACGGGCGCTGAGTTGTGGCACCCAGGCGATCCCCAGTCCTTCGAGCGCCATGCTCTTGAGGCTGTCGGCCATGGCGGTTTCATAGACCGTGGTATAGCGCAGGTTGCGCTGGCGCAGCAACAGGTTCACCGAGCGCCCGAGAAAGGCCCCGGCACTGTAAGCCAGCAGCGGTACGCTGCCTTCGGCCTCCAGATCGTACATCGGTTTGCCATCGGCATCGGCGGCGCAGACCGGCAACATCTCCGTGTGCCCCAGGTGCAGCGAAGGAAAGATCTCCGAATCCATCTGCAAGGCGGCATCGGGGTCATAGAACGCCAGCATCAGGTCGCAGCCCCCTTCACGCAAGGCGTGCACGGCATCGCCGACGTTGGTGGCAACCAGCCGGGTAGCGATGTTCAGCCCCTCGTTACGCAATTGCGCGATCCAGCGAGGAAAAAAACCGAGCGCCAGCGAGTGGGCTGCCGCCACCTGCATGACCTCGCCCTGCCCGCCTTCAAGGTGGTGCAGGTGACGCAAGACTTCACCCAACTGCTCGACCACCGTGCGTGCCGTCACCAGGAACAACTGCCCGGCCGCCGTGAGCTCGATGGGCGTGCGCGAGCGGTTGACCAGCGTCAGGCCCAACGCGGCTTCGAGGCTGCGGATACGTCGACTGAATGCAGGCTGGGTAACGAAGCGGCGCTCGGCCGCCTGGGAAAAACTGCGAGTTGCAGCCAGCGCGCTGAAGTCTTCCAGCCACTTGCTTTCAAGGTTCATGAGGTCCTCCACAGACCTTTCAAACGGCTTCACACGTTCGAATCAAAATGGGCGTCACACCAACATTATGCCGTTTCTGCATAGGGCAGTGTGTAACAGCATTGGCCCCAATTTCTCCACAGGCCTAGCATTGGCAGTGTTCCGGCCCTGACCGGCTCCTTATTGAGAATATCTCTATCATGTCCTCCGCTGCATCATTGCGCATCGAAAAAGACCTGCTTGGCGCTCTCGAAGTTCCCGCTGAAGCGTACTACGGCATCCAGACCCTGCGAGCGGTGAATAACTTCCGTCTCTCGGGCGTTCCGATCTCGCACTACCCCAAGCTGGTCGTGGCCCTGGCCATGGTCAAGCAAGCCGCTGCCGACGCCAACCGCGAACTCGGCCACCTCAGCGCCGACAAGCATGCTGCCATCAGCGAAGCCTGTGCTCGCCTGATCCGCGGCGACTTCCATGAGCAATTCGTGGTCGACATGATTCAAGGCGGCGCTGGCACTTCGACCAATATGAATGCCAACGAAGTCATCGCCAACATCGCGCTGGAGGCCATGGGCCACAGCAAGGGCGAATACCAGTACCTGCACCCGAACAACGACGTGAACATGGCTCAGTCGACCAACGACGCCTACCCGACGGCGATTCGCCTGGGTCTGCTGCTCGGTCATGACGCCCTGCTCGCCAGCCTCGACAGCCTGATCCAGGCCTTCGCCGCCAAGGGTGAAGAGTTCAGCCACGTCTTGAAGATGGGCCGTACCCAGCTGCAAGACGCCGTGCCGATGACCCTCGGCCAGGAATTCCGTGCGTTCGCCACCACGCTGACCGAAGACCTTCAGCGCCTGCGCACTCTGGCTCCGGAAGTGCTGACCGAAGTGAACCTGGGCGGTACTGCCATCGGTACCGGCATCAACGCCGACCCTGGCTACCAGGCCCTGGCCGTATCGCGCCTGGCGACCATCAGCGGCCAGCCGCTGGTCCCGGCTGCCGACCTGATCGAAGCCACCTCCGACATGGGTGCGTTCGTACTGTTCTCGGGCATGCTCAAGCGTACCGCGGTCAAGCTGTCGAAGATCTGCAACGACTTGCGCCTGCTCTCCAGCGGCCCGCGTACCGGCATCAACGAAATCAACCTGCCAGCGCGTCAGCCAGGCAGCTCGATCATGCCAGGCAAGGTCAACCCGGTTATCCCGGAAGCGGTCAACCAGGTTGCCTTTGAAATCATCGGTAACGATCTGGCCCTGACCATCGCTGCCGAAGGTGGCCAGCTGCAGCTGAACGTGATGGAGCCGTTGATCGCCTACAAGATCTTCGACTCGATCGGCCTGCTGCAACGCGCCATGGACATGCTGCGCGAACACTGCATCGTCGGCATCACTGCCAACGAACAACGCTGCCGCGAACTGGTCGAACATTCCATCGGCCTGGTCACTGCACTGAACCCGTACATCGGCTACGAGAACGCCACCCGTATCGCCCGCGTTGCGCTGGAAAGCGGCCGCGGCGTACTGGAACTGGTGCGCGAGGAAGGCCTGCTCGACGACGTCATGCTCGCCGACATCCTGCGCCCGGAAAACATGATTGCTCCACGCTTGGTGCCTCTGAAGGCCTAAGCCGCAACACGCTCACCAGGTCGAGGGACTAGACACCTCTCACCTTTTGAGGGCTCGAAGCGAAGGCTTCGGGCCCTTTTTTTTGCTTTGTCCATGAGCCACGGCTTGGCGTACTGTTGACGTGTTCCGTACCGCCGTCGATCAAAGGAGAATGGGCAATGAACCCGGTCAAATCGCAAGCTGCCAAACACATCATGGTGCTCTATACCGGCGGCACCATCGGCATGCAAGCAAGCGCCAGCGGCCTGGCACCGGCCTCCGGACTTGGAGAACGGATGCGCGAGCAACTCGCCGGACAGCCTCAGCTGACCTTGCCCCAATGGCGCTTTCGCGAACTGCTGCCACTGATCGACAGCGCCAACATGACCCCGGTCTATTGGCAACAACTGCGCGAAGCTGTGATCGCAGCCGTCGATGAGGGTTGTGACGCCGTGTTGGTGCTGCATGGCACCGATACTTTGGCCTACAGCGCAGCAGCGATGAGCTTTCAGCTGCTGGGACTTGAGGCGCCAGTGGTCTTCACAGGGTCCATGTTGCCGGCCGGCGTACCGGACAGCGATGCCTGGGAAAACATCATCGGCTCATTGCAGGCGCTGGCGCGGGGCCTGGCCAGTGGCGTTCATCTGTTCTTCCACGGCGCAATACTGACGCCCACCCGTTGCGCCAAGATCCGCAGTTACGGCCGTAGTCCGTTTGCGATGCTCAATCGCAATGGCGGAGCTGAAATCGCAACCGATCTTCCAGCAGCGCTGGACTACCGCCAACCCAAGCAGCTGGCCAACGTTGCCGTACTGCCCCTGTTTCCGGGGTTCGGCGCGCAACCGCTGGAAGCGGTGATCGACAGTGGGATTCAGGCGCTGGTGCTCGAATGCTTCGGCAGCGGCACCGGGCCTTGCGACAATCCGGAGTTTCTCGCCGCATTGAAAAAGGCACAGGCACGCGGGATACCGGTGGTGGCAATCACTCAATGCCATGAAGGCGGGGTCTTTCTGGATACCTACGAAGCAAGTAGCCGTCTGCGTGAGGTTGGCGTGCTTTCGGGAGGTGGAATGACCCGCGAAGCGGCGTTCGGGAAGTTGCATGCCTTGATTGGGGCGGGATTGGCGCAAGAAGAGATTCGGCGTCTTGTGGCGTTGGATCTTTGTGGGGAGTTACGCTGATTTTGGAGGCCCTTTGGGCCTCATCGCTGGCAAAGCCCCGGCACACAAATTGCTGTCTCTCACCAGCCCCCAAGCTGGATACCGCGCATGCTCCACTCACACCTGACCACCCTCAACGCCGTCTCCCTGGTCCTCAATACCTTCAAGGCCGAAGGTCTCTCCAGCGAAGCACTACTGGCCGGCAGCGGCATCAACGAAGCCGACCTGGAACGGGCCGATCCGCGCATCACCACCAGCCAGGAAATGCAGGTCTGCGCCAACGCCGTAGCCCTGCGCCAGGAGATCGGCCTGGAGCTGGGGCGACGCCTGCATGTTTCCTCCTACGGCATGCTCGGTTACGCATTGCTCTCGAGTGCCACCTTAGGTGACGCTTTGCGCCTGGCCCTGCAGTACCCGGCGCTGCTGGGAACACTTTTCCATTTGCAGCTGATCGAGGATGGCGAACGGGTCTGGCTGAGCGCCAGCGATTACCGTGACCGACCAAACCTGGCGGTGTTCAATGGCGAACTCTGCCTGACCTCGATGAAAATCATCTGCGACGACATGCTCGGCCATCCCCTGCCATTGGTTGCTGCGCGCTTCGCCCACCCCGCACCGGACTATCACGCTCACTACGCCGAAACATTCGACTGCCCCGTGCAATTCGACGCGGCGGACCACGGGTTCGCCTTCGCCAAAACCTGGCTGGAACATCCCCTGCCGCTGGCAGACGAGGTGACGCATCGAGCGATGGCCGAACGTTGTCGACGGCAGAACACCGAGTTCAACGGCCGCCAGACATGGCTGGGGCGTATCCGCGAACTGTTGACCACTCAACTGGACGCAGCCCCCGGCCTTGACGGCCTGGCGCGACAAATGAATTGTTCGGCGCGGACGTTGCGTCGTCATTTGCATGAAATGGGTACCAGCTACCAGGAATTGCTCGACGAGCTACGCTTCGAGCGAGCCAAGCAATTGCTGGCGGAGAATAAGCTGCCGATCTATCGGATTGCCGAAACCCTGGGCTTTAGCGAAACCGCCAGCTTCCGCCATGCCTTTTTGCGCTGGAGCGGAGTGGCGCCCAGCCATTACCGCGCCTGACCAAAACATCACGCCACAAAAAGGGCGAAATGCGGACAATCAGCTTGGCCATAATGATCCCCTTTTGGCCGTTCCTGCCGTTCTCTCACGGGCCCTCACGCATCAACAATGAGCCGTGCTTGAGCCCTTGGAGAATAAGAAAAATGCTGACGATTTACTCGGACGATCACCACCTGCACCACGGCCGGTGCGAATTGATGGACGGGCAACTGATGCCCTGTTTCGAAATGCCCTCGCGCGCCGATCATGTCCTGCAGCGTGTCAAGGACCGCAATCTCGGCCCAGTGCAAGCACCCAGGGATTTTGGCCGGGCACCACTGCAACGTATCCACAGCGCCGACTACCTGGACTTCTTCCAGGGTGCCTGGGCACGCTGGAGCGAGCTCAATCGCGATGGCGATCTATTACCCTTCACCTGGCCAGCCCGCACCCTGCGCACACTGAAACCGAAAAGCCTGCTGGGCGAACTCGGCTATTACAGTTTCGATGGCGGCGCACCGATCACCGCCGGCACCTGGCAAGCTGCCTACAGCGCGGCACAAGTTGCGTTGACGGCTCAGGCTGTAATCCAGGCCGGTGCACACAGTGCTTTCGCTCTCTGCCGTCCACCGGGGCACCACGCCGCCGGCGACCTCATGGGTGGCTACTGCTACTTGAACAACGCAGCGATTGCAGCCCAGGCATTTCTCGACCAGGGCCATGCCAAGGTCGCGATCCTTGACGTGGACTATCACCACGGCAATGGCACCCAGTCGATTTTCTACGACCGCAGCGATGTTTTTTTCGCCTCGATCCATGGCCATCCGGAAGCGGAGTTCCCGTTCTTCCTCGGCTATGCCGATGAGCTGGGCGAAGGCGCCGGAGAAGGGTTCAATATCAACTACCCACTGGCCGCCGGCAGCGATTGGGACACCTGGAGCGCCGCACTGGACCAGGCGTGCGAGCGCATCGAAGCCTATGCGCCGGACGTGCTAGTGATCTCCCTGGGAGTCGACACCTTCAAGGACGATCCGATTTCCCAGTTCAAGCTCGACAGCCCTGACTACCTGCGCATGGGCCAACGTATCGCCAGGCTTGGCAAACCGACCTTGTTCGTGATGGAAGGCGGCTATGCGGTCGAAGAGATCGGCATCAATGCGGTGAACGTACTTGAAGGTTTCGAAAGCGCTCAACAGGAAGCTCATGCATGAACAGACTCAAACGTCTCCTCGCCCCTGTGTTGTGTACAGCCCTGCTCAGCGGCGCGGTCCAGGCTGAAGAACAACGTACCTTGCGCGTGTATAACTGGTTCGACTACATCACCCCGCAAACCCTCGTGGACTTCCAGAAAGACACCAATGTCAAACTGATCTACGACATCTTCGACACCAACGAAGCCCTCGAAGCCAAGCTGCTGACCGGCAACTCCGGTTATGACGTGGTCGTGCCTTCCAACGTCTTCCTGGCCAAACAGATCGAAGCCGGGGTATTCCAGCCAATCGACCGCAGCAAGATTCCAAACTGGTCGCATCTTGATCCGAAGCTGATGAAGCTGATCGAGGCCAACGACCCGGGCAACAAATATGGCGTGCCCTACATGTACGGCACGGTGCTGATCGGCTTCAACCCCGCCAAAGTCAAAGCGGTGCTGGGTGACAACGCACCGGTCGATAGCTGGGACCTGATCTTCAAGGAAGAGAACATCAGCAAACTCCAGCAGTGTGGCGTTGCCCTGCTCGACTCACCGTCCGAGATACTGCCCCTGGCCCTGAGCTACCTGGGCTTGCCGCCCAACAGCAAAGATGCTGGCGACTACAAGAAAGCCGAAGCGCTGATGATGAAAATTCGTCCGCACGTCACCTACTTCCACTCTTCCAAGTACATGGCTGACATTGCCAACGGCGATATCTGTGTTGCCGTCGGTTATTCCGGCAGCTTCTCCCAGGCGGCCAACCGCGCCAAGGAGGCGAAGAACGGCGTCGTGGTGGACATGCGCCTGCCCAAGGAAGGTGCGCCGATCTGGTTCGACATGCTGGCCATTCCAAAGGGTGCGGCCGATCAGGAAGACGCCCACGCGTTCATCAACTATCTGTTGCAGCCAAAAGTGATCGCACCGATCAGCGACTTTGTCGGCTACCCGAACCCCAACAAGGACGCGACCGACCTGGTCGACCCGGCGATCCGCAACAACCCGAATCTGTACCCGACCGAGGAGGCCATGGCCAAGCTCTACACCTTGCAGCCATTGCCTCGTGATGCCGAGCGGGCACGGACCCGGGCCTGGACCAAGATCAAGTCGGGAACCTGACGGCCTCATCGCGGGCAAGCCCGCTCCCACAGGGATTGATGGTGTTCACAAAATCGTGAATTCACACAGATCGACTGTGGGAGCTGGCTTGTCAGCGATCGACCGCGCAGCGGTCGCTTACCCCACCCAAGCCTTACGCAAACGCGCCGTGGCCGCAGCAATCTCCCCCTCTGCCACCGCCGCAAAACCCAAAACCAGACCCGCGCGCTTATCCACAGGCTCAGACGACTCCGGAAGCCAATAATCACTCAACGCATTCAGTTCCACGCCTGCTTTTTCGGCCAACTCAATCAACTCACACTCCCGCGCATAACTATCCACAGGCACCATCAAGTGCAGCCCTGCCGTCACCATGGGTAATGCACCACAACCCGGAATATCCACAGGCCACCCCGCCATCAAGGCATTGCGCCGGCTCAAGGCAGCCCGCCGCATCCTGCGGATATGCCGCTGAAAATGCCCGGCGGCCATGAACTCAGCCATTACCGCCTGAGTACCAATTTCCGAATGACGCACATCCAACGCCCGGCGTTGCGAGAAAGCCTGCACGAGTTGCCGGGGCAGTACCAGATAGCCAAGTCGCATGGCCGGAAACGCGATTTTGCCGAAGGTTCCCACATACAGCACCCGCCCCTGCCTGTCCAAGGCAGCCAAAGGTGCCAATGGCGCACCGCTGTACCGATACTCGCCATCGTAGTCGTCCTCGACGATCCAGCCCTGCGTGCGTTCAGCCCAGGACAGCAGTTCCAGCCGTCTGGCCAGGCTCATCGTCACGCCGGTGGGGTATTGGTGGGAGGGCGTGACATAAGCAAGGCGGCATTGCTCGATCTCGGCCAGCGCCGCGCAATCGAGACCCTCGTTGTCGATTGCTACACCCTGCACCCGTGCTCCGGCTATGGAGAAGGCGTGCCCAGCCGCGCGATAACCAGGGTTTTCCACAGCCACGCGATCCCCGGGCTCGATCAGCAACTGTGCACAAAGGCTAATTGCCTGTTGCGCGCCACTGGTGATCACAATTTGTTCAGCGGTGCAGGAAAGGCCCCGAGAGCCACGTAGATAAACTGCAATCAGCTCCCTGAGCCGAAGGTCGCCCGCCGGATCACCATACCCCAGCTGCTGCAAGTCAGGCTTTCGCCAGAAAGCCGCCTGCAGCTTGGCCCAGACATCGAAGGGGAACAAATCAAAAGCTGGCACACCCACCCGGAAAGCCCTTGGAGGACCACTTTTTGGAGGGGGTAAAAAATGGCTTTGAAGCCGTTCCATCGCCTCACTGTGGATAACTTTACTGGATGTAACACCAGTATCTTTTGGCGTTTTTGTGGATAAGGCTGTGGGTAAGCCTGTTGGTAACCCTGTGGATACTTTTGTGGATAGTTTTTCCGATGTTCGAGTTTTATCCACCAACTGCGCCACATAGGTTCCATCACCAACCCGCGCTTCGATGAAGCCTTCCGCGTACAACTGATCGTAGGCACGCACCACGCTGTTGCGTGAAATGGTCAGCATTGCAGCCAGATCCCGACTGGCCGGCAAACGAGTCCCTCCGCCAATTCGCCCATCGAGCATGCGCGATCGTAGCGCTTGATAGAGCTGGCGGCTCAAGCCCTGGCGACGATCCAATTGGATGCCGGCCGGGTCAAATTGCAGAGACGGAAGCCGATCAGACATAGGATTGGTCCTACTAAAATTACAGAGAATGGATCTTACAACGGTCCAATTGTCTGCCTAGGATACATCCAGTCATCCAGGAAAACGCGCCATGTACCTGCCATCAGCATTCAAAGACGTCGACTTGACCAGCCTCCAGCAGCAGATCCAGCAAACCCGACTGGCCGTCCTGGTCACTAATGGCGAGCAAGGGCTACAAGCCAGCCATCTGCCCTTGTTACTCAAACCCGAACAGGGCGCCAATGGCACCCTTTACGGCCACTTCGCCAAAGGCAACCCGCAATGGAAAGACCTGACCAATGGTGCCGAGGCGATGGTTATTTTTGCCGGAGCCGATGCCTACGTCAGCCCTGGCTTTTATCCGAGCAAGGCTGAGGATGGAAAAGTGGTGCCGACCTGGAACTACGTCGCAGTGCACGCTTACGGCCAGGCCGAAGTCTTCACCGATCCCGAGCGATTGCTCGAGCTGGTCAGCGCTCTGACCGATCGACATGAAAGCGGTCGGGCTCAGCCCTGGACAGTAGCCGACGCCCCGCCCGATTACATCGACGGCATGCTCAAGGCCATCGTCGGCTTTGCCCTGCCGATCGGTCGCCTGGAAGGCAAACGCAAGCTCAGTCAGAACCGCAACGCCGCCGACATTGCCGGGGTGCGCGAAGGCCTGGCCAGCAGCCCGGATTCTCAGGATCAACAACTCGCCCGCCTCATGGGCCAGGCATAAAGGAGCCAACCGATGTCAGCAATCGAAATCCGCAAGGTTACAGCGCAGGATCACGCCGCCTGGCTGCCCCTGTGGCAGGCGTATCAACGCTTCTACGAAACGCAAATTGCCGATGAGGTCACAGCGGTGACCTGGCAGCGCATGCTCGATCCGGCCGAACCGATCAACGCCGCATTGGCCTGGATCGACGGTCAGGCGGTGGGCATGGTGCATTGGATCTATCATCGTTCATGCTGGACTGTGGAAAACTCCTGCTACCTGCAGGACCTGATCGTCAGTGAATCGCAGCGTGGCACGGGTATCGGTCGCAAACTGATCGAGTTCGTTTATGCACAGGCACGTGCCGACGGCTGCATCAAAGTCCACTGGCTGACCCACGAGACCAATGCCACGGGCATCCGTCTGTATGAACGCATTGCCGAACGCCCGGGCTTTATCCAATTTCGCAAAGCCCTGTAAGGGACAAGGAACAGACCATGTCGACACGCACATTGCAGTGGCAACCGGCGAAACTTCCGCACCCTACCCTCCTGGTCGGGCGCTATGTCCGCCTGGAGAAGCTCGACCCAAGGCGCCATGGCGAAGACCTGTGGCAAGTCCTGGAGGGTCCGGATGCCGATCCGGTACTCTGGGACTACCTGCCCTATGGCCCCTTCAAGGACCGTGAAGGCTTCGATGACTGGCTCGACAGTAATGGCGCCAGCAGCGATCCGTTGTTCTATGCCGTGATCGACCTGCCCAGTGGCCAATGCCAAGGCCTGCTCAGCCTGATGTCGATCGTCCCGGCCCATGGTCGCATCGAAATCGGCCACATAGCTTTCGGCGCCGCCATGCAGCGCACGCCCAAGGGCACCGAAGCGGTCTATCTGTTGAGTAAGCTGGCCTTCGAACTGGGCAACCGGCGCCTGGAATGGAAGTGCAACAACGCCAACGCCCGCTCCAAGCGTGCGGCAGAGCGCTTTGGCTTCAGCTTTGAAGGGGTGTTTCGCAACCACATGGTGGTCAAAGGCTGTAATCGGGACACGGCTTGGTATTCCATTACCGATGAGGAGTGGCCGCTGGTTGGGGCGGCGTTCGAGCGGTGGTTGTCGGCGGAGAATCAGGCGGCTTCGGGGCAGGTTTTGACGTTGGAGCAGTGTCGGGCCAGCAAGTAGCCAAGATCTTCTTTGACCCTAAAAATCACCACAAAAAAAAAGGGGAGCACATGCTCCCCAGAGGTAAATCGTTGTAACCGGGGCCGATATCAGCCCTCGATTTCGATCAGGATCTCACCCGGATTCACACGGTCACCCTTGGCCACATGAATCGCAGTGACCTTGCCGGCAATCGGTGCCTGCACTTCGGTTTCCATCTTCATCGCTTCGGTGATCAGCACGGCCTGGCCGGCCTTGACCTCGTCGCCTTCCTTGACCAGCACATCGACGATGTTGCCAGGCATGGTGGTGCTGACATGGCCAGGTGCACTGGCTTGCTTGCGCTTGCCGATGCCGCCGCCGACGAATTCGTTCAGCGGCTCGAATACCACCTCTTCAGGCATGCCGTCGATGGACAGGTAGAAGTGACGCTTGCCTTCAGCCTTGACGCCAACACCGGTGATATCGACGCGGTAGGTTTCACCGTGCACATCGATGACAAACTCGGTCGGTACGCCTTCGCCGCCGGCGGAGCTGACGCTACCGGCTTCCGGAATCGGCAGCAGTGCCTCAGGTACCAGGGTGCCGGCTTCACGCTCTTCGAGGAACTTGCGCCCGATGTCCGGGAACATGGCGTAGGTCAGCACGTCTTCTTCGGACTTGGCCAGGTTGCCGATATCGCTGCGCAGCTTGGTCATTTCCGGCTTGAGCAGATCCGCCGGGCGCACGTCGATCACCTCTTCGCTGCCGATGGCCTGACGACGCAGGTTCTCGTTGACCACACCAGGCGCCTTGCCGTAACCGCCTTGCAGGTACAGCTTCACTTCGTTGGTGATGGTCTTGTAGCGCTCGCCGGCCAGCACGTTGAAGAAAGCCTGGGTACCGACGATTTGCGAGGTCGGGGTCACCAGCGGTGGGAAGCCGAGGTCTTCACGTACCCGCGGGATTTCCGCCAGTACTTCGCTCATGCGGCTCAGGGCACCCTGCTCTTTGAGCTGGTTGGCCAGGTTGGAAATCATCCCGCCTGGTACCTGGTTGACCTGCACACGGGTATCGACGGAGGTAAATTCGCTTTCGAACTGGTGGTACTTCTTGCGCACGGCGTAGAAGTACAGGCCGATCTCTTGCAATAGCTCCAGATCCAGGCCGGTATCGAACTCGCTGCCCTTGAGCGCTGCGACCATCGATTCGGTGCCAGGGTGGCTGGTGCCCCAGGCGAAGCTGGAGATGGCGGTGTCGATGTGGTCGGCACCGTTTTCCACGGCCTTGAGCTGGCACATCGCGGCCAGGCCGGCGGTGTCGTGGGAGTGGATGAACACCGGCAGCGATTGCTCGGCCTTCAGGGCCTTGACCAGTTCACCGGTGGCGTATGGGGTCAGCAGGCCGGCCATGTCCTTGATCGCGACCGAGTCGCAACCCATGGCTTCCATCTGCTTGGCCTGGGCCACGAATGCGTCGATGGTGTGCACCGGGCTGGTGGTGTAAGCGATGGTGCCCTGGGCGTGCTTGCCGGCGGCCTTGACGGCCTCGATGGCCACGCGCAGGTTACGCACGTCGTTCATGGCGTCGAAGATGCGGAATACGTCGATGCCGTTGACTGCAGCCTTGGCGACAAACGCCCTGACCACGTCATCGCTGTAGTGACGGTAGCCCAGCAGGTTCTGGCCGCGCAGGAGCATCTGCAAGCGGGTGTTAGGCAGAGCGGCGCGCAGTTTGCGCAGGCGCTCCCACGGGTCTTCCTTGAGGAAGCGCACGCAGGCGTCGAATGTCGCGCCGCCCCAGACTTCCAGCGACCAGTAGCCGACCTTGTCGAGCTTGTCGCAGATCGGCAGCATGTCTTCGGTGCGCATGCGGGTAGCCAGCAGGGACTGGTGGGCGTCGCGCAGGATTGTGTCAGTTACATGGATCTTCTTGGACATTGTCATATTCCTCACAGGCCTGCGTGGGCGGCGATGGCGGCGGCGATGGCCAGGGCCAGCTCTTCGGGTTTGCGCTTGATCGAGTAGTTGGTCAGTTCAGGGTGGCTTTCAACGAAGCTGGTGTTGAACTGGCCGCTACGGAATTCCGGATTACGCAGAATCTCCTGGTAATAGGCGGCAGTGGTCTTGACCCCTTGCACGCGCATGTCATCCAGGGCCCGCAAACCGCGGTCCATGGCCTCTTCCCAGGTCAACGCCCACACCACCAGCTTCAGGCACATGGAGTCGTAGTACGGCGGAATGGTGTAGCCGGTGTAGATCGCCGTATCGGTGCGCACGCCGGGGCCGCCGGGTGCGTAGTAACGGGTGATCTTGCCGAAGCTCGGCAGGAAGTTGTTTTTCGGGTCTTCGGCGTTGATCCGGAACTGCAGCGCAAAGCCGCGGTGCTGGATGTCTTCCTGCTTGACCGAGAGCGGCAGCCCGGACGCGATGCGGATCTGCTCGCGAACGATGTCGATACCGGTGATTTCCTCGGTGATGGTGTGTTCCACCTGCACCCGGGTGTTCATTTCCATGAAGTACACTTCGCCATCGGCGAGCAGGAACTCCACGGTACCGGCGTTCTCGTAGCCCACCGCCTTGGCCGCGCGAACCGACAGGTCGCCGATGTAGGCGCGCTGTTCAGGGGTCAACTGCGGGCTCGGGGCGATTTCGATCAGCTTCTGGTTACGACGCTGGATCGAGCAGTCACGCTCGAACAGGTGCACCACGTTGCCGAAGCTGTCGCCGAGAATCTGCGCTTCGATGTGTTTCGGGTTGACGATGCACTTTTCCAGGAACACTTCGGCCGAACCGAAGGCCTTGGTGGCCTCGGAAATCACCCGAGGGAATGCCTGTTC
Organism: Pseudomonas akapageensis; assembly: GCF_011355085.1. Lineage (GTDB taxonomy): Bacteria > Pseudomonadota > Gammaproteobacteria > Pseudomonadales > Pseudomonadaceae > Aquipseudomonas > Aquipseudomonas akapageensis. The sequence goes on along the minus strand of NZ_VXCP01000020.1, from coordinate 81,550 downwards.
CAGTTCTTCGCGGCTGTTGCAGCGACGAATGCCACGACCGCCACCGCCGGAAGTGGCCTTGAGCATGACCGGATAACCGATGCGCTCACCTTCGCTCAAGGCTTCATGAATATCGGCAACGTTGCCTTCGGTACCGGGCGTGACCGGCACACCGGCCTTGATCATGCTGCGACGCGCTTCGGTCTTGTCGCCCATGCGGCGGATGACTTCAGCGGCAGGCCCGATAAACTTGATACCACGCTCCGCGCAGATATCGGCCAATTCGGCGTTTTCGGAAAGGAAGCCATAACCGGGATGCAGGGCATCACAACCGGTTTCCACCGCCAGGTTCACCAGCTTGCGTGGGTTCAGGTAACCCGCCAGCGGCTCGGCACCAATGCTGTGGGCTTCGTCGGCACGTTTGACATGCAGGGCATGCCGATCGGCGTCGGAATAGATCGCTACCGAGCGAATGCCCATCTCGGCGCAGGCACGCACGATACGTACAGCAATTTCACCACGGTTGGCGATCAGGATCTTTTTTATCACTGGAATTTCCTCGACCGATGAAACAAACGAACCGGTAAAGCCGGTCGGCGCGTGACCAAGCCCCGTTGGCCAGTCGCGTATTCAACTTAACGCCACCGCTCGATAAACAAAAATCAATAATTGTTAGGTCAGGCATTAGCAAAAGCTTATAGTCGTGTAACAAGCCTTTGCCAAACCGAGAAGAAAATGCGTAAGTCATTGATGCGTATGACGTTGCGTCAGTTGCAGATTTTCAACGAGGTCTGCGATTTGCGCTCGTACAGCCGAGCTGCCGACGAAATGGCGCTGACGCAACCCGCGGTAAGCCTGCAGATACGTCAGCTCGAGGAGCTGGTCGGCCAGCCACTTTTCGAATACGTCGGTAAGAAACTTTACCTGACCGAAGCCGCAGAGGCATTGCAACGGGCCAGCCGGGATATCTTCGGGCGCCTGGAAAGCTTCGACATGCAACTCTCCGACATGCAGGGGTCACTGCAGGGACAACTGAAGCTGGCAGTGGAGTCCAGCGCGAAATATTTCGTCCCGCACCTGTTTGCCGCATTCAAGAAGCAGCACCCGGAAGTGAACCTGACCTTGACCGTGGTCAATCGCGCCCAGACGATCCGGCGCCTGTCGGACAACCGCGACGATCTGATCATCATGTCCATGGTGCCCCAGGACATGGGCCTTGAATTCGTGCCCTTCCTGAACAACCCCATCGTTGCCGTAGCACCGCCCGACCATCCCCTGTGCAAGCTCGAAAGCCTGCGGTTGCAGGACCTGGAACCGCACACCCTGCTGATTCGCGAGCAAGGTTCGGGTACCCGCAAGGCCTGTGAGGAGTACTTCAAGGACAAGCGCGTGCACTTCACCCAGACACTGGAAGTGGCTTCGGCCGATGCCCAGCGTGAATGTGTGATTGCCGGCCTTGGCCTGGCCCTGCTGACACGTCACGCGATCAATCTGGAACTGGCCACCGGCATCTTGCGCGAGCTGCCGGTCGAGGAGCTTCCGCTCTATCGAAGCTGGTGCGTGGTACAGGCCAAAGCCAAGCGGCAATCACCAGTGGCCTTGGCCTTTCTTGCATTCATCCGCAGCGAACGTGCACAGATCAGCGCGCTTGTTGAGCGCTTCTCGGGGAACTTGCCGCCGATACCTGCCAAAGGTTGATGGATTGCAGATCGGGATAGTCAGCGATCTCCTGAAGCAGCTGGCGCTGCTCGGAGTAACTTTCGATCGCCCGGCGAAATTCCATGCGCCGTTGATCTTCCTGCTGCCGACGGGTCTTGCTGCTGGACTGTTGCGAGCCATCGAAATAACGAGCCATTGCTATCTCCCAGGTCGAGTGCGGGAGCTACAGGTTCCACCTGTGCAATGACGCTTTGGCGGCAGGCCCGTGACAAGTCGATGAAAGCTTTGCGGCAACTCCGTTACGGGCTGCCGGGCTCAATCGTCGATGGCTTTCACTGACTTGGGCGACAGACGCAGGCTGCGCAGACTGCGCTTGACGCTCTTGAGGTGGTTCACCAGGCTCGGCCCGCGGGCCATGGCCACACCCATGGCCAGCACATCGATCACCACCAGGTGAGCGATACGCGAGGTCAGCGGGGTATAGATCTCGGTGTCTTCATGCACGTCGATCGCCAGGTTGACGGTCGACAGCTCGGCGAGCGGCGTCTGGCTCGGGCACAGGGTAATCAGCGTCGCCCCGCTCTCGCGGACCAGGTTGGCGGTGATCAGCAAATCCTTGGAGCGTCCTGATTGAGAAATGCAGATCGCCACATCGCCAGGCTTGAGCGTCACCGCCGACATGGCCTGCATGTGCGGGTCTGAATAGGCCGCAGCCGTCAGCAGCAAGCGAAAGAACTTGTGCTGGGCATCGGCCGCTACCGCACCGGACGCACCAAAGCCGTAGAACTCGACGCGCTGGGCCTGGGCCATGGCGGTCACGGCACGCTGCAAGGCTTGTGGATCAAGATGCTCGCGCACCTCCATCAAGGTATGTAGCGTGGTGTCGAAAATCTTCAGGCTGTAGTCGGCAACCGAATCATCTTCGTGGATTGCAAACTGACCAAAACTGGCGCCTGCCGCCAGGCTTTGCGCAAGCTTGAGCTTCAGATCCTGGAACCCGGAACAGCCGATTGCACGGCAAAAACGCACGATGGTCGGCTCGCTGATCCCGACGCTATGGGCCAGGTCAGCCATGGAGCTATGCATTACAGCCGCCGGGTCAAGCAGCACGTGGTCGGCGACTTTCAGCTCCGACTTGCGTAACAAATGGCGCGACTGGGCGATGTGTTGCAACAGATTCAATGGACAGGACTCGGTTATGATCGGCAGATCGGGATGTAGCTTTCTTGTAGTTATACTACATGACCTGCGGCCCGCCCAGCTAAACGAACTCGGAGAGTTGCTGCGTTGACCATCCCTTGCGACATTCTGATCTTCGGCGGGACCGGAGACCTGGCCCTGCACAAGCTGCTTCCGGCGCTCTACCACCTGTATCGCGACGATCGCCTGCACCCTGCGGTGCGCATTATCGCCCTCGCCCGCAGCAATTTGCCGCGCAGCGATTTTCAATTGCTGGCCGAGCGTCGCTGCCGTGCCCAGGTCGCCAGGAACGACTTCGACGAAGACGTCTGGAAGCGATTCGCAGCGCGCCTGGACTACTTTCCGATGGACGCCTCGCAAAGCGCCGACTTCGGCCGGCTGGCCCGGTTCCTTGGCGAGCCCGGCGGGCTCATGCGTATCTACTACCTGGCTACCGCTCCGGAGCTTTTCGCGTCTATCGCGGCCCATATGCAAGTCGCCGGACTGGCAGATCACGAGTCCCGGATCGTGCTGGAAAAACCGATCGGTCACTCACTGGAATCGGCCAAGGCCATCAACACGGCCATAGGTTCGGTATTCCAGGAATCCCAGGTGTTTCGCATCGACCACTACCTTGGCAAGGAAACCGTGCAGAACCTGATGGCCCTGCGCTTTGCCAACGCCTTGTTCGAGCCCTTGTGGCGCGGGGGTCACGTCGATCACGTACAGATCAGCGTCTGCGAAACCCTGGGCGTTGAAAACCGTGGCGGTTACTACGACCGCGCCGGAGCAATGCGCGACATGGTGCAAAACCACTTGCTGCAACTGCTCTGCCTGGTGGCCATGGAAGCGCCGGCGCAGTTCGACGCCGAATCAGTGCGAGACGAGAAGGTAAAAATCCTCAAGGACCTCAAACCCATTACCGGCCAGGACGTCCAGGACATGACCGTGCGTGGTCAGTACACCGCGGGCAAGATTGGCGGCCAGGAAGTTCCAGCCTACTATTTCGAGAAAAATGTCGACAACGACAGCGATACGGAGACCTTCGTCGCGATTCAGGCGAAGATCAACAATTGGCGTTGGGCCGGTGTCCCGTTTTATTTGCGAACCGGTAAACGGCTGGCGAAAAAGTCATCGCAGATAGTCATCCAGTTCAAGCCCGTGCCACATCGCTTGTTTGAAGGCTGCCAGACCAACCAGTTGGTGATCCAGTTGCAGCCGGATGAACGCATCAGCCTGCAACTGATGACCAAGACACCGGGCAAAGGCATGCGCCTGGAGCCGGTCGAGCTGGACCTGAACCTGGCCCAGGCCTTCAACCGCACACGCCGCTGGGAAGCCTACGAGCGCCTGTTGCTGGACGTGCTCGAGGGTGACTCGACCTTGTTCATGCGTCGCGACGAAGTGGAAGCAGCCTGGGCCTGGGTCGACCCGATCCTCACCGGCTGGCAGGAATACTTCCAGAGCCCGCGCCCTTATCATGCCGGGTCGACCGGCCCCGAGCAGGCCCATACCCTGCTTGAGCATCAGGGCCGGGCATGGCTCGGTTGAAAGGGTTCAGTCAAAACTGATATACGCCTGCCAACAGTTCGGCCAATGCGTGCGCCTCCAATGGATGGCTGATGAGATAGCCTTGTACCTCATCGCATCTGTGCGCCTTGAGGAAGTTCAGTTGCTCGCGGGTCTCGACCCCTTCGGCGACGACCTTCAGTTCAAGGCTATGGGCCATCGCGATAATTGCCCGAGTGATCGCAGCATCTTCGCTGCCTTCAGCCAGGCCACGAATGAACGTTTGATCGATCTTGACGTAATCCACCGGGAATCGCTTGAGGTAGCTCAGCGATGAGTAACCGGTACCAAAGTCGTCAATTGCAAGTTTGACCCCCAGCCCACGGAGTTGCCGGAAGCTGGCAATGATGTGTTCGACATTGTCCAGCAGCTGGCTTTCTGTCAGCTCAAGTTCAAGCAACTCAGGCGCCAGGCCGCTGTCTTCGAGCACCTGGCGCACCAGGCTGACCAACTTGCCCTGACGCAATTGATGCACCGACAAGTTCACTGACACCCGTATCGGGTCAAGTCCCTGGCGCTGCCACTCGCAGGCCTGCCAGCACGCCTGGCGCAGAACAAACTCGCCAATGGGTCCAATCAAGCCGGTTTCTTCGGCCAGGCCGATAAATTCACCCGGTGGCACCAGGCCCCATTGCGGATGGCGCCAGCGCACCAGCGCCTCCACCGCTTCGAGCCGACCGGTGACCAGGCACAGCTTGGGCTGATAGAAAACTTCCAGCTGCCGCTCTTCGATGGCTTTGCGCAGATGGGTTTCCAGCTGCAACCGCTCCAGGGTGCTGGCTTGCAGACTCTGGGTATAAAACTGGAAGGTGTTGCCGCCAAGATGCTTGGCATGCTGCATTGCCATGTTCGCCTGACTGATCAGCGCATTGATGTCCCGGGCATTGTCAGGCAACAGACTGATGCCGATCGAGGCGCTGATTACCAGCTCATGATCGGCCACGCTCAACGGGGCGCACAATTTTTCGAGCAGGCGACTGGTGACGCGGGCCAGCCCCGACAGGCTGCCGAAGGCATCGAACAGCACGGCAAACTCATCACCGGAGAGCCTGGCGATGGTATCGGCCTCAGGCAAGGCACTGCTGATACGGCGAGCCAGTTGTTTGAGCAACTGGTCAGCGACCTCGTGGCCGAGACTTTCATTGAGCAATTTGAATCGGTCCAGATCGATGTGCAGCAAGGCCAGGCCACGCCCGCCCTGGCGTACGCGCAGATTGGCCTCCTGCAGGCGCTCCTTGAACAACGAGCGATTGGCCAGTCCGGTCAACTCGTCATAGTGGGTCAGGTAGCGCATACGCTCTTCGGATTCGCGCCGCGCCGAAAGATCGGCGAAGAAGCCGACAATATGGACGACATTCCCTCTGCTGTCGCGCACGACGCTCAATTGCAGCCACTGTGGGTAGAACTCGCCATTCTTGCGCGTTTCCACCAATTCGCCCTGCCATCTGCCCTGTTGTTCGAGCGCCTGATGGATCGCCTGATAATGACGACGCGCATCGCGACTGCACGGCAGTTCGACCACATTGCGTCCCAATACTTCCTCACGACTGAAGCCGGTGAGTTTGCTGAAGGCCTGATTGACCGCCAGCAAACGATAGTCGGGGTCGAAAATCACGATGCCTTCACTGGCGGCTTCAAACACGGTGGCTGCCAATACGAGCTGTTCTTCCTGAGCCTTTTCGACACTGATGTCGCGACGGGTGCCAAGTATTCGAATGACCTTGCCGCCAGGGCTGCGCTCGACCGCCCGCCCGCGATCCTCGATCCAGCGCCATTGACCATCACTGTGACGTACCCGGTATTCGCAGCAGTAGTCGTCCGTTCGTCCCTTGAGGTGCTCCACCAATGCTCGTTTGAGCACGGGCAAGTCTTCAGGGTGCAGGCGGGGCTTGAGATCGGCGAGCACGGCCTTGACCTGATCGGGCTCCAGGCCGAACAACTCCTTGAGTTGCGTATGGTGAACTTCGTCGGTTTGCAGGTTCCAGTCCCAAAGGCCGAGCTCGCTGGCCTCGAGCGCCAGGGCCAGGCGCTCTTCGCTTTTACTCAAGGCCTGGTTGGCCAGATCCAGCTCACGGCTGCGCTCGGCGACCCTTGTCTCGAGGCCGGACTTTGCTTCCAGCAGCTGCGCTTCAATCTCGCGACGTTGCTCGACTTCCCGCGCCAGCGCCTTGTTAAGCCGATCACTGTGACTCTGGGCCTGCTGCAAATGATCGATCAGTTGCTGATTCTGGAAGCGCCGCAGCAAGTTGTGCTCGATCAAGCGGTTGACCTGCCAGGCCACCACCAGCAAAGACCCCAGCAGAATCAGGCCGAGCCAGCCCCAGCCGCGCTGCAACTCATCACCGTTCCAGAACAGGTAGGAAATGGGTGGCAACAGGCACGGCAGGACAAAACTGAGAAATGCCGGCAGGCTGACCGCATAGGCGACACTGGCCGACAGGGTGGCAGCGCCCAGCAGGCCAAAGACCCAGGCCTGCTGAACAAAGTTATCCACAGGTACGAGGGCGATGGCGGCGCAGCCCAGCGTCAGACCGCTGAAAGCCGATCCCAGCAGAAACATTTGCCGCCAGCTCGCGTGGGCCTGGCGATCGGGAATGGCCGAATCGAACGCCGCGACCTGAATCACCCGCAAAGCGACCAGCGCCATCAACCAGACCAGCCAGATACTGACCAGCAGATAGTGCTCCGGACTCCAGAGTAACCAGGCGCAAACCAGGCCGTTAAGCAGCATGAACAGCGTCGGCAGCAACGACCCCTGATAAAGCAGGCGGGTGCGCTCGACGGCCAGTTGAGTGGCAAATTGCTTGCGGGTGCTGCGTTGAGCATCCACAGGGCTAGAAGTCATAGGCAATATTCTTGTAATGGTGAGCCTGAAACGTGCACGGAGCATACACAAGCATCCACGCAGACCAAACAACCCTGTGTCTTAAAATCAGGCCGATGAAAGGCCAACCAACACCTTTGCCAGACCGTCAGGCGAGGCGTGGCAACGCCTGCAGCCGATGACCGGTCAGTCGCCTTTAGCGACTTTTATGCGCTTCGATGCAAGCGGGGTTTGCCCCTCCCTCCCCTCGCACCCTAAAATGCCCGGATGCGCGATGACCTCTCCCTTCTGCTGAACTCCCTCAACGATGCCCAACGACAGGCCGTAGCGGCTCCTCGTGGCCGTCAGTTGGTCCTGGCCGGTGCTGGCTCCGGTAAAACCCGTGTGCTGGTGCACCGCATCGCCTGGTTGATCCAGGTCGAGCAGGCCTCACCCCATTCGATCCTGTCGGTGACCTTCACCAACAAGGCTGCCGCCGAAATGCGCCAGCGTATCGAGGCGATGGGTATCAACCCCGCCGGCATGTGGGTGGGCACCTTCCACGGCCTGGCGCACCGCTTGCTGCGGGCACACTGGCAAGAAGCCGGGCTGAACCAGAACTTCCAGATCCTCGACAGCGACGACCAGCAACGCCTGGTCAAGCGGGTCATCCGCGAGCTGGGCCTGGACGAGCAACGCTGGCCGGCCCGCCAGGCCCAGTGGTTCATCAACGGGCAGAAGGATGAGGGGCTGCGCCCGCAACACATCCAGGCCAGCGGCGACCTGTTCCTGGCGACCATGCGTTCGATCTACGAAGCCTACGAGGCAGCCTGCCAGCGTGCTGGCGTCATCGACTTTTCCGAATTGCTGTTGCGCGCCCTGGACCTGTGGCGTGATCACCCCGGCCTGCTCGAACACTACCAGCGCCGTTTCCGGCACTTGTTGGTCGACGAGTTCCAGGATACCAACGCCGTGCAGTACGCCTGGTTGCGCCTGTTGGCCCAAGGCGGCGAGAGCCTGATGGTGGTTGGCGATGACGACCAGTCGATCTACGGCTGGCGTGGCGCGAAAATCGAGAATATCCATCAATACAGCGCCGACTTCCCGGATGCCGAGATGATCCGCCTGGAGCAGAACTATCGCTCCACGGCCGGCATCCTCAAGGCAGCCAACGCCCTGATCGCCAACAACAGCGGTCGCCTGGGCAAGGAATTGTGGACCGACGATGGCGAAGGCGAACCGCTGAGCCTGTATGCCGCGTTCAACGAGCATGACGAAGCCCGTTATGTCGTCGAAACCATCGAAAGCGCCTTGAAAACCGGCCTGGCACGCAGCGAAATCGCCATCCTCTATCGCTCCAACGCCCAGTCTCGAGTGCTCGAGGAGGCGCTGCTGCGCGAACGCATCCCCTACCGGATCTATGGCGGCCAGCGCTTCTTCGAACGCGCCGAAATCAAGAATGCCATGGCCTACCTGCGGGTGCTCGAAGGGCGCGGCAACGATGCGGCGCTGGAACGGGTCATCAATGTGCCTCCACGTGGCATTGGCGAAAAAACCGTCGAAGCGATCCGTGAGCATGCGCGCCACGCCGAAGTCTCGATGTGGGAATCGATGCGCCTGCTGATCGCCAACAAAGGCCTGACCGGGCGAGCCGCCAATGCCCTGGGCGCCTTCATGGAGCTGATCGAAAACCTGGCGGCGAAAGTCATGGAAATGCCGCTGCACCTGATGACCCAGACGGTGATCGAGCAGTCCGGCCTGATTACCTATCACCAGGAAGAAAAAGGTGAAAAGGGCCAGGCCCGGGTAGAGAACCTCGAGGAACTGGTCAGCGCGGCGCGTAACTTTGAAACCGCCGAAGAAGACGCCGATCTCACGCCACTGGCTGCATTCCTCGGCCACGCCTCGCTGGAGGCTGGCGATGCCCAGGCCGACGAGCACGAAGACAGCGTGCAATTGATGACCCTGCACAGCGCCAAGGGCCTGGAATTCCCTTACGTGTTCCTGGTGGGTATGGAAGAAGGTCTGTTCCCGCACAAGATGAGCCTGGAAGAACCTGGCCGCCTCGAAGAAGAGCGCCGCCTGGCCTATGTCGGCATTACCCGGGCCATGCAACAACTGGTCATGACCTACGCTGAAACACGTCGCCTCTACGGTAGCGAAACCTACAACAAGGTTTCGCGTTTCGTCCGGGAGATTCCGAGTGGTCTGATCCAGGAAGTGCGTTTGTCCAACAGCGTCAGCCGCCCCTTCGGCTCCGGCCAGAAGCAGAACTCCAGCAGCCTGTTCGGCGGCGCGAACATTCCACAAACGGAGTTCAACCTCGGGCAACGCGTGCAACATTCGGTGTTCGGCGAAGGCGTGATCCTCAATTTCGAAGGTTCGGGTGCCCAGGCACGGGTGCAGGTGAACTTCTCCGAGGGCAGCAAGTGGTTGATGCTTGGTTATGCCAAGCTGGAAGCGATCTGACCCTGGCCACCTTACAAGGGCGCAAAGCATGGGCTCCGGCTTTTTCTCGTCATGGACGTTCTGGGCCCTGCTCTCGGCGGCTTTTGCCGCCTTGACCGCCATTTTCGCGAAGGTCGGTATCAGCGGCATCAACTCCGACTTCGCGACCCTGCTGCGTACGTTCGTCGTTTTAATCAGCCTGGCCTTGATTCTCTATGCAACGGGCCAATATCAATCATTAAGCTCGATCTCACCACGCAGCTATCTGTTCCTGATCCTGTCGGGCCTGGCCACCGGTGCGTCGTGGATCTGCTATTTCCGCGCCTTGCAGCTGGGCCAGGCGTCGCTGGTTGCGCCGGTGGACAAACTCAGCGTGGTGCTGGTGGCGGTATTGGGCGTGACCTTACTCGGCGAGAAGCTCGATATACGCCAATGGGCAGGCATCAGCTTGATCACGGCAGGCGTCGTGCTGTTGGCGTGGCGTCGCTAGCCAACGGCTGACTATCAAAACAGAAATTTCATACAAATTTTAATCAACACGACGACAACCCACGTTATATGGGCATGTCATCCATCCAGGCAAAAGCTGGAAACACTCTGTCGCTGGTCATGCTTCACACACCTGTGCAACATGACGCGCGTGCAATCCACAAATGGAAAATCCCTTATGCAACGTTTTCTTAGCATCGCCCTGGCGCTCTGCATCGGCTTGACGCTGAGCATCGACGCCCAGGCCAAACGCTTCGGTGGCGGCAAGAGCATCGGCTCGGCCCCGACCCACCAGACTCGTCAGGTAGCGCCAACCGCACCTGCCACGCCAGGCGCTGCTGCAGCCGTTCCTGGCCGCGCACCGGCTGCCGCCAGCGGTGCTTCGCGCTGGCTCGGCCCACTGGCCGGCATCGCCGCCGGTGGCCTGCTCGCTTCCATGTTCATGGGCGACGGCTTCCAGGGCATGCAGATCTTCGACATCCTGATCATGGCGGTCATTGCCTTCCTGGTGTTCCGTTTCATCGCCGCACGCCGTCGCAAGCAGCAGCCGCAAATGGCGCCTGCCGGCCACGCGCCATTCCAGCGTGAAGCGTTCGAGCAGCCAGCCCAGCCGTCGGTCTTCGGTGGTTCGGCAGCACCGGCTGCGGCAGCTCGCCCGGTCATCAATGCACCGGCCTGGTTCAACGAGCAGCGCTTCCTTGAAGCCGCCCGCAATCACTTCCAGTCGCTCCAGCAGCACTGGGATGCCAACGAAATGGACAAGATTGCCGAGTTCGTGACTCCGCAAATGCTGCAGTTCCTGAAACAGGAACGCGCCAGCCTCGGTGACGGCTTCCAGTCCACCTACATCGACGACCTGAACGTGCAGCTCGAAGGCGTGGATGATCGCGCCGACAAGACCATCGCCACCCTGACCTTCAACGGCGTGTCGAAAACCTCTCGCTTCGACCAGGGCGAGATCTTCAGCGAAAGCTGGAACATGGAGCGCGCCCCGGGCGACAACCAGCCTTGGCTGGTCGCAGGTATCCGCCAAAACGGCTGAGCCTGAGGCATTGCACAAAAAACCCCGGACATGTCCGGGGTTTTGCATTTTTACCATTGCACTAATATCCAGCTAATGTATAAACCGCACCGCGCCATCTGGTCAGAGGAAAAATGCCGTGGAAGAAGTCATCGAACAACTCCGTGAAGCCAACGAACCCGTTCCGGTCCCGCTGGAATTGCCGGACGAGGATCTACTGGTCGAGATCGAAGAGCAGTTGTTCATCAATATTCCTTTCGTCTTCAAGGAATTTTTGCTGACCGTCAGTGATGTGGTCTACGGCAGCCTTGAGCCTGTTACCGTCACCGACCCACAGTCGCATACTTACCTGCCAGACGTAGCTGCGACGGCCTGGGATATGGGCGTTCCGCGAGAGCTCATTCCTATCTGCCAGGATGGCGACGACTACTACTGCGTCGAAGAAGACGGCACGGTAGTGCTGTGGTCGGCCGAAGAGGAGCTGGTCACCGAAGAAAGCTGGGAGTCGGTCTGGCATTGGGCCCGGGACGTCTGGCTGGAAAGCTGAAACGCCCTCCAATCAGGCGCCGTCCTGGTGGTTGTCCAGGGTCTCCAGCAACGCGATCTGCATCCGCGTATGCACCCGGATAAACCAACGCCACAGTACGGCGGCGATGGCGGCGGCCACGAAGACCACCAACAGCAATAGCTCGTTGGTCGGCAGAATGCTGGCGGACAACGCCGCCAGCAGCAGAAAAATCACCAGCAGCGACAGCACTGGGATCACCTCGGCGATAATCCGTCGCACGCGTTGCGTGTGGCGACCAGCCATTTCTGGCTTGACCCCCAACTCCGCAAGCAACATCGACAGCGCCTTGAGCTTGCGATAAGCCGCGATCAAGAACGGCAGCGAAACAAGCAGGGCAGCGCCCCAGATCAAGGCTTTTTGCCAACCTGTGTCGGTCAACCAATCATCCAGGTAGCTGCCGATACGCTCGGCGAAATATCCCCCGCTGAAGAAGATCGCCATCACCAGCGCCAGATTGACACCCACTTGCAGCAGGATGCGCCTGATCATCGATGCCAGCAGCGCGCCCTCGCCTCGCGGCTGGATACTGCGCAGCCATTCACCATAGAGCCCGAAAACCCGGGCGATGCGTCTGGGCATGATGGCTGCCAGCTTCAGTGATAGCGGGTCGGCGCCCCGAATCAGATACGGCGTAAGCAATGTGGTGATCGCCGATACCGCCACCGCGACCGGGTAGAGAAAATCGCTGGTGACCTGCAGCGTCATGCCTAACGCTGCGATGATGAACGAAAACTCGCCAATCTGGGACAATCCCATTCCTACCCGCAATGACGTCCGGCCATCATTGCCCGCAATAAACGCGCCCAGCCCGCAAGACAACATCTTGCCCAGCACCACAGCCACAGTGATCACTACGATCGGCCAGGCATAGTCGAGCAGGATGCTCGGGTTGATCATCAAGCCAATGGCGACAAAGAAAATTGCGCTGAACATGTCGCGAATGGGTTCGATCAAGTGTTCAATTTTCAACAGCTGCCGAGACTCAGCCATGATTGCGCCGATCAGGAAAGCCCCCAGCACCATGCTGTATTCAAGCTTGACCACCAACAGGCAAAAACCGAAACACAGGCCCAGGACTGTAATCAGCAGCATTTCATTGCTCTCGAACTTCGCCACGTAGGCCAGCAGTCGTGGTACGAGCAAAATGCCGATGACCAGCGCCACGATCATGAACAGCGACAACTTGCCGACCGTGGAAAACACCTCGCCGGAACTGACCGAGCCGCTGACGGCGATGCCCGAAAGCAGGGCGATGATGCCGATGCCGAGTATGTCCTCGACAATCAGTACGCCGAAGATCAATTGCGCGAAGCGCTGGTTTTTCATCTTCAGGTCATTGAGTGCCTTGACGATGATCGTGGTCGAGGAGATTGCCAGGATTGCGCCGAGAAACAGTGAGTCCATGGTGTTCCAGTCAAACCAGCGACCAATCTCATAGCCAATCCAGATCATCAGGACGATTTCCAGAAAGGCGGCGATGAAGGCCGTGGCGCCGACCCTGAACAGTTTGCGCAGACTGAACTCCAGGCCAAGGCAGAACATCAGGAAGATCACTCCCAGTTCGGCCAGGGTCTTGATGGTCTCTTCGTCATGTATCAGCCCGAACGGCGGCGTATGAGGCCCAATAATGAAACCGGCAACGATATAGCCCAGCACCACTGGCTGCTTGAACCGGTGAAAGAGGATGGTCACGATACCGGCAATCAGCATGATCACCGCCAGATCCTGGATGAAACTGATGGCATGCACGGTACGGACTCCTTGTTCAGCGCAAAGGATCACCCGCAACGACATCAGAAATGACCGATTGAGTTGCAGGAATTTAGTGTTTTAAATGTAGGAAGCACCCACGCCGAGTCGCTGAATCAGGTTAACACCGCCCTCACCTGCAAAAATGCGATGCAATATGCAGAAACAGATAGGCCGGTTAGCCCCAGGAAATGGCGCGAATAGCGTGACGGCAAGGGATCAGCCAGCGTCCCGAACAAGATGGGATTTGTCATTGGGATAGAAGCGCCAGCATCAGGCGCCGCCCAAAATCACCGCAACCTTACCGTGAGCACACTATGGAACCTGGAAACGCCCAGTTGTCGATGACCGTCCTGATGACCCCGGACATGGCCAACTTTTCTGGCAATGTGCATGGCGGGACGCTGCTCAAGTACCTCGACGAAGTCGCCTATGCCTGCGCAAGCCGCTACGCGGGCCGGTACGTGGTCACCCTGTCGGTGGACCAGGTCATCTTTCGCGAGCCGATTCATGTCGGTGAACTGGTGACCTTCCTGGCATCGGTCAACTACACCGGCAATACCTCGATGGAGGTCGGCATCAAGGTCGTGACGGAAAACATCCGCGAGCGCTCGGTGCGGCATACCAATAGCTGTTTCTTTACCATGGTCGCCGTCGATGACGACCGCAAGTCAGCTGCGGTGCCGCCGCTGCAGCCGCAAACCAGCGAAGAAAAGCGCCGGTACATTCAGGGCAAGCAACGCCGGCAGATCCGCCAGGAGCTGGAAAAGCGTTATCAGGAACTCAAGACCGACGCACTCTAGGCAGACAAGCGTACCGCTTCGAACCGCAGCCGCGGATGAACGATCCGGTCCTGGGCCCGCACCAGCTCTAGTTCATAGCTGGCGCAGGCCTGGGTTTCTAGCAGCACCTCATGGACAGCCGCCGCAGTAAATTCGAATGCTGTCACCAGGTCATCGCCCAGCAGTACCCGCGCCAGGAACAGGCCGGAAGTCAGATCGCCCACTCCGACCGGTTGCCGTGGAAAGGCCAATAGTGGCCGACGCAGGTGCCAATTGCCCTCGGCCGTCACCAACAGCATTTCAAAGTGTTCGGCAGGCTTGCCGACGTAAGAAAGATGTTTGACCAGCACCGCCTTCGGCCCACGGGCCAGCAGCGCACGAGCCATGCCCACGCAATCTTCCAGCGACTGGGCCGCACGCCCTGAGAAACTGTCTAGCTCCAATTGATTGGGACACAGGTAGTCGGCAACGGCCACCGCTTCCTCGAGCAGGAAGTCACTGACTTCCGCCGGCACGATGCAGCCCTTTTCCGGGTGTCCCATCACCGGATCGCACAGGTAAACGGCCTTGGGGTTGGCGTCCTTGATCCGGCTCACGCCATCGAGGATTGCCCGGCCCTGGTCGGCGCTGCCCAGATAGCCGGAAAGCACGCCATCGCAATTGCCGAGCTCACCAATCGTCGCAATCCCTTCCACCAGCGCCGGAATCTGTTGCGGAGCCAACACTTCTCCCGCCCACTGGCCATACTGAGTGTGATTGGAAAACTGCACCGTGTTCAGCGGCCAGACATTGACCCCAACGCGCTGCATGGGAAATACCGCCGCACTGTTGCCGGCATGTCCGAAAACCACGTGAGACTGGATAGCGAGCAGGTGCGGTGTACGTTTCATGCGAGGTTCCTGAAGCTGATGGAATATTCAGGCACGCAGTATGGCGCCAAATGCAGCCTGTACGACAGACCGGCGAGGCAGTTAAGCTGATAGCAACTAGTCGGAGCAAACGTTGATGTTTACCCTCGGAAATCTGTTCGTCCTGATGCTGCTTGCAACTGGTGGCGCCTGGCTGTGGCACAACCATGGGATGCGTGAGAAGGCGCTCGAAAGGGTCAAGCAGCACTGCGCCAAACTCGATCTGGAACTGCTGGACGGCAATGTCGCGTTCAAGCGCTTTGCTTTTGTACGCGACGCCAACGGAAGACGTCGGTTCGCCCGTGTGTATAACTTCGAATTCACGGTTACCGGCGAACAGCGCCACCCCGGCTCCATCACCCAGTTCGGCGTCCATACCGTACAGATCGAACTTGCTCCCTACCCCTTCGAGATCAAGCCGCCTCAACAGACCGCCGAAATCATCGAAATGAATCAATGGCGTCAGGAACACAACCGCTGGCGGCATTGATTCACAACCCGCGCTAAGTTATCCACAGGGCTTTACTCGGCATGAGTCCATGCCGGCTTGCAGGCTATCGAGCTCCTGGGGTTCGGCAAAGATCAGTTCAAGGCGCGAATCCCGCCGCCACTCGCTGGGTTGCCAGCGCAAAGGTTGCCGATCCATAGCGTTGGCTGACTGCCAGCCTGAAGGGCTGTGGATAACTAATTTGGCTCGGCGCCAATTCAATCCACCCAGCCAGTGCTCAACCTGTTCCGACGCGAACTGCTGGCTCGGATGCCAGCGCCAGCCCACGCTCCAGCCTTCGTCGCGATCCTGGACTTGACTGATCGGCAGGGCAATGTCGGACCATACTGCCGGGATCCGTTCATTGCCTTGGGGTAAAGCCACGTTATCCACAGGAGCACCAGCCTTGATTTGACCACCTGGGATCAACGACAACGGCAGATTCGCCTGATCGGTCCAGTACAGCGCTACATCTGGCAGCTGCTTTGTTATCCACAAGCGCTTATCCACATCCAGCCCTTGCGATTTATTCAACAACAACAGTCCTGCCGCCGCCAATGCCTGTTGCTGGGCCTCCGGCAAAAGTTGTCCACAAGCCATTGCCTGTGCATCAAGCACCATGACTGCAGGTTGTACGGCAAGCACGTCTTGCCATGGAGGCTCGCGCAACTGCGCCATCAGTTGAAGTGGATGGCCGAGCCCGGAAGGCTCTATCCACAACCGATCAGGTCTGGCTTTACGCAATAATCGACCCAGCCCGATCTGGAATGGAGCACCGTTGACACAGCACAAGCAACCGCCCGCCACCTCGCCCAGTGCGATACCGTCATCAGCCGTGGTCAGCAGCGCAGCGTCGATACCCACCTGGCCGAACTCGTTGATCAGCACCGCCCAGCGCTCACCGACAGGTCGTTGCGCCATGAGCTGACGGATCAATGTGGTTTTGCCAGCACCCAGCGGGCCGGCAATGACGTGGGTGGGTATGTTCTGCAGCATGTTGGATGGCTTGAAGGATGGCGACAGACGATGTGGACAATATGCCCTATCGCCAGGGTATTCACTATCAGGTCGCCACCTCGTTGTGCCAGTCACCGAATGGATCTGGTAGCAACTCCCAACTTTCGGCCCCTGCGGCCATCTCGGCATCACTGAGCAAGCAGTCGTTCAAGTCGGCTTCAAGCCGGGCAAAATCGATATACTGGCCGATGAATACCAACTCCTGCCGGCAATCTCCACATTCAACCGACCAGTTTTTCAGAATAGCCGAGGTGCTCTCTTGATCCTCTGGCCACTGTTCGCGTGGAACAAAGCGCCACCAGCGTCCCGCAAAGCCATGGCGCAGCATGCCACCGGCCTGAGACCAACTGCCCGCTTCCTGATACTTGCTGGCCAGCCAGAAGTAGCCCTTGGAACGCAGCAGGTTGCCGTTATTCCAGGATGCATTGAGAAACTCAAAAAAACGCTCTGGATGAAAGGGTTTGCGCGCTTGAAACACCATCGATGCAATGCCGTACTCCTGGGTTTCCGGCAGATGCTCGCCGCGCAACTCCTGCAGCCAGCCCGGCGCCTGGGCCGCTCGCTCGAAATTGAACAGGCCTGTATTAAGGATGCGTTCAAGTGGCACCTGTCCCATGACCATGGGGATAATCTCGGCTTGTGCATTCAAGCGCTTGAGAATCGACATCAGCTCCTCGCGTTCATGTGTGCTGATCAGATCCACTTTGCTCAGCAAAATCACATCGGCGAACTCTAACTGTTCAATCAACAAGTCAGTGATCGAACGCTCATCCTCTTCACCCAGGGTCTCGCCACGCGAGGCCAGGCTTTGCGCTGCCTGGTAATCGCGCAGAAAGTTCAACCCATCAACGACGGTCACCATGGTATCGAGTCGCGCCTTGTCGGCCAGGCTGCGACCCTGCTCGTCACGAAACGTGAAAGTTTCGGCCACAGGTAGTGGTTCGGAAATGCCGGTCGATTCGATCAGCAAGTAATCGAAGCGGCCTTCCTGAGCCAATCGGCCAACTTCATCGAGCAAGTCCTCCCGCAGGGTGCAGCAGATGCAGCCGTTGCTCATTTCGATGAGCTTTTCCTGTGCGCGATTGAGACTGACAGTACGTTGTACTTCGCTACCGTCTATGTTGATTTCGCTCATGTCATTGACGATAACTGCGACACGCAATTTTTCACGGTTGCGCAGGACATAGTTGAGCAGTGTGCTTTTACCAGCCCCGAGAAATCCGGAGAGCACGGTGACGGGAAGGCGGTGGGGCATGACTGACTCCTCATTCGAGTTCGCAATGGTTCGGCTTGAAGCAATGTTATAGTATAACATTGCATATAAACCAGCTGCCGATTACGTTCCGAAGGGGAAAATCACATGAACGCGTCAATCCTTCCCGACATTGCCGCACAGGCCACATGCCAGCCCGTGTCACTCGGCTGGGTTGGCATGTATGGCATTGCCCTGCCCTTGATGTTCCACGCACAACGCATTCGCGCAAGCGCCGATGCCGGAGTGAGCCTGGATTGTGGAGAAACACGAGGCATACACATGTCCCGCCTGTATCTGGCCCTTGAAGCTTTTGAACACCAACCACTCACACCTGCATTGATTCGCCAGGTTTTGCAGGGTTTTCTCGACAGTCACGAGGACATTTCCACCTGCGCCTACCTCAATCTTCACTTCGAATTGATGATCCAGCGCCCGGCACTGATTAGCGCATTAGCCGGATGGAAGGCGTACCCAGTGACGCTGTCTGTCAAGCTTCATCAAAAAGTGTTCCACGTGGAACTAAACGTTGAGGTGAGTTACTCATCGACTTGCCCATGCTCTGCCGCCCTGGCACGACAGTTAATTCAGCAACAGTTCGTTCAGGATTTCGCCGACCGCCCGCTGAAGCATGAAGACCTATTGACCTGGCTCGGAAGCACAGGGGGTGTAGTTGCTACCCCCCATAGTCAACGTAGCTTTGCGAATCTGGATGTACGCTTGAACGAAGAGTGCGACACATTGCCAATCGAGGCATTGATCGATCGTGCTGAAGCAGCCCTCGGAACGGCGGTGCAAACAGCAGTCAAGCGCGAAGATGAACAAGCCTTTGCCTTGGCCAACGGCCAGAACCTGATGTTCTGTGAGGACGCCGCACGGCGGTTGAACCTGGCAATGAAAACGCTGCCGTGGTTGTCGGCTTTTAAACTACGCGTTACTCATGCAGAAAGCCTGCATGCTCATGACGCTGTCGCCTGCAGCAGCTGGAACTGGTAACGCAGTCGACAGCCCGGACGAGATGGAACCCATCACCATTGGTGCCGGGCTCCAATAAGAGTTCTTACAGTTTCTACCGATCAGACTCTTGGTTTCACGCTACCGCAGTTCTGCCCTTTCCAGACAGCGCGGGATTCCATGCTGCCTTGCTGCTGAGTACCGGTGGCATTGAACGTACCATTGACCTTGGTCAGGAACTCCTTGTCACTCAGGAATTGAGTTACACCGGAGCCCTGCGCTTTGGGGCAACTGAAGCGGAACTTCCAGACGTTGCCATTGCGTTCAGTGATCTGCTGCTTGCAGCCTGACTGCGGATCCTGCAAAGGAATATCGTCAGTTTTGACCTGTTCAGGCGTCAGGCACGTTTGAATGCCGTTGCCCCCAAGCGTGATGCCTTGCTTGGCCATACCCTGCTCCAACATTGCGCGTTGTTCGGGTGACATCAAGATATCCAGTTGCCCCTTCAGCACCTGCAGGTCTGGAAGTGGTTTGCCATCGACTTGCATATTGCTGGTGGTCAACTCCCATAACCCAGGCTGCAACATCTGCGCAGATGCCAAGGGTGATACCAGGCATACAAGCAACGCCAACGATGTAAGACGATTATTCATGCGATAACTCCAGATACCCAGCGCCACATTGATGATGGGGTTAGACGTTAAAACGGCTCCGGTGTTGCACGCGAAAATTAATTCGAGACAACCGGACAGGAACATGATTTGTTAAAGGCAGGAACACAAGGAATCAGGATAAGTATGGATTACCACAGCCCGTATTTTTTTGGCTATCTGATCGGATTTGTTCAACTACTCGGTGTGATAGCCGCCATCCATGCAGTGCTCACTGTGCGTACCGCACAAGGCGCGATCGCTTGGGCGCTGTCATTGCTGTTTATCCCCTTCCTGACGCTTATCCCCTATCTTGTTTTCGGCAGGCGCAGCTTCGATGCCTATATCAAGGCCCGCCGTGAGGCCAACCAGGAAATGCATGTAGCGATCGCCGATTTGAATTGGCGCCCCTGGGTCGAAGAGGCACTCGCAGCACGAAATTCCCAGTCCTACGCAGCATTGCGGGCCATGCCCAAATTGGGGCGAATGCCTTGCCTTGCCAACAATGACGTTCGATTGCTGATCAATGGCCAAGCGACATTCAATGCAATTTTCGAGGCCATCAGCCAGGCACGCAAAACGGTCCTCGTCCAGTTCTTCATTATTCATGACGACGAGATTGGCCGGCAGCTGCAGTCACTGCTTCTGAAGAAGGCTGCAGAAGGCGTCGAAATCTACGTGCTGTATGACCGCGTTGGCAGCCACGCCCTTCCCAAGCATTACAGCGAAACCCTGCGCGATGCTGGTGTCCATATCCGTGCCTTCAAGACGCGCCGTGGCTGGATCAATCGCTTTCAGGTCAATTTCCGCAACCACCGCAAGATCGTAGTGGTGGATGGTGTGAAGGGATTCATCGGCGGTCACAACGTCGGCGATGAGTACCTGGGGGGCAACGCCCGCCTGTCCCCATGGCGCGATACCCATGTGCAAATCAGTGGTCCGGTTACCGCCTGCCTGCAGGAGTCGTTTGCCGAGGACTGGTTCTGGGCATCCAGGAAGCTGCCGCCCTTGATGCTGCCTGATACCTATCCGGACAAGGGTGTACTTTGCCAGCTACTCGCCACAGGCCCTGCCGACCCTCAGGAGACCTGCTCGCTATTCTTCGTGGAAGCCATTAATGCCGCAAACGAACGGGTGTGGATAACCAGCCCATATTTCATTCCTGACGAAGCAGTGTCTGCCGCACTGCGTCTTGCTGTCATGCGGGGTGTGGACGTGCGCATTCTGCTGCCCTCACGGCCCGACCACAGGATCGTCTATGCCGCCTCCAGTCTATTTGCCTTCGAGGCAGTGCGGGCCGGTGTTCGCATGTTTCGCTACACCCCGGGCTTCCTGCACCAGAAAGTCGTGTTGATCGATCATGAGATCAGCGCCATCGGTAGCGCCAACCTCGACAATCGTTCGTTCCGGCTTAACTTTGAGATCATGTTATTGACGGTCGACGAGGCGTTTGCCAGCGAAGTCGAAGCGATGTTGATCGAAGACTTTTCACAAGCGCACGAGCTGACCAGGGAACACCGTCAGAACACTCATCGGCTGCAACAACTGGGCATGCGCATCGCCAGGCTGATTTCGCCAATCCTGTAGATGCGCGTCTGCCAACCGACTTATCGGTAAATGTCTTCGCGGGTCCAGGGCAAGCCGTGGCTACCGTCAGCAAAGGGTTTGACGGCAAGGATCTGATGCAAATTGATCCAGCCCCGGCTGAAGGCGTATGAACATCCGGCCAGATAGAGCCGCCAGATGCGCAAGGCTTGTTCCGGCACCAGTTTCGCAGCCTTGTCCAGGTTCCCTTCCAGACGATCGCTCCAGTGCCTCAAGGTTTTGGCGTAGTGCAATCGCAGGCTTTCCACATCGACGACTTCCAGCCCTGCCTCACTGATGCGCGCAGCCATCATCGACAAATGCGGCAACTCCCCATTAGGGAAGACATACCGCTCGATGAACTCGCCAGCCCCCCTACCGACCGGACGTCCGTCAATGTGTTTGGCAGTGATCCCATGATTCATCACCAAGCCGCCTTCGCGTACTGCCGCAAACAAGCGCTGGCAGTAAAGAAGTAGATTGGCATGACCTACGTGCTCGAACATACCGACGCTGACTACCTTGTCGAAGCGGCCATCCTGGGGCAGCTCACGGTAGTCGAGTAACTGCAGCTCGACCTGGTTCTCCAGGCCTTCGGCCTTGACCCGTTCACGGCCCAGCTTCAATTGCTCCTTGCTCAGGGTAATGCCGAAAACCCTGACACCGAACTCCCGCGCGGCATACCGCGCCAGCCCTCCCCAGCCACAACCAACGTCCAGCAGGTAATCACCGGCCTGCAACCGCAACTTGCGACACAGGTGCTCGAACTTCGATTGCTGTGCTTTGTCGAGCGACTCCTTCCCGGTTTTGAAATAGGCGCAGGAGTAGGCCATGTCCTTGTCCAGCCAAAGCTGGTAGAACTCATTCGAAAGATCGTAATGATAGGAAATCGCCTGGGCGTCAGCCTTCTTGTCGTGAACCGTGCGCGTGGGCAGGTATTCGTCTTCTTCATCCACCAACGCCGTGCTCAGCTCGTCGCAGAGTCGAATCACTTCGCTGATCGACCCCTCCAGCTCCAACCGTCCTTCAACGAAGGCGCTTCCCAGAAGATGAAGACTGGGGTGGGTAAACTGTGCGACCAATTGGGGGTCTTTCACCACAATGGTGACATTCGGGGTCGGCCCGAGATTAAGCTCGTGGCCGTCCCAGAGTCTCAGTCTGAGTGGTAGATGAAGTTTCTGCAGGGCGGGTGGAAGTTGCGCGAGCATGGGTAGTCCCCCTTCTTTCAGACGTCTCTAAAAAAAGGGTAGTCCATATGTCAGAACTTTCAGCCTATTAAATCCATAGCCTAATTCAGTCGAACTTACGCTCTAACAGGCTGTCCGTTACCCACTGTTTTAACCAGGTGGCCGCCTGCAGAGGCGCGTTATCAGCAAAGCTATTGGTTAACTGTAGGCAGAGTTCGGCAAAGGTCCACTTGTCATGAGTCATTCCACGCAATGCAGCTGCTTCGCCCGCATCCAGCGAGCGGTAATAACAGTTCAGTCCCACTCTCCAGACGAGCCACACGACTTCTCTTTCCAGCGCTTTGCTCTCGGGCAAGGAGTTTTGGTCTTTCGCCGCTCGCCATAACTCCAGGCTGTTGTAGCGACAATCGAGCCACTGCACGCTGGGGAGTAAGCTGACCTGTAACGAGGGCCACTCATGGGTCTGGAGACAGGCCATGTCCTGCAATGCAAGCGGCTCCTTGGGCTGCGCATCGAAGGCCAGTGTGAATGCCCATTCCAGGCGGACAAGTTCGGCCAGTGGCGTGTCATGCCCAACGTGAGATGCCAGATGTTCTCCCAGCCAGCGCAAGCTGTAATGCCGAGATGGACATCTTCGAAGATACTGCCCGGTGAGTTCGGCAAACTTTTCATCCCCCAGCCACTGCCGTGTAACCGGGAAATCAGCAGACAGCACTTCCTGTAGCCGTGCCCTGTAAGCGTTGTGATAGATCTTCATCCCGGTACCCACCGAGAGGCTGGGACCACCCACGAACGTATCTGCAAATCGCTCTGCGACACCCGGGTCGTCACCCAACAGGTAAGCCTCGAACGCCGCCTGCCAATCATTGAGCTTCATGACATTTCCCGCGATGCAAGCGCCTGATCGGCCAGCAGGCGAGCCTTGCCCAATTCCTGCAGCAGCTCATCGAGCGGTGGAAAATGATCATCTCGCTCAAGCAGAGTGGCCACCGGACCCAGATGTTCCAGCGTGCGCTGATAGAGCGCCCAGACCGGATCTCCTACGGGATGATCATGGGTATCGATGACATAGTCGCCATAGTCAGTGTGCCCGGCCAGATGCAACTGGCGGATGTTGTTCGCCGGCAGGCCGACGATAAACGTCCAGGGATCGAAGCCGTGGTTGCGTGCGCTCACATAAACGTTGTTGATATCCAGTAGCAGCTCGCAACCGGTATGCAGACTCAGTTGCGCGAGGAACTCCCATTCGGTGAACGCATCGTTGGCACTACGCACGTAACTGGAGACATTCTCCAGTACCAGAGGCCGTTGCAAAACATCCTGAACCTGCTCGACCCGTTCAGCGACATAAGCAAGGCTTTCTTCGGTAAAGGGCAGCGGTAAAAGGTCATGAAGCTGATGCGCGCTCCCTCTGCTCCAGCACAAATGGTCGGAAATCCATGCCGGTCTGACGCGCTCGGCGAGACGCGCCAACTGGGCCAGATAATCACGATCCAGCGCGTGCGGCCCCCCAATTGACAGCGATACACCATGCATGACCAATGGATATCGCTCTGCGAACGCATCCAGGTAGTAAAGGGCCTTTCCGCCTTGGACCATATAGTTTTCGGAAAGGATTTCGAACCAGTCTACTGCTGGCGACTGCTCGAGGATTTGTTCGTAGTAGGTGCTGCGCAAGCCCAACCCATAACCCGGACAGGAAGGTATCAAATGCATTTCGAACTCCTGATTCAAGGGACCGGAGCGACTGAGGACAGCCACCCCGGAAGTCATGCATCAGTCGTACTATTCGCCGACCTTGCCACCCGCTTTCATGCATGCTTCTGCCGTCATGGACTTGAAACCGTGCCCTTTGCAGGAACCCTGTCCCTTGCAGGCATTTTCAGCGGTCTTGCAATCATTCATGCCCTTGCATGAGTTGATGCCATAGCAATGCACATTGGCTGCACCATCGGCGGCAAACGCCGGCGTGACCACTCCCGCGAAAAGGCCTGCGGCAGCCAGGGCCAGGGCGGAGCCTGCAACAACAGATTTCATGCTCATATTCTTATCCTCGAATAATCAGTACGTCGGACAGGGTTTCCAGCCCGGACGCAGCACTAGATTGAGCACGAAGGCTGGCGTTACAGATCCATCGTGTATTTCGGTCATTTCTTTTTCGGAGTGGGCCGATGAAGGTTCAATCGGGCAAGTGATTGAGCGGCAACGGTGCCGTCGCCTTGACCGTCTGGATGGCGAAATTACTGCGAATGTCGCTGACACCCGGCAACTTCAACAGGGTGCCGGTGAGAAAGCGCTCGTAACCGCGCAGGTCCGGTACCACCACATGCAGCAAGAAATCAGATTCGCCTGACACCAGAAAGGCTGAAATCACCTCCGGCAAGGCCAGCACCGCTTGCCGGAAGGCTTCGGCTTCCTCTTCATGGTGCCGCTCGACCTTGACCCCGACGAATACCGTCAGGCCAAGACCCACCTCATCCGGGTCGAGCCGCGCCTGGTAGCCACGAATCACCCCCGCCTCTTCCAGGTTGCGCACACGTCGCAAACAGGGCGACGCCGACAGACCGATTTCGTCGGCCAGCTGCACGTTGGTCAATCGCCCATCGCGCTGCAAGGCAGCCAGAATGCGACGGTCATAAGCATCCAGTTTTATTTTTGGCATAGGTGCATGGCATGGTCGTGATGATTGGCAGATTCTGCCATTAGTGTCCGCATCATGGGCTGAATACGCAACCACCTGCCTCGGCCTTCGGGCATAAACTCTTCAACACCCTGAGGCGACTGGAGTCCGCGAAAATGGCAGAAATGGGTGTGTACCTCATTGCCCTGGCAGTGGTTTATCTACTTCCCGGCCCCGACATGATTCTGCTGTTGCAGACCGGTGCGCGTCAGGGGCGCAACCTGGCCCTGGCAACGGCCCTGGGTCTGGCGCTGGCCCGCTCCTGCCATGTGGCATTGGCCGCAGTAGGCTTGGCCGCTTTGTTCAAGATTGCTCCGTGGACATTCGATGCGGTGCGTCTGCTGGGCGCGACCTACCTGCTCTGGTTGGGCATAAAATTGCTCAAGCCCGGCATGTTCAACGGTATCGGCGGCTCACCTGAAGAGACTCGCCTGGCCTGGCGCGAGGCCATTCAACGCGGGTTGCTGACCAACCTTCTCAACCCCAAGGCCCTGCTGTTCTGTTCGGTCCTGCTGCCGCAGTTCATTGACCCTGAGCGAGCAGCAGTAGGTGCCCAGTTTACCTTGCTGGGTATCGTCCTGGTGGCGGTGGGATTGCTGTTCGATAGCTTGTATGCCGTTGGCGGAAGTTGGATTGGCCGCTGGTTGGAGCGCAGCCCGGGTGCGCAGAAGATCCAGCAATGGGTCTTCGGCGGCCTGCTGATCGGATTTGCCCTGCGCCTGGCATTTGTACAACGGATTTGACGCAGGGCATCAGAAACTGACCCGGACTGCATATGACTTCCTTGTTGCATCAAACTGGCGCGGCAGAAACGTCGATTGCAGATAAAATCCGGATCACGGCCTGGTGTTGTTCCTCGCTGCCGGATATGCGCAGCAATCCCGTCTTCAGGGCAGTGTCGAACGTCAACTGCCCTTTCAACAAGGCCATCAACACCCCTTCTCCGGTGACCACGGTAGGCACACCAGCCTGAGGCCCGGCGGTGTGCATCGTGAGTGCCGGTGGTGCCTGGGTATAGTCAAACGTGCTCCACAATCCTGGTTCGACCAACAGCAGGTTGAATGCCTGGCTGCTGTTGACAGGGCGCAGCACGGCGTCCAGCTTGCCCAGGGTCAGCTGCGCGCGGCGCAGGCCAAAGCCGCCCTGCAATGGCACATACCGCTGCAGCTGTTGCCGCTGGTAGGCATCGTGTATGGCAATGGCGACATCCAGCGAATAGGGGTGAGCCGCCTCCAGGTCCATGGGTTTGCCATCGTATGAACAGGCCAGGGCTGTGCCCGTCGACACGAGCGCCAACAACAGTGGGGCAAGGCGCAAGGAGGCGATCCTCATCATCGGGTGACCACATTGAACCAGAAGTTGAATTTGTCCATCAGGCCGAGAAGCTCGCCGAAAGCTTCCTTTCGCCCATCGAGTTTCAGGTTACCGGAGGCGATTGCCTGCTCCAGGGACACCTTGCCCAGTTGGATGTCATCCAGTGTGGCCTTGCTCATCGTCAAGTTGAGATCGGCCTGACTGTCCGCTTTGTGCTGGTGGTTGAGCACGGCGTTCTCCAGAGTCAGGGCGTAGCTCTTGTTCAAGTCGGTGAAGTTGAAGTTGAGCACCAGCCGTTTACCCGCGGCACGCTCACCGTTAAGGCGAATGGCCATGTAATCGAAGAGCATTTCCGGCGACATTGCCCGAATGATGTCAGGACTGGCCGCAACCGCTCCCCCGTCCGTAGGTGCGCCATTGCGCAACTCGTAGGCGCCTTGAAGATAAACCGAACGCCAGGGACCGGATTCTGCCTGATAGCCCATTTGCTCGAGACTGTCGGCCAGCAGGCTCTTCGCCTTGACGTTGTCCGGCTCTGCAAAGACCACTTGCTTCAAGGCTTCGGCCACCCAACGGTACTCACCCTTGTCGAAGTCAGCCTTGGCTTTTTCCAGTACGGCAGCGGAGCCCCCCATGTATTCGACGTACTTTTTCGCCGCAGGTACGGGCGGTAACTTGTCGAGGTTGACCGGGTTGGCGTCATACCAGCCCATGTAGCGCTGATAGACCGCCTTGGCGTTGTGCTTGACGGTGCCGTAGTAGCCGCGGTTGGGCCAGAATTGGTCGAGTTCCGGTGGCAGCTTGATGGCTTCGGCAATTTCCTCGCCCGTCATGCCCATGTTGAGCATGCGCACCGATTGGTCGTGGATGTATTTGTACAGATCTCGCTGCTTCTTGAAATAGTCGACAATGTCGGCCTGCCCCCACATGGGCCAGTGGTGGCTCTGGAACTTGACGTCGACCTTGTCGCCGAACATTTCGATACTGTCACCGATGTTTTTCGACCACAGCAGTGCGTCACGAACCTGGGCGCCACGCAGGGTATAGAGGTTGTGCTGGGTGTTGGTGGTGTTCTCGGCCATCCACAGCGCCTTGAGCTCCGGGAAGTAGGTGTTCATCTCGGTGGGAGCTTCTGTGCCCGGGGTCCACTGGAAGAGCATCTTCACGCCATCCACAGTCAGTTCTTCGCCTGTCTTGCCGATGAACTCGGTCGGCTGAATCAAACCCACGGTACCGTTCGAATTCGTCTGGCCGAGAGCGGCTGTCACACCGCCCGTGGCATTGCGCGGCAACAGCGCGCCGAACATGTATACCGCGCGACGTGCCATGGCATTGCCGGCGATGACGTTCTCGCTGACCGCGTCTTCCGAGAAGTTGACCGGGGCGATGATCCGCACTTTGCCGTTCTTCACGTCCTGCTCATCGATAACCCCGCGTACACCACCGAAGTGATCGATGTGGGAGTGGCTGTAAACCACGGCGACGACCGGTTTCTTGCCCAGATGCTCAGTGACCAGTTCGTAGGCCGCCTTGGCGGTTTCAGCCGAGATCAGCGGGTCGAACACGATCCAGCCGGTCTTGCCCTCAACGAAGGTGATGTTGGACAGGTCATAGCCACGCACCTGGTAGACCTTGTCGGTCACCTTGAACAATCCGTACTGGATGTTCAGCTGGGCCATACGCCACAAGCTGGGGTTGACCGAATCCGGTGCAGCCTTGTCGAGGCCGATAAAATTCTTGTAGGACTCCAGGTCCCATACCACCTTGCCGGTGGCGTCTTTTATGGTCAGCGAATCAGGACGCGCAATGAATCCCTTTTGCGCATTCTCGAAGTCTTTCACGTCTTTGAACGGCAGGGCCTGCAGCACTGCCTGGTTTGCTGCCCTGGTCGCTTCCGTGGCCGGCTTCGAGGGGGTCGGCTCAGCCTGGGCCGAGGCTGCCAGGAACAGCACATTGAGGGAGCTCAATAGTGCCAATCGCTTAAGGTGACTGGATACGAAGATCATTATTGTTGTTCTCTTTGCTTTTTTGATTGTGTGGAATCGATGTCGCCTTGATGGTCAGGAGGTCGGGCACAATCACCCGGCAGCACCGATTACCTGAGATGGGATTGTTGGGCGCAAGGGGCGGAAATTTATTGACCTGTCATGATCTTTATTTGATCTTTGACGACATGACTTCCTTGATCAGAACAACTTCCTTCAATGGCTTCCGTGAAGTAACCAGCCAATTGGGTGGACAAGCCGACCTCATGCTCGAGCGCTTCCGCATCCATCCAGACCTGCTGACGGAGGAGTCCGCGCGGGTGCCGTTGCGTTCGCTGGTAGAGTTGCTGGAGTATGCTGCGCGGGAGCTGGACTGCCCCGATTTCGGTTTGCGCATGGCCGAGTATCAGGACTTGCATATACTCGGTCCGATTGCGGCAATCGCCCGTACCTGCGCAACGGCTGGGGAAGCCATGGCGCAAGTCATTCGTTTTATCGGCTATCACAGCCCGGGTATTCACCTCGATCTCGACTTGAGCGAGGCCCAGGCCCCCCGCCTGTTGATAGAGATCCGTCTACAAGGGACGACTCCACGGCGCCAGATGGTGGAGCTGTCGATGGGCGTGGCACATAACGGTATGAAGCTGCTGTATGGCGACAACTTCGTAGCCCAGTCCGTTCAGCTGTGTGGCATGCATCCCCAAGCCCTGGCTTCTTATCGGCGATACTTCAAAACGGTCGTCTACACCGGCCAACCCTGCAATGCATTGGTACTACGCGACGAACAGCTCAATCAGCGTATCGAGCAACAGGCCCCCTATCTTCATCACGCGCTGGAGCAGTATTTCAACCAGTTCAACTTGCGAACGACATCGGATGTGGTCGATCAGGTCGAGCGACTGGTCTTGCGCATGATGCCTATACAACGCTGCCGATTGCCGTTGATTGCCGACCAGCTCGGGATGCACGTGCGTATGTTGCAGCGGCGGTTGGCCGAACAGGGACGAAGTTTCGACGAGATCGTCGAGACCATCCGCCGCGACCGCGCCGATCACTACCTGGCCGAGCGGCATATGCCGATGTCCCAGGTTGCCGGCCTGCTTGGCTACAGCGAACAGAGCGTGTTCAATCGCGCCTGTCGGCGCTGGTTTGCCATGTCCCCACGCGCCAGGCGGCGTCAATTGCTGGAGTGATGGATAAGGATGCAGCAGAGGGCTGGCCGATAACCTGAACAAATAGCACGGGCCAGAAAAAACAAACCCTCGTAAATACGAGGGTTTGCGGGGGTGTAAGCCTTACATGCGACAACAGCTTTCATCAGCTGGCGCTGACAATCACTCCACTGTCACCGATTTGGCCAGGTTACGCGGCTGATCGACGTCAGTGCCCTTCAATACCGCCACGTAGTACGACAATAGTTGCAACGGGATGGTGTAAAGGATCGGCGCCAGCGCATCGATGATGTGCGGCATCGCAATCACGTGGGTACCCGGACCATTGCTCAGACTGGCGTTTTCGTCAGCAAAAACGATCAGCTCGCCGCCACGGGCACGGACTTCCTGCAGGTTGGACTTGAGCTTCTCCAGCAACTCGTTGTTAGGCGCGACCGTGACCACCGGCATGTCGTTGTCGACCAGCGCCAGCGGGCCGTGCTTGAGCTCACCAGCCGGATAGGCTTCGGCGTGAATATAGGAGATTTCCTTGAGCTTCAGTGCACCTTCCATGGCTACCGGGAATTGCGCCCCGCGGCCGAGGAACAGGGTGTGGTGCTTGTCGGCAAACAATTCGGCGACTTTCTCGACCGTGGCATCCATGGACAGCGCTTCGCCCAGGCGAGTCGGCAGGCGACGCAACTCCTCCACCAGCTCGGCTTCCACACCGGCCGCCAAGGTGCCGCGCACCTGCCCCAGGGACAAGGTCAGCAGCATCAGGCCGACCAATTGGGTCGTGAATGCCTTGGTCGAGGCCACGCCGATTTCCGGACCGGCTTGCGTCAGCAGGGTGAGGTCCGATTCGCGGACCAACGAGCTGATGCCGACGTTGCAGATTGCCAGGCTGGCGAGAAAGCCCAGTTCCTTGGCGTTGCGCAAGGCTGCCAGGGTATCGGCGGTTTCGCCCGACTGAGAAATCGACACAAACAGTGTGTCTGGTTGAACCACGACCTTGCGGTAGCGGAACTCGCTAGCCACTTCGACCTGGCAAGGAATACCGGCCAGGCCTTCGAGCCAGTAACGTGCAACCATGCCGGCGTGATAGCTGGTGCCGCAGGCAACGATCTGCACATTGCGAACCTTGGCGAACAACTCGGCGGCCTGCGGGCCGAATGCCTGGACCAGCACGTGATTCTGAGCCAGCCGGCCTTCGAGGGTGCGCTGGACCACCTTGGGTTGCTCGTGGATTTCCTTGAGCATGAAGTGGCGAAACTCGCCCTTATCGGCGGCTTCGGCACCTTCGTGGTACTGGACGGTTTCGCGCACGACAGGCTTGCCGTTTACATCCCAGATATTCACTTCGTCCCGACGGATCTCAGCGATGTCGCCTTCTTCCAGGTACATGAAGCGGTCAGTGACCTGACGCAGGGCCAGTTGGTCGGAAGCCAGGAAGTTTTCGCCATGACCCAGACCGATCACCAGCGGGCTACCGCTGCGGGCTGCCAGCAGACGATCAGGTTGCGCGAGGCTGATGACGGCCAGGCCGTAGGCACCATGCAACTCCTTGACGGCCAGTTTCAGGGCCTGGGCCAGGTCAGGCTGGGTCTTGAGGGTATGATGCAGCAGGTGGACGATGACCTCGGTATCGGTCTCGGAACTGAACACATAGCCCAGCCCCTTCAGGCGCTCACGGAGCTCCTCGTGGTTCTCGATGATGCCGTTGTGCACGACCGCCACATCATTCCCTGAAAAGTGCGGGTGGGCGTTATGCTCGCTCGGGGCGCCATGGGTGGCCCAGCGGGTATGGGCAATGCCCAGCTGACCAGCAATCGGCTCGGCGGCAACGGCCGCTTCCAGTTCGCTGACCTTGCCGATACGGCGACGACGCTCCAGCATGCCAGCGTTGGTAACGATCGCCAGACCTGCGCTGTCGTATCCACGGTACTCAAGACGCTTGAGGCCTTCGATCAAAATGGCTGTGATATTGCGCTCAGCAACGGCACCGACGATCCCACACATAACGTTCTCCTAGCTGACAGCGGCACAAATCAGGGTTATACCGCGGGCTTCAATCTGTTCGCGAGCCTCAAGAGGCAGGCGATCATCAGTAATCAAGGTATTCACGCTGCTCCAGGGCAGCTCGACATTGGGTATCTTGCGACCGACCTTATCCGACTCGACCATCACGATCACTTCACGGGCCACCTCTGCCATTACACGGCTGAGACCCAGCAGTTCATTGAAAGTGGTGGTCCCGCGAATCAGATCAATTCCATCGGCACCGATGAACAATTGGTCGAAATCGTAGGAACGAAGTACCTGCTCAGCCACCTGGCCTTGAAATGATTCCGAATGAGGATCCCAGGTCCCTCCCGTCATCAACAGCACCGGCTCATGTTCGAGCTCGCTCAAGGCACGCGCTACATGCAGCGAGTTGGTCATCACGACCAGACCGGGTTGCTGACCCAGTTCGGGGATCATCGAGGCAGTGGTACTGCCACTGTCGATAATGATCCGAGCGTGCTCGCGGATTCGCGCGACAGCTGCACGCGCAATGGCTTGCTTGTAGCGGGATACCGGCTGCCCGTTATCGCTGATCAACTCTTGCGGCATGGTGATGGCACCACCATAACGACGCAGCAACAATCCGTTGGCTTCCAGCGCAGCAAGGTCCTTGCGGATGGTGACTTCAGAGGTTTCAAAACGCTTGGCCAATTCATCGACACTGACCTCCCCTTGCTCATTAAGCAACGCGAGGATGTTATGGCGTCGTTGAGGCGTGTTTCGTTTCGACATGAGGTCTTAAGTTTCGTTTCGAAAGATAACGAAGCTAATCAAAACCTATGAGCGCTATTCCGTCAAGTAGACGGCTGAAAAAACGATGTGTGGATAAATAGCAGCGTTTTATTAACATCCCCAGTTATCCACAAGAGCTGATAGGGAGCCCGAAAAAACGAAGGAGCTGACTTATGCACAATCAAGTCAGCTCCTGGGTAATTCGGTGGATAACTCGTCAGGATTTTTTGATTTTCTCTGGGCGTTTCCAGCCTTCTATGTTTTTCTGTCGTGCACGACCCACTGCCAACTGCCCGGCCGGTACTTCCTGGGTAATGGTCGAACCCGCGGCAGTAGTGGCCCCGGCGAGGATATCCACAGGTGCGACCAGCGAGTTGTTCGAACCAATAAAGACGTCTTCTCCCAGCACCGTCTTGAATTTGTTCGCGCCATCATAGTTGCAGGTGATGGTACCGGCACCAATATTGGTGCGCGCACCGATCTCGGCATCCCCCAGGTAAGTCAGATGCCCGGCCTTGGCGCCTTCACCCAAGTGTGCATTCTTGAGCTCGACGAAGTTACCCACATGGGCACGTGCTTCCAGCACGCTGCCTGGACGCAGGCGGGCGAATGGCCCGGCATCGCTGCCCTCGCCCATGATCGCACCTTCGATATGGCTGTTGGCCTTGATCACCACACCCTTGCGCAGGGTGCTGTCCTTGATGACACAGTTAGGACCGATGACAACGTCGTCCTCGATCTCTACCCGGCCTTCAAGCACCACGTTGATGTCGATCATCACGTCGCGACCGACAGTAACCTCACCTCGCACATCGAAACGCGCCGGATCACGCAGGGTCACGCCCAGGGCCATGAGACGACGGGCTTCGCGCAGCTGATAATGACGCTCCAGTTCCGCGAGCTGGCGGCGATCATTGGCCCCCTGCACTTCCATTGGATCCAGCGGATGCTCGGTAGCCACGACCAGACCATCAGCAACGGCCATGGCAATCACGTCGGTCAGGTAATACTCGCCTTGGGCGTTTTCGTTCGACAACCGCCCCAACCAATCTCCGAGCAGGTTGCCGGGCACGGCCAGAATACCGGTGTTGCCTTCGGTGATCGCCTTCTGGGCGTCGGTGGCATCCTTGTGCTCGACGATCGCGCAGACCTCGCCATAGCTATCACGCACGATGCGCCCGTAGCCTGTAGGGTCGGCCAGGTTGACCGTCAGCAGGCCCAGTTGCTTGGAGTTGACCTTTTCCAGCAGGCGCTTGAGGGTTGCCACTTCAATCAGGGGCACGTCGCCGTAGAGAATCAGCACGGTATCGGCGCTCAGTTCCGGCAATGCCTGGGCGACGGCATGGCCTGTGCCCAGTTGCTTGTCCTGCAGGACGAAATTCAAATCGTCGGCCGCCAGACGTTCGCGAACCGCATCGGCGCCATGTCCGATCACTACGTGTATACCTTGCGGAGCGAGCTGGCGAGCGCTGTGGATAACATGCCCGAGCATGGAATTGCCCGCGACCGGGTGCAAGACCTTGGGCAGTGCCGAACGCATGCGGGTGCCTTGGCCGGCGGCAAGAATAACGATATCAAGTGACATTGACTGGCTACCAATCCTGGGTGGTCAGCGGCTGCGACCAAAAATGGGGGGAATTTCAGAAAAGAAAAAGGGTAGCCGAGGCTACC
Organism: Pseudomonas akapageensis; assembly: GCF_011355085.1. Taxonomy (GTDB): domain Bacteria; phylum Pseudomonadota; class Gammaproteobacteria; order Pseudomonadales; family Pseudomonadaceae; genus Aquipseudomonas; species Aquipseudomonas akapageensis. The sequence goes on along the minus strand of NZ_VXCP01000020.1, from coordinate 47,668 downwards.
CTTTAACTCAATCGCGAAGATGTTGAACGGCTTAGCCGCCAAACTTCTTGCGAATTTGCTGGACGGTGCGCAGCTGGGCTGCAGCCTCGGCCAGACGAGAGGCAGCAGCTCCGTAATCGAAATCTGCGCCTTTGTCATGCAGGGCCTTCTCGGCAGCCTTGACGGCTTCCTGAGCGGAGGCTTCATCCAGGTCGGCAGCACGTTGCACGGTGTCGGCAAGAACCTTGACCATGTTCGGCTGAACCTCGAGGTAACCACCGGAGATGTAGAACACCTCGGTTTCCCCACCCTGTTTGATCAGGCGGATCGGGCCTGGCTTGAGTTCAGTGATCAGCGGAGCGTGACCCAGAGCGATACCAAGATCACCCAGGCTGCCGTGCGCAACCACCATCTCGACCAGACCGGAGAAAATTTCTCCTTCCGCGCTGACGATATCGCAATGGACTGTCATAGCCATTTGCTTGCCTCAACCTGATTAGCGCCCCTTTCGGGGCGCCGGGATTACAGTTTTTTGGCTTTCTCGATCGCTTCTTCGATGCCGCCGACCATGTAGAACGCTTGTTCTGGCAGGTGGTCGTAGTCACCGTTGAGGATGCCTTTGAAGCCAGCAATGGTGTCTTTCAGGGAAACGTATTTGCCTGGAGAACCGGTGAAGACTTCTGCCACGAAGAACGGCTGGGACAGGAAACGCTGGATCTTACGAGCACGGGCAACCAGTTGCTTGTCGGTTTCGGACAGTTCGTCCATACCCAGGATCGCAATGATGTCCTTCAGCTCTTTGTAGCGCTGCAGTACGTACTGCACGCCACGAGCGGTCTCGTAGTGCTCGTTGCCGATGACCAGTGGGTCCAGCTGGCGCGAAGTCGAGTCCAGTGGATCGACCGCTGGGTAGATACCCAGGGAGGCGATGTCACGGGACAGTACGACGGTGGCGTCCAAGTGGGCGAAGGTGGTCGCTGGCGACGGGTCAGTCAGGTCGTCCGCAGGTACGTATACAGCCTGGATCGAGGTGATCGAACCTTCCTTGGTCGAAGTGATACGCTCTTGCAGAACGCCCATCTCTTCAGCCAGGGTCGGCTGGTAACCTACTGCAGAAGGCATACGGCCCAGCAGTGCGGATACTTCGGTACCGGCCAGGGTGTAACGGTAGATGTTGTCGACGAACAGCAGAACGTCGTTACCTTCGTCACGGAACTTCTCGGCCATGGTCAGACCGGTCAGCGCTACGCGCAGACGGTTTCCTGGTGGCTCGTTCATTTGGCCGTATACCAGGGCAACCTTGTCCAGTACGTTGGAATCCTTCATCTCGTGGTAGAAGTCGTTACCCTCACGAGTACGCTCACCCACACCAGCGAACACGGAATAACCGCTGTGCTCCATGGCGATGTTACGGATCAGTTCCATCATGTTTACGGTCTTGCCTACACCGGCACCACCGAACAGACCAACTTTACCACCCTTGGCGAACGGGCAAACCAGGTCGATAACCTTGATGCCGGTTTCCAGCAGGTCGTTGCCGCCTGCCTGGTCCGCGAACGAAGGCGCGAGTTGGTGAATACCCCGGCGCTCTTCGGTGTCGATCGGGCCAGCTTCGTCGATCGGGTTGCCCAGGACGTCCATGATCCGGCCCAGGGTCGCTTTACCGACTGGAACGGAGATAGCTGCGCCACTGTCGACAACGTCCAGACCGCGCTTCAAGCCTTCGGTCGAACCCATCGCAATGGTACGAACCACGCCGTCGCCCAGCTGCTGCTGAACTTCCAGGGTGGTTTCCGCGCCTTGTACTTTCAGCGCGTTATAGACACTCGGTACGCTGTCACGTGGAAATTCCACGTCGATGACGGCGCCGATGATTTGAACGATACGTCCGCTACTCATAGCTGGATCCTCTGAATATTTGAACCGTTAAACCGCGGCAGCGCCGCCGACGATTTCCGAGATCTCTTGGGTGATCGCAGCCTGACGCGCCTTGTTGTAGATCAATTGCAAACCTTTGATCAAATCACCGGCGTTGTCGGTAGCGTTCTTCATTGCGATCATCCGCGCGGCTTGTTCAGCTGCGTTGTTCTCGACCACCGCCTGGTAGACCTGCGACTCCACGTAACGCACCATCAGGCCGTCAAGCAGCTCTTTGGCGTCTGGTTCGTAGAGGTAGTCCCAGTGGTGCTTGAGCTCCTGATCCGGGGTTGCAACCAACGGAACCAATTGCTCGACCGTTGGGATTTGCGTCATGGTATTGATGAACTTGTTCGATACCACGGACAGGCGGTCAATACGGCCGTCCAGGTAGGCATCGAGCATCACCTTGACGCTGCCGATCAGATCATTGATCGACGGTTCTTCGCCCAGGTGGCTGATCGCAGCGACGACATTGCCGCCGAAGTTGCGGAAAAATGCCGCACCCTTGCTGCCGATCACGCACAGATCGATCTCTACACCGTTTTCGCGGTTTACCGACATGTCCTTGACCAAGGCCTTGAACAGGTTGGTGTTCAAGCCACCGCACAGACCACGGTCACTGCTCACGACGACATAACCGACGCGCTTCACTTCGCGGTCGATCATGAACGGGTGGCGGTATTCCGGGTTGGCGTTGGCCAGATGTCCAATCACCTGGCGGATACGCTCCGCGTAAGGACGGCTAGCAGCCATGCGCATTTGAGCCTTGCGCATCTTGCTGACCGCCACTTTTTCCATGGCGCTGGTAATTTTTTGCGTGCTTTTGATGCTCGCAATCTTACTGCGAATCTCTTTTGCGCCTGCCATGTAACACCTATCAGGTTAGCAAGCGGGGGCCGCAAAGCCCCCGCTGCGGCTTACCAGGTTTGGGTGGCCTTGAACTTCTCGATACCGGCTTTGATGCCAGCGTCGATTTCGTCGTTGAAGTCACCCTTCACGTTGATCTTCGCCATCAAATCGGCGTGATCACGGTTGAAGTAAGCAATCAGCGCTTGTTCGAAGCTGCCGATTTTCGGGATTTCAACGTCGGTCAGGAACCCACGCTCAGCGGCATACAGCGACAGCGACATGTCGGCGATCGACATTGGCGCGTATTGCTTCTGCTTCATCAGCTCGGTAACGCGCTGACCGTGTTCAAGTTGCTTACGGGTCGCTTCGTCCAGGTCAGAAGCGAACTGGGCGAATGCCGCCAGTTCACGGTACTGAGCCAGAGCGGTACGGATACCACCGGACAGCTTCTTGATGATCTTGGTCTGAGCGGCACCACCTACACGGGATACCGAAACACCGGCGTTCACTGCAGGGCGGATGCCCGAGTTGAACATGGCCGATTCCAGGAAGATCTGACCGTCGGTGATCGAAATCACGTTGGTCGGAACGAACGCGGAAACGTCGCCAGCCTGGGTTTCGATGATCGGCAGAGCGGTCAGGGAACCGGTTTTGCCAGTCACAGCACCGTTGGTGAACTTCTCTACGTACTCTTCGGAAACGCGCGATGCACGCTCCAGCAGACGGGAGTGGAGATAGAACACGTCACCTGGGTACGCTTCACGTCCTGGTGGACGACGCAGCAGCAGGGAGATCTGACGGTAGGCAACGGCCTGCTTGGACAGGTCATCGTAAACGATCAGAGCGTCTTCACCGCGGTCACGGAAGAATTCACCCATGGTGCAACCGGCGTATGGCGCCAGGAATTGCAGTGCGGCGGATTCCGAAGCACTGGCAACAACCACGATGGTGTTGGCCAGGGCGCCGTTTTCTTCCAGCTTGCGAACGATGTTGGCAACGGTGGAACGCTTCTGGCCGACGGCTACATAAACACAGAAAATACCGGAGTCTTTCTGGTTGATGATGGCGTCGATCGCCATGGCGGTCTTACCGATCTGACGGTCACCGATGATCAGCTCACGCTGGCCACGGCCGACCGGGATCATGGCGTCGACGGATTTGTAGCCAGTCTGTACAGGCTGGTCTACCGACTTACGCCAGATCACGCCCGGAGCAACTTTCTCGACCGCGTCGGTCTCGGTGTTGTTCAGCGGGCCTTTGCCGTCGATTGGGTTACCCAGTGCGTCGACAACGCGACCCAGCAGTTCCTTACCAACCGGAACTTCGAGGATGCGGCCGGTGCACTTGGCGCTCATGCCTTCAGCGAGGGAGTCGTACGCGCCCAGTACTACCGCACCAACGGAGTCTTGCTCCAGGTTGAGGGCCATACCGAACACGCCACCTGGAAACTCGATCATTTCGCCGTACATGACGTCGGCCAGACCGTGAATCCGCACGATACCGTCGGAAACGCTGACGACGGTACCCTCGTTGCGGGCTTGGGAGGTCACATCGAGTTTCTCGATGCGACCCTTGATGATTTCACTAATTTCGGAAGGATTGAGTTGCTGCATTGCTCTGCTGCCCCTTCAAACTCAAGATTTCAATGCTTCGGCAAGATTCGCGAGTTTGCCGCGAATCGAGCCATCGATAACCAGGTCGCCGGCGCGAATGATGACACCACCGATAAGGCTGGCATCCTCCGCAACTTGCAGGCGCACTTCCCGGTTGAGCCGTGCACTGAGAACCTTGGCGAGTTTGTCTTGCTGATCTTGGTTCAATGCAAAAGCACTGGTGACATCCACATCTACCGATTTCTCTTGCTCGGCCTTGTACAGGTCGAACTGAGCAGCGATCTCCGGCAACAGCAGGAGACGGTCGTTTTCGGCAACGACGTTGATGAAATTCTGTGCCTTGGCATCGAACTTGTCGCCACACACTTCAATAAAAGTGCTGGCCTTTTGTGCGCTCGTCAGTCGCGGGGCCTTGAGCACTTGCTGCATGGTGCCGTCTTGCGACACCGCAGCAGCCAGGCCGAGCATGGCTGACCAATTGGCCAGCTGCTGTTGGGCCCGGGCGTGCTCGAAGGCTGCCTTAGCGTAAGGTCGGGCCAACGTGGTCAGTTCTGCCATGATCGCCCTCGCTTAGATTTCAGCGGCCAGTTTATTAACCAGCTCCGCGTGCGCGTTTTGATCGATTGTGGCGCCGAGGATCTTCTCAGCACCATTGACTGCCAGGCTACCCAGTTGGGCGCGCAGCGCGTCTTTGACACCGTTCAGTTCCTGTTCGATCTCGGCCTGAGCCTGAGCCTTCACACGTTCAGCTTCGACGCGGGCCTGGTCACGGGCTTCCTCGACGATCTGAGCACCGCGCTTCTTGGCTTGCTCAATGATTTCGGCTGCCTGAGTCTTCGCTTCGCGCAGTTGTTGACTCACTTTGTCGTGGGCCAACTCCAGGTCGCGAGCCGCTCGGCTGGCAGCGTCCAATCCTTCCGCGATCTTCTTCTGACGTTCTTGCAAAGCCGCGATGACCGGAGGCCACACGAACTTCATGCAGAACAGCACAAAAATGAAGAACGCAACGGACTGGCCAATCAGGGTTGCATTAATGTTCACGCCAACACCTCGCTCGTTCTTTGTCCATCACACCAATCAACTCGACGATTCGAGTGATTAGCCAGCGACTTGACCAACGAAGGGGTTCGCAAAGGTGAAGAACAGGGCGATACCAACACCGATCATGGTTACGGCGTCGAGCAGACCGGCAACGATGAACATTTTAACCTGCAGCATTGGAACCATTTCTGGTTGACGCGCTGCGCCTTCCAGGAACTTACCGCCCAACAGGCCGAAACCAATTGCGGTACCCAGTGCGCCCAGGCCGATCAACAGTGCAACAGCGATAGCGGTTAGACCAACTACAGTTTCCATCTTTCCTCCCGACTTTTACGTCGTATTGGTTAGGTTTTTTAGATTAAAGCGGTAAAGCAAAATCGTTTTTTACATCAGCCCTTGCGGACTCTCGCTTGCCACCCTCCTGCGCAAGCAGGAGGGACACCAGACACGCCAGGCGAGTCTTAATGGTTATCTTCGTGTGCCATCGACAGGTAGACGATGGTCAGCACCATGAAGATGAACGCTTGCAGGGTGATGATCAGGATGTGGAACACAGCCCACGCCCATTGCAGCACCACACCCAGACCACTGAGCCAGAGCAGGCCGCTACCGAACATCACCGCGATCAGGATGAACACCAGCTCGCCAGCATACATGTTGCCGAACAGACGCAGTGCCAGCGAAATCGGCTTGGCGATCAGAGTTACGAATTCCAGGATGAAGTTCACCGGAATCAGCAGGATCTGAACGAAAATGTTCTTGCTGCCAAACGGATGCAGGGTCAGTTCACCGATGAAACCGCTCAGGCCCTTGACCTTGATGCTGTAGAAAATGATCAGCGCGAACACCGAGAAGGCCATGGCCAGCGTTGCGTTCACGTCGGTAGTCGACACGGCACGGAACGGGATGTGGTGGTCGCCGGAAATCATGATCGCCAGCTGAGGAATCCAGTCGACCGGAATCAGGTCGATGGCGTTCATCATGAATACCCAGACGAAAATGGTCAGTGCCAGCGGAGCGATGACCGCGCTACGACCGTGGAAGCTGTCCTTCACGCTGCCGTCGACGAACTCGACCAGAACTTCGACGAAGTTCTGCAGACCGCCAGGCTGGCCGGAAGTCGCCTTCTTGGCCGCCATGCGGAAAAGCAGTACGAAAATCAGACCCAGTGCGACGGACCAGCCGAGGGTATCGACGTGGAACGCCCAGAAGCCCATTGCCTTGGCTTCTGCTGCGGAGTGGGCAAAGCCCCATCCGCCGTCTGGTAATTGACCGAAGGTCAAGTTCTGCAAGTGGTGCTGGATATAGCCCGAAGCGGTTTCTGCTGCCATGTTTGCCTCAAACGCCCTAAGGTCTCGAAAGTCTTGTTTTCATTAGCAGGGGCGCGAACCAGCTGACCAGTTGGGTCAGCAGGAAGACGCCGAACACTGCTAACGGCGCCAATGGCTTCACACCTGCAAACGTCAGTGCAAACAGCACTGCCGTCAAAATCAATTTGCCCGCCTCGCCGGCATAAAAAGACCGGACGATGGCTTGGGCCGCTCTGGCTCCGGTAAACCGAAAAGCCTTGAAAGCGAAATACACGTTGGGCAGCCAGGCAATCAGCCCTCCACAGAGGCCTGAATATCCACTGACCGCCCCGCGCCACTGCCACAACACCAACGCTGCCAGCAGAACCACGATAAATTGAGCCAGCAGTACCGGAAAAACCGCCCAGCGATGGAAAGGCAAGCGGTTTGGCGTGCGGGTTTCCATCACAACTGCTCCTCGAAAGTCGACCCGCCAAACATCAATAACTTGGCATAATTTGTGCCGACAAAATGCGCGCAGAGTATAGGGGCGGTTTGGCCCCTATTCAACTGCCGGTAGTGATTAAAGATGAAGCGCTACAACAAGAATTGTTTCAGCGGATGTGAGCAAGAACACCTTGCAACTCGTCCAGCGAGTTGTAACGGATCACTAACTGCCCTTTGCCTTTCTGCCCGTGGCGGATCTGCACCGCGGAGCCCAGCCGCTCTGCCAGACGCTGCTCAAGCCGAGTGATGTCCGGATCCGGCTTGACCGGTTCGACAGGTTCCGGCTTGCCATTGAGCCACTGGCGAACCAGCGCTTCGGTCTGGCGAACGGTCAGGCCACGTGCGACAACGTGTCGCGCCCCTTCAACCTGTTGCTCATCCGGCAAACCAAGCAACGCACGGGCATGGCCCATTTCCAGGTCGCCGTGCGACAGCATGGTCTTGATCACTTCCGGCAACGAAATCAGTCGCAGCAGATTGGCCACGGTCACCCGGGACTTGCCCACGGCATCGGCGACTTGCTGCTGGGTCAACTGGAACTCCTGCTGCAGGCGCTGCAGGGCCACAGCCTCTTCGACCGGGTTGAGGTCCTCGCGCTGGATGTTCTCGATCAGCGCCATGGCAATGGCGGCTTCGTCGGGCACATCGCGGACCATGGCCGGGATCTTTTCCAGGCCGGCTTGCTGGCTGGCGCGCCAGCGACGTTCGCCGGCGATGATCTCGTAGCGATCGTTACCGATCGGCCGGACCACGATCGGCTGCATCACGCCCTGGTTCCTGATCGATTGCGCCAGTTCTTCGAGCGCCTGGGGATCCATGTCCCGGCGTGGCTGGTACTTGCCGCGCTGGATGACATCCAGCGGCAGGTGGTGCAATTCTTTCTGATCGACCTGGACAGCCTGCTCTTCGAGCGCGCTGATAGTCGGACCACTCAGCAGTGCATCCAAGCCACGTCCGAGACCTCGTTTCTTAACGGCCATGCGGATTCCTTAAGTTGCTGGAGCAGTGCGTGGTTGACGACGCTGGCGACGGACCATTTCACCGGCCAGGGCCAGATAAGCCAAAGCGCCGCGTGATTGCTTGTCATAGGCCAGCGCCGGCATGCCAAAGCTTGGCGCTTCGGCCAGGCGTATGTTGCGCGGGATCACCGTGTCGTAGAGCTGATCGCCGAAGTGTTCCTTGAGTTGCGCGGAAACGTCGTTGATCAGGCTCAGGCGCGGGTCATACATGGTCCGCAGCAAGCCTTCGATCTTCAGATTCGGATTGAGCAACTCGGCGATGCGCTTGATGTTATCCACAAGGTCGCTCAAGCCTTCCAGGGCAAAGTATTCACATTGCATCGGAATGATTACGCCATCGGAGGCGACCAGGGCGTTGAGTGTCAGCATCGAAAGCGACGGCGGGCAGTCGATCAGGATGTAATCGTAATTTTCCCGAATCGGCGCCAGTGCCGTGCGCAGCCGGCTCTCTTTCATCTGCATTTCCAGCAGAACGACTTCGGCGGCGGTCAGGTCGCGGTTGGCAGGCAGCAGTTGGTAGCCGCCATGCTCCGAGAAGTGCATGGCCTGTGCCAGGTCGCATTCACCGATCAACAGGTCATAGACCGAGTTTTCCAGGGCATGCTTATCCACACCGCTGCCCATGGTGGCGTTGCCCTGCGGATCGAGATCGATCAACAGTACGCGGCGCTTGGTCGCAACCAGCGATGCTGCGAGGTTGATACAGGTGGTGGTTTTACCCACACCACCCTTTTGGTTCGCTATTGCGAATACCTTAGCCATTCTTGCTTGTGTTCCCAATCATGCCGTGCGGCGCAGTATCAGCAGATGGCGCTGGCCTTGGCAACCCGGAACGGCCAAGGCGTTTGCGCTATCGAGGTGGAAGTCCGCCGGTAATGCTACCAGTTCGTCGGCCGGATGCAGCCCTTTCATCGCCAGCCAGCGGGTCTGGGTATCGCCCAGGTGCCGTGTCCAGTTGGTGAAGTCTTCCAGGCTGCTGAAGGCTCGGGAAACAATACCAGTGAATGGCTGCTCAGGTCGAAAAGCTTCGACCCGGCTGTGGATAACTTGCAGGTTGTCCAGCTTGAGCTCGAGCTTGACCTGAGTCTGGAAACGGGTTTTCTTGCCGTTACTGTCCAGCGTGGTGATCTGCTTTTCGGGAAACATGATCGCCAGGGGAATGCCTGGCATCCCCCCGCCGCTGCCGACATCCAGCCAGCTAGGGCTGTTTCCGATGTACGGCAGGATACTCAGGCTGTCGAGCAGGTGCCGCGAGACCATCTCATCCGGGTTACGCACCGCGGTCAGGTTGTAAGCCTTGTTCCATTTGATCAACAGCGCCAGATAGGCCAGCAGTTGATCGTGCTGATGTGCCGTCAGCTCCACGCCCATTTCCCGGGCGCCTGTGGACAACTCTTCGCTGTGCTGCTGGGTAACCATGGAACTCAAGCGCTTTGCTCCAACTCACGGCCTGCGCCGCGTTTTTTCAAATGAATCATCAACAGGGAAATCGCCGCGGGGGTAACGCCTGGAATACGGGAAGCCTGACCCAGGGTTTCGGGGCGAGTCTGCCCCAGCTTGCTTTGAATTTCCTTGGACAGACCGGAAATGGCAGCGTAGTCGATATCGTCCGGCAGCCTGGTGTTTTCACTGGCGCGCAATCGGGCGATTTCATCCTGCTGGCGGTCGATGTAGCCGGCGTACTTGGTCTTGATCTCGACCTGTTCGGCCACCTGGACATTGGCGCAGCCGCCGCCGGTAACCTCAACCAACCCTGCGTAGTCGATTTCCGGGCGCGACAGCAGGCTGAGCAGGTTGTATTCATGGCTCAGGGGCGTTCCGAACTTTTCGGCAATCGCCTGGCCTTGCTCCGTATTGGGGCGAACCCAGGTACTTTTCAGGCGTTGCTCTTCCAATTCGATGCCTTCGCGCTTGGCGCTGAACGCAGCCCAGCGTTCATCGTCGACCAGGCCCAGCTCGCGGCCTTTTTCGGTCAGACGCAGGTCGGCGTTGTCTTCGCGCAGGATCAACCGGTACTCGGCGCGTGATGTAAACATCCGGTACGGTTCCTGGGTCCCCAGGGTGATCAGGTCATCGACCAGTACGCCGATGTACGCCTCATCACGGCGCGGGCACCAGCTTTCACGCCCCTGTGCACGCAGTGCGGCGTTGGCTCCTGCCAGTAAACCCTGGGCGCCGGCTTCTTCGTAGCCGGTAGTACCGTTGATCTGTCCAGCGAAGAACAGGCCACCGATAACTTTGGTTTCCAGGCTGTACTTCAGGTCCCGCGGGTCGAAATAGTCGTACTCGATGGCATAACCGGGTCGAACGATGTGGGCATTTTCCATGCCGCGAATCGAACGGACGATCTGCAGCTGCACATCGAATGGCAACGATGTGGAAATGCCGTTCGGATACAGCTCGTGGGTGGTCAGACCTTCAGGCTCGATGAAGACCTGATGGCTTTCCTTGTCGGCAAAACGGTGAATCTTGTCTTCGATCGAAGGGCAATAGCGAGGGCCGACACCTTCGATGACACCCGAGTACATCGGCGAACGGTCGAGGTTCGACGCAATGATCTCGTGGGTACGGGCGTTGGTGTGAGTAATCCAGCAACTCACCTGCCGTGGGTGCTGTTCCTTGGACCCCATGAACGACATCACCGGAATCGGCGTATCGCCTGGCTGCTCGGTCATCACCGAGAAATCCACAGACCGACCGTCAATGCGTGGCGGGGTACCGGTTTTCAGGCGACCGACCCGCAATGGCAACTCACGCAGCCGATGTGCCAGTGCGATCGAGGGCGGGTCACCGGCGCGACCGCCGGAATAGTTCTGCAAACCGATGTGGATAAGTCCACCGAGGAAGGTGCCTGTGGTCAGGACGACGGAATCAGCGAAGAAACGCAGACCCATTTGTGTCACGACACCGCGAACCTGGTCTTGCTCGACGATCAGGTCGTCGCAGGCCTGTTGAAATATCCACAGGTTCGGCTGGTTTTCCAGGATCTCGCGCACCGCTGCCTTGTACAGAACCCGGTCCGCCTGGGCACGGGTTGCCCGTACAGCCGGGCCTTTGCGGTTGTTCAACACGCGAAACTGAATACCGCCTTTATCGGTTGCCGTCGCCATTGCGCCGCCCAGCGCATCGATCTCTTTGACCAGATGGCTCTTGCCTATGCCGCCAATGGCAGGGTTGCAACTCATTTGCCCGAGGGTTTCCACGTTATGTGTAAGCAGCAGGGTCTTTGCGCCCATGCGTGCTGACGCAAGCGCAGCCTCGGTTCCGGCATGGCCGCCGCCGATGACGATCACTTCAAAACGGGAAGGGAAATCCACCACGCACCTCGTGTGTGTTCTGTAGGGGTAAATGGGTTGGGTAATTGGGATAGCTGACAAGTATAGGGACTTCACCCCCTCTAAAGGAACCTTTTGCACAAAATTTAACCAGCTGTGGATAACGATGAGCAATAGAAATAAAGAGAGAAGAATTTATTAAAGCTTTGTTTTTATGTTTATTTCTAGTGGACACACTTTCTGTGGATAAGGTTCTGCAGCCCATATGATTCAATATGTACAGAGGTTCAAAAGTCTGTGGTCATGTGCCCATGAGCATTCTGGATAATCGGTTTAAACCTGTGGATGAAACAGGTGGTTATGCACAGGTCGGTTTATCGTCAGCTTTGAGGCCCAGTTATCAACTGAGCTGAGGCTTGGTTTTCCACAGGGCTTAATCCACAGATCGGGTGCTGTGGAAAAAACGCAGGCACGGCTACGCCACCGAGATGGCAGTGATTCATTCGGTGGGCAGGGGAATATGAGGGGGGAAAATACAAGCGATGAAGGTCCCGATGGGTATCGGGACCTGGTTGTGGATAAAAAACTACTTACCGATGCAGAAGCTCGAAAAGATCCGTCCCAGCAAGTCGTCGGAGCTGAACGCTCCGGTAATTTCACCAAGCGCCTGCTGAGCCTGACGCAGATCCTCGGCCAACAGTTCTCCAGCGCCGGCCAGCGTCAACTGAGCCCTGCCGTGTTCAAGGGAATCACTGGCATGCTTGAGTGCCTCCAAATGCCGCCTGCGGGCGCTGAAGCTGCTTTCTGCTGTCTGTTCATAACCCATGCAGGCCTTCAGGTGGTCACGCAACAAGTCCAATCCCAGGTCCGCGGACTTCGCGCTCAAGGAGATGGTGACATGGCCATCCCCACACTGTTCCATCGCGATGGGTTCGCCACTGAGGTCGGCTTTGTTTCGGATCAGGGTGACCTTGGCCGGATCCGGGCGTTGCTCCAGGAATTCCGGCCATAGCGCGAATGGATCATCGGCCTCGGGTGCTGTGGCATCGACCACCAACAACACTCTGTCGGCTTCGCCGATAGCCTTGAGTGCCCGCTCGACGCCAATCTTTTCCACATGGTCGGTGGTATCGCGCAGACCAGCGGTATCGACAACGTGCAGGGGCATTCCGTCGATGTGGATATGTTCTCGAAGAATATCCCGAGTGGTGCCCGCGATATCCGTCACGATGGCCGCCTCGCGTCCCGCCAGAACGTTCAACAGGCTCGACTTGCCAGCGTTCGGTCGACCGGCAATCACAACCGTCATGCCATCACGCAGCAAGGCGCCCTGCCCGGCCTCGCGAACGACTGTGGATAAATCATCACGCACCTGATCGAGCATACTCAGCACGTGACCATCGGCCAGGAAGTCGATTTCTTCTTCCGGGAAGTCGATTGCCGCTTCCACATAGATGCGCAGGTTGATCAGCTTTTCAGTGAGGTTATCCACACGCTGCGAAAACGCGCCCTGTAATGAGCGCAGTGCATTGCGCGCCGCTTGCGCGGAACTGGCTTCGATCAAATCGGCAATCGCCTCCGCCTGGGCCAGGTCGAGCTTGTCATTGAGGAAGGCACGCTCGCTGAATTCACCGGGCCTGGCCAGGCGGCAACCAAGCTGCAGACAGCGCTGCAGCAACATATCCAGGACCACAGGTCCGCCATGGCCTTGCAGTTCGAGTACATCTTCACCGGTAAACGAATTAGGCCCGGGGAAATACAACGCAATACCTTCATCGATGACCTGTTCGTCATCTGCTCGGAAAGGACCGTAGTGTGCATAACGTGGCGTCAATGTACGCCCGGTGATTGCGCTGGCGGCCTTGCTCGCCAGAGGCCCGGAGATGCGCACGATCCCGACGCCGCCGCGGCCCTGGGCCGTGGCGATCGCAGCGATGGTTTCACGGGGAGTATTCATGATCGAGGCCTCACGACAAAAACGGCAGATAGCAAAACGCCCCACGAGGGGGCGTTTATCCACAGGTTAGATGATCAACCTGTCAGGCGGCAGCTTTCTTGCTGGCCGCTTCGATGCTACGAGTGATGTACCACTGCTGTGCGATCGACAGGCAGTTGTTCACAACCCAGTACAGCACCAGACCTGCAGGGAACCACAGGAAGAAGAAGGTGAAGATGATCGGCATCAGCTTCATCACCTTGGCCTGCATCGGATCCGGCGGAGTCGGGTTCAGCTGCTGCTGAATGAACATGGTCGCGCCCATGATGATCGGCAGGATGAAGAACGGATCCTTGATCGACAGGTCGGTGATCCAGAACATCCATGGAGCCTGGCGCATTTCCACGCTTTCCAGCAATACCCAGTACAACGACAGGAAAACCGGCATCTGCACGAGGATTGGCAAGCAACCACCCAGCGGATTGATCTTCTCTTTCTTGTACAGCTCCATCATGGCCTGCGACATTTTCTGCCGGTCATCGCCATGTTGTTCCTTGAGTGCAGCCAGTTTCGGAGCAACGGCACGCATGCGCGCCATGGACTTGTAGCTGGCGGCGGACAACGGGAAGAACAGGCCTTTGATCAGCATCGTCAGGACAATGATCGACCAACCCCAGTTACCCAGCAGGCTGTGGATATGTTGCAGCAGCCAGAAAATCGGCTGGGCGATGAACCAGAGAATGCCGTAGTCGACGGTCAGTTCCAGACCTGGGGACAACTCTTTGAGCGCGGACTGGATTTTCGGACCGGCATACAGCTTGGCACTGGTTTCGGCCTTGGCACCGGCGGCAACATTCAGCGCAGGGCCCGTGAAACCGATGATGTAGTTGCCTTGGCTGTCTTTACGGGTCTGAACAACGTTGTTGTCAGCCTTGTTCGGAATCCAGGCAGTCACGAAATAGTGCTGCAGCCAGGCTACCCAACCACCGTCGACAGTTTCCTTCAGAGAACCCTTGTCCATGTCTTTCATCGACACTTTCTTGTAGGGCTCGGAACTTGTCCACAGGGCAGCACCCAGGTAGGTGGCTGTACCGGTAGCGGTGCTCGAGGAAGGATCGGCACTGGCATCGCGTTTCAATTGCGCGAACAGGTTACCGGTCCAGGCTTGAGGGCTCTGGTTATCGATCAGGTAGGTGACAACCAGGTCGTATTCACCGCGCTTGAAGGTGAAACGCTTGATGTAGTTGACGCCTGAATCGCTGAACTTGAGGTCAACGACCAGTTGATCCTGGCCATCAGCCAGTTGATAACTTTTTTGCTCCGTAGCGTACAGCGGGCGACCCGACGAACGGGCATCCGGACCGTTCACACCGGTCAAACCACTTTGCGCCAGATAAGTACGTTCGCCACCGTTATCGAACAGTTGGAACGGAATATCCGGATGGTCCTGGCGACGTGGGTATTTCGGCAGCATCAACTGCGCGATATCACCACCGTTTGGATCGATAGCCAGATCGAGTACGTCGGTTTTAACCCGAATCAGATCCTTGCTGATGGCCACCGGGGCCAGTGCAGGCGTACTGGAATCTGCGTTCGCGCTGGGTACATCGGCACTTGCGGATGCATTGTTACCAAGAGCGGTGTCCGGCAGGCCCGATGCGGTGCTGTTGGTTGCAACATTCTGAATCGGCAAGGCTGCTTGGCCGTAGTCCTGGTTCCATTTCAGAACCATGACGTAGGACACGATTGCCAGGGCGACGATCAGGATCGTGCGTTTAATATCCATGATTACTCGGCTATCGAAGAAGTACGGGGAGATGGGGCAGGCGGAACCGGGTCAAAGCCACCGGCATTCCACGGATGACAACGACCTAAACGACGAATGGTCAGCCAGCCACCGCGCAGAAAGCCATGATTTTCTATGGCTTCATACGCGTAGCAGGAGCAACTGGGATAGAAACGACAGTGACTGGCCATCAGTGGGCTGATGGCATAACGGTAAAACTGGATCGGAACGAGTGCCAGTTTACGCATCCTGACTGTCTACCCCTTCAGATTCGGCGTTAACCACTGGAGCAGGCCGACTACGTGCAAGGCGCTTCCAGAGCTTGCCAAAGTGCTGGTGCAATTCTGGGTTTTCTACGTCGCCCAAACCTTTGCGCGCGACGATCACGATATCCCACCCGACCAGCAGATCCTGGTGCAGGCGAAAGGAATCGCGCATCAAGCGTTTGAGGCGATTGCGCTGAACGGAAAGCTTAACGCTCTTTTTTCCGATCACTAACCCCAAGCGGGGGTGATCGAGACCGTTTTCGCGAGCAAGGAGCAGGAGGTTTTTCCCTGGGACCTTGCCGGTTGGGGAGTCAAAGACCGCTTTGAAGTGTCGGGCTGTCAGAAGACGCTTTTCCCGACTGAAGTCCTGACTCACCACCAGTGCCGGATTATCAAACTGCCAGACGTGCACGACCTTTGGCGCGGCGACGCGACAGGACGGCACGACCGTTTTTGGTAGCCATGCGGGCACGGAAACCGTGGGTACGGGCGCGTTTGATAGTGCTGGGTTGGAAAGTACGTTTCATGGCGTGTTACCTGGTTCGTCCACAACGGGCCGGAATGGCCCCCGTTTTAAGAGATCGGCGATTCTAGAGAAAGCAAGGCCGCAGGTCAATTTCCAACCAACGTTTCCTTGAATAAGAGATAAGCGGGGTCGGCCGAATTTTTCCAGGAGACCTTGGCCAATGGGTCACTCAGATATAAAAATAGAGAAGGGAATTATTTAAAGCTTTTCTGTAGAACTTATAGATCTTAGCTGGACCACCATCTGTGGATAAGTACCTCAAGGCCAGATTCTGTCTACTGTACAGAGAATGGTAACCTTGTCGGTAAACGGTGTTGCGCCTGTGCTGTGCCCTCGGAAAAGCTGTGTATGGAATTGGCAGTTATCCACAGCGAAGTTATCCACTGGTTCCAGCCCCCACTTGTGCATAGACCTCAACGGCAGTTATCCACAGAGCTTATTCACACCGCCGAAGGGTCATATTGGTCAATAAGCTGCTGATTTATCACCATCTCCACAGCATCGGCATGTGGATAAGTACGCGGCCGGCCGGTACAATGGGCTCTGTTTTTGCCTCACCGGCTTTCAACTCAGGGGATATCCGTGTCAGTGGAACTTTGGCAGCAGTGCGTGGAGCTTCTGCGCGATGAACTGCCTGCCCAGCAATTCAACACCTGGATCCGTCCGCTACAGGTCGAAGCCGAAGGCGACGAGTTGCGTGTGTATGCACCCAACCGCTTTGTTCTCGATTGGGTCAACGAGAAGTACCTGGGCCGTTTGCTCGAACTGTTGAGCGAACACGGCAACGGCATGGCGCCTGCGCTTTCCTTATTAATAGGCAGCAGACGAAGCTCCGCACCGCGTGCAGCGCCCAATGCTCCGTTGGCAGCTGCTGTAGCGGCCTCTCAGGCCCAGGCGGCGGCACCAGCGCCTGTACAGGCACCCGCTGCTGCTGCGGCGCCTGCGGTCGTGGCCGAACACAGCGAAGAAGAGCCTTCGCGCGACAGTTTCGATTCGATGGCTGGCGCCAGCTCGCAGCCTGCGCCGGTCCGTTCCGAACAACGGACTGTCCAGGTAGAAGGTGCGCTCAAGCACACCAGTTATCTCAACCGGACTTTCACCTTCGAAAACTTCGTTGAAGGTAAATCCAACCAGTTGGCCCGCGCTGCAGCCTGGCAGGTCGCTGACAACCCCAAGCACGGCTACAACCCGCTCTTCCTTTATGGTGGGGTCGGCCTGGGTAAGACGCACTTGATGCATGCGGTGGGTAACCACCTGCTCAAGAAAAATCCGAATGCCAAGGTTGTGTACCTGCATTCCGAGCGTTTCGTTGCCGACATGGTCAAAGCACTGCAACTGAACGCAATCAACGAGTTCAAGCGTTTCTACCGTTCGGTGGATGCGTTGCTGATCGATGACATTCAGTTCTTTGCGCGCAAGGAACGTTCTCAGGAAGAGTTTTTCCACACCTTCAACGCATTGCTCGAAGGCGGACAGCAGGTCATTCTTACCAGTGACCGCTACCCGAAGGAAATCGAAGGCCTGGAAGAGCGTCTGAAGTCGCGTTTCGGCTGGGGCCTTACGGTTGCTGTCGAACCTCCGGAACTTGAGACCCGCGTAGCGATTCTCATGAAGAAGGCCGACCAGGCCAAGGTCGAACTGCCGCACGACGCGGCGTTCTTCATCGCACAACGGATTCGCTCCAACGTCCGTGAACTGGAGGGCGCCCTCAAGCGGGTTATTGCGCACTCCCACTTCATGGGCCGCGACATCACTATCGAGCTGATTCGTGAGTCGTTGAAGGACTTGCTGGCGTTGCAGGACAAATTGGTCAGTGTGGATAACATTCAGCGTACAGTGGCTGAATACTACAAGATCAAGATTTCCGACTTGCTGTCCAAGCGTCGTTCACGTTCGGTCGCTCGCCCTCGGCAGGTAGCCATGGCGTTGTCCAAGGAACTGACCAACCACAGCTTGCCGGAAATCGGCGACGTGTTTGGTGGCCGTGACCATACGACAGTGCTGCATGCATGCCGCAAGATCAACGAACTCAAGGAATCCGACGCGGATATCCGCGAGGACTACAAGAACCTGCTGCGGACACTGACTACGTGATCAACGTCAGCGCAGCTTATTAAGGCAAGGGACTAGACCATGCATTTCACCATTCAACGCGAAGCCCTGTTGAAACCCCTGCAACTGGTCGCAGGCGTCGTTGAGCGCCGTCAGACCTTGCCGGTACTCTCCAACGTCTTGCTGGTTGTACAAGGTCAGCAACTCTCTCTGACCGGTACTGATCTGGAAGTTGAACTGGTCGGCCGTGTGCAGCTGGAAGAACCTGCTGAACCGGGCGAAATCACCGTTCCAGCGCGCAAGCTGATGGATATCTGCAAGAGCCTGCCAGGCGATGCGCTCATCGATGTGAAGGTCGATGAACAGAAGCTGGTGATCAAGGCCGGGCGTAGCCGTTTCACCCTGTCCACGTTGCCAGCCAACGACTTCCCGACAGTCGAGGAAGGCCCTGGCTCGCTGACCTGCAGCCTGGAACAAAGCAAATTGCGCCGCCTGATCGAGCGCACCAGTTTTGCCATGGCCCAGCAGGATGTACGTTATTACCTGAACGGTATGTTGCTGGAAGTATCCGCCGGTGTGATGCGCGCCGTCGCTACCGACGGTCACCGTCTGGCGATGTGTTCCATGCAGGCTGATATCGGCCAGACCGACAAGCACCAGGTCATCGTTCCACGCAAGGGCATCCTTGAGTTGGCGCGTTTGCTGACCGAGCCGGATGGCACTGTAAGCATCGTTTTGGGGCAACATCACATCCGCGCCACCACTGGTGAATTCACCTTCACTTCGAAACTGGTCGACGGCAAATTCCCGGACTACGAGCGTGTTCTGCCAAAGGGTGGTGACAAGCTGGTGGTCGGCGATCGCCAGGCGCTTCGCGAAGCGTTCAGCCGTACCGCCATTCTTTCCAATGAAAAGTATCGCGGGATCCGTCTGCAACTGGCAGCGGGCCAACTGAAAATCCAGGCCAACAACCCGGAGCAGGAGGAAGCTGAAGAGGAAGTGGGTGTTGAATACAACGGCGGTTCACTGGAGATCGGCTTCAACGTCAGTTATCTCCTGGACGTGTTGGGTGTAATGACCACCGAGCAAGTGCGCCTGATCCTCTCCGATTCGAACAGCAGCGCCCTGGTGCAGGAGTCCGATAACGACGATTCCGCCTACGTCGTTATGCCGATGCGCCTGTAACCTATCAGCAGACCCTAGATGTCTCTCAGTCGTGTCTCTGTCACCGCGGTGCGTAACCTGCACCCGGTGACATTCTCCCCCTCCCCGCGTATCAATATCCTTTACGGCGCCAACGGCAGCGGCAAGACCAGCGTGCTCGAGGCAATCCACTTGCTGGGCCTTGCCCGTTCGTTTCGCAGTACGCGATTGCTGCCGGTTATCCAGTATGAGCAACTTGCCTGTACGGTATTCGGACAAGTCGAACTCAGCGAAGGCGGCCACAGTAGCCTGGGGATATCTCGAGATCGCCAGGGAGACTTCACCATTCGTATCGACGGGCAGAATGCCCGCAGCGCAGCACAGTTGGCTGAAATACTGCCTCTGCAACTGATTAACCCGGACAGTTTCCGGCTCCTTGAAGGTGCGCCGAAGATTCGTCGGCAGTTCCTCGATTGGGGTGTGTTCCACGTGGAACCCCGGTTCATGTCCACCTGGCAGCGACTGCAGAAGGCCCTGCGGCAGCGGAACTCGTGGCTGCGGCATGGTACACTTGACGCTGCTTCACAAGCGGCTTGGGACCGGGAACTATGCCTGGCCAGTGCTGAATTGGATGAATACCGCCGCGCCTACATCAAAGCCTTGAAACCTGTCTTTGAGCAAACCCTGAGCGATCTGGTCGAACTCGAAGGGCTGACCCTGAGTTACTACCGTGGGTGGGATAAGGACCGAGAACTCAGTGAAGTACTCGCCTCTTCTCTTGCACGCGATCAGCAGATGGGCCACACCCAGGCTGGACCGCAGCGTGCAGATCTGCGTCTGAGACTAGGTGCACATAATGCTGCAGAGATTCTTTCTCGTGGCCAGCAAAAGCTGGTGGTTTGTGCACTGCGCATTGCTCAAGGGCATTTGGTCAGTCAGGCACGGCGTGGCCAATGTATTTATCTGGTGGATGACCTGCCGTCCGAGTTGGATGAGCAGCATCGCCGGGCGCTTTGCCGTTTGTTGGAAGACTTACACTGCCAGGTTTTTATCACCTGTGTAGATCACGAATTATTGAGGGAAGGCTGGCAGACGGAAACGCCAGTTGCTTTGTTCCACGTGGAACAGGGCCGTATCACCCAGACCCACGACCATCGGGAGTGAAGGCATGAGCGAAAATCAAACGTACGACTCCTCCAGCATTAAAGTGCTGAAAGGGCTGGATGCCGTACGCAAGCGTCCCGGTATGTACATTGGCGACACCGATGATGGTAGCGGTCTGCACCACATGGTGTTCGAGGTGGTCGATAACTCGATCGACGAGGCATTGGCCGGCCATTGCGATGACATCAGCGTCATCATCCATCCAGACGAATCCATCACCGTTCGCGACAACGGTCGCGGCATTCCGGTGGACGTGCATAAAGAAGAAGGCGTCTCCGCGGCCGAGGTCATCATGACCGTGCTGCACGCTGGCGGTAAGTTCGACGACAACTCCTACAAAGTATCCGGTGGTTTGCACGGTGTGGGTGTTTCGGTGGTTAACGCCCTGTCCGAAGTATTGGTGCTGACCGTTCGCCGTAGCGGCAAAATCTGGGAACAGACTTATGTCCACGGTGTTCCACAAGAGCCGATGAAAATCGTCGGCGAAAGTGAAACCACCGGTACTCAGATCCACTTCAAGCCGTCGGCCGAGACCTTCAAAAATATTCACTTCAGCTGGGACATCCTGGCCAAGCGTATTCGTGAACTCTCTTTCCTTAACTCGGGTGTTGGCATCGTCTTGAAGGATGAGCGCTCGGGCAAGGACGAGACCTTCAAATACGAAGGTGGTCTGCGTGCTTTCGTTGAATACCTGAATACCAACAAGACGCCGGTCAACGAAGTGTTCCACTTCAATGTGCAGCGTGACGATGGCGTGGGTGTTGAGATTGCCTTGCAGTGGAACGACAGCTTCAACGAGAACCTGTTGTGCTTCACCAACAACATTCCTCAGCGCGACGGCGGTACTCACCTGGTGGGCTTCCGTTCAGCCCTGACCCGTAACCTGAACAATTACATTGAGCAGGAAGGTCTGGCGAAGAAGAACAAGGTTGCCACCACCGGTGATGACGCCCGCGAAGGTCTGACTGCAATCATCTCGGTGAAAGTACCGGACCCCAAGTTCAGTTCCCAGACCAAAGACAAGCTGGTGTCTTCCGAAGTGAAGACTGCGGTCGAACAGGAAATGGGCAAGTACTTCTCC
The DNA here is from genome assembly GCF_011355085.1 of Pseudomonas akapageensis. GTDB lineage: Bacteria > Pseudomonadota > Gammaproteobacteria > Pseudomonadales > Pseudomonadaceae > Aquipseudomonas > Aquipseudomonas akapageensis. The sequence goes on along the minus strand of NZ_VXCP01000020.1, from coordinate 26,222 downwards.
GACTTCCTGCTGGAAAACCCGAACGAAGCCAAGGCTGTCGTCGGCAAGATGATCGACGCGGCACGCGCTCGTGAAGCCGCGCGTAAAGCGCGTGAGATGACTCGCCGCAAAGGCGCGTTGGATATCGCCGGTCTTCCAGGCAAGTTGGCTGACTGCCAGGAAAAGGACCCTGCCCTTTCCGAACTGTACCTGGTGGAAGGTGACTCCGCGGGCGGCTCTGCCAAGCAGGGACGTAACCGCAAGACCCAGGCGATCCTGCCGCTCAAGGGCAAGATCCTCAACGTTGAGAAGGCGCGTTTCGACAAGATGATTTCCTCGCAAGAGGTCGGCACCTTGATCACCGCGCTGGGCTGCGGCATCGGTCGCGAAGAGTACAACATCGAGAAGCTGCGTTATCACAACATCATCATCATGACCGATGCTGACGTCGACGGTTCGCACATCCGTACTTTGCTGCTGACCTTCTTCTTCCGTCAGTTGCCCGAGCTGATCGAGCGCGGCTATATCTACATCGCACAACCGCCGCTGTACAAGGTCAAGAAAGGCAAGCAAGAGCAGTACATTAAAGACGACGACGCCATGGAAGAATACATGACCCAGTCGGCGCTCGAAGATGCCAGCCTGCACCTGAACGAATCGGCACCTGGCATTTCCGGCGAAGCCCTGGAGCGTCTGGTAAACGACTTCCGCATGGTGATGAAGACCCTCAAGCGTTTGTCGCGTCTGTATCCGCTGGAACTGACAGAGCACTTCATCTACCTGCCAGCGGTCAGCATGGAGCAGCTGTCCGATCATGCAGCCATGCAGGATTGGCTGGCGCAGTACGAAGTTCGCCTGCGCACCGTGGAAAAATCCGGTCTGGTCTACAAAGCCAGCCTGCGTGAAGACCGCGAACGTAATGTCTGGCTGCCAGAGGTAGAACTGATCTCCCATGGCCTGTCCAACTACGTCACGTTCAACCGCGACTTCTTTGGCAGCAATGACTACAAGACCGTCGTTACCCTGGGCGCCCAGTTGAGCACCTTGCTGGACGAAGGTGCTTACATCCAACGCGGTGAGCGCAAGAAGGCTGTCACCGAGTTCAAGGAAGCACTGGACTGGTTGATGACGGAAAGCACCAAGCGTCATACCATCCAGCGATACAAAGGTCTGGGTGAGATGAACCCGGATCAGTTGTGGGAAACCACGATGGACCCGAGCGTACGTCGCATGCTGAAGGTGACTATTGAAGATGCGATCGCAGCGGATCAGATCTTCAACACCTTGATGGGCGATGCGGTTGAGCCGCGTCGTGAGTTCATCGAGAGCAACGCCCTGGCGGTATCGAACCTGGACTTCTGATCAGGTTGTCGATTAACCGACAGAAAATAAACCAGCGCTTCAAGCGCTGGTTTTTTTTGCGTGTCTTCCCGTCCTATACCCCTGAACGCCAGTGTTGTTCTGGCACGCTCAATCGTGAGAGAACAACTGTGCGGACCGATTCTCTCTCCGAGCCAAACAGAGCGTTTTGAGTAGTGATGCCAAGATCGATTTCCAGGGCAACAGCGGTTTCCACACCGATTTCAACCGGAGGCCCGAATCGATTGATCTGCAACCCTGCGCGTCTGAGCATTCGCTCAATGGCCACGGTGGTGACCGTGACATAACTTCTTATCCGGTTTTGAACACCGAAGGCCACGATCGCCTTGATTGCTTCCAGCGAAAAATCCGAAAACTTCATCGAGCCTTTCTGCCTGGCATCGATAGCAAACCGGCTGAGTTCCCACACGTCATCAGCCTCCGGTGCATGGCGACCATTGAGCAGCATGGGAAAGGTGTCCTTGAGCATGTAAGGCCCAGTCGTTGGCAGTATCCGCCAGCATCCCTGAACGTCATCCTCACTGCCTTGAATCAGCATGTAGAAGGGGTTCAGAGCGTCGTAACCGTCGATTTCCATCTCGCCGATGAGCGGGATGTCCCAGCCTTTACGTGCTTTGAAAACATCGGCACGAAGCTTGTGCATGGCAAACAAGGTGGAGTTTTTGAAGCAGTCTCTTTTACCGATTTCGAAGTGCATGGCCGTTCCTCCGTTGATGAAGGCGACGAATTTAGGCCATGGGAAAAAGATAACTAGCTAGCAGTTCCGACAGCTGCACAGCGGCGAAAACGGGCAGTAGTATCGAAAGTTTTGTTCGCAATAGAGCCCGTTCAATCGCGCTGCGTCAACAACAGTCGCGTCAGCTGTGCTGTGCAGATGCCTCGAGCAGCCGCTCGAGTTCCTGTACCCGTGACTCCAGTGCCAGGCGGCTGGCGCGAGTTTCGGTCACGTCGTCGATCACGCTGATCAGATGCGCAGGTGTTGCATCCTGCGAGTTGCGCTGCAGGGAGGTTTTTACATTGGCCCAGATGAACTGGCCGTTCTTGCAGCGCAGGCGTTTTTCCAGTGCGTACATGCTGATTTCGCCTGCCAGCAACTGTTGCAGCTGCTTCAGATTGGCGCCCAGGTCGTCAGGATGGGTAATGTCCTGGAAGGTCAGCTCACGCAGTTCGTCTTCGCTGTAGCCGAGCAACTCGCAGAGCCTGTTGTTGACCCGTAGCCAGCGACCATCAAGGCCGATATAGGCCATGGCGTCGCAGGCGAGATCGAAGATCGCACGAAAGCGTTCCTCGCTTTCCCGCAACGCTTCTTCAGCAATCTTGCGTGCGGTGGTGTCCATACTGATACCGACCATCTTCACTGAACGGCCGGCGCTGTCGGGCAAGGGCGAAGCGCGCGAGGAAATCCAGCGCATCTCGCCATCGGGGCGCAAGATCCGGAAATCGAATTCGTAGGGTTTGCAATTGGCGATGCAGTCTTGATACATCGCCTTCAAGGCGGTCGCGTCCTCGTCAGGCAGGTGCGGCCAGAAATCTTCGTTGTTGCGAATCTGCCAGCCGTAGATCGCCTCGACGTTATCCGAGTAGATGACCTCATCGGTGATCAGGTTCCACTGCCAGGTGACGATGCCAGCGCTTTCCTGCGCCAGCTTCATGCGCGCTTCGCTCTCCATGATCTCAGCGGTGAACTTGCGTCGCACGTCGGTCATTGGCAGCTCGACTACCGCAGAGCCTTGCAGATCAAGCTGGGCCTGTTCGCCATAGCGCAGCCAGATCCAGTTGACCTTGAGAAAGTCGGCAAGCTTGCGCAGATTGTCGTAGTCGATCTCGCCGCCGCGCGTCCACTTGTGCACCGCTGTACGGGAAATGCCAAGGGCCGTACCCACCGCTTGCAACGTCAGCTTGTGGTGTTCGAGCAGTTCCTTCAGTCGAAAGGCGAAGCTGTTTTCAGTCATGGCATTCCCGTGATCGCTAGAGACGCGTGTGGCGACCACAGTATACACAGACGTCTCTATCGCTCCCCACTCACGGCGAATGGGCCTTGAGCAAACTCAGAGGTCGAGCACCAGGCGATCGCCTCGGGCGCGCGAGACACAAAGCATCATGGTTTGCTGGGCGGCCTTCTCGTCATCGCTCAGGTACTGGTCGAAGTGTTCGGCTTCACCTTCGAGAATGCGTGTCTCGCAGGTGCCACACACGCCTTCACGGCACAGGCATTCGATCTGGGCGGCATTGGCTTTTTCAATTGCCTGGAGAATGCTCACGCCCTCCTCTACTTTCAACTCCGTGCCCGACTTGGACAGCACCACGGTGAATGCACCGCCGGTGGCAGGCGCGGCAGCGAACTGTTCCCAGTGCACGCGTTGGTCGGCGATGCCCAACTGTTTGGCCGTGGAGATGACTGCATCGATCAACGGCTTGGGTCCGCACACATAAACATGCGCATCGCTTTGCAGGCCAGCGAGCAACGCTTTCAGATTGAGGGACTGGCCCAGGCTATCGATGTAGAACTGCGAACGTGGCGCGTGCACGCCGGTGCCGATCTCTTCCTGGAAGGCGCCATGTTCCGGGCTGCGGAAGGCGTAGTGAAGTTCGTAGTTGGCGCCGTCCTGATGCAGTTCATAAAGCTGCGCAAGGAAAGGCGTGATGCCGATACCACCGGCGATCAGTACGTGCTTGCCGGCACTCTGATCGATGGCGAACAGGTTGTTCGGGGTTGAGATCATCAGCTCGGTGCCGACCGCTACCTGCTCATGCATGAACGCCGAGCCGCCTTTGGACTGTTCTTCAAGGCGCACGCCGATCTGATAGCTGGCCGTGTCTTGCGGGTCGCTCATCAGGGAATAGGCGTTGCTGTGCTGACGCCCGTCGGCGTTCTTCATCTGCACGATGATATGGCTGCCGCCGGTAAAGCCTGGCAGCAACTCACCGTCCTGGCGCACCAGGGTAAAGCGCTTGATCAGGGGCGTTACCTGTTCGACCCCGGTCACACGGGCGGCAATCATTTCGTATTTGTTGGCCATCGCTAACCTCTGCTGCGGCAATGAGCGGCACGGGGTGCCGCTTGAGTTGGAACGCTGTGTGGGGCTCTTTTCAGACCGCCAGGCACAGGTATTTCAGTTGCAGGTAATCTTCGATGCCGTACTTCGACCCTTCGCGGCCTAGCCCGGACTGCTTGACCCCACCAAACGGGGCAACCTCGTTGGAGATCAACCCGGTGTTGATGCCGACCATCCCGTATTCCAGGTGTTCGGCGATGTTCCACACGTGGGCGATATCACGGCTGTAGAAGTAAGCAGCCAGACCGTAGAGGGTGTCGTTGGCCAAGCGTAGAACTTCGGCATCGGTGGAGAAACGCACCAATGGGGCGACCGGTCCGAAAATCTCCTCATCGAGCAAATGCGAACCCGGTTTAATGTCGCTCAGCACGGTAGGCTCGAAGAAGTTTTCGCCCAGTGCATGGACCTGACCACCGACCAGTACGCTGGCGCCTTTTGCAACCGCGTCATCAATCAGCGCACGGACCTTTTCCACCGCCTTGGCAGTGATCAGCGGGCCAACTTGGGTGCCGCTTTCGTGGCCATGGCCAACTCTCAGTTCGGCCACTCTGGCGGCGAACTTGCTGGCGAACTCCGCATACACCACATCATGCACATAGAAGCGGTTGACGCAGACGCAGGTCTGCCCGGCGTTGCGGTACTTGGCGGCAATCGCGCCCTCAACCGCGGCATCCACGTCGGCATCGGCGAAGACGATGAAGGGGGCGTTGCCGCCGAGTTCGAGCGAGACCTTCTTGATGGTCTCGGCGCACTGGCTCATCAGCAGTCGCCCGACCGGTGTGGAACCGGTGAAGCTGAGCTTGCGTACCAGCGGGTGGCCGGTGAGTTGAGCACCGATCGCCTTGGCGTCGCCGGTAACGATGCTCAGCACCCCGGCCGGAACGCCGGCGCGTTGTGCCAGTTCAGCCAGCGCCAGCGCCGAGAACGGTGTTTCGTTGGCCGGCTTGACCACGATGGTGCAGCCAGCCGCCAGGGCCGGAGCAACCTTGCGTGTAATCATTGCCGCCGGGAAATTCCACGGCGTGATTGCCGCACAGACGCCAATACCCTGTTTGATGACCAGCAGGCGTTTGTCCGATGAGGGCGAAGGAATCACGTCGCCGTAGACGCGCTTGCCTTCCTCGGCGAACCACTCGATGAAAGAGGCGGCATAACGGATTTCGCCCACGGCTTCATGCAAGGGCTTGCCCTGCTCCAGGGTCATCAAGTTCGCCAGGTCGTCTTCATGCTCGAGGATCAGTTCGTACCAGCGGCGCAGGATTTGCGCGCGCTCCTTTGCGGTACGTGCACGCCAGGCCGGTAATGCGGCATCGGCGGCTTCGATAGCACGGGCCGCTTCCGCGGTGGCCATCAAGGGCACGCTGCCAATGAGCCGGCCCTGGGCCGGGTCAGTCACCTCGACTGTGGCGAGACTGTCGGCATCACACCAGGCGCCCGCGATAAAGGCTTGCTGGCGGAATAGCTGGGGGTCTTTCAGTTGCACGCAGGAAACTCCTCTTGATCTGTTGGCAAGCCGCCGGCACGCGTTGCACCGGCGGCTGTCTTTCTCAGTTATCCAGGTGTGCCACAGCGATCAGGTTGTGGAAGTTGGCGATGCCGTGCTCGCTCATGCCGCTGCGTTGCTTGTCGACCATGATCCGGCCCTGGCCACGATACCCACGGGACTTCAAGCCTCGCTGCACGCTTTCCACCAGGCGCAGGTCTTCTGGACGGAACACGTCGCGGTACCACTCGATCAGCGACTGTTGTTCCGGAGTGATTTCCTTGTTGAGGAAGTAGATGTCGTAATGCTGCAGCGTGACCTCGGCACTGACCGGGAACTCATAGATCACGGTCATGAAGTTGCCACCGGGTGGCGCGTTGAACATGGTGCATGGCCATGCCCAGAAGCCGCTGAAGCTCGGGTTTTTCACCGACTCGTCGAACTTGAAGGATTTTTCCGACGGCTTGGCGTGGCCGAACTGCAGCGACCAGTTGCCATGCAGGGTATGCCAGTATTCATCGACGCTGACCGAATCGGCAAAGCCCGGGTGGGCTGGTGCGCAGTGGTAGCATTCCAGGTAGTTGTCGACGATCGACTTCCAGTTGGCCGGGGTATCGGTGACGAAACGTGCGGCCAGGTGCAGGTCATCGACTACCGGGCAGGCTTCGCGCAGGCGCGCCTCGAAGCCCGGCAGCTGAGTTTCGACCGGCTCGGCATCGGCATTCATGTTGATGAAGATGAAGCCGGCATACTCTTCGACGCGCAAGGACACCAGGCTTGAGTTTTCCTTGTCGAAGTTCATCACGTTGTCGCAGTTGCGCGCGTGAGCCAGCTCGCCGTCGAGCTTGAAGGTCCAGGCGTGATACGGGCAGGTGATCACGTTCTTGGCCTTGCCATCGCCGCTCAGCAGTTGATGGCCACGGTGCGGGCAGACGTTGTAGAACGCGCGCAGCACGCTGTCGCGGCCGCGGACGACGATGATGCTTTCGCCGATGACTTCACGGGTGATGTAGTCATTGTTGTTGGCGACTTCACTGCGGTGGCCGACACAGATCCAGCTGTTGGCGAAGATCTTTTCCTGCTCGAATTCGAAGACATTCGGGCTGGTGTAGTAGGAGGCCGGAATGGTGTAAGCCTCGTCAGCATTGGCGCAGAAGTCGGCGGGCAGTTTCTGTATGTCGTTCATCTGGTTTCTCTTCAGGCTTACGGAGGACGTTGCGAGCGTTAACGCCGTCCTCCGGGTTGTCTTAATCACTTCAGGTTTACGTGAAACCTATGGTTAACAGTGTAGGCAAAAAAATTTGGCCGGAGATTCCCGGCCTTGCGGCCGAGAATCTGTAGTCGTTCGAGCGGGCTTAGTTCAGCGCAGGCTCAAGCGATTTTGCTGCCGGGATTTCAGGACGCTCGTGCTGCGCTACGTAGTCCAGGTCCAGCGACCGTTGCACGGCTTCTTCCTCGATCAGGTACGCAGGCACATTGCCGTAATCCTGGAACATCCACTTGAGGAAGCCGTAGATCTTGGTCAGCAGGATCAACAGAAATGGAATCGCCGTGAGCACTACTGCGGTCTTCATGGTCGACAACGACGCCTTGGCGAACAACATGGCCAGCGGCACCAGGGTCAGTGCGACGCACCAGAACAGGCGGTGAGTCGGTGATGGATCCTGGCCTTCCTGCAGGTTGCGTGTGCTGGTGGCTGCAACTGCATAGGCCGCCGCATCCATGTGCGAGGCGCAGAACACCGCCATGATGAACAGATACACACCCAGGAAGACCTTGCCGAAGGGCAGTCCGCTCAACACCATCTCTACGGCTGTTTCACCGCCCTGCTCCGAGAGGATGCGCGGTACGTCGATGGCGCCGTTGAGGAACTGGTGCATGCTGTAGCTTTCCAGCGTGCCGAAGAAGAACCAGCAACCGAAGCTGCCACCCAGCAGCAGCGCAGCGATCACTTCCTTCATCTTGCGGCCCTTGGAGACGCGAGTGACGAACATCGCGACGCCCGGTGCGTAAGACACCCACCACAGCCAGTAGAATACGGTCCAGTTCCGGGTGAATTCGCCATTGCCCTGCGGATCGGTAAACAGGCTCATGTGCACGTAGTTCTGGATCATCAGGCCGATTGAGTTGGCCGTGTTATTGATGATGAACTGGGTCGGGCCTATCAGGAACACCACGCCAGCGAAGACCAGCGCGCCGATGCAGACCATCTTGCTCAGGCGCTGCATGCCACTGGAGATACCGATGTAGGAGCTGAGTGAGAACACCACTGCCACCACGCCAATCACGATCAGCTGGGTAGTGAAGTTGTCAGGCATGCCGGTCAGGCCAGCCAGGCCACGGGTCAGGGTCGAGGCTGTCAGTACCAGCGATACGGTCAGTGCGCCAAACATGGTCAGCAGGAAGATCAGGTCGACAGTACGACCAATCGGACCACTGGCCTTGAAACCGGTCACTGCTTCGATGATCGAGGCCAGGCTCAGGCCGCTCTTCTTGCGCACGTGGAAGTGATAGGCCATTGCCAGCGACGCCAGGGCGTACAGCGACCAGGCACTGATACCCCAGTGGAAGAACGAATAGCTGACACTGTAATCAAGTGCTTCACGGGTACCGGCGGCGATGTTCAGGCCAGGAGTCTGGTAGTAGTAAGCCCACTCCATTACCCCCCAGTAGAGCGTCGAAGAACCCATGCCGGCACAAATGAACATGAACACCCAGGTCGTGGTCGAGTATTCTGCCTTGCCGTTGCCCAGGCGAATGTTGCCGTACTTGCTGAATGCGATGTAGAGCACGATCAACGCACAACAGAAGACAAACAACTGCACTGCGGTACCGAAAGTGCGGGTTGCCATTTCAAACATCTGATTAGCCAGGGTCTCCGCCTGCTGGGGGAAGACTGCAAGGCCGATAACGGTTGCCAGCACGGCTATCAGGCTCATCGTTATCAAAAACACATCTTTTTTATTGTTGTGCGGCATTCTCATGTCCTGGGACGTTTGGATTTTTCTCCAGCTGTCAGCTCTTCAGGCCGAGCCTAGGCGGAGCACTGTTCCTTTCAGATTCTTGAAGCTCCATCGTTAACTAGTGGTTTACGTAAATCTTACGGTTAACAATACACGGATGAAATACTTTGTGGCAAGAGCTTGTCCGACAATCGGGCCTCGCTATGTCCTTGTTTTCGATCCCGTTTCATTCGAGATGCCGCCCTTTCGGGAAAAGGGCGGCGCAATCATTAATTCAAAGCGCGGCGGCGATCGCTGCGCCAACGTCTTGGGTGGACGCTTTCCCGCCGAGATCCGGCGTTTTCGGTCCTGTCGCAATGACTGTCTCGATGGCATGCAGAATGCCGTCGTGCGCCGCGGCATAGCGCTCGTCGCCATTACCGAGGAATTCCAGCATCAAGGCGCCCGACCAGATCATGGCGATCGGGTTGGCGATGTTCTTGCCATAGATGTCTGGCGCCGAACCGTGCACCGGCTCGAACAGGGAGGGGAAATTGCGTTCCGGGTTGAGGTTCGCCGAAGGCGCGATACCAATGGTGCCGGCACAGGCAGGGCCCAGGTCGGAGAGGATATCGCCGAACAGGTTGGACGCCACCACCACATCGAACCGATCCGGTTGCAATACAAAGCGGGCGCAAAGAATGTCGATGTGCTGCTTGTCCCAGCTGACTTCAGGGTAGTGCTCGGCCATTGCTGCCGTGCGCTCGTCCCAGTACGGCATGCTGATGGAGATGCCGTTGGATTTGGTCGCCGAGGTAACGTGCTTGCGTGGGCGGTTCTTCGCGACTTCGAAGGCGTACTTGAGAATCCGATCGACACCCCGGCGGGTGAACACCGATTCCTGCAGCACAAATTCGTTTTCGGTGCCTTCGAACATCCTCCCACCCACCGAAGAGTACTCGCCTTCGGTATTTTCACGGATCACCACGAAATCGATGTCACCAGGCTCGCGGCCGGCCAATGGGCAAGGGACACCGGGGAACAGCCGCACCGGGCGAATGTTCACGTACTGATCGAAGTCGCGGCGGAACTTCAGCAGCGAGCCCCACAGGGAAATATGATCGGGTACCTTGTCCGGCCAGCCGACTGCGCCGAAGTAGATGGCATCGAAGCCCTTCAATTGCTCGAACCAATCGTCCGGCATCATTTGCCCGTGCTGGGCGTAATAGTCGCAGCTGGCCCATTCGACGGTTTCAATAGCCAGGTCCAGGTTCCATTTTTTCGCGGCAGCTTCGACGACGCGCAGGCCTTCGGGCAGTACTTCGTTACCAATACCGTCACCGGCAATTGCGGCGATTTTGAATGTTTTGCTCATGGTGGCTGACTCTTTCAGGGAGAGTGAGGGGTCGCCGCCCATGGTATAAGGGCGAAACACAAACATAATTACGCGATCTATTGATAGATAAGACACGAATCGTGAATAGTCTGCCGAACCTTGAAGACCTCCGCGTCTTTGTCCTGGTTGCCCGCCGCTCCAGCTTCGCGGCAGCGGCCATCGAGCTGGGGGCCTCCCCTGCCTTCGTCAGCAAGCGTATTGCGCTGCTGGAACAGAACCTGGGCGTACGCTTGCTGCATCGCACCACCCGACGAGTGGCGGCGACCGAAGATGGTGAGCGCGTCTACCGTTGGGCGCTGCACATCTTTGATGCAGTGGATCAGATGGCCGACGAGGTCTCCTCGCTGCACCAGGAACCCCGCGGCCAGTTGCACATCGTCAGCAGTTTCGGTCTCGGGCGCCGGCATGTGGCGCCAGCGCTTTCAGAGCTGTCGGTGCGCTATCCGGCGCTGGATATTCGCTTCGACGTATTCGATCGACTGGTGGATCTGATCGACGAAGGTTTCGATCTTGATATCCGCATCGGCGATAACATCGCACCGAACCTGATCGCCAAGTTGCTGGCAGAAAACTCTCGTATTCTCTGCGCTGCCCCCGAGTATCTCGCGCGACAGGGTGAACCACGCAGCCTGGCGGAGCTTGCCGGCCATGAGTGCCTGGTGATCAAGGAGCGTGATCACCCCTTTGGGCTCTGGCGCTTGCAAGGCCCCGACGGTGAAGAAAGCGTCAAGGTTACCGGTGCGCTGTCGGCGAACCATGGCGAGGTGGTCCATCAATGGGGCATCGATGGCCGTGGAATCCTGCTTCGGTCTCATTGGGACGTACGTGACAGCCTTGAGAGCGGCAAGCTGGTGCATATTCTTCGCGATTATCGCCAGCAGGCCAATATCTGGGCCGTGTATGCGGCGCCGCTGGCCACTTCGGCAAAAATCCGCGTAACGGTGGAGTTTTTCCGCCAGTACTTCAGTGCGCATCGAAAATAGTGAGTACGCCTGAGGCCGCGCCCGGGTTGAACCGGGCGCGGCAGAGTCATCAGTTGTCTTCTTCGAGCACTTTGAGACCGGTTTTGAATGGCCAGACTCCGCTCAGTTCAAGACGGCGCTTCCCATTGATCCATTGGCCCAGCGGCGTATCCCATTTTTTCTTGTAAAAGGTGCCGTCCGTCAGGTCGACAAATTTTACTTCGATCTCAATGTTGGTTGCCGTCAGGGGGATGGCAGCAAACGTTTGGCTTTGTCCGCCAATGACTTTGCCTTTTATTTCCTCCGGACCGCTGGGCGTGTCGTATCGCAGGGCCAGTTTGGCGGTGTAGGTCGAACCTATTTTGCTGTTCACTTCCAGCTCGAACGAACCCAGCGTATTGACCCAATTAGGGATGATGAGATCGCCTTCAAAGGAACTGAAGGTGTAGGCAACGGGGATTGGGGCTGTAGCGGCAGTATTGGCTGTAGCTGGCCAGATGTGTTTGTCCAGGCTCTTCTCTTCCGAAGTACTGGTGAACGAACCAGAAATGGAGGCTTCAGGCGCAATGCTGCCGAGCATTGTATTCAGCGCTTTGGCATTACCGGTCATGCTGAAGGAGGAACTCTTGTCCTTGGAGCCGACATTCATGCCGCTGGTGGCATAGATAACACTGGTAATGACCCCGAAACCTTGGGCAATTCGGCCTTTGTTTGCCAACCCCACCTGGCTGGCCTGCTCTGCCAGCCATTTGAGTTCCTTGTTCAATTGAGTGAGATCGCTGATGCGCACTTCCTTGCAGACGGCAAATTCGGACGCCATGGAGCCGCTGTCGCCGAACGTCCACTGAATTTTCGAATCGGCTTTCAATTCAATGCCGGTTTGAGGGTCTTTGAAAGATGCAGATACTTCGGGTTTCAACTCGGTTTTTTTGACCTTCGAGGAGCGCATCTCCCAGGTCTGGCTCCCGGCTACCTCGACCAGTTTGACCCCTGGCAGCTGATCGCGCACGAGCCGGAAATCTCCGGTTTTCGGGTCTACGATACCGACGGCACCTGCCTGGATGTGGCTGTTCAGGCCCCAGTTGCCCCAGCAGGTCGGGCGGGTTTCGCGGACCAATGCAGTGAATTGCTTGTTCCAATTGATCATGTTTTTTCCTTCCTTAGTGAAGAGTGACTGATTGGCTTCATGCCAGAGCCAAACCTAACGTACGGAAGCCGCTGTGGGGCAAACGGAATATCTCTTCGTGTTTCAGGCGCAGCTGTTCAATTTCCAGCCTCTGCACAGGCATAAAAAAACCGGCTCTAAGGCCGGTTCTCGATAGCATTGGAAAAACTTATGCACGAATTTCACGATTCAGTCATACAAAAAAATAAGCTTTTAAATTAATGACTTACGTGATTTTTTGGAAAGAAATCCAAATACTGTGCACAAGTTATCCACAGGGGTTCAAACAACGATCTGTTCCTCGACTGCAGGCGCTTGCGGCAATGAACCCATCTCCCTCTGGGTCTGTTCGTTCCAGGCTGCGACCCGGTCATTGAGTTCGGCAATCGCGCGTGGCCCCGACCCTTGGGCGTACATCGGCTCACCGATGACGACCTCGATAGTGCCGGCCCGCTTGGCCCAGCCTTGTTTTGGCCAGTATTTGCCCGCGTTGTGCGCAATCGGGAGCACGGGCAAATTGGCATTCACCGCCAAGGCAGTACCCCCCCGCGAGAATTTGCCGATAGTGCCGTAAGGCACGCGGGTACCCTCGGGAAAAATCAGCACCCAAGTGCCGTCCTTGAGCAACTGGTCACCTTTGGCTGCGACATGCTTGAGTGCGGCCTTGGGGTTGTCCCTGTCGATCGCGATGGGCCGGAGCATGGCCATGGCCCAACCGAAGAAGGGTACATACAGCAGCTCGCGCTTGAGTACCTGGCTCAACGGCTGGAAGTAAGCCGAGAGGAAGAATGTCTCCCAGGTGCTCTGGTGGTTCGACAGAATCACGCAAGGTTGCTCGGGCACGTTTTGCGCGCCGGTGACATTGACTCGAATATCGAGAAACACGCGTGCCAGCAACAGCACGAAACTGCACCAATACACGTTGATGAAGCGATACCGGGCGGGAAAAGGCAGAAACGGCGCGACAAAAAAGCTCAGGGTGCACCACAGCAACGAGCTGGTGCCCATTAGCAGGTAAAAAAGAAAGGTTCTGATCGCCTGCAGGGTCGACATAGCGGCATTTACCGTTGCGGGCTCGCCCGCCTGTATTGAGCACGCTTCTGATAACGACAGGGGTCAGGCTGAAAGGATCAGCCTGATGAGCTCGGTCAGGTATTCAGAGGCGCGCTAATTGTGGATAAGTTCTCTGGCTACAGCTGCCAGATCCTCAAAAATCAGGGTCCCCGCTGGCAATGTTTTACTCAGCGTCTTCAGGCCTTTTCCGGTTTTCACCAGAACAGGCTGTAAATCGACGGCCAGTGCGGCATCCAGGTCACCCATACTATCGCCGACAAACCAGCGTTGGGCTAGATCGACGCCGTAATGAGCGGCAATCTGCTGCAACATGCCAGGCTTTGGCTTGCGGCATGAGCACCCATCGTCCGGGCCGTGGGGACAGTAAACGATCAAACCGACTTCGCCACCCTGCTCCGCTACCAGCTCCCGCAAGCGGGCATGCATGGCGTCCAGCGTGGCGACATCGTAGTAACCGCGAGCGATGCCGGACTGGTTGGTAGCGACCGCCACCGTCCAGCCGGCCTTGCTCAACTGCGCAATGGCCTCGATCGAGCCAGGGATCGGGATCCACTCCTCCACCGATTTGATATAGGCGTCGGAGTCCTGGTTGATGACCCCGTCCCGGTCGAGTATCAGCAGTTTCAAGCGTGCATCCTTCACCAATCAGCCCAGCAGCGAGATATCGGCAACGCCGAGGAACAGGCCGCGCAGACGCGCCAACAGGGCGTAACGGTTGCCACGTACCTTGGCGTCATCGGCGTTGACCATGACGGCTTCGAAGAAGGCGTCGACCGGCTCGCGCAATGCCGCCAGGCGCGCCAGAGACTCGCTGTACTGGCGGGCAGCTGCCATCGGCTGGACGGCCTGGTCGGCTTGCTGGATCGCCGAATACAGCGAGAACTCGTTGGCGTTGTCGAAGTACTTTGGCTCCACAGTGGTCGGAACGACGCCGTCGACCTTGCTCAGCAAGTTCGAAACGCGCTTGTTCACTGCAGCCAGCGCAGCCGCTTCGGGCAATTGGCGGAAAGCTTGTACCGCTTGCACGCGTTGGTCGAAGTCCAGCGCCGAACCCGGTTGCAGGGCACGAACCGATAGGTAGGTGGCCATGTCGATGCCTTCGTCTTCGTAGCGAGCGCGCAGGCGATCGAAGATGAACTCCAGCACTTGCTCGGCCAGGCCAGCGGCCTTGATCTTGGCGCCGAACTGCTTCACGGCGTATGCCACGGCATCGTTCAGGTCCAGATCCAGCTTCTTCTCGATCAGGATCCGCAGTACGCCCAGCGCTGCGCGACGCAGTGCATAGGGGTCCTTGCTGCCGGTCGGTAGCATGCCGATACCGAAGATCCCGACCAGGGTGTCCAGCTTGTCGGCAATGGCGACGGCTGCGCCGGTCAGGGTGGTCGGCAACTCGGCACCGGCACCGCGTGGCATGTACTGCTCGTTCAGGGCCAGGGCAACGTCTTCTGGCTCGCCGTCGTTGAGCGCGTAGTAGTAACCGGCAACGCCTTGCATTTCCGGGAACTCGCCGACCATCTCGGTGGCCAGGTCGCATTTGGACAGCAGGCCAGCGCGGGCAGCGCGCTCGGCGTCGCCGCCAATGCGGCCGGCGATATGGGCAGCCAGTTTGGAAACCCGCTCGGCCTTGTCGAAGACGCTGCCCAGCTGGGCCTGGAAGACCACGTTCTGCAGACGCAGGTTGAAGCTTTCCAGGCTCTGCTTCTTGTCTTGCTTGAAGAAGAATTCGGCATCGGTCAGGCGTGGACGAACGACTTTCTCGTTACCCTGGACGATCTGCTTCGGATCGCGACTTTCGACGTTGGCCACGGTGATGAAGCGCGGCAACAGCTTGCCGTCCACATCGAGCAGGCAGAAATACTTCTGGTTGTCCTGCATGGTGGTGATCAAGGCTTCCTGCGGTACTTCCAGGAAACGCTCTTCGAACGAGCACACCAGCGGCACTGGCCATTCGACCAGGGCAGTCACTTCGTCGAGCAGGCTCGGCGGCACGATCGCGGTGCCTTCCTGCTGCATGGCCAGTTCAGCGGTGCGCTTGCTGATCAGCTCGCGGCGCTCGTTGAAGTCGGCGAGGACGTAAGCCTTACGCAGGTCTTCGAGGTAACTGGCCGGCGCGTTGATGCGCACGTTTTCCGGGTGGTGGAAGCGGTGACCGCGCGAATCGCGACCGGCTTTCTGAGCCAGGATCGTGCAGTCGATGACTTGCTCGCCCAGCAACATCACCAGCCATTGGGTCGGCCGTACGAATTCTTCCTTGTGCGCGCCCCAGCGCATGCGCTTGGGAATTGGCAGGTCATTGAGGGAGTCTTCGACGATGGTCGGCAGCAGGCTTGCGGTCGGCTTGCCGACGATACGCTGGCTGAAACGCAGCTTCGGCCCGCTCTGGTCGATCTCGCTGAGCTCGACGCCGCACTTCTTGGCAAAGCCCAGGGCAGCCTGGGTCGGATTGCCTTCGGCGTCGAAAGCGGCCTGCAGCGGCGGGCCGTCGAGGTTGATGCTGCGGTCGGGCTGCTGAATGTCCAGCTCGCTGATCAACACGGCCAGGCGGCGCGGCGCGGCGTAGACCTGCTTGGCGGTGTAGTTCAGACCGGCGGCCTGCAGACCTTTCTCGATACCGGCCAGAAAGGCTTCGGCCAGGGTATTGAGGGCTTTGGGTGGCAGTTCTTCGGTGCCCAGTTCAACCAGAAAATCTTGAGCACTCATTGTGCAGCCTCCAGCTTAGCCAACACTTCATCACGCAGTTCAGGGGACGCCATCGGGAAGCCCAGCTTGGCGCGGGCCTGTAGATAACTTTGCGCAACCGCACGGGCCAGGGTCCGTACGCGCAGGATATAACGCTGACGCTCGGTCACCGAGATGGCCCGGCGGGCATCGAGCAGGTTGAAGGTGTGCGAGGCCTTGAGGACCATTTCATAGGTCGGCAGCGGCAATTCGAGTTCGATCAGGCGATTGGCTTCGCTTTCATAGAAATCGAACAGTTCGAACAGTTTCTCGACGTTGGCGTGCTCGAAGTTGTAGGTCGACTGCTCCACTTCGTTCTGGTGGAACACATCGCCATAGGTCACTTTGCCGAACGGGCCATCGGTCCAGACCAGGTCATAGACCGAGTCGACACCTTGCAGGTACATCGCCAGGCGCTCCAGACCGTAGGTGATCTCGCCGGTCACCGGATAGCACTCGATGCCACCTGCCTGCTGGAAGTAGGTGAACTGGGTGACTTCCATGCCGTTGAGCCAGACTTCCCAGCCCAGACCCCAGGCGCCGAGGGTCGGCGATTCCCAGTTGTCTTCGACGAAACGGATGTCGTGGACCAGCGGATCGAGGCCGACGTGCTTCAGCGAGCCGAGGTAGAGCTCCTGGAAGTTGTCGGGGTTAGGCTTGAGCACGACCTGGAACTGATAGTAGTGCTGCAGGCGGTTCGGGTTTTCGCCGTAGCGGCCGTCAGTCGGGCGACGACTGGGCTGCACATAAGCGGCGTTCCAGGTTTCCGGGCCAATGGCGCGCAGGAACGTGGCGGTATGGAAAGTACCGGCGCCTACTTCCATATCGTAGGGCTGAAGTACCACACAACCTTGCTCGGCCCAGTATTGCTGCAGGGCGAGGATCAAGTCTTGGAAGGTACGCACGGCTGGCGTAGGCTGGCTCACGAAATTCACCTGTTTCTTGGGCTGCGATATAAAGGGCGGGAGTATAACCCGATTCAGCCCAGCCTCTACCCTGGAGCCTTATGCCTCGCTGCTTTTGGTGTACCGAAGATCCGCTTTATCAGGATTACCACGATCAGGAATGGGGCGTGCCGCTGCGCGATCCGGCCCAATTGTTCGAATTGCTCCTGCTCGAAGGCTGTCAGGCCGGGCTTTCCTGGATAACGGTGCTGAAAAAACGCGAACGTTATCGCCAGGTGATGTTCGGTTTCGATGCCAGGCGCCTGGCTGAAATGACCGATGCCGAAATCGAAGAGCGCATGCTCGACCCCGGAATCATCCGTAATCGCCTCAAGCTCAATGCCGCGCGGCGCAATGCCAAGGCCTGGCTGGCGCTGGATAACCCGGTAGAGTTCCTCTGGTCGTTCGTCGGCGGCCAACCCAAGGTCAATCATTTCAGCCAGCGCAGCGACGTGCCGGCCGTTACCGATGAAGCCAGGGCCATGAGCAAGGCCCTGCAAAAAGCCGGCTTTACCTTCGTCGGGCCGACGATCTGTTATGCCTTCATGCAGGCGTCGGGAATGGTCATGGACCACACCACCGATTGCGATCGCTACGCCAGTCTGTCGCGCTGACGGTACAATAGCCGGCTAGCAAACATAGGAGTGGCCTGTGGATAAGTTCAAAGGCGCTGTGATGGTCGGGGCATTGCGCTTGTTTGCCCTGCTGCCGTGGCGTGCCGTACAGCGTGTTGGCGCAGGGATCGGCTGGTTGATGTGGAAACTGCCCAACAGCTCGCGTGAAGTGGTCAGGATCAACCTGGCCAAGTGTTTTCCGGAGATGGACGCCGCTGCCCGCGAACGTCTGGTCGGGCAGACCATGAAGGATATCGGCAAGGCCCTGACCGAGAGCGCCTGCGCCTGGATCTGGCCCGCCCAGCGTTCGCTGGACCTGGTTCGCGAAGTTGAGGGCCTGGAAGTCCTCCAGCAGGCGCTGGCGTCCGGCAAGGGTGTGGTGGGTATCACCAGCCACCTCGGCAACTGGGAAGTGCTCAACCACTTCTATTGCAACCAGTGCAATCCGATCATTTTCTATCGCCCGCCCAAGCTCAAGGCGGTCGATGACTTGCTGCGCGAACAGCGTGTGCAATTGGGCAACCGGGTCGCGGCGTCTACCAAGGAAGGCATTCTCAGCATCATCAAGGAAGTGCGCAAAGGCGGTCAGGTCGGTATTCCCGCCGACCCTGAGCCGGCTGAATCGGCCGGGATTTTCGTGCCGTTCTTCGCCACGCAGGCGCTGACCAGCAAGTTCGTGCCGAACATGCTGGCTGGCGGCAAGGCCGTGGGTGTGTTTCTGCATGCCCTGCGCCTGCCCGATGGCTCCGGTTTCAAAGTGATTCTGGAAGCTGCACCCGAGGCGATGTACAGCACCGATACCGAGACGGCGGTGGCGGCGATGAGCCAGGTGATCGAGAAGTATGTGCGGGCGTATCCGACCCAGTACATGTGGAGCATGAAGCGGTTCAAGAAGCGGCCGGCTGGAGAGGCGCGCTGGTATTGACATCATTCGAATGACAGTCCTGTAGCCGCTGCCGCAGGCTGCGCTGGAGTCCCGCAGGGGCTCCCGGCGATTTCAAGATCGTGCGCCTGCGTTGCAGGCGAGCGCAGCCTTCGGCAGCGGCTACAGCGATAGGCGCAACTCAGTTTCCTGTCTGATGCCGCTCCAACTTCTTCAAAAAAACCAACATCTCCTTCTCCGCCTGCTTGTCCCCATGCCCCCGCGCCGCCTCCAGGCCCCGCTCCCAGGCCTGGCGAGCAGCATCCGGGTCGCCATGGGCCAGATGCGCCTTGCCCAGCAACTTCCACGCCGCCGAGTACTTCGGATCGAGTTCGACGCAGCGTTGCAGGTGCTCGATCGCCTTGACGCTGTCGCCTTCGTCCAGCCAGGCCTTGCCGAGGCCGAAGCGCAGCAACGAGTTATCCACACCCTTGGCCAACATCTTTTCCAGCGACTCGATCATGTCGGCCTCCTGATGTGATTAGAAGAAGCTCAACCCCACATGGAACAGCTTCTCGACGTCGCGAATGTATTTTTTATCCACAACGAAAAGAATTACATGGTCGCCCGCCGCGATCACTGTGTCGTCATGGGCGATCAACACCTCTTCGTCGCGAATGATCGCGCCGATGGTGGTGCCTGGCGGCAAGGCAATGTTTTCGATGGCCCTGCCGATGACCTTGCTCGACCTGGAGTCGCCATGGGCAATGGCCTCGATGGCCTCGGCTGCGCCACGGCGCAGCGAGTGCACACTGACAATATCGCCACGACGAACGTGCGCCAGCAGTGTGCCGATGGTTGCCAGCTGCGGGCTGATGGCGATGTCGATTTCACCGCCCTGGACCAGGTCGACATAGGCCGGGTTGTTGATGATGGTCATCACCTTGCGTGCGCCCAGGCGCTTGGCCAGCAGCGACGACATGATGTTGGCTTCATCGTCGTTGGTCAGCGCCAGGAAGATATCCGCTTCGGCGATGTTTTCTTCGAGCATCAGGTCCCGGTCCGACGCGCTGCCCTGCAGCACTACCGTGCTGTCGAGGGTGTCGGACAGATAGCGGCAACGTGCCGGGCTCATTTCGATGATCTTGACCTGGTAGCGGCTTTCGATGGCCTCGGCCAGGCGTTCACCGATCTGCCCGCCCCCGGCGATCACAATCCGCTTGTTGCTTTCATCCAGGCGGCGCAGCTCGCCCATTACGGCGCGGATGTTGGCCTTGGCAGCGATGAAGAAGACCTCGTCATCAGCTTCGATAGTCGTATCGCCCTTGGGCAGTATCGGCCGGTCACGACGGAAGATCGCCGCCACGCGGGTATCGACATTGGGCATGTGCTGGCGAATCTGCCGTAGCTCCTGACCAACCAGCGGGCCGCCATAGTAGGCCTTGACCGCCACCAGCTGCGCCTTGCCTTCGGCAAAGTCGATCACCTGCAGGGCACCGGGGTGCTCGATCAGGCGCTTGATGTAGTTGGTCACCACTTGTTCCGGGCTGATCAGCACATCCACCGGAATGGCATCGTTGTTGAACAGGCTTTCGCGAGTCAGATAAGCCGACTCGCGAACCCGGGCAATCTTGGTCGGGGTGTGGAACAGCGTGTGAGCCACCTGGCAGGCGACCATATTGGTCTCGTCGCTGTTGGTCACCGCGATCAGCATGTCAGCGTCGTCGGCGCCGGCCTGGCGCAATACCGTGGGGAAGGAACCGCGGCCCTGCACAGTGCGGATGTCCAGCCGGTCGCCCAGGTCACGCAGGCGATCGCCATCGGTATCGACCACAGTAATGTCATTGGCCTCGCTGGCCAGGTGTTCTGCCAGCGTCCCGCCCACCTGTCCCGCGCCGAGGATGATGATCTTCATCCACTACTCCCTTCAGTGTCCGCTTGCGGCGGCAATCTTGATCAGCTTGGCATAATAAAAGCCATCGTGGCCGCCTTCCTGCGCCAGCAACTGGCGACCGTGGGGCTGCTTGATGCCGGCCTGGCTGGCGATGTCGAGCTCGCGGGCGCCAGGGGTGCGGGCCAGGAAGGCTTCTATCACCTCGGTGTTCTCCGTTGGCAGGGTCGAACAGGTGGCGTACAGCAGGATGCCGCCGACTTCCAGCGTTGGCCACAAGGCATCGAGCAGTTCGCCCTGCAAGGTGGCGAGCGCCTGGATATCATCCGCCTGGCGGGTCAGCTTGATGTCCGGGTGGCGTCGGATCACGCCAGTGGCAGAGCAGGGCGCATCCAGAAGGATTCGCGCGAAGCCCTTGCCGTCCCACCAGGCCGCCGTATCGCGGGCATCGGCAGCGATCAGTTGGGCATCGAGACCCAGTCGATCGAGGTTTTCCTGCACACGCACAAGGCGCTTGGCCTCAAGGTCGACGGCGACGACGCCGCCCAGCCGAGGCTCGGCCTCCAGCAGGTGGCAGGTCTTGCCGCCTGGCGCGCAGCAGGCATCGAGCACCCGTTGGCCCGGTGCCAGCTCCAACAGGTCGGCAGCCAGCTGTGCCGCTTCGTCCTGAACGCTGATCCAGCCTTCGTTGAAGCCGGGCAACTGACGCACGTCGCAGGCCTCGGCGAGCAGGATACCGTCGCGACTATAGGAGCAGGGCTGTGCTGTGACGCCCGTCTTGTGCAGCAGCTCCAGATAGGCGTCACGGCTGTGGTGACGGCGATTGACGCGCAGAATCATGGGGGGATGGGCATTGTTGGCCGCGCAGATCGCCTCCCATTGTTCGGGCCAGAAGGCTTTCAAGGACTTCTGCAACCAGCGCGGGTGAGCGGTGCGCACTACCGGATCGCGCTCGAGCTCGGCCAGCAGATCCGTGCTTTCGCGTTGGGCTCGGCGCAACACGGCGTTGAGCAGCGCCTTGGCCCAGGGTTTCTTCAATTTGTCGGCACAGCCGACGGTTTCACCGATGGCGGCATGGGCCGGTACACGGGTGTAGAGCAGTTGATAGAGCCCAACCAGCAGCAGCGCCTCGACATCGGCATCCGCACTTTTGAAGGGCTTTTGCAGCAGGCGTTCGGCCAGTGCCGACAGGCGCGGCTGCCAGCGGGCGGTACCAAAGGCCAGATCCTGGGTCAGACCGCGATCGCGAGCATCGACTTTATCCAGTTGCCCGGGCAATGAACTGTTCAGCGAAGCCTTGCCGGAAAGGACGGCGGCCAAGGCACGGGCAGCGGCGAGACGAGGGTTCATTGGCCAAGCACCGTGCCGACGGCAAACTTCTCACGACGGCTGTTGAACAGATCGCTGAAGCCTAGCGGTTTGCCACCTGGCAGTTGCAGGCGGGTCAGGCACAGGGCCTGTTGTCCACAGGCAACGATCAGCCCTTCCTTGCTGGCAGCGAGGATTTCGCCAGGCGTGCCCTGCCCTTCGGCCAGGGTCGCGCTCAGCACCTTGAGCGCTTCCCCATTGAGGGTGCTGTGGCAGATCGGCCATGGGTTGAAAGCGCGTACCAGACGTTCCAGCTCAACGGCCGGACGCGTCCAATCGATTCGGGCTTCATCCTTGTTCAATTTGTGAGCATAGGTTGCCAGATCATCGCTCTGCACTTCGCCGGCCAGGGTTCCTGCCGCGAGGCCGGCGATGGCTTCGATCACGGCAGGCGGGCCGAGCTCTGCCAAGCGGTCATGCAGACTGCCACCCGTGTCCTGTGCACTGATCGGCGTGCTGACCTTGAGCAGCATAGGCCCGGTATCCAGGCCTGCCTCCATGCGCATCACGGTCACGCCGCTTTCGGCGTCTCCCGCCTCGACGGCGCGCTGGATCGGCGCAGCGCCGCGCCAGCGTGGCAGCAAGGATGCGTGGCTGTTGATGCAGCCCAGGCGCGGAATATCCAGCACCACCTGCGGCAGGATCAGACCGTAGGCAACGACCACCATCAGATCCGGTTGCAGTGCCGCCAGCTCGGCCTGGGCCTCGGGGGCACGCAGGGTCGGCGGCTGCAGCACGGTGATGCCGTGTTGTTGCGCCAGTTGCTTGACCGGGCTGGGCATCAGCTTTTGGCCACGACCGGCAGGGCGGTCCGGTTGGGTGTAGACCGCGACAACCTCATAGGGGCTGTCGAGCAGGGCTTTGAGGTGTTCGGCGGCAAACTCGGGGGTGCCCGCGAAGACGATGCGCATGGAGTTCTCGCTTAAAAAGAAAAAGGCTTGCCAGAGCAAGCCTTCGGGATGAGGCGATCAAGCGTGCTGGCGATGCTGCTTTTCCAGCTTCTTCTTGATCCGGTCACGCTTGAGCGTAGACAGGTAGTCGACGAACAGCTTGCCATTGAGGTGGTCACATTCGTGCTGGATGCAAACGGCCAGCAAGCCTTCGGCGATCAGCTCGAAGGCTTGGCCATCACGGTCCAGCGCCTTGATCTTGACCTGCTGAGGGCGGTCGACGTTTTCATAGAAGCCCGGGACCGACAGGCAGCCTTCCTGGTACTGACCCATTTCGTCGGTCAGCGCTTCGAATTCCGGGTTGATGAACACCCGCGGCTCGCTGCGGTCTTCACTGAGGTCCATGACGACGATACGTTTGTGCACGTTGACCTGGGTCGCAGCCAGCCCGATGCCGGGCGCTTCGTACATGGTTTCAAACATGTCGTCGATCAACTGGCGAACTTCGTCATCGACCACAGCCACGGGCTTGGCGATGGTCCGCAGACGCGAGTCTGGAAATTCGAGGATGTTCAAAATGGCCATATGCGTATTTGCTGCACTGTGAGGTAGAGTCAAAAAGAGCTGCCGCGAGCACCCCAGGTGGCGGCGAGCCTGCAAAACGTACTCCCAGGGAAAGAGCCAACAGGCTTCGGGCGTTTTACGTGAATACACATAATAAAGGGATTCACTGCATGAGGAAATCACTACTCGCCCTGCTCTTGCTGACCGGCGCAGGACTGGCGCAGGCAGACGCAGGGGTCAGGGAGAGTTATCCACAGATCCACGCGGCGGTTCAGGACAACGACATCGGTACCCTGAAATTGTCGCCCCGTATTCGCAGCACGCCGCTGGCCGAAGCTGTCGACGGTATTGCGTTGAAGACAATCAACAGTTTCCTGCTGAACAATCGCATCATCGACCAGCCCGACGGGCTTCAGGCAGCACCCTATATCATCGCTGGTGACAACGAACGTGTGCTCAGCGGCATGGGTGATCGAATTTTTGCCCGCGGTAGATTCGCGCCCGGTGAATCGAGCTACGGGGTATTTCGCCAGGGTAAATCCTATACCGACCCGGACAGTCATGAATTTCTGGGCATCAACGCCGATGATATCGGCAGTGTCGAGCTGATTGCCGAGCAAGGCGGCATCGCGACATTGGAGCTCAAGCGCTCGGCCGAGGAAGTTCGACCGGGTGATCGCCTGCTGCGCAGCGAAGAACGGGCATTGGATTCTACTTTCACGCCCAGCGCTCCGACCGCAGAGATCAACGGTGTGATCCTGGATGTGCCACGAGGTGTTACACAGGTCGCTCAATATGACGTGGTCACTTTGAACAAGGGCAAACGCGATGGAGTCAGCGTGGGCAACCTCCTGGCGGTCTATCGGTCCGGGGAAATCGTGCGTGACCGGATCACGGGTGAGCAGATAAAGATCCCGGATGAGCGTTCCGGCCTGCTGATGGTGTTCCGCACCTATGAAAAGCTCAGCTATGGTTTAGTACTCAATGCCAGTCAGTCCCTGGCAGTGATGGACAAGGTGCGGAATCCTTAGCTCGGCAATCAAGTTATCAAAGCTTTATCAACAGAGTTATCCACAGCTTGTTCAGCTGCTGTCCAGGGCTTCGGATCAAGGATGATCTTATGCCGTTGTTTGAAACACCTGAGCTTTCCCCCTCTGAACTGGAGGCGCGTTTACGCCTTCACCTGATTCCTGAACTCGGCCCGAGCCGTTTTCATCAACTGATCGAGGCGTTTGGCAATGCCTCGTCGGCGCTCAGTGCGCCGGCCAGTGCCTGGCGGGCTCTTGGCCTGCCAGCGGCCTGCGCCAACGCGCGTCGCAGTGCTGACGTTCGTGATGGCGCACGAGCTGCAATGGCTTGGCTTGAGCATTGCGACCAGCATTTATTGATGTGGGACGCACCCTGCTACCCTGCTTTGCTTGCAGAACTGTCCGACGCTCCACCCTTACTATTCGTCGCGGGCAACCCGACCATTCTGGAAAAACCACAGCTGGCTATCGTCGGTAGCCGTCGTGCATCGCGACCGGGACTTGATACGGCAGCTGCTTTTTCCCGCAGCCTGGCGCAGGCCGGCTTTGTCATTACCAGCGGCCTGGCTCTGGGGGTCGACGGCGCTGCTCACCAGGCCGCCCTGGATGTTGGCGGGGAGACGATTGGGGTGCTGGGCACCGGCCTGCAAAAATTTTATCCACAGCGTCATCGCTCCCTGGCAGCGGCGATGGTTGCGCAGGGCAGCGCAGTCATTTCCGAGTTTCCATTGGACGCCGGCCCGCAACCCTTCAACTTTCCTCGACGCAATCGCATCATCAGTGGCCTCTCGCTGGGCGTGCTGGTGGTGGAGGCGAGCCTGGCCAGTGGTTCGCTGATCACCGCGCGGCTGGCCGCCGAGCAAGGCCGCGAGGTGTATGCCATTCCAGGCTCAATCCATCACCCCGGCGCCAAGGGTTGCCATCAGTTGATCCGCGATGGTGCATTGCTGGTCGAAAGCATCGATCAGATTCTCGAAACCCTGCGCGGCTGGCAGGCATTGCCGGTTGCCTCGAACAGCACGCCGTCGACAGCGCCCACCCCTCACCCATTGCTGGATTTGCTGTTCGCTGCTCCACAAACCAGCGAAGCATTGGCGGCGGCAAGTAACCGACCGCTTCCCGAAGTGCTGGCCACCCTGACCGAGCTGGAGCTGGACGGCGCTGTCGTCAATGAGGCTGGGCGTTGGTTTGCGCGAGTATGCTAAGTACACTGCTGGTTAAATTTGTACGCAGAGGCAAAAGCAATGGTGAGCAGTTGGCGTGTGCAACAAGCCGCGCGCGAAATTCGAGCGGGTGCGGTCATTGCCTACCCAACCGAGGCGGTCTGGGGTCTGGGCTGCGATCCCTGGAACGAAGAGGCGGTGGACCGCCTGTTGGCTATCAAGTCGCGCTCTGTGAGCAAGGGCCTGATTCTGATCGCCGATAACATTCGCCAGTTCGATTTCCTCTTCGAAGACTTCCCGGATGCCTGGATGGACCGCATGGCCGCCACTTGGCCGGGCCCTAACACATGGTTGGTTCCGCACCAGGGGATGTTGCCCGAGTGGATCACCGGGGTTCACGACACCGTTGCGCTTCGCGTCAGCGATCATCCGGTGGTGCGCGACCTGTGTGCTCTGGTTGGCCCACTGGTATCGACTTCGGCCAACCCGGCGGGGCGTCCTGCTGCGCGCAGTCGTTTGCGTGTGGAGCAGTATTTTCGGGGGCAGGTGGATCTGGTGCTGGGCGGGGCGTTGGGTGGGCGGCGCAATCCCAGTGTGATTCGTGATCTGGTGACAGGGGACGTTGTGCGGCCGGCTTGAGGGCCTCATCGCTGGCAAGCCAGCTCCCACAGTGGCCGATGTTGCACGTACCCTGTGGGAGCGGGCTTGCCCGCGATAGGCCGCAACGCGGCCCGCCTGCGTGG